>NZ_JBVKBD010000007.1:13767-179899 GCF_055657365.1 Streptomyces sp. NPDC107559 | reverse complement strand
GATCCGACCGGTCCCCGGATCCGACCGGTCCCCGGATCCGACCGGTCCCCGGATCCGACCGGTCCCCGGATCCGACCGGTCCCCGGATCCGACCGGTCCCCGGATCCGACCGCGCCCCGAAGGGCGGCCGCTACCTGGCCAGGAGCCGGTCCGTGATCTCCTCGATGCGCTCGCGCAGCCCGTCCTGGCTCTTGCCGCCGTCGAGGCGCTCGCCGCCGATGACATAGGTGGGGGTACCGGTCACCCCGATGGCCTTGCCCTCGGCCTGGTCGGCGTCCACGATCAGGATGTGCCGGCCGTCGACGAGCGCCGTGTCGAACTCCTCGGCGTCCAGGCCGAGTTCCCCGGCCACCTCGACCAGGAAGCGTTCACCCCGGTGGTCGAGCTCCTCGACCCGGCCCAGGACCGCCTCGATGTACGGCCAGCCCCGTCCCTGCTCCATGGCCTCCTCGACGGCCTGCGCCGCGGCGAACGCGTGCTTGTGCTTCTCCAGCGGGAAGTGCCGCAGCCGCAGCTCCAGCCGGTCGCCGTACCGCTCGCGCAGGGCACGCAGGTCGTCGAGGGCGCTACGGCAGTCCGGGCACTGGAGTTCGCACCACACGTCGAGTACGGCGGTGGGGGCGGCGGGGTCTGCGGGGTCTGCGGGGGAGGAGTCGCTCATGCCCCCAGTCTCCCAGCCCCGCGCGGCCGTCCCAACCGGGACCGGCACGGTCGTCGGGACGGCCGGCCGGAGGGAGCGCCGGGCCGGCGGCGGCCGCGACCGGCACCTGCGGAGGAGCCGACCCGGAGATGTCCCTGATGTGGGGCCGGACGATGGCCCGAGGGGGTCCGGGCGGTGCAGGATGGAGGGGACGAAGTGTCCCTTGCCCGACGAACCCTGCCTGGAGGACCGGATGATTGCCGAGACCGTCTGTTCCGCCGTCTCCGTGGCAGGCCTGGGCATCGCGGCGGTCACGGCCTACCGCAGGCGCTTCCTCAAGGCCGCCCGCATCGCCGCCTACTCCCTCATCCCGATCGGCCTGGTGATGACGGGTGTCGTCGGCTGGGCCGCCGACACCGCCTTCAGCCCGACGGCCTGGGCGGGATTCGGCGCGCTCGCCGCGTCCTGGGCGCTGTTCGCGACCACCCGTGCGGTCGAGCGGCGCGGCGGCGGCAGCCGCAAGCAGCGCAAGGAGGCCCGCTCGGCACCGCGCGAGGCGGCGCAGCCCGCGGCCCCGGCCCGCGAGCTGGGGCCGGCCACCCGCCCGGCCGCCCGGCCCGCGGCCGCGCCGGGGCAGTCTCCCGCGGACGACTTCAGCGACATCGAGGCCATCCTGAAGAAGCACGGGATCTGACGTCGGGGACCCCGGGCGGGCGACGAGCCCGACCCGGGCTGAAACGACACAGAAGGTCCGGCTCGGTCAGAAAATGATCAAGCCTTGCCCAGTGTGTGATCATGCCCCACCCCACACGTCACGGATTCTGGCGAACTCCCGCTCTTTACGGGCGTGTTGATCGCGTGGGCGGGGTCGGCTGCGTCATCATCGCCGCGAGATGCTGGACACGAAACAGAGCGATGCCGCGCCGCAGCAGGACGAGCCGCGCGGATGCCTATTCGCCCTTTCCCAGCCACCGCTGATGATCTTCCTTGCGGTGATCGGGTGTCTGCTCCTCATGGCCTCTTTGCATGACCTGCTGATGCTGTGAGCCGTACCCGCGTTCCCCGGCGTCACCCGCCGGGGATCGCGTCGCATCCCACATGTCGTGCCCGCGCGGGTCTCAACCCGTGGCTTCCTTGCGTCGCGCCCGGTACGCGGCCACATGCAGGCGGTTGCCGCAGGTCCGGCTGTCGCAGTACCGCCGGGAGCGGTTGCGGGAGAGGTCGACGAAGGCGCGCCGGCAGTCCGGTGCCTCGCAGCGCCGCAGCCGCTCCTCCTCCCCGGCCACCACGAAGAACGCCAGGGCCATCCCGCAGTCGGCCGCCAGGTGATCGGCGATGGAGGCACCCGGGGCGAAGTAGTGCACATGCCAGTCGTAGCCGTCGTGGTCCGTGAGCCGGGGCGTGGTGCCCGCGGCCGCGATCAGATCGTTGATCATTCCGGCGGCCGTCCGGGCGTCCCGGGCCGCGAAGATCCCGGCGAACCGCCCGCGGATCCGGCGCACCGCCGACAGGTCGAACTCCGACAGCACCCCGACGTCACTGACCTCGTGCCTTCGCACGAAATCCGTGAGGGCCCGGAGGTCCGCCAGCCCGTCCGGGGCCGACTCGTCCTCCGGTGCGGTGTTGACCAGATCCACCACGGCGTCAAGGGCACGCCGGGTGTCGTGGGTGATCAGCACATTTCGCTCCCTGACCTGGGGGTGGGCGGACGCCCGCCGATGCTGGCCGATGGTAGTGCTTCCCGTGACCTCGACGACGGCGGTGCGCGGACCACGCCTGCCCGTGGAACGACCCCGGCCCCGCAGGCGTTCCCGGCCCGCTCCGCCCGGGGCGCCCGCACGGACGGCAGCGGTGACTCTCTGTCACTGTCCGGGTCCTCCGGCGCGCTGTCACTGTCCGGCTCCTCCGGCGCGACCGCGACGACCCGCCAGCACCGTCACTGCCCCGCCTTCCCGCTCGGAGCGAAGGCATGCCTGCCGCGAACAGGCACGCCGACGCCGTCACCGTGGGGCCCCACGGTGACGGCGTCGGCGCATACCGTATGCGGTTGTCTTGGCCCGAGCCGTCTCCCCGAGTGGACGGCGCCGGGCGGCTCTGTGGCGGCCTCGGCCTAGCTCTCCGCCAGGATGTGTGAAAGTTCCTGATCCAGATCGAAGTGCCGGTGCTCGGTGCCCGGCGGCACCGCGGCATCAGTCCGCTTCAGGAACGACTCCAGGGCCCGCGCCGGGGCCTCGAGCAGAGCCTCACCCTCCGGAGAGCTCAGGGCGATACACACGACACCCTGACCGTGGCTGCGTGACGGCCATACGCGGACGTCGCCGGTACCGGTGGGACGATGAAGTCCCTCAGCCAGGAGGTCGCGGGCGAACACCCACTCGACGGTCTCCTCGGCTCCGGTGTGGAAGGTGGCGTGCACGGCATAGGGGTCGGCCGTGTCGTACCGCAGGCCTGCGGGGACAGGCAGGGATGACTCGCTCGACACAACGAGGCGCAGGTGCAGCTCGCAGCTGACCGTGGTGTTCATAAGCGCCAGGGCCTTTCCGCTCAGTGTGCGCTCGGGGATTCGCACGTCGGCGAAATCGACATGCCACCTACGGTGCCGTTGTAAACCCCTCTGAGTGTTTTGCGTGCGTTTATGTAACTCTTTCGGCCGAGGATCCGTTCGGGTGCTACGACCATTTCGGTGACCGGATTGTCTCGGGTAGTGTTCATCGGTATGAACACGGGGAGTGACGAACCGGGCGAGGTCGCGGTGACATCGGACGAGACCGGGCCGGCCGGGAAACCGGACGAGGCGAGAGCGGGCGGGCCCGACGGGCCGGACGGGGCGGACGGGAGCGGGCTCGGCTCCAAGGCGCCGGAGTTCGTCAAGGCTCGCCGGATGCTGCACCTGAGCTGGCAGGTGGGCGTCTTCGTGGTGGGCCTGGCGGTCGTGGTGGCCGGCGTGATCATGCTGCCGCTGCCCGGACCGGGCTGGGTCGTGATCTTCGGCGGTATGGCGATCTGGGCGACCGAGTTCGTGTGGGCCCAGCTGGTGCTGCGCTGGACCAAACGCAAGGTCACCGAGGCGGCACAGAAGGCACTCGACCCCAGGGTGCGGCGACGCAACATCACCCTGACGGCGATCGGCCTGGTGATCGTGGCCGTCCTCGTCGGGATCTATGTCTCGAAGTTCGGCGTCGTGATGCCCTGGAAGATCAAGGACCAGTGATCCGGGGCCGGGCGCGGGGACCGGCCGGCCTCGTCCGCCGCCGGTCACAGGTACCCCCTGACATGGGGTAATGTTCTTCCTGTGCCCGGGCGATTAGCTCAGTGGGAGAGCGCTTCGTTCACACCGAAGAGGTCACTGGTTCGAACCCAGTATCGCCCACCCGGACACAGCGGCCCATCTGCGAATGCGCAGGTGGGCCGCTGTTCGTTGACCGCAAATGAGCCGCCGGTCCGTCGGGCGAGGCCGCGTTCTCGCGCTGCCCGGCCGTCGTGCGCTGGCGTGGCGCCCGTCGATGTGCTCTGCTGCGGCGCCCTGGCCGGCGCAGGGTCCGCGGCGACTCCTGATCCCCACGGCGGTGCGTGATCGATCCCCTCCTCGGTGCGTGATCGATACCTCCGGCGGTGCGTGATCGATCCCCTCCTCGGTGCGTGATCGATACCTCCGGCGGTGCGTGATCGATCCCCTCCTCGGTGCGTGATCGATCCCCTCGCCGGTACGAGATCGATCCCCTCGGCGGTGCGTGATCGCCTCGGCCGTGTCGCGGCCACGCTCCGGATACGTCCCCGCGGAACCCGGCCGCCGTCCCCGCCGCCACCTGTGGCATTCCGGCCACCTTCGCGCCGCGCCCCGCTGTCGCCCCGCCGGGCTCGCGAGTCACCCGCGGACCCCCTCGCCCCGCCGTCGGCTTCCGGCCGGTACGCGCCGGTGCGTGCCGCCCCGCTCCCGGTTCGGCCCGTCGGCGCCGACGGCCCCACCTGCGCCGTCGGCCCGTCCGGCACCGCCCTCGACGTTCCCTGACCAGGGGGTCGCCGGGGTGCCTCGGAAGAATTTCCTGTCCGAATCATTGACGCACCCTCAACCCCTCCGTAGCTTGTGCCAGCAAGCGCTTACTTGAAACGATTCATGAGCGGCGACGATGCTGCGGGGAGGGGCCCGACTGTGGGAACCGGGAATGTTGAGAGGCGCACGATCCTGAAGGCGGCCGGAGCCTCGATGGCCACGCTGGGCCTCGCCGCCACGACGGGCTGCGGCGGTGACAGCGGCACCTCGGCGGACGGGACCGTGACGATCCGTTACTCGTGGTGGGGCGCCGACGAACGGGCCAAGAGGATCAATCAGTCCATCGCGCTCTTCGAGAAGAAGTACCCGAAGATCAAGGTTAAGACCGACTTCCAGGACTACGCCTCTTTCTGGGAGAAGTTCCAGACACAGGCCGCCGGCGGAAATCCGCCGGACGTATTCCAGAACGCCGTCGGATTTCTTCGGAAGTACGACAAGCGCGGCATCCTGATGGATCTCAAGTCCCAGATAGACGCGGGCAATCTGAGCCTCGACCACTTCCGTGCCGGAGTCACCAAGGTGGGCGAGGTCGACGGCAAGCAGCTCGGCATCCCGGTCGGGTCCAACACCATGGCGCTGGTCGTCGACAAGAAGGTGCTCGCGAAGGCGGGCGTCGACCCGCAGTCGGGCTGGACCTGGGACGAGTACTTCAAGGCCCTGAAGACCATCCACGACAGGACCAAGGTCCCGGGCGACACCGGCTACTTCGGCATCATGTACCTGTACGACCTCTATCTGCGGCAGAACGGCAAGGCGTTCTTCGACAAGGACGGGCTCGGCTTCGAGCAGACCGATCTGACGGAGTGGTGGACGGACGGCTACAACCGGGTCAAGGCCGGGATCATCACCTCGCCCAAGATCGTCGCGCAGGACGCCCCCAAGTCGTCCCTCTCGGCGGGCCACGCCGCCTGCGAGTTCACCTGGGACAACTTCACGGTCCGCTACTCGGCGGAGGGCACCAGCGAGTACGGCCTCGCCCCGATCCCCACCATGGACGGCAAGAACACCGGCCAGTACCTCGCCTCCCTGATGCTGAGCGCCTCGGCGCGCACGCAGCATCCGAAGGAGGTCGCCCGGTTCATCGACTTCATGGTCCACGACCCCGAGGTCGGCAGGATCATGGGCTACGACCGGGGCGTCCTGGCCACCACCGACCAGTTCGACGCCTACAAGCCGACCGACGCCGTCGGCAAGGAGATCGCGCAGTACGAGCAGGACACCGCGGCGGCGGGCGTCCTCGGGGCCATCACCCCCCACCCGTCCGGTGCCGACACGGTCGAGGCGGCCTTCCTGCGCATCAGCGGCGACATGGCCCAGGGCAAGACCAGGGTCTCCGACGCCGTGAAGCAGTTCTTCTCCGAGTCCGAGGCCGCCTTCCAGGCCTGACCTGATTGGGAACACCCGTGACGCTCGTCAAGGACGCTCCGCCGGCCCTGCGGAAGGTCCGCTCCGGAGCCCCCGCCGTACGCCGGCGGGGGCGCCGGGAGAATCTCGCCGGCTACCTGTTCATGTCCCCGTGGATCGCGGGCTTCCTGCTCCTGACCGCGGGCCCGATGGCCGCCTCGCTGTACTTCGCGTTCACCGACTACAACCTGTTCACCAGCCCCAGGTGGATCGGCTTCGGCAACTTCACCCGGATGTTCGACGATCCGCGCTGGCAGAAGTCGGTCGAGGTGACGGCCAAGTACGTCGTCATCGGCACCCCGCTGAAGCTGCTGCTGGCCCTCGGCGTCGCCCTGCTGCTCGCCCAGAGCCGACGCGGCCAGGCCTTCTACCGGGCCGCGTTCTACGCCCCGTCCCTGATCGGGGCGAGCGTGTCCGTCGGCTTCGTATGGCGCGCGATGTTCTCCGACGGCGCCGTCGTGGACCAGGGCATGTCGGTGCTGGGCGTCCACGTCGGCGGCTGGGTCGGCAACCCGGACTGGATCCTCTACTGCCTGGTCGGGCTCACGGTCTGGCAGTTCGGCGCCCCGATGGTCATCTTCCTGGCCGGTCTCAAACAGGTGCCGAAGGAGCTGTACGAGGCGGCGGCGATGGACGGGGCAGGACCGCTGCGCCGGTTCTGGAGCATCACCCTGCCGATGATTTCCCCGGTGCTCTTCTTCAACGTACTGCTGGAGACCATCCACTCGTTCCAGATCTTCGGCTCCGCCTACGTCGTCTCCAACACCAGCTGCGGTCCGGCCGACGCCACCCTCGTCTACACCTGCTACCTCTACCAGCAGGGCTTCAAGAACGCGCAGATGGGCTTCGCCTCCGCGATGGCCTGGATGCTGCTGCTGGCCGTGGTCCTGGTGACGGCCGTCCTGTTCTGGTCGCAGAAGAAGTGGGTGCACTACGAGAACGACACGGAGGACGCCCGATGAGCGCCACCGCCCCGCCGGTCACCGCCGCGCCGGCCACCGCCCCCGTCGCCCACCGTCCGGCCGTGTCCCGCCGCCGGGCCGGCTCGCTGGTCTGGCACCTCGGCTCCCTGCTCGTCCTCGCCGTCGTGCTCTACCCCGTCCTGTGGGTGATCGGCGCGTCGTTCAAGCCGAGCAAGGACATCCTGGGCAGCCTGGAGCTCTTCCCCGCCAAGCCAGTCATGGACAACTTCACCGGTCTGGCCGACGGCATAGCGGACGTCTCGATCTGGTCGTTCTTCCAGAACTCCCTCCTCTACGCGCTCGGCGCCGTGGCCGGTGTGCTGATCTCCTGCTCGCTGACCGCGTACGCCTTCGCCAAGATCAGGTTCGCGGGCCGGAATCTGCTGTTCACCCTGATGATCGGCACGCTGCTGCTGCCGTACCACGTGCTGCTCATCCCGCAGTACGTGATGTTCCAGAAGATGGAGCTCATCAACACCTATGTGCCGCTGCTGCTGGGCAAGTACCTGGCCACGGAGGCGTTCTTCGTCTTCCTGATGGTGCAGTTCATGCGCAACCTGCCGAAGGAGCTCGACGAGGCGGCCCGTCTCGACGGCTGCGGCCATCTGCGGATCTACTGGTCGGTCGTGCTGCCGCTGTGCCGGCCGGCCCTCATCACCAGCGCGATCTTCACCTTCATCAACGCCTGGAACGACTTCATGGGCCCGCTGATCTACCTCAACGAGCCCGGCAAGTACACCGTCTCGCTGGGCCTGACGATGTTCCGCGACTCGGACGGCCTCGCCTCCAACTACGGCGGGCTGATCGCGATGTCGCTGGTGGCGCTGCTGCCGGTGCTGCTGTTCTTCCTCGCCTTCCAGCGGTACCTCATCGACGGTATGGCGACCTCCGGACTGAAGGGCTGAACGGTCCCACCATGGCCGAAGCACGGGTGAAGGCGCGCAAGGAGCGCAAGGAGTCCCCGCTCGCGGAACGGTTCGGGGTGTTCGCCGAGTGTCTGCTGACCGGCGTGTGGATCGCGGTGGCCTCGCTGGGCGTGGTCACCGCCCCCGCCGCGTTCGCCGCCGGGGCGAGCCATCTGCGTCGCCGGGTCCGCCACGAGCGCGGCGGGCTCAGGGAGTTCGTGGCCGACTTCGGCGCGGCCCTGCCCGGTGGCGCGCTCGCCGGGCTGGCCTGGTGGGCGGCCGTCGCGGCGGTCTGGGTCGACGTCCGGGCCGCGCGGGCCGGGCTGCCCGGCGGCCCGCTCGTCGGCGCGGTCGGTGCGGCCGCCCTGATCGGCCTCACCGTGGCCGGACTGCGCGCGGCGGCGGTGTGGACACCGGGGGCACGCTGGCGCTCGCTGGTGGCCGAGGCCGGCCGTCGTACGGTGCTCGACCCGGCCGGATCGTTTCTGCTCGTCGGCGGACTGGCGGTGGTGGTCCTGTCCGGCTGGCTCACCCCACCGCTCGCCGTACCCGTGCTCGGCGCGGTCGCGGGGGCCGCGGTGGCCGTGGAGGAACGCCGGGAACTTTACCGGCGCCGCTGACGCCCCACCGGCCCCGTTCACGCGCCGTCGGAACCGCCCCATGTGCTGCCGGCGCCGCACCCCGCCCCGCCGTACCGCGCTCTGTCATGCCCCTGACCATCCCCTGCATCCGCACGGCAAGGAAAGGCTGCATCCATGTCTCCCATTCCCCGCAGGTCCCTCCTGAAGGCGGCGGCCGTCGCCGGCGCCGCCGCCCAGTTCAGCTGGGCACTCGGCAGCGGCACCGCCCAGGCCGCCCCGGCCGCGGCGGCGGCCGACGACGACCCGGTGACCCTGGACTGGCTGGAGGACGGCGGTCTCGGCGCCGCCCCCGGCTCCACCCTCGGCGTGCCCTGGCCCATGGGCACCTACCAGGAGGACCAGACCTTCGCGCTGACGGACGCCGGCGGCCGGGCCGTCCCCGTCCAGTCGTGGCCGATCGCCTACTGGCCGGACGGCTCCCTGAAGTGGACCGCGCACGCGGTCGCCGAGGGCGCCGGCAGACTCACCCTCGCCGCGGGCACACCCGCGCAGGCCGCGAAGAAGGTGACCGTCGACCGCAGCGGCGGCACCGTCGACGTGTCGACCGGGGTGATCACCGCGCGGATCGGCACCTCGGGAACGACGCTGATCAAGTCCGTCACCCGCGGTTCGACGCAGATCGCCGGCAACGGCCGCCTCGTACTGATCCGTCAGCCGGAGATCGAGGACGAGGACCAGGGCTCGGTGAAGACCGAGCGCTTCGAGAGCGTCATCGCCGAGGTGACCGTCGAGCAGGACGGCCCCGTCCGCGCGGTCGTGCGCATCGACGGCAAGCACCGCAAGGGCAGCCGCAGTTGGCTGCCGTTCTCGATCCGCCTCTACTTCTACGCGGGCGCCGACTCCTTCCGCATGGTGCACACCGTCACCTACGACGGCACCCAGGAGCCCGGCAAGGCCGGTGGCGACTTCATCCGCGGCCTCGGCGTCCGCTTCACCGTGCCGATGCGGGACGCGGCCTACGACCGCCACATCCGGCTCGGCGGCGAGGGCACCGGCCTGCTGCGCGAGGCCGTCCAGGGCGTCACCGGACTGCGCCGCGACCCCGGAGCGGCCGTCCAGGCTGCCCAGTACGCGGGCCAGAAGCTGCCCGACCCGTCCACCTGGGACCAGCGGGTGACGACCCGGCTCCAGTACATCCCCGAGTGGGGCGACTACACGCTCTCCCAGCTGTCCGCCGACGGCTTCACGGTCCGCAAGCGGACGAAGAAGGGCCACGGCTGGATCGGCGCGGGCGGCGGCCGGCGCGCCTCCGGGTTCGGCTACGTAGGCGGCGCGAGCGGCGGACTCTCCTTCGGCCTGCGCGACTTCTGGGAGAAGTACCCCGCCCAGCTCGACATCCGCGACGCCCAGACCGACGCGGCCGAGGTGACCGTCTGGCTGTGGTCGCCCGAGGCGCAGCCCATGGACCTGCGCTTCTACCACGACGGCATGGGCCAGGACACGTACGCGGAACAGCTCGAAGGCCTCAACATCACCTACGAGGACTACGAGCCGGAGTTCGGCACCCCGTACGGCATCGCCCGCACCTCCGAACTCCTCTTCTGGGCCAACGAGTCGACCCCCACCCCCGAGCAACTCGCCGCCCAGATAGCGGCGGTGCGCGTACTGCCCCAGCTCGCCGCGCCGCCCAAGCAGCTCATCAAGGCCAAGGTCTTCGGCCCCGGCCTCTACTCCGAGCCGGACCGCTCCACCCCCGCCAAGGCGAAGATCGAGGACCACCTCGACTTCCTCTTCACCTATTACAAGGACCAGGTGGAGATGCGCCGTTGGTACGGCTTCTGGGACTACGGCGACATCATGCACACCTACGACACGGTGCGGCACGTGTGGCGCTACGACATCGGCGGCTACGCCTGGGACAACTCCGAGCTGTCGCCCGACCTCTGGCTCTGGTACGCCTACCTGCGCTCCGGCCGCTCCGACATCTTCCGCTTCGCCGAGGCCATGACCCGGCACACCGGCGAGGTCGACGTCTACCACCTCGGCCAGTGGGCCGGCCTCGGCACCCGGCACGGTGTGCAGCACTACGCCGACAGCGCCAAGCAGCAGCGCATCGCCAACACCACCTACCGGCGCTTCTACTACTTCCTCACCGCCGACGAGCGGGTGGGCGACCTCATGCACGCCAACGTCGACTCCGACGAGACGTTCCTCGTCCTCGACCCCAACCGCAAGGTCCGCACCGACCCCTACACCCCCGACCGGCACGCCCTGTCCATCGGCTTCGGCACCGACTGGAGCGGCCTGGTCTCGGCCTGGCTCACCGAGTGGGAACGCAGGGGCCCCAAGTGGGAGAAGGCCAAGGCCCGTGTGCTGTCCACGATGGAGGGCATCGCCGCCCAGCCCAACGGCTTCGTCCAGGGCAGCGGCCTGTACGACCTGGACACCGGCAGGTTCGCCGTCGCCACCACGCCCGTCGTCGGCGTCTCCCATCTGTCGGCCGTCTTCGGCCTGAACGAGCTGTGCGCCGAACTGATCCACCTCACCGACATGCCGGCCTTCGACGAGGCCTACTACGACTACTGCCGCTACTTCAACGCCTCCAAGACCGAACAGGCGGCCCGGTACGGCACGAACTTCGGCACCCTGCTGCTCTTCCAGGGCCACTCCCGCCTCGACGCCTACGCCGCCGTCCGGACCGGCGACGCGGCGCTCGCCCAGCGGGCCTGGGCGAAGTTCTACGGCTCCGACGGCTACACCGAGTCCTCGCCGTGGCGGACGGAGCGGCTCGACGGCCCGGTCACCCTGGTCGCGGGCAGCGAGGCCGCCTGGGTGTCGAGCAACGACACCGCGCTCTACGGCCTCGCCGCCATCGAGAACCTGGCACTGCTCGGCGACCGGATGCCCGACTGACCGCGGCGGACGCCGGCGGGCCCCAGGAGGTGGGAGCCGGGGCCCGGCCGACCGTCCGAGCGTGACCGCCGGTAGGGGCCCTAGTCCATCCGCCCCAGCACCTCCCGCACCCGTCGGACATCCCGGATCCGCCGCTCGTACGTCGCACCGAGCGCGAGCAGCAGCAGTCCGGCGAGCGCGGGAGGCATCCAGCGGGGCAGCACACCGAACAGCTGGACCAGGTACGGGGCGAGTTCGTGCAGACAGTCCAGGACGAGCGTCGTACCGCCCAGCACCAGCGGTGCCTTGAGCCGGTGCCGGGCGCCCACCACGGTGACCAGCAGCGCGGCCGCGCCCAGCAGCAGCGGGCGCGGCCCCTGCGAGTCGCCCCAGACGCCGGCGAGGCTCGGCAGCAGCATGACGCACAGCGCGGGCCCGTACGCCGTCCAGGAGGTGACCGACGGATCGCGGCGCCTGCGCAGGACGCCCACGCACAGCGCCGGGAGGGCGACCGGCAGCGCGTACGCCTCCGGGGCGCCGACACCCCAGGACGCCAGCCGTACCCAGGCGGCCAGGACGAACAGGGCCGCCGCGGCGTGTCCCACGGGCCGGCGGTCGGCGCGGACCGCCGTGGCCGCGGCGATCACACCGGTCAGCGCCAGCACCAGGGCCAGGAACGCCGGCTCGGTGACGGCCAGGCCCACGGCGAGGAGTGCGGCGGCGGCGCCGGTTACCTCGACCGGCACCCTCGCGCCGGACGCACCGGGCCGGACGGCGAGCAGGGCGGCGAGCCCGGCCGCGGCCACCGGGACCACGAGGACCAGCAGGGCCGTGTACCGCGTCGGCCAGCCCGCCGCGGCACCGGTCGCGCAGGCCAGCGCGGCCGCAAGGACGAGCGCCGCCGGAGCGGTGACCGCGGTCGCCTCCCGGCGCCCCGAGGCCGCCGCGAACAGCACGGTCAGCACGGTCAGCACGGCCAGCGTCGCGGTCTCGGTGGCGAGGGCGAGGAAGGCCAGTGAGAGCGAACCGGCCACGGCGAGGACGGTGGCGGTCAGCCGCGGCAGCGGGTGCAGACGGCCGCCGGCCACGGCCGCCAGCGCGGCCGCCGTGACGGCGCCCTGCGCCCACAGACCGGCGGCGTACGGGAGCGCGAGGACCGCGGGCAGGGCGAAGGCCGTACCCCAGGCCAGGACCAGCGCGCCGGCCAGGGCGCGCGGGCGCCCGGCCTCGTCCCGCACCAGCACCACCAGCACGACGGCGACCAGCGCCGGGGCGATCAGCAGCTGCGGAGCGTGCGCGGGCCACGGCAGGTACGCCGTCACCGCGGCACGGGCGTCCGCCGGGGCGCCCGACCAGGCCCGCTCCGCCCGGCCGAGCGGACCCGCCCACGCGACGGCGAGGAGCGGCAGCGCCGCGGCGAGCGTCACCAGCTGAACGGCGCCGGAGGCCCGCAGCAGGCCGACGCGCACGGGCTCGGGGAGGCGGCCGCGCGGCACCGCAAGGAGCGCGACACCGCAGACCGCAACGGCGGGCACGGTCCAGCCGTCGGGCAGCAGCGTCCGCAGCAGGCCACCGCCTGCCACCACCGCCAGCAGCCCGCCGACCGGCGCGGTCACGAGCGCGGCCGACGGCGGGCGCGCCGTCCAGGCGGCCCCCAGCGCGATCGCCGCGGCGAGGCAGAGGAGCGCCGCCGCACGGGCGGCGGCGCCCGGACCGGTGGCCGTCCACGACAGCCAGCCGGCCGCCGACGCCCCCCAGGCGCCCAGGCCGCACGCGCCGCCGACGGCGACGTACCGTACGGGCCGGGTGGGCGCCCGCAGCGCCACGACCGTGTCCGCCCCGGCCGTCACCAGGAGCGCGGCCGTCACTCCGTACGCTCCCGCGTCGACGGCGATCGCGCCCAGCAGCAGCGGGAGTTGGGCCGCGGCCAGGGCGGCGGGCAGGGGCAGGCGCAGGGCGTCCAGGGCCCGGCCGTACCCCGCCCAGAGCCCGGCCAGCACCGCCGTCGCGAGCGCCGCGTACGCCGTGCCGTCGACCGCCGTGAGACCGGCCTCGTGCAGCGCGTACGCGTCGAGCGCGGTCAGTGCCGTCCCCAGGCCCGCGACGGACTCGGCCGTCGAGCGCAGACCGCGCCGCAGCAGTGCCACCGGCGCCGCCAGCACGGCCAGCGTGAGCGCGCCCAGCACCGCGCACCGCCCGGCCATCCCCAGGTGCCCCCAGCTGACCAGGGTGAACACCATCGCCGCCAGGGTGAGCAGCACACCGCCGAGCAGCAGCAGCGCGTTCTGCACCCCGGGGGCGGAGGCCTCGGGCCGGGGCGGCGCCACCGGCGACCGCAGGCCGGGCCGCGGGGCGTCCGGTTGCGCGTCCGGTCGCAGGACGGTCAGCAGCCAGGCGCGGCGGGCCAGCAGCTGGGCCCGGCGGGCGTCGAGCCGCCACAGCTCGGCGTCGAGGAGCCGCAACTCCTCGGCGGGCGGCGGAACATGTGTCATGTCCGCGAGTGTGGCCCGGGTCACGGCGTACGGCATGAGCGTGGGTACTCAGGGCGTACTCAGATCCCGGGAGAAACCGCCGGGGGCCGGGCAGACTCCGGACATGGACTGGACCCACTACCGCTTCCGCAGCCGCTGGACGCTGCCCGCGCCGCCCGCGACCGTCTACGCGGCGCTGGAGCGGGCCGACGACTACCCCCGCTGGTGGCCGCAGGTCCGGGAGGTGACCCGGCTCGACGACATCACCGGGGTCATCCGCATCCGTTCGCTCCTGCCGTACGACATGACGTTCACGGCGCGCGAGGTGCGGCGCGACCCGGCGGCCGGTGTCCTGGAGATCGCCATGTCCGGCGACATCGAGGGCTGGGCGCGCTGGACGGTCACCGCGCACGGCGACGGCACCCTCGCGCACTACGCGCAGGAGGTGGCGGTGAACAAGCCGCTGCTCAGGCGGTTCGCCGTGCCGGGGCGGCCCGTCTTCCGCGCCAACCACCGGCTGATGATGCGCGCCGGACGGCGTGGACTGGCCGCCCGTCTGCGCGCGGTTTGAACGAAGCCCGCAGTGCCCTGTATGGTTCAGTCCGTTCCCGGGCGATTAGCTCAGTGGGAGAGCGCTTCGTTCACACCGAAGAGGTCACTGGTTCGAACCCAGTATCGCCCACCGGGAAGGGCCGGTCCGTATCCGTACGGACCGGCCCTTTTGCATGCCGTCCCGGTGTCGTCCCGCGTCGCCCCGCGGCGTCCCGATGCGCTCCGGACGCCGGGTGCCCTGCTCAGGCGGCGGCCGGCAGCTCCGGGCGCAGCGGCCAGGCCTGGTCCACCACCTCCTCCGTGCCGCTGCGCGCGAACCAGGCCTGGAGGCCACGCGCCTGGGCCGCGTGCCAGCCCGTCTGGAGGGTGTGCAGCTCGGCGGGGGAGAGGCGCTCCAGCCGGGTCGCGAACCGGCGGCCGAGCGCCCGCACGACCTCCAGCGCGGCCAGCGCGTCCTCCGCCGCGTCATGCGCGCCCTCCAGCGTCACGCCGTAGTGCGCGCACAGGTCGGTGAGCGTGCGGCGGCCCTTGCGGTAGCGGTCCAGATGCTTGTCCAGCACCCGGGGGTCCAGCACCCGCAACGGCGACGCGTCGAACCAGCGGTCCAGCGACGAGGCCCGGTGCCGGCGCAGCTCGCGGTCCAGGAGGGTCAGGTCGAACGGCGCGTTCATCACCACCAACGGGCGCCCCGCGGCGGCCTGTTCGGCCAGAACCTCGGCTATCTCGTACATCACCGGCGCCGGCCAGCGGCCGTTGCGCTGGAGATGATCCTCCGTCAGCCCGTGCACCGCCGTCGCCCCGGCGGGCACCGGCACGCCCGGATTCACCAGCCAGCGGCTCACCCGCGGCCGCATGCCCGGGGCGTCCTGGACGACGAGGGCGGCCGACACTATGCGGTCGGTCTCGACGTCCACGCCCGTTGTCTCGGTGTCGAACGCGGCCAGGGGCCCGTCGTACCAGTACGTCATAGGAACACAACTCCTCGTTCACCCACGGCAGGTGACGCACCTTCTTCTGCCTGTTTGGTGATACCCGGGCCGTTTGCGCCGTACGCCGGAAGGACACAACAGGAGTACGGGTCTTTGCAGTTCAGCGGCCCGTCGTGGGCAAACCTCTGGCTTGGAAGGCTGTTGGTCATGGCGATAGCGCAGCCCGAGCGGGGCGGGCTGCTGCCCGAACGGACGGCACCCCATCGCGGCACACTCGCCACCACCGCCTGCATGGAGACACTGCAGGTGGGGTATCTGCACGCGGTCGCGGCGGCCGCGGGATGCTCGTTGTCCCAGCCCTTTCCGGACAACGGCATCGACTGGCACGTCAGTCACAGCGCGCCCGGACACACCGTCGACGACGAGGTGACCATCAAGGTGCAGCTGAAGTGCACCTACCAGATCCGGCCGAACCCACCGGGCCGCTTCTTCTCCTTCACGCTCGACAACGACCACCTGGCGAAGCTCGCCCGCACGCCCGTCTCGGTGCACAAGATCCTGGTCGTGATGCTCGTGCCCAGATCCCAGGACGACTGGCTGCGCGCCAGCCACGACCGCCTGGACCTGCGGCACTGCTGCTATTGGGTCAACCTGGCGGGGGTGCCCGTCACCGGACGGCACCGCACCACCGTGCGGATACCGACCTCACGCATCTTCGACGACCGGGCGCTGTGCGAGATCATGACGCGGGTCGGGACGGGAGGCAGACCATGACGCACCGCCCGCTCGAAGGGACCCTGCGCCCTGTACGGCCGCATCCCGAGGCCCACTGGGAGCGCCCGCCCGCCCCCGGCGAGGTGGACCCGGCCGTGCTCGGCGCCCTGCTGCGCCGGCACGGCTGGCAGCGCCGCGGCGGCGCCCCCGGACGGTACGGGCGCTGGACGCCGCCTGGCCAGGGCGGCGCGGGCACGAGCCTGCTGGTGCCCGAGAGCCGCGCCTTTCCCGACAGCGACGACCTGCTGAGCGAGGCGCTCGTCGCGCTCGCCCGCAGCGGTACGCCCTCCGCGCGCGAGGTGCTGGTCGGGCTCACCGTGCCCAGCGACGAGATCCGCTGGTGGCGGGACGTGCCCAGCGGGCCCGCCGGAGCCGCGCCCTGGAGCGTGCAGGAGCAGCTGCGCTCCGGCGCCCGCCAGATGCTGCTGGCCTGCGCGCTCGCCACCCGCGCCCGGGCCGGCTACTACGGAGCCCGGCACCGGCGCTCGGCCACCGCGCTGCTGGAGAGCGTCCTCGTCGGCTCGGCCGCCGAGGGCGGCAGCCTGACCGCCTTCGTGCCCGTCGCCACCGCCCGCCCGCTCGTCGTCCGGCTGCACCAGGCGCTGTACGCGGCCCGGGAAGCCATCGACTACCAGCGCGCCACCGGCGGGATGGACGCCTTCGACGGAGCCGTCGAGGCGGGCGTCAGCCGTGAGCTCACCGAGGCGCTGATCATCCTGGTGCGCGGTGCCGAGGGCGCCCGGATCGCCGTGGACTGGGCGCCGGCGGCCGGTGTGCCCGAGGACTGCGCGGCCGGGGTCGAACCCGTCGAGTTCTCGCCCGGCGACCTGCCGGTGCTGCGCGAGGCCGGCGCACGCTATCTGCGCGAGGAACCGTCCGTACCGGTGCGGATCACCGGCACCGTGGAGCGGATGCGCAGGTCCGGACCCCGTGGCGAGGGGGCCGTACGGCTGCGGGTGATCGCCGGCGCCGAGGTCCCGCACGTCCGGCTGACCCTGGACGAGGAGGACTACCGCATCGCCGGACAGGCCCACCTGGTCGGTCTGCCGGTGCGGGTGCACGGGCGGCTGGAGAGCCGGGGCGGTTTCCGCAGGCTCACCGGCGCCGGCGGGGTCGTACCGGTGCAGGTGGACGAGGCGGAGCGGGACCGGCTGATGAAGTCGCTCCAGGAGAACCTGGACTTCTTCGAGGAGGCGTGCACGGGCGAGGACCGACCGTAACCGTTTCGCGGTGGGCGGGTCGGGGTCGGTACGATCCCAGTCATGCGCGCGCTCCCGTATGGCGCCGCACCCACCTTCAGTCAGGAGAGACCGGTGTCAGACGTCCGCGTGATCATCCAGCGCGATTCCGAGCGGGAAGAACGCGTGGTGACGACGGGCACTACGGCCGCCGACCTCTTCGCCGGCGAGCGCTCGATCATCGCCGCGCGTGTGGGCGGCGAGCTCAAGGACCTCGCCTACGCGGTCCAGGACGGCGAGACCGTCGAGGGCGTCGAGATCTCCTCCGAGGACGGCCTGAACATCCTGCGCCACTCCACCGCGCACGTGATGGCCCAGGCCGTGCAGGAGCTCTTCCCCGAGGCCAAGCTGGGCATCGGCCCGCCGGTGCGGGACGGCTTCTACTACGACTTCGACGTCGAGAAGCCCTTCACGCCCGAGGACCTCAAGGCCGTCGAGAAGAAGATGCAGGAGATCCAGCGCCGCGGGCAGCGCTTCTCCCGCCGTGTCGTCACCGACGAGGACGCCCGCGAGGAGCTCGCGGCCGAGCCGTACAAGCTGGAGCTCATCGGCATCAAGGGTGCCGCCTCCACGGACGACGGCGCGGACGTCGAGGTGGGCGGCGGCGAGCTGACCATCTACGACAACCTCGACGCCAAGACCGGCGAGCTGTGCTGGAAGGACCTCTGCCGCGGTCCCCACCTGCCCACCACCCGCAACATCCCGGCGTTCAAGCTGATGCGCAACGCGGCCGCCTACTGGCGCGGCAGCGAGAAGAACCCCATGCTCCAGCGCATCTACGGCACCGCCTGGCCCTCCAAGGAGGAGCTGAAGGCGCACCTCGACTTCCTCGCCGAGGCCGAGAAGCGCGACCACCGCAAGCTGGGCAACGAGCTGGACCTGTTCTCCATCCCGGAGCAGATCGGCTCCGGCCTCGCCGTCTTCCACCCCAAGGGCGGCATCGTCCGCCGGGTCATGGAGGACTACTCGCGCCGCCGGCACGAGGAGGAGGGCTACGAGTTCGTCTACACCCCGCACGCCACCAAGGGGAAGCTCTTCGAGACCTCGGGCCACCTGGACTGGTACGCCGAGGGCATGTACCCGCCCATGCAGCTCGACGAGGGCGTGGACTACTACCTCAAGCCCATGAACTGCCCGATGCACAACCTGATCTTCGACGCGCGCGGCCGCTCCTACCGCGAACTGCCGCTGCGCCTGTTCGAGTTCGGCACCGTGTACCGGTACGAGAAGTCGGGCGTCGTGCACGGTCTGACCCGGGCCCGCGGCTTCACCCAGGACGACGCGCACATCTACTGCACCCGCGAGCAGATGGCGGACGAGCTCGACAGGACGCTCACCTTCGTCCTGAACCTGCTGCGCGACTACGGCCTGACCGACTTCTACCTGGAGCTGTCCACCAAGGACCCGGAGAAGTTCGTCGGCTCGGACGAGGTCTGGGAGGAGGCCACCGAGACGCTGCGCCAGGTCGCCGAGAAGCAGGGCCTCCCGCTGGTCCCGGACCCGGGCGGCGCCGCGTTCTACGGCCCGAAGATCTCCGTGCAGGCTCGCGACGCCATCGGCCGCACCTGGCAGATGTCGACGGTCCAGCTCGACTTCAACCTGCCCGAGCGGTTCGACCTGGAGTACACCGGTCCCGACGGCGCCAAGCAGCGTCCGGTCATGATCCACCGGGCCCTCTTCGGCTCCATCGAGCGGTTCTTCGCGGTGCTCCTGGAGCACTACGCGGGTGCCTTCCCGGCCTGGCTCGCCCCCGTCCAGGCGGTCGGCATCCCGATCGGCGACGCGCACGTGGAGTACCTGGAGAAGTTCACGGCGGCGGCCAAGGCCAAGGGCCTGCGCGTCGAGGTGGACTCGTCCTCCGACCGCATGCAGAAGAAGATCCGCAACGCCCAGAAGCAGAAGGTGCCCTTCATGGTCATCGCGGGCGACGAGGACATGGCGGCCGGATCGGTCTCCTTCCGCTACCGCGACGGCTCGCAGGAGAACGGCATCCCGTTCGACGAGGCCATCGCGAAGATCGCGAAGATCGTCGAGGAGCGGACGCAGGTCTGATCCCGCAGACCTCAGGGGCCCCCGGAGCGATCGCCGCTCCGGGGGCCCTCGGTCTCTTCGGGGCGGGCGAACACCTGGAGCAGCCAGGAGGAGAACGAGCCGGTGACCGCCCCGAGCAGCGCCAGACCGCAGGCCATCATGCCCACCGCGATCGTCCGGCCCAGCGAGGTCACCGGCGCGACGTCCCCGTAGCCCACGGTCGACAGGGTGGCGGCGGCCCACCAGACCGAGTCGCCGAACGTCTTGATGGTGGCGTCCGGGACGCCGCGCTCCTGCTGGAGCACGGCGAGCGCGCCCGAGAAGCCGAGCAGCACGGACGACATGCTCGCGTACGCCATCACCCGCAGCGGCAGCGGTAGCCGCGGCTGCCCGCGCCGGCGCTGTACGGCGTCGTACGTCTTGACGACGCGCAGCGGCCGCAGCAGGGGCAGGAGCACGACCATCGTGTCCAGCAGATGCCGGTGCACGAAGCCCAGCCGCTGGCCGCTGATCCGCCAGCGCACCAGGTAGTCGACGATGAACAGGGCCCAGGTCGCACCGGTCACCGTCAGACAGAGCGCATGCCAGAATTCGGCCAGCCCCTGGCCCAGCACGTGGACCGCGTACGAGGCCAGGAAGAGCAGCGATGCCAGCGCGAGCGGGAGCTCCGTGCGGTGCTCCCAGCGCAGCATGCGGTCGTCGTCGTCCATCGGCCCAGCTTCGCCCGCGACGCCTTTGCCCGAACCCCGCCGACACGCTGCGAACGGGCGAAGCCATATGCTGCCTTGCATGACGAGTGAGCCGGAACAGCAGATCGGTGTCGGGACGCAGGACGCGTTCCAGCGTCTGTGGACGCCCCACCGGATGGCCTACATCCAGGGGGAGAACAAGCCGACCGGCCCGGGGGCGGAGGACGGCTGCCCCTTCTGCGCGATACCGGCCAAGTCCGACGAGGACGGCCTGGTCGTCAAGCGGGGAGAGCACGTCTACGCGGTGCTGAACCTCTACCCGTACAACGGCGGCCACCTGATGACCGTGCCCTACCGTCATGTCGCCGACTACACGGACCTGACCGGGGCGGAGACCGTCGAGCTCGCCGAGCTGACCAAGCAGGCGATGACGGCGCTGCGTGCCGCGTCCGGCGCACAGGGTTTCAACATCGGCATGAACCAGGGCGCGGTGGCGGGCGCGGGCATCGCCGCCCACCTCCACCAGCACATCGTCCCCCGCTGGGGCGGCGACACGAACTTCATGCCGGTCGTCGGTCACACCCGGGTGCTGCCGCAGCTGCTCGCGGACACCCGCAAGATGCTGGCGGAGGCCTGGCCCACGGCCTGAGGCGACCGCGAACCGACACCGCCTTCGTACGGGCCCGGGCGGCCCGCGCGAAGGCGGTGTCGGTGAGTGAGACCCGTACGGTCCGGGCGGCCCGGCTCTATGCGTCGTACAGGTCGGCCTTGCGCGGCGAGGCGTCCTGCACCGCCGTGCTGAGGAACCCCGACCGCATCCCGAACTTCTCGATGTCCACGCCGTTCTCCTCCAGGGTCCGCAGCGCCGCCGCGTGCACCACCCGCAGTACCGGCGTGGCCGCGCGCAGCGCGTCGTCGGCCATGAACCGGTGCCGCCATGGCTGGTCCGCCCAGGCGTGCCGCAGACCGAACGGCTCGGGCAGGGTCACGCTCCCGCCGAGCCAGTTCAGCAGCGGCGGATACCAGGTGAGCGGGGCGCGCACGGCGAGCCGGACCACCTCGTTGGTGGTGACCAGCGGAAGCTTCACCGTGCGGGTCTCCCACGGCTTGAAGGACTTCGTGACCTCCTTGCTCGGCGCCTCCGGGGCCGTGGTGAACAGCCCGTTCACCGGACCCAGCGCATGGCCGGTGACCTCGATGCGCAGCGTCGAGTGCAGCACGGTCACCGTGATCAGCATGGTGATCACCAGCTGTCCGTCCCACAGCGTCCACTGCACGCCCAGGTAGTGCCGGTCACCGGCGCCGAACTGCTGCTTGTTGCAGATGTTCTGTATGGCGTGCGACTTGACCTGGTACGCCTCCACGTCCGTGCCCTCGGGCCGGGACACCGCCTTGGCGTTCTCCCCGATCGGCGTGACGATCCAGTGGCGTATCGACGCCTTCGGGAAGCCGCCGGTGTTCAGCGGCCCGCGCTCCAGCATCCGCAGCTGGTCGTGGATCGAGCGGATGACGTCCCAGCTGCGGAACGGGTGGATCTCCTTGCCGGGGTCGGCCGGCCGCAGGTCCTCGGCCAGCTGCCAGGACCCCCAGCGGGTGCCCATGCCGAGGATGCCCTTGGGGCCGGCGTAGAACACCGAGTTCGACTGCTGCTCGGCGCTGAGCTTGGCCAGCGACTGGCGCAGCCCCTCGGCCGCGGTCTCGCGCGGGCTGCTCGGCACCGCCTCGGGGACCTTCGCCCCGATGTTGCTGCCCGACAGCAGTCCGGCCCAGCGCTCCCGCAGGTCCTTGGCCGTGCTCTCGCAGATCCGCCGGGCCAGCACCCAGCCGACCACGGGCAGGATCACCGCCGCGCGGGAGTACCACGCCCAGAAGCCCGCGAACGGCATCCGGATGAGGAAGATCACCGCGAGCGCGCCGACGGCCACGAGCAGCGTGGTGGCCAGGGCGGAGGCCCGCCGGTCGTCACGCTTGTCGATGTTGGTGCGGATGGTGAAGACCAGCAGCCACACCAGCAGCCCCGGCAGGAAGATCAGGCCGCACAGCACCATGACCGCGCTGAGCCGGTTGTCGCGGTCGCGGCGGATGTTGTTGGCGGCCAGGCAGTGCTCGACGACGACCTGCGGCTCGGTGCCGAAGGACTGGATGAGCGGCTTGCGGCCGCTGCCCAGCATGCGGTCCACCACGGCCCGGGAGAACGCCTCGCCGAGGTTCGGCCGGAACAGCGAGACCTTGCCGGCCTTGACGGTCGACTGGTGCCAGTCGTTGTCCGCCTTGGTTATCTCCTCGACCGGGTTGTCCCGGTAGGCCGCCGATGCCAGCGCGAAGGTGGCCGTCTGCCCCTCGTCGCCCGTGCGCGGCACCTGCGGCCCGAAGATGTCGCCGTACCCGCCGTCCACGGTCATTACCGCCCCCCAACGCCGCCCAAGCCCGCTCCTGCGGCCTTCCCGACTTCCCGGCTCCGCACACCTGTTGATCAGGTCATCAGCGTATCCGCAGGCGCGGGCCCGCGTCGGCGGTCCGCGGAAGCGGTCCACCGACGCGGAGGGGGGCATTCCAGCACGGAGGCTCGCACGGTGGTGTACGGCCGTACCGCGTGCGCCGGTTGTGCGCCCCCGTACACCTGCCCCCGGGCGTCCGGCGCGAGTTGTGCTCCGCCGGACACCCGGACCGGTGCGTCAGGCGGCGGTTGCCCGCGGCCGGACGCCCGATCCCTTGCGTCCGGCCGCAGTTGTGCGCGCCCGGACCCCGGCTACGCCACGTCCACCGTCTGTTCGCGCACCCGGTCGGCGACCTGCTGCGGCATCGGCTCGTGCCGGACGTACGCGCGGTCGAAACGCGCGGTGCCGTGGGACAGCGACCGCAGGTCGACGGCGTACCGGCCGATCTCGATCTCCGGCACCTCCGCCCTGACCAGGGTGCGCCCGGTGCTCAACTGCTCGGTGCCGACCACCCGGCCGCGCCGCCCGGACAGATCGCTCATCACCGCGCCCACGTAGTCGTCACCGACCAGCACGCTCACCTCGGCCACCGGTTCCAGCAGATGGATCCGCGCGCCGGCCGCTGCCTCGCGCAGCGCCAGCGCGCCCGCCGTCTGGAAGGCGGCGTCGGAGGAGTCCACCGAGTGCGCCTTGCCGTCCAGCAGGGTGACCCGGATGTCGACGAGTGGATGGCCCGCCGCGATGCCCCGCGCGGCCTGGGCGCGTATCCCCTTCTCCACCGAGGGGATGAACTGCCGCGGCACCGCCCCGCCGACCACCTTGTCCACGAACTCGATGCCGGAACCGCCCGGCAAAGGCTCGATCTCGATCTCGCAGATGGCGAACTGACCGTGCCCGCCCGACTGCTTCACGTGCCGTCCCCGCCCGGCGGCCCGGTCCGCGAACGTCTCCCGCAGCGAGACCCGGTACGGCACCACGTCGACCTGGACGCCGTAACGGCTGCGCAGCCGCTCCAGGGCGACGTCCGCGTGCGCCTCGCCGAGGCACCACAGCACCACCTGGTGGGTGTCCTGGTTCTGTTCGAGACGCATCGTCGGATCCTCGGCGACCAGCCGGCCGAGCCCCTGCGAGAGCTTGTCCTCGTCGGCCTTGCTGTGCGCCTGGATGGCGAGCGGCAGCAGCGGGTCGGGCATCTGCCATGGCTCCATGAGCAGCGGGTCGTCCTTGGCCGAGAGGGTGTCCCCGGTCTCCGCGCGGCTCAGCTTCGCCACGCACGCGAGGTCACCCGCGATGGCCTGCGTCAGCAGCCGCTGCTGCTTGCCGAAGGGCGCCGACAGGGCGCCGATCCGCTCGTCGACGTCGTGGTCCTCGTGGCCGCGGTCGGCCAGCCCGTGCCCGGAGACATGGACCGTCTCGTCGGGCCGCAGGGTGCCGGAGAAGACGCGCACCAGGGAGACCCGGCCGACGTACGGGTCGGACGTGGTCTTCACCACCTCGGCGACCAGCGGTCCGCCGGGATCGCAGGGCTTCAGCTCGCGCGCCCTGCCGTCGACCGTCGTCACGGCTGGCGCCTCCCGCTCCAGCGGGGTCGGGAAGCCCCCGGTGATCAGTTCCAGCAGTTCGACCGTGCCGATGCCCTGCCGGGCGCCCTCGGCCGCCGGGGCGGCGGCCAGGACCGGGAAGAACGCCCCGCGTGCGACGGCCCGCTCCAGATCCTGCACCAGCGTCTTGATGTCGATCTTCTCGCCGCCGAGGTAGCGGTCCATGAGGGTCTCGTCCTCGCTCTCGGCGATGATCCCCTCGATCAGCCGGTTGCGGGCCTCCTCGATCCCCGGCAGCTGCTCGGAACCCGGCTCGGACTCCTTGCGCTCCCCGGACGCGTAGTCGAACAGCTTCTGCGACAGCAGCCCGGTCAGCCCGGTCACGGGCGCGTGCCCGTCGGGCCCCTGCGGGCCGTGCAGCGGCAGGTACAGCGGCAGCACCGCGTCGGGGTCGTCGCCGCCGAACGCCAGCGCGCAGCTCCGGGTCATCTCCTCGAAGTCGGCGCGGGCCGACTCCAGATGTGTGACGACGATCGCGCGCGGCATCCCGACGGCCGCGCACTCCTCCCAGACCATCCGGGTCGAGCCGTCCACCTCGTCGGACGCCGAGACGACGAAGAGGGCCGCGTCCGCCGCGCGCAGACCGGCCCTGAGCTCTCCGACGAAGTCGGCGTATCCGGGGGTGTCGATGAGATTGACCTTGATGCCGTCCCATTCGACGGGCACCAGGGACAGCTGTACCGAGCGTTGCTGGCGGTGCTCGATGTCGTCGTAGTCGGACACGGTGCCGCCGTCCTCCACGCGGCCCGCCCGGTTCACCGCTCCCGCGGTCAGCGCGAGAGCCTCCACCAGAGTCGTCTTGCCCGATCCGGAGTGGCCGACCAGCACCACATTCCGTATGGACGCGGGGTGGTCGGCCGCCGTAGCCCTGCCGGCGGCTCCGGGGTGTGCGTTCGCCTTGTCGCCCATGGCCTTGCCTCCCGTGCACGGTGAGGTCACTGTGGGCGCGGGCATGCCGGAACTCCGCTCCCGGACCGAGTCCGGAGGCCCCCACCGGTGGCGGCTCCGATGACGCCCGCGGTCCTTCGAGCTTTCCACTCCTGTCACGGTGCGTCCATACGGAGGACGGGATCGCGCCATCGGGCCGTGGCCGGGAGGCCGTGGCCCGGCCGTGGCCCGTACACCACCGGGCCGTGACACGGCCCGACGGCACCCGCCCGTCGCAGATGAGCGCGCGTGACTACGATGGGCCAGCCGGAGGTCAGCAGGGGCCGTCCGGCGACACCGACCCTCGGGAAGGCCATGCTGAACAAGTACGCGCGTGCATTCTTCACGCGTGTCCTCACACCGTTCGCCGCGTTTCTCATCCGGCGGGGCGTCAGCCCCGACACGGTGACGCTGATCGGTACCGCCGGCGTGGTGGCGGGCGCGCTGGTCTTCTACCCCCGGGGCGACTTCTTCTGGGGCACGATCGTGATCACCCTGTTCGTGTTCTCCGACCTCGTCGACGGGAACATGGCCCGCCAGCTCGGCCGCACCAGCCGCTGGGGCGCCTTCCTGGACTCCACCCTCGACCGGGTCGCCGACGGCGCGATCTTCGGTGGCTTCGCCCTCTGGTACGCGGGCGGCGGCGACGACAACACACTGTGCGCCGTCTCCATCTTCTGCCTGGCCAGCGGCCAGGTGGTGTCGTACACCAAGGCGCGCGGCGAGTCGATCGGCCTGCCGGTCGCCGTCAACGGGCTCGTCGAGCGCGCCGAGCGCCTGGTCATCTCGCTGGTCGCGGCCGGGGTCGCCGGCCTGCACGCGTTCGGCGTGCCCGGCGTCCAGTACCTGCTGCCCGTCGCGCTGTGGATCGTCGCCGTCGGCAGCCTCGTCACGCTGATCCAGCGCGTCGTCACGGTCCGCCGGGAGTCCGCGGAGGCGGAGGCGGCCGTGGCCGGGCACGGCTCCCGGGGGAGCGAGGCCGCGAAGTGAGCGCCCGGGAACGGCTGGCGGACGCGGTCTACGGGCTCGGCTGGAGCACCGTGAAGAAGCTGCCCGAACCGGTCGCCGTACGGCTCGGCCGGACCGTCGCCGACCTCGCCTGGAAGAAGCGCGGCAAGGGCGTCCGGCGCCTGGAGAGCAACTACGCGCGCGTGGTGCCCGACGCGAGCCCCGAGCGGCTGGCCGAGCTCTCGCGTGCGGGCATGCGCTCGTACCTGCGCTACTGGATGGAGTCCTTCCGGCTGCCGGCCTGGAGCGCCGAGCGGATCTGCGACGGCTTCGAACCCGAGGGCATGGACCATCTGACCGAGGCGCTCGCCTCCGGGCGGGGCGTGGTCCTCGCGCTGCCGCACATGGCCAACTGGGACCTCGCGGGCGCCTGGGTCACCACCAGGCTGCGGACGCCGTTCACGACGGTCGCCGAGCGCCTGAAGCCGGAGACGCTGTACGACCGTTTCGTCGCCTACCGCGAGGGCCTCGGCATGGAGGTCCTGCCGCACAGCGGCGGCACCGCCTTCGGCACCCTGGCCCGGCGGCTGCGCGACGGCGGCCTGGTCTGCCTGGTCGCCGAGCGCGACCTGTCCGCCTCGGGCGTCGAGGTGAAGTTCTTCGGCGACACCGCCCGGATGCCCGCGGGTCCGGCCCTGCTCGCCCAGCAGACCGGCGCGCTGCTGCTGCCGGTCACGCTCTGGTACGACGACTCCCCGGTCATGCGCGGCCGTATCCACCCCCCGCTCGACGTGCCCGAGACAGGTACGCGGGCCGAGAAGACGTCTGTCATGACACAGGCGCTGGCAGACGCCTTCGCCACCGGGATCGCCGACCATCCGGAGGACTGGCACATGCTCCAGCGTCTGTGGCTCGCGGATCTCGAACCCGCCCCTGCTCCGCCCGGAGGGTCCGCATGAGGATCGGGATCGTCTGCCCGTACTCCTGGGACGTCCCGGGCGGTGTCCAGTTCCACATCCGTGACCTCGCGGCGTACTTCATCGGGCTCGGCCACGAGGTGTCGGTGCTCGCGCCCGCCGACGACGACACCCCCCTGCCGCCGTACGTCGTCTCGGCCGGCCGCGCGGTCCCGGTGCCCTACAACGGCTCGGTGGCCCGGCTGAACTTCGGCTTCCTGAGCGCCGCGCGGGTGCGCCGCTGGCTGCACGACGGCGAGTTCGACGTGATCCACATTCATGAGCCGACCTCGCCGTCGCTGGGCCTGCTGGCCTGCTGGGCCGCGCAGGGGCCGATCGTGGCCACGTTCCACACGTCCAACCCGCGCTCCCGGGCCATGATCGCCGCGTACTCGATCCTCCAGGCCGCCCTGGAGAAGATCAGCGCGCGGATCGCCGTGAGCGAGTACGCCCGCCGCACCCTCGTCGAGCACCTCGGCGGGGACGCCGTGGTGATCCCCAACGGCGTCGACGTCGACTTCTTCGCCAAAGCCGAGCCCAGACCCGAGTGGCAGGGCGACACCATCGGCTTCATCGGCCGCATCGACGAACCCCGCAAGGGTCTGCCGGTCCTGATGCGCGCCCTGCCGAAGATCCTGGCCGCCCGCCCGGGGACCAGGCTGCTGATCGCCGGACGCGGTGACGAGGAGGCGGCGGTGGAGTCGCTGCCCGAGGAACTGCGCTCCCGGGTGGAGTTCCTCGGCATGGTCAGCGACGAGGACAAGGCGCGCTTCCTGCGCAGCCTCGACCTGTACATCGCCCCCAACACCGGCGGCGAGAGCTTCGGCATCATCCTCGTCGAGGCGATGTCGGCGGGCGCGCCGGTGCTCGCCTCCGACCTCGACGCCTTCGCTCAGGTCCTGGACCGGGGCGCGGCGGGCGAGCTGTTCGCCAACGAGGACGCCGACGCGCTGGCCGAGGCGGCCGTGCGGCTGCTGGCCGACCCGGCCCGCCGCGCCGAGCTGCGCGAACGGGGCAGCGCCCACGTACGGCGCTTCGACTGGTCGACGGTCGGCGCGGACATCCTGTCCGTGTACGAGACGGTCACGGCGGGCGCCGCCGCGGTGGCGGCGACGGACGAACGCGGCCCGGGCCTGCGCGCCCGCCTGGGCCTGGCCCGAGACTGACCCAAGCCCGACCTCGGCGAAACGGACCGGCGGGGCGCCTGCGACCTGGGCTGCCTTGGGCCGGGTCGGCCCGCGCGGCCGCCGAGGACGAGGCCGACCTCGGGCGGGACTGGCTGGTTGGGCGCCTGCGACCTGGGTCGCCGTGGGCCGAGTCGGCCCCTGTGGCCTCCCGGGACGCGGTTGGCCGTGCCGCAGCCGGACTCCGGGGGCGACGGCCCCGGGACAGCCGTGCCGCTGTCGGCGCCGGGACGGCCCTGCTGCGGTCGGCGCCGGGACGGCCCAGCGGACCCTGGCCCGGGACGGCCCCGGCGGCGCCTGCCCCGGCCCGATGCTTCGCCGCCCCCCGCGGAGCGCCCCGGTAGCCTTGCCGCCCGTGACCTCAACCCTCATCTGGATCCTCGTCGCCCTGGTCGCGTTCGGCCTCTACCTCAGCTGGACCGCGGGCCGGCTGGACCGGCTGCACACCCGGATGGACGCGGCCCGTGCCGCGCTCGACGCGCAGCTGCTGCGCCGGGCCTCCGTGGCGCAGGAACTGGCGACGGCCGGCGTGCTCGACCCGGCCGCCTCCATCGTGCTGTACGAGGCGGCGCATGCCGCCCGGCAGGCGGAGGAGGAGCAGCGTGAGGTCGCCGAGAGCGAGCTCAGCCAGGCGTTGCGCGCCGTGTTCGCGGAGCCGCAGCAGATGGAGGCCGTGCGCGAGGCCCCCGGGGGAGAGGCCGCGACCCACGAGCTGACCGAGGCCGTACGGAGGGTCCCGATGGCCCGGCGCTTCCACAACGACGCGGTGGGCGCGGCCCGTCGGCTGCGCGAGCACCGCAAGGTGCGCTGGTTCCGGCTGGCCGGACACGCGCCCTTCCCCATGGCCTTCGAGATGGACGACGAACCCCCGGCCGGCCTGGCGGACCGCGCCGCCTGAGCCTCGGCCGGACGGCCCGCGGACCGGTCCGCGGGCCGGTCCGCGGGCCAAAACGATCCACCGCCTCCCCATTGGCCCTTGCTGTGGCCTGGTCCGATCCCGTTTCCTCCCTGCTGTAGAAACCCTCTTCTCCGAGCGAGGTCAACCCGTGTCCAGCACGATTCCCCCCACCGCCCAGGCCCCCGAGACCGGCACCGCCCGCGTGAAGCGCGGCATGGCCGAGCAGCTCAAGGGCGGTGTGATCATGGACGTCGTCAACGCCGAGCAGGCCAAGATCGCCGAGGACGCCGGCGCCGTCGCCGTCATGGCGCTGGAGCGGGTGCCCGCCGACATCCGCAAGGACGGCGGCGTGGCCCGGATGTCGGACCCGAACATGATCGAGGAGATCATCGAGGCCGTCTCCATCCCGGTCATGGCCAAGTCCCGGATCGGCCACTTCGTCGAGGCCCAGGTCCTCCAGTCGCTCGGTGTCGACTACATCGACGAGTCCGAGGTCCTCACCCCGGCCGACGAGGTCAACCACTCCGACAAGTGGGCGTTCACCACCCCCTTCGTCTGTGGCGCCACCAACCTGGGCGAGGCCCTGCGCCGGATCGCCGAGGGTGCCGCGATGATCCGCTCGAAGGGCGAGGCCGGCACCGGCAACGTCGTCGAGGCGGTCCGCCACCTGCGCCAGATCAAGAACGAGATCGCCCGGCTGCGCGGCTTCGACAACAACGAGCTGTACGCCGCCGCCAAGGACCTGCGCGCCCCGTACGAGCTCGTCAAGGAGGTCGCCGAGCTCGGCAAGCTCCCGGTCGTGCTGTTCTCCGCCGGTGGTGTCGCCACCCCTGCCGACGCCGCGCTCATGCGCCAGCTCGGCGCCGAGGGCGTCTTCGTCGGCTCCGGCATCTTCAAGTCGGGCGACCCGGCCAAGCGTGCCGCCGCCATCGTGAAGGCCACCACCTTCTACGACGACCCGAAGATCATCGCGGACGCGTCCCGCAACCTGGGCGAGGCCATGGTCGGCATCAACTGCGACACCCTCCCCGAGACCGAGCGCTACGCCAACCGCGGCTGGTAACCCACATGAACGACGCACCTGTGATCGGCGTCCTGGCCCTTCAGGGCGACGTACGGGAGCACCTCATCGCCCTGGCCGCGGCCGACGCCGTGGCCAGGCCGGTGCGGCGCCCCGAGGAACTGGCCGAGCTGGACGGCCTGGTCCTGCCCGGCGGCGAGTCCACCACCATCTCCAAGCTGGCCGTCCTCTTCGGCGTGATGGAACCGCTCCGCGCGCGCGTGGCGGCCGGAATGCCCGTCTACGGCACCTGCGCCGGCATGATCATGCTCGCCGACAAGATCCTCGACCCGCGCTCGGGCCAGGAGACGATCGGCGGCATCGACATGATCGTGCGCCGCAACGCCTTCGGACGGCAGAACGAGTCCTTCGAGGCGGCGGTCGACGTCAAGGGCATCGAGGGCGATCCTGTAGAGGGCGTCTTCATCCGCGCCCCGTGGGTGGAGTCCGTCGGGGCCGGGGCCGAGGTGCTCGCCGAGCACGCGGGCCACGTCGTCGCCGTACGGCAGGGCAACGTCCTGGCCACGTCGTTCCACCCGGAGCTGACCGGGGACCACCGTGTTCACTCGCTGTTCGTCGACATGGTGCGCGCGAACCGCACAGCGGAGTCCTTGTAGGATCTCCGGGGTACTTCCGGGCGGCGACACCCGGGGGCGTTCGTACAGGATGGGTTACGCGAAGGAGACAGGCAGATGTCCGGCCACTCTAAATGGGCTACGACGAAGCACAAGAAGGCCGTGATCGACGCCAAGCGCGGCAAGCTCTTCGCGAAGCTGATCAAGAACATCGAGGTCGCGGCCCGGATGGGCGGCGTCGACATCGAGGGCAACCCGACGCTCTACGACGCCATCCAGAAGGCGAAGAAGCAGTCGGTCCCCAACAAGAACATCGACTCCGCGGTCAAGCGCGGCGGCGGCCTCGAGGCCGGCGGCGCCGACTACGAGACGATCATGTACGAGGGCTACGGTCCCAACGGTGTCGCCGTGCTCATCGAGTGCCTGACCGACAACCGCAACCGTGCCGCCTCGGACGTCCGGGTCGCGATGACCCGCAACGGCGGCAACATGGCCGACCCGGGTTCGGTGTCGTACCTCTTCAACCGCAAGGGCGTCGTGATCGTCCCCAAGGGCGAGCTGACCGAGGACGACGTCCTGGGCGCCGTCCTGGACGCCGGCGCGGAGGAGGTCAACGACCTCGGTGAGTCCTACGAGGTGCTCAGCGAGGCGACCGACATGGTGGCGGTCCGCACCGCTCTCCAGGACGCCGGGATCGACTACGACTCGGCCGAGGCCAACTTCGTCCCGACCATGCAGGTCGAGCTGGACGAGGACGGCGCCAGGAAGATCTTCAAGCTGATCGACGCGCTCGAGGACAGCGACGACGTGCAGAACGTCTTCGCCAACTTCGACGTCAGTGACGACGTCATGGAGAAGGTCGACGCCTGAGCGCACCGGACGACCGAACGGCCCGCCGAAGTGGACTTCGGCGGGCCGTTCGCTGTGCGGCTTCGGATCAGCCGTCGATGCTCTTCACGCTGCCGGCGTGCTTGATGTGGCCCTTGCCGTCGGCGTCGACGGTGGCCGCGCGCATGACGTCGATCTGGCCGTCCCTCCACCAGATGTTGATGGTGGCCTTCTTGCCGCAGATGTTGTGGAAGTAGACGGTCGTCGTCGCGACGCCGTCGGCCCACGACCAGTTGAAGCAGCCGCTGCGGCCGGTGTGCTTGGAGTCGCTGGCGGCCTGCGCGGGCGTGGCCACGGCCATGCCGGCCAGCAGGACGGACGCGGTCACGGCGGCAGCCTTCGCTATGGAGCGCATGAATTCCCCGATTTCTCGATGTGATGGTGATGATGCGAACTCCAGTTCGCATCGATGCGTGCGGTGGTCAGCTGTACGCGTCGCTCCGGAAGCTATAAGTGATCAAGAGGATGCGGCAATGGTGATCGGCTGCCGCCAACCCGTTTTCTCGTGATGTGACGGATATGACGGATCATTCGAGCATGATTCTTTGCCTTTCCTTTGGAGATCCGGTGGGTTCGGGGCGGGCGCCCGGGGCTGCGGTCCCGACCCCGGCGGCGGTGCGTTGTCGGTGCCGCCGGATAGCCTGTCGCAGCAGGACGGGCAAGGTGGGCGGCAGAAGGAGCGCGGTGCGCGTACTCGGTGTGGATCCAGGACTGACCCGATGCGGTGTGGGAGTCGTCGAGGGCGTCGCGGGACGCCCGTTGACGATGCGCGGCGTCGGTGTCGTCCGGACGCCCGCGGACGCGGAGCTGAGCCTCCGTCTGCTCGCCGTCGAACAGGGCATAGAGGAGTGGCTGGACGAGTACCGGCCCGAATTCGTCGCCGTGGAGCGGGTGTTCAGCCAGCACAACGTGCGCACGGTGATGGGCACGGCCCAGGCCAGCGCCGTCGCCATGCTCTGCGCGGCCCGCCGCGGCATCCCCGTCGCCCTGCACACCCCCAGCGAGGTCAAGGCCGCCGTCACCGGCAGCGGCCGCGCCGACAAGGCACAGGTCGGCGCCATGGTGACCCGTCTGCTGCGGCTCGACGCACCGCCCAAGCCCGCCGACGCGGCCGACGCCCTCGCCCTCGCCATCTGCCACATCTGGCGCGCCCCCGCGCAGAACCGACTCCAGCAGGCCGTCGCCCTGCACACCTCGAAAGGCCGTACGGCATGATCGCCTTCGTCAGCGGCACGGTCGCCGCACTCGCTCCCGACACCGCGGTGATCGAGGTGGGCGGGGTCGGCATGGCCGTCCTGTGCACCCCGAACACGCTGTCGACCCTGCGGATCGGGGAGCCCGCCAAGCTCGCCACCTCCCTGGTCGTCCGCGAGGACTCGCTGACGCTGTACGGCTTCGCGGACGACGACGAGCGCCAGGTCTTCGTGCTGCTCCAGACGGCCAGCGGGGTCGGCCCCCGGCTGGCCCAGGCGATGCTCGCCGTGCACACCCCCGACGCCCTGCGCCGAGCCGTGGCCACGGGTGACGAGAAGGCGCTCGTGGCGGTCCCCGGCATCGGCAAGCGGGGCGCCCAGAAGCTTCTGCTGGAGCTGAAGGACCGGCTCGGCGCGCCGACCGGCGCCCCCGCCGTGGGCACCGCGGTCACCAGCGGCTGGCGCGAGCAGCTGCACGCGGCCCTGATCGGCCTCGGCTATGCGACCCGGGAGGCGGAGGAGGCCGTGTCCGCCGTGGCCCCGCAGGCCGAGGCCGCGGGCGCCGCACCCCAGGTGGGCCAGCTCCTGAAGGCGGCCCTCCAGACCCTGAACCGCGCCCGCTGACCCGTCGGCGACCGGGCCCCACCGCGCCACCGCGCCCCCACGAGACCCCGAGGCACACTCCATGAACTGGGACGACACGACCGACGCCGCCGCCACCGAGCGGCTGGTGGGCGCTGTCGCCGACCGCGAGGACCAGGCCGTCGAAGCCGCGCTGCGCCCCAAGGACCTGGGCGAGTTCATCGGCCAGGAGAAGGTCCGCGAGCAGCTCGACCTGGTGCTGCGCGCCGCCCGCGCGCGCGGCGCCACCGCCGACCATGTGCTGCTCTCCGGCGCCCCCGGCCTCGGCAAGACCACCCTCTCGATGATCATCGCCGCGGAGATGGGCGCCCCGATCCGCATCACTAGCGGCCCCGCCATCCAGCACGCCGGCGACCTGGCGGCGATCCTCTCCTCGCTCCAGGAGGGCGAGGTCCTCTTCCTCGACGAGATCCACCGCATGTCGCGGCCCGCCGAGGAGATGCTGTACATGGCGATGGAGGACTTCCGTGTCGACGTCATCGTCGGCAAGGGCCCCGGCGCCACCGCCATCCCCCTCGAACTGCCGCCGTTCACTCTGGTCGGCGCCACCACCCGGGCCGGTCTGCTGCCACCCCCGCTGCGCGACCGGTTCGGTTTCACCGCACACATGGAGTTCTACGAGCCCGCCGAGCTCCAGCGCGTCATCCACCGCTCGGCGAGCCTGCTCGACGTGGAGATCGACCCCGCCGGCGCGGCCGAGATCGCCGGCCGCTCCCGTGGCACCCCCCGCATCGCCAACCGTCTGCTGCGCCGCGTGCGCGACTACGCGCAGGTCAAGGCCGACGGTTTCATCACACCCGAGATCGCCTCGGCGGCCCTGGCGGTCTACGAGGTCGACTCGCGCGGCCTGGACCGCCTCGACCGGGCGGTCCTCCAGGCCCTGCTGAAGCTGTTCGGCGGCGGTCCGGTCGGTCTGTCGACGCTGGCGGTCGCGGTGGGCGAGGAGCGTGAGACCGTGGAGGAGGTCGCCGAACCCTTCCTCGTGCGGGAGGGGCTGCTCGCGCGTACCCCGCGTGGACGGGTGGCCACTCCGGCGGCCTGGACGCACCTCGGACTGACCCCGCCCCGCACCTCAGCCGGGGGAAACGGACAAGGGGACCTGTTCGGGGCGTGACGGCGCGCGCATTCGCCGGGGCAGGAACCCTGGTGCGATGCTGAGCGTTGTTCCATGCGCGCGGACTCGCTTAGACTCCGCCGATGCCGCCTCTCTCGGCGGTATACATACCCCCAACCATCAGGCCGCTCACCTTCGCGGTCGTGTGAAGGAAGTTCCGACCCGTGAGTCTCGTGACCCTCCTCCCGTTCATCGTGCTCATCGGGGCCATGTTCCTGATGACCCGGTCGGCCAAGAAGAAGCAGCAGCAGGCTGCGCAGATGCGCAACGAGATGCAGCCCGGCAGCGGCATCCGCACCATCGGGGGCATGTACGCGACGGTCAAGGAGGTCAACGAGGACACCGTTCTCGTCGACGCCGGTCCGGGTGTGGAACTGCTTTTCGCGAAGAACGCCATCGGTGCGGTCCTGACCGACGACGAGTACAACCGCATCGTCCACGGCGTCCAGCACGACCTGAAGTCCGACACCGAGGTCGTCCCGGACGACGCCTCCTCCCTCACCGAGGCCGACGCGCCCGCCGACGACGCTGCCGCTCTCCCCGGCGACAAGTCCGTCGACCTCGGCAAGAAGGACGAGCCCGCCGAGACCGAGACCGCCGAGTCCGAGTCCGAGGCCGACAAGGCTGTCGACGCGAAGACGGACGAAGAGCCGAAGAAGACCGACGGCGACACCGACGCGAAGTAGGCGTGAGCGGGGAGACGCGGAACCGGTCCGCGTGCCCCGGGCACGCGGATCTCGCAAGCGGTCCCGACACCATGTCATGGTCGTAGCCGCGCTGACCCGGCGCGGAGCGGCCCGAGAGGGAGTACGAGAAGGTGGCAGCACCTAAAAAGGGCCGGAACGCGAGCGCCCAGAGCAAGCCGGGGCGCTCGCTGGCCCTGATCCTGATCGCCATCGCGGCGCTCACCGGGGGGATGTTCGCCTCCGGGCACACCACTCCGCGTCTCGGCATCGACCTGGCCGGCGGTACGAGCATCACGCTCGAGGCGGTCCCCGAGGCGGGCCAGGAGTCCGCGATCAACAAGACCAACATGGACACCGCGGTCGACATCATGAACCGCCGTGTCAATGGTCTTGGTGTCTCGGAGACCGAGGTCCAGACGCAGGGCACGCGGAACATCATCGTCAACATCCCCAAGGGCACGAACTCGGAGGAGGCCCGCAAGCAGGTCGGCACCACGGCGAAGCTGTACTTCCGGCCCGTCCTCGCGACCGAGGTGTCCGGCGGCGCTGCGACGGCCACCCCGACGCCGAACGCCTCCAGCAGCGCTTCGGGCAAGGCGACCGACAAGGCGACCTCGTCCGCGTCCCCCTCCGGCTCCGCGAGCCCGTCGGCGACGGCCACCTCCCAGGGCCGCGCGGTCAGCGACGCCCTGAAGGACGACGCCACGCCGTCGGCGAGCAGCTCGGCCTCCAGTGACGCGAAGGCCTCCGCCTCCCCGTCCGCCAGCGCCTCCGCCGACGCCGCGACCAGCAAGCTGGAAGCGGAGTACGCGGCCCTGGACTGCACGAAGCCGACGGCCCGTGCCAACGCCGGCAAGGGTGCCAAGCCCACGGACGCCACCGTCGCCTGCGGCAAGAACTCGCAGAACCAGTGGCAGAAGTACATTCTCGGCCCTGCCCAGGTCGACGGCACGGATGTGAAAAAGGCCCAGGCCATCTACAACACCCAGACCGCCGCGGGCTGGACCGTGACCATGGACTTCACGTCCAAGGGCGCCAAGAAGTTCGCCGACGTCACCGGCCAGCTGGCCCAGCAGCAGTCCCCGCAGAACCAGTTCGCCATCGTCCTGGACGGCGAGGTCATCTCCGACCCGTACGTCAAGCAGGCGCTGACCGGCGGCAACGCGGAGATCTCCGGCAGCTTCTCGCAGGAGGAGGCCCAGGGCCTCGCCAACGTGCTGTCGTACGGCGCGCTGCCGCTGACGTTCAAGGAGGCGAGCGTCACCACGGTGACCGCCGCCCTCGGTGGCGACCAGCTGCACGCCGGTCTGGTCGCGGGTGCCATCGGCCTCGCGCTCGTCGTGATCTACCTGGTGCTCTACTACCGGGGTCTGTCGCTCATCGCGATCGCCTCGCTGATGGTCTCCGCGATCCTCACGTACGTGATCATGGCGCTGCTCGGCCCGACCATCCACTTCGCGCTGAACCTGCCGGCGGTCTGCGGTGCGATCGTCGCGATCGGTATCACCGCGGACTCGTTCATCGTGTTCTTCGAACGCATAAGGGACGAGATCCGCGAGGGCCGCAGCCTGCGTCCCGCCGTCGAGCGGGCCTGGCCGCGAGCCCGGCGCACCATCCTGGTCTCCGACTTCGTGTCGTTCCTCGCCGCCGCGGTGCTCTTCATCGTCACCGTCGGCAAGGTCCAGGGCTTCGCGTTCACGCTGGGTCTGACCACCCTGCTGGACGTGGTCGTGGTCTTCCTGTTCACCAAGCCGCTGATGACGATCTTGGCCCGCAGGAAGTTCTTCGCCGAGGGTCACAGCTGGTCCGGCCTCGACCCGAAGCGACTGGGTGCCAAGCCGCCGCTGCGCCGCACCCGCCGTCCCTCCGCCCCCGCCGAGACGAAGGAGGCGTGAGAATGTCGAAACTCGGCAACCTCGGCGCCCGACTGCACCGTGGCGAGATCGGTTACGACTTCGTCGGCAACCGCAAGATCTGGTACGGCATCTCGATCCTGATCACCATCACGGCCATCCTCGGTCTGACGGTGCGCGGCCTGAACATGGGCATCGAGTTCGAGGGCGGTGCCGTCTTCACCACGCCGAAGACCAGTGTCTCGGTGTCGTCGGCGGAGAACTACGCGGAATCGGCGTCCGGCCACCAGGCGGTCGTGCAGAAGCTCGGCACGGGCGGCCTGCGCATCCAGATCTCCGGTGTGGACACCGACAAGTCCGACGCGATCAAGAAGTCGCTGTCCAAGGACCTGAACGTCGATCCGGAGCAGATCAACGCGGACCTGGTCGGCCCCAGCTGGGGTGACCAGATCGCCAACAAGGCCTGGCAGGGCCTGGCGATCTTCATGATCCTGGTGGTGATCTACCTCGCCATCGCGTTCGAGTGGCGTATGGCCATCGCCGCGCTGGTCGCGCTGATCCACGACATCACCATCACGGTCGGCATCTACGCCCTGGTCGGCTTCGAGGTGACGCCCGGTACGGTCATCGGTCTGCTGACGATCCTCGGTTACTCGCTCTACGACACGGTTGTCGTCTTCGACAGCCTCAAGGAGCAGACCAAGGACCTCACCAAGCAGACCCGCTGGACCTACAGCGACGTCGCCAACCAGTCGATCAACAGCACCCTGGTGCGTTCCATCAACACCACGGTGGTCGCGCTGCTGCCGGTCGCGGGCCTGCTGTTCATCGGCGGTGGTGTGCTCGGCGCGGGCACGCTCAACGACATCTCGCTGTCGCTGTTCGTCGGCCTCGCGGCCGGCGCGTACTCCTCGATCTTCATCGCCACGCCGCTCGTCGCCGACCTCAAGGAGCGCGAGCCGCAGATGAAGGCCCTCAGGAAGCGGGTCATGGCCAAGCGCGCCCAGGCCGCCGCCGAGGAGGAGTACGCCGAGGCGCGGTCCGCGCACGCCCACGACGGCGACGAGCCGCAGGACGCGTCCGCCGCGGTCGTCGGTCCGCGCAGCCGTGGCCGTGGCCGTCCGTCGGGGAAGCGCCGATGACCGAGCTCACCGACATCACGACCCTGCTGCTCAGCAGGATCCGTGACGTGGAGGACTACCCGGAGCAGGGCGTGATGTTCAAGGACATCACCCCGCTCCTGGCGGACCCGGTGGCCTTCACCGCGCTCACCGAGGCCCTCGCGGAGATCGCCCGGCGCACCGGCGCCACGAAGATCGTCGGTCTGGAGGCCCGGGGGTTCATCCTCGGCGCACCCGTCGCCGTCCGCGCGGGCATCGGCTTCATCCCCGTACGCAAGGCGGGCAAGCTCCCCGGAGCGACCCTCAGCCAGCGCTACGACCTGGAGTACGGCTCCGCCGAGATCGAGGTGCACGCCGAGGACCTGAGCGCGCAGGACCGCGTGCTCATCGTCGACGACGTGCTCGCCACCGGCGGCACCGCCGAGGCCGCGATCCAGCTCGTCCACCGGGCCGGAGCCGAGGTCGCGGGCGCCGCCGTCCTGATGGAGCTCGGCTTCCTCGCGGGCCGTCCCCGCCTGGAGGCGGCCCTGGACGGAGCCCCGCTGGAGGCTCTGATCACCGTCTGACCGCCGTCCGGCCGACGGCGAACGGCATCGAGGCGGGCCCGGAGGAATCCGGCGCCCGCCTCTTGCGTTTCTCGGGTACAAAGCCCTCACATCGGCCTGAAGGCGATCCCGGAGCCGAGGATCGCTACGATGGGTGTTCCGGAGCCTGACCGGGGGACCCGGATCGCGCACGAGGAGTCCTCTTGGCAGACGAGGCCCAGCACCTGACCGCCGCCAAGCCCGAGCCCGCCCCGGGCACCACGGCGACGCCCCCGCCGCACGCGAAGAACGACGCCCGGCGGGCGGTGGAGCACGACCGTTCCGCGCCCGCCGAGAGGCCGGCCGAGCAGGCGCGTCCCAAACCGGCCGCGCCCGAGCGAGCCGGGACCGGGTCCGCCGTGCGTCCGACGTCCGGGCAGTCCTCCCGCTCCGGCTCCTCCAACCGCGTCCGGGCCCGCCTCGCCCGCCTCGGCGTCCAGCGCGCCAACCCCTACAACCCGGTGCTGGAGCCGTTGCTGCGGATAGTGCGCAGCAACGACCCCAAGATCGAGACCGCGACGCTGCGCCAGATCGAGAAGGCCTACCAGGTCGCCGAGCGCTGGCACCGCGGCCAGAAGCGCAAGAGCGGCGACCCGTACATCACCCATCCGCTGGCCGTCACCACCATCCTGGCCGAGCTGGGCATGGATCCGGCCACGCTGATGGCAGGTCTGCTGCACGACACGGTCGAGGACACCGAGTACGGCCTCGACCAGCTGCGCCGCGACTTCGGCGACACCGTCGCCCTGCTCGTCGACGGCGTGACCAAGCTGGACAAGGTCAAGTTCGGCGAGGCCGCGCAGGCGGAGACCGTGCGCAAGATGGTCGTCGCCATGGCGAAGGACCCCCGCGTCCTCGTCATCAAGCTCGCCGACCGCCTGCACAACATGCGCACCATGCGGTACCTCAAGCGCGAGAAGCAGGAGAAGAAGGCGCGCGAGACCCTGGAGATCTACGCGCCGCTCGCCCATCGCCTGGGCATGAACACCATCAAGTGGGAGCTGGAGGACCTCGCCTTCGCGATTCTCTACCCCAAGATGTACGACGAAATCGTACGGCTGGTGGCCGAAAGGGCACCGAAGCGTGACGAGTATCTGGCCATAGTGACCGACGAGGTCCAGTCCGATCTGCGCGCCGCCCGCATCAAGGCGACCGTCACCGGCCGCCCCAAGCACTACTACAGCGTCTACCAGAAGATGATCGTCCGCGGCCGTGACTTCGCGGAGATCTACGACCTGGTGGGCATCCGCGTCCTCGTGGACACCGTCCGCGACTGCTACGCGGCGCTCGGCACGGTGCACGCGCGATGGAACCCGGTCCCCGGCCGGTTCAAGGACTACATCGCGATGCCCAAGTTCAACATGTACCAGTCGCTGCACACGACGGTCATCGGCCCCAACGGCAAGCCCGTCGAACTCCAGATCCGTACGTTCGACATGCACCGCCGCGCCGAGTACGGCATCGCCGCGCACTGGAAGTACAAGCAGGAGGCCGTCGCCGGAGCCTCCAAGGTGCGCTCGGACGCGCCGAAGAGCACCGGCAAGGACGACCACCTCAACGACATGGCGTGGCTGCGCCAGCTCCTCGACTGGCAGAAGGAGACCGAGGACCCCGGCGAGTTCCTGGAGTCCCTGCGCTTCGACCTGTCGCGCAACGAGGTCTTCGTCTTCACGCCGAAGGGCGACGTGATAGCGCTGCCGGCCGGCGCCACACCCGTGGACTTCTCGTACGCGGTGCACACCGAGGTGGGCCACCGCACCATAGGAGCCCGCGTCAACGGACGCCTCGTACCGCTGGAATCGACCCTGGACAACGGCGACCTGGTGGAGGTCTTCACGTCCAAGGCGGCCGGCGCCGGGCCGTCCCGGGACTGGCTGAACTTCGTCAAGTCGCCGCGCGCCCGCAACAAGATCCGCGCCTGGTTCTCCAAGGAGCGCCGCGACGAGGCGATCGAGCAGGGCAAGGACGCCATCGCCCGCGCGATGCGCAAGCAGAACCTGCCCATCCAGCGGATCCTGACCGGCGACTCGCTCGTCACGCTCGCCCACGAGATGCGCTACCCCGACATCTCGTCGCTGTACGCGGCGATCGGCGAGGGGCATGTCGCCGCGCAGAACGTCGTACAGAAGCTCGTCCAGGCCCTAGGCGGGGAGGAGGCCGCCACCGAGGAGATCGACGAGAGCGTCCCGCCCGCGCGCGGCCGCAGCCGCAAGCGCCGCTCCAACGCCGACCCGGGTGTGGTGGTCAAGGGCGTCGACGACGTGTGGGTCAAGCTGGCCCGCTGCTGCACACCGGTGCCCGGCGACCCGATCATCGGCTTCGTCACCCGGGGCAGCGGCGTCTCGGTGCACCGCAGCGACTGCGTCAACGTGGAGTCGCTGTCCCGCGAACCCGAGCGCATCCTCGACGTCGAGTGGGCGCCCACCCAGTCCTCGGTCTTCCTGGTCGCCATCCAGGTCGAGGCGCTGGACCGCTCGCGGCTGCTGTCGGACGTCACCCGGGTGCTGTCCGACCAGCACGTCAACATCCTCTCCGCGGCCGTGCAGACCTCCCGCGACCGCGTCGCCACCTCTCGCTTCACCTTCGAGATGGGCGACCCCAAGCACCTGGGGCACGTCCTGAAGGCGGTCAGGGGCGTGGAGGGCGTCTACGACGTCTACCGGGTGACCTCGGCCCGCCGGCCGTAGAGACGCACCGCAGACGCACCGGAGGCCCCCGTACGCAAGGTACGGGGGCCTCCGGTCACTACGAGGCGGTCCGGGTCAGCCGCCGAACTCGTGCAGACCCTTCAGTGCCTGGTCCAGGAGCGCCTGACGGCCCTCCAGCTCGCGCCCGAGCTTCTCCGCCTTGGCGGTGTTGCCCTGGGCGCGCGCCTGCTCGATCTGGCCGCGCAGCTTGTCGACGGCAGCCTGGAGCTGACCGGTCAGCCCCTCGGCCCGCGCACGGGCCTCCGGGTTGGTCCGGCGCCACTCGTTCTCCTCGGCCTCCTGGATGGCCCGCTCGACGGCGTGCATCCGGCCCTCGACCTTCGGCCGCGCGTCCCGCGGGACGTGACCGATGGCCTCCCAGCGCTCGTTGACCGAGCGGAAGGCCGCCCGTGCCGCCTTCAGGTCGCCGACCGGCAGGAGCTTCTCGGCCTCCTCGGCCAGCTCCTCCTTCAGCTTCAGGTTCTCCGTCTGCTCGGCGTCCCGCTCGGCGAACACCGAGCTGCGGGCGGCGAAGAAGACGTCCTGGGCACCACGGAAGCGGTTCCACAGATCGTCCTCGTGCTCGCGCTGGGCCCGGCCCGCGGCCTTCCACTCCGCCATCAGCTCGCGGTAGCGGGCCGCCGTCGGACCCCAGTCGGCCGAGCCGGACAGTGCCTCGGCCTCGGCGACCAGCCGCTCCTTGACCCGGCGGGCGTCCTCGCGCTGCGCGTCGAGCTGCGCGAAGTGTGCCTTGCGCCGCTTGGAGAACGCCGACCGCGCGTGCGAGAAGCGGTGCCACAGCTCGTCGTCCGACTTGCGGTCGAGCCGCGGCAGCCCCTTCCAGGTGTCCACCAGGGACCGCAGCCGCTCACCGGCGGCCCGCCACTGATCGGACTGCGCCAGCTCCTCCGCCTCGGTGACCAGGGCCTCCTTGGCGTGCCGTGCCTCGTCGGACTGCTTGGCGCGCTGCTGCTTGCGCTCCTCGCGCCGCGACTCGACCGTCGCCACCAGCTTGTCCAGGCGGCCCCGCAGCGCCTCCAGATCACCCACCGCGTGATGGGCCTCGACCTGCTCGCGCAGATGGTCGATGGCCGTCTGCGCGTCCTTGGCGGACAGATCGGTGGTCTGGACTCGCTTCTCGAGGAGGCCGATCTCCACAACCAGGCCCTCGTACTTGCGCTCGAAGTAGGCCAGCGCCTCGTCAGGAGAGCCTGCCTGCCAGGAGCCGACGACCTGCTCGCCGTCGGCCGTACGCACGTACACGGTCCCCGTCTCGTCGACGCGGCCCCACGGGTCGCTGCTCACAGCGCCTCCTCCACATGATGCCTGCGGGGGCCTTGGCGCCCGGGCATCGTCCACAGTTTCGTCACGGCCAACATAGGCGACCAGCGGGTTGCCTGTCCGCATCCAGCGCGGCCGAAATTTCGGAGCTGGCCGTGCTGGTCATCAGGATTTCGCGACGGTCGCCTTGTCGATGACGACGGTCGCGTTCGGGGCCCCGTCCCCGGCCCCCGTGTTCTCGCCCGCGGCGGCGATCTTCTTCAGTACCTTCAGCCCCGATTCGGACACCGTACCGAACGGTGTGTAGTTGGGGGGAAGCTGGCTGTCCTGGTAGACGAGGAAGAACTGGCTGCCGCCGGTGTGACGTCCCTGGCCCGAACTGGCGTCGTACTGGTTCGCCATCGCGACCGTGCCCGCCGGGTAGACGTTGTTCTTCAGGCTCGCGTCCTTCAGGTTCTCGTCCGGGATCGTGTAGCCGGGACCGCCGGTACCGGTGCCCTGCGGGTCACCGCACTGAAGCACGTAGATGCCGTTGGTGGTGAGCCGGTGGCACTTGGTGTGGTCGAAGTAGCCCTTGCCCGCGAGGAAGTCGAACGAGTTCACCGTGTGCGGGGCCGCCGACGCCTTCAGCGCGATGTCGATGTCGCCGCACGTCGTGGCCAGCTTCATCGTGTACTTCGCCGACTTGTCGATCGTGACCGCCGGCTCCTTCTTCCAGGTCTCCGTCTTGACCGCGCCCGCGGCGGCCTTCTCGCACGGGTCCTTCGGCGTGCTCGCGCTCGGGGACGCGGTGGCGCTCGCGTTGACCTTGTCGTCGTCGCCCTTGAGGACCCCGGTCGTGTACAGCGCGAGGCTGCCGACCAGGATCACGCCGAGGACCGACGCGATCACCGAGTTGCGAACGCGCGACTTGCGCCGGGCGGATGTACGTCGCTGCTGCTGCCGCAAGAACTTCTCCCGGGCGAGCTGCCGCCGCCGCTGTTCCTGGGTGACCACGGGGTTTTCTCCTCATGCGTCTCGAGCGCCCACGGGGACGCGCGCGTCTGGTGTGCCGATCGCCTGCGTGTGCCCCGTACCGTATATGGGTTCGCTGAGGATTCGGCAGCGCCGGTAGGCTTCTGAGCACTGCCGTAGTCGCCCGTATCGACACAACGAAGGACGATCGTGCTCATTGCCGGGTTCCCAGCCGGGGCTTGGGGGACGAACTGTTATCTCGTCGCCCCCGCCGCCGGCGAGGAGTGCGTGATCATCGACCCGGGCCACCAGGCCGCCGCAGGAGTCGAGGAGACGCTCAGGAAGCATCGGCTCAAGCCCGTGGCCGTCGTCCTCACCCACGGCCACATCGACCATGTGGCCTCGGTCGTCCCGGTGTGCGGCGCGCACGACGTACCGGCCTGGATCCACCCCGAGGACCGGTACATGATGAGCGACCCCGAGAAGTCGCTCGGGCGTTCCATCGGGATGCCGCTGATGGGCGAGCTGACCGTCGGCGAGCCGGACGACGTCAAGGAGCTGACCGACGGCGCGAAGCTGGAGCTGGCGGGGCTGGAGCTGTCCGTCGCGCACGCGCCCGGCCATACCAAGGGGTCGGTGACCTTCCGGATGCCCGAGACCGCCGACATCCCGTCGGTCTTCTTCTCCGGGGATCTGCTGTTCGCCGGCTCCATCGGACGCACCGACCTGCCCGGCGGCGACATGGCCGAGATGCTCGACTCGCTGGCCCGTGTGTGCCTGCCGCTCGACGACTCGACCGTGGTGCTGTCCGGCCACGGCCCCCAGACGACCATCGGCCAGGAACGCGCCGCCAACCCGTATCTGCGGCAGCTGGCGGCCGGCCTCGGGAGCGTGGACGCTCCCCGACGAGGAATGTGACGAGAGACTTTTCCGTGAGTACCTTCCAGGCCCCCAAGGGCACCTACGACCTGATCCCGCCGGACTCCGCCGTCTACCTGGCGGTCCGCGAGGCGATCGCCGCGCCCCTGCGCAGCTCCGGCTACGGCTACGTCGAGACACCCGGCTTCGAGAACGTGGAGCTGTTCGCACGCGGTGTCGGCGAGTCCACCGACATCGTGACCAAGGAGATGTACGCCTTCGAGACCAAGGGCGGCGACCGGCTCGCCCTGCGCCCCGAGGGCACCGCCTCCGTGCTCCGTGCCGCCCTGGAGGCCAACCTCCACAAGACGGGCAACCTGCCGGTCAAGCTCTGGTACTCCGGCTCGTACTACCGCTACGAGCGCCCGCAGAAGGGCCGTTACCGGCACTTCTCCCAGGTCGGTGCCGAGGCGATCGGCGCCGAGGACCCGGCGCTGGACGCCGAGCTGATCATCCTGGCCGACCAGGCCTACCGCTCGCTGGGCCTGCGCGACTTCCGGATCCTGCTCAACAGCCTGGGCGACAAGGAGTGCCGCCCGGTGTACCGGGAGGCGCTCCAGAGCTTCCTGCGGGGTCTGGACCTGGACGAGGACACCCTGCGTCGCGCGGACATCAACCCGCTGCGCGTCCTGGACGACAAGCGCCCCGACGTCCAGAAGCAGCTGACCGAGGCGCCGCTGCTGCGCGACTACCTCTGCGACGCCTGCAAGGCGTACCACGAGGAGGTCCGCGAACTGGTCACGGCGGCGGGTGTGGTCTTCGAGGACGACCCGAAGCTGGTGCGCGGTCTCGACTACTACACGCGCACGACCTTCGAGTTCGTCCACGACGGCCTGGGCGCGCAGTCCGCGGTCGGCGGCGGCGGCCGCTACGACGGCCTGTCCGAGATGATCGGCGGCCCCGCGCTGCCGTCGGTCGGCTGGGCGCTGGGCGTCGACCGCACGGTCCTGGCGCTGGAGGCCGAGGGCATCGAGCTCGAACTTCCCGCGGCCACCAGCGTGTTCGCCGTCCCGCTCGGCGAGGAGGCGCGCCGCGTCCTGTTCGCCAAGGTCACCGAACTGCGCAAGAACGGCGTCGCCGCCGACTTCGCCTACGGCGGCAAGGGCCTGAAGGCCGCGATGAAGGCAGCCAACCGCTCGGGCGCCCGCTACGCCCTGGTCCTCGGCGAACGCGACCTCGCCGAGGGCGTCGTCCAGCTCAAGGACATGGAGTCCGGCGAGCAGACGGCGGTCGGCGTGAACGAGATCGTGGCGGAACTGGAGTCACGGCTGGGCTAGGACGTCCCGTCGGCCGTACGGGATTTCCCGTCGGCCGTCCGGGATTCCCGTCAGTCGTGCGGGATTTCCCGTCAGTCGTACGGGTGGAAGGGCGCCGGTGCCGAAGGGGCACCGGCGCCCTTCTCGTCCCCTGCGGCGACTGGCCGGAACCGGACGCCGGGACCTGCCGCAGGCGCTTCCTTATCCGCACCGAACGGTGCGCAGCGGCCCCCGTACGGCACAATGGCCCCAGCCCGCAAGCAGGTCCACCTCTCAAGTGACGGAATCGGCGTGATGAGCAAGACGACAGTCAAGGACGTCTCCACCGACCCCGAGCCCGGACGCGCCGCCACCGCGCCGCGCACGGTGGGCGGTAGCCGTGCGTTTGCGATCCTGCTGCTGATCACCGGCGCCGCGGGACTGCTCGCCGCGTGGGTCATCACGATCGACAAGTTCAAGCTGCTCGAGGCCAAGGTCGCCGGCACCACGTTCACGCCCGGCTGCAGCCTCAACCCGGTGGTCTCCTGCGGCAGCGTGATGGAGAGCAAGCAGGCCGCCGCCTTCGGGTTCCCCAACCCGATGCTCGGCCTGGTCTGCTACGGCATCGTGATCTGCGTCGGCATGAGCCTGCTGGCCCGCGCCCGCTTCCCGCGCTGGTACTGGCTCACCTTCAACTTCGGCACCCTCTTCGGGGTGGCCTTCTGCACCTGGCTGCAGTTCCAGTCCCTGTACCGGATCAACGCGCTGTGCCTGTGGTGCTCCCTGGCCTGGGTCGCCACCATCACCATGTTCTGGTACGTCACGTCGTTCAACGTCCGCAACGACTTCCTGCCCGCCCCCCGCTGGCTGAAGGGCTTCTTCGGCGAGTTCACCTGGGTCATGCCGGTCCTGCACGTCGGCATCATCGGCATGCTGGTCCTGACCCGCTGGTGGGAGTTCTGGACCAGCTGACCGGTCCGCCGGGATTGTCGGTGCGGTGATTTAGGGTTTCCAGGGTGGAGCCCGATCTGTTCACCGCAGCTGCCGAAGACCGCCAGGAGAAGGACCCCGCAGGGAGCCCCCTGGCGGTCCGTATGCGTCCGCGCACCCTCGACGAGGTGGTGGGCCAGCGGCATCTGCTGAAGTCGGGCTCGCCCCTGCGGCGGCTGGTCGGCGAGGGCACGGGCGGTCCCGCGGGACCCTCCTCGGTGATCCTCTGGGGCCCGCCCGGCACCGGCAAGACCACCCTGGCGTACGTGGTCTCGAAGGCCACCGACAAGCGCTTCGTGGAACTGTCCGCGATCACCGCCGGCGTCAAGGAGGTCCGCGCGGTCATCGACGGCGCCCGCCGGGCCAGCGGCGGCTACGGCAAGGAGACCGTCCTCTTCCTCGACGAGATCCACCGTTTCAGCAAGGCCCAGCAGGACTCCCTGCTCCCGGCGGTCGAGAACCGCTGGGTGACCCTGATCGCCGCGACCACGGAGAACCCGTACTTCTCCGTGATCTCGCCGCTGCTGTCCCGTTCCCTGCTGCTCACCCTCGAACCCCTCACCGACGACGACCTGCGCGGCCTGCTGCGCCGCGCCCTGGACGACGACCGCGGACTCAAGGGCACCGTCACCCTCCCCGAGGACGCCGAGGACCACCTGCTGCGCATCGCGGGGGGCGACGCCCGCCGCGCCCTCACCGCCCTCGAGGCGGCCGCGGGCGCCGCGCTCGACAAGGGCGAGCCGCTGATCTCGCTGACCACCCTCGAGGAGACCGTCGACCGCGCCGCGGTGAAGTACGACCGCGACGGCGACCAGCACTACGACGTCGCCAGCGCCCTGATCAAGTCCATCCGCGGCTCCGACGTCGACGCGGCCCTGCACTACCTGGCCCGGATGATCGAGGCCGGCGAGGACCCCCGGTTCATCGCCCGCCGCCTGATGATCTCCGCCAGCGAGGACATCGGCCTGGCCGACCCGAACGCCCTGCCCATAGCTGTCGCGGCCGCCCAGGCGGTCGCCATGATCGGCTTCCCCGAGGCCGCCCTCACCCTCAGCCACGCCACCATCGCCCTGGCCCTGGCCCCCAAGTCCAACGCCGCGACCACGGCGATCGGCGCCGCGCTGGACGACGTACGCAAGGGACTGGCCGGACCGGTGCCGCCGCATCTGCGCGACGGGCACTACAAGGGCGCGGCCAAGCTGGGCCACGCGCAGGGCTATGTGTATCCGCATGACGTGCCCGAGGGCATCGCGGCCCAGCAGTACGCGCCGGACGCCCTCAAGGACCGCGAGTACTACACCCCCACCCGGCACGGCAGCGAGGCACGCTACGCGGACGCGGTCGAATGGACCAGGAAGCACCTCGGTCGCAGGGCGCCCTGAGCACCCTGTAGAATCCACCGGAGTGCTGAGTCCCGTGTCCGGCCCGTCGTAAGAAGGCGTCGGCATCACCAGAACGGGACATCCAGCCGGAACCCTGTCGCAGGGCGGGGATTCCAGGAGCGTCGCGCACCTTCGAAGGTGTCGCGGGCAGCCCACCACCACCCGGAATCCCGGGAGAGGTCGGTGGGCCACTCGCGTGCTGCACGTATGTGCCCAGACCAGGGAGCGGCTGCCCGCCCCGTCCGCAGGGACGAGACGGGTTTCCCCGGCTGCGGATGCGACCTCCCTTAACTCTGGTGAGCCGAAACCCAGGAAAGAGATACAGACAGTGGCGAATCAGTCCCGCCCCAAGGTCAAGAAGTCGCGTGCCCTCGGCATCGCGCTGACCCCGAAGGCCGTCAAGTACTTCGAGGCCCGCCCCTACCCGCCGGGCGAGCACGGCCGCGGCCGCAAGCAGAACTCGGACTACAAGGTCCGTCTGCTCGAGAAGCAGCGTCTGCGCGCGCAGTACGACGTGTCCGAGCGTCAGCTCGTCCGCGCCTACGAGCGTGCCTCCAAGGTCCAGGGCAAGACCGGTGAGGCCCTGATCATCGAGCTGGAGCGTCGTCTCGACGCGCTGGTCCTGCGTTCGGGCATCGCCCGCACGATCTACCAGGCCCGCCAGATGGTCGTGCACGGCCACATCGAGGTCAACGGCGGCAAGGTCGACAAGCCGTCGTTCCGCGTCCGTCCCGACGACGTCGTGATGGTCCGCGAGCGCAGCCGCAGCAAGCCGCTGTTCGAGGTCTCCCGCGCCGGTGGGTTCGCCCCCGACGGCGAGACCCCGCGCTACCTCCAGGTGAACCTCGCAGCCCTGGCCTTCCGCCTGGACCGTGAGCCGAACCGCAAGGAGATCCCGGTGATCTGCGACGAGCAGCTCGTCGTCGAGTACTACGCCCGCTGATCACCAGCCGGGTGTAGCACCTCAGCCCGCCGTCTCCCCGCCCTTCCGGGTGGGCGAGGCGGCGGGTTCTCGCGTTCCGGCGGCGTCCCGGGCCGGCCGCACCGACCCGCGCGGTCCGGGCAGGGCCTCCAGCGACCGCCCCCGGCCCCGGCCCAGCGCCCGCGCCACCCCGGCCTCCCGGCCCAGCCGCGCCCCCTGCCGTACGCACTCCTCGTACCGCTCGTCGCCCAGCCGGTCCCGGGCCTTCGTCTCGCACAGTTCGTGCGGGGCGTTGTAGTACGCCGAGCCGAACAGCGGCAGCCCCACCGAGGGCCACATGCCGGCCGCCGCGCCCTGCAGCACCGCGGCCTCCGCCGCGTCGCCCTCGGCGACCGTGACCAGGGCCAGCAGCTCCACCGCCAGCACCGAACCGAGCAGGTCACGGAAGGCATGGGCACCGGCAAGACACTCCGTGAGCAGCTCCCGGGCCCCCGCGAGATCACCGTCCCGGAAGGCGGCGTACCCGAGGACGTACAGGGCGTACGAGCGCGTCCACCGCTCCCCGTGGTCCTCGCACACCTGCCGGACGTCCTCGCAGAGCGTCACCGCGCCCGGCAGATCGCCCTGGAACGCCCGCGCCATGGCCAGTTCGACCTGTCCCATCAGGACGTTGCTGTTGAGCTCGCCGATCTCCTGGTACCGCTCCAGCGCCGAGCGCAGCAGCGTCTCCGCACGGGCCATGTCGTCCGTGACCAGGGCCAGACAGCCGGTGCGGTGCTCCGCGTAGGCGAGCGCCGTCGGGCTGGCGACCCGCTCCGCCCCCTCCCGGCACTCCTGGAGCGCCGCCAGCGCGGGCACCGCGTCGCCCTGGAGGATCGCGACATAGCCGAGCACCCACAGCGCCTTCAGCCGCGACTGCTCGTTGGCCGTCTGCTCGGCGTCCAGCTGAATGCTGCGCTCCAGCCAGCGCCGTCCCTCCGAGAGCCGGCCGCAGCCCGCCCAGTAGAACCACAGCGAGCCCGCCAGATACTGGCCCAGATGCGCTTCGTCCGGCTCGGTCAGGCAGTACTCCAGGGCGCGGCGCAGATTCGGCAGCTCCGCCTCGATTCTGGCGGCCACCTCCCGCTGCCGGGGCGAGAACCAGTCCAGCTCGCACCAGGTCGCCAGCCCCATGTACCAGTCGCGGTGGCGCCGCCGCAGCCGGGTCGCGTCGCCCATGGCCTCCAGCCAGTCGGCGCCGTACGCCCGCAGCGTGCCGAGCATCCGGTAGCGCACGCCCGTCGCGGTGTCCTCGCGGGCCACCACGGACTGGGCCAGCAGCTCGGACAGGACGTCGAGGACGTCGTCGGCGTCCAGGCCGTCGCCGCTGCACACGTACTCGACGGCCTCCAGGTCGAACGGGCCGGCGAACACCGACAGCCGCGCCCACAGCAGACGTTCCCCCGGCGTGCACAGCTCATGGCTCCAGCCGATCGCCGTGCGCAGCGTCTGGTGGCGCGCCGGGGCGTCCCGGGCACCGCCCGTCAGCAGCCGGAACCGGTCCTCGAACCGGTCGAGCAGCTGCCCGGGGGAGAGGGCCCGCAGCCGCCCCGCCGCCAGCTCGATCGCCAGCGGGATCCCGTCCAGACGCCGGCACAGCTCCCGTACGTCCTCGTCGCCGTCGACCGCCAGCCCCAGCTGGGCGGCGCGGTCGGCGAACAGTTCGACCGCCGCGTCCTCGTCCAGCGGAGCCAGCGGGAGCAGGCGCTCCCCCGCCACACCGAGCGGTCTGCGGCCGGTGGCGAGCACGGCCAGCCCCGGCGCGTGCCGCAGCAGATCGCTCACCAGCGCCGCACAGGGCTCCACCAGATGCTCGAACCCGTCGAGGAGCAGCAGGAGTTGACGGCCGCCGAGGTACGCGAGGAGGGTCTCCCGGGGCAGCCGTGTGGTGTGGTCGGTCAGACCCAGGGCCTCCACGACCGCGTAGGCGACGAACTCCGGGTCGCGCAGCGGCGTCAGGTCCACCCGCCACACCCCGTCGCGCCACCCGCCCTCGCCCGGTGTGCGCCGCGCCGCGGCGCAGGCCGCGAGCCGGGACTTGCCGACCCCGCCGGGCCCGGTCACCGTCACCAGTCGTGCCGCGTCGAGCGCTCCGGCCAGCGCGGCGAGTTCGTTCGTCCGCCCCACGAACCGGTCGGTCTCCAGAGGAAGGCTGCCGTGCGGGGTGCGGTCTTCGCGCTGTCGGTCTCGCATGATGCACGGAGCGTACTGACTCGTGTTCATTCCGTACAATCGCCGGACGCGAACACTGGCGGCGCGGGCGGTAATCCGGTACGGAGCCGCACGTCCGGCGCGATAGGCTCGGTGCACGACTTTTTCGATGTAGAGGCACGTTTCAGGGAGCGGGTGCGCAGTGTCCGGTGGAGAGGTGGCCGGGATCCTGGTGGCCGTCTTCTGGGCGATCCTGGTCTCCTTCCTCGCGGTGGCACTGGCGAGGCTGGCCCAGACGCTCAGGGCGACCACCAAGCTCGTGGCGGACGTGACCGAGCAGGCCGTCCCGCTGCTGGCCGACGCCTCCGCGGCGGTGCGCTCGGCGCAGACCCAGATCGACCGGGTCGACTCGATCGCGTCGGACGTCCAGGAGGTCACGTCGAACGCCTCGGCGCTGTCGACGACCGTAGCGTCCACCTTCGGCGGTCCCCTGGTGAAGGTCGCGGCCTTCGGCTACGGCGTACGCCGGGCCCTGGGCGCCCGCCGAGGCGACGACGTGCCCGCCAAGGCCCCCCGGCGTACCGTGATCGTGGGCCGCACCGTCCCGGCCTCGCGGCGGGAGAAGCGCAACGCCCGCGGAGAGAGGGACTGACCCAGCGATGTTCCGCCGTACCTTCTGGTTCACCACGGGCGTCGCCGCCGGTGTGTGGGCCACCACCAAGGTCAACCGCAAGCTGAAGCAGCTGACGCCCGAGAGCCTCGCCGCGACCGCGGCGAACAAGGCACTGGAGACGGGCCACCGCCTCAAGGACAGAGCGGTGGGCTTCGCGCTCGACGTCCGCGACAACATGGCCCGGCGGGAGGCCGAACTGGGTGAGGCCCTCGGGATCCACGCGGACCCCGAACTCCCCGCTCCCCGGCGCTTCGTCGCCATCGAGAACCGCAACAACCCGAAGTACGTCGAGAGGTCGACGTACTCGTACAACCGGAATGAGGACCACTGATGGAGTCGGCTGAGATCCGCCGCCGCTGGCTGAGCTTCTTCGAGGAGCGCGGGCACACCGTCGTCCCTTCGGCGTCGCTCATCGCGGACGACCCGACTCTGCTCCTGGTCCCGGCCGGCATGGTGCCCTTCAAGCCCTACTTCCTGGGCGAGGTCAAGCCGCCGTTCGCGCGCGCCACCAGCGTGCAGAAGTGTGTGCGCACGCCCGACATCGAAGAGGTCGGCAAGACCACCCGGCACGGCACGTTCTTCCAGATGTGCGGCAACTTCTCCTTCGGCGACTACTTCAAGGAAGGCGCCATCAAGCACGCCTGGGAGCTGCTCACCAGCCCCCAGGACAAGGGTGGTTACGGCCTGGAGCCGGAGAAGCTCTGGATCACCGTCTACAAGGACGACGACGAGGCCGAGCGCATCTGGCACGAGGTCGTCGGCGTGCCCAAGGAGCGCATCCAGCGCCTGGGCATGAAGGACAACTACTGGTCCATGGGCGTGCCCGGCCCGTGCGGCCCCTGCTCCGAGATCAACTACGACCGCGGCCCCGAGTTCGGCGTCGAGGGCGGCCCGGCCGTCAACGACGAGCGGTACGTGGAGATCTGGAACCTCGTCTTCATGCAGTTCGAGCGGGGCGAGGGCATCGGCAAGGACAACTTCGAGATCCTCGGGGACCTGCCGAGCAAGAACATCGACACGGGCCTCGGCCTGGAGCGCCTCGCCATGATTCTGCAGGGCGTGCAGAACATGTACGAGATCGACACCTCGATGGCCGTCATCGACAAGGCCACCGAACTGACCGGTGTCGCCTACGGCGCCGCCCACGAGTCCGACGTGTCCCTGCGCGTGGTCACCGACCACATGCGCACGTCCGTGATGCTCATCGGCGACGGTGTGACCCCCGGCAACGAGGGCCGCGGTTACGTCCTGCGCCGCATCATGCGCCGTGCCATCCGCAACATGCGTCTGCTCGGCGCCACGGGCCCGGTGGTCAAGGACCTCATCGACACCGTGATCGCGATGATGGGGCAGCAGTACCCGGAGCTGGTCACCGACCGCGAGCGCATCGAGACGGTCGCCCTCGCCGAGGAGACCCGCTTCCTCAAGACGCTGAACGCCGGCACCAACGTCCTGGACACCGCCGTCACCGAGACCAAGGCCTCCGGCGGCACCGTCCTGGCCGGCGACAAGGCGTTCCTGCTCCACGACACCTGGGGCTTCCCGATCGACCTCACCCTGGAGATGGCCGCCGAGCAGGGCCTGTCCGTGGACGAGGACGGCTTCCGCAGGCTGATGAAGGAGCAGCGGGAGCGCGCCAAGGCCGACGCCCAGGCCAAGAAGACCGGCCACGCCGGGGTCGGCGCCTACCGCGAGATCGCCGACAAGGCCGGCGCGACCGACTTCACCGGCTACACCGACACCGAGACGGAGTCGACGATCGTCGGCATCCTCGTCGACGGCGCCTCCTCCCCGGCCGCCAGCGAGGGCGACGAGGTCGAGATCGTCCTCGACCGCACCCCGTTCTACGCCGAGGGCGGCGGCCAGATCGGCGACACCGGCCGGATCAAGGTCGACACCGGTGCCGTCATCGAGATCCGTGACACCCAGAAGCCGGTCCCGGGCGTGTACGTGCACAAGGGCGTCGTCCAGGTCGGCGAGGTGACCCTCGGTGCCAAGGCCCACGCCTCGATCGACGGACGCCGCCGCAAGGCGATCGCCCGCGCCCACTCGGCCACGCACCTCACCCACCAGGCCCTGCGCGACGCCCTCGGCCCGACGGCCGCCCAGGCCGGTTCCGAGAACCAGCCCGGCCGCTTCCGCTTCGACTTCGGTTCCCCGGCCGCCGTCCCGACGGCCGTGATGACCGACGTCGAGCAGAAGATCAACGAGGTGCTCGCCCGGGACCTGGACGTGCACGCCGAGATCCTCAGCCTCGACGAGGCCAAGAAGCAGGGCGCCATCGCCGAGTTCGGCGAGAAGTACGGCGAGCGGGTCCGCGTCGTGACCATCGGCGACTTCTCCAAGGAGCTCTGCGGCGGCACGCACGTGCACAACACCGCCCAGCTCGGTCTGGTGAAGCTGCTCGGCGAGTCGTCGATCGGTTCCGGCGTCCGCCGGATCGAGGCCCTCGTCGGCGTGGACGCCTACAACTTCCTGGCCCGGGAGCACACGGTCGTCGCCCAGCTCCAGGAGCTGATCAAGGGCCGTCCGGAGGAGCTCCCGGAGAAGGTCTCCGCCATGCTCGGCAAGCTGAAGGACGCCGAGAAGGAGATCGAGAAGTTCCGCGCGGAGAAGGTCCTCCAGGCCGCCGCCGGTCTGGCCGAGTCGGCCCGGGACGTCCACGGTGTGGCCCTGGTCACCGGCCGGGTCCCGGACGGCACCACGGCCGACGACCTGCGCAGGCTGGTCCTCGACGTGCGCGGCCGCATCCAGGGCGGACGGGCCGCGGTGGTCGCCCTGTTCACCACGGTGGGCGGCAAGCCGCTGACGGTCATCGCCACCAACGAGGCCGCCCGCGAGCGTGGCCTCAAGGCCGGCGACCTGGTCCGTACGGCCGCCAAGACGCTCGGCGGTGGCGGTGGCGGCAAGCCGGACGTCGCCCAGGGCGGCGGCCAGAACCCGGCCGCCGTCGGCGAGGCCGTCGAGGCGGTCGAGCGACTGGTCGCCGAGACCGCGAAGTAAGAAGAGCAAGAAACGGTCGAGAAGATGAGAAGAGGACGTCGACTCGCGATCGACGTCGGGGACGCCCGTATCGGGGTCGCCTCGTGCGACCCCGACGGGATCCTCGCCACCCCGGTGGAGACCGTCCCCGGGCGGGACATCCCGGCGGCGCACCGTAGGCTGAGGCAACTCGTCGAGGAGTACGAACCCATCGAGGTCGTGGTCGGTCTGCCTCGCTCCCTCAAGGGGGGCGAGGGCCCGGCCGCGGCCAAGGTCCGCGGTTTCGCAGAGGAGCTCGCCCGGGGCGTCGCCCCGGTCGGGGTCCGCCTCGTCGACGAGCGGATGACGACGGTGACGGCCAGTCAGGGACTGAGGGCCTCGGGAGTGAAATCCAAGAAGGGCCGGTCGGTCATCGACCAGGCGGCTGCTGTCATCATTCTTCAGCAGGCGCTGGAATCCGAACGGGTGTCAGGCAATCCACCCGGTGAGGGCGTCGAAGTGGTCATCTGATCGCGATACGGTAACGTTCCGCGCGATGTGGTGGTCTTCGAACAGCCGCCGCACAGAAATGAGGCGGAACGTCCACCGGCCCTTGAAGCCGCGGGATCGCCGCCTCGCGGCTCTAGGGGATCGATGACTGAGTATGGCCGGGGCCAAGGCTCCGAACCGTGGCATCCGCAGGACCCGGCGTACGGGGACGGCGGATGGGAAGGGCAGCAGGCCCAGGCGGCCCATCAGTCTGCCTACGGCGGCCAGCCGCAGCACTATCCGCAGCCGCAGCAGCCGGGGTACGGCGACTGGGGGCAGGGCGGTCAGCAGGCCGCCTACGACGGTTCGCAGCAGTACGACCAGCAGGCCGCCCAGTACCAGCAGCAGTACGACCAGCAGCACTACGCCGACCACCACCAGCAGCAGTACCAGCAGGGCGGCTGGGACGGAACGGGCACGCACGCGCACGTCCCCTACGCGGCCGACCCGGGTGACCCCTACGGCCAGCAGGCCGCCGCGTACGGCGCCGAGCAGCCCGATCTCTACGGTACCCCCGAGGCGTATCCGCCGCCGGAGCCGCCGAGCCGGCGGCGCGCCGAACCGGAACCCAAGGTCGACTGGGACCCGGGTCCCGACGAGGGCGAACACGCCTTCTTCGCGGGCGGCGACGACGATGACGACGACGAGAGCGCCGACGAGCCGGACGGCCGGAGCGGCCGGGGCGACAAGCGGGGCAAGGGCGGCGCCGCGGGCAAGAAGCGCCGCAACGGCTGTGCGTGCCTGGTGGTGGCCCTGGTGTTCGGTGGCGGCCTCGCCGGTGTCAGCTATTTCGGCTACCAGTACTACCAAAATCGTTTCGGCGCGGCGCCCGACTACGCGGGCGACGGCACCGACGAGACGGTGACCGTCCAGATCCCCAAGGGGGCCGGCGGCTACGACATCGGCATCAGGCTGAAGGACGCCGGTGTCGTCAAGAGTGTCGACGCGTTCGTCTCCGCGCAGCAGCAGAATCCCCAGGGCACTTCGATCCAGGCCGGCGCGTACATCCTGCGGAAGGAGATGTCCGCGGCGAGCGCCGTCAAGATGATGCTCGACCCGAAGAGCCAGGCCAATCTCGTCGTCAAGCCCGGCGAGCGGAATGCGGCCGTCTACAAGGACATCGACGCCAAGCTGGGCCTTTCCGCCGGCTCCACCAAGAAGGTGGCCCTGAAGGAGTACAAGAACCTCGGACTGCCGAAGTGGGCGACCGGCGGTGCCGACGTCAAGGACCCGCTGGAGGGCTTCCTCTTCCCCGGCACCTATCCCGCGGCCAAGGGCATGAAGCCCGACGCGGTCCTGAAGCCGATGGTCGAGCAGGCGAACGAGGTGTACACGAGGTACGACCTCGTGAACAAGGCCAAGTCGTTCGACCTGGAGAACCCGTTCCAGCTCGTCACGGTCTCCAGCCTCGTCCAGGCGGAGGGCAAGACGCACGACGACTTCCGCAAGATGGCGGAGGTCATCTACAACCGCCTCAAGTCGACGAACACCGAGACCAACCAGAAGCTCCAGTTCGACTCGACCTTCAATTACCTGAAGGGCGAGAGCAAGATCAATATCAGCGAGTCCGAGATCAACAGCAACAAGGACCCGTACAACACCTATACGAACAGGGGTCTGCCGCCCGGTCCCATCGGAAACCCGGGCGAGGACGCGCTGAAGGCGGCGCTGAATCCGACCGACGACGGCTGGCTCTATTTCGTGGCGACCGACGGTCAGAACAACACCGAATTCGCGAAGACCTACGAGGAATTCCAGAAACTCAAGGAAAGGTTCAATGCCAGCAGCGGCAACTGAGGCGCGTCGGGCCGCCGTACTCGGTTCACCGATCGCCCACTCGCTCTCCCCGGTGCTGCACCGCGCCGCGTACGCCCGGCTGGGGCTCGACGGCTGGACGTACGAGCGGTTCGACGTGGACGAGGCGGGCCTGCCCGCGTTCTTCGCGGACCTCGGCCCGCAGTGGGCGGGGCTGTCGCTGACCATGCCGCTCAAGCGGGCCGTCATCCCGTTGCTCGACGGGATCAGCGGGACGGCGGCCGCGATCGAGGCCGTCAACACGGTGGTGTTCACCGAGGACGGCCGCCGGGTCGGCGACAACACCGACGTCCCCGGCATGGTCGCCGCGCTGCGCGAGCGGGGGATCGAGCAGGTCGACACCGCGGCCGTGCTCGGCGCGGGTGCCACCGCCTCCTCCGCGCTGGCCGCGCTGGCCCGGATCTGCACCGGTGAGGTCGTCGCCTACGTACGCAGCGAGGCGCGCGCCGCCGAGATGCGGCAGTGGGGCGAGCGGCTGGAGGTGGAGGTCCGCACCGCCGACTGGGCGGACGCGGCCGAGGCGCTGCGCTTCCCGCTCGTCGTCGCCACCACCCCGGCCGGTACGACGGACGCGCTGGCCGGCGCCGTGCCCGAGCGGCCCGCCACCCTCTTCGACGTCCTCTACGACCCCTGGCCCACCACCCTCGCGGCCCGCTGGTCGATGTACGGCGGCGCCGTCGTCGGCGGACTCGACCTGCTGGTCCACCAGGCGGTGCTCCAGGTCGAGCAGATGACCGGCCGCGCCCCGGCACCGCTGGAGGCCATGCGCAAGGCCGGCGAGCAGGCCCTGGCGGCCCGGTAGGATCCGCTCGGTTCCGCAGGGGGCGGAGCGCGACATCGGGGGAGTCAGGTACATGACCAGCGGATCGGCCGGGGTGCCACTGGCGTCCCTCAGGTGGGAGATCTTCAAGTTCGCCTTCCAGTTCGTGCCCGACTGGGCGCGGACGGCGATGCTCGTGCTGGCCGCGCTCGCCGTCGTTGGCTCGTGGCTCCTCAAGCTCAGGCGCAAAATCCGGTCCCGGCGTACTGGTGTGCCCGTGCACGCTCCGGCGCAGCCCGGACAGGGGCGCGGCGCGGACTACCTGGGCGCGTACGCCCCACCGCGGAACCAGCTCCCGCAGAACCCGGCGCCGGCCGGCCCCAGGGGTGCCGACTTCCTCGGTGCCCACGCTCAGGGGCAAGGGCAAGGGCAGGGGCAAGGGCAAGGGCAAGGGCAGGGAGGGACGGGCTGAGTCCGCGGCCCGCGCCGGGCTGTCCCGCCTGATGGACCGGCGGCCGGGTCCGCCTCGGGAACGTGGGAGGATCGGAGGTGGCGGGCCGGGGCCGCGCACCCGGTAGCGCCGTCGCCGTACGCGATGACGCGCGTATGCAGGGCAGTACCAGGGCGCGAGCACTGAGGAGCACCGTTGAGCAGGCTGCGTTGGCTGACCGCGGGGGAATCCCACGGTCCCGCACTCGTCGCGACGCTGGAGGGCCTTCCCGCCGGCGTGCCGATCACCACGGAGATGGTGGCGGATCATCTGGCGAGGCGGCGGCTGGGCTATGGGCGCGGCGCGCGGATGAAGTTCGAGCGGGACGAGGTCACGTTCCTCGGCGGCGTCCGGCACGGACTGACCATGGGCTCCCCGGTCGCGGTCATGGTCGGCAACACCGAATGGCCCAAGTGGGAGAAGGTCATGTCGGCCGACCCCGTGGACCCGGCGGAGCTCGCCGAACTCGCCCGCAACGCGCCGCTGACCCGGCCGCGGCCGGGCCACGCCGACCTGGCCGGCATGCAGAAGTACGGCTTCGACGAGGCCCGCCCGGTCCTGGAGCGCGCCTCCGCCCGGGAGACCGCGGCCCGCGTCGCGCTCGGCGCCGTCGCCCGGTCGTACCTCAAGGAGACGGCCGGGATCGAGATCGTCTCGCACGTGGTGGAACTGGCCGCCGCCAAGGCGCCCTACGGCGTCCTGCCGACCCCCGCCGACGTCGAGCGGCTGGACGCCGACCCGGTGCGCTGCCTGGACGCGGACGCGTCGAAGGCGATGGTCGCGGAGATCGACCAGGCCCACAAGGACGGCGACACCCTCGGCGGTGTGGTCGAGGTCCTCGCCTACGGCGTGCCCGTCGGCCTGGGCTCGCACGTGCACTGGGACCGCCGGCTGGACGCGCGCCTGGCCGCCGCCCTCATGGGTATCCAGGCGATCAAGGGCGTCGAGGTCGGCGACGGCTTCGACCTGGCCCGGGTGCCCGGCTCCAAGGCGCACGACGAGATCCTCACCACCGCCGACGGCATCCGGCGGGCCACCGGCCGTTCCGGCGGCACCGAGGGCGGTCTGACCACCGGCGAGCTGCTGCGGGTGCGGGCCGCGATGAAGCCCATCGCGACCGTGCCGCGGGCCCTTCAGACGGTGGACGTCGCCACCGGCGAGGCCGCCCAGGCGCACCACCAGCGCTCCGACGTGTGCGCGGTCCCCGCGGCCGGCATCGTCGCCGAGGCGATGGTCGCGCTGGTGCTGGCGGACGCGGTGGCGGAGAAGTTCGGCGGCGACAGCGTCACCGAGACCCGCCGCAACGTGCGGTCGTACCTCGACCACCTGCACATCCGATGAGCGGGCCGCTGGTCGTCCTGGTCGGCCCGATGGGCGTCGGCAAGTCCACCGTCGGGCAGCTCCTCGCCGAACGGCTGGGCGTCGCCTACCGGGACACCGACGACGACATCGTCGCCGAGCAGGGCCGCACGATCGCGGAGATCTTCGTCGACGAGGGCGAGAGCGCCTTCCGCGTGATCGAGAAGCAGTCCGTGCAGCGCGCACTGGCCGGCCACGACGGCGTGCTGGCGCTGGGCGGCGGCGCGGTGCTCGACGACGGCACGCGCGCCCTGCTGGCCGGGCACCGGGTGGTGTACCTCTCGATGGACGTCGAAGAGGCCGTCAAGCGCACCGGCCTCAACACGGCCCGCCCGCTGCTCGCCGTCAACCCGCGCAAGCAGTGGCGCGAGCTTATGGAGGCCCGCCGGCATCTGTACGAGGAGATCGCCACGGCCGTCGTGGCGACGGACGGCCGTACCCCCGAAGAGGTCACCCAGGCCGCCCTGGACGCACTGGAGTTGAAGGAAGCATGAGCGAGTCTGTGACGCGGATCCAGGTCGGCGGCAGCGCGGGATCCGCGCCGTACGAGGTCCTGGTCGGGCGTCAGCTGCTGGGCGAGCTCGGCGCGCTGATCGGCGACAGGGCCCAGCGGGTCGCGGTCATCCACCCCGAGGCGCTGGCCGAGACCGGGGACGCGCTCCGCGCCGACCTGGCCGAGCAGGGCTACGAGGCCGTCGCCATCCAGGTGCCCAACGCGGAGGAGGCCAAGACCGTCGAGGTCGCCGCCTACTGCTGGAAGGCGCTCGGCCAGTGCGGGTTCACCCGTACCGACGTCGTCGTGGGCGTCGGCGGCGGTGCCACCACGGACCTCGCCGGGTTCGTGGCCGCGACCTGGCTGCGCGGGGTGCGCTGGATCGCCGTACCGACCACCGTGCTCGCCATGGTGGACGCGGCCGTCGGCGGCAAGACCGGCATCAACACGGCCGAGGGCAAGAACCTCGTCGGCGCCTTCCACCCGCCGGCCGGGGTGCTGTGCGACCTGGCCGCGCTGGACTCCCTCCCGGTCAACGACTACGTCTCCGGCCTCGCCGAGATCATCAAGGCCGGCTTCATCGCCGACCCGGTGATCCTCGACCTGATCGAGTCCGACCCCGCCGCCGCCCGCACCCCCGCGGGCCCGCACACCGCCGAGCTCATCGAACGCTCCATCAGGGTCAAGGCCGACGTCGTGTCGTCCGACCTGAAGGAGTCGGGGCTGCGGGAGATCCTCAACTACGGTCACACGCTCGCGCACGCCATCGAGAAGAACGAGCGCTACAAGTGGCGCCACGGCGCCGCGGTTTCGGTCGGCATGCACTTCGCCGCCGAACTCGGCCGTCTGGCCGGCCGGCTCGACGACGCCACGGCGGACCGCCACCGCACGGTCCTGGAGTCCGTCGGTCTTCCGCTGCACTACCGCTACGACCAGTGGCCCAAGCTGCTGGAGGCCATGAAGGTCGACAAGAAGTCCCGGGGCAACCTGCTGCGCTTCATCGTGCTCGACGGACTGGCGAAGCCGACCGTGCTGGAGGGACCGGACCCGGCCGTCCTGCTCGCCGCGTACGGAGAAGTGGGCCAGTAAGTACCGCAACACCCGATCCGTCCGGGCCTCTTCGCACGCCAGGGCACTACGGACCGCCCCCGGCCGTTCACCAAAGGACAGCCTGGGGCGGTACCGTTCAGTAGCGAACGGGGTATGCACCCCTTGCCCTCGCCCATTGCCTGTACGAGACGGAGTGGCACCGGATGCAGCACGCAGTGGGTTCTCCGCTGCCGCAGCCCCACCAGCCGGGGCACGGTCCGGCCGCCGGCTGGTCGCCGGCCGCACAACACCAGGGACCGCACCACCAGGGTGCGCACCAGGGGCCCGCCCCGGTGCCGCCCCCCGCGGCGCCCGGATACATCGGACCACCGGCGCCGGGGCCGGTCCCGCCCGTGCCGCCGGTGCCACCGCCGGCCGCGCCGTACGCGGTCTCGCAGCACCTTCAGACGCCGGTTCCGGCCCCTGACTCCACCGGTCATGTCCCGTTGCCGCCCGGCGGTCCCGTCGCCATGCCGGCCCCGCCGCCCGCCGCCGCGGCCGCTCCCGACCCGTCGGCCACCACCCTCGCGGTGCTGCTCATCGGCCCCGCGGGAGCCGGCAAGACCAGCGTCGCCAAGTACTGGGCGGACCACCGCCGTGTGCCCACCGCGCACATCAGTCTCGACGACGTGCGCGAATGGGTGCGGGCGGGTTTCGCCGACCCGCAGTCCGGGTGGAACGACAACTCCGAGGCGCAGTACCGGCTGGCCCGCCGCACCTGCGGGTTCGCCGCGCGCAACTTCCTGGCCAACGGCATCTCGTGCATTCTCGACGACGCCGTCTTCCCCGACCGCCCGGTCGTCGGGCTCGGCGGCTGGAAGCGGCACGTGGGGCCCGGCCTGCTGCCGGTCGTGCTGCTGCCCGGCCTGGACATCGTCCTGGAGCGCAACGCCGAGCGCCGCGGCAACCGCCGGCTGACCGACGAGGAGGTCGCCCGGATCCACGGCCGGATGGCCGGGTGGTACGGCTCGGGGCTGCCGATCATCGACAACTCGCAGCTGGACGTACCCGCGACGGCACGCGTCCTGGACGACGTACTGGCCCGCTCGATCGCGAGCCCGCCGCAGTGGTAGCCGGCCGGGCCGCCGGGGCGTTGCGGGGTCTCGGGCGATAGGTCCCCCGAACGGAGTCCGCCCACACGGCCCTCTCGAACGGCGGGATCCGGCCACCGCTCGTAGGCTCGGCTCATGTCAGAGGTGTACGCGGCCCGCCGGACGCGGCTACGAGAGCGCTGCAACGCGGGCGGCAGCGCGGCGGCGCTCGTCTCCCGGGCCGCCAATGTGCGCTATCTCGCGGGCGCCGCCCCGCGGGAGGCAGTCCTGCTCCTGGGAAAGCGCGAGGACCTGCTGGTCTGTGCCGCCCCGCCGGACGAGCGGCCCGCCGAGGGCCGCCCGGACGAGGCGCTGCGCGTCCATGTCCTGTCCGGACCCGGCGGTGATCCGGCGGTCGCGGCCGCCGATCTCGTCGCGGGCCAGGGCGCCGACTCCGTGGCCGTCGAGGAGCACCACCTCACCGTGGCCCGGCACCGCGCCATCGGCTCGGTCGCCCCCGGGCTGCGCCTGGCCGACCTCGGCGGCGCGGTCGAGCAGCTGCGGGTGGTCAAGGACGAGGAGGAGATCTCCTGTCTGCGGATCGGGGCGGAGATCGCCGACCAGGCCCTCGGCGAGCTGCTGGAGTCCATCCTGGTCGGGCGGACCGAGCGTCACCTCGCCCTGGAGCTGGAGCGGCGCCTGGTCGACCACGGGGCCGACGGTCCCGCCTTCGCGACCTCCGTCGCCACCGGCCCGAACTCCGGGATGCGCGGCCACGCGCCCACCGACCGCAGGGTCGAGGAGGGCGACTTCCTCTCGGTCTGTCTCGGCGCGACCTACCACGGCTACCGCTGCGAGATCGGCCGTACCTTCGTCATCGGCACCTCGCCCGCCGACTGGCAGATCGAGCTCTACGACCTGGTCTTCGCTGCCCAGCGCGCCGCGCGCGAGTCCCTGACGCCCGGTGCGGCCTATCGCGACGTGGACAGTGCCGCACGTCACGTACTGGGCTCCGCGGGGTACCGCGAGGGCCTTTCACCGCTCACCGGGCACGGCGTGGGACTCGAAATCGACGAGGACCCGCAGCTGGCTCCCGCAGCCATGGGTAAACTGGACGCTTGCGTGCCGGTCACCGTCGAACCGGGGGTTCACCTCCCGGGCCGGGGCGGCGTCCGGATCGATGACACGCTCGTCGTACGCCCTGAGGCGGACGGCGGACCCGAGCTACTCACCATCACGACCAAGGAGCTGCTCGCCCTGTAGGCAGGTGCGTGCGCCGGGGTCGTCCACGTCAGTCCAGGAGATTCCGCAACCGTGGCTTCCACGAACGACCTCAAGAACGGCCTGGTGCTCAAGCTCGAAGGCGGCCAGCTCTGGTCCGTCGTCGAGTTCCAGCACGTCAAGCCCGGCAAGGGCCCTGCCTTCGTGCGCACCAAGCTGAAGAACGTGCTTTCCGGCAAGGTCGTCGACAAGACGTTCAACGCCGGTGTCAAGGTCGAGACGGCCACTGTCGACAAGCGCGACATGCAGTTCTCGTACATGGACGGCGAGTACTTCGTCTTCATGGACATGGACACGTACGACCAGCTGATGATCGACCGCAAGACGGTCGGCGACGCGGCCAACTTCCTCATCGAGGGCTTCACGGCCGTCGTCGCCCAGCACGAGGGCGAGGTGCTCTTCGTCGAGCTGCCCGCCGCCGTCGAGCTGGTCATCCAGGAGACCGAGCCGGGTGTCCAGGGCGACCGCTCCACCGGCGGCACCAAGCCCGCCACGCTGGAGACCGGCCACCAGATCCAGGTCCCGCTCTTCATCACCACCGGTGAGAAGATCAAGGTCGACACCCGCACGAGCGACTACCTCGGCCGGGTGAACAGCTAACCGTGGCTGCCCGCAACACGGCCCGCAAGCGCGCCTTCCAGATCCTCTTCGAGGGTGACCAGCGTGGCGCGGACGTCCTGACGGTCCTCGCGGACTGGATCCGGCTCTCCCGGACCGACGACCGGCAGCCGCCGGTGAGCGAGTACACGATGCAACTGGTCGAGGGGTACGCGCAGCACGCGCGGCGCATCGACGAGCTGATCGCGCAGTACTCGGTCGGCTGGACGCTCGACCGGATGCCGGTCGTCGACCGCAACCTCCTGCGTCTCGGAGCCTACGAGCTGATCTGGGTCGACGAGACCCCGGACGCCGTGGTGCTGGACGAGATGGTGCAGCTGGCGAAGGAGTTCTCCACGGACGAGTCGCCCTCGTTCGTCAACGGCCTGCTCGGCCGTCTGAAGGAGCTCAAGCCTTCGCTGCGTCGCGACGAGGCATAAGCGGTAACGGAAGACGGGGGAGACCCCCTGCATGCCGGAGGGCCCGCAGCGTCATGCTGCGGGCCCTCCGGCATGCAGGGGGTTCCTGTGGGACCCATGAGGTCCCTGAGGCCCGTAGAAGGCCGCAGGGGTGGCCGGAACGGTGAAGTTCCGGCCACCCCGGCGGCACGTTTCTGCTGAGACGGTGCTTGCTCAGTTGTCCTCGTGGGCGACCGCGCGGCGCGCGTCCGCGTCCAGGACACCCCAGTTGATCAGCTGCTCGGTGAGCACCGAGGGCGACTGGTCGTAGATGACGGCGAGGGTGCGCAGGTCGTCCTGGCGGATCGAGAGGACCTTGCCGTTGTAGTCACCGCGCTGCGACTGGATCGTGGCCGCGTACCGCTGGAGCGGGCCGGCCTTCTCGACCGGCACGTGGGCGAGGCGCTCCAGGTCGAGCACCAGCTTCGGCGGCGGCTCGGCGGCGCCGCCAGGGGTGGTGCCCGGAAGCAGCTCCTGTACGGGAACGCCGTAGAAATCCGCCAGTTCGGCAAGACGCTGTACGGTCACGGCACGGTCACCGCGCTCGTACGAACCGACCACGACCGCCTTCCAGCGTCCCTGGGACTTCTCCTCGACACCGTGGAGGGAAAGGCCCTGCTGGGTGCGGATGGCCCGGAGCTTGGCCCCGAGCTGTTTGGCGTATTCGCTGGACATATGGCTCCCCGGCACTGGGTCGACGCGGCTGGCGTTGATTCCCGCCACGCAGTTGGTAACTCACTGTGAGGTTACGCAGCGTGATTCTCCTGCGTCAAGCCGAATGGTCCACACCGACGCTTCGGGGAAGGCGGCGATCGATTGCGCCAAGGGGGTGATCAGGACGGTCGCGTCGGCCTGCTAACGTGGATGGCGCAATCCCGACGTCCTTTAAGGTCCGTCCCGTGAGGCGGAGAAGGAGGTCCGTTTCGTATGGACACATCATTGCCCGATGCACGGCCCGTTCTCGAGGGCCCGGACATCGCGCGGGTACTGACCCGCATCGCCCACGAGATCGTCGAACGTGCCAAGGGCGCCGACGACGTGGTGCTCCTCGGGATCCCGACCCGGGGCGTCTTCCTCGCCCGGCGGCTCGCCGACAAGCTGGCGGAGATCACCGACCGCAAGATCCCGGTCGGCTCGCTCGACATCACGATGTACCGCGACGACCTGCGTATGCACCCACCGCGTGCGCTGGCCCGCACCGAGATCCCCGGTGACGGGATCGACGGCCGCCTCGTCGTCCTGGTCGACGACGTGCTCTTCTCCGGCCGCACGATCCGCGCCGCCCTCGACGCCCTGAACGACATCGGGCGCCCCCGCGCGGTCCAGCTCGCGGTCCTCGTCGACCGCGGCCACCGCGAGCTGCCCATCCGCGCCGACTACGTCGGCAAGAACCTCCCCACGTCGCTGCGGGAGACGGTCAAGGTCCAGCTCGCCGAGGAGGACGGTCGCGACACCGTGCTGCTCGGCGCGAAGCGGACCGTCCCGGGCGAGCAGTAGTCACACGGGGGGCGTACGTCACCGACGTACGTCCTGCCCGTGTGCCCGCGCACGCCCGCCGCGCCGCTCCGGGGGACACCCCCGGACCCGCCTCCCCGCCTGAACTGCCTTACGGAGCCTGAAAGATGCAGCGTCATCTCATCTCGGCCGCCGACCTCACCCGCGACGACGCCGTCCTGATCCTCGACACCGCCGAGGAGATGGCCCGGGTGGCCGACCGGCCGATCAAGAAGCTGCCGACCCTGCGCGGCCGCACGATCGTCAACCTCTTCTTCGAGGACTCGACCCGCACCCGGATCTCGTTCGAGGCCGCCGAGAAGCGTCTCTCGGCGGACGTCATCAACTTCACCGCCAAGGGGTCGAGCGTCTCCAAGGGCGAGTCCCTGAAGGACACCGCGCAGACCCTGGAGGCCATGGGCGTCGACGCCGTGGTCATCCGGCACGGCGCCTCCGGCGCCCCCTACCGTCTGGCCACCTCCGGCTGGATCGACGCCGCCGTGATCAACGCGGGCGACGGCACCCACCAGCACCCCACGCAGGCCCTGCTGGACGCGTTCACCATGCGCCGCCGGCTCGTCGGCCGCGACGCCGGCCTCGGCCAGGACCTGGCCGGCAAGCGGATCACCATCGTCGGCGACGTGCTGCACAGCCGGGTCGCCCGCTCCAACGTCGACCTGCTGCACACCCTCGGCGCCGAGGTCACCCTGGTCGCCCCGCCCACCCTGGTGCCGGTCGGCGTGGAGACCTGGCCCTGCGAGGTCGCCTACGACCTCGACAGCACGCTGCCCAAGTCCGACGCCGTGATGATGCTGCGCGTCCAGCGCGAGCGCATGCACGCCGCCTTCTTCCCGACCGAGCGCGAGTACTCGCGGCGCTACGGCCTGGACGGTGACCGCATGGCGAAGATGCCCGAGCACGCGATCGTGATGCACCCCGGCCCGATGGTCCGCGGCATGGAGATCACCGCCGAGGTCGCCGACTCCGAGCGCTGCACGGTCGTCGAGCAGGTCGCCAACGGCGTCTCCATCCGCATGGCGGTCCTCTACCTGCTGCTCGGCGGCAACGAGCCCGCCGGCACCCAAGCCCGCACCACCGAGGAGAAGTAAGACGATGAGCAAGATCCTGATCCGTGGTGCGAAGGTGCTCGGCGGCGAGCCCCAGGACGTGCTGATCGACGGCGCGACGATCGCCGCCGTCGGCACCGGACTCGACGCCGAGGGCGCCGAGGTCGTCGAGGCCGACGGCAAGGTGCTGCTGCCGGGCCTGGTCGACCTGCACACCCATCTGCGCGAGCCGGGCCGCGAGGACTCCGAGACCGTGCTGACCGGCACCCGCGCCGCCGCCTCCGGCGGCTACACGGCCGTGTTCGCCATGGCCAACACCTTCCCGGTCGCCGACACCGCAGGCGTGGTCGAGCAGGTCTACCGGCTCGGCCAGGAGCACGGCTACTGCGACGTGCAGCCGATCGGCGCCGTCACCGTCGGCCTGGAGGGCAAGAAGCTCGCCGAGCTCGGCGCCATGCACGAGTCCGCCGCCGGCGTCACCGTCTTCTCCGACGACGGCAAGTGCGTCGACGACGCCGTGATCATGCGCCGGGCGCTGGAGTACGTGAAGGCCTTCGGCGGCGTGGTCGCCCAGCACGCGCAGGAGCCGCGACTGACCGAGGGCGCCCAGATGAACGAGGGCGTCGTCTCCGCCGAACTCGGCCTGGGCGGCTGGCCCGCGGTGGCCGAGGAGTCGATCATCGCCCGGGACGTCCTGCTGGCCGAGCACGTCGGCTCCCGCGTCCACATCTGCCACCTGTCGACCGCCGGCTCCGTCGAGATCGTCCGCTGGGCCAAGTCCCGCGGCATCGACGTCACCGCCGAGGTCACCCCGCACCACCTGCTCCTCACCGACGAGCTGGTGCGCTCGTACAACCCGGTCTACAAGGTCAACCCGCCCCTGCGCACCGAGCGGGACGTCATGGCGCTGCGCGAAGCGCTCGCCGACGGCACGATCGACATCGTCGCCACCGACCACGCCCCGCACCCGCACGAGGACAAGGACTGCGAGTGGGCCGCGGCCGCCATGGGCATGGTCGGCCTGGAGACCGCGCTGTCGGTGGTCCAGGAGACGATGGTCGACACCGGGCTGCTCGACTGGGCGGGCGTCGCCGACCGGATGTCGGTCAGGCCGGCGCAGATCGGACAGGCCTCCGGCCATGGACGACCTGTCTCGGCAGGTGAGCCCGCGAACCTCGTCCTGGTGGACACGCAATACCGTGGACCGGTGGACCCCGCGCGCTTCGCCTCGCGCAGCCGCAACACCCCCTACGAGGGCCGCGAGCTGCCGGGCCGTGTGACGCACACCTGGCTGCGGGGCAAGGCCACCCTCGTCGACGGGAAGCTCACGTGACACCTGTAATCCTGCTGGCCGCCGAGAAGAAATCGGCCGAGGTCACCGACTGGGCCGCCCGCATCGGCTGGCTCGTCGGACTCGCCCTCTTCGTCGCGCTCGTCTACTGGCTGATGCGCGAGGGCTGGAAGTGGCGCGGCACCCTCCAGGGCGACCTGCCCGAGCTGCCCACCGCGCCGGAAGAGCCCGGTCCGGTGAGACTGGGCATGAGCGGCCGCTACCACGGCTCCACCACCGCCGGGCAGTGGCTGGACCGCATCGTGGCGCGCGGCCTGGGCACCCGCAGCCGGGCCGAGCTCACGCTGACCGACGCGGGCCTGGACGTCGTACGCCCCGGCGCGGACGACTTCTTCGTCCCGCGCCAGGCACTGCGCGAGGCCCGGCTGGACAAGGGCATCGCGGGCAAGGTGCTCACCGAGGGCGGCCTGCTGGTCGTGACCTGGGCCCACGGCGACCGGCTGATCGACTCCGGCTTCCGCTCCGACCGGGCGGCCGAGCACAACGAGTGGGTCGACGCCATCAACGCGATGATCGAAAAGACGGAAACAACGGAAGGCGCACGATGACCACCTCCACCAGGGGAGCCGCCAGGACTCCCGCCGTACTCGTCCTGGAGGACGGCCGGGTCTTTCGCGGCCGCGCCTACGGGGCCGTGGGGGAGACCTTCGGCGAGGCGGTGTTCTCCACCGGCATGACCGGCTACCAGGAGACCCTCACCGACCCGTCGTACGACCGGCAGATCGTCGTCGCCACCGCCCCGCAGATCGGCAACACCGGCTGGAACGACGAGGACGACGAGTCCAGCCGCATCTGGGTCTCCGGCTACGTCGTCCGCGACCCCGCCCGCGTGCCCTCCAACTGGCGCGCCAGCCGCTCCCTCGACGAGGAACTCGTCAACCAGGGCGTCGTCGGCATCTCCGGCATCGACACCCGCGCCCTGACCCGCCATCTGCGCGAGGGCGGCTCCATGCGGGCCGGCATTTTCTCCGGCGACGCGATCGCACCCCACGCCGAGCTCCTCGCGCGCGTGCAGGCCCAGCCGCACATGAAGGGCGCGAGCCTGTACGAGGAGGTCGCCACCAAGGAGGCCTACGTCGTCCCGGCGGTCGGCGAGAAGAAGTTCACCGTCGCCGCCATCGACCTCGGCATCAAGGGCATGACCCCGTACCGCATGGCCGAGCGCGGCATCGAGGTGCACGTGCTGCCCGCCACGGCGACCGAGGACGACATCTACGCCGTCGCCCCCGACGGCGTGTTCTTCTCCAACGGCCCCGGCGACCCGGCGACCGCCGACGGCCCCGTCGCGCTGATGACGGCCGTCCTGAAGCGGAAGACGCCGCTGTTCGGCATCTGCTTCGGCAACCAGATCCTCGGCCGCGCCCTCGGCTTCGGCACCTACAAGCTGAAGTACGGCCACCGCGGCATCAACCAGCCGGTCCAGGACCGTACGACCGGCAAGGTCGAGGTCACCGCGCACAACCACGGCTTCGCCGTGGACGCGCCGCTGGACCGGGTCACCGAGACGCCCTTCGGCCGCGTCGAGGTCTCCCACGTCTGCCTGAACGACGACGTGGTGGAGGGCCTGCAGCTGCTCGACCAGCCGGGCTTCTCCGTCCAGTACCACCCCGAAGCGGCAGCGGGACCCCACGACGCCGCCTACCTGTTCGACCGCTTCACGTCTTTGATGAGCACAGTCCCGATGGAGGGCCAGCGTGCCTAAGCGCACCGATATCCAGTCCGTCCTGGTCATCGGCTCCGGCCCGATCGTCATCGGCCAGGCAGCCGAGTTCGACTACTCCGGCACCCAGGCGTGCCGCATCCTGCGCGCCGAGGGCCTGCGCGTGGTCCTGGTCAACTCCAACCCGGCGACGATCATGACCGACCCGGAGATCGCCGACGCGACCTACGTCGAGCCGATCACCCCCGAGTTCGTCGAGAAGATCATCGCCAAGGAGCGCCCCGACGCGCTGCTGCCCACCCTGGGCGGCCAGACGGCCCTGAACACGGCGATCTCGCTGCACGAGAACGGCGTCCTGGAGAAGTACGGCGTCGAGCTGATCGGCGCCAACGTCGAGGCCATTCACAAGGGCGAGGACCGCGAGCAGTTCAAGACGGTCGTCGAAGAGGTCAACCGCAAGATCGGCCACGGCGAGTCCGCCCGCTCGGTGATCTGCCACACCATGGACGACGTCATCGCCGGCGTCGACACGCTCGGCGGCTACCCGGTCGTCGTCCGCCCCTCCTTCACCATGGGCGGCGCCGGCTCCGGCTTCGCGCACGACGAGGAGGAGCTGCGCCGCATCGCCGGCCAGGGCCTGACGCTCTCCCCGACCACCGAGGTGCTCCTGGAGGAGTCCATCCTCGGCTGGAAGGAGTACGAGCTGGAGCTGATGCGCGACAAGCACGACAACGTCGTCGTCGTGTGCTCCATCGAGAACTTCGACCCGATGGGCGTGCACACCGGTGACTCCATCACCGTGGCGCCCTCGATGACCCTCACCGACCGCGAGTACCAGATCCTGCGCGACATCGGCATCGCCGTGATCCGCGAGGTCGGCGTCGACACCGGCGGCTGCAACATCCAGTTCGCGGTGAACCCGGTCGACGGCCGCGTCATCGTCATCGAGATGAACCCGCGCGTGTCGCGGTCCTCGGCGCTCGCCTCCAAGGCGACCGGCTTCCCGATCGCCAAGATCGCCGCCAAGCTCGCCGTCGGCTACACCCTCGACGAGATCCCCAACGACATCACCCAGGAGACCCCGGCCTCCTTCGAGCCGACGCTCGACTACGTGGTCGTCAAGGCCCCGCGCTTCGCCTTCGAGAAGTTCCCCTCGGCCGACTCCACCCTCACCACCACCATGAAGTCGGTCGGCGAGGCCATGGCCATCGGCCGCAACTTCACCGAGGCCCTCCAGAAGGCGCTGCGCTCGCTGGAGAAGAAGGGCAGCCAGTTCACGTTCACCGGCGAGCCCGGAGACAAGGACGAGCTGCTGCGCGAGGCCGTACGGCCCACCGACGGCCGGATCAACACGGTCATGCAGGCCATCCGCGCGGGCGCCACGCCCGAGGAGGTCTTCGAGCACACGAAGATCGACCCCTGGTTCGTCGACCAGCTCTTCCTCATCAAGGAGACGGCCGACGAGCTCGCCGCGGCCGAGCGCCTGGACGTCGACCTGCTCGCCGAGGCCAAGCGGCACGGCTTCTCCGACCAGCAGATCGGCGAGATCCGCGGGCTGCGCGAGGACGTCGTGCGCGAGGTGCGGCACGCGCTGGGCATCCGCCCGGTGTACAAGACCGTCGACACCTGCGCCGCCGAGTTCGCGGCGAAGACGCCGTACTTCTACTCCTCCTACGACGAGGAGAGCGAGGTCGCGCCGCGCGAGAAGCCCGCGGTGATCATCCTGGGCTCCGGCCCGAACCGCATCGGCCAGGGCATCGAGTTCGACTACTCCTGCGTCCACGCCTCCTTCGCGCTGTCCGACGCCGGGTACGAGACCGTGATGGTCAACTGCAACCCGGAGACCGTCTCCACCGACTACGACACCTCCGACCGGCTGTACTTCGAGCCGCTCACCCTGGAGGACGTGCTGGAGATCGTGCACGCCGAGTCGCTGGCCGGCCCGATCGCGGGCGTCGTGGTCCAGCTCGGCGGCCAGACCCCGCTGGGCCTGGCGCAGGCCCTCAAGGACAACGGCGTGCCGGTCGTGGGCACCTCCCCCGAGGCCATCCACGCGGCCGAGGACCGGGGCGCCTTCGGGCGGGTGCTCGCCGAGGCCGGGCTGCCGGCCCCGAAGCACGGCACCGCCACCACCTTCGACGAGGCCAAGGCCATCGCGGACGAGATCGGCTACCCGGTCCTGGTGCGCCCGTCGTACGTCCTGGGCGGCCGCGGCATGGAGATCGTCTACGACGAGACCCGGCTGTCGTCCTACATCGCCGAGTCGACCGAGATCAGCCCCACCCGGCCGGTCCTGGTCGACCGCTTCCTCGACGACGCCATCGAGATCGACGTCGACGCCCTCTACGACGGCCACGAGCTCTACCTCGGCGGTGTCATGGAGCACATCGAGGAGGCCGGCATCCACTCCGGCGACTCGGCGTGCGCCCTGCCCCCGATCACCCTGGGCGGCTTCGACATCAAGCGTCTGCGCGCCTCCACCGAGGCCATCGCGCGCGGGGTGGGCGTCCGCGGCCTGATCAACATCCAGTTCGCGATGGCGGGCGACATCCTCTACGTCCTGGAGGCCAACCCGCGCGCCTCGCGCACCGTCCCCTTCACCTCGAAGGCGACCGCGGTGCCGCTGGCCAAGGCCGCCGCGCGGATCTCGCTGGGCGCCACCGTCGCCGAGCTGCGCGCCGAGGGGCTGCTGCCGGCCACCGGCGACGGCGGCGAGCTGCCGCTGGACGCGCCGATCTCCGTCAAGGAGGCCGTGATGCCCTGGAGCCGCTTCCGGGACACCTCCGGCCGCGGTGTGGACACCGTCCTCGGCCCCGAGATGCGCTCCACCGGCGAGGTCATGGGCATCGACTCCGTCTTCGGCACGGCGTACGCCAAGTCGCAGTCGGGCGCGTACGGGCCGCTGCCCACCAAGGGCCGCGCGTTCATCTCGGTCGCCAACCGCGACAAGCGTTCGATGATCTTCCCGGCGCGCGAGCTGGTCGCCCACGGCTTCGAGCTGCTCGCCACCTCCGGCACGGCCGAGGTCCTCAAGCGCAACGGCCTGAACGCCACGGTGGTGCGCAAGCAGTCCGAGGGCACCGGACCGAACGGCGAGCGCACCATCGTGCAGCTCATCCACGACGGCGAGGTCGACCTCATCGTCAACACCCCGTACGGCACCGGCGGCCGGCTCGACGGCTACGAGATCCGTACGGCCGCCGTCGCCCGGGCCGTGCCGTGCCTGACGACGGTCCAGGCGCTCGCCGCCGCCGTCCAGGGCATCGACGCGCTCAACCACGGCGACGTGGGCGTCCGCTCGCTCCAGGAACACGCGCAGCACCTGACCGCGGCGCGCGACTAGCAGCTCCGAGGGGGACACCGGAAACGGTGTCCCCCTCTTCATGACGGCCCCCAAGTCATGGCCCCCACGTCATGGCCCCATGTCATGAGGACCCCCGAGGACTCGAGGACTTCCGAGATGTACAAACTCTTCTTCCGTCTGGTCTTCCGGCGCATGGACCCCGAGCAGGCCCACTACCTGGCCTTCCGCTGGATCCGGCTCGCGGCGCGCGTCCCCGTCCTGCGCACCTTCCTGGCCGCCGCGCTCGCGCCCCGCCACCGGGAACTGCGCACCGAGGCCTTCGGGCTGCGCATGCACGGCCCCTTCGGGCTCGCGGCCGGCTTCGACAAGAACGCCATCGCGATCGACGGCATGGCGATGCTCGGCTTCGACCACATCGAGATCGGCACGGTGACCGGGGAGGCACAGCCCGGCAACCCCAAGAAGCGGCTGTTCCGCCTGGTCCCGGACCGGGCGCTGATCAACCGCATGGGCTTCAACAACGAGGGCTCGCTCGCGGTCGCGGCCCGGCTGGCCGCGCGGACGCCCGTGTTCAGGACCGTCGTGGGCGTGAACATCGGCAAGACGAAGGCCGTCCCGGAGACGGAGGCCGTCGGCGACTACGTGAAGTCGGCCGAGCGGCTGGCGCCGTACGCCGACTACCTGGTCGTCAACGTCTCCTCCCCGAACACGCCCGGCCTGCGCAACCTCCAGGCCACCGAGGCGCTGCGCCCGCTGCTCGGCGCCGTGCGCGAGGCCGCGGACCGCGCGGTGACCGACCGCCGGGTCCCGCTGCTGGTGAAGATCGCCCCGGACCTCGCCGACGAGGACGTCGACGCCGTCGCCGACCTGGCCGTCGAACTCGGCCTGGACGGGATCATCGCCACCAACACCACCATCGCGCGCGAGGGACTCGGTCTGACCTCCTCGCCCGCACTGGTCCAGGAGACCGGCGGACTGTCCGGCGCGCCGCTGAAGGAACGCTCGCTGGAGGTGCTGCGCCGCCTCTACGCGCGCGTGGGCGACCGGATCACCCTGGTGGGCGTCGGCGGCATCGAGAACGCCGAGGACGCCTGGCAGCGCATCCTCGCGGGCGCCACCCTGATCCAGGGCTACAGCGCCTTCATCTACGAGGGCCCCTTCTGGGCCCGCGCCCTGCACAAGGGGCTCGCCGCGCGCCTGCGCACCAGCCCTTACCCCACTCTCGCCGACGCGGTCGGTGCCGACGTCAGGAAGGCCGCATGAGCTCTCTGGAACCCTTCGGCGCCCGACTGCGCCGCGCCATGGACGAGCGCGGGCCGCTGTGCGTGGGTATCGACCCGCACGCCTCCCTGCTCGCCGAGTGGGGCCTGAACGACGACGTGGCAGGTCTGGAGCGGTTCAGCCGCACGGTCGTCGAGGCGACGGCCGACCGGGTCGCCGTCCTGAAGCCGCAGAGCGCGTTCTTCGAGCGCTTCGGCTCACGCGGGGTGGCCGTGCTGGAGAAGACGGTCGAGGAGGCGCGGGCGGCCGGTGCGCTGGTCGTCATGGACGCCAAGCGCGGCGACATCGGCTCCACCATGGCCGCCTACGCCGAGTCCTTCCTGCACAAGGACGCCCCGCTGTTCTCGGACGCGCTGACCGTCTCGCCCTACCTCGGCTACGGGTCGCTGGCCCCGGCCGTCGCCCTGGCGCGGGAGAACGGCGCGGGCCTGTTCGTGCTCGCCCTGACCTCCAACCCGGAGGGCGGCGAGGTGCAGCACGCGGTGCGCGCGGACGGCCGTACGGTCGGCGCGACGATGCTGGCCCACCTGGCGGCCGAGAACGCGGGGGAGGAGCCGCTGGGGTCCTTCGGGGCGGTCGTCGGCGCCACGCTGGGCGACCTGTCGTCGTACGACCTCGACATCCACGGTCCGCTCCTCGCGCCCGGCATCGGCGCCCAGGGCGCGACGCCGGCCGACCTTCCCGGGGTGTTCGGCGCGGCGGTGCGCAACGTCGTGCCCAACGTCAGCAGGGGTGTGCTGCGGCACGGTCCCGACGCGGGCGCGCTGCGTGCCGCCGCGGACCGGTTCGCGCGGGAGATCGAGGCGGCTGTCGCGGCCGTCTGAGGCACCCGGAGGCCGCCGTCGACAGCCGTCCAGGCCGACTTGAGGCTGGATACATTCTCAAATCCGGGGCAATATGTCTGAAATGTCCAGTCCTGATGGAGGCTGACCAGGACTTTTCCTCTGTTCTCGCTGACTCGGACGGAGTTGGCCGCTAGTCTCCGAGCAGAGTGAACGGGCGCAGCGTGTTGCTCGTAACTCCCTAGGTGTGGGGCGACTAGGTTCCTCACCGGTCCGTATCCGACAGTTCGACATCCGAGGTGACGTAGGCGTGGCTCTTCCGCCCCTTACCCCCGAACAGCGCGCAGCCGCGCTCGAAAAGGCCGCCGCGGCTCGCCGGGAGCGGGCCGAGGTCAAGAATCGACTCAAGCACTCCGGCGCCTCCCTTCACGAGGTCATCAAGCAGGGTCAGGAAAACGACGTCATCGGCAAGATGAAGGTTTCCGCCCTGCTGGAGTCCCTGCCGGGCGTGGGCAAGGTCCGCGCCAAGCAGATCATGGAGCGACTCGGCATCTCCGAGAGCCGCCGCGTGCGTGGCCTCGGGTCCAACCAGATCGCCTCCCTTGAGCGCGAGTTCGGCAGCACCGGCTCCTGAGTGCCGGGTGGTCCGGGACTGACGTTCCGGGCACCCCGGGATTGCTGGAATAATCGCTGCATGGCTGCAACATTCCGGGGGACGACCCCCGAGCCCCCGGACGTACGTCCGCGGCTGACCGTGCTCTCCGGCCCCTCCGGGGTCGGTAAGAGCACGGTCGTCGCCCATATGCGCAAGGAACATCCCGAGGTGTGGCTGTCGGTGTCGGCGACGACCCGCAAGCCCCGCCCCGGGGAGAAGCACGGCGTCCACTACTTCTTCGTCAGCGACGACGAGATGGACAAGCTGATCGCCAACGGCGAGCTGCTGGAGTGGGCCGAGTTCGCGGGCAACCGCTACGGCACGCCCCGCGCGGCCGTGCTGGAGCACCTGGAGTCCGGTGTCCCGGTCCTCCTGGAGATCGACCTCCAGGGCGCCCGGCAGGTCCGTGAGTCCATGCCCGAGGCCCAGCTGGTGTTCCTGGCCCCGCCCTCCTGGGACGAACTGGTGCGCCGGCTCACCGGCCGCGGCACCGAGCCGCCCGAGGTCATCGAGCGCCGCCTGGACGCGGCGAAGATCGAACTGGCGGCGGAGCCGGAGTTCGACGAGACCCTTGTCAACACCTCTGTCAAGGACGTGGCGCGAGAGCTGCTAGCCTTGATGGATGTTGTGTGATCACGAGCATGTGACCACGACCGACCTTTTCCCCACCATCGGAAGGTAGAGCGTGTCCTCTTCCATCTCCGCGCCCGAGGGCATCATCAACCCGCCGATCGACGAGCTTCTCGAGGCCACGGACTCGAAGTACAGCCTCGTGATCTACGCGGCCAAGCGGGCCCGCCAGATCAACGCGTACTACTCGCAGCTCGGCGAGGGCCTCCTCGAGTACGTCGGTCCGCTCGTCGACACCCACGTCCACGAGAAGCCGCTCTCGATCAGCCTGCGCGAGATCAACGCGGGACTGCTGACGTCCGAGGCCATCGAGGGCCCGGCGTAAGTAGTATTTCCAGCTTAAGGTTGGTTTTTCCACAGGCCCGGCAGCGCGACTGCCGGGCCTGTGGTGTGTGATGGAGGCGTGCGCCCGTCACCGGCGCACGCGAGCGAGCGGAGGGGAGCGACGGTGGACAAGCCGAAGGTCGTACTGGGGGTCAGCGGTGGCATCGCCGCCTACAAGGCCTGCGAGCTGCTGCGAAGACTGACGGAGTCGGGGCATGACGTCCGGGTCGTGCCCACCGCCTCCGCGCTGCACTTCGTCGGCGCCGCGACCTGGTCCGCACTGTCCGGCCACCCCGTCTCGACCGAGGTCTGGGACGACGTCGACGAGGTCCCGCACGTCCGCATCGGCCAGCACGCCGACCTGGTGGTCGTCGCCCCCGCCACGGCCGACATGCTCGCCAAGGCCGCCCACGGACTCGCGGACGACCTGCTCACCAACACGCTCCTCACCGCGCGCTGCCCCGTGGTCTTCGCCCCCGCCATGCACACGGAGATGTGGGAGCACCCGGCCACCCAGGAGAACGTGGCCACGCTGCGCCGCCGCGGCGCCGTCGTGATCGAACCCGCCGTGGGCCGCCTCACCGGTGTGGACACCGGCAAGGGCCGGCTGCCCGACCCGGCCGAGATCTTCGAGGTCTGCCGCCGTGTGCTGGCCCGCGGTGTCGCGCGGCCGGATCTCGCCGGCCGCCATGTCGTGGTCAGCGCCGGCGGCACCCGCGAACCCCTCGACCCGGTGCGCTTCCTCGGCAACCGCTCCTCGGGCAAGCAGGGCTACGCCCTCGCCCGCACGGCCGCGGCCCGCGGCGCCCGGGTCACCCTGGTCGCCGCGAACACCGGCCTGCCCGATCCGGCGGGTGTGGACGTCGTCCAGGTCGGCACGGCCGTCCAGCTGCGCGAGGCTGTGCTCAAGGCGGCCCCGGACGCGGACGCGGTCGTGATGGCCGCCGCGGTCGCCGACTTCCGCCCCTTGGCCTACGCGACCGGAAAAATCAAGAAGAAGGACGGCCAGGAACCGGAGCCCATCGTCCTCGTACGGAATCCGGACATCCTCGCGGAGATCTCCGCCGATCGCGCACGGCCCGGCCAGGTGGTCGTCGGCTTCGCCGCCGAGACCGACGACGTCCTCGCCAACGGCCGCACCAAGCTGCAGCGCAAGGGCTGTGACCTGCTCGTGGTGAACGAGGTGGGGGAACGCAAGACTTTCGGCTCCGAGGAGAACGAGGCTGTGGTACTGGGCGCCGACGGAACCGAGACGGCCGTGCCGTACGGCCCGAAAGAGGCCCTGGCCGAAACCGTATGGGACCTTGTGGCGCAACGCCTGGGGTGAATGTTTCCCTCGCCTCGGGGATCACGCCGGGCCCGGACATTCGGGCGTGGCGCCCCTGGCCAAGCTCGAGCGGCATTGGGCAGAATGCCCCGTGCCGCAGGTCACAGCCCTTCCGAGAGGCGAGACAGTGGGGCCATGACCGAGCGCGACCGATAAACTGTTCTCGGACGACATCAGGCGCAGCCCTGTCCGTCCGCCAATGATCAGCCAGCAGCCGCTGCAACCCCAGGGAGCGTTGTGTCCCGTCGCCTGTTCACTTCGGAGTCTGTGACCGAGGGTCACCCCGACAAGATCGCTGACCAGATCAGCGACACCATTCTCGACGCGCTTCTGCGCGAGGACCCGACCTCCCGGGTCGCGGTCGAGACCCTGATCACCACCGGTCTGGTGCACGTGGCCGGAGAGGTCACCACCAAGGCCTACGCGCCGATCCCGCAGCTCGTGCGCGAGAAGATCCTCGAGATCGGCTACGACTCCTCGAAGAAGGGCTTCGACGGCGCCTCCTGCGGCGTCTCGGTGTCGATCGGTTCGCAGTCCCCGGACATCGCGCAGGGCGTCGACACGGCCTACGAGTCCCGGGTCGAGGGCGACGACGACGAGCTCGACAAGCAGGGCGCCGGCGACCAGGGCCTGATGTTCGGCTACGCCAGCGACGAGACGCCGACCCTGATGCCGCTGCCGATCTTCCTGGCGCACCGCCTGTCGAAGCGGCTGTCCGAGGTCCGCAAGAACGGCGCCATCCCCTACCTGCGCCCCGACGGCAAGACCCAGGTCACCATCGAGTACGACGGCGACAAGGCGGTCCGCCTGGACACGGTCGTCGTCTCCTCGCAGCACGCCAGCGACATCGACCTGGACTCGCTGCTGACCCCGGACATCCGCGAGTTCGTCGTGGAGCCGGAGCTGAAGGCCCTCCTCGACGACGGCATCAAGCTGGAGACCGAGGGCTACCGCCTGCTGGTCAACCCCACCGGCCGCTTCGAGATCGGCGGCCCGATGGGCGACGCCGGCCTCACCGGCCGCAAGATCATCATCGACACCTACGGCGGTTTCGCCCGCCACGGCGGCGGTGCCTTCTCCGGCAAGGACCCGTCCAAGGTCGACCGCTCGGCCGCCTACGCGATGCGCTGGGTCGCCAAGAACGTCGTCGCCGCGGGGCTCGCCTCCCGCTGCGAGGTCCAGGTCGCCTACGCGATCGGCAAGGCCGAGCCCGTCGGTCTCTTCGTCGAGACCTTCGGCACCCACAAGGTCGAGCCGGAGAAGATCGAGAAGGCGATCGACGAGGTCTTCGACCTGCGTCCGGCCGCCATCATCCGCGACCTCGACCTGCTGCGTCCGATCTACGCCCAGACGGCCGCCTACGGCCACTTCGGCCGTGAGCTGCCCGACTTCACCTGGGAGCGCACGGACCGCGTGGACGCGCTGAAGAAGGCCGCGGGCCTGTAGGCCCCGCCTCCGCTTCCCGGCACGGGCCCGGCTCTCCCCTCGGGGAGGTCCGGGCCCGTCCTGTGTGTGCCGAGCGGGCCTGTCCGGTGCCTCCCGCCCGGGCCGTGCGGGGCGAAAACCGGTGGCCGCGGGGGGCGCGGGGACCGTACGGTGACGACTCTCCCGGTGCGAAGGCCGCGGTTACTTCGATGGAGTGCGCCCCCAGGGCGCGCGGTGAAATCAGGCATGTGTCGCCGCTGCCGTGCGGATCTCGGGAGACCTCGGTGATCACCGGCGACGCCGGTTGTCGGTCGCGTTTGGTAAGAATGCAAGCGTGAGCAGCGAGAACCGGACGGGGGAGGGCGGCGCCGAAGGCGCGCCGCCCGAACAGCTCGCGCTCATCCGGGCGAGCGTGCGCGAGGCCAAGGTGCCGCGGGCCAAACCCCGGACCTGGCGGGGGGCCGCGCTGGCGAAGGAGCTGCCCGTCGCCCGGGTGCTCGTCGACAAGGGCGTGCTGCATCTCGACCGCTACTTCGACTACGCCGTCCCCGAGGAACTCGACGCGGACGCACAGCCCGGCGTGCGGGTGCGGGTGCGATTCGGCGCCGGACGGCACCGGGTGCGCGACGGCCGCCGCGAGGGCGGAGGCCTGATCGACGGGTTCCTGGTGGAGCGCCGGGCCGAGTCCGACTACTCCGGGCCGCTGGCCGCGCTCGCCCAGGTCGTGTCGCCCGAGCCCGTACTGAGCGAGGAACTGCTGACGCTGGCGCGGGCCGTGGCCGACCGGTACGCCGGGAGCCTCGCCGATGTGCTCCAGCTCGCCGTGCCGCCGCGCAGCGCGAAGGCCGAGCAACGACCCTCCCCCCAGCCCCTGCCCGCCCCACGAGCGCCCGAGCCGGGGTCCTGGACGCGGTACGAGCGGGGGGCCGCGTTCCTCCGGTCGCTGGCCACGGGAGGCGCGCCGCGTGCCGTGTGGAACGCCCTGCCCGGCCCCGAGTGGAGCGACGAACTGGCCCTGGCCGTCGCGGCGACCCTCGCCTCGGGCCGCGGGGCGCTCGTCGTCGTGCCCGACGGACGCGCCGCCTCCCGGGTCGACGCCGCGCTGACGGCGCTGCTGGGCGAGGGACGGCACGCGCTGCTGACCGCCGACGCCGGACCCGAGAAGCGCTACCGGCAGTGGCTCGCGGTGCGCCGGGGATCGGTGCGGGCCGTGGTCGGCACCCGGGCCGCGATGTTCGCGCCGGTTCAGGACCTCGGGCTGGTCGCCCTCTGGGACGACGGCGACGACAGCCACAGCGAGCCGCACGCGCCCCAGCCGCACGCCCGCGAGGTGCTCCTGCTGCGCGCGGCCCAGGACCGCTGCGCCTTCCTGCTGGGCAGCCGGGACTGCACCGTGGAGGCGGCACAGCTCGTCGAGAGCGGATGGGCCGGGCCGCTGGTCGCCGGACGCGAGCAGGTACGGCGCGCCGCTCCGCTCGTACGGACCGTCGGGGACCTGGATCTGGCCCGGGACGAGGCGGCGCGGGCCGCCCGGCTGCCGAGCCTCGCCTGGCAGACCGCCAGGGAAGGCCTGCGGCACGGACCGGTGCTGGTCCAGGTGCCCCGGCGCGGTTATGTGCCGCGGATGGCCTGCGCGCAGTGCCGCGCCCCCGCCCGCTGCCGGCACTGCGCCGGGCCGCTGGAGGCACGCGACGGCGGGGCGCTGTGGTGCGGCTGGTGCGGGCGGGAGGAATCCGGCTGGCACTGTCCGGAGTGCGGCTCGTTCCGGCTGCGCGCCCAGGTCGTGGGCGCCCGGCGCACCGCGGAGGAGCTGGGGCGGGCGTTCCCGGCGGTGCCGGTGCGGACCTCGGGCCGCGAGCACGTCCTGGACACCGTGCCGGGGACACCCGCGCTGGTGGTGAGCACACCGGGAGCCGAGCCCGTCGCCGAGGGAGGTTATGCGGCCGCCCTGTTGCTGGACGGCTGGGCCATGCTCGGCCGGCCCGATCTGCGGGCCGGGGAGGACGCCCTGCGCCGGTGGATCGCGGCGGCCTCGCTCGTGCGGCCGCAGAGCGCGGGCGGGACCGTGGTGGTCGTCGCCGAGCCGACCCTGCGCCCGGTGCAGGCGCTGGTGCGGTGGGATCCCGTCGGTCATGCGGTGCGGGAGCTCGCCGAGCGGGCCGAACTGGGCTTCCCACCGGTCTCGCGGATGGCCGCGGTGTCGGGCCGGGCGGAGGCGGTCGCCGCGTTCTTCGACGCGGTGCGCCTGCCCCCGGACGCCGAGGTGCTCGGGCCCGTGCCCGTCCCCGGCACGGCACCGGGCCGCCCGCGACGGCCGGGGGCGCCGCCGCCGGGGGAGCACTGGGAGCGCGCGCTGGTCCGGGTGCCGCCGGGCAGTGGTGGTGCGATGGCGGCCGCCCTGAAGGCGGCGCAGGCCGCCCGGATGGCCCGGGGTACGGGCGGCGGCGCGGCCGGGGCGGCGAGCGAGCCGGTACGGGTGCGGATCGACCCGCCGGACATCGGCTGAGACGGGCGTCGGCTGAGACGGGCGTCGGCTGAGACGGAGTTCGGCTGAGACGGGCTTCGGCCGAGACGGAGTTCGGCTGAGATGGGCTTTGGCCGAGACGGGCGTCGGTTGCCCCGGGCGCGCGCGGGACGCCGACACACGGCTGCCCTCCCGGGGGCGGCCGGGAGGGCAGGGGGCGGGGAAGGCAGCGACGAAGGCGCGTCAGCCGTTGCGGGGGGCGGGGAAGACGGTGGATCTGACCTCGTCGCGCAGGGTGGGGCTGCCCGCCGTGGGCTGGGTGGGCATCGAGCGGGCCGCGGGCACCGTGGGGATGGTGGTGCCGACGTTGACCGCGCGGTTTTCCGACGTCTCCGTGAGCTGCTCCGACTCGGCGGCTGCCTGGGCCGCGGCGCGACGGGAACCGTAACGGCGGTGCACGGCCTGCTTGGTGACACCGAGCGCGGAGCCCACCGCGTCCCACGAGAAGCCGAGCGAACGGTCGAAGTCGACCGCGGCCGTCACCAGGGTCTCGACGCTGTCCCGCAGTTCCTGGGCCAGCCGGACCGTCGGGGCGGGGGCGCGTCCGTACACCACGAAGCCCGTGGAGGGGCCGGAGCGGCGCGGACGGTAGACGTTGCCCAACTGCGCCGTGAGCGTGCGGAGCGCGTCCACCTGGCGGCGGACCCGCTCGATGTCCCGCACCAGCAAGTGCAGGCTGGCCCGGGCCTGGGCGTCGTTGGTTGCGTGGTCGGCCATGAACAAGCCTCTCGAACCGGCGTTGCAAGGAAACCGGACCGCTGGGCGGCCCGCTGTGTCAACTCTTTCTTGACCAACGCGTGTGAGCGCCGCTGGTCACGGCATGGGGGCGTATGAGCATCCGCGTACGCCCCCGGGGCGGACGTGCGCGGGGCGGACGTGCGCGGGGCGGACATCCGGGGCGCAGCCGTCGGCCAGGGCCCGTGGTCACGGACAGGCGAGGCCGCTCCCGCGGTCGGTGACGGACAGGCGGGGCCGCTCCCGCGGTCGGTGACGGACAGGCGGGGCCGCTTCCGTGGTCATGGATCGGCGGGGGCCGCTCCCATGGTCATAGACTTGTGCGCTGCCGTTGACCATCCCGCCCGAGAGGCCCGATCCCACCCATGAAGCTCGTCTTCGCCGGTACCCCCGAGGTCGCCGTTCCCGCTCTGGACGCCCTGATCGCCTCCGGGCGGCACGAGGTGGCCGCCGTCGTCACGCGCCCGGACGCACCGGCCGGGCGCGGTCGCAGGCTGGTCGCGTCCCCCGTGGCCCAGCGTGCGGAGGAGGCCGGGATCGAGGTGCTCAAGCCCGCGAAGCCGCGCGACCCGGAGTTCCAGGAACGGCTGCGGGAGATCGCTCCCGACTGCTGCCCCGTCGTCGCCTACGGCGCCCTGCTGCCCAAGTCGGCCCTGGACATCCCGGCCCACGGCTGGGTCAACCTGCACTTCTCGCTGCTGCCGGCCTGGCGCGGGGCCGCTCCCGTGCAGCACTCCATCATGGCCGGGGACGAGATCACGGGCGCCTCCACCTTCCTCATCGAGGAGGGGCTGGACTCCGGGCCGGTCTACGGCACCGTCACCGAGGAGATCCGGCCCACCGACACCAGCGGCGACCTGCTGACCCGGCTCGCCTTCGCGGGTGCCGGGCTGCTCGCCGCGACCATGGACGGGGTCGAGGACGGCAGCCTGCGGGCCGTGCCGCAGCCGGGCGAGGGCATCACCGTGGCACCGAAGATCACCGTGGACGACGCCCAGGTGGACTGGTCCACCCCGGCGCTGCGGGTCGACCGGGTCGTCCGCGGCTGTACGCCCGCGCCCGGCGCCTGGACCGTCTTCCGCGGCGAGCGGCTGAAACTCGTCCACGTCACCCCCCTGCCGGAGCGGACCGACCTCGCCCCGGGCGTCCTGGACGTCGCCAAGAACAACGTCTACGTCGGTACCGGCTCGTACGCGGTCGAGCTGCTGTGGGTGCAGGCCCAGGGCAAGAAGCCGATGCGGGCGGCGGACTGGGCGCGGGGCGTGCGGATCGGCCACGGGGAGAGCCTCGGGAGGTAGGCCCCTGCGGCCGGCTCAGGTCGGCCCGCGTCGGCTCAAGTTGGCTGAAACCGGCTCGGGCCCGCTGCGCCCGCTGCGCCCGGCCGGCCGGCCCGAGCGGGGTGTGGTGCGTGCAGCCGCGATGCGTAGGAGCCCCGGCAAAGGTCCGGGCAGCACGGCCGGTCAGCAGGGTCCGGGCAGCACGGCTGGTCAGCAGGGTCGGGGAGGACGGCCGGGCACGGGGGCCGGGACCGCCGGGACGTAGGCTTGGGGCGTATCACCATCTAACATCCGGAGCACCTTTTTCGTGAGCGATACCTCCCGTCGGCCCCGCAAGCCGGGCAAGCCTTACCGACGACCCCAGAAGGATCCCGTCCGCATGCTCGCCTTCGAGGCGCTGCGAGCCGTGGACGAGCGGGACGCGTACGCGAACCTCGTACTGCCGCCGCTGCTGCGCAAGGCGCGGGAGAAGGGCGACTTCGACGGACGGGACGCCGCCCTGGCCACCGAGCTGGTGTACGGGACGCTGCGACGGCAGGGGACGTACGACGCGGTCATCGCCGCCTGCGTCGACCGGCCGCTGCGCGAGGTGGACCCGCCGGTCCTCGACGTGCTGAGCCTCGGCGCGCACCAGCTGCTCGGGACCCGGATCCCGAGCCACGCCGCCGTCTCCGCCTCCGTGGAACTCGCCCGTGTCGTGCTCGGCGACGGGCGGGCCAAGTTCGTCAACGCCGTGCTCCGGAAGATCGCGCAGCACGACCTCGACACCTGGCTGGAGCAGATCGCGCCGCCCTACGACGACGATCCCGAGGAACACCTCGCCGTGGTGCACGCGCACCCGCGCTGGGTCGTCTCCGCGCTGTGGGACTCGCTGGGCGGCGGCCGGGCGGGCATCGAGGACCTGCTGGAGGCCGACAACGAGCGGCCCGAGGTGACGCTGGTGGCCCGGCCGGGCCGAGCGGGCACCGAGGAGCTGCTCGCGGAGGAGGCCGCCGTACCGGGGCGCTGGTCGCCGTACGCCGTACGGCTCACCGAGGGCGGCGAGCCCGGTGCCATCCAGGCCGTGAAGGACGGCAGGGCCGGAGTGCAGGACGAGGGCAGCCAGCTCGTCGCGCTCGCGCTCGCCGACGTGCCGGTCGAGGGGCCGGACGAGCGGTGGCTCGACGGGTGCGCCGGGCCGGGCGGCAAGGCCGCGCTGCTGGCCGCCCTCGCCGCGGAGCGCGGCGCGACGCTGCTCGCCTCCGAGAAGCAGCCGCACCGGGCGGGTCTCGTGGCCAAGGCCCTGGCCGGCAATCCCGGGCCCTACCAGGTCATCACGGCCGACGGGACCCGGCCGCCGTGGCGCCCCGGAGTCTTCGACCGGGTCCTGATGGACGTGCCGTGCACCGGGCTGGGCGCCCTGCGCCGGCGGCCCGAGGCGCGCTGGCGGCGTCGTCCGGACGACCTCGACGGCTTCGCTCCGCTCCAGCGCGGGCTGCTGCGCACGGCTCTGGAGTCGGTGCGGGTCGGCGGTGTGGTCGGCTACGCCACCTGCTCGCCGCACCTCGCCGAGACCCGGGCCGTCGTCGCCGACGTGCTCAAGCAGTTCCCGGAAGCCGACCTGATCGACGCCCGGCCATTCCTGCCGGGCGTACCGGCGCTGGGCGACGGTCCCGACGTACAGCTGTGGCCGCATCTGCACGGGACCGACGCGATGTACCTGGCGCTCATCCGTCGCAACGGCTGACCGCCGCGACGGCTGGCCGGCGAGCCGGGATCTCCTCGGGCGGGATCCTGGCGCGGGCCGGTCATGGCAGGTCGTGGGCCGGTTGCGGGCAGGCCGCGGAGCCGTCCGCCGGCCGTCCGAGAGCGGCCCGGTGCCCGTCGGAGGCGGCACCGGACCGCCTTCGGACCGGCTCCGGGGCGGGCCGCGCGGGAGGCGCTGACCGTACCGGGGCGAACAACCGGGCGAGGACGTGGCAGTCTTGGGGCATGGCCGCACAGATCAGCCCCAGCATCCTCTCCGCCGACTTCGCCCGCCTCGCGGACGAGGCCAGGGCGGTGGAAGGAGCCGACTGGCTCCACGTCGACGTCATGGACAACCACTTCGTCCCGAATCTCACGCTCGGTGTGCCGGTCGTGGAGTCGTTGGCGCGTGCGACGGACACCCCGCTGGACTGCCATCTGATGATCGAGGCCCCCGACCGGTGGGCACCGCAGTACGTCGAAGCGGGCGCCTCCTCCGTCACCTTCCATGTCGAGGCGGCCGCCGCGCCGGTGCGACTCGCCAGGGAGATCCGCGCCAAGGGCGCCCGTGCCTCGATGGCGCTGAAGCCCGCGACGCCCATCGAGCCGTACGAGGACCTGCTGCCCGAGCTCGACATGCTGTTGATCATGACGGTGGAGCCGGGCTTCGGCGGTCAGGCCTTCCTCGACATCATGCTGCCGAAGATCCGCCGCACCCGGGAGCTGATCGCCAAGCACGGGCTGGAGCTCTGGCTGCAGGTCGACGGCGGGGTGTCGGCCGAGACGATCGAGCGGTGCGCGGAGGCGGGCGCCGACGTCTTCGTCGCCGGTTCGGCGGTGTACGGGGCATCCGACCCGGCCGAGGCGGTACGTGCACTGCGCAGCCAGGCGGACGAGGCCACGGCCAAGGCGTCATGGGCGTGCAGCCACTGAACGACGGGAACGTGAACGGCGGCCTGCAAGGCTGATCAAATGCACCGGATCTGCAAGGATGAACGGTGAATCCAGAGTGTGAACAGCAGTGAGGAGATCGCCGTGTCGGGTATGTCGGCGGGCCGGTCAGCCGTGCGGATGGGACCCGCTGAGCTGGTGCAGGCGGCGGCCATGGCCCGCCGCTTCTATCTCGAGGGAAAGTCCAAGATCCAGATCGCGGAGGAGTTCGGCGTAAGCCGCTTCAAGGTGGCCCGGGTCCTGGAGACGGCCCTCGAACGGGATCTCGTACGCATCGAGATCCGTGTGCCGGCCGAACTGGACGCCGAGCGCTCCGACGCGCTCCGTGCCCGGTACGGCCTCAGGCACGCCGTCGTCGTCGAGTCCCCGGCGGAGGCCGAGGAGACGCCCGACCCCGAGAACCTGGGCGAGGTCGCGGCCGACCTGCTCGGCGAACTCGTCAACGAGGGGGATGTGCTCGGACTGGCCTGGGGCCGGTCCACGATCCACATGGCGGCGGCGCTCGACCGGCTGCCGCCGTGCACCGTGGTGCAGCTGACCGGCGTGTACGACGCCGGGACCGCCGAGCGCGGCTCGGTGGAGGCGGTGCGCCGCGCAGCCCAGGTGTCGGGCGGCGACGCCCACCCGATCTACGCGCCGATGCTGCTGCCGGACGTGGCCACCGCGGCCGCGCTGCGCAACCAGACGGGGATCGCCCGTGCCTTCGAGTACTTCGACAAGGTCACGGTCGCCTGTGTCTCCATCGGCTCCTGGGAGCCGGGCATCTCGACGGTGCACGACATGCTCAGCGACGAGGAGCGGGCGCACTACGCCTCGCTCGGCGTCGCCGCCGAGATGTCCGCGCACCTCTTCGACACCGAGGGTCGTCGGGTCGGCCGCGACCTGGGCGAGCGGTGCATCACCGTGAAGGCGGACCAGCTCCGCCGGATCCCCGAGGTCGTCGCGATCGCGGGCGGGCAGCGCAAGGCGGCCGCCATCGACGCGGTGCTGCGCTCCGGACTCGTCACCAGCCTGGTGACGGACACGTCCGCGGCGGACTACCTGATGACGGCGGGCCCGACACCGCGCTCCGCGCTCAACCGCGCGGACCCCGACGGGCCCTGACGGGACCCGGCCCCGGACCGTGAGGGGACGGCCGTGACAGCATCGGGGCACGCTGTCGCGGTACGTCCCCGGGGCGCGGGCAGGTGCACGAACGGCCCCACCGCCACGAATTCACCGTCAGGACGCCGGGTTCGCGGGATCGCGAAGCCCGGCGCATTGTCACCGGGCGGGGCGGCGGGTTCTACTACACAGGCGATCACTTACACCGGCGATCACTCCAACTCGTTCCGGGCGGTGCCGAGATGACCGACGATCCGACGCGCGATCCGTTCGGCGGACACGTCGTCCTGCTGGACCTCGACGGCGTCAAGGACAAGGCCGGGCTGATGGACCGGTGCGTCGGCGCGCTCGGCCTCCCCGAGTGGTTCGGGCGCAACTGGGACGCCCTCGCGGACAGTCTCTCCGACCCCGCCGTCTGGCCCGAGCAGACCACGGGCCGGGGGCTCCTGATCGTCGTACGCGGCTGGCGGGCGTACGCCGAGGCCCGCCCGGGGGAGTGGGGGACCGCCCAGGACGTCTTCGCCCAGGCGGTGGACGCGCAGCCGGCGCTCTCCGTGCTGCTCACGCTTGGAGGTTCCTCCTAGGGCGCCGCTGACCAGCCTGGAGGTTCTGTCGGGGGACGATCGGGCGCAGGCCGTGGGAGAATGAAGTACGTGCTCATTCCCCCTGGCTGACCTGTCCGGGGGCCGCCTCTGATCGACTGGGATGTGCAGCACGTGCGTTTCCTCAACGACATCCAGCCCGCGTACGACCTGACGTACGACGACGTCTTCATGGTGCCGAGCCGCAGCGCGGTCGGCTCGCGGCAGGGTGTCGACCTCAGCTCACCGGACGGCACCGGCACCACGATCCCGCTGGTCGTCGCCAACATGACCGCGATCGCCGGCCGTCGTATGGCCGAGACGGTGGCCCGGCGCGGCGGACTCGTGGTCATCCCGCAGGACATCCCGATCGACGTCGTCACCGATGTCGTCTCCTGGGTCAAGGGCCGCCACCTGGTGCTCGACACCCCGATCGTGCTGACCCCGCATCAGACCGTCGCCGACGCGCTCGCCCTGCTGCCCAAGCGGGCGCACAACGCCGGTGTCGTCGTGGACGAGGACGGCCGCCCGGTCGGTGTCGTCACCGACGCGGACCTCACCGGCGTGGACCGCTTCACCCAGCTCAGCGAGGTGATGTCCCGGGACCTGCTGCTGCTCGACGCGGACATCGACCCGCGCGAGGCCTTCAACCGCCTGGACGCGGCCAACCGGCGCTACGCCCCGGCCGTCGACGCGGAAGGCAAGCTCGCCGGCATCCTCACCCGCAAGGGCGCCCTGCGCGCCACGCTCTACACGCCCGCCACCGACGAGCGCGGCCGGCTGCGCATCGCCGCCGCCGTCGGCATCAACGGCGATGTCGCGGGCAAGGCCAAGCAGCTGCTGGACGCGGGCGTCGACACCCTCGTCATCGACACCGCGCACGGCCACCAGGAGTCGATGATCAGCGCGATCCGCACCGTCCGCGGGCTCGACCCGCACGTGCCGATCGCCGCCGGCAACATCGTCGCCGCCGAGGGTGTGCGGGACCTGATCGAGGCGGGCGCCGACATCATCAAGGTCGGTGTCGGACCCGGCGCCATGTGCACCACCCGGATGATGACCGGCGTCGGCCGGCCGCAGTTCTCCGCCGTCCTGGAGTGCGCCGCCGAGGCGAAGAAGTACGGCAAGCACGTGTGGGCCGACGGCGGTGTCCGCCACCCGCGCGACGTGGCGATGGCCCTCGCGGCCGGCGCTTCCAACGTGATGGTCGGCTCCTGGTTCGCGGGCACGTACGAGTCTCCGGGCGACCTTCAGCACGACGCGAACGGCCGCGCGTACAAGGAGTCGTTCGGCATGGCGTCCGCGCGTGCCGTGCGCAACCGCACCTCGGACGAGTCGGCGTACGACCGCGCCCGCAAGGCGCTGTTCGAGGAGGGCATCTCGACCTCCCGGATGTACCTCGACCCGGACCGCCCGGGTGTGGAGGACCTGATCGACTCGATCATCGCGGGCGTCCGCTCCTCCTGCACCTACGCAGGCGCGGGCTCCCTGGAGGAGTTCGCCGAGAAGTCCGTCGTCGGCATCCAGAGCGCCGCGGGCTACGCCGAGGGCAAGCCGCTGCACGCCAGCTGGAGCTGACCCCCGACTCCGTACGGAGCGGCCCCTGTCCCCCCGGCACCGGGAGGGCGGGGGCCGTCCGCGTTCCCGGACGCGCCCGGCGGGCGGCCCGCGCACGGCCTCCCGAACGTCCGCCCGGCCGGGGTCCCTCCAGAGTGCCTCCCGGGCCCGGCCCCCGCCCTCCGGCCCCGTCGACCGGGCCCGATCGACGCGATCGACGGGTGCCGTGCAACGAACGCCCGCCCGGCCGCGATCAACGCAACGTTCTTGCCGGGACGCGCAAGGTTGCTGCATTACGGCCGTGACGCCCCGGCTCATAGGGTCGAGCGCTGTACAAGGCGTGGCGGGGACCCCGCTCGGTGGGTTCCCGCTCGTGCGGGAGTGCCGCCGGTCCCTGTCGCCCTCACCGTAGCGACGAAGGAGTCAGCGCGTGCTCGATCAAGGCGCACCCCCGCACGACCGCACCGAGACAGTCCCCGCGTCCCCGGGCCTCGGCGCGCGTCTGATGCGGCGCAAGCCCGTGGAACGCCTGGTCGCCGAGGGTGGCCAGGGCGACGGAGGGGCTCTCCGCCGGTCTCTCGGGCTGTGGCAGCTCACCATGATCAGCATCGGTGCCACGCTGGGCACCGGCATCTTCGTCGTGCTCGGCGAGGCCGTCCCCAAGGCCGGTCCGGCCGTCACCCTGTCCTTTGTGATCGCCGGCCTCACGGCGCTCTTCTCGGCCCTGTCCTACGCCGAGCTGGCCGGCACCATCCCGGTCGCCGGGTCCTCGTACTCGTACGCGTACGCGACGATGGGCGAACTGATCGCCTGGATCTGCGGCTGGTGCCTGGTCCTCGAATACGGCGTGTCGGTCGCCGCGGTGGCCGTCGGCTGGGGCGAGTACCTCAACGAGCTGCTCGACGGCACCATCGGGGTGACCATCCCGGACGCCCTGTCCGCGCCGCCCGGTGACGGCGGGATCTTCAACCTGCCCGCGCTGATCGTGGTCCTGCTCGCCATGGCCTTCCTGCTCGGCGGCGCCCGCGAGTCCGCCCGCGCCAACACGATCATGGTCGCCGTGAAGATCGCCGCGCTGGTGCTGTTCTGCGCCATCGGCGTCCAGGGCTTCCGCTCCGGGAACTACGAGCACTTCATGCCGCTGGGCATGGCCGGGGTCAGCGCGGCGGGAGCGACGCTCTTCTTCTCGTACATAGGCTTCGACGCCGCCTCCACCGCCGGTGAGGAGGCCAAGAACGCCCAGCGTGACCTGCCCCGCGCCATCATGCTCTCGCTCGTCATCGTGACGGCGCTCTACGTCCTCGTCGCCGCGGTGGCCGTCGGCGCCAAGCCCTGGCAGCGGTTCAACGACTCGGAGGCCGCGCTCGCCCAGATCATGCGGGACGTGACCGGCCAGAGCTTCTGGGGCACGCTGCTCGCCGCCTGCGCCGTCATCGCCATCGCGAGTGTCGTGCTGACCGTTCTGTACGGCCAGACCCGCATCCTGTTCGCCATGTCCCGGGACGGTCTCGCCCCCAAGGTGTTCGGCCGGGTCCACCCGAAGACCGGCACGCCGCGCGCCAACACGGTGATCGTCTCCCTGTTCTGCGGCGTCCTGGCCGCCGCCGTTCCGCTGGGGCAGCTCGCCGACGCGACCAGCATCGGCACGCTGTTCGCCTTCGCGTTGGTCAACATCGCCGTCGTGGTGCTGCGCCGGACCCGCCCGGAGATGCCGCGCACCTTCCGGGTGCCGCTGTCGCCGCTGATGCCCGCCCTGGGCTTCGGCTTCTGCGTCTGGATGATGGGCAGTCTCGCCACCGTCACCTGGGTGGTCTTCGGAGTCTGGATGGCGGTCGGCCTCGTGTTCTACTTCGTGTACGGCTACCGCCGCTCCCGACTCGCGACCGCAGAGAAGTGATCCACCCGCAGTGCTGAACGATCTCGACGAACGCATCGTGCACGCCCTCGCCGAGGACGCCCGCCGCTCCTACGCGGACATCGGGCAGTTGGTCGGCCTGTCCGCACCGGCGGTGAAGCGGCGTGTGGACCGGCTGCGTGCCACCGGCGCCATCACCGGATTCACCGTACGGGTGGACCCGGCGGCGCTCGGCTGGGAGACCGAGGGGTTCGTCGAGATCTACTGCCGGCGCAACACCTCGCCGGAGACGATCCAGCGCGGCCTCGAGCGCTACCAGGAGGTCGTGGCAGCGTCCACCGTCACCGGGGACGCGGACGCGATGGTCCAGGTCTTCGCCTCCGACATGCGTCACTTCGAGCGGGTGCTGGAGCGGATCGCGGGGGAGCCGTTCGTGGAGCGGACGAAGTCCGTGCTGGTGCTGTCACCGCTGCTGCGCCGTTTCTCCTCGGGCTCGCCGACCTGACCGCGACCTGACCCGGGCGCCGTGGACCGCCGTCACGCGACGGCCCGGCCCGATCGCGGCGACCGGGGGCCCATGGTGGACCACCGTCACACCGTGGGCGCCCGACCGCGGCGGCCGGGGGCCCCTGGGCCACCGTCACACCGTGGCCCGGCGTGGCCGCGGTCGTGCACCCGCAGTCACCGCGGCACCCCGACCCGGCGTGGCGCAAAACGGCTGCCCTCGAACCGGGCGGCGACCGGGACCCGCTTTGCCGTACCTTCGCTGAAGTGACCCGGAGTTACCTTTGGTAACCATTGCGGGGCGACCAGGGCATCCCGTAGGTTGAGCGCCGCCCGCTACCCGCCGGTAACAGCGAGTGGCGGCCAACCTGTGCCTCGCCGCCCGAACCGCACTGCCGCCCTGGGGAGTCCATGCGCTGGCCCTTCGGCCGTCCCACCACCGTACGCGCGCGCATCGTGGCCCTCGCGCTCGCTCCCGTCCTCGCCCTGATGACGCTGTGGTCCTTCGCCATGGTGTCGGTCACCGGCGAACTGCGTGCCCTGATCCGCCTCCAGGGGGTGTACGAGGACTTCGGCACGCCCGTCGACACGGCGGTCGGGCAGATCCAGATCGAGCGCCGGCTCTCGGCCGCCTACCTGGGCGGCGGCCACCGCACGGCCGCCGCGGTGGAGCTGATGACGCAGCAGCGGCGCACCGACCGCGCCGTCGAGGCGATGCGCGAGGCGATCGGCAACGGCGACCGCGGCCGGCTCTCCGCCCGGCAGCGCGAGGTCCTGGACACCGTGGTCGCCTCCGTGGGCGGCCTGGAGCCGCTGCGCGAGCGCGTGCTGTCCCGCGACATCTCCTGGGACGGGGCGGTGACCGCCTACGACACGCTGCTGGACCCCGGCTTCGACGTCCCGTCCGCGCTCACCGCCCTCCAGGCGGGACAGCTGGCGCGCGAGGCGCAGACCGTCGTGGAGCTCGTCCGGGTGAGGGAGTTCGTCTCGCGCGAGGACGCGCTGGTCGCCGGGGCGCGGGCCGCGGGCCGGCTGACCGACGGCCAGTACGACATGCTGACGGCGACCATCGAGGACCGCCGCGTCTTCGAGCGGACCTATGTGCCCGACCTGCCGGACGACTCCCGGGCGCTGTTCGAGCAGTTCCAGCGCGAGGACCTGCACCGGCAGCTCACGAAGAGCGAGGACGCCCTGCTGCGGGCCGGAGCGGGCGGCGCGGCGCGGGCCGTCGCGGCCGACTCCTGGCGCACCACCACCGACCGGGCCGTCAAGCGCTACATGCAGCTGTGCACCCGCGCCGCCGAGAACTCCGCCGCGCGCGGACGGGAGTTCGCCTACGGCGAGCTGACCCGCGCCGCCGTCGTGGCCGTGCTGGGACTCGCCGCCGTGTCCCTGTCGCTGTGGTTCGCGGTGCGCGGCGCGCGGCGCATCTCGCGCCGCCTGGAGCTGCTGCGGGACGCGGCCGACCTGCTGGCGACCCGTCAGCTTCCGTCGGTGATGAGCCGGTTGAGCGCCGGCGAAGACGTCGACGCGGCGGCCGAGGCGCCGCCCCTGTCGGACGGCGAGAAGGTCGCCGACGAGATCGGCGACGTCGGCCGGTCCTTCAACTCCGCCCGGCTCGCGGCCGTCGAGGCCGCCGTGCAGCAGGCCACCCTGCGGCGCGGGCTGTTCGCGGTGCTGCTCAACATCGCCCGCCGCAACCAGGCGCTGGTGCACCGCCAGTTGAAGCTCGTCGACACGCTGGAGCGACGGACGGACGATCCGGACATCCTCCAGGAGCTGTTCCGGATCGACCACCTCACCACCCGTATGAGACGGCACGCGGAGAGCCTGATCATCCTCTCCGGCGCCGCACCCGGCCGCAGATGGCGCAGCCCGGTCCCGGTCGCCGACGTGGTCTCCGCCGCGGTCAGCGAGATCGAGGACTACACGCGCGTGGTCGTCCCGTCGATGGAGCGGATCGGAATCGCCGCGGACGCCGTGGCCGACGTGGTCCATCTGATCGCCGAACTCCTGGAGAACGCCGCGGTGTTCTCCCCGCCGCAGACCCAGGTCACCCTGCGCACCGGGCACGCCCGCGGCGGCTTCGTCCTGGAGATCGACGACCGCGGCCTGGGCCTCGACCCGGAGCAGGCGGAGCAGGCCCGGCGCACCCTCACCCGGCCCGACGAGTTCGACCCGACCCGGCACGACCGCCTCGGCCTGTACGTGGTCAGCAGGCTCGCCGCCCGTCAGGGCATCGAGGTCACGCTGTGCCGGTCCCCGTACGGCGGGACCACGGCGGTGGTCCTGCTGCCGGAGTCGTTGCTCGCGTCGGTGGAGCCGATGGGGTCCGGCGCGGCGGAGAGCGGCCTCGGCGAGCGCGCCGCGGTGGAGTCCGGTGCCGGAGGACCGGTCGCCGTCGCGGCCGTCGCCCCGCAGACCGGGCCCGTGCCGCCGCTGCGCCCGCTGCCCACCCGCTCCCGACCCGCGCTTCCCGGGTCCGCCACGCCCGAGCCCGCCGCTCCCGAAGCCGACCTCGAACCCGAAACCGAACCCGGACCCGAACTCGGACCCGAACCCGGACCCGTCCCCGCGTCGGCGGCGCCTGCGTCGGCCGCGCCCGGTGTCGCCGTGCTGCCCACCCGGGTACGGCAGGCGGCCCTCGCCCCCGAGCTGCGCCAGGAGCCCCCGCGGACCCCCGCCGGGGCGTCCGGGCGCGAGGTGAGCCCCGAGGACATGCGGGCGATCTTCGGCTCCTTCCAGCGCGGGCTGGACCGCGGACGCAGGGGCGTCGAGCCCGGCCCGGGGGACGCCCCCGCACCCGGAGAGCCCACCGGCGCCGGGCACTCCAGGACCGCCGACGGCCCGACGGACCACGGGCACCCCGCCACCGTCGACGACCGGACCGGCCGCACGCCGCATGCCCACACCGCCGGTGAGCGGACCGCACGCACCCCTCAGGCCCACACCGCCGGTGAGCGAGCCGACACGGACGAAAGGAGGGACGCCGAAGATGCTCCCTGACAACACCGTCGAACAGCCCGGTACGGACCTCGGCTGGCTGCTCGACGACCTGGTGGCCCGGACCGACCACGTCCGTCAGGCGGTCCTGCTCACCGCCGACGGCCTGCCGCTGTGCTGCTCGGAGGGGATCGAGCGGCGCGACATCGAGCATCTGGCCGCCGTCTGCTCCGGGTTCCACAGCCTGGCCTGCTCGGCGGGCGAGCGGTTCGCCGCGGGCCAGGTACGACAGACCATGGTCATGCTCGACGACGCCTATCTCTTCATCACCCCGGCGGGCAACGGCAGCCGTCTCGCGGTGCTCAGCGAGGCGCAGACCGACGTCGGCCAGCTCGCCCACGAGATGGAACTGCTCGTCCGCCGCGTCGGCCGCCATCTGGACGCCGCCGTACGCGAGGCCGCCGCACCCGCCGGTCCGGCCGGCGCCTGATCCCCTGGTGGCAGACGACGACCACTGGTACGAGGACGAGACCGGGCCGATGGTCCGGCCGTACGCCGTGACACACGGCCGGACCCGGCCCTCCGGCGGACCCGTCATCGACCTGATGTCCCAGGTCACGGCCCTGTGGCCGGAGGGCGGCGACCCGGCGCTCGACCACGCCCGCTCCTCCCTGCTCGACCTGGTGCGCCGTGGGCCGCGGCCGGTCGTCGAGCTCGCGGCCGACGCCGACCTGCCGCTGACCGTCGTCCGCGTGCTGCTCGGCGATCTGGTCGCGGCCGGTGTGGTGCGGGTCGACGAGCCGCGGCCGGTCGTAGCGGGCCCGGCCACCGACCCCGAGCTGCTGCGCGAGATCGCGGACCGCCTGCGCGAGCTCTGAGCCCTGAGCGAGACCCTGACCAGGAGCCCCGACCACGAGCCCTGACCACGAGCCCTGACCAGGAGCTCTGACCAGGAGCTCTGGCCAAGGGTTCCGACCAGGAGCCCTGAGCGGCGCGCGAGGCCAGGGCGGGGGAGCCCGTGACTGTGTCGCGTCACACACCCCGAAGCCGCTCGACGGCCCGCTCCGAGGCGGCACGCATGCCCCGCCCGAAGACGCGAGCGGGCCCGCGCAACGAATCGCCGCCGACCCCGGGTGCGACGCAACGAACCGCTCACCGGCGCGCAACGGCTCCTCCTTGTCCGGCCCGCTCCGCCGCCCGTACCGTCTACGTGACCCCGACCCCCTCCGTATCCGGTGAGGAACACGCATGCGCACCGCCCTGCTCCAGAGCTCCGGCCGCCCCGGTTCCGTCGTCGAGAACCTCAAGGTCCTCGACGAGGCCGCGGGCCGTGCCGCCGCCGCGGGCGCCGCGCTGCTGGTCACCCCGGAGATGTTCCTGACCGGGTACGCGATCGGCGACGACATCGGCCGCCTGGCCGAACCCGCCGACGGCGCCTGCGCCGACGAGATCGCCGAGATCGCCGGCCGGCACGGCCTCGCGGTCGCCTACGGATACCCCGAGCGCGACGGCGAGATCGTCTTCAACTCCGCACAGCTGATCTCCGCCGACGGCAGCCGCCTCGCGAACTACCGCAAGACCCACCTCTTCGGCTGCTTCGAGCACGAGCACTTCGTCCCGGGCGGGACGCCTGTCGTCCAGGCCGAGCTGAACGGTCTGCGGGTCGGCATCATGATCTGCTACGACGTCGAGTTCCCGGAGAACGTCCGCGCCCACGCCCTGGCCGGCACCGATCTCCTGGTGGTGCCGACGGCGCAGATGCACCCGTTCCAGTTCGTCGCCGAGTCCGTGGTGCCGGTGCGCGCCTTCGAGAACCAGATGTACGTCGCCTACGTCAACAGGGTCGGCCGCGAAGGGGAGTTCGAGTTCGTCGGGCTGTCCACGCTGGCCGGTCCCGACGGGGTCGCCCGCACCCGCGCCGGCCGCGCGGACGAACTGCTGCTCGCCGACGTGGACCCCGCCTTCCTCGCCGCGTCCCGCGAGACGAACCCGTATCTGAAGGACCGCCGTCCGGGCCTCTACGGGTCCCTGGTCTGACCGCCGCCGCTCCCCTCCAGCCCTCCCCGCTCCCTCGTCCCCATGTTTTTCGCGCAAGGAGTCCGTACCCCATGACGTCCACCGTGCCCAACGCCGCCGAGCACGCAGACGAGCAGCAGCTGCCGATCACCATGTTCGGCCCGGACTTCCCGTACGCGTACGACGACTTCCTCGCCCACCCGGCGGGCCTCGGCCAGATACCCGCGACCGAGCACGGCGCGGAGGTCGCCGTCATCGGCGGCGGCCTGTCCGGTGTGGTGGCCGCGTACGAGCTGATGAAGATGGGCCTCAAGCCCGTCGTGTACGAGGCCGACCAGATCGGCGGCCGGCTGCGGACCGTGGGCTTCGAGGGCTGCGACCCCTCCCTCACCGCGGAGATGGGTGCGATGCGCTTCCCGCCGTCCTCCACGGCGCTCCAGCACTACATCGACATGGTGGGCCTTGAGACCCAGCCCTTCCCCAACCCCCTCGCCGAGGCGACCCCGTCGACCGTCGTCGATCTCAAGGGCGAGTCGCACTACGCGACCAGCGTCGACGACCTGCCGCAGGTCTACCGCGACGTGATGAACGCCTGGAACGCCTGCCTCGAGGACGGCGCCGACTTCTCCGACATGAACCAGGCCATGCGTGAGCGCGACGTGCCGCGCATCCGCGAGATCTGGGCCCGGCTCGTCGAGAAGCTCGACAACCAGACCTTCTACGGCTTCCTCTGCGAGTCGGAGTCCTTCAAGTCCTTCCGGCACCGCGAGATCTTCGGCCAGGTCGGCTTCGGCACCGGCGGCTGGGACACCGACTTCCCCAACTCCATCCTGGAGATCCTGCGGGTCGTCTACACCGAGGCGGACGACCACCACCGCGGCATCGTCGGCGGCTCCCAGCAGCTGCCGCTGCGCCTGTGGGAGCGCGAGCCGGAGAAGATCGTCCACTGGGCGTACGGCACCTCGCTGAAGTCGCTCCACGAGGACGGCGCGCCGCGTCCCGCCGTGACGCGGCTGCACCGCACCGCCGGCAACCGGATCACCGTCACGGACGCCGACGGGGACATCCGCACCTACCGGGCGGCGATCTTCACCGCCCAGTCCTGGATGCTGCTGTCGAAGATCGCCTGCGACGACTCGCTCTTCCCGATCGACCACTGGACCGCGATCGAGCGCACCCACTACATGGAGTCCAGCAAGCTCTTCGTGCCCGTGGACCGGCCGTTCTGGCTGGACAAGGACGAGGAGACCGGCCGGGACGTCATGTCGATGACCCTCACCGACCGCATGACCCGCGGCACCTACCTGCTGGACGACGGCCCGGACAAGCCCGCCGTCATCTGCCTGTCGTACACGTGGTGCGACGACAGCCTGAAGTGGCTGCCGCTGTCCGCGAGCGAGCGGATGGAGGTCATGCTGAAGTCGCTCGGCGAGATCTACCCGAAGGTCGACATCCGCAAGCACATCATCGGCAACCCGGTGACCGTGTCCTGGGAGAACGAGCCCTACTTCATGGGCGCGTTCAAGGCCAACCTGCCCGGTCACTACCGCTACCAGCGGCGCCTGTTCACGCACTTCATGCAGGAGTCGCTGCCCGAGGACAAGCGGGGCATCTTCCTCGCGGGTGACGACATCTCGTGGACGGCGGGCTGGGCCGAGGGCGCGATCCAGACCGCGCTGAACGCGGTCTGGGGCGTCATGCACCACTTCGGCGGCACGACCGACGAGACCAACCCGGGCCCGGGCGACGTCTACGCCGACATCGCCCCCGTGGAACTCCCGGAGGACTGACCCCGCCGACGGAGGTCAGCCGGCCCGAGCCGGACCCGGGCGGCGGGCTCAGATCCCCGCCGCCCGAGATTTCTCGTAGACCTCCGCCGCCACATCCTTCAGTTCCTGCGCGTCCCGCGTCCCGGACTGGAGCTCGACGAGGATCTCGTCGAGACCGACCTCGGCGTGCGCGGCGAGGTCCTCGACGATCTGGTCGACGCTGCCGTGGAACGGCGCACGGCCGGTCCCGGAGCGGCCCTGGGCCAGGTACCGGGCGTTGGCGCGCAGCACGGTCCGGATCGGCCGGGTGCGTCCGCGCTCGGCGGCCAGCTCCTGCAACGCGCGCCACTGCGCGGCGAGTCTCTCCGCGCCCATGGCCACCGGAAGCCATCCGTCGGCGTGGTCGACGAGCCGGCGCTGGGCCGGCCCCGGGCCCGCCGCCAGCAGGATCGGGATCGGCCGGGCGGGCTTGGGACCCACGACCGCCGAGGCGATCCGCGTGACCCGGCCGTCGTACGACACCGGGTCCGGGCCCCAGACCGCGCGGCACACCCCGATCAGCTCGTCCAGGGCGGCGCCGCGCTCCTCGAACGGGCGCACCGACGAGGCCGCGTACTCGTCGTGCGACCAGCCCGTGCCGAAGCCCGCGAGCACCCGGCCGCCGCTGACCGCGTCCAGCGTGGCGAGCGTCTTGGCGAGCCGGAACGGCATGTGCAGCGGGGCGACCAGCACACTGCTGCCCAGCTCGACCCGTTCGGTGGCCGCCGCGGCGAGCGTGAGCGTGACCAGCGGTTCGGCCACCCCGCGGTACTCGTCAGGCCAGGGCAGGCCCTCGATGTTGTACAGACCCTGGGTGGCGGGTTCGGGGACGAGGAGCCGCTCGTAGACCCAGAGGCTGTCGTAGCCGATCGCCTCCGCGGTGCGGGCCACGTCGGGCACGTCCCGGCCGAGGTCGTACTTCCGGTTCTGCGGAAGACCGAGTCCGAGCTTGGTCGCCATGTCCGACTGCTCCTTCGACACAGGGTGCGGTTCCGCCGAACGTACAACGCGCATACGGCGGTTCAGGTCTGCGGTGGCCGGATCCGGACACCGGCGCGGCGGATCAGACGGGCAGCGGTGTCAGCAGCATGCGGCCCGCCAGACCGACCGCCGCGTCCAGGCGCTGCGCGAACTCCCCGGCCACGTCGGGCAGTGCGCGCAGCGCCCACAGGGCCCGTGCCGCCGACCAGGCGGCGTCCCGGGCGCGTTCCAGGCTCCAGGAGCCGAGCAGATGGGCCAGCGGATCGGCGATCCGGAACAGGTCGGGACCCGGTGTCAGCTCGTCGCGGATGCGCTCCTCCAGCGACCCGAGCAGCTCGCCCACGCGGTCGAACTCGTCCTCCAGAGCCGCGGGTTCGCAGCCGAGCGTACGACAGGCGTCCACGACGGCGAGCGCCAGGTCGTGGCCGATGTGCGCGTTGATGCCCGCGAGCGCGAACTGCACCGGGCGTACCCCCGGATGACGTCGGAGCTGGAACAGCGGCCGCCAGCAGGCCGGTGGGCGGCGCCCGTCGGCCACCGCGTCGACCGCCGCCAGATAGCGCTCGGCGAACCGGACGTCCAGCGTGCTCGCGGCCCGCGGGTCCGTGAACTCCCCACGGTCGATGTGCCGGTCGACCTCCTCGGTCACCGTGAGGTAGACGCGGTTGAAGACCGCGATCCCGTCCCGCGCGTCCAGGGTCGCGTCCAGGGCGCGCATACGGGAGACCACGGTGTCTACGGAAGTGGTGAACTGTGCCAATTGCGCCATGAGGGCAGGGTCCCAGTCCTAGGCTCTGCGACGTGCCGGCGGGCCCGACGCTTCCCCAGAACGAGGGAACGATCCCGTCGTGCGGGAGAGGGGATCAGCACCTTGGCAGGCTTACGTGCCCAGCGTCCGGCCGCGCGCGAGGACCGGCGCGGCCGCGCCGTCGGGCGGGGGAGCATGGTCGCGCTCGCGTCCGTGGTGGTGGCCGTCGCCGCCGTGGCCGGGTTGACGTCCGCGCCGGGCGAGGCCCGGGGTTCCGGCGAGGCCCGGCCCGGTCCGACCGGTTCACCGGCCCTGGCGTCGTGGCCGGCCGTGCCGCCGGTCCCCACGGCCAAGGCCTCGCCCTCGCCGTCGTCCAGGCCGAAGGCGAGTCCCACCGCCTCCCCGGCCGGCCCCCGACGGGCCCGGGCGACCGCCGCCGTGTCGCCCCGCCTCTACCACTACCCCGACTCGCAGGTGGACGAGTGGGTCCACGACCACCCCGGCGACCCCCGCGCGGCCGTCATCGAGTCCCGGATCGCCGAACAGCCGGCCGCGGTGTGGTTCACCGACGCCGACGCGACGGACACCACCGCGCGGGTCCGCGAGGTCACGGCGTCGGCGGCCGCCGCGGGCCGGGTGCCGACCGTCGTCGTGTACGCCATCCCGGACCGCGACTGCGGCGGGGCCTCCGAGGGCGGGGCGTCCGACCTCGACGCCTACGACGGCTGGATCGACGAGGTCGCCGCCGGGCTGGGCTCCGGCGAGGTCATGGTGGTGCTGGAACCCGACGCGGTCGCGCAGTCCGACTGCCTCTCCGCCGCCGACCGCGGCGCCCGCTTCGCCTCGCTGGCCCGGGCCGGCCGGGTCCTCAAGGGTGCCGACCCGCGGGCCCGGGTCTACTACGACGCCGGCCACTCGGCCTGGAACCCCGCGGCGCAGCAGGCGGCCCTGCTCAGGCAGGCGGGTGCCGCGTCGCCCGCCTCCTCGGACGGCGTCTTCAGCAACGTCTCCAACTTCCACCGGACCGCCGACGAGATCACCTACGACCGTGCGGTCCTCGACGCCCTCGGCGGGTCCGCGGACCTCGGCGCGGTGATCGACACCAGTCGCAACGGCAACGGCGCCCCGGCCGGCGGACAGTGGTGCGACCCGGACGGCCGGAGGATCGGCCGGGCGCCCACGCTGGACACCGGCGAGGGGCGCATCGACGCCTATCTGTGGGTGAAGCTGCCGGGGGAGTCCGACGGCTGCAAGGGGGAGCCGGGGACGTTCAGCGCCTCGTACGCCTACGACCTGGCGGGCTGACCGCCGCTGCCGCTGTCGCCGCCGGAGTCGTCGTCGTACGTCGACGTGCCCGCGTCCAGCAGTGGTGTCTGGGGCTTGAGGTGGGCCGGCGCGAAGGCGCGCAGCGCGTGGTAGCCGGTGATGACGACCAGGGTGCCGAGGGCGATCCCGCTCAGCGAGAAGTTGGCCGTGAACTTCATGCTGACGTTGCCGACGCCGATGATGATGCCCGCGGCGGCCGGCACCAGGTTCAGCGGGTTGCGCAGGTCCACCCTGGCGTTGAGCCAGATCTGGGCGCCGAGCAGGCCGATCATGCCGTAGAGGATCACCGTGATGCCGCCGAGCACCCCGCCCGGGATCGCCGCGACGACCTCGCCGAACTTCGGGCACAGGCCGAACAGCAGGGCGAAGCCGGCGGCGGCCCAGTAGGCGGCGGTCGAGTAGACGCGGGTCGCGGCCATCACTCCGATGTTCTCGGAGTAGGTGGTGTTGGGCGGACCGCCCACCGCGGTCGACAGCATGGAGGCCGCGCCGTCCGCCGAGATCGCCGTGCCGAGCTCGTCGTCCAGCGGGTCCCCGGTCATCTCGCCGACCGCCTTGACGTGCCCGGCGTTCTCCGCGACCAGCGCGATGACGACCGGCAGCGCGACCAGGATCGCCGACCACTGGAACGTCGGCCCGTGGAACGACGGCAGTCCGATCCAGTGGGCCTTGCCGACGCCGGACAGGTCCAGCCGCCAGTGGTCGGTGAGCTTGCCGCTCGCGTCCACCGAGTGGATCTTCCCGAAGATCGCGTCGAAGGCCCAGGAGATGCCGTATCCGAAGACCAGCCCCAGGAAGATCGCGATGCGGGACCAGAAACCACGCAGACAGACGACCGCCATACCGGTGAACAGCATCACCAGCAGGGCCGTCCACTGGTCCTGCGGCCAGTACGTGGAGGCGGTGACCGGGGCGAGGTTGAAGCCGATCAGCATCACGACCGCGCCGGTCACGATCGGGGGCATCGCGGCGTGGATGATCCGTGCTCCGAAGCGCTGCACGGCCAGTCCGACCAGGAACAGGGCGACGCCGACGACGAAGACCGCGCCGGTCACCGTGGCGCTGGTGCCGCCCTGGGCGCGGATCACCGCGGCGACCCCGACGAAGGACAGCGAACAGCCCAGGTAGCTGGGCACCCGGCCGCGGGTCGCGAGCAGGAAGATCACGGTGGCGACGCCGGACATCATGATCGCCAGGTTCGGGTCCAGGCCCATCAGCACGGGGGCCACGAACGACGCGCCGAACATCGCCACCACGTGCTGGGCCCCGAGCCCCACCGTGCGGGGCCAGGACAGCCGCTCGTCGGGCCGGACCACCGCGCCCGGCGCCGGAGTGCGTCCGTCCCCGTGCAGTTTCCAGCGGACACCGAGATCCATGGTGCGGGTTCGCTTTCGTCGGAAGGTGCGACCGTCCGCACCATTGTCGGGGAGGTGCCTGGTCAGGGCCCTTTCTGGGAGACCCGGAGAGCGTGACGTGTGGGGTGGGCGGGTCGGATGGGGAGAGTGGGGCATGTGAGGCGAGGAGGCTGCTGAGCGTCCGCTTAGGATGGACGTAAGCGTCTCAACTGTGTCAGGAGCACCACCCGTGACCGCCGAAGCCCCGATCGCCCCCGCCCTCTCCTACGGCCGACTCGTCCCCGTCACCGTCCACTTCGACGACCTCGACGCCCTCGGCCTGCTGCACAACGCCCGCTACCCGCTCATGGTCGAGCGGGCGTGGAGCGAGCTGTGGCAGGAGCACGGCATACGGTTCGACGGCGACTGGGTGGCGGCCGGGGACGCCTGCAACGCGGTCCGGGAACTCCGGATCAGCTACGACGCCCCGGTCACCCGGACCGGCACCTACGCCGTCCACCTCTGGCTGGAACGGCTCGGCAACACCGGTCTGACGTACGGGTTCCGGTTCTGCTCGGCCGACGGGGCGGTGACCTACGCCCAGGGCACCCGGGTGCTGGTCCGGCTGGACGCGGCCACCCTGCGTCCCGCGCCCTGGAGCGAGCGGTTCAGGGCCGCGGGTCGGGAACTGCTGCGGCCCGCGGACTGACCGTCGGCCGGTCGCGCTCGCCGGCCCGCAGCACGCCGGCGAACACGGCGAGCCCGCAGGACAGCGCGGCCACCAGGCAGAACGACACCATCAGACTGGTCGCCTGGGCGACCCCGCCGATCAGGCTCGGCGCGATCAGTCCCGAGGTGTACGTGATCGTCGCGACGCCCGCGATGGCCTGGCTGGGGTTCGGGCCGCTGCGGCCCGCCGCCGCGAAGCACAGCGGTACGACGACCGCGATACCGAGCCCCATCAGCGCGAACCCGCCCATCGCCACGGCCGGATGGCCGGCCGCCACGACGAGCAGCCCGCCGAGTGCGGCCAGGACACCGCCCGCGCGGACCGTGCGCACCGCGCCGAAGCGGTCCACCGCCGCGTCCCCGAGGATCCGGGCCACCGCCATGGTCAGCATGAACCCGGTCGTCGAGGCCGCCGCGAGACCCGCCGACGCCTCCAGCCGGTCGCGCAGGTACACCGCCGACCAGTCCAGGCTGGCGCCCTCCGCGAACACCGCGCAGAAGCCGACCGCGCCGATCAGCAGCGCCGAGCGCGGCGGCAGCGCGAACCGCGGCGGCGGCTCCTCGTCCTCGGCCGGCTGGAGGTCCAGCACCCAGCGGCAGACGGACACGCCGAGCAGGGTGAGGACCGCGGCGGCGAGCGCGAAGTGCAGGCGTGCGTCCGATCCGAGGTGGGCGGCGAGCGTGCCGGCCGCAGAGCCGATCAGCGCGCCCGCACTCCACATGCCGTGCAGCCCGGACATGATCGACTTGTCGAGCAGCCGCTCGACCTCGACGCCCAGCGCGTTCATCGCCACGTCCGCCATGCCCGCGCTCGCCCCGTAGGCGAACATCGCCAGGCACAGCGTGTACAGGTTGGTCGCCAGGGCGGGCAGGATCAGCGACACCGTCCACAGCGCGATCAGGCAGCGCAGGGCGTTGCGGCTGCCGAGGGTGTGACTGATCCGGCCGGCCAGCGGCATGGCGCAGGAGGCGCCGAACGCCGTGAAGGCCAGGGCCAGCCCGAGCTGGCCGGTGCTGAGCGAGGCGTGGTCCTGGATCCAGGGCACCCGGGTCGCGAACGAGCCGGTGACGGCGCCGTGCACGGCGAACACGGCCGCCACGGCGTACCGGGCGCGCCGCACCTCGGACGCCTCGTAGACCACTGCACTCATTCTCGGGCCCCTCCCGGACGTGTGTATCCCCGTAGCGCCGACGTAAACTATCAGGAACCCTGCCTGATAGATAGGGGTAATGAGGCCACGCGGTACGAGGGGGCAGGTGCCCGCCGGGCGGCCGCGCCGATCTGGGAGGATTCCCGGCATGCCCGCATCCCCGAGCACCGCCCGGGCCATCAACGACCGGCTCGCCCTGCGGCTGTTGCAGGAAGGTCCGTTGACGGCAGGGCAGTTGAAAGAGCGCACCGGCCTGTCCCGGCCGACCGTCGCCGACCTCGTCGAGCGCCTCACCGTCTCCGGCCTGATCGCGGTGGTGGGCGAGTCCGGGGAGCAACGGCGCGGCCCGAACGCCCGGTTGTACGGCATCGTCGCCGACCTCGCCCATCTCGCCGCCCTGGACGTGCGCACCGAGGGCGTCACCGTGGTCGTCTCCGACCTGCTCGGCGAGGTGCTCGCCGAGGCCTCGGTGCCGATCGGCGGCGACACGGACACGGGGCCGGCCCTCGAACGGGCGGTCGCGCTGGTCGAACGGGTCGCGAAGGAGGCCGGTGTCGACCGGCTGCACACGGTCGGCATCGGTGCCCCCGGCCTGATCGCGCCGGCCACCGGTGAACTGCGCGACTCCACGGGTCTGCCCGAATGGCACCGCCGTCTGGTGACCGCGCTCCAGGAGCGGTTCCCGGACGCCCGTGTCCTGGTCGAGAACGAGACCAACCTCGCCGCCCTGGCCGAGCAGCGCGACGGCGCGGCCCGCGACCACGACACCTTCGTGCTGCTCTGGCTCGGCCACGGCACCGGTGCGGCCGTCGTCCTCGACGGCGTCCTGCGCCGGGGCGCCTCCGGCGGCACCGGGGAGATCGGCTTCCTGCCGGTGCCGGGGACCGGCGGGCTCCCCTCGGCCACGGGCTGCGACGGCGGTTTCCATGCCCTGGTGGGGTCGGAGGCGATCACCGCCCTCGCCGCGGAGTACGGCATCCTCGCCGCGCCGGCCGCCCACGAGCCGCGGGCCGCGGCCCTGGTCGCCGAGGCCGTCTCCTCGTCCGGTGCCGCCGCCGACCGTTTCCTGGACGCCCTGGCCGGCCGGGTCACCGTCGGGGTCGCCTCCGTCGCCGCCGTGCTGGACCCGGGCTGCGTGGTCCTGGGTGGCGAGGTGGGGCAGGCCGGGGGCGAGGTGCTCGCCGCCCGGGTCGCGGAGCGGACCCGCGGGATGTCCCCGCTGCCTACGGAGGTGCGGGCCGGCCTGCTGGGCGGTGCCGCGGTGCTGCGCGGGGCGCTGCTGACGGCACGTGAGTCGGCCCAGCGGGAACTGTTCGGACCGCGGGAGCCGTAGCGGGATCGCCCGGCGAGGGGCAGGGGCGCAGGTGTGGGGATGCAGGTGTGGGGCGGCCCGGCGGCGGGCAAGGGCCGTCGTCACCGCCGCCGGGCATGATCCGAACCCTAAAAAGGACTAGACCACTCCGTCAATAGGTACGGACCAGCCTCAAGTGGTCCGGGGTGAGCGGCGGTTAGGGCCCCTGCGGCCGTGCGGGAAGTCCGTTGACGTCACTTGTGAGCGACCCCACACGGGCCACTCGCATGGACACCGATCGGCCGTGGCAGACTGGCCCTGTACCTAAAGCAGCGCACTCCGGGGTCGGTGAAAGTCCGAACCGGCGGTTACAGTCCGCGACCCGGTCGCTTCCAGCGGCCGGTTGACCAGGTGAAATTCCTGGACCGACGGTTAAAGTCCGGATGGGAGGCAGTGCGCGGCGGGCGGGCATTCGTGCGCGCCGCCGTATGTGCTCGTCCGTGTGGACGGGTCTGTCCGGCGTCGCCCCCGGTGCCGTTGTCCGTACTTTCTGTCGTCCTCGACAGGCCCCGGAGTCCGTGCCCCTATGTGGCAGGAGGACCCGGGAAGTGTTCACCGGAATCGTCGAAGAGCTGGGCGAGATCACCGCCGTCGAGAACCTCGGCGACGCCTCGCGCTTCCGGCTGCGCGGCCCCGTCGTGACCGAGGGCGCGAAGCACGGTGACTCCATCGCCGTGAACGGTGTCTGTCTCACGGTCGTCGAGCACGAGGGTGACGAGTTCACCGCCGACGTCATGGCCGAGACCCTCGACCGCTCCAGCCTCGGCGCCCTGGGCGTCGGCTCCCGCGTCAACCTCGAACGCCCCACCGCCGTGGGCGCCCGCCTCGGCGGACACATCGTGCAGGGCCACGTCGACGGCACCGGCGAAGTCCTGGCGCGCACCCCCTCCGAGAACTGGGAGATCGTGAAGGTCTCGCTTCCCGCGGACCTCGCGCGCTATGTCGTCGAGAAGGGCTCCATCACGGTCGACGGCATCAGCCTCACCGTCGTCGAGGCCGGCCCCGACTACTTCACCGTCAGCCTCATCCCCACCACCCTCGCCCTGACCACGCTCGGCCACAAGCAGCCCGGCGACCCGGTCAACCTCGAGGTGGACGTCGTCGCCAAGTACGTCGAGCGCCTGCTCGCGGCCGGCCAGGGGAGCACCCGGTGAACTGGCTGAACTCCGAGGCCTTCGTCCTGCTCGACCAGCACATCAAGTGGTCGGACATGATCGGCAACGTGATCGGGCTGATCGCGCTCGCCTTCGGCTGGCGGCGCTCCCTGTGGAGCTGGCCCGCCCAGTTCGTCTCCGGCCTCATCCTGTTCGCGGCCTTCGCCACCGCGCACCTCTCCGGCAGCGCGGGCAAGCAGATCGTCGTCATGGTCGTCGCCGTCTACGGCTGGTGGCAGTGGAACCGCGGCCGGGGCCAGGGCGAGGACGGCCACATCGCCGTGCGCTTCGCCACCTGGCGCGAGCGCGCGGTGCTGGTCGCGGCCGCCGCCGTCGGCACCGTCGCCGTGGCCCTGCTCTTCAAGGCCTACCCGTCCCTGTCCTGGGACCCCTGGCCCGACGCCTACATCTTCGTCGGCACCGTCGTCGCGATGTACGCCCAGGCGCGCGGCATGGTCGAGTTCTGGTTCGCCTGGCTGCTCGTCGACGTCGTCGGCGTCCCCCTGAACTTCGCCAACGGCTTCGCCTTCTCCGGATTCGTCTACGTCATCTACGGCGCGCTCGTCCTGTGGGGCATGCGCGACTGGTGGCTGCGGTCCCGCAAGGGCCCCCAGCCCGCCCTGGAAGGAGCACCGGCATGAGCACGGCACCGATCCTGTACGGCTCCGACGACTTCGAGGACTTCGTGCTCGACCCGATCGAACAGGCCATCGCCGACATCGCGGCCGGCCGGCCCATCGTCGTCGTCGACGACGAGGACCGCGAGAACGAGGGCGACCTCGTCGTGGCCGCCGAGAAGGCCACCCCCGAGATCGTCGCCTTCATGATGAGCGAGTGCCGCGGCCTGATCTGCGCCCCCATGGAGGGCGAGGAACTCGACCGGCTCCGGCTCCCGCAGATGGTCGAGGACAACACCGAGTCCATGAAGACCGCGTTCACCGTCTCCGTGGACGCATCCGCCGCCCACGGCGTGAGCACCGGCATCTCGGCCGCCGACCGCGCGACCACGCTCCAGCTCCTCGCGAGCGGGACCGCACAGCCCACCGACCTGGTCCGTCCCGGCCACATCTTCCCGCTGCGCGCCCGGCCGGGCGGCGTCCTGGTCCGCAACGGCCACACCGAGGCCGCCGTCGACCTCGCCCGGCTGGCGGGACTGCGTCCGGCCGGCGCGATCGTCGAGATCGCCGGCGAGGACGGCCGGATGCTGCGGCTGCCCGAACTGATCCCGTTCGCCCGCAAGCACGGACTGACGATCATCTCCATCGAGGACCTGATCGCCTACCGGCGCTCCGCCGAACCCACCGTCCGCCGCGAGGCCGAGACCCGACTGCCCACCGTCCACGGCACGTTCACCGCGTACGGCTACCGTTCCACCGTCGACGGCGTCGAGCATGTCGCCCTGGTCCACGGCGACATCGGCGACGGCGAGGACGTCCTGGTCCGCGTCCACTCCGAATGCCTCACCGGCGACGTCTTCGGCTCCCAGCGCTGCGACTGCGGCCCCCAGCTGGACGCGTCCCTGCAGCGCATCCAGAGCGAGGGCCGGGGCGTGGTGGTCTATCTGCGCGGACACGAGGGCCGCGGCATCGGCCTGCTGTCCAAGCTGCGCGCCTACGAGCTCCAGGAGCGCGGCCACGACACCCTCGACGCCAACCTCGAACTCGGCCTGCCCGCCGACGCCCGCGACTACGGAGCCGGCGCGCAGATCCTCGCCGACCTCGGGGTGCGCGGCGTACGCCTGATGACCAACAATCCGGACAAGACGGCCGCGTTGGAGCGCCACGGCATCGAGGTCACCGGCCGCGAGCCGATGCCCGTGCAGGCGGGCGAGCACAACCTCCGCTACCTGCGCACCAAGCGGGACCGGATGGGGCACGACCTGCCCTGGCTGGACGCGCCCACCGCGTCCACCTGCGGCAACCAGTAAGAGACAGCACGAAGGAGAGACGTGAGCGGCAAGGGTGCACCGGAACTGTCCGTACGCAACGTGGGGGACCTGCGGGTCGCCGTCATCGCGGCGCAGTGGCACGAGAAGGTGATGGACGGTCTGGTCGACGGCGCGCTGCGCGCCCTGCACGACCTCGGCATCGACGAGCCGACCCTGCTGAGGGTCCCCGGCTGCTGGGAACTCCCGGTCGCGGCCAAGGTCCTCGCGGGCCGCGGCTACGACGCGGTCGTCGCCCTCGGTGTCGTCATCCGCGGCGGCACGCCCCACTTCGAGTACGTGTGCCAGGGCGTCACCCAGGGCCTCACCCAGGTCTCCGTCGAGACCGGCGTGCCCGTCGGCTTCGGCGTGCTGACCTGTGACACCGAGGAACAGGCACTGGACCGGGCGGGCATCGAGGGCTCCAACGAGGACAAGGGCCACGAGGCGGTGACCGCGGCGGTGGCGACCGCGGCCACCCTGCGTTCAGTATCCGAACCCTGGCACTGAGGTACCGGCGGGAGCGCGTAGGGTGAGGACCACCATGTCCAAGAAGACTTTCGAGGAGCTCTTCACCGAGCTCCAGCACAAGGCCGCCACCGGCGACCCCGCCACCTCCCGCACCGCCGAGCTGGTCGGCAAGGGTGTCCATGCCATCGGCAAGAAGGTCGTCGAGGAGGCCGCCGAAGTCTGGATGGCCGCCGAGTACGAGGGCAAGGAGGCAGCCGCCGAGGAGATCTCGCAGCTGCTCTACCACGTCCAGGTGATGATGGTCGCCCGGGGGATCTCCCTGGACGACGTCTACGCCCACCTCTGAGCCGCACCCGCACCACCGTCCCCGTACGAAACTCCCCGTACGGCACTCCCGTACGACCGAGCGAAGGAAGCCGACCTCATGCTGCGCATCGCCGTCCCCAACAAGGGTTCCCTGTCCGGACCTGCGGCGGAGATGCTGCATGAGGCCGGCTACCAGCAGCGCCGGGAGTCCAAGGAGCTGCGGATCGTCGACCCGGTCAACGAGGTCGAGTTCTTCTACCTCCGCCCCCGCGACATCGCGATCTACGTCTCCTCCGGCCGCCTCGACATCGGCATCACCGGCCGCGACCTGCTGGTCGACTCCGCCGCCGGGGCCGAGGAGATCCTGCCGCTCGGCTTCGCCCGCTCCACCTTCCGCTTCGCCGCCAAGCCCGGCACCGCGAGCACCGTCCAGGACCTCAAGGGCCGCACGGTCGCCACCTCCTACGAGGGCATCGTCGCGGGCTACCTCGCCGACCAGGGCGTCGACGCCTCCGTGGTCCACCTCGACGGCGCCGTCGAGACGGCCATCGAGCTCGGGGTCGCCGAGGTCATCGCGGACGTCGTCGAGACCGGCACCTCGCTGCGCAACGCGGGCCTTGAGGTCTTCGGCGACCCCATCATGAAGTCCGAGGCCGTCGTCATCCGCCGTACCGGCGCGGACGTCGAGGAGCCCAAGGTCCAGCAGTTCCTGCGCCGCCTCCAGGGCGTCCTGGTGGCCCGGACGTACGTGATGATGGACTACGACTGCCGGGTCGAGCAGCTGGAGAAGGCCGTCGCGCTGACCCCCGGCCTGGAGTCCCCGACCGTCTCCCCGCTGCACAACGAGGGCTGGGTCGCCGTCCGCGCGATGGTCCCGTCCAAGGAGGCCCAGCGGATCATGGACGACCTGTACGACATCGGCGCACGGGCCATCCTGACCACGGCCATCCACGCCTGCCGTCTCTGAGCCCGGGAAGCCGCACACCGATGTCCGACCTGCCCAGCCTGCCCGTCACCTTCCGGCCAGGACACACCCGCGCCGTGCTGCTCGGCGCCGGCGTCGCGATCTTCGTGGTCATCTCCGCGGTCGCGATGCTGCTGGAGCAGCTCGGCCCGGGGGAGCGGCTCAGCTTCATCCTCACCGGGGCCGTCATCTTCTGGGTGCTGGCCCTGCTCGCCCGGGTGAGGGTCGTCGCCGACGACTCCGGTGTCACCGTGGTCAACATCACGAGCAGGCGCCGTCTGGCCTGGGCGGAGATCCTCCGGGTGAATCTGCGGGCGGGCGACCCCTGGGTCTTCCTCGACCTCAGTGACGGCACCAGCCTGCCCGCGCTCGGCATCCAGCCCGGCATCGCCAGGCAGCGGGCCGTCGCCGACGCGCGCACCCTGCGCATGCTCGTCGAAGCCCGCTCGATCCGCGACCCGGAGCAACATCAGGGCTGACTCGGGGCCGTCCACCCTGCCGCACAGGCCGGTGTCTTGATTAATCTGGTGACGGAGGCGCTTTCGCTGCGCCTCCACCCCTGTGGTGCCGTCCCGGCACACAGGGGATTCCTGCAACCCGAGGAGTGACCCTCTCCGGCGATGGACGGATCGTCCTGCAGTACCTGCGCCGCCCCCTGCCGACATAGCGCGGACCGCGTCCGTGTCTTTGCGGAGGCGGCGGCATCATGACCATCTCCCTGCTGCTCCTCGGAGCGGCTTTTGTGCTCATCCTCGCCAACGGATTCTTCGTGGCGGCCGAGTTCGGCCTCGTGACGGTCGAACGCCCGGAGGCCGAGAAGGCCGCCGCCGAGGGCGACCGACGGGCCGGCACGGTCGTCGAGTCGCTCAAGGAGCTGTCCTTCCAGCTCTCCGGCACCCAGCTCGGCATCACCATCACCTCCCTCGTCGTCGGCATGCTCGCCGAGCCCGCGCTCGCGCGGCTGCTGCGCGGCCCGTTCACCCTGCTCGGCGTGCCCGAGAGCGCCGCGTCCGGGGTCGCCGTGGTCGTCGGCATGCTGCTGGCGGCGGCCGTGCAGATGGTGATCGGCGAACTCGTGCCCAAGAACTGGGCGGTGTCCAAGCCGCTCCAGGTCGCCCGGTTCGTCGCGGGCCCGCAGCACGGCTTCGCCCGCCTGTTCCGGCCGGTCATCGCGGCGCTCAACGCCGTCGCCAACCGGCTCGTACGCGCCCTGGGCATCGAGCCCGCCGAGGAGCTGGCCTCCGCCCGCACCCCGGGCGAGCTCGTCTCGCTCGCCCGGCACTCGGCCCAGGCCGGCGCCCTGGAACAGGACACGGCCGACCTCTTCGTACGGACCCTGTCGCTGGGCGAGCTCACCGCGCAGCACGTCATGACCCCGCGGGTCAGGGTGAGCGCGCTCCAGTCGTCGGCGACCGCCGAGGACGTGGTCAACCTCACCCGGGCCACCGGTCTGTCCCGCTTCCCCGTCTACCGGGAGAAGATCGACGAAATCGTCGGCATGGTCCATCTCAAGGACGCCCTGGCGGTCCCCGCCCAGGACCGGCTGCGCACCCCCGTCGGCCGGATCGCCCGCCCGGCGCTGCTGGTGCCCGAGTCGCTGCCCGTGCAGCCGCTGCTGGCACGGCTGCGCAGCGAGCAGCCCATCGCGGTCGTCGTCGACGAGTACGGCGGCACGGCCGGTGTGGTCACCCTCGAGGACATCGTCGAGGAACTCGTCGGCGAGGTCCGCGACGAGCACGACGGCCAGGACCTGCCCGAGCTCGCCGCCGCCCCGCCCGAGGACGGCAGGCCCGCCTGGGACGTCGACGGCAGCTGCCGGGTGGACATCCTGCAACGCATAGGCCTCGACGTGCCTGAGGGCCCGTACGAGACCGTCGCGGGTCTGGTGGCCGACCTGCTGGGCCGGATCCCGGCCCCCGGCGACCGGGCCGAGCTGCCGGGCTGGCGGCTGTCCGTGCGTCAGGTCGGGCACTACCGTGCCGAGCGGGTGCGCCTGGTCAGGACCGCCGCGGTGATGGAGGCGGCCCGATGAGCGTGCTCCAACTCGTCTTCGCGGCCCTGCTCGTGCTCACCAACGGCTTCTTCGTCGGTGCCGAGTTCGCGCTGGTGTCCGTGCGCCGCAGCCAGATCGAGCCGCTCGGCACCGCCCGGGCCCGCCAGGTGCTCTACGGCCTGGAACGGCTGCCGCAGATGATGGCCGCCGCCCAGTTCGGCATCACCGTCTGTTCGCTGACCCTGGGCGCGGTCGCCGAGCCGACCGTCGCCCGGCTGCTGGAGCCGCTCTTCGAGGCGGTCCACCTCCCGGCCGGCGTGATCCACCCCCTGGGGTACGTCATCGCGCTCGCGGCGGTGGTCTTCTTCCACCTCGTGATCGGCGAGATGGTGCCCAAGAACCTCGCCATGGCGGCCCCCGAGAAGGCGGCGCTGTGGCTCAGCCCCGGTCTGGTCGCCTTCGCCCGCCTGTGCCGGCCGATCACGGTGGCCCTCGGCGCCTGCGCCCAGGGCATCCTGAAGCTCTTCCGCGTCGAGCCCAAGGACGAGGTCGAGGCCGTCTTCACCAGCGAGCAGCTCAACCGGCTGGTGGAGGACTCCGGGCAGGCCGGCCTGCTCGACCCGGAGGAGCAGGAGCGCCTGGAGGACGCCCTCGAACTGGGTTCCCGCCCGGTCATGGACGTGCTGCTGCCGCGAGAGTCCCTGGTGACGGTCAGTCCTTCGGTCACCCCCGGACAGATCGTCGAGCTCACCGGCCGCACCGGCTACTCCCGGTTCCCGATCGCGGCGGAGAACGGCGCGTTCATGGGGTACCTGCACGTCAAGGACGTACTCGACGTGGAGGAGTCGCAGCGGGCGGTGCCGCAGCACATCTGGCGGCCCATGACGACCCTGCGGTCCGAACTGCCGCTGGACGACGCGCTCACGGTGATGCGGCGCGCGGCGACGCACCTGGCCCAGGTCGCCGACCCCACCGGGAAGGTGCTCGGCCTGGTCGCGCTGGAGGACGTGCTGGAGCTGCTGGTCGGCGAGGTACGGGATCCGGCGCACCGCAAGGCCCCGGAGCCCAGGGCGGCCGAGCCGCGGATCAGCGCCGTCAAGATCCCGGTCCCGCTGGAGCAGACGGGACCCCCGTCCCCGGAGGGGGCCATGGCGAGCTGACGCGCGAGCGGGCCCGCGGGATCCGTCACAGGGCCGACGGATCCTGCGGGCCTCGGCCCGACAGCACCTCGCCGTACGCCTGCATCAGATCGGGCAGCCGCAGCGTCGACAGGTCGTCACGCGACAGGCTCCCCGGATACATCGACAGCCGCAGGTCCCGGTAGGCGCAGCTCTTCTCGTACAGCGTGCGCAGGAACCGCCCGTTGCCCAGTTCGTCGATCCAGCCCTGGTCGACCACGTGCCCGGCGATGGAACGCAGTTCGTCGAGCGCCTCCTCGTCCCACACGTCGCCGTTCTCGGCGGCGAGCACCTCGCCGATCGAGGTCAGTTCGAGAGGGCGGTACGAGGGGAAGTCGACCCGGGTGGTGAAGCGCGAGGACAGTCCGGGGTTGGCGGCGAGCAGCCGGTCCATGCCCTCCGGATACCCGGCCAGGATCACCACCAGGTGGTCACGGTTGTCCTCCGCCCGCTTCAGCAGCACCTGGAGGGCCTCGTCGCCGTAGGCGTCGCCCTTGCCGTAGCCGGTGTTGGACAGGGAGTAGGCCTCGTCGACGAAGAGGACACCGCCGAGGGCCGAGTCGATCAGTTCGTTGGCCTTCACGGCCGTCTGGCCGAGGTACTCGCCGACGAGATCGGCCCGCTGCGCCTCCACCAGATGGTCGCCGCCCAGCAGACCGAGGGCGTAGAAGACGCGGCCGAGGATGCGGGCCACGGTGGTCTTGCCGGTGCCGGAGGGGCCCGAGAAGACGAAGTGGCGTTTGGGCGGTTGCACCGGAAGGCCCTGCCCGGCCCGCAGCCGGGCCATGTTCAACTGGGCGGACAGCGCCTTCACCTGGCGCTTCACCGGTTCCAGGCCCACCATGCGCTCGAGCTCGGCGAGCGCTTCCTCGAGTAACCCGGGGTCGGTGGGTCCGGCGGGCAGCGGCGAGGCGGGGACGGCGCTCTTCGCGCGCACGGCCGGGTCGCCGGCCGACGGCAGTGGTCCGGACGGCGGCAGATCGGTCGGGGGGTACTTGAGGTCCCGTCCCTCGGCGCCGTAGAGCGGGTCGAGCAGGTCGGGACCGTCGACGGTGTCCTGTCCGGTGCCGGTGAGGGTGATCGCGGCGAGGTCGGCGTGGTCGTCGTAGCCGTCGCCCTCGGCGATCGCCGCGAGCCGGGCCGAGGTGTCCATGAAGGCCGGGTCGACCCGGTGCACCGCCCGGTACAGCGGGAGCGCGGCCGCCGAGCGGCCCGTCCCCTCGTGGGCCCGCGCCAGCCAGTACCGCAGTTCCTTGCGCTGCGGCTGCTCGCTGCGACAGCGCATCAGGGCCGCCGACAGCAGGGGTTCGGCCTGTCCGTACATCTCCAGCCGGACCCGGGCCATCCCGCCGAACAGGCCGGCCTCGATGCCGAGCATGGGGTCGTCGATCAGCGGCTCGGTGTGCCGTACGAGCTGTTCCCAGTCCTTGACGAGGTAGGCGCGGCAGGCGTGCAGAAAGCGGACCTGGGGATCGGCGTCGACGGGCGGGAGCCCGGCGAGCGCCCGGTCCAGCTCCGGGACATGGCGGCCGTCGAGCCAGTGGGAGGCGTGCGCGAGCAGCAGGTCGCGCGGGCTCTCCAGTACGGGCTGCACCCACCAGCCCAGCCAGTACCAGGAGTTGAGCGTGCGCCGGTGCCTGGCCCGCTGCTCGCCGAAACGCTCCCGGTGCCGGAACATCCGCAGCAGCGCGGTCGTGGTGTCGACGCGCAGCGCGTGCAGGCCGAGCCAGCCGTCTGCCATTCCGGGGTCGATCCGCACCGCGTTGCGGAACTCCTCCTCCGCCTGCGGATAGGCCCCCATCGTGTAGGCGTCCACGCCTCGCGTCCAGGCGAGGTCGGCAGGGGCCTTCGGGCCCTGCGTGCCGAAGTCCATCACGTCACGTCCCCCACAGACCGTGCCCCCGTCGGTATGGATGCCGCCGGGCGTCGCCCGGCGGTGTCCTGGTCGAACCGCTGTGCCGCGGACCGGAGTTGCCAAGTGCGCGAAGCAGCCGTCCGTAGGTCGCACCGAGGGCATCGTACCTGCGGGGGCACGACCCGCCGTAGGGTGCGGTACCGGCCGTTTGGCGAGGTGGGAGCGGACGGGATGGACCGCGGGAATGGTCACCGAGCGTGAGCGGATCACGCCTCGCGGCAGCCGGTACGGGCCCGGAGAGGGGCCCCGGGCAGAACGAAGCCCCCGATCACGGGGGAACAACCGGGGGCTTCGCGTCAAGGGTGCGGCCTGCAACTCCGCACATTGAGAACGTAAGACCTGTACGGGCGCCCGGTCAAGCAGAGTTGAGACACTCTTGGAAGTTCCCGTGCGGGGATCTTCACGGGTTCAGCACACTGCCGATGGTCCGTCACTGTGCGTGCTTCTCCGGTTCGGTCCCCGCGTCTCGGCAGGCCCCGGCAGCACCTCGTACCCCTGCTGTTCCTGCCGCACCAGAAGGTTCGCGAACGGCCGGGAAGGGTCGTCGGCGAAGTGCCGTCGCTCCGCCACGACCCACCCGTCCCAGAAGTCCCGCTGCTCCTCGCCGTCCCGCGACCGGCCGCGCGCCCAGGACTCCTCCTCGGGCAGCTCCATCCACAGCAGCCGGGCCAGGTGCGGGCGCAGCGCGCGGCGGCCCGCGCCGACGCCCTCGACGAGGATCACCGGGGCCGCCGGCAGGGGGCGGGGCGCCCGGAAGCGCCGGGTGTGCCAGTCGTAGGGCGTGTACTGCGCCTGCTCGCCCCGGCCGAGCGGCTCGATCACCTGGCTGCCCAGCCGCCCGGTCCACTCGAACAGCTCGTCGTGGCTGGCGATGTCGTCGAGGTGGAGTACCGGCGCGTCGCCGAGGGCGTGGGCCAGCCGCCCGGCGAACGTGGACTTCCCGGAGCCGGCGTGCCCGTCGACCCCGATCAGGCGGACCGGGCCGCAGGACGGGGGGAGGCGGCGGAGCCGGGAGGCGAGGTGCTGGATGGCCGTTCCTGGGGTGCGGAGGTGGGGGCGTGCGGGGCTCGGGGTGCGCGGTGTGGGGTTCGGGGGGAGCATGAGGTGCGCCTGCGGTCGTGGGGTCCGGTGAAGTCTATGGCCGGCCCGGTCGTGCCGGTGTGCTCGTCTCGCTCGTGCGTCCTATCCGTCGCAGGTCATGCCAGTGGTTGAGACCAATATTGGTGGGCGTGGCATGGCCCGAAATGCTGGCAGGAGCATGTCGCCTGCGGTCATAGTGGGCCCACACCGTGCATGGGACCCGCCCCGACTCGGACACCTGGGAGCCTTCCGCCTATGAGCAGAGCCGAACAGCCGTCCCGGAGAACCGTTCTGGCCGCAGCGGTCGCCGCCGCCGTGGCGGGCGGTGCGGGACCGGCCACCGCCGCCGACTCCGCACCCGCACCCGCACCCGTCGCCGCCGGGGGAGGACCCTCGGCGCGCCCGGTCGGCTACCACTCCTGGACCACGTACAGCCAGTGGCGCGAGGGCGCCGCCCGCGGCACCCGGCCCGTCGCGGGCGCCCGGCCCGGTCTGGAGATGGGCACCCCGGCCGGCACCTTCGCCTACACGGACCCGCACACCGGGACCACCGCGGCCTGGGAGTACGGGACCTGGACCTCCCCGGTCCACCGGCTCGCCGTCCCCGCCACCGAGGTCATCGCCTCGTGGAACGCCCGCACCCCGGCCGGTACCTGGCTCCAGATCGAACTCCGGGGCACGTACACCGACGGCACCGACACCCCCTGGTACGTGATGGGCCGCTGGGCAGCCGGCGACCAGGACATCAAGCGCACCTCGGTCGACGGCCAGAGCGACGGCAAGAGCACCGTCTGGACGGACACCTTCTCGATCGACGACTCGGCGTCGGGCCTGCGCCTGGTCTCGTACCGGCTGCGGCTGACCCTGTACCGCAAGCCCGGCACCAAGCTCACCCCGAAGGTCTGGCGGCTCGGTGCGATGGGCTCCGACGTCCCCGACCGTTTCACCGTCCCCACGTCCACGCCCGTGCACGCCGGGGAGCTGGCCGTCCCGCGCTACTCGCAGGAGATCCACAAGGGTCAGTACCCCCAGTACGACAACGGCGGCGAGGCCTGGTGCAGTCCCACCTCCTCGCAGATGATCATCGAGTACTGGGGCCACCGGCTCACGCCGGAGCAGCTGGCCTGGGTCGACCCCTCCTACGCCGACCCGCAGGTGTGCCATGCGGCCCGCAGCACCTACGACTACCAGTACACCGGCTGCGGCAACTGGCCGTTCAACGCCGCCTACGCGGCCACCTTCAAGGACCTCCAGGGCGTCGTCACCCGGCTCGGTTCCCTGGTCGACCTGGAGACGCTGATCGCGGCGGGCATCCCGGCCATCACGTCGCAGTCGTTCCTGAAGACCGAGCTGACCGGGGCCGGCTACGGCACCGCCGGACATCTCATGACGGTGATCGGCTTCACCGCGGCCGGCGACGTGATCGCCAACGACCCGGCCTCGGCGGACGACGCGGCGGTCCGGCGCGTGTACAAGCGGTCGGAGTTCGAGACCATCTGGCTGCGGACCAAGCGCTACAACGCCTCGGGCAAGGTCGCCTCGGGCACCGGCGGGGTCTGCTATCTCTACTTCCCGGCGCATCCGACCCCGCGCCAGCGCGATGCCCTGGCGGCGGTCGGCGTCCACTGAATCCGGGGCCTGCCGGCCTCCGACCTCGCACTCGACGGCCCCCGCCGACCCGGGGGCCGTCGGTGCTGTGACGGAACTCTCCGCCGCAAAGGCCGTGAACGGTGGCAAGGTGGACGGACCGGCCGGGGAGCGGCATGGGCCGGTGTGGGGGAGTTCGTCCCGTACCTCCGAGCGCAGTGAGAAGACATGACCGCACAGTCAGCCACCGCCGTCCGCGCCCGCACCGGCGGCCCCCGTGAAGACGGCCCGAAAATCCTCGAACACGCGCTGGGCTGGACCCTCGTCGTGGTGATCGCGATGCTTGTCACTCAGCTCGGACTGCTGTGACCTGAGACATACCCGAACCTGACATACTGCGGATGTTCCGCCGCCCGTAGGAGACCAGGGTCGAAATTGAATATCAGTCAACAGCGTGACGCGGCCGTCCGGCCGCGGGCGCGCGGCACCGAGCGCTCACTCGCACGCCGCGCCGAACTCATCGCCATCGGGCGCAGACTGTTCGCCGACACGTCCTACGACGCGCTCTCGATGGACGACATCGCCCGGCAGGCGCATGTCGCCAAGGGGTTGATCTACTACTACTTCCAGTCCAAGCGCGGCTACTACCTGGCGATCATCCAGGACTCCGTCGCCGACCTGGTCTCCTACGCGGCGGGTGGGGTCGAACTGGGCCAGGTCGACCGGGTCCACCGGACCATCGACAGCTATCTGCGCTACGCCGAGCACAACCAGGCCGCGTACCGCACGATCGTCAGCGGTGGCGTCGGCTTCGACACCGAGGTGCACGCCATCCGGGACGGCGTGCGCGAGGCGATCGTGGCGACCATCGCCGACGGGGCGTACGGGCGCACGGACATCGCGCCGCTGGCGCGGATGGGCCTGATCGCCTGGGTGTGCAGCGTGGAGGGCGCCGCCCTCGACTGGATCGACCGCCTCGAACTGTCCCGCGCGACCATGGGCGAGCTGCTGGTCAAGTCGCTCGGGGGCACCCTGCGGGCCATCGAGGAGCTCGACCCCGCCTATCCGGCCCCAACGCCCGCCCGCCGGGACGGCTGAACGGGCCGCACGGCCGACCCATCGGGGGTCGAAGGCAGCGGTCCGTGGCCCGGCCGGGGCCGCTCGTGATGCGGCGGACCGGTCTTCGTGATGCGCTGAGAGGCGTCGGGGCCGCGTGCCCGGCCGTACGTTCCGGGTTCCGCGCCCCGCGTCCGGTGTCTCGTCCCCTCGTGGGGAAAGAGGTGTGCGCCGTTCGGCATGGACACGACGAACGCGCCCGTGGCTCAGCCTAAATGGACTAGACCGGTGAGGTCAATGGTCCGGACCGGATCCGGCGTGTCCGGGTGCGGATGACCATGGATGGAACTTCTTGAAGTAAGCGGTCGTTAACTGGTGACTGGGTGTCTCGGATCGGGCATACTCACAGCGCACAGCCGCTGGTCAGCCGCTTCCGCGACCCGGAAGCAGGCGCGGCGGCGGTACCGAGAAAGACCTGGCGGAGCCGCCCACACCCAAGGCGTACATCCGCCGATGTGCCCGACAGGGAGGAGAGCGTCGCCATGCTGGAGCGCGCCCCGCAGCCGGTGGAACGGCAACTGCCCACGGACGAGGCCCGGGATCTGATCTCGCTCGTCCGCGACATCGCGCAGCGCGAGATCGCACCGAAGGCGGCCGAGGAGGAGGACGCCGGACGCTTCCCCCGCGAGGTCTTCACCCTGCTCTCCGAATCGGGACTGCTCGGTCTGCCCTACGACAGCGAGTACGGCGGCGGCGAGCAGCCCTACGAGGTCTACCTCCAGGTCCTGGAGGAGCTCAGCGCGGCCCGGCTGACCGTCGGTCTCGGGGTCAGTGTCCACACCCTGGCCTCCTACGCCGTCGCGGCCTACGGCACCAAGCAGCAGCAGGTCGAACACCTCCCCGCGATGCTCGGCGGCGGTCTGCTGGGCGCCTACTGCCTCTCCGAGCCGTCGTCCGGCTCGGACGCCGCGTCCCTGCGTACCAAGGCGGTGCGGGACGGCGACGACTGGGTGATCACCGGCACCAAGGCGTGGATCACCCATGGCGGGATCGCCGACTTCTACACGGTCATGGCCCGCACCGGCGCCGACGGTCCGCGCGGGATCACCGCGTTCCTGGTGCCGGCCGACGCCGAGGGACTGAGCGCCGCGGCGCCCGAGAAGAAGATGGGCATGAAGGGCTCGCCCACCGCGCAGGTCAACTTCGACGGTGTGCGGGTCCCCGACTCCCGGCGCATCGGCGAGGAGGGCCAGGGCTTCGCCATCGCCCTGTCCGCGCTCGACTCCGGCCGGCTCGGCATCGCGGCCTGCGCGATAGGCGTGGCCCAGGCCGCGCTCGACGCGGCGGTCGAGTACGCCACCGGACGGCAGCAGTTCGGGCGGCCGATCGCCGACTTCCAGGGGCTGCGCTTCATGCTGGCCGACATGGCCACGCAGATCGAGGCGGGCCGGGCCCTGTACCTGTCGGCGGCGCGGCTGCGGGACGCCGGACGGCCGTTCGCGAAGCAGGCGGCGATGGCCAAGCTGCACTGCACCGACACCGCGATGAAGGTCACCGTCGACGCCGTCCAGGTCCTCGGCGGATACGGCTACACCGCGGACTTCCCGGCCGAGCGCTACCTGCGCGAGGCCAAGGTCCTCCAGATCGTCGAGGGCACCAACCAGATCCAGCGCATGGTCATCGCCCGTCACCTCGCGGGTCCGGAGACCCGCTGAACTGACCCGGCCGCACCTGCGGGGCCGCCAGCCTGACCCACTCCGGGTCGTGGCGGCCCGGCAGCGTCCGGCCCCGGTCCGCCCAGGCGCGCATCAACGCGCGGTAGATGGGCGGGTCCTGGGGCTGCGGAGGAGGCAGCGGAACCGATTCCGCGGGCGCCGGGACGAACACGCGGCGCGTGACTGCGGGCAGCGACTGGGCAATGGTCATACCAGGGCAACGCGACGGCGGGCGGCCAGGTCACTTTCCCGCGCAATCGACCGTGAGTTCGCTCTGTGCCCCTGCGGCCGGGGTGTTGTGCGCACACCTGTCCCGACGCATCTGACGCGCCGTCAACTGTGCTGCTTCCAGCGTCAACTGTGCTGCTTCCAGCGTCGGCTGTGGTGTTTCCGGAGTCGGCCGTGATGCTTCCAGGGGCGGTACGGCGTGGCCGCCGATCGCGCGGAGCCGCTCGGCGCGCCCGCTCGCCCCGTGCGAGCCGGACTTCGGCCGGACTTCGGTCGCACCTCGGCCGGGGTCCCGGCCAGCCCGCTGTCCGTACCGCCCGGCGCACTTCGGGAGATCGCCGTCCCGGTGCGTCCGGCGCGTCCGGTGCGTCCGGACATGCCGAACCTGCACCACGGCAGCCTGCGGGCCATGGTGCAGGGCGGCTACGAGGACGGTGCGAGGCGCCTCAGGCGGCGCGGCGCATCACCGGCACGCGCATCGGGCGCGAGCCCGGGCCGCCGACGTGCGAGAAGGGCTGCGTGCGCCAGTCGAGTCCCTGGGGCAGCGTCAACAGCAGTGCGGTGTCCTGCTCCTGGGGCTCGATGGACTCGTCCGCGGGCTGCGCCGCGGAGGCCTCCCGGCCCGTACCGGCGCACACCGTGAGCCCGAAGGGGTTCCACGGCGAGGCGCACAGCGCGTGCTCCGGCAGGAACTCCTCGTCCGCCAGCAGGGCGATGGGCTGCGCGCAGTCCGGGCAGATCACCCGGAACATCTCGAAGGTGTCGTACGCGTCGAACTCGTCGCCGTCGAAGTCGTCGGGTTCGACGCCCTCCGGCGCGGGCTCGACCACCGGCTGCTGCCGCTTGGCAAACGTACGACCAGGGCGCTTAAGACTCTGCATGGGATTCTCCCCCTCGGGCTGGGCCGTGAAGGCACTGCGGCCTCGACCACAGCAAGCACTTCCCGTCCGGTCTCGGCGGTAATCGCGAGACCAGCTCGGAGACGGTCCGGGTGCTGTGGTGTTCGTCACATGCCGCTCGCAGATGCCCGGTGCGGAGGACGGCGGGCGCCCCGCGCGCGGGATCCGTCCCCCGCCGGGCGTCGCCGTCCGACGCCCCGGCGGTGCCCCTTCACATCACGAACCGGGCATGACCTGGGCTGCTCGGGTATCGGAGGAGATCAAGCGCCCTGTAGGTTCTTGCGACATGGAGGAGCTCGACCGTCAGATCGTGCAGCTGCTCGTCAAGGACGGGCGGATGAGCTACACGGACCTCGGCAAGGCCACCGGCCTGTCCACGTCCGCCGTGCACCAGCGGGTGCGCCGGCTGGAACAGCGCGGTGTGATCCGCGGCTACGCGGCCGTGGTCGACCCCGAGGCCGTCGGACTGCCCATGACCGCCTTCATCTCGGTGAAACCCTTCGACCCCAGCGCCCCCGACGACATCGCCGACCGCCTCGCCGGGGTCCCCGAGATCGAGGCCTGCCACAGCGTCGCGGGCGACGAGAACTACATCCTCAAGGTGCGGGTGGCGACCCCGCACGAACTGGAGGAGCTGCTGGCCCGGCTGCGCTCGCTGGCGGGCGTGTCCACCCGGACCACCGTGGTGCTCTCGACGCCCTACGAGGCCCGGCCGCCGCGCATCTGACCCACCTGCGTGCAGCGCGACCGCGGCGAGGCGCGAGACTGTTCCCATGAGTGAGCGCACCGCCGAACCGAAGACCGTCCTGCTCCGCCGCGGAGAGGTCCACAGCCCTGCCGACCCGTTCGCGACCGCGATGGTCGTCGAGCGCGGCCAGGTCGCCTGGGTCGGTTCCGAGGGTGCCGCCGACGCCTTCGCCGACGGTGTCGACGAGGTGGTCGACCTGGACGGCGCCCTGGTCACCCCGGCCTTCACCGACGCCCATGTGCACAGCACCGCCACCGGCCTCGCGCTGACCGGCCTGGACCTGTCGTCCGCGCCCTCCCTGGCGGCGGCGCTCGACCTGGTGCGGGACTTCGCCGCCCGCCGTCCGGACGACCGGGTGCTGCTCGGCCACGGCTGGGACGCCGCACGCTGGCCCGAACGACGGGCTCCCCGGCGGGACGAGCTGGACGAGGCCGCGGGTGGCCGGCCGCTCTACCTCAGCCGGATCGACGTCCACTCGGCCGCCGTCACCACCGCCCTGCTCGACCTGGCGCCGCACGCGCGCACGGAGCCCGGCTTCGCGGACCGGGAGCCCCTCACCCGCGCGGCCCACCACGCCGTGCGCGCCGCCGCGTTCGCGGCTGTGACGCCGGCGCAGCGCACCGACGCCCAGCGCGCCGCCCTCGCCCACGCGGCCTCCCTGGGCATCGGGTCCGTCCACGAGTGCGGCGGCCCCGAGATCTCCTCCGAGGACGACTTCACCGGCCTGCTGCGGCTCGCCGCCCAGGAGCCGGGGCCGCGGGTCGTCGGCTACTGGGCCGACCGGGACCTCGACAAGGCGCGTGAGCTGGGCGCCCTCGGCGCCGCCGGGGACCTGTTCGTCGACGGCGCCCTCGGCTCCCACACCGCCTGCCTGCACCGGCCCTACACCGACGCCGACCACACCGGCACCGCCTACCTCGACGCCGACGCGGTCGCCGCCCACGTCGCCGCCTGCACCGAGACGGGCCTGCAGGCGGGCTTCCACGCGATCGGCGACGCCGCCGTGACCGCGGTGGTGGAAGGCGTGCGCGCGGCCGCCGAGAAGGTCGGCCTCGCCCGCGTACGGGCTGCCAGGCACCGGGTCGAACACGCCGAGATGCTCACCCCGGAGACCGTCGCGGCCTTCGCCGAGCTGGGGCTGACCGCCTCCGTCCAGCCCGCCTTCGACGCGCTGTGGGGCGGCGAGGACGGCATGTACGCCGACCGGCTGGGCGCCGAGCGGGCCCGGACGCTGAACCCCTTCGCGGCGCTGCTGCGGGCCGGTGTGCCGCTGGCCTTCGGCTCCGACTCCCCGGTCACGCCCCTCGACCCCTGGGGCACGGTCCGGGCCGCCGCCTTCCACCGCACGCCCGAGCACCGCGTCTCCGTCCGTGCCGCGTTCACGGCGCATACGCGTGGCGGCTGGCGCGCGATCGGACGCGACGACGCGGGCATCCTGGTGCCGGGCGCGCCCGCGGACTACGCCGTGTGGCGCACCGACGCCCTGGTCGTCCAGGCCCCGGACGACCGGGTCGCGCGCTGGTCCACCGACCCCCGCTCCGGCACCCCCGGCCTGCCCGACCTCACCCCCGGCGCCGACCTTCCCGTCTGCCTGCGCACGGTGGTGGGCGGACGGACGGTCTTCGTACGGCCGGGCGAGTGATCCGGCGCGGCAGGCGGGCGGCCGCCCACCTGCCGCCGATTGTCGCGAAACCTGTGTATCCGCGGCGCTGACCAGCACGTTTGTGGAGAACCAGCAGGTCGGACGGCTGTTGACAGGTCACGGCAGGGGGCCGGTAGGTTCGGCGGAGTCCACCACCGGACGCCCGAACCGGGGAACGTCCGCGCACTCGTCGCAGCGCTGCTGGGTCAGGGACGGTGTGCCGTACCGGGGCACCTCCACTGGGAGCCAGGCTCAGCGTCCGCGCCGACGAGGGAACGTTCCGGCCGGTCGGCAAGGTGTGACCGGGATGGGGCCCGGGCGCTCAGTAGACAACGGCTTTCGGTCGACCCGCAGCCAGCGGGCCCCAGGTCGGCCCGAAGAGCGCCGGGCCCCCATCCGCCGTACCCGGTCGGCGATCCGCAGGCCGTCTTCCGGCCGTCGCCGCCCCCGACCGCCGCTGCTCCCGGGCCGCTGCTCCGCGGCCGCCGTCGCCGGTCACCGATCGGGCCGATCACGGGCGAAAAGTATGTTCTTACCCCGCTCTTGTCGAATCGACACCGCCATAGGTCGGTGCTGTCACGTCAGCGCAGGCGGTGGCCACTATGGTGGACCTCTGCGTACGGAAATGAAGGGGCAGCAGTGAACGACGGCGACGGGACCCTTGCGGGACAGGCCCGGGGCAGGCAGTTCGGCCCGCTCGGCACGGCCTTGGTGATCATCCCCACCTACAACGAGGCGGAGAACATCAAGACGATCGTCGGCCGGGTGCGCAAGGCGGTTCCCGAGGCACACGTGCTCGTGGCCGACGACAACAGCCCCGACGGCACCGGCAAGCTCGCGGACGAGCTGGCGGCCGAGGACGGACAGGTCCATGTGCTGCACCGCAAGGGCAAGGAGGGCCTCGGTGCCGCCTACCTCGCGGGCTTCCGCTGGGGTCTGGAGCACGACTACGGCGTCCTGATCGAGATGGACGCCGACGGCTCCCACCAGCCCGAGGAGCTGCCCCGGCTGCTGACCGCGCTCAAGGGCGCGGACCTCGTCCTCGGCTCCCGCTGGGTGCCGGGCGGCCGGGTGGTGAACTGGCCCAGGTCCCGCGAGTTCATCTCCCGGGGCGGCAGCCTCTACTCGCGCATCGCCCTCGACCTGCCGCTGCGCGACATCACCGGCGGCTACCGCGCCTTCCGCCGCGAGACCCTCGAGGGCCTCGGGCTCGACGAGGTCTCCTCCCAGGGCTACTGCTTCCAGGTCGACCTGGCCCGGCGTGCCGTCAAGGCGGACTACCACGTGGTCGAGGTCCCCATCACCTTCGTGGAGCGCGAGCTCGGCGACTCCAAGATGAGCAAGGACATCCTCGTCGAGGCGCTGTGGCGGGTCACGGCGTGGGGCGTGGGGGAGCGGGTCGGCAAGCTCACGAGCCGGGGCGGAGCCACGAAGCCGCCGAAGCGGTAGTCGTACGCAGCACGTGGTCACAGGGTGCCCGACGGTCGCACGGGCACCCTTGATCAGCCCCTTATCCGGCACTGAGCCCGGTCCGGGCACACTGGATGCATGACGACAGGCGTTCCGACCCCCTCCTCCACCCGACCCCCGCGTTCCCGGCTGCGGACCTTCCTGCCCCTGGGCGTGGCGGCGTGGGTGGTGCTGGAGATCTGGCTGCTGACCGTGGTCGCGGGAGCGACGAGCGGCTTCACGGTGTTCCTGCTGCTGGTGGCCGGGTTCGTGCTGGGCGCGGTGGTCGTCAAGCGGGCCGGCCGACGCGCCTTCCGCAACCTGAACGAGGCGCTCCAGGGCGGCGGCTCCCCGTCGAAGGGCGGCGGCAACGGCCTGCTCATGCTCGGCGGGCTGCTGCTGATGATCCCCGGCCTGATCTCGGACGCCCTGGGCCTGCTCCTGCTGATCCCGCCGGTCCAGAAGGTCCTGGCCCGTTACGCGGAGCGCTCCTTCCACCGCACCCTGCGCCGCTCCGCCCCCGGCACCTTCGGCGACGCCTTCCAGCAGGCCAGGATCCACCGCCCCGACGGCAAGGTCGTCCAGGGCGAGGTCGTCAGGGACCGGCCGAGCGAGACGCCCCCGGGACCGCGCCCGCCGCTGACGCGGTGAACGGGCCGGCCGCAGACGTACAAGACCGCGGGCGCCGTACCGGAAATCCGGTACGGCGCCCGCGGTCTTGTACGTGGTGCGCTGTATGCCGCTCGGATCCCGCGGGGATCAGGCGGACTTGCGGCTGTCGCGGGGATGGACCGCCAGGTTCATCGCCCCGGACCGCAGAACTGCCAGACGCTCCTCGAGGACCTCTTCGAGCTCCTCGCGGGTGCGCCGCTCCATCAGCATGTCCCAGTGGGTACGCGCGGGCTTGGCCTTCTTCTCCTCAGGGCCGTCGCCGTCCACCAGGAGTGACGTGGCCCCGCAGACCTTGCACTCCCACTCCGGCGGGATCTCCGCCTCGACCGAGAAGGGCATCTCGAAGCGATGTCCCTTCTCGCATGCGTACTCCACGGCCTGGCGCGGGGCCAGGTCGATGCCGCGGTCCGTCTCGTAGCTGGTCACCACGAGGCGCGTGCCGCGAAGAGCTCGCTCACTCATGAATCGTGCCTCCCGGGCTTGTCGCCCACAGGACAGGTGTCGCTGTCGTCGTCATCCGGTCAACGTCCGGTCGGCGGTAAAGATTCCCGTTCCGGGTCATGCGTCGCCGTCGTAGCCGCCCCTTGTTGTACCCACCAGCGCCCGGTTTGTCACATCTGCTAGCAGATGTCACACAGCGTTTCGGCATCTTTGACGCGCAGTAACGGTACGTCTGGCAGGCCAAACGCGTACACTACCGCCCTTTCGCCCTGAGTGCTAAATCTTCGCCGGTACGGGATTGCCCGCGTCGCCGATCGCCCGCCGGACCGGGACCCGCGCGAGCAGCGCGAACCCCACGACGAAGAAGATCACCAGCGAGATGATCGCGTCCCGGTAGCTTCCGGTCAGCTGGTAGGTGATCCCGAACAGCAGGGGGCCCAACCAGCTCATGCCCCGGTCGCTCATCTCGTACGCCGAGAAGTACTCGGCCTCCTTGCCGGGCGGGACCAGATGGGAGAACAGGGAGCGCGAGAGCGCCTGGCTGCCGCCGAGCACCAGCCCGATCGCGGCCGCCAGGGCGAAGAAACCGGCCGGCGCGCCGGCCGGCAGGAAGTAGCCGGCGCCCAGGGTGACCGTCCACGCCACCAGCGAGCCGAGGATCGTGCGTTTGGCCCCGTACGTCCGGGCCAGCCGCCCCATCGCCAGCGCGCCCGCCACCGCCAGCACCTGGACCAGCAGCACGGCCCCGATCAGCGTGGACTGACCGAGCCCCAGCTCCTCGGAGCCGTACACCGAGGCCTGCGAGATCACCGTCTGGATGCCGTCGTTGTAGATGAGATAGGCGAGCAGGAAGGCCAGCGTCAGCGGGTGACGGCGCATGTCCCGCACGGTCGCCACGAGCTGCCGCAGCCCGGGGGCCGTGGCCTCCCGCGTCGCCGAGCGCCGGTCGCGCAGCCGCCGCAGCGGCACGAGTGTGAACGCGCCCCACCACAGACCCGCCGACGCCAGGCAGATCCGTACGGCCATGGTCTCCGAGACGCCGAAGGAGTCATGGGCCATGTACAGCACCAGGTTCGCCACCAGGACCAGGGCCCCGGCCGCGTACCCGAAGGCCCAGCCGCGGGAGGAGACCGCGTCGCGCTCCTCGGGCGGCGCGATCTGCGGCAGGTAGGAGTTGTAGAGCATCATCGCCACCGACTGCGCGGCGTTCGCGACGACCAGCAGGGCGCCGCCGAGCAGATAGCGGTCGCCGTCGAGGAGGAACATGCCCGTCGTCGCCGCGGCCCCCACATAGGCGGCCGCGCCCAGCAGGGGCTTCTTGCGGCCCGTCCGGTCGGCGGCGGCCCCGACCAGCGGCATCACCACGACGGCCACGATCACCGACAGGGACACCGAGTAGGCGAAGAACGAGCCCGCGCGCACCGGCACACCCAGCGGATGGACGTATCCGTCGGCGTCCGCGGCCGCCTTGGCGACCGAGGTCAGATAGGGGCCGAGGAACACGGTGAGCACGCTCGTCGAGTAGACGGAGCACGCCCAGTCGTAGAAATACCAGCCGCGCTGCTCGCGCCGCCGGTCGGCGGTCTCGTCGGCCGTCGTGGTCCGCACGGTGTCGATGCCCACCCGCGCCCCTCGCTTCCCCGCTGGAGGTGGTGTGCGAAGGGCGGGGCCGGTGCTTCCGGGCTCAGACCCAGACGCCCCGGTCCTCCATGACCTTGCGCAACGTGTCGATGTGATCGGTCATGATGCCATCGACTCCCAGGTCGAGAAGCCGGTGCATCCGATCCGCCTCGTTGATCGTCCACACGTGCACCTGGAGCCCGCGCGCGTGGGCGGTGCGCACGAAGCGCCGGTCCACCACCTGGATGCCCGACTGGGTCTCGGGCACCTGGGCCGCGACGGCCGAGTCGCGCAGCGCGGCCGGCACCCCCCAGGACCGCAGCCGCAGGTTGAGCACCCCGCGGGTGCCGTACGACGTCGCCAGCCGGGGCCCGGCCAGCCGCTGCGCGCGCACGACGCGGGCCTCGGAGAAGGAGCCGACGCAGACCCGGTCCCAGGCGTCGGTCCGGGCGATCAGGTTCAGCAGCGGGTGCAGCGCGGGCTCCGCCTTGATGTCGACGTTCCAGCGCACCTCGGGGAACGTCTCCAGGAGCTCCTCGAACAGCGGCACCGGTTCCTTGCCGCCCACGCGCGCGTGGCTCACGTCCTCCCAGCGCAGGTCCGCGATCCGGCCCGCGCCGTCCGTCACCCGGTCCAGCGTCGAGTCGTGGAAGGCGACGAGCCTGCCGTCCCGGGTGGCGTGCACGTCCGTCTCGATGTAGCGGTAGCCCGCCTCGACCGCGCGCCTGAACTGCGCCACGGTGTTCTCCAGACCGTCCGCGGCCCCGCCGCGGTGGGCGAAGGCGATCGGGCCCGGGTGATCGAGGTACGGGTGGCGTATGTGCGTGGTCACGGACGCAGTATCGCTCGCCCGGGTGTCCCGGCGGCAACCACCGGACTGCTGCCGGATGCCGCCGGAGCGGCGAACACCCGCAGGAAGAGCTGGGCGAGCGGGCCGATCGACACGGCGTACACCACGGTGCCGACCCCGACGGTCCCGCCGAGGCAGAAGCCGGTGACGACGACCGCCACCTCGACGGCCGTCCGCATCAGCCGGATCGAGCGGCCCGTACGGCGGTGCAGTCCCGTCATCAGCCCGTCGCGCGGGCCCGCTCCGAAGCTCGCGGTGATGTAGAGACCGGTGGCCACGCCGTTGAGAAGGACGCCGGCCAGCAGCAGCGCCACCCGGACGGCGAGGCCGTGGACCTGGGGGAGCAGCGTGAGCGTGCCGTCCATGGCCAGGCCGACGACGAACACGTTGGACACCGTGCCGAGGCCGGGGCGCTGCCGCAGCGGTATCCACAGCAGCAGCACCGCCGCGCCCACGACGATCGACACCACACCGATCGTCAGACCGGTGCGCTCGGCGAGCCCCTGGTGCAGCACGTTCCAGGGCTCCAGGCCGAGGTCCGCCCGCACCAGCAGAGCGGAGCTCGCGCCGTACAGCACAAGGCCGGCGTAGAGCTGGATCAGCCGTCGCGCGAGGGGCTGTGACGCGGACACGGGGGCTCCCTGTGGTGGTAGTGGCCTGGCGCATGACACTCTGTGGCTCGGAAACCAGAGTCAACCATGGCCAATTCGAGGAAGGTGGACTGGAAAAATGACGCAGTGGACTTCCGCGGTGGGGGCCGCTCAGCTCGCCCGGCTGCTCAAGTCGCAGCAGGACCGCCCCGCGGGCCCCGGCACCCGCCGCCCGCCCGCCTACCGTGCGCTGGCCGACGGCATCCGGCTGCTGGTCCTGGAAGGCAGAGTGCCGGTCGCCGCCCGGCTGCCCGCCGAACGCGAGCTGGCCCTCTCCCTGGCCGTGAGCCGCACCACGGTCGCCACCGCCTTCGAGACGCTGCGCACCGAGGGTTTCCTGGAGTCCCGGCGCGGCGCCGGCAGCTGGACGGCCGTACCGGCCGGGAACCCGCTCCCGGCCCGCGGCCTCGAACCCCTGCCGCCCGAGGCGCTGGGATCGGTGATCGACCTCGGCTGCGCGGCCCTGCCCGCGCCGGAGCCATGGCTGACCCGGGCGGTGCAGGGCGCCCTGGAGGAACTGCCTCCGTACGCCCACACGCACGGCGACTACCCGGCCGGGCTGCCCGCGCTGCGCACGATGATCGCCGAGCGGTACACCGCGCGCGGGATCCCGACCATGCCCGAACAGATCATGGTGACGACCGGCGCGATGGGCGCCATCGACGCGATCTGCCATCTCTTCGCCGGCCGTGGCGAGCGCATCGCGGTCGAGTCGCCGTCGTACGCCAACATCCTCCAGCTGATGCGGGAGGCGGGTGCCCGGCTGGTGCCCGTCGCGATGGCGGAGGGGCTCGCCGGATGGGACCTGGAGCGCTGGCGGCAGGTGCTGCGCGAGGCCGCGCCGCGGATGGCGTACATCGTCGCCGACTTCCACAACCCGACCGGCGCGCTGGCCGCCGAGGACCAGCGGCGACGGCTGGTGGAGGCGGCGCGCTCGGCGGGCACCGTGCTCGTCTGCGACGAGACCATGAACGAACTCTGGCTGGACGACGACGTCGAGATGCCCCGGCCGGTGTGCGGCTTCGACCCGGCCGGATCCACGGTGATCACCGTGGGGTCGGCCAGCAAGGCCTTCTGGGCGGGCATGCGCATCGGCTGGGTCCGGGCGGCGCCGGACGTGATCCGCAGCCTGGTCGCCGCCCGCGCGTACGCCGACCTCGGCACCCCCGTACTTGAGCAGCTCGCGGTGAACTGGCTGTTCAGCACCGGTGGCTGGGAGCAGGCCGTGCAGCTGCGGCGCACCCAGGCCCGGGACAACCGCGACGCGCTCGTGGCGGCGGTACGGCGGGAGCTGCCGACGTGGGAGTTCGAGGTGCCCCGAGGCGGGCTCACGCTGTGGGTGCGGGCGGGCGGACTGTCCGGCTCGCGGCTCGCCGAGGCGGGGGAGCGGGTCGGGGTGCGGGTGCCCTCGGGGCCCCGCTTCGGCGTGGACGGGGCCTTCGAGGGCTATGTGCGGCTGCCGTTCACCGTGGGCGGCTCGGTGGCGGACGAGGCCGCGGCACGACTGGCGGCCGCCGCGCGGCTGGTGGAGAGCGGCGGGACCACGGGGGCGGAGGCGCCTCGCACCTTCGTGGCGTAGCGGCAGGGGCCAGGCCGGGGGGCGTACGGCCGTGGTCAGGCCGGGGCGAGGGGCGTACGGCCGTGGTCAGGCCTGCTCCACCACCACCGCCTTCGCCGGCACCGGCTCCGTGGGCACCCGCTCGGGGTCCTGTTCCTGCTCCTGCTGTCCCGGCTGTGCGTCCGCCGGCGTCGAGCGCTGGGGAAGCAGCGCCAGCACGGCCTGCCGATGTGCGTCGGAGGTCGCGTCGTCGTAGGGGTCGGGCGTGGCCGGGACCTGGAGGCGGTGCACCGGGCCGACACCCAGCCGGGCGTACCCGCGGCCGGGCGGCACATGGCCGGCGGGCGTGGTGTGCGGGGGAGCGCCCAGGACGGCCTCGACCTGCTGCGCCGTGACCTGGCCGAGCACCGCACGGGCGCGGGTGTGCTGACGTACCGCGTCGCTGAGCGTGTCCAGGGCGTCGAACTGTTCGGCCACGACCACCGTCACATGGGCCGCGCGGCCGTGCCGCAGGGGCACCTGGAGCAGCGACTGGGGATCCGTGCGGCCGTCGGCGGCGGCGAGGTGCGTGAACGCGCCGGGCCGGTCGAGGAGGATCCACAGCGGCCGTCTGGTGTCCTCCGGCGGCGGGTGGCCCTCCTGGCGGGCGCGGTTGGCGGCGATCAGACGGCGTTCCGTCTCGTGGGCGGCCCACTCCAGACTGGCCAGGGTCCCGGACAGCCCGCACTCGACCGCCAGGACTCCGTCCCGGCCGGTGAGACAGGCGTACTCGCCGGTGCCGCCGCCCTCGACGATGAGCACGTCACCGTGCTGAAGGGCTTGCAGCGCGATGGAGCGCAGCAGCGTGGAGGTGCCGCTGCCGGGCTGGCCCACCGCCAGCAGATGCGGTTCGGTGGAGCGCATTCCGGTGCGCCAGACCACCGGGGGGACGTCCCGCTGCTCCTCGCCGAAGGACAGGGGCAGGGTGCGCTGGATCTGGGTGGGGTCGGTGAAGCCGAGCACCGTCTCGCCCGGTGCCGTGACGAAGCGCTGGGCGGCGGTGTCGGTGGGGAGCGGGGGGAGGGCCGTGACCGTGACCTGGTTGCCCTCCTCGTCCCAGCCGAAGTGGTACTCGCGGCCGCGGCCCGACTTGGCCGTGAGCAGGTTCTCGATCCGGGTGCGCGACGCGGCCTCGCCGTCCGTGAAGTAGGCCGGGTAGCGGATCACCAGGTGGGTGAGGCGGCCCGTGTCGTCGAACTCGTACGCCGGGAAGGTCTTCTCCCAGTCGCCGCCGTGCGCGTACAGCGGCGCGGGGTCCTTGGCGGCCGAGAAGTACGGGACCAGGGCCTCGTGCAGCGACTGGAGGCGCTGCGTCTGGGTCTCGTCGGGGCCGTCGGGCTCCGGCGGGGTGCGGTCCCTGCCGTGCCAGGCTGCCGCCGCCATGAGTGTGACGGCGGCAAGCAGTGGGCCGTAGGGCACGAGCACCACGACCAGGATCGCCGAGGCCACCATGAACAGCAGGGGACCCCGCTTGTCCTTGGGAGTCTCGGCCACCTTGCGCCGCCCGGCCGAGGCCAGTCGGCGCAGACCACGAGCGATCGTGATCAGCGGATGCAGGACATCGGTGGCGCTGTCCGCCGCCGTCCGGGCCAGCTCCCGGCTCCGGGCGATCTGCGCGCTGCCGTTGCTCAGAATGCGAGGGAGGGGGCGCCGGGCCACTGCGGTCTCCTGGAGGTGGGTGGGGACGGGGTCAGAACTTGATGCCGCCGAGGAGGCTCGCCAGACTCTCCCCGCCGGCCTTGATGCTCGGGGCGATGGCGGTGCTCGCCAGGTAGAAACCGAACAGGGTGGACGCCAGGCAGTGCGACGGCTTGAGACCGTCCTTGCGGAAGAAGAGGAAGACGACGATGCCGAGCAGGACCACACCTGAGATGGACAGGATCATTTGAGCTCTCCTGGTTCGTGGGGACAGTCACCATGAGTACTTCCAGGATCACAGGATGTATCCATAGGATAAAAGGTGCAACTGGGTGAAATCTCAGCGATTTCCCCCGACTGGCGGAAGCCCTGATGGGCCGCCTGAGCAGGAAGATTGCGTCGAACGGGTCCTGCGGGGATCTTTGCCGCGACGGGTCCGGTCATGTCTCCGTCGAGCCAGTACGCTGGCGAATCACCCGTACGGCCGCATCACCCGTGGCCGTAGGCTTGCTCCCCACGGGACCCAGGGTTCCGCGGCCCGCAGGCCCGCAGACGCGTGGGTCCCCAGTCCCCGACGTCCGTAGCGAGAGGCGGTCAGGCCGATGACCGATGTCCCCGACCCCGAGGTCGTGGAACTGGCGACCAGGATCTTCGACCTGGCTCGGCGGGGCCGGACCGAGGAGCTCGTGGCGTACGTAGACGCGGGCGTACCGGCCGGTCTCACCAACGACCGCGGCGACTGCCTGGTCATGCTGGCCGCCTACCACGGTCACGCGCAGACGGTACGCGCGCTGCTGGCCCGTGGGGCGGAGGCCGACCGGGTCAACGACCGGGGGCAGACCCCGCTCGCCGGTGCTGTCTTCAAGGGCGAGACGGAGGTCGTCACGGTGCTCCTGGAGGCCGGCGCCGATCCGGCGGCCGGTACTCCGTCCGCCGTCGACACCGCGCGCATGTTCGGTAAAGCGGAGCTGCTGGAACTGTTCGGTCTGACCTGAACCGGCTGCTTCGAGCAGCCGGGACGGGTTTCCTGACCAGACATGACACACCACACGGGGAGGCGGAGCGGGGCCGCCGGAAATTTCGGTCGCGGCAGACGGAAGTGCCGAGTCATCATGACGTCGTGATTCACGGACGCGATGGCTGGGCAGACGTTGCCGCACCGCGCGGGCCGTGATGCGGTCCGCATGGGCCACCGACGAGAGGCAGAGGAAAATGGTCTACAGCAAGCAGGAAGCGGCGGGCGCCCCGACGTGTTGTCACGCGGCCAGGTAATGCACGTCCCCGGTTGCGTCGACGCTTGATGTGAGGCTGTTTCCCATGTTCGATCCGGTCATAGCGCCCAGCGGTACGCTGCTCGGCCTGCTCCAGCGGGGGCGCGGCGACGGCACACTGCACGCGCTCACCGCCCCGCGCGCCGAAGCGCTCGCGGCCCTGAACCACTGTGTGCTGCGGGACCCCCGCCACGACTGGCAGGTGGAGAACCGCTCCCTCTACTACGCCCGACTCCACCTGGATCTCGACGGCGACCTCGGCGCGATCGAGGCCCATCTCTTCGATGCCGAGGACGCCTTCGACACCGGCGAGTCGCGCACCGGGCTGGCCCTCGCCGTGCTCGGTCATCTCGCCTCCTACGGCCGGCGGGACGCCCTCGAACTGCTGCGCAGATACGCCGCCTCCGGCTCCAACTGGGCCTGGGCCCTGGACGAGCTGGCCCTGCGCGACGACGACGCCGGCCTGCGCGCCCTGGCCGCCCCCGTCCTCGCGCGGTTCGCCACCGACGCCGAGGGCGAGGCCGAGCTGGCCGCGGTGGTGCGCGACGCCTTCGAGCCCCGGCCCTGGCGGCTGTGGGCCGAGGACCCGCGCGAGTACGTCTCCGCCCGGGTGCGCGCCGCCCACGAGGCCGGCTGCTTCGACCGATGGCAACGCCAGATGCGGCCGAGCGGCCCCCGGCCGGGATGGAGCGTGCGCGCCGTCTTCGAGTGGGCCCAGCAGGGCATCGAACGGGGCGCCGCCCTGCATGTGCCCGCAGCCCGCTGTCTGGTGGCCGTGGCCGGCCCCGAGGACCGGCCGGAGATCCTCCAGGCCGCCCGGGACGGCGACGACGGCGCCCGCTGCACCGCGTTGCGCTATCTCGCCGATCGTGACGATCCCGACGCCCTCGACCTGATCGAGGGGGCCGTGGCCACCGGTTCCGCCACCGTCGTCGACGCCGCCGTCGACGCCTTCGAACGCATGCGCGGTGCCGACGCCGTCGACCGTGCCCGCGGCTGGGCCCGCCGGCCCGATCCGCTCGGTGCCGCCGCCGGGCGCGTGCTCGCCTGCCGGGGCGGCGCCCAGGACAGCGACCTGGTCCTCGGGGCCCTGCGCGAGGCCGTACGCGGGGAAGGCCCCGACGCGCCGACCCTGTGGACCCTCGTCGACGGCACCGGGCGGCTCGGCATCGCCTGCGCGGCCCCTGTCCTGCGTCATATCTACCGCGAGACGGCCTCGTCCCATCTGCGGGGACGCTGCGCACGGGCGCTGGCCGCCACCGACCCGGCCTTCGCCGTGGGATTCGCCGTCGAGTGCCTCTGGGACTGCGAGGAGTCCACCCGCGAGGTCGCCGCCCGGCACGCCGAGACGGGTGACGCGCGCGTGGTGGAGCGCCTGCGCCGGCTGGCCGCGGACCCGGCGGAGGAGGACGAGGTCCAGACGGCCGTCCGCAGCCGCATCGGCCCGGACGCCGCAGCGATGTGAACCGGCCGGGGCCGCGCCGACGCGGACGGCCCCGCCCGGCTCTCGAATCCGCCCCGGCCACGTCGGCCGGGGCGGTGTGCGTCGTGCTCCCGGGCCGGACCGGGGCGGCGGTTCCGGTGCGGTGACCCGGGCGGGACCGGATCGGGCGCTCGGCGCGTCGCGGCACGTCGTATGAACTTCGGGTGACCCGCAGACCAGGTGCGCATGGACGCGGCCTGGCCTGCTCGGGTGTGCAGCGCAACGCTCATGGGACGTTCCTCGTTCGGAAAGATCCACGTTGTCGCGACCACGTCCAGCACGGCGAGAACACCCGTATGCGTGTCGTCATCGTGACCGAATCCTTTCCCCCCGATGTGAACGGCGTGGCCCACTGCGCGCTCCAGACCGCCCGGCACCTCGTCGATCGCGGTCACGCTCCTGTTGTCGTCGCTCCGGCCACCTCCCCCAAGTTCACGGCCCCGCTCGACCAGGCAGGAGCCGCCATCGGCAGCGGGCCCGACGCCCACGCGCCGTGCCCCGTCGTCCGCATCCCTTCCCTACCGCTCCCCGGCTACCCCCAGGTCCGCGTGGCCCTCCCCAGCCGGCGTGTCGCCGCGGCCATCAGCGAGCACCGCGCCGACATCGTCCACCTGGCCAGTCCCTTCGTCCTCGGTGTCCGCGGCATGGCGGCCGCCGCCCGGCTGGGCCTGCCCGCCGTGGCCGTCTACCAGACCGACCTCGCCGGGTACGCCCGTACGTACATGGGCGCGGGCGAGGCCGCGGCCTGGCGGCGCATACGCTCCGTGCACGCCGCCGCCGACCTCACGCTCGCCCCGTCCAGCGCGGCCCAGCGCGACCTGGAGGCCCATGCCGTGCCCCGGGTGAAGCTGTGGCCCCGCGGTGTGGACACCGACCGCTTCCGCCCCGAGCACCGCGACGAGGAACTGCGGCGCGAACTCGCCCCCAACGGCGAGCTGATCGTGGGCTACGTCGGACGGCTCGCCCCCGAGAAGCAGGTCGAGCTCCTGGCCGGCGTCTGCGGCCTGGACGGCGTGAAGGTCGTGGTGGTCGGCGACGGGCCCAGCCGGGCGAGCCTCGGCGAGGCGCTGCCCGGCGCCGTCTTCCTGGGCCGACGGACCGGCCACGACCTCGCCCGGATCTTCGCCTCCCTGGACGTCTTCGTGCACACCGGCCCCTTCGAGACCTTCTGCCAGACCGTGCAGGAGGCCATGGCCAGCGGTGTGCCCGTGGTGGCGCCCGCGGCCGGCGGTCCGCTGGACCTGGTCGACCACGGCCGCACCGGGCTGCTGGTGCCGCCGCGCGACGCCGACGCCGTACGGAACGCGGTGGCGTCGCTGGCCGCCGACCCCGCCCTGCGCGCCGCCTACGGCGCCGCCGGACACGCCACGGTCGAGGGCCGCACCTGGGCGGCCGTCGGCGACCTGCTCATCGGGCACTACGCGGACGTCCTGGCCGCGCGGAAGCGGAAGCCGGTGGTGGCGGCATGAGCGGGTTGCGCATCGTCAGGCTCGCCAACTTCGTCGCCCCCGCCTCCGGCGGGCTGCGCACCGCGCTGCGCGAGCTGGGCAAGGGCTTCAAGGCCGCGGGACACGAGCCGGTCCTGATCGTGCCCGGCGAGCGGCACACGGACAGCGAGACCGAGCAGGGCCGGGTGATCACCCTGCCCGGCCCGCTGCTGCCCGGCACCGGCGGCTATCGCGTCCTCACCGACAAGCGGCGCGTGGCCCGGCTCCTGGAGGAACTCGGCCCCGACCGGCTGGAGGTGTCCGACCGTACGACCCTGCGGTGGACCGGCCGGTGGGCGCGGCGCGCCCGGGTCCCGGCCGTGATGGTCTCCCACGAGACCGCCGACGGGGTGCTGCGCACCTGGGGCCTGTCGGAGCGGGCGGCGCGCCGCACCGCCGACGCCCTCAACGTGCGGACGGCGCACACCTACTCGCGCGTGGTGTGCACCACCGAGTTCGCCGAGAGGGAGTTCGTCCGCATCGGCGCCCGCAACGTCGTACGGGCTCCGCTCGGTGTCGACCTGGTGCAGCGGCATCCCTCGCTGCGCGACCCGGCGGTGCGCGACCTGCACGCGCGCGAGGACGAGACACTGCTGGTCATGTGCTCCCGGCTGTCCGTGGAGAAGCGCCCCGGCACGGCGCTGGACGCCCTGGAGGCGCTGCTGCGGCGCGGCCGGAAGACGGTGCTGGTGGTCGCGGGGGACGGGCCCCTGCGGCCCCGCCTGGAGCAGCGCGCCAAGGAGCGGGGACTGCCGGTCACCTTCCTCGGACACGTCGCCGACCGCTCGCTGCTCGGCGCGCTCCAGGCCTCCGCCGACGTGTCGCTGGCACCCGGCCCCGCCGAGACCTTCGGGCTCGCCGCGCTGGAGGCGATGGCGTGCGGCACACCGGTGGTGGCGAGCGCGTCCTCCGCGCTGCCCGAGGTGATCGGGGCGGCCGGCGCCACCGCGGCCGACAGCGGAGACGCCTTCGCGGACGCCGTCGAGACCCTCCTCTCCCGGTCCGAGGCCGAGCGGCGCGAAGTGGCACGCGCGCGTGCGGAGTGCTTCGGCTGGGACACGGCGGTCCAGGCGTTCCTGGCCGCACACGACGCTCACGTACCGTCGGTCCGGACGCGTCCTGCCGTGCCGGAGGGCGCCGCATGAGACCCGTCCGCTTCGTGGCCCTCGGCGACTCGCTGACCGAGGGCGTGGGCGACCCGGTGGGCGACCCGGTGCGCGATCCGGCGGACGCCGCGAAATGGCGCGGCTGGGCCGCGCTGCTCGCCGACGGACTCGCCGCCGGGCCCGTGGAGTTCACCAACCTCGCGGTCAGCGGGGCGCAGACGCGCGACGTGCTGGAACGGCAGACGCAGGACGCGCTCCTGCTGGAGCCGGACGTGGTGTCCGTCGTGATCGGCGTCAACGACACGCTGCGCTGCACCTTCGACATCCATGCCGTCGCCGAACGGCTCGACAAGGTGTACGCGGCGTTCACCGCGCGGCGCGCGGTCCTGCTCACGGCCTGCCTGCCCGACCCGGGGTCGATGCTCCGGCTCCCCGGTGCCCTGGCCCGGCCGCTCGCCCGGCGGCAGCGCGCGGTCAACGCCGTGGTGCACGCGCTGTCCGAACGCTACGGGGCGGTGCATCTGCACGCCTCCGAGGAGGAGTGGCTGACCGACCGCGCCATGTGGAGCTCGGACCGGCTGCATCCCGGCGAGCGCGGGCACCGGCAGCTGGCCGTGAGCTTCCACGACCTGCTGGCACAGGCGGGCGTCGCGAAGGGGGCCGCGCCCTCGCCCGAGCCCGAGTTCCCCGCGCCGACCAGATCGGCGAGCCTGCTGTGGCTGGCCACCGCGGGCACCGCCTGGGTGATGCGGCGGTGCACCGACCTGCTGCCGCAGCTGCTCACCCTGGCCGTCGACGAGATGCGCCACCGGGCCCGCGGCACCAGCGCCCGGCTCGACCTGAGAGCCTCCGCGGCGGTCTCCACGGCACTCGCCGCGCTGTCGTCGGTCGATCAGGCGGACGTGGCGTAGGGCCGGTCCGGCCGTCCCCGCGGTCCGGCCGCTCCCGTCGTCCTGCACCCAGTGGCGGCGGGGCGGACGGGAGGGGCCGCGGGGTGGCCGGCGGCGGTCAGACGGGCCCCGGGCGCCCGGAGCGCCGGCGCACGGCCACGAAGCGGACCGGGACCCCGGGCATCGCCTGCGCGGCCGCCGGGAGGTCGGTGGCCCGTACGACCCCGACCACCGGGTAGCCCCCGGTGGTCGGGTGGTCCGCCAGGAAGACCACGGGACGCCCGTCCGGGGGCACCTGGACCGCGCCCAGGACCATGCCCTCGCTGGGCAGTTCACCGGGGCGGGCCCGTTCCAGGGCGGGCCCTTCCGTGCGCAGGCCGATGCGGTTGCTCGCCGCCGACACCCGGTAGGTGCCGGTGGTGAAGGCCCGTACGGCCCGCGGTGTGAACCAGTCGTCGCGCGGGCCGAGCGCCACCCGCAGGACGAGTTCCGTCGGCGGCCTCGGCTGCGGAGCGCTGTCCACGCGCGCGTACCGGCCGGCGGCCCTGCCCAGCGGCAGCACCGAGTCGTCCGTGAGCGGCGGCGGACCGAGCCCCGAGAGCAGGTCCGTGGAGCGGCTGCCGAGGACCGGCTCGACGGCGATGCCGCCGCCGACGCCCACGTAACTGCGCACGCCGTGCACGGCGGCTCCCACGTCGAGGAGAGCCCCGGCCGGCACCCGTACCGGTGCCCCCCAGGCGACCGGCCGCCCGTCCACCGTGACCGGGCAGGGCGCGCCGCCCACCGCCACGGTGACCGCCGAACGCGGGCGCAGCGCACAGCCGTTCAGAGTGGTCTCCAGGACGGCCGCCTCCGGCGGGTTGCCGACCAGCCGGTTGACGAGCGCCGCCGCGGGTCCGTCGAGCGCCCCCGAACGGGGCACACCGAGGTGGGCGTGCCCGGAACGCCCCTGATCCTGCACGGTCGTCAGCGCCCCGGCCCGTACGACGGCGAGCGCGCGGTCCGTCATGCGCCCTCCACCGCGACGAAGCGCACCCGGGTACCCGGTGACAGCAGCGCGGCAGGCACCCGCGCGGGATCCCACAGCTGTGTGTCCGTACGGCCGATCAGCTGCCAGCCGCCCGGCGACGACCGCGGGTACACCCCCGTGTACGGGCCCGCCAGCGCCACCGCCCCGGCCGGCACGGCCGTACGCGGCGTGGCCCGCCGCGGGACCTCGCGGCCCGGCGGCAGACCGGTGAGATAGCCGAAGCCGGGGGCGAAGCCGCAGAACGCGACACGGAATTCGGCGGCCGTGTGGATCCGCGCCACCTCGCACGCCCGGACACCCCAGTGCGCGGCGACGTCCGCGAGGTCGGGGCCGTCGTAGCGCACCGGGATGTCGACCACCTCCGCGGCGCGCGGGACCGTGGCAGGCACTTCGGCGCGGGCCAGTTCGCGGGCCAGCCGGTTTGGGTCCAAGACCCCGTCGAGGAGGACCGTACGGGCCGCCGGGACGATCTCGCGGACGACGAGCAGGCCCTGCGCCCGCCTGCGCACCAGCTCGGCGTGCAGGGCCTGGGCCTCCTCGCCCGAGGAGACCTCGACGAGCAGCGAGTCCTCACCCACGGGCAGCGCCCTCATTCGAACGCCTCCACCCGCACGCCCGACTCCTCCAGCCGCCGCCGGACCCGCCGGGCCAGCTCCACCGCACCGGGCGTGTCGCCGTGCAGGCACAGGGACCGCGCCCGTACCTCGATACGCACCCCCGAGTGGGCCGTGACCGTGCCGGAGCGGGCCAGCTCCACCGAGCGCGCCACGACCGCGGCCGCGTCGGTGACCACCGCGCCGTCCCGGCCGCGCGGCACGAGGGTGCCCTCCTCGGTGTACGCGCGGTCCGCGAAGGCCTCCGCGACGGCCGGCAGTCCGGCTTTCGAGGCCACTTCCAGCAGTCGCGACCCGGGCAGTCCGAGCACCGGCAGCGCAGCGTCGGCCAGGCGCACGCCGTCCACGACGGCGTGCGCCTGCTCCTCGTCGTGCACCACGCGGTTGTACAGCGCGCCGTGCGGTTTGACGTACGCCACGCGTGCGCCGGCCGCGCGGGCGAACACCTCCAGAGCACCGATCTGGTACGCCACCTCGGCGGTCAGCTCGGCGGCCGGGACGTCCATCGCACGCCGTCCGAACCCGGCCAGGTCCCGGTAGGAGACCTGGGCACCGATGGCCACCCCGCGCTCGGCCGCCTGCGCGCACACCCGCCGCATGGTGGCCGCGTCCCCGGCGTGGAAGCCGCACGCCACATTGGCGCTGGTGACGACGGACAGCAGCTGTTCGTCGTCGGTCAGCCGCCAGCGGCCGAAGCCCTCGCCGAGGTCGGCGTTCAGGTCGATGGAGGTCATGGATGTCACGTCTCTCCTGCTCAGGCCACGCGGTACTGCTCGTCGCGGGCATCGGTGAGGAACATCTGTCCCGGTGCGTGCGTCAGCGCGAACGGCGGCCGCGAGGCCACCACCGCGGCCTGCGCTGTCACCCCGCAGGCCCAGAACACCGGGATGTCGTCCGGTTCGGCGTCCACCGGGTCGCCGAAGTCGGGCCGGGCCAGGTCGGCGACGCCGAGGCCCGACGGATCGCCGCAGTGCACCGGAGCGCCGTGCACCGCCGGCAGCAGACTGCTCTCCCGGATCGCGGCCGCCAGGTGCTGCGGCGGCACCTGGCGCAGGGACACCACCAGCGGGCCGTGCAGCCGGCCCGCCGGCCGGCACCGGCGGTTCGTCACGTACATCGGTACGTTGCGGCCCTGTTCGATGTGCCGGAGCGGGACGCCCGCCCCGGACAGCGCCCACTCGAACGTGAAGCTGCATCCGATCAGGAACGACACCAGGTCGTCGCGCCAGTACGCGCGTACGTCCGTCGGCTCGTCCACCAGTTCGCCGTGCCGCCACACCCGGTAGCGCGGCAGGTCGGTGCGCAGATCGGCGCCGTCCGCGAGAACGGTGGTCCACGAGCCGGCGTCCGTGACGTCCAGGACGGGGCAGGGCTTGGGGTTGCGCTGGCAGAACAGCAGCATGTCGTACGCCCAGTCGGCGGGGACCGAGATCAGGTTGACCTGGGTGTGGCCGGCCGCGACCCCGGCCGTCGGACCGGACAGGCCGTCACGGAACCGGGTCCGGGCGGCTCTCGGGCTCCACGCGTGCGCGTGCTCGTCGGCGAGGAGCAGGGGGCGATCCGTGGTGCCGGGCGAGGGGCGGTCCTGCGTACCGTTCACAGCAGTTCCCTCCCGCGCGTCTCCGGCAGTCCCAGCAGCGCGAGTGCCGCGATGCCGTAGCCGATCGCGCCGAAGACCAGTGCGCCGCCCACGCCCCAGCTGTCGGCGAGGAAGCCGACCGTGGTGGGGAAGGCGGCGCCCACGGCCCGGCCGGTGTTGTACGTGAAGCCCTGGCCCGTGCCCCGCACGGCCGTCGGGTACAGCTCGCTCAGGTACGAGCCGAAGCCGCTGAAGATCGCCGACATGCAGAAGCCGAGCGGGAATCCGAGCACCAGGAGCAGTGTGTCGGCGCCGTCCGGGATGTGGGCGTACGCCAGGATGCACACCGCCGACAGGAGGGCGAAGAGCCAGATGTTGGGCCTGCGGCCCAGCCGGTCGGTGAGATGGCCGCCGGTGAGGTAGCCGGTGAAGGCGCCCGAGATCAGGAAGGTCAGATAGCCGCCGGTGCCGACGACCGACAGACCGCGCTCCGTCTTCAGATACGTCGGAACCCAGGTGGCGAGGGTGTAGTAGCCGCCCTGGACGCCGGTGGAGAGCAGGCCGGCGAAGACCGTCGTACGCAGCAGCCCCGGCGAGTCGGCCGTGCCTCGCCGGAAGATCGCGGCGAACGATCCCCGCCGCGGGTTGCGCTCCCGTACCGTGGCCGCCTCGGGCGCGTCCTGCACCCGGCGGCGCAGCCACACCACCAGCAGGGCGGGCAGGGCGCCGGTCCAGAACATCACGCGCCAGGCCAGGTCGTCGCCGAGGAACGAGAAGACCAGGGTGTACACGACCGCGGCGAGCGCCCAGCCCACCGCCCACGCGCTCTGGACCGCGCCGAGCGTACGGCCGCGGTGCCGGGCACTCGCGTACTCGGCCACCAGGATCGCGCCGACCGCCCACTCGCCGCCGAAGCCGAGGCCCTGGAGCGCCCGGAAGACCAGCAGGGTCCCGTAGTCGGGAGCGAAGCCGCAGGCGACGGTGAACACGGCGTAGGTGAGCACCGTGACCATCAGCGCCCGTACCCGGCCGACCCGGTCCGCGAGGACACCGGCGAGGGCGCCGCCGACGGCGGAGACGACGAGGGTGACGGTGGTGAGCAGTCCGGTCCGGCCGCTGTCCAGGCCGAAGTGGGCGGCCAGCGCGACCATGGTCAGGGGGAGGGCGAAGTAGTCGTAGGAGTCCAGCGCATAGCCGCCGAAGGCGCCGGCGAAGGCGCGGCGGCCGCGTGGACCGAGGGCGCGCAGCCAGCCCGACGCGCCGTCGCCGACGGCGTGTTCAGCGGTGGTGGCGGGGTGGCCGGCGGCCAGGGCCTCAGGTGGAGGGGTCGTGCTCATGGGCACCTCGCAGAGGGATGACGGAGGGGTGCTGGGGGTGAGCCGTGCCGTGCCGTGTCATGCCGTGCGTTGTCGTGCCGTGCGGGGTCGTGCCGTGGGGTGTCGTGCGATGCCGTGCGGGGGCGTGCCGTGCGATGCCGTGCGGGGTCGTGCCGGGTCGTCCGGTGTCGTGTCGAGCCGTGCCGGGCGGCGCCGTGCGTTGTCGTGCCGTGCGGAGCACCGTAGAGGATTGTTCAACGATCCCTCAATACCCCTGTTGTTTCGTCCTGGTGTCTGCGGTTCAATTCCGGGCATGGCAGAGCAGCTGACGGGACTGGCCGACGACCGCGCGCTCCTGGGGCGCACCAGCACCGCCGAACGCGTCTCGGACATCCTCAGAAGCCGCATCGCCGACGGCTACTTCCCGCCGGGGACCCGGCTGTCGGAGGACAGCATCGGCGGGGCGCTCGGGGTCTCGCGCAACACGCTGCGCGAGGCGTTCCGGCTGCTCACCCATGAACGTCTGCTCGTCCACGAGCTCAACCGGGGCGTCTTCGTCCGGGTCCTGACCGTCGAGGACGTCGAGGACATCTACCGCACCCGGATCCTCGTGGAGTGCGCCGTCGTGCGCGGTCTGGGGGAGCCGCCGTACGCGGTGGAGGGTCTGGCCGCGGCGGTCGCCGAGGGCCGGTCGGCGGTCGTCGAGAACGACTGGAAAGCAGTGGGTACGGCGAACATCCACTTCCACCGGGAACTCGTCACCCTGGCCGGCAGCGAGCGCACCGACGAACTGATGCGCAGCGTCTTCGCCGAGCTGCGGCTGGCCTTCCACGTCGTGGACGACCCCCGGCGGCTGCACGAGCCCTACCTCGCCCGCAATCGACAGATCCTCCGGGCGCTGGAGGACGGGGACGGCGGCGAGGCCGAAAAGCTGCTGGAGGTCTATCTCGCGGATTCGCTGGAGCGGGTCGTGGAGGTGTACCGGCGAAGGGTCGGGCAGGGCGAGCAGGGGGCGGCCACCGCGGCCGAGTGAGCCGGCGGCGCGTGGCTGGCGCGGTGCGAGCCGGGGGTACGCCACCGGGCCTGTCGGTCCGGCGTCCGGCGGCCGGGGCGAGGGGGGCCGCCGTGGGGCTCGTGTGAGAGGGGCCACGGCGGGGCTCGTGTGAGGGAGACCACCACGGGGCGGGCGTGGGGGACTCCCGTCGGGCCGCCGTCGGGGCCGTGCGGGCGGACCGGACCCGGGGCCGGCGCGGACGCAGCCGCCCCGGGGCCGGTGGTGCAGGGGGCCGGCGCAGGGGCGGTGTGACAAGCGTGACGCCGGGCCCCATCTGCGTCGTTTGGGTCGTTGTCAGATGGAGGACCTAGTCTGTGCACCGTGACTTCGCCTGCATCGCCGGACAGCGTTCCGCCCCAGCTCAGCGCGGCGCCGCGACTCGCACCGGGTCCGGCCGCCGACGAGGGGCTGGCGCGGCGGCTGCGCGCGCTCGCCTGCACGGCGCCGATCCACGACCTCGACGCCCGCAAGGCCAACCTCGCGGGCGCGTACTCGGTGTACGGCATGGCGGAGATCGCCCTCGCCGCGATCGACCTCGTCACACTGAACATGGACTTCGACACGGGCGCCGACCACGACCAGATAGTGACCAGGCTCGTCCCGCGCATCACCGCCCAGGCCCCGCAGCGCTCCGCCGCCGAGCACGAGCGGGTGGCCCGCTGGGTCCTGGAGAACCTGATCAACGTCGGCAGCGTCGACCGCGGCTTCCGGGCCATATACGGCACGTTCACCACCGACGGCAGCTATGTGCGCCGCGACTACGACTTCAAGCTGATCGAGGAGGTCCCCGGCCCCGGCGGCAGCGTCTACCTGCGCACGACGGACGAGGCCGTCAACGTCCTGGTGGGCGCCCTCGACACCGATGTCACCAGCGCCCAGATCGCCGCCGAGGTCAAGCTGGAGGTGCTCATCAGCCGCGGCCGGCTCGCCGACGCCCAGCTCGCCGCCGAGCAGGCCCGCTACCGCACCGTGCAGTACTCGGAGACCCTGCGCCGGGCGCTGGACGCGACCCGGCGCAACGTACGGGCCGTGGACTGGCTCAACTCCGTGCCCGACATGATCGCCGAAGCCCTCGACCACGTGGCCGACCGCTACCGCCACGAGAACGCGATCCTCACCAACATCCGCAAGGCCCGCGACGAGTCCGAGGACCCCGAGCAGAAGCGGCGCGCCGCCGAGCTCGTCGACATCGTGAAGGACTGCATCCGCCGCCACACGCAGTTGCAGTCGCGCCTGCTGGAGGCCGGGCCGCTGTTCCGCGCGGAGCAGGACCGGCAGGCCTTCGCCACCCCGATGACGACGTCCGGGATCGACCTGTACGGACATCTCGTCGCCCCGGCGCTGCCGCTGCCGGTCGAGCAGGCGGTCCGGGTCACCGACGCGTTCTTCGCCCGCGGGACGGGTCTGCGCACGCCCGTGTCGGTGCGGGTCGCGGATCTCGTCGACATCCTGCTGACGCCCCCGGTGGAGCGTGAGCACCTCGGCGCGGAGATGCCCGAGCCCGACCTCATCGCCACGCCGGACGACAGCCGGTTCAGCGAGGAGCAGCTGGCGGCGGCGATGAAACTGCTCGACCTGCCGGCGGACGCCCCGCGACGGCTGTCGGGGCTGCTCGCCGACGCCCGGCGACGCGACGCCGAACTGCCCTATCTGGTGGCGCTGCTGGCCGTCCACGCGGCCAGCCCGGCGGTGGGCACGGCCTACCGCCAGGGCGAGGAGAAGCTGCTGTTCGCCGTGGACGACGGGACCGAGCTGGACGACCCGGAGTTCGGCGGCGCCGACCTGATCGTCGGCACCGCGCTCCTGGACGCCGCCGGGATGGCGGCGGACCGGACGGAGGCGGCATGAGCCGGCCCGAGAACCGAACGAACGACCGCCGACGCAACAAGGAGTCCCGACCGTGAGCGAGTACGTCGAGTGGAGTGAGCCGGACGCCGGTCCCGTTCCGGCGACCGCCGCCGTCACCCCCGCCGACGCCGCCGACGCGGCGCGCCTCGTCGCTTTCGGGCTCCAGCCCAAGGTGCAGCCCGCGCGCGACCAGGAGTACGCCGATCTGCTGCGCCGCTACCGGGAGGACCCGCCGTTCGCACGGCTCGCCGACGCCGTGGCGGCCGGCCTCGGGCTCGTGGTGCTGGAGGTCTCGCCACGGGCGGGGATGGCCGTGACCGCGGCCGAGGACTCGGTGTTCGCCGTCCGCATGGGCGACTACGCGCGCCGCACGTCCGCGGATTCCGGGGACCGCTTCCTGCACGGCCTGGCCCACCTCGCGGTCGCCGCGCTGGCGTTCCCGCGGCCGGAGGACCTCGCCGACGACGGGTACATCGGCCGGGTGAGCGTCAACGGCGTCGACGCGTTCGTCCGCCAGGCCTGCCGCAGGCTGGAGGAGCGCGCGGACGAACAGGGCCACAACAGCGACCCCGCGACCGACGCCCCCGGTCTGGAGGCCGCCTGGCGGATCTGGGCCAGACGCAGCGCGACCGGCGCCACCAAGGACGCGCGCCGCCTCGCCGGCTCCACGACCGGCATCGTCGGCAAGGCGGTCGCCTTCCTCACCGACTCCGGCTTCCTCCAGCGCACCGGCGACGACGGCGGCGGCACCTACCGCACCACGGCCCGCTACCAGCTCCAGGTGCGGGACATGGCGGGTGGCGCGGCCCTGGCCGAGCTCATCGAACTGGGCGTCGTCCCGGTCACCGACGGCACGCCGACCCTGCTGCCCGCCGAGGACACGGACGACCTGCAACTGGTCGCCGACGCGGGCCTGCCGTTCCACTCCTGAGGCGCCCACAGCGCCCACAGCGCGCCGGAAGTCCCCGGAGGGCCCGAGTCCTCGAAGGGCCCGAAGCGCGCCGGAAGCCGCTGGACCGCCGCAGGCTTCCGCCCCCGCTCTGCCGACCGATCTGCCGAAGACTTACGAGAGTCCGCCATGTACGAGCTGTCCCGGGTCCGTCTCTACTCCATCGGGCCCGCCGGTGCGCGTTACGCCGACACCGTGCTTGACCTGCGAGGTGTGGGCGACGTCGTGCCCGACCCCGCACCCACCCAGGCGGAGTTCTTCGAGGAGGAGCCCGTCGGCCCGCCGCGCCGGCCCGCGCCCGCCGGCGTGCTCTTCCTGGAGAACGGCGGCGGCAAGTCGGTCCTGCTCAAGCTGATCTTCTCCGTGATGCTGCCCGGCCACCGCAACACGCTCGGCGGCGCCAGCTCCGGCGTGCTGCGCAAGTTCCTGCTCGCCGACGACTGCGGGCACGTGGCACTGGAGTGGCAGCACGTGCTGACCGGCGAGTGCGTCGTCGTCGGCAAGGTCAGCGAATGGCGCGGCCGCCAGGTCTCCAACGACCCGCGGAAGTTCGCCGAGGCCTGGTACTCCTTCCGGCCCGGTCCCGGGCTGAGCCTGGACAACCTGCCGGTCGCCGAGGCCACCGCGGTACGGCCGCCCGTCGAGGGCCAGTCCGGCGCGCAGGGCCGGCGCCGCACCATGAAGGGCTTCCGGGACGCCATCACCGACGCGGGCAAGGCCTACCCGCACCTGGAGGTGCACTGGGAGGAGATCCACGACCGCTGGATCGAACACCTCGGCGACCTGGGCCTCGACCCCGAACTCTTCCGCTACCAGCGCGAGATGAACGCCGACGAGGGCGAGGCCGCCGGCCTGTTCGCGGTCAAGAAGGACTCCGACTTCACCGACCTGCTGCTGCGGGCCGTCACCGACACCCGCGACACCGACGGACTCGCCGACCTCGTCAGCGGCTTCGGCAACAAGCTGGGGCGACGCGCCGAACTGATCGCCGAACGCGACTTCACCGCCGGGTCGGTGGACCTGCTCGGCCGGATCGTGGAGGCCACCGAGGCACGCGCACGCGCGCGTGACATCCACACGGCGGCCGAGCGCCGTACCCGTACGCTGGCGCGTCGGCTGTCCACCCGCGCGGTGCGCGAACGCACGCGTGCCACCGACCTCGCCCAGCGGGTCACGGCCGCCGCCTACGCCGTCACCCACGCCGAGGGAGCGCGTGAGCGCAGCGCCCTCGTCGCCGCCGAACTCGCCTACCGGCACGCCTCGCTGGCCCTGGCCGCGGCCGAGAAGTCGGCCGCCGCACAGAAGCGCGAGCTCGCCGAGGCGCGCACCCTGCACGCCGCCTGGCAGGCCGCCGAGGCCGTACTGCGCCACCGGGCCGCCACCGACCGGGTCACCCGGGTGTCCGCCGCGATCCAGGAGGCCGAGCGCGATGCCGCACCCGCGCTCGCCGCCCGGACCAAGGCCGCCGTCGATCTCGTACGAGCCCTGCACCTGGCCGCGGAGAACGCCGAGACCCTCGCCAACGAGGAGGAGGAGCGGTCCGCGGCGCTCCAGGAGGCCGGCGACTCGGCCCACCGGGACTCCACGTCCGCCGCGACCGAGTCCCAGCGCGCCCGCAGCGAGATCGGACACCTGCGCCAGCGCCTGGCCGAGGTGGAACAGGAGACCGCCGAGGCGGTGCGCGCGGGCTGGCTCGACGACAGCGCGCCCGACGCCGACCCCGCGCGCGCGGCCCTCGCCGCGAGCGACGCCGAACAGACGGCCGTCGCGGCCTGGGACACCGCACGCGAGGCGTCCCGCCGGGCGAGCGAGCACGCCCGGGAGGCGGCGTCCGCGGAGTCCCGCGCCGAACTGACCGCGGCCCGCGCGGCGGACGCCGCGACGGCGGCCGAGCGCTCCCGCGAGGCCGAACTGCGCCTCGCCGAGGCACTTGCCGCCGAGGAGCGGCTGGCCGACCTGTTGGGACTGACCCACGGTGACGCGCAGACGGGCGGCCCGCGGACCCGGCAGGACATCGGCCAGGACGCCCCGGACGGCGCCCTTGCGCCCACGGAGCTGGACCGCTTCGCCGACGAACTGCGCGAACTCCTCGCCGAAGCCGTCTCCGCCGCGGAACGGCAGCTCTTCGAGCTGCGCACCGCGGCCGCCGACGACGCGCGCATCCTCGGCGCGCTCGGCGACGGGGGACTGCTGCCGCCCGGCCCGGACGTACTGGCCACCGTGGAGTTCCTCGGCGAACACGGCATTCCCGCGCTGCCCGGCTGGCGTTATCTCGCCCAGGCCGTCGACCCCGCCGACCACGCGCGTGTGCTGGCCGCCCGCCCCGAACTCGTCGACGGTGTGATCATCACCGATCCGGACTCGCACGCACGGGCCCGGGAAGCCCTCGGCAACGCGGCGCTGCTGCCCCGGTCGACCGTGGCGGTCGGCACCGCGGCCGCCCTCCTCGCGCCCACCCCGGCCGCGGAGTCGCAGGACAGCGGTGTCTTCCTCGTACCGCCGAACCCGGCCATGCACGACGAGCACGCCGCCGACGAGGAGCGGCAGGCCCTGCGGGCGCGGGCCGCGGAGCGCGACGAGGAGATCCGCGGCCTTGCCGCCCGCCTCGGCAAGGACCGCGAACTGGCCGCCAGGCTCGCCTCGTGGCGCACGGGCTGCCCGGCCGGCCGGCTCGCGCAGCTGGACCAGCTCGCCCAGGAGGCACGCGCGTTCGCCGAGGAGGCCGAGGCCGAGCTGGCCGAGGCGCGGACCGTGCGGGCCGAGGCCGAGGAGACCGCCGCCGAGGCCGCACGGGTGCGCGACGAACGACAGGAGAGCGCCCAGCGCGCCCGGCGGGCCGCGGACGCCCTCGCCGGGCTCGCCTTCCGGCTGCGCGAGCGCGCCGGCTGGCAGGTGAAACTGCGTGAACTGGCCGACGACGCCACCGAGTCGGAAGCCCGCGCCCAGACCTGCCTGGAGCGGGCCCGGGCCGCCGACGAGGACCGCCGCGCCGCCCAGCGCGCCGCCGACGACAGCCGTCGCACGGCCCGCGCGCTGCGCGCCGAGCGGGCCGAGATCGCCGGCGCCCCCGACGACGTGCCGCAGGACGACCCGCACGCGTCCCAGGCGTCCCTGCCCGCCCTGCGTGAGGCCTACCGGGCCGCCTCCCAGGTCTACGAGAAGGTCGGCGTCGGCGCCGATCTGCGTGCCGAGCAGGCCCGCGCGGAGAGCGACGAGAGCGCGGCACGGACCGAACTGGACCGGCTGAGCAACAAGGTCCGTACCCGCGCCGAGCAGCTGCTCCAGTCGCCGGACGGCTCCGACGGACCGTCCCGGCAGGCCGCGGCCGCACGGGCCGAGGAACTGGTGCAGCTTCTGGAGACCCGGATGTCGCACGCCAGCGAGCAGCTCGGGCGGCTGCGCGGCGAGGCCGAGCGGCACGCACCGGAGGACGGCGAGGCACACACCGAGCTGTCCGAGGAGCTCCAGCCGCGCGACGCCGACCACGCGCAGGCGCTGCGGCGCACCGCCGGCACCGAACTGGCCGCCCGTACCGAGGCGTTGGTCGAGGCTCGCGGGGCGCACTCCGAGCTGCTGGATGCGCACCGGGCCGCCGAGGACGCCGTCGGCGGTTTCGAGGAGACCGCCGCGATGCTCCGCGACCTGCTGCGCGAGCACGCGTCCGAGGAGGAGCAGGAGGAGGTGGAGCCCTACCCCGGCACTCTGGAGGAGGCCCGGCAGTCGGCCGCCGAGTCCCGCCGTTCGCTGCGCGGTTGCGCCGCCGACCTGTCCACCGCGGAGGCGTCCGTGCGCGAAGCCGGCGACATCCTGGTCCGGCACGCCAACTCCACCCGCTACGAGCAGGTCCGCACCCCGGCCCGCCAGCAGATCCGCGAACTGCCCGCCGCGGCGCTGCCCGAGCACGCCCAGAAGTGGGCCGACGCCTTCGCGCCCCGGCTGCGCGTCCTCACCGACGAACTGGCGCAGCTGGAGCGGAACCGGGACTCGATCGTGGACCGGCTGCGGGGACTGGTGGAGTCGTCCCTCGCCACCCTGCGCTCTGCCCAGCGTCTGTCCCGGCTGCCCGAGGGGCTCGGCGAGTGGTCCGGACAGGAGTTCCTGCGCATCCGGTTCGAGGAACCCGACCAGGCCACGCTGACCGAACGCCTCGGTGAGGTCGTCGACGAGGCGACCCGGGCCGCGGTGAAGAAGAACTCCGATCTCCGGCGTGACGGGATGTCCCTGCTGCTGCGGGGAGTCGGTGCCGCCCTCCAGCCCAGGGGCATCGCGGTCGAGATCCTCAAGCCCGATGCCGTCCTGCGCGCCGAGCGTGTGCCCGTCGGCCAGATGGGCGACGTGTTCTCCGGCGGCCAGCTGCTCACCGCGGCCATCGCCCTGTACTGCACGATGGCCGCCCTGCGCTCCAACGACCGGGGCCGGGACAAGCACCGGCACGCCGGCACCCTGTTCCTCGACAACCCCATCGGCCGCGCCAACGCCACCTATCTGCTGGAGCTCCAGCGGGCGGTGTCCGACGCGCTCGGTGTCCAGCTCCTCTACACCACCGGCCTGTTCGACACCACGGCGCTGGCGGAGTTCCCGCTGGTCATCCGGCTGCGCAACGACGCCGACCTGCGCGCCGGCCTGAAGTACATCAGCGTGGAGGAGCACCTGCGGCCGGGTCTGCCCCAGCAGGCCCCCGCCGGAGAAAGCGAGTCGGTCCACAGCGAGATCACGGCGACCCGGATGTTCAAGCGGCCCGCGTAGCCGTGGCCCGGACGGGCCGTGGCACAGCCGCGGCCCGCGCGGTGGCTCGTGGGGGGAGTCGAGTGGTTCTCCCCACGAGCGGGGCCGGGGCGGAACCGGTCAGGAGTGCGACAGCTGTCCGGTACCGTCGGCCCTGGCTATGCGCTTCTTCGCCCGCTCGTCGGCCCGTGCCTGCCGCCGGGCCCGGCGGCGCTCGCGGCGCAGCGCCCGGGCGGTGCTGCTGGGGACCGACACCACGCCGTTGCGCTGGTTCCAGACCTGGCGCGTGATCCAGACGTCGAGTGCGCCCCAGGTGGCCACCACGGTGCCGGCCACGCTGCCGATCACCATCGGGAACGCCAGCCACGAGCCCGCCAGGGTGCACAGGACAGCCGTCATCGCCAGGATCAGCGTCACCGCGATGAACAGCACCGCGCGAACGGCCGCGTTGCGCACCGGGTCCGGCATCCGGCGCCGGCGGGCGGGTTCCTCGACCCACAACGGCCGGTGCTGCGGCCGGTCCTGGACCGTCTCGCGCACAGCGTCCCGGGCCGTCTGCGGTGCCGGTCCGTGTCCATCCGCCGGAATGTCGTGATCCGGTGCCTCGCGCCGCCGAGGCACCGTCCTGTGCGCCACCGCGCCGTACTCCGGCGCGTCATGCCGCTCCGCCGTGCCCATCACCGTGTCACTCCCCACCGCCAGCAGACCCCTCGCCCGGTCCGAAGACCCCGACTCCCCAGTGGCTGCCCGGCTTGCGCTGTTTTACGCCGCCCGGGTGCGAGATGCGGCTCCTGTGGCCGATTCCGCCCCCGACTCCCGTAGAAAAAGACGAACGAAGTCTCCCGAAGATTCCCAATGAACGAAAAATTCTGGCCAACTACCCGTACGGGAACGCGGGATCGGCCTCGTCGGTCGCTGCCGGTTTCGGGGAGGCAATCTCCCGCAATGACATGACAACTCGCCATGTCTTGACGCTGGTTCGGAATTTCGGCTTCCGGATGCCTCTTCGAGTTACTCGTGCGTCAGTAGTAGGCTCGCGCCGTTTATTGACGCACAGGTGTACCCCCCTTCCCTGTGGGGGTCGAGCTGGGGGAGGCCATGCGCTTTCGCGGGAAGTCGATCCGCCGGAAGATCGTGGCGCTGCTGCTCGTGCCGCTGGTGTCCCTGACCGCCGTCTGGGGCTTCGCCACGGTACTCATGGGCCGCGAGGTGAACCGGCTGTTCAACGTGTCGTCGGTGGCGGACAGGATCGGCTACCCCGTCGAGGACACGGCTCGCGCCATCCAGCAGGAACGCCGCCAGACCCTGGTCTACCTCGCCGACCCGCGCGCCGCCGACGCCCTCGCCGCGCTCCGCCGCACCCGTCGGGCGACGAACGAGGTCATCGCCAGGATCCGCGGCAACTCCGACAGCGCCGCCGTCCGTGATGTCCTGGACCAGGACGACACCGAGGCCCTCACCGCCGTCCTGGACGCCTTCGACGGCATCGGCTCGCTGCGCCGCAGCGTCGAGGACGGCACCGTCTCCCGCGCCCAGGCACTCGACCTCTACAACCGTCTGATCGACCCCTGCTACGCCCTGCTGGCCACCATCGACGTGGTCGACAGCGTGGACATGGACAAGCAGTACCGGGCCCTCGTCAACGTCGCGCGAGCCCGCGAACTGCTCTCCCAGGAGGACGCCCTGCTGGGCTCCGCCCTGGTCGTGGGCCGGGTCACGCGCGAAGAGGTCCACCACCTCTCGAACATCGAGGCACAGCGGGCCGCGGTGTACGACATCAGCCTCCCGCAGCTGCCGACCGCCGAACGCGACCGCTACGAGCGCTTCTGGAAGAACGCCACCACCGCCCCGCTGCGCACGGCCGAACAGTCCGTCCTGGCCTCCCGGCCGGACGACATGCCCCGTGGCGTGACCGCCGAGAACTGGGACGTCGCGGCAGGCAACGTGCTCGACGAACTCGCCCACCTCGACGACCAGGCGAACGACCGCTTCCAGGACCGGGTCCGCCCCATCGCGATGGGCGTCATCGTCCAGTCGGCCGTCGTCGGCGTGCTCGGCCTGATCGCCCTGCTGCTCTCGCTCTTCCTGTCCGTGCGCATCGGACGCAGCCTCATCCGCGACCTGCGCCAACTGCGCCTGGAGGCCCACGAGGCGTCCGGTGTGCGGCTGCCCAGCGTGATGCGCCGGCTGTCCGCGGGCGAGCAGGTCGACGTGGAGACCGAGATGCCGCGTCTGGAGTACGACAGGAACGAGATCGGCGAGGTCGGCCAGGCGCTCAACACCCTGCAACGGGCCGCCGTCGAAGCCGCCGTCAAACAGTCCCAGCTGCGCGCCGGAGTCTCCGAGGTGTTCGTCAACCTCGCCCGCCGCAGCCAGGTCCTGCTCCACAAGCAGCTCACCCTGCTCGACACCATGGAACGCCGGACCGACGACACCGAGGAACTCGCCGACCTCTTCCGCCTCGACCACCTCACGACCCGTATGCGGCGGCACGCCGAGGGCCTGGTGATCCTCTCCGGCGCGGCCCCCTCGCGGCAGTGGCGCAAACCCATCCAGCTCATGGACATCGTGCGCGCCGCCGTCGCCGAGGTCGAGGACTACGAACGCATCGAGGTGCGCCGACTGCCCCGCACGGCCATCACCGGCCCGGCGGTCGCCGACCTCACCCATCTCGTCGCCGAACTCCTCGAGAACGCCACGGTGTTCTCGCCGCCGCACACCGCCGTCCAGGTGCTGGGCGAACGGGTCGCCAACGGTTTCACCCTGGAGATCCACGACCGTGGCCTCGGCATGACCGCGGAGGCACTGCTGGACGCCAACCTCCGGCTCGCCGAGACCCCCGAGTTCGAGCTGTCCGACACCGACCGGCTGGGTCTGTTCGTGGTGAGCCGGCTCGCCCAGCGGCAGAACGTCCGGGTCTCCCTCCAGCCGTCCCCCTACGGCGGCACCACCGCCGTCGTCTTCATCCCGGACGTCCTGCTGACGGACGACGTCCCGGACACCAACGGCATCGGATTCCGCCTCGACCGGCCCCGGCCCTCGCCCGAGGGATCTCCCGCCGAGAGCCGGCGCACCACACTCTCCCCGACGCCCGTGCCACTGCCCGGTCTGCCCGCCTCGCTCCTGGACGGGCCCGTCGAACTGGAAGGCCCCCTCGGCCTCGAAGGCCTCGACGGCTTCCCGGGCGTGCTCGACAGCGAGGACGGCGAGGAGGACGAAGCCGGCGGGCTGTTCCGCCCGCGCCGCTCGATCGTCCCCGCCCCGGACGGGACGAGCAGGGCCGAGGGAGCGAGCGCGGCGGCCGGGCCGAGCGGCCCCGGCGGCGAGCGCAACCGCAGATACACCGACCCCCAGCGCCCGGCGGACCGCATCGACCCCGGCGAGCATCCGAGCACCCCGCTGCCGTTGCCCCGCCGCAGCTCCCCCAAGCTGGTCAGCTCCCACGGCCGCCCCGTGACCGAGCAGCGCTCCCGGCGCCGCGAGCCGGACGAGGAACCGTCCGCGGTGCCGGGCCCGCGCGGCCTGGGCACGGACAACCCGGCCACCGACGGCCCGGCACCCCTGCCGACCCGTCGCCGCGGGGTCACCGCGCCCCTGAGCCGGACCCGAGGCGCCGCCGGCCACGGCGACGGACTCCCCGATACCACCAGCCCCCGGGCCACCGGGCCGGACGAGACGCCGGTCGCCCCGGCACTTCCCACCCGCACCCGGCGCCGCACGGACCCGCCGAGCGGACCGGACGCCACCGAACGCCCCCTGCGCACCCCGGATCACGAGACAGCCCCCGGCACCGGCCCACTGCCCCGCCGGGTGCGGCAGGCCAACCTGGCACCGCAACTGAAACAGGATCCCGCGCGACGCGCGCAGGACAGCACGGAGCTCGCGGAACGCGACGCCGACGAGGTACGCAGCCGCATGGCCTCACTCCAACGCGGCTGGCAACGCGGCCGCCAGGAGAACGCCGAGAGCGAAGACTCCCACAGCGACACGGCATCACAAGGAACGACAGAGGGGGACGGTCGATGACCGCACCGAAGGCAACCGACCACACCACGAACGGCAAGGGCGAGCTGAACTGGCTCCTCGACGAACTGGTGGACCGCGTCGCGAGCATTCGCAAGGCCGTCGTGCTCTCCGGAGACGGTCTCGCCATCGGGGTCTCCAAGGACCTGACCCGGGAGGACAGCGAGCACCTCGCCGCCGTCGCGTCCGGATTCCACAGCCTCGCCAAGGGCGTGGGGCGGCACTTCGACGCGGGCAACGTCCGTCAGACGGTCGTCGAGCTCGAGGAGGCCTTCCTGTTCGTGACGGCCGCCGGCGACGGCAGCTGCCTCGCCGTGCTCGCGGACGCCGACTCGGACGTGGGCCAGGTCGCCTACGAGATGACACTCCTGGTCAAGAGAGTCGGCGCACATCTGGGTGCCTCCCCGCGTACCGACCTGCCCTCGGGCGGGTAGTGAGATGGCATGAGCACAGACGGTCAGCGCAGAAGCCACTGGTTCGACGACGACGCCGGACCGGTCGTCCGTCCGTACGCCATGACGCGCGGCCGCACCACGGGTGCGGCTCAGCACCGCCTCGACCTGATCGCGGTGGTCGTCACCGAACCCCACGGAGACGACCCCGAAGGCGACCACAGCCTCTCCCCGGAACACGTGGACATCGTCGAGCTGTGCCGCGACACCCCGCAGTCGGTCGTCGAACTCGCCGCCGAGCTCGATCTGCCCATCGGAGTGGTCCGGGTCCTCGTCGGTGACCTCGTGACCGGGGAATTCGTCCATGTGAACCGGCCCGTACCGCCTGCCGAACTGCCGGACGAGAGTATTCTGCGCGACGTGATCGACGGCCTCCGGGCGCTGTGAGCAGCGCGGAAGCGAGGTGAATACGTGACAGGCTGGCAGTTCTGGGTGGACCGGGGCGGTACCTTCACCGACATCGTCGCGCGGCGCCCCGACGGCCGGCTGCTGACGCACAAGCTGCTGTCGGACAGTCCCTCGCGCTACGCCGACGCGGCGGTCGCGGGAGTGCGCGCGCTCCTCGACGACTCCCGGGACCCCGTGGCCGCCGTCCGGATGGGGACGACGGTCGCCACCAACGCCCTCCTGGAACGCAAGGGCGAACGCACTCTGCTCGTCATCACCCGCGGCTTCCGCGACGCCCTGCGCATCGCCTACCAGAACCGGCCCAGCATCTTCGCCCGCCGCATCGAACTGCCCGAGCTGCTGTACGAGCGGGTCGTCGAGGTCGACGAGCGCATCGCCGCCGACGGCACCGTCCTGCGCGCCCCCGACCCGGACGCTCTCGCGGGTCCCCTCCAGGAGGCCTACGACGACGGCATCCGCGCCGTCGCCGTGGTCTGCATGCACAGCCACCTCCACCCCGGACACGAACACGCCGTCCGCGCGGTGGCCGCCCGCATCGGCTTCCCGCAGATCTCGCTGTCCAGCGAGGTCAGCCCGCTGATGAAGCTGGTCCCGCGCGGCGACACCACCGTCGTCGACGCCTACCTCTCGCCGGTGCTGCGCCGCTACGTCGAGCACGTCGCCGGCGAACTCGAAGGCGTGCGGCTGATGTTCATGCAGTCCAACGGAGGACTCGCCGAGGCACACCAGTTCCGCGGCAAGGACGCCATCCTCTCCGGCCCCGCCGGCGGCATCGTCGGCATGGCCCGCATGTCGCAGCTCGCCGGCTTCGACCGCGTCATCGGCTTCGACATGGGCGGCACCTCCACCGACGTCTCGCACTTCGCGGGGGAGTACGAACGCGTCTTCACCACACAGCTCGCCGGGGTGCGGCTGCGCGCGCCGATGCTGGACATCGACACGGTCGCGGCCGGGGGCGGCTCGATCCTCCACTTCGACGGCTCGCGCTACCGCGTGGGTCCTGACTCGGCGGGCGCCGACCCCGGCCCGGCCTGCTACCGCGGCGGCGGTCCGCTCGCCGTCACCGACGCCAACGTCATGCTCGGCCGCATCCAACCCGCCCACTTCCCCCGCGTGTTCGGGCCCGACGCCGACCAGCCCCTCGACGACGTCCTCGTCCGCCGCCGCTTCGCCGCCCTCGCACGCGAGATCCACGAGCAGACCGGCGACGACCGCAGCCCCGAGCAGGTCGCCGAGGGCTACCTGCGGATCGCCGTGGCCAACATCGCCAACGCGGTGAAGCGGATCTCCGTCCAGAAGGGCCACGACGTCACCCGCTACACCCTCACCACCTTCGGCGGCGCGGGCGGCCAGCACGCCTGCAAGGTCGCCGACTCGCTCGGCATCCGCACGGTCCTCGTACCCCCCATGGCCGGCGTCCTGTCCGCACTCGGCATCGGCCTCGCCGACACCACGGCCATGCGCGAGCAGTCCGTCGAGGCACCGCTGGAGCCGTCCGCCATGCCCGGGATCCACAAGACGGCCGCCGACCTGGAGGCCGCGGGCCGCGCCGAACTCCGGGCCGAGGACGTCCCCGAGGACCGCATCCGGGTCACCCGCCGTGCCCAGCTGCGTTACGACGGCACCGACACCACCCTCACCGTCGAGCTGACCGAGCCCGACACCATGAGACACGCCTTCGAAGAACGTCATCGCGCCACGTACTCCTTCGTCCTGGACCGCCCGATCGTCGTCGAAGCCCTCTCCGTCGAAGCCACCGGCCTCACCGACCCCCCCGATCTGTCCGCCCTCGCCCCGTACGAAGGCCGCTCCCGCGCGCCGGAGACCGTCCGCCTCCACACCGGCGGCGTCTGGCGCGACGTACCCCTGTATCACCGCGAGGGCCTGCCCCCCGGCGAGACCGTCACCGGACCCGCGATCATCGCCGAGGCCGGCGCCACGACCGTCGTCGACGACGGCTGGCGGGCCGCGACGACCCACGACGGGCATCTGGTCATGGAACGCGCGACGGTCACGCAGAGTTCCGATCTCGACACGGAAGTCGACCCGGTTCTGCTCGAGGTCTTCAACAACCTCTTCATGTCGATCGCCGAACAGATGGGCGCCCGGCTGGAGTCCACGGCCCAGTCCGTCAACATCAAAGAGCGTCTCGACTTCTCCTGCGCCCTGTTCGACCCGGACGGGAACCTGGTGGCCAACGCCCCGCACATCCCCGTCCACCTGGGCTCGATGGGCACCAGCGTCAAGGAGGTCGTCCGCCGCCGCCGCGACACCATGCGGCCCGGCGACACCTACGCCGTCAACGACCCGTACCACGGCGGCACCCACCTTCCGGACGTCACCGTGATCACCCCCGTCTTCGGCACCGGCCCGGCCGACGGCACGGAGAGTGAGCGGATCCTGTTCCACGTCGCCTCCCGCGGCCATCACGCCGAGATCGGCGGCATCGCCCCGGGCTCCATGCCCGCCGACAGCCGCACGATCGAGCAGGAGGGCGTCCTCTTCGACAACTGGCTGCTCGCCGAGGGGGGCCGGTTCCGGGAGGCGGAGACCCTCCGCCTGCTCACCGACGCCCCGCACCCCTCACGCAACCCGAGGATCAACCTCGCCGACCTCCGTGCCCAGATCGCGGCCAACCAGCGGGGCGTGGAGGAAGTCGGCCGCATGATCGAGGACTTCGGCCTCGACGTCGTCCAGGCCTACATGAGGCACGTGCAGGACAACGCCGAGGAAGCGGTGCGCCGGGTCGTCGACGCCCTGGACGACGGCGAGTGCGCCTATGAGACCGACTCGGGCGCCGTCATCCGGGTACGCGTGCGCGTGGACCGAGACAACCGCCGGGCGACCGTCGACTTCACCGGCACCTCGACCCAGCTCGCCACGAACTTCAACGCACCGTTCTCCGTGGTCAACGCGGCCGTCCTGTACGTCTTCCGCACCCTGGTCGACGACGACATCCCGCTCAACGACGGCTGTCTGCGCCCGCTCGACATCGTCGTGTCGCCGGGTTCCATGCTCGCCCCGCGGCCGCCGGCCGCCGTCGTCGCGGGCAACGTGGAGACGTCCCAGGCGATCACCGGGGCCCTCTACGCGGCGCTCGGGGTGCAGGCGGAGGGCTCCGGCACCATGAACAACGTCACCTTCGGCAACGAACGCCACCAGTACTACGAGACGGTCGCCTCCGGATCCGGCGCGGGGGACGGCTTCCCCGGCGCCTGCGTCGTCCAGACCCACATGACCAACTCGCGGCTGACGGATCCCGAGGTCCTGGAATGGCGGCTGCCGGTCCGGCTGGAGGAGTTCGCCGTCCGGCCCGGCAGCGGTGGCGCCGGACGCTGGCCCGGCGGGGACGGAGCCGTCCGCCGGATCCGGTTCGATGAACCCATGACCGTCTCCACCCTGTCCCAGCACCGCAGAGTGCCGCCGTACGGCATGGCCGGCGGCGCGCCCGGCGCCCTGGGCGCCAACCGGGTGGAACGTGCGGACGGCACCGTCGTCCGGCTCCGCGGCAGCGACTCCGTGGACGTCCGCCCCGGCGACGTGCTCGTCGTCGAAACCCCCGGCGGCGGAGGCTACGGCCTGCCGTCGGCCGACCCCCACACAGCAGGAGAAGAGATCGATGATCCTCGGGCGTTCTGAGCGCGGCAAGCACCTGATCGAGCCCGTCACGCTCAAGATCCTGGTGGCCGGCGGCTTCGGCGTGGGCAAGACCACGCTGGTCGGCGCGGTCAGTGAGATCAAGCCGCTGCGTACCGAGGAACTGCTCACCGAGGCCGGGCGCCCGGTCGACGACCTCAGCGGCGTCGAGGGCAAGCACACCACCACCGTCGCCATGGACTTCGGACGCATCACGCTGCGCGAGGACCTTGTCCTGTACCTGTTCGGCACGCCGGGCCAGGAGCGCTTCTGGTTCATGTGGGACGAGCTCTCCGAGGGCGCGCTCGGCGCCGTCGTCCTCGCCGACACCCGGCGCTTGGAGGACTGCTTCGCCGCCATCGACTACTTCGAGCGGCGCTCCATACCCTTCCTCGTCGGCGTCAACTGCTTCGAGGGGGCCGCGCGCTACCCGGCCGAAGCCGTCCGCAAGGCCCTCGACCTCGACGACGACGTGCCGCTCCTGCTGTGCGACGCCCGCGACCGGGAGTCGGTCAAGGACATCCTCGTCGGCGTCGTCGAGCACGCGATGACCCATGCGGCGGACCGCCGCCGCGCCGTCACCACCTGACCGCACGGCCGACGCGCCGCGCGGTCCGCTCCGCCGGACAGACAGGCCCTAATGGTCGCCGTCGTCCTCCATCCAGCCGAAGCTCTTCTCCACCGCCTTGCGCCAGTTGTGGTACTCGCGGTCGCGCACCGAGGGGTTCATGCCGGGTGTCCACTCGACGTCCTGCTGCCAGTGCGCCTTGAGTTCGCCGAGGTCGTGCCAGACGCCGGTGGCCAGCCCGGCCGCGTACGCGGCGCCCAGACAGGTCGTCTCGGCGACCTTGGGCCGGATGACGGGAACGTCGAGCACATCCGCCTGGTGCTGCATGAGCAGGTTGTTCTTCGTCATGCCGCCGTCCACCTTCAGGGTCGTGATCTGCACCCCGGAGTCCTGGAACATGGCGTCCACGACCTCGCGCGTCTGCCAGCTGGTCGCCTCCAGCACCGCGCGCGCGAGATGTCCCTTCGTGACGTACCGGGTCAGCCCGGTGATGACACCGCGCGCGTCGGAGCGCCAGTACGGTGCGAACAGACCCGAGAACGCGGGCACGATGTACGCGCCACCGTTGTCGTCGACGCTCTCCGCCAGGGTCTCGATCTCCTCGGAGGTCCGGATGATGCCGAGCTGGTCGCGGAACCACTGCACCAGCGCACCCGTTATCGCGATGGAGCCCTCCAGACAGTAGACGGGCGTCTCGGTGCCGATCTTGTAGCCGATCGTCGTGAGCATCCCGTTCTTGGACGGCACGGGGCGGTCGCCGGTGTTGAGCAGCAGGAAGCTGCCCGTGCCGTACGTGTTCTTCGCCGTTCCCACGTCGTAGCAGGCCTGGCCGAACAGGGCCGCCTGCTGATCGCCCAGTGCCGCGGCGACCGGCACGCCGGCGAGCTGGCCGACGGCGGTTCCGTACACCTCGGCGGACGACTTGATCTCGGGCAGGACGGCTTCCGGCACGTTCATCGCGGACAGGATCGAGGGGTCCCATTGCAGGGTTTCCAGATTCATCAGCATGGTGCGGCTGGCGTTGGTGACGTCGGTGACGTGCTGCCCGCCGTCGGTCCCACCGGTCAGGTTCCAGATCAGCCAGGAGTCGATCGTGCCGAAGGCGATCTCGCCACGCTCGGCGCGGTCCCTCAGGCCCGGCACGTTGTCCAGCAGCCAGGCTGCCTTGGGGCCGGAGAAGTAGCTGGCCAGCGGCAGCCCGGTCTGGTCGCGGAAGCGGTCCTGCCCGTCCCCGCCGCCCAGTTGGTTGCACAGGGCGGTGGTGCGCGTGTCCTGCCACACGATGGCGTTGTGCACCGGCTTGCCCGTCGCCCGGTCCCACAGGACCGTCGTCTCGCGCTGGTTGGAGATACCGAGCCCACTGAGATGGTCGGCCCGCAGGCCGGCGTTCGCGAGCGCCCCGGCGACCACCGCCTGCACCCTGGCCCAGATCTCCGTGGCGTCGTGCTCCACCCAGCCGGGCTTGGGGAAGATCTGGCGGTGCTCGCGCTGGTCCACGGCGACGACCGCACCGTCCTGGTTGAAGACGATGCAACGGCTGGACGTGGTGCCCTGGTCGATCGCGGCCACGTACTTCTCGGCGTTGTCCGTCATGGCTACCCCTTGGGCTCGGGTTCAGAAGGCTGCGTTGTGGAGGAGGCCCGCCCGTACCCCTCCGGCCGGCGGACCGGCGACCGGGACCCGCGCGTACGCCCGGTCGGAGGTGCCCTTGTCCGGGATCGGCAGGAAGGTGTGCACGATAGGCCGACCGAGGTCGCGCGCCGGGTCGACGGCGTAGCCGGCCGGCAGGCCGAGGGAGAGGCCGATACCGGCCACGAGCATGGTGACGGCCGCGCGGGCGCCGGTGCCGGACAGGACGAGGAACGCGGCACCGATGATCTCGCCGACGACTGTGTCTCCACTGCTCATGGCGGCTCCTAGGCCGGGCCCGGTGGGTCGGCCCCGGCTGCTCCGTGCAGCGTGCGGTTCCCTTGGCGACTTCCGCCCGGCGGGGAGTCCCGCGCCCCGCCCGGCGTCCGTGACGAGCGTGCCCTCGCAGCCGAACCGCCCACGGACAAGCGGGCCTCGACCCGGGGGCCCGCACGGCGCAGTGCCGCAATCCGCCGAGAATGTACGGCGATGCCGACTGACACCGGGAAGTTTTCACCGGCACCCGAGGAGCGTCAAGCGCACCGACAGCGACGGTTGGGCCCGGCGTGCCGGAGCGTGCAGCCCGCACCGCGGCCGCCCGGTGAGCTCGGCAGTGTCGGAGCGGCCTTCAGAGTCAGGCTACCCCGGGCCGGGCTCGGGGGCCCGTCCGGCATGTCCCGCCCCAGGCCAAAGGCCACTGCCCCGGTCGGCCCGGATGCGCCGCCTCCCACGCCTCCGACCGGCCTTCCGCGCCGTCGCGTCTCCGACCGGCCCCCACGCCTCCGACCAGTCTCCGACCGGCCCCCACGCCTCCGACCAGTCTCCGACCGGCCCCCACGCCTCCGACCAGTCTCCGACCGGCCCCCACGCCTCCGACCAGTCTCC
>NZ_JBVKBD010000007.1:0-13668 GCF_055657365.1 Streptomyces sp. NPDC107559 | reverse complement strand
CGACCGGCCTGCCGCGTCTCCCGTGTCTCCGACCGGCCTCCGGCGCCCCGCGTCTCCGACCGGCCGACCAGAACACCCGGCGTCCGCAGCCCCGCCGAGGTCCGCCCGTCCCGTGGGACCCGGTGGCCGCCCCGGCGCCCCATGCCGCTCACCCCGTGCCGGGTTCGGCCACCGCCCACTGGGCTCCGGCGGGGGCCGCCCCCGAGCCGCGCAGGACCTCGTACCCGGACAGTCCCGCGTGCCCCAGGACCCAACTGGTGCCCTGCAACGCCTTCGCCGTCTTCTTCAAGGGCGCCAGCCAGGCGGCGGCCTGCCGGTGGTCCGTCACACTGCCGGGCGTGCACACGACCGTGGCCAGGGAGAGCGTCACGGGCCGTCCGCCCGCGGACCAGGGCGCGTCCAGCACGGCACCGGCCAGTGGCTCCAGGCCGTCCGGATCGGCGAGCACCAGGAAGTCGTCCCCGCCGATGTGCCCCACCCGGGCGCCCGCGGTCGCGGCCCGTTGGAGCACGCGGGCCACCGAGCGGATCAGCTCGTCGCCCGCCGCGAACCCGGCTCCGTCGTTGACCTGCTTGAAGTGGTCCACGTCCAGCCAGCTCAGCGCGAACGTCCGGCCGGTCGCGATCCGCCGGTCGACCTCACCGGTGATCGTGTCGGAGCCCGGCAGCCGCGTCAGCGGATTGAGCCCGGCCGCCTCCTCGACCCGGGACTCGGCCAGCGCCCGCACCAGGTCCGCGAGCCGTACGACGCCCAGGCACCGGCCGTCGTGGTCGACCACCGCCACATCGTCCGAGGTCCGCCCGCGACCGCCCACCGCCACCACGTCGAGCACCTCCCACGCGGTGGCGTCGATGCCGATGGTGCGGGGCGTGTCGCCCAGCTTCACGGCAGGCCGATCGGCGTACAGCGCGTGCCCGTACCGTCCCGACATCGACAACAGGAACCTGGAGCGGTGCACGGACCTGACGGGCACCCCGGTCCGGTCCACGAGCAGCACCCCGGACACCTCCGGCGCCCCGGTCAGCAGCTGCCGTACCTGCGCGGCGGACGCGGTCACGGGCAGCAGCGCGGCCGGGCGCACGAACTCCCGGATCGACGGGCCCGAGTGTGGATGGGGCAGGGCATCGGGGGAGCGCGGCGGAACGTATACGTCCACCGCGGGCAACCGGGAAGGCGCCGCGAACAGCTCGCCCTGCGCCAGCTGTGCACCGGCCGAGAGCGCGGCCGCGTACTGGAGTTCGGTCTCCACGGCCTCGACGCACAGCAGCGCCCCGAGTCCGTCGCACAGGGTGCGCATCGCTCGTACCGCGGCCGGCCGCGCCAGCAGTGACGCGTCGAGTTTCACCAGGTCGGGCGCCATGTCCGTGAGCAGACGCAGGGGTACGTCCCCGTCCCCGACCCCGTCCGCGCTGATCCGGAAGCCCTGCCCGCGCAGCGTGTGCACCGCGTCCAGGAGCGCTTTCTGCGGCACATGGGTGAAGGGCGGCCCGACGTCGACCGTCACCTCCCAGGGCATCCGTCCGGCCTGCCGCACCGCGCTGTGCAGCGTGGTGAGTCCGCCGAGGTCGGCCAGCGTGCCGGCGAACACGTTCACGTGCAGGGGCAGCAGCGCCTCCTTGCGAGCCGCGGCCCGGATCGCCAGCACCGCCAGCCTGCCGTCGACCTCGGGGTTGCGCCGGGCCTCGGCCAGGATGTCGCCGGTCTCGGGGCGGGCAAGAATCTCCAGCCCCGCGACCCCGCCGGTCGAGAGGTTGATCACCGGTTGGAATGCGAAACGGAGAGTATCCGCCCAGGAGTGCACGGGAAGCATGATGGCGCTACCGGCGTACGCCCAAGCCCAGTTCATAAGACGTTCACGCAGGATTCCCAGGTGATCACACAGAGTGGAAGAAGCGGGGTGTGCGCCCGGGTTCGCCACCCTGCCGCCGCGGCCGTCCGGCCCGCGTTCAGCGGACGGCGACGACCGCCGACCCGTGCCCGAACAGCCCCTGGTTGGTGCTGATCCCCACGCGCGCACCCGGGATCTGGCGGTCCCCCGCGGTGCCCCTCAACTGCCAGGTCAGCTCGCACACCTGGGCGATCGCCTGGGCCGGGACCGCCTCCCCGAAGGAGGCCAGCCCTCCGCTCGCGTTGACGGGTATGCGCCCGCCCGGCCCCGTCGCGCCCTCGCGCAGCAGTTTCGCGCCCTCACCTCCGCCGCACAGTCCCAGATCCTCGTACCACTGCAACTCCAGTGCGGTGGACAGGTCGTAGACCTCGGCGAGGGACAGGTCCTCGGGACCGATGCCCGCCTCCTCGTAGGCGGACCGTGCGATCGACGCGCGGAACGGGTCGGCGGCGGGCTCCACCACGGCCGCCGAGTCCGTGGCGATGTCCGGCAGGTCGAGGACGGTGTGCGGAAACCGCGGTGTCACCGTGGAAACCGCACGGATCCGCACCGGTTCGGACGATGAGTTGCGGCGCGCGAACTCCATGCTGGACAGCACCAGTGCCGCCCCGCCGTCCGAGGTGGCGCAGATGTCGAGCAGCCTAAGCGGATCGGCGACCACCGCGGAGGCGGCGACCTCCTCCGCGGTGACCCGCGAGCGGTAGCGCGCGTACGGATTCAGCGACCCCATCGCCGCGTTCTTCACCTTGACCTGCGCGAAGTCCTCGGTCGTGTCTCCGTGCTCGGCCATGCGCCGACGCGCGAACAGCCCGAAGTACACCGGATTCGTCGCCCCGAGCACCCGGAAACGCAGCCAGTCGGGATCGTCGGGCCGGTCCCCGTCCGCGGGCCGGAAGAACCCCTTGGGCGCGGCGTCCGCCCCCACCACGAGCACGACGTCCGCCAGGCCCGCCAGGATCTGCGCGCGTGCTGTGCCCACCGCCTGGGCGCCGGACGCGCAGGCCGCGTACACGCTGGTCACCCGGGCCCCCTGCCAGCCCAGCGCCTTGGCGAAGGTCGCCCCCGCCACATACCCCGGGTAGCCGCCGCGGACCGTGTCCGCACCCACGATCGAGCCGACGTCGCGCCAGTCCAGCCCCGCGTCGGCGAGGGCCGCGCGGGCCGCCACCGCCCCGTACTCCACGAAGCCGCGGCCCCACTTGCCCCACGGGTGCATCCCCGCGCCGAGCACCGCCACATCGTCCGTCATGCGCTCACACCCCCGTCGGCCGCCAGTTCCAGGTCGTCCAGGTCGTCTCCGGGTCCTCGTGCAGCACGCCGGGGACGACCTCCACCTCCATGCCCACCGTCAGATCGGCGACGGTGACCCCGGGAGCCGCCTGACCCAGCACCACGATCCGCTCGGACTCCAGCTCCACAGCGATCAACGCGTACGGCTCCCACGGAAGTTCCGGGTCGGTCACATAGGGTGACGGTGGCCGGTATCTGCTGTCCGTGTACGACCAGACACGTCCGCGCCGCGACAACGGCACCTCCGTCAGCTCGCCCCCCGGACAGCCGGGATTCCGGCAGTGGGTGTCCTCGCGAGGGAAGAAGACGCAGGCGCAGGCCGAGCAGCGGGTGCCGAGGAGCCGGAAGTCCTCCGGGCCGCCGGTGAACCATCCGTCGACCACCGGTGTGCGGGTGCGTGCCACGGCGCCTCCTCGACAACGGATCTGACGGGACGTCAGAAGTGTGTCACGGGTCACCGGAATTGGGCAGGGCCGCAGACGACCGCTTCCCCCGCCGGACCTGTTCCTGATAGACGCAGGAGGCATGACGCGACCTGCCGGCGCCTTACGCGCCCTGATCACCGTGCTCGCCGCCCTGCTGGCCATGAACGCCGCCTCCGCGACCGCCGCCTCCGCGACCGCCGCCTCCGCGACCGCGACCGCGCGGGCGGGCACCGACCCCAAGGCCCCGGCCGGCTTCGTGGCGCTGAGAACCGTCGACCCCACGATCATCCAGGAGATGCGCTACATCACCCCGCACAATTTCGTCGGCGCGCGCATCGACGGCTACGAGCAGCCCCTGTGCCTCCTCACCCACCCGGCCGCCGAAGCCCTCCACCGGGCCCAGACCCGCCTGCTGCGCCAGGGCTACAGCCTGAAGGTCTACGACTGCTACCGGCCGCAGCGCGCCGTCGACCACTTCGTGCGCTGGGCCGAGAACCTCGACGACCAGCGGATGAAGAGCGAGTTCTACCCCGACGTGGACAAGACCCGGCTGTTCGAGGACGGCTACATCGCCGAGAAGTCCGGCCACAGCCGCGGCTCGACGACCGACCTCACGATCGTCAGGCTCCCGGCCGTGCCGACCCGGCCCTACGTCCCGGGCGAGCCCCTGGTTTCCTGCCATGCGCCGAGGAGCGAGCGCTTCCCCGACAACTCCGTCGACATGGGCACCGGGTTCGACTGCTTCGACACCCTGGCCCATACGCTCGACCCGCGCGTCCAGGGCGAGCAGCGCGCCAACAGACTGCTGCTCAAGAGCACCTTGGAAGGTCTCGGCTTCGTGAACCTCGCCGAGGAATGGTGGCACTACACCTTCAAGCCCGAGCCCTACCCGGACACCTACTTCGACTTCCCCGTCTCCGCCAGGTCCCTCACCGGACGCCGCTGAGCAGCCGGGGGCGACGCCCTCTCCAGCATCGGATACAGTCCGCCGCGTGTCCGAAAATCCACATACCGTTCCCAACTCCGCGCCCGGCAGCCACTGTTCGAGCTGCGGAGCGCCTTATGGAGAGGGCGTCTCCGGCTGGCCCCGCACCTGCCCCGCCTGCGGCACCGTCGCCTACCGCAACCCGCTTCCCGTGGCGGTCGCGCTCCAGCCCGTGTACGACGCGTCGGGCACCGCGCTGGTCGTCATCACCCGAACCATCGCCCCCGCGCGCGGGGGCACCGCGTTGCCGGGCGGCTTCATCGACGACCGCGAGGACTGGCGGCACGCCGTCGTGCGCGAGCTCATGGAGGAGACCGGGATCGACGCCACGAGCCGCGAGGTCCGGCTCGCCGACGCGATGAGCTCCCCGGACGGCCACCTGCTGCTGTTCGGACTCCTTCCCGAGCGTCCGGCGGACCGGCTCCCCGCCTCCGCGGCCACGGACGAGACCGCGGGCTGGCACCTGCTGCGCCGGCCCGCGGAACTCGCCTTCCCGTTGCACACCCTGGCCGTGCGGGGGTTCTTCGAGGGCCGTTACGCCTGAACCTCGCGCCCGGCGAGTCCCCGTACGCGCACCGGGTGGGACGGTTCGTGCCCGCCGTCCCGCCCCTCCCGCTCGACGACCACGCGCCGGTCCGCCCAGCGGGTCGTGTAGCGCTCCGCCTCCGCCTCTTCCCAGCCGTCGCCCCTGTCCCGGACGACCAGGCCGCCTCCCGTGCGGTCCGGGGCCGGGGCCCACACCTCCAGCTCCAGGCGGTCGTCCTCGCCCTGCACGGGAATCACCGCACCCGCGCGCGCGAACACCGGTATCCGCGACAAGGGGGCGTCCACCAGGACCTGGCCGGGCCCCTCGTACGGCTGTTCCGTCGCCGTGTCGTACCAGAGACCGCGTGGCAGCTGCACCGCACGCCGGTCCGCACCCGGATCGAGCACCGGTGCCACCAGCAGACAGTCGCCCAGCAGGAATGCGTCCTCGCAGTCACGCAGCACCCGGTCCCCGGGAGTGCTCCACCACAGCGGGCGTACGTACGGCGCACCCGTACGTCTGGCCAGATGCGCCAGCGTCATGAAGTACGGCAGGAGCCGCCGGCGTCCCGCGAGCGCCACGCGCGCGTGCTCCAGCGTGTCCGTACCGAAGTCCCACGGCTCCCCGTCCCCCGCGCGCAGGCTCGCCCGGGTACGCAACAGCGGCAGATACGAGCCCAGCTGGAGCCAGCGCACATACAGCTCGGGCGACGGGGTCCCGCCGAAGCCGCCCACGTCCGGCCCCGAGTACGGCACCCCGCACAGCCCCAGCCCCATGACCAGCGACAGCGACACCCGCAGTCCGGGCCAGCCGGTCGCCACGGCACCGGACGACGCGCCCCCGTACCGCTGCATGCCCGCCCACCCGGACCGGGAGAGGACGAACGGACGCTCCTGGGGTGCCAGTTCCCGCAGCCCCTCGTGCGCCGCCCTCGCCATGCACAGCGCATAGACGTTGTGCGCCTCGCGATGGTCACCGCCCCGCTCGTCGAGCGAGTGCCGGGCCGACCGCGGCAGCGTGGACTCGCCGAACGCCGTGAACGAGGTCGGCTCGTCCATGTCGTGCCAGAACCCCGAGAAGCCCTGCGCCAGCCGCTCCGCGTACAGACCGCCCCACCACTTGCGTACGCGCGCGTGCGTGAAGTCCGGGTACACCGCCTCCCCGGCGCGCGCGACCCCCTGGACGGACTCCCCGGCGGCGTCCCGGACGAAGGCGTCCAAGGCGTCCCCGCCGTCGTACACAGCGTTCCCCGAGGTGGCCCTGACCGCCGGGTCGACGATCGACACCAGGCGGATCCCGTCTCGGCGCAACTCCTTGGCGAGCCCCGGCAGCCCGGGGAAACGACTGCGGTCGACCGTGAACACCTGGTGCTCGTCGTAGTGGCCGACGCCGAGGTGGACGGCGTCGAGCGGCAGACCGTGCTCCTTGTGGCCCGCGACGATCCGCCGGACCTCCCGCTCGCCGCCGACCCCCCGGCGCACGTGCTGGTGCCCGAGCGCCCAGGCCGGCGGCAACGCGGGCGCGCCGGTGAGCGAGGCCCAGGCCAGCAGCACGCGCGCGGGGGTGCCCACCATCACCCAACAGCGCAGCGGGCCGCCGTCCATCCGCAGTTCGCATCTGCCGGGCCGGTCGTGCCCGGAACCGGCGCCCTCCTCACCCTCCCGCAGAGCCACCGTGCCGTCCCACGAGGTGTCGTGGAACACCAGATGAGTGGCCGCGTCGGCCACGACGAGCTGCACCGGCATGGTGACGTGCAGGGGGTCGTCGCCGGCCGTGAAGGGCCGGTCGGGGCCCGTGTTCCACAGCCGGTACGTCCCGTTCCGCAGCCGGGGGCCGGACGCCCGCCCTCCCAGCCCGAAGAACCGCGCGTCCGCGGACACCTCCGAGCGCTGCATCCAACGGGCCGGCCCGCCGGCGGCGGGCTCCCACCAGCGCGGCGGCAGGTCGCGACGGAGCGTCACCCCTCCCGGGGTGCGCACCTCGACCGCGCCGTGCCGCGAGACCGCGATCGTCACGCGCTCCGCCACGACCCGCCAGCCACCGTCCTTGTCCGGCTCCAGCACCGCCCGCGGATCGGGCTGAGGGCAGCGCCCCGCCAGCGCGTACGACGGCTCGGGACCGGCCCCGTCCCACCCCCAGAACACCGCCCCGTTCATGGTGACGAGGATCCGCAGCTCGGAGCGGCTGAACCGCAGCGTGCCACCGCCCGGACCCGGCTCGGCGCTCTGCACCGGACCGGGCACCCTGGCCCGCTCCACGCCCCGCGGCGGCAGACCGGCGGCATCGACGCGCCTCCTGCGCCACGCGGCCCGCATGGTGCGCAACCTCTGGGCGGCCCCCGCGGAGCCGACCGCCATCATCGAACGCACCACGTCACGACCGTCCATGCTGCTCACCCTGCCATTGACCCCGCCGAGAATGCGTGGCGTTCAACTTCCGTTCACCCTGGCCGGCACCACATCTTCATCACGCGGACTATGTGGGACCCACCCTGGTGCTGAAGTCGATCACATGGCATCGTCCGTGTCAGCCGCGTCATGCGCACAACCCAGCCCGTGCGCGACCGACGCACACCATGCGCACAGTCCGGGAGCCGCCCCATGTCGATCGTGAACCCCCAGCCGCTCTGGCAACCCGATCCGGAGCGTAGTGCCCAGGCGCAGGTCACCAGGTTCCAGGCTTGGGCGGCCGAACGGCACGGAGCCCCGGCCGAGGGCGGCTACCCCGCGCTGCACCGCTGGTCGGTGGACGAGCTGGACACCTTCTGGAAGGCCGTCACGGAGTGGTTCGACGTACGGTTCTCCACCCCCTACGCACGCGTGCTGGGCGACCGGTCGATGCCGGGCGCCGAGTGGTTCCCCGGGGCGACGCTGAACTACGCCGAGCACGCGCTGCGCGCCGCCGCCACCCGTCCGGACGAACCGGCCCTCCTCCACGTCGACGAGACCCATGACCCGCGCCCGGTGACCTGGTCCGAACTGCGCCGCCAGGTCGGCTCCCTGGCCGCCGAACTGCGCGCGCTCGGCGTACGCCCCGGAGACCGCGTCAGCGGCTACCTCCCGAACATCCCGGAGGCCGTCGTGGCCCTCCTGGCGACCGCGGCCGTGGGCGGCGTCTGGACCTCCTGCGCTCCCGACTTCGGCGCCCGCAGCGTCCTCGACCGCTTCCAGCAGGTCGAACCCGTCGTCCTGTTCACCGTCGACGGCTACCGCTACGGCGGCAAGGAGCACGACCGTCGCGAGACCGTCGCCGAACTGCGCCGCGAACTGCCGACCCTGCGCGCCGTCGTCCACATCCCCCTCCTGGGCACCGAGGCACCCGAAGGCGCACTCGAATGGTCGGCGCTGACCGCCGCGGACGTGGAGCCCGTCTTCGAACAGGTGCCCTTCGAGCACCCCCTGTGGGTGCTGTACTCCTCCGGCACGACAGGCCTGCCCAAGGCCATCGTCCAGTCCCAGGGCGGCATCCTGGTCGAGCACCTCAAGCAGCTCGGCCTGCACTGCGACCTCGGCCCCGAGGACCGCTTCTTCTGGTACACCTCGACCGGCTGGATGATGTGGAACTTCCTCGTCTCCGGCCTGCTCACCGGCACCACGGTCGTCCTCTACGACGGCAGCCCCGGCTACCCCGACACAGGCGCCCAGTGGCGGGTGGCCGAACGCACCGGGGCCACCCTCTACGGCACCTCGGCCGCCTACGTCATGGCGTGCCGCAAGGCGGACGTCCACCCCTCGCGCGACTTCGACCTCTCCCGGGTGCGGTGTGTCGCCACCACCGGTTCGCCCCTGCCGCCCGACGGGTTCCGGTGGCTGCACGACGAGGTGGGCGACGACCTCTGGATCGCCTCCGTCAGCGGCGGCACGGACGTCTGCTCCTGCTTCGCGGGAGCCGTCCCCACCCTCCCCGTGCACATCGGGGAACTCCAGGCACCCGGCCTCGGCACCGACCTACAGTCCTGGGACCCCGACGGCCGGCCCGTCGTCGAGGAGGTCGGCGAACTCGTGGTCACCAACCCCATGCCCTCGATGCCCGTCCGCTTCTGGAACGACCTCGACGGCAGCCGCTACCACGACAGCTACTTCGACACGTATCCCGGCGTGTGGCGCCACGGCGACTGGATCACGGTCACCTCACGCGGCTCCGTCGTCATCCACGGACGCTCCGACTCCACCCTCAACCGCCAGGGCGTCCGGATGGGCTCCGCCGACATCTACGAAGCCGTCGAACGCCTCCCCGAGATCAAGGAATCCCTCGTCATCGGCATCGAGCAGCCCGACGGCGGCTACTGGATGCCCCTCTTCGTGCACCTGGCCCCGGGAGCGGTCCTCGACGACGCCCTGCTGGACCGCATCAAGCGGACCATCCGGGAACAGCTCTCACCCCGTCATGTCCCGGACGAGGTCATCGAGGTCCCCGGCATCCCGCACACCCTGACCGGAAAGCGCATCGAGGTCCCCGTCAAGCGACTGCTCCAGGGCACCGCGCTCGAGAAGGCGGTCAACCCCGGCTCCATCGACAACCTCGAACTGCTCCACTTCTACGAGGACCTCGCCCGCAAGCGCGCCTGACCCTCCGCCGGGAGGAACCGGTCATCCCCCGTGGGCGGCCACGGACCCGCCGAGCACGGCGGCGAGGTCCGAGGCCGGCCGCCCACCGACCGTCACCACCGCCATCGTCGCAGGATCGGCAGGCTGGGCCTCCTTCGACGACTCCATTGCCGTGACCTGCACGTTTCGGCAGGGTGCGGCCCGTGAACGCCCCGCCGAACCCTCATTGTCAGTGGTGCCGATTACTGTGAGTGAGAATTGATCGACCATGCACAGGGGGAAACATGGCACTCACCGACGCCCGGACCATGCGACGTGTCCTACGCCGCGAGATCGCCGGAACCATCGGCCTGCTGACCGACGAACACGACTTCCGCGCCATGCTCCGCTACCGCAGCTTCGCATTCGACGATCACGCGACCTACCTGGAACACGTGGAGACGCTCCTCAGGATCCGGGCGACGCAGGGCAACCACACCACGGTCGCGCTCTTCGACCCGCAGGAGTACGCCGAGTACTGCGCGGCCGCCGACCTCGACCCCGACGACCCCGCCAGCCGTACCCGCTTCACCGCCGAACTCGCGGCCACCGGCCCCACCGTCCCCTACGACGGCGAGCCGCTCAGCGACCTCGTGCCCACCCTCGTCGACGAGGCCGTCCGACAGGCCACCTGGGAGTACGCGACGACACTCCTCGCCCGCCTCGGCACCTGCGCATCCTGCGGCGAGGACATCGGCCGCGCCGCCTTCGCCCGCGCCTGGCATCTCGTGGCCCGCATCCTGGACACGGCCCCGCCCGGCGACCGGCACCTCGTATGCAGCGTCTCCACCACCCCCGAGACACTCGTCGCCGTCCTCCACGCGGACGACGACACCGACGGGGACACATCGCTCGACGAGGCCGAAGCGCTCGAGTTCACCACGGTCCTGGCCCTCGGTATCGGCACCCGCAGCCCCGGCGGCATCGTCATGAGGACCAGCGCACCCGGCAACCCCGACCGGATCTACGGGTGGCGCCTGCGCGGTGAGGACCTGGTGCCCCTCACCGCGGGCGAGGTCTTCGACGCCTACTGCACCGACGTGGAGAACGGGGACCTGATCTCCCCGGAGTCCGGCGTCGACTACTGCGAACCGCCCGACCTCCGGACGGACGGGCCGACCCCGGGCCACCACCACTGAACGATGCGGGGCGCCCCACCCAGTGGTGGAGCGCCCCGCACGAACGGCCGACGGCCGGCCCGGTCCGGCTACTCGCCGGACAGCACCGCCCGAGCCGCCTCACGTGCCTCCGCGGCACTGTCCGCGGCCCGAGCCGCGGCGGCGGCCCGCTCGCACTGGGCCAGCGTGTGCTTCGCCAGCGCCGACCGGACATAAGGAAGCGACGCCGCTCCCATGGAAAGAGAGGTGACACCCAGCCCCGTCAGCACACAGGCGAGCAGCGGGTCCGACGCGGCCTCACCACAGACACCACAGCTCTTGCCCTCGGCCTTCGCCGCATCCGCGGACAGCGCGACCAGGTCGAGCAGCGCGGGCTGCCACGGATCCTGGAGACGGGACACCGCGCCCACCTGCCGGTCGGCCGCGAAGGTGTACTGCGCGAGGTCGTTCGTTCCCAGCGACAGGAACTCGACCTCCTGAAGGATCGAACGCGCCCGCAGTGCGGCCGACGGAATCTCCACCATCGCGCCGAACTTCGCCCGCAGTCCCGCCTCGCGACACGCGTCGGCGAACGCCTTCGCATCGGCGCGGTCCGCCACCATCGGGGCCATCACCTCGAGGTAGACCGGCAGTCCGTCGGCCGCCTTCGCCAACGCGGTGAGCTGGGTGTGCAGCACGTCGGGGTGGTCCAGCAGCGTCCGCAGCCCGCGCACACCGAGTGCCGGGTTCGGTTCGTCGGCCGGGGTCAGGAAGTCGAGCGGTTTGTCCGCACCGGCGTCCAGGACACGGACGACGACCCGCCCCTCGGGGAACGCCTCGAGAACCTGACGGTAGGCCTCGATCTGCTTCTCCTCGGACGGCGCCTTCTTGCTGTCGTCCAGGAAGAGGAACTCGGTGCGGAACAGACCGACACCCTCGGCCCCGGCCGCGACGGCGGCAGGCACGTCGGAGGGGCCACCGACGTTCGCCAGCAGCGGGATCTTGTGTCCGTCGGCGGTGGCGCCCGGCCCGGTCGAGGCAGCCAGCGCGGCCTTGCGCTCGGCGGCCGCGGCCCGCAGCTGCGCGCTCTTCTCCTCGCTCGGGCGGACGAAGATCTCACCGGTGCTGCCGTCGACAGCGATGGGCGTTCCCTCGGCGAGCTCACCGGCACCGGGCAGCGCCACCACGGCCGGCACCCCGAGTGCCCGCGCCAGGATCGCGCTGTGGCTGGTCGGCCCGCCCTCCTCGGTGACGAAGCCGAGCACCAGGGTCGGGTCGAGCAGGGCCGTGTCGGCCGGGGCGAGGTCACGCGCGACCAGGACGTACGGCTCGTCGCTGTCCGGGACGCCCGGCATGGGCACTCCGAGCAGCCGGGCGACGATACGGTTCCGCACGTCGTCGAGGTCGGCCACGCGACCGGCGAGGTACTCACCCGCGTTCGCCAGCAGCTCGCGGTAGGAGGCGAAGGCGTCGTACACCGCACGCTCCGCGGTGCTGCCGACGGCGATCCGCCGGTCCACGTCCGCCATCAGCTCGGGGTCCTGGGCCATCATGGCCTGAGCCTCGAGCACGTGCTGAGCTTCGCCGCCCGCGAGGTTGCCGCGCGCCGTCAGGTCCGCGGCCACCGCCTCGACCGCCTGGCGGGCACGACCCTGCTCGCGTTCCGCGTCTTCCGCCTGGATCTGCTTGGCCGGCGGTTCGAGGACCGCCGTTCCCATGTGCCGAACCTCTCCGATCGCCACTCCGTGGCTTACGCCGACGCCTCGCAGAGTTGTCTCCATGTCACCCGTCTCCGGCTAGTGCGGCGGGTCCGCCGCGGTGGTTGTCCGACTCGCCGTCGTGGGACGGCGCCGACCTCAGTTCCAGACGAAGAGGCTGTCGCCGGCCTTTACGTCGCCGTCCTCGCGGAGTTCGGAGAGAGCCTCGGCCGCGGCCTCCAGTGCCACGATCGGGCACACCGCGGACTTGCCTGCGGCCTCGACGGCGGCAGGGTCCCAGCGGATGACGGCCTGTCCGCACACCACGGTGTCCCCCTTGTTGACCAGCAGCTCGAAGCCCTCGCCGTTGAGCTGCACGGTGTCGATCCCGAGGTGGGTGAGAACGCCGTGACCGTTCTCGTCGACGACGACGAACGCGTGCGGGTGGAGGGAAACGACGACGCCGCTCACCGGGGCGACTGCCACCGAAGGCTCACGCACGGGGTCGACAGCGGTTCCCGGGCCGACCATGGCTCCGGAGAAGACCGGATCCGGCACAGCGGCCAGTCCGATGGCGCGTCCTTCGACAGGGGACGTCACGGTGGTCATAAGGAGCCTCCCGGGGGTGGAGCTGCATACGGGCCGTCATTGCAGGTGCGGGGCGGCCCACTCGGCAGCAGGTTATGTCATATGAAGTGCCGGTTCCGCACGATACGTACCAATGGTGGTCTAGACCACATCCCGTTTGGATTTGCACCGCCTCGTGGGCCCGGGTACAGTCGTACTCCTGCTTGGGGATGAGCGGCGCCATGAGGTGCCCTCGCCCGGCAGAACCCAACTTGTCAGATCCTATCTCGGGATCGTCTTCCGCATGCCTGCGGGACGATGGTCAGGGAGACGGAAAAACGCTGATAGAGTTGGGAACACCGAAGGGAAGCGCCCGGAGGAAAGCCACGAGAGATTCTCTCGGGTGAGTACAAAGGAAGCGTCCGTTCCTTGAGAACTCAACAGCGTGCCAAAAATCAACGCCAGATATGTTGATACCCCGTCTCCGGCCTATCGGCTGGGACGAGGTTCCCTTGAAAAATCACAGCGAGGACGCTGTGTGCGAGAGGATCATTCCTCCTCTTGCACCGCTCTCGTGTGTGTCAACCGGATTACCGGTAAACATTCA
>NZ_JBVKBD010000006.1:0-487947 GCF_055657365.1 Streptomyces sp. NPDC107559 | reverse complement strand
TCGACGGGCCGCCCGGAGCTGACCGAGGCCGCGATCGTGGTCTCCGGCGGCCGTGGCGTCAACGGTGCCGAGAACTTCGGACTCATCGAGGCGCTTGCTGACTCGCTCGGTGCGGCCGTCGGTGCCTCGCGTGCCGCGGTGGACGCGGGCTGGTACCCGCACACCAACCAGGTCGGCCAGACCGGCAAGTCGGTCTCGCCGCAGCTGTACATCGCCTCCGGCATCTCCGGCGCGATCCAGCACCGCGCCGGCATGCAGACCTCGAAGACCATCGTGGCCATCAACAAGGACCCCGAGGCCCCGATCTTCGACCTGGTCGACTACGGCGTCGTCGGCGACCTCTTCGACGTCGTCCCCCAGCTCACCGACGAGGTCAAGACCCGCAAGGGCTGATCCGCGCCAGGCTGTCCGAGGCCCCCGTGACCACACCGGTCACGGGGGCCTCGCCCATTCCGGACCCGGCTCGTGCCGGACCCGGCTCGTCCCGAGGTCGATCTCTTGCCGGGTGCGGCTCAACCCAGGTTCAGCGAGGCCAGCACCGGCAGATGGTCGCTCGGCCACTGGCCCCGCACCCAGAACGTGTCGACCGACTCCCGGTGCACCGTCACACCCGGTGTCGCCAGGATCCAGTCGATGCGCTCGCCGTCCGGCGTCAGTGGCCCGAAGGCCTGGAACGTCCCGTAGGCGGGCCCGCGCTGCCGCGCCGTGTCCCAGGTGTCCAGGAGGCCGGCGCCCAGCAGGGTGTCGTAGACCGGGCCGCCGTGGGCCGCGGCGTTGAAGTCGCCGGTGACCAGGACCGGGAGCTTGTCGCCGAGGGCGGTGACCCGATCGGCGATGAGGACGGCGGCACGCTCGCGCGCGTACTCGCTGCGGTGGTCGAGGTGGGTGTTGAGGACATGGAACTGCCGCCCCGCATCGAGCAGATCGCGGAAGCGCACCCGGGTGACCAGCCGGGGGAAGGCGGCCCCCCAGGTGTTGGAGCCGGGTACGTCGGGGGTCTCGGAGAGGCGGAAGGTGGTGTGCTCGACGGGCGCGAGCCTACGGGTGTCGTAGAAGACGGCCACCGACTCCTCGCGGCCACCGCCGGGGGTGCCGAGCCAGGCGTAGTGCGGCCCGAGGTCGGCCTCGATGTCGCTCAGCTGGGGGAGCTGCCCCTCCTGGGTGCCGATGACGTGCGGGGCCGCGCGGCGCAGCAGCGCGCGCATCACAGGCCGGCGGTCCGCCCAGCTGTTGGGCTCGTGGGTGCCGGCGACCCGCAGGTTGAACGTCATGACCCGCAACGGGGGGACGGTTCGCGCCTTCACGCGCGCGTGGCCCGCGTCCTTGGCCTCGTCCGGGTTCCCGGTCGGGCCCGCGTCCCGCGTCTCGGAGGTCCGTACGGTGCCGAGCAGGGGTACGGCGGCCACGGTGGCCGCGACGGCCACCAGGGTCCGCAGCCCCGCCCGACGCGTGGGCCCTGGGGTGATCGCCATGTGTGTCCCCTCCCCTCGGGAGCCAGGATGAAGGGGAAAACGCCTGGGCGGAAGAGGGCGCCGAGGCGCGGTGAACCGGGAGGGACAAGGGCGTGGACAGGGTGTTGACCGGTGGAAAGTCCGCTGGATAAGTTCGCTCGACAAGTTCATTCAACGGATTGTTGATTCCGTACTGCGGAAACCGGAGGGTGCGCGATGGGCCGGGACGAGAAGGTGACGACGAGCCTCGCGGGCGCGGTCGGCGAGGAGATCGGCGCCTTCCTCGCGCCGGTCGACGCCGCACTGGAGCGGGACTACCCGGGCGATCCGGGCACCCGCCAGCCCGTCCACACCGTCTATGTGCCCGGGGACGTCTTCGAGGCCGGCACCGTCCGCTCCTGGGGGGACCGGGCGCTGGCCGCCCTCGACGAACACGCGCCCGACGCGGCCTCCTTCGCCGCGGTCCTCGGCCTGGACGACGCACTCGCCGAGCCCGTGTACGCGCGCGTGCGGACCAAGCTGGAGCGCGAGCCGGTGGAGGACCTGCGCGTCGACTTCGAGGACGGCTACGGCCCCCGTCCGGACGCCGAGGAGGACGAGGCGGCCGCCCGCGCGGCCCGTCTGATCGCGCAGGCGTACGAGGACGGCACGGCCGCCCCGTACATGGGCATCCGGATGAAGTGCCTGGAGGCCGCCGTGCGCGACCGCGGCATCCGCACCCTCGACGTCTTCCTCAGCGGCCTGGCGGAAGCCGGAGAACTGCCCGGCGGGCTCGTGCTGACCCTGCCCAAGGTCACCTACCCCGAGCAGGTCACCGCCATGGTGCGGCTCCTGGAGGCGTTCGAGAAGGCGCGCGGCCTCGCGCCCGGCCGGATCGGCTTCGAGATCCAGATCGAGACCAGCCAGGCCGTCCTCGCCGCCGACGGCACCGCCACCGTCGCCCGCCTGATCCGGGCCGCCGCGGGCCGCGCCACGGGTCTGCACTACGGCACCTTCGACTACAGCGCCTGCCTCGGCGTGTCCGCCGCCCACCAGGCGAGCGACCATCCGGCCGCCGACCACGCCAAGGCGGTCATGCAGGTCGCGGCCGCGGGCACCGGCGTACGCCTCTCGGACGGCTCCACCAACGTGCTGCCGGTCGGCCCGGCCGAACAGGTCCACGACGCCTGGCGCCTGCACTACGGCCTCACCCGGCGCGCCCTGGCCCGTGCCTACTACCAGGGCTGGGACATGCACCCCGGCCACCTCCCCACCCGGTACGCGGCCGTCTTCGCCTTCTACCGGGAGAGCTTCGAGCGCACGGCGGCCCGGCTCGCCCGCTACGTCCACCGCGCCGGCGGCGACGTCATGGACGAGCCCGCGACCGCCAAGGCCCTCAGCGGACATCTGCTGCGCGGCCTCGACTGCGGCGCGCTGGACCCGGCGGAGGTCACCGGCGCGACCGGCCTGACCCAGGCCGAGCTGGACGGTTTCGCGGCGCCACGGCGGGGCGGCGGGGCGGTCTGACGGCTGCCGCCAGGTGGCGGCACCGGTCCCGGCCTCCGCGGTCCCGTCCCGGGGCCGCTCCGGTCGCCCTGGGCTCCGTCGTCCGGGTCCCGTCGTCCCGGTCCTGTTGTCCCGGTCCGGTTGTCCCGGTCCCGCCCGGTCAGTCCGCCGGGGGCAGTTCGCCCGAGCCGCGGGTGATCAGACGCGTCGGCAGCTCGATGCGCTCCGGGACGATCAGCGAGCCGTCCAGCTGGCCGAACAGACGCTCGGCGGCGGTGCGGCCGAGCACCGACGCGTCCTGGGCGACCACCGTGAGACCCGGGTGCAGCAGATCGGCGAGCTCGATGTCGTCGAAGCCGACGAGAGCCACCCGGCGGGTCTGCTCGGCGAGAACCCGGATCACCGTGACGCTCACCCGGTTGTTGCCCGCGAAGACCGCCGTGACGGGGGAGGGCCCGCGGAGCATGTCCTCCGCCGCCCTGCGCACCCGCAGCGGATCGGTGACGCCCAGGGACGTCCAGGAGTCCTGCACGGGTATCCCGGCGTCCTCCATGGCCGCCAGATAGCCGCGCAGCCGCTCGGCGGCCGTGTGGATACGGGGCATGTCGCCGATGAAGCCGATCCGGCGGTGTCCGTGGGCGATCAGGTGGGCGACGCCGTCGCGGGCGCCGCCGAAGTTGTCGGACAGGACGACGTCGGCGTCCGTCTTCCCGGCCGGCCGGTCGACGAAGACCGTGGCGACGCCCGCCCTGATCTCCTGCTCCAGATAGCGGTGGTCGTCACCCGCGGGAATGATGACGAGCCCGTCCACCCGGCGGGCGCACAGCGCCAGCACCAGCTCCTGCTCGCGTTCGGGGTCCTCGGCGCTGGAGCCGTTGATCAGCAGGGCGCCGTGCGCGCGGGCCACCTCCTCGACCGAGCGGCTGAGCGGTCCGTAGAACGGGTCGGCCAGGTCCTCCAGCACCAGGCCTATGCTCGCGGTGCGGCCCTTGCGCAGCACCCGTGCGCTGTCGTTGCGCCGGAAGCCCAGGGCGTCGATCGCCTCCTGGACCCGGCGCTCGGTCTCCGGAGTGACCCCCTGCTCGCCGTTGACGACGCGGGAGACCGTCTTCAGTCCTACCCCGGCGCGTGCGGCCACGTCCTTCATGGTCGGACGGTTGCCGTAACGGCTCTCGGATCGGCGGGGCGTGTCGGGCACGGTACGTCCTGTCCTGTCGGCCACGGGGGGTGTGCATCGCTCCACGGGCATGTATGAGGATGTGGCGTCGAGCATAGGGCCTGGACAACGTTGTCAGATGCGGGAGAGACTGTCCACCGCAATCTCGGCCCACGTCCCCCAACGCTGGACCGGCCAGCCTTTTCTCATGGTTGACGGGGAGATCCGACACTGATGCACACCCACCTCGTGGCCGCGCTCGACATCGGCGGCACCAAGATCGCCGGAGCGCTGGTCGACGGCCACGGCACGATCCTGGTGCGGGCGCAGCGCCCGACGCCCGCGCGGGAGGACGGCGACACCGTGATGCGGGCCGTCGAGGAGGTCCTCGGCGAACTCGGCGCGTCGCCGCTGTGGGAGCGTACCCGCGCCGTCGGCATCGGCAGCGCGGGTCCGGTGGACGCGGGCGCGGGCACGGTGAGCCCGGTGAACGTGCCCGGCTGGCGCGACTTCCCGCTCGTCGAACGGGTCCGGGCGACGACCGGGGGCCTGCCCGTCGAGCTGATCGGTGACGGAGTGGCGATCACCGCGGCCGAGCACTGGCAGGGCGCGGCCCGCGGCCACGCCAACGCGCTGTGCATGGTCGTCTCCACCGGCGTCGGCGGCGGTCTGGTCCTCAACGGCCAGCTTCACCCCGGCCCCACCGGCAACGCGGGCCACATCGGTCACATCAGTGTGGATCTGGACGGCGACCTGTGCCCGTGCGGCGCACGCGGGTGCGTGGAGCGCATCGCGAGCGGCCCCAACATCGCCCGCCGGGCCCTGGAGAACGGCTGGCGCCCCGGCCCGGACGGCGACACCTCCGCCGCCGCGGTGGCCGCCGCCGCGCGGGCCGGGGACCCGGTCGCCGTGGCCTCCTTCGAACGGGCGGCGCAGGCCCTCGCGGCCGGGATCGCGGCCACCGCGACGCTCGTGGAGATCGACATCGCCGTGGTCGGCGGGGGAGTGGGCAAGGCGGGGGAGGTGCTCTTCGCGCCGCTGCGCAAGGCCCTCGGCGACTACGCGACCCTGTCCTTCGTGCAGCGCCTGACCGTGGCACCGGCCCAGATGGGCACGGACGCCGGCCTGGTGGGAGCGGCCGCGGCCGCACTCGCGGGGGCGGCGGGCACGGCGACCGCCGGGGTCTGACGGACCCACGGCGACCGCCGGGACGGACGTCGCGGGCCGTCGGGTGCGTTCGTTCGGGCAAGGGCGTGACCCCGCGCCCCTTTGCGGAGTTGAGCCGGGCATGAAGAAGCGCAGCATGCTTGCCATCGCCTCCCTCGCCACCGGGTTCGTGGTCGCCGCGATCACCCCGTCCCACAGCGCGGCCGCCGAGGATCTGAGCGACCTGAACGTACGGGACACCGTCGGCACCCTCGACCACGTCGTGGCCGGTGAGAGCGTCGACCTCGGCGAGAACACCCTGGGGCACGGCGGCTGACGGCCGCGGCGCGCGGCCGGCGCCGGTCCTCCGGACCGGTCTCCCGCGGCAACCTGTGCCGGAGCCCCGCCCCGGGGCTCCGGGCCCGCGTCCGGGCACCCTCAACGGGAGCTGGTTTCCGTGGCAGGGTGGAGCGGGCAAGCCACAGGGGGCCAACGGAAGAGGGGGAACCGTGATCGTCTGGATCAACGGTGCGTTCGGCGCGGGGAAGAGCGCGACCGCGCGGGAACTGATCGAACTGATCCCGAACAGCACACTCTTCGACCCCGAAGTCCTCGGGGCGGCACTCACACATCTGCTGCCAGCCAAACACCTCGCCGAGGTGGGCGACTTCCAGGACCTGCCGATCTGGCGGAGACTCGTGATCGACACCGCGGCCGCGATGCTCGCCGAGCTCGGCGGCACCCTGGTGGTCCCCATGACACTGCTGCGCCAGGAGTACCGCGACGAGATCTTCGGCGGTCTCGCCGCCCGGCGGCTCGCGGTGCGCCATGTCCTGCTCGCCCCGGCTGAAACGATCCTGCGCGAGCGCATAGCCGACCGCGAGCTCCCGCCGGACCTGCCCGACGGCGAGATACGGGTACGACAGTGGTCGTACGACCACATCGAGCCCTACCGCGCCGCGCTCGCCGGCTGGCTCACCGCCGACGCGCACCTCGTCGACACCAGCGCCCTCACCCCGTACGAGACGGCCGTCCGCATCGCCGAGGCCGTCGGCAGCGGGGCCGTGGCCACCTGCGCCATCGTGCAGACCCCCGAACCGACGGCCGAGACGACCGCCGCGGGGGTGCTGCTCTTCGACGACCAGGACCGGGTACTCCTGGTCGACCCGACCTACAAGGCCGGCTGGGAGTTCCCCGGCGGCGTCGTCGAACCCGGCGAGGCCCCGGCCCAGGCGGGGGTGCGCGAAGTGGCGGAGGAGACCGGGATACACCTCGACGAGATGCCCCGCCTCCTCGTCGTCGACTGGGAACGGCCCGTACCGCCCGGCTACGGCGGCCTGCGGCTGCTCTTCGACGGCGGCCGACTCGACCCGGACCGCGCCGCCGGGCTGCTGCTGCCCGGCCCCGAACTGCGCGCCTGGCGCTTCGTCACCGAACAGGAGGCCGCCGACCTGCTCCCGCCCGTCCGCTACGAGCGGCTGCGCTGGGCCCTGCGCGCGAAGGAACGCGGCGCGGCCCTGTATCTGGAGGCGGGCACACCGGTCGGCGGCTGACGTACGGTCCGGTACGGCGGTCGGTGACCGACGCTCGGCCTGGACCTGGACCTGGACCTGGACCTGGCCCGGACCTGGACCTGGAGCGGTCGGTGACCGGTGACCGGTGTGCGGCCCGGTACGGCGGTCGGCGTGGCGTCCCTCCCGCAGATGTGACGGTGGGCCCCTGTGAATCGCCCCGTGGCGAGGGGCCCACCGGTGTGGACCGGGTGGCTCAGCCGGCCGCGTAGTTGAGCAGGAACAGCGCCTCGGCCACCGACAGCCGCTCCAGTTCGTCGGGGGACACGCTTTCGTCCGCCGCGTGGATCTGCGCCTCCGGCTCGCTCAGACCGATGAGCAGGATCTCCGCGTCCGGGTAGAGGGAGGCGAGGGTGTTGCACAGCGGGATGGAGCCGCCCTGGCCGGCGTACTGCATCTGCTGACCCGGGTACGCCACCGCCATCGCCTCGGCCATCGCCGTGTACGCCGGGCTGGACGTCTCGGCGCTGAACGCCTGACCCTGGCCGACCTGCTCCGTACGCACCCGCGCGCCCCACGGAGTGTGCGCCTCCAGGTGGGCCTGGAGCAGCTTCGTCGCCTCGACCGCGTCGACGCCCGGCGGCACCCGCAGGCTCACCTTGGCCCGCGCGCTCGCCTGCACGGACGGGGTCGCGCCGACGACCGGCGGGCAGTCGATGCCCAGCACCGTGACGGCCGGACGGGCCCAGATGCGGTCCGCGACCGTGCCGGAGCCGATCAGCCCGACGCCGTCGAGCACCTTGGCGTCCTGGCGGAACTGCTCCTCGTCGTACTGGAGTCCGTCCCACGGGGACGTCGGGGCGAGCCCGTCGATCGTCGTCGAACCGTCCTCGGCGCGCAGCGAGTCCAGTACGCGGATCAGCGCGCCCAGCGCGTCGGGCGCGGCGCCGCCGAACTGGCCCGAGTGCAGGTTGCCCTCGAGCGTGTCGACCTGCACGTTGAGCATCGTCATGCCGCGCAGGGTGGTGGTGACGGTCGGCAGGCCGACGCGGAAGTTGCCCGCGTCGCCGATGACGATCGTGTCGGCGGCCAGGAGGTCCGGGTGCTGCTCGGCGTACCGCTCCAGGCCGCCCGTGCCCATCTCCTCCGAGCCCTCGGCGATCACCTTGACGTGCACCGGGACACCGCCGTTCGCCTTCAGCGCACGCAGGGCGAGCAGGTGCATGATCACGCCGCCCTTGCAGTCGGCGGCGCCGCGGCCGTACCAGCGGCCGTTGCGCTCGGTCAGTTCGAACGGCGGGGTGGACCAGGCGGCCTCGTCCAGCGGCGGCTGCACGTCGTAGTGGGCGTACAGCAGGACGGTCCTGGCGCCCTCCGGGCCGGGCAGGTAGCCGTAGACCGACTGCGTGCCGTCGGGGGTGTCGAGCAGTTCCACGTCCGTGAAGCCCTCGGCGCGCAGGGCGTCGGCGATCCAGTTCGCGGCGCCCTCGCTCTCGCTCTTGGGGAACTGGTCGAAGTCCGCCACCGACTTGAAAGCCACCAGTTCGGTGAGCTCGGCCTTCGCCCTGGGCATCAGAGAGGCGACGGTCTCGGCGACCGGATTCGACGACATGGGCACGCTCCTCGTGGGTGCGACGTTGTACGTGTGAGTACGGATGATCGTGTCAGCGTATGCGCACCTGGGGTACAGGGCGCAAACGCCTCCGATACTCCCACAGCGGTCCGGGGGCACGGCCGCCGTAGGATGCGGGGGACAGGTGCGGCAGCGGCTTGATCGGGAGCAGTAGACCATCGTGAGCAGCGAGAACTCCGAGAACTCTTCGGCGGACGACGTGCGGCAGGTGTGGGACGTCGTCGTGGTGGGCGCGGGACCCGCGGGGGCCTCGGCCGCCTATGCGGCGGCGGTCGCGGGGCGGCGCGTCCTGTTGCTGGAGAAAGCGGAGCTGCCCCGCTACAAAACGTGCGGCGGCGGCATCATCGGACCGTCGCGGGACAGCCTGCCGCCCGGCTTCGAACTGCCGTTGCAGGACCGGGTGCACGCGGTGACGTTCTCGAACAACGGCCGGTTCACCCGGACCCGGCGCTCCAAGCGGATGTTGTTCGGGCTGATCAACCGGCCCGAGTTCGACCAGCAGCTGGTCGAGCACGCCCAGAAGGCGGGCGCCGAGCTGCGGACCGGCGTCACCGTGCAGCGGGTCGAGCAGCACGGCTCGGCCGTACCGGACCGGCGCACGGTCGCCGTCGTCCTCCAGGGCGGCGAGACGGTGCTCGCGCGGGCGGTGGTCGGCGCGGACGGCAGCGCCAGCCGCATAGGGGCGCATGTCGGAGTGAAGCTCGACCAGGTGGACCTCGGCCTGGAGGCGGAGATCCCGGTGCCGGACACGGTCGCCGAGGACTGGCGGGGGCGGGTCCTCATCGACTGGGGACCGATGCCCGGCAGCTACGGCTGGGTGTTCCCCAAGGGCGACACGCTGACGGTCGGTGTGATCTCGGCCCGTGGCGAAGGCGCCGCGACCAAGCGCTATCTGGAGGACTTCATCGCCCGGCTCGGCCTCGCGGGCTTCGAACCGAGCATCTCCTCCGGGCATCTGACCCGCTGCCGGGCCGACGACTCGCCGCTGTCGCGCGGTCGGGTCCTGGTGTGCGGGGACGCGGCCGGGCTGCTGGAGCCGTGGACGCGCGAGGGCATCTCGTTCGCGCTGCGCTCCGGACGGCTCGCGGGCGAATGGGCGGTCCGCATCGCCGAGGCGCACGACGGCGTGGACACCCGCAGGCAGGCCCTGAACTACGCCTTCGCGATCAAGGCCGGGCTGGGTGTGGAGATGAGCGTCGGCAAGCGGATGCTGGCGGTGTTCGAGCGGCGGCCCGGCGTCTTCCACGCGGCTCTCACGGGATTCCGGCCCGCCTGGCGGGCGTTCGCGGACATCACCCGGGGCGCGACGACCCTGGGTGAACTCATGCGCGGCCACCCCCTCGCCCAGCGCGCCCTGACCGCGCTGGACCGCCGGCCCACGGCGGACGCGGCGAGTGACGCGGCCGACGCCGACGGTGTGGCCGGTAAGGGCAATACGCGTGGTGCGCGCGGTGCGAGCGCCAGGGGTGGCGCCGCTGTCGCGGACGGCGAGGGCGCCGAGACGCGCGAGGCCGACGGCGTCCGCGAGACGGACGAGGGCCGCGAGGCCGACGATGTGCGCGAGGCCGACGAGACCGGCTCCTGACGCTCGTTCAGCCCTTGAGGCTGATGAGGAAGACCGGGTGGTCCGGCGCGATCCGGCGAAGGTCGGCGTCGGGGGAGTCGGGCCCGACGCCCTTGAAGAAGACGCCTACCTCGGCCTTCCAGCGCTTGAGGTAGGCGCGCAGCAGCGGGACCTTGTCGTCGTCGGCGACCTCGGTCGCGGTGAACTCGTCGACGTTCTTGCCCAGACGCAGTTCACCGCCGCCGGCCGCCCGCATGTTGTGCGTCCACTGGACGTGACCGCGAGGGGCGAGCAGGTACTGACGGCCGTCCACCGTCAGGAGGTTCACGGGGGTGGTCCGCCACTCGCCGCTCTTGCGGCCGCGGACCGCCAGTACCCGAGAGCCCCAGACGCTGATGCCGCGGCGGGTGATCCAGGCGACGGCACGGTTGAAGACGTTGATGGTGAACCAGCCGGGCTTCATCGCGTGCGTGGACATGGCTACTTCCTCCTGGAAGCTCTCGGGGAGCGCATTGCGTGAGCACTGCTCTCGCTTGATGGACAGTCTGCTGGAGATCGGTGATCCATAGCAAGAGCAGTGCTCTCGTTTTTTTGCGGTGCTCTCATTTCTTGGCGGCGCTCTCGCTTCGTTGCACTGCTCTCGGTTGTGTGCACTGCTCCCAAAACGTGCAACACTCGCTCGTATGAGCAACCCCCCACACGGCACCGGAGACAGCACCGGACACGGCACCGGAGGCGGTGCCCCGGGCGGAGCGACCCGTGGCGCCCGCGCCCGCGCCCGGGTCGAAGTCACCGCGGCCATCAAGGACGAGGCGCGCAGACAGCTCGCGGCGGACGGCGCCGCGAAGCTGTCGCTGCGGGCCGTGGCGCGCGAGCTGGGGATGGTCTCGTCCGCGCTGTACCGCTACTTCCCCAGCCGTGACGACCTGCTCACCGCCCTCATCATCGACGCCTACAACTCCCTGGGCGAGAGCGCGGAGGCGGCGGAGGCCGCGGTCGCCGAGGCCGGTCCGCTGCGCAGATGGACCGCGGTGTGCGAGGCCGCGCGCGCCTGGGCGCTCGCCCACCCGCACGAGTACGCGCTGATCTACGGGTCCCCCGTGCCGGGATACTCCGCGCCGCAGACGACCGTTCCGGCCGCCGCGCGGGTCGGCATCCTCCTCATCGGCATCGTGCGGGACGCGCACCGGGGACTCGGGGTGGCCAAGCCGCCGCTGCCGGCCGAACTGCGCGCCGAGGCCGAGCGGATGACCGCCGACCTCGCACCCGATCTGCCCCCGGAGGTGGTCACGGCACTCGTCGCGGCCTGGGCGCAGCTCTACGGGCTGATCGGCTTCGAGCTGTTCGGGCAGTTCAACAGGGTCGTGGAGGACCGGGAGCCGTTCTTCCGGCTCGCGGTGGCCCGGCTCGCCCACGGCGTGGGGCTGGTGTACCCGCAGCAGGGCCGGACCGACTGAGCGGCTCGGCCGAGCAGACCGGATGCCCGGCCCGGCCATGCCCGGGCGGGGCACGCCCGTCGGTGCATGGGCGTACCGCGTGGCCGCACCGCGTGGCCGTACCGCGTGGCCGTACCGCGTGGGCGGGTGCCGCGGCGGCGTACTGCGCGGGGAGTACGAGTGATCGCCCCGACGGACGGACGCCCGCCGGGCGCGGCGGCGTCTAGCGTGGCGGACATGGACGAGCAGCGCGTATCCGACGACGGGCCGCCCCGGCGGTGGCGGCACGGGCCGCTGGGTCACCTCTGGGACGAGGAGGAGCGGGCTACCCGTTGGCCGTGGCGGTCCACCGTCGCGATCACCGTCTTCGTGCTCGGCGGGTCGGGCTTCGCGGCCCACGCCCAGCAGAGCGGACGGCTCCCGCTGGACGCCCTCGCGCGCGTGCTGCTGCTCGTCGGATCGGCTCTGCTCCTGTGGCGCAAGCGGTACCCGGCGCTCGTCGCCTTCGGCACGGCCGCGGCCACCCTGGCCTATCTGGCCGCCGGATACGCGTACGGGCCGGTCTTCCTGACCGTCGCCGTGGCCTGCTTCAGCGCGGTCCTCACCGGGCACCGCGGGGCCGCGTGGTCGGCGGTGGGGATGCTCTGGGCCGGCCATGTGCTGGTGACCCACTGGCTCTACCGGTGGCTGCCGCCGGCCGGCGATCCGGCCGCCTCCTGGTGGCAGGAGGTGGCCGTCGCCACCTGGGTGGTCGGGGTGCTGGCGGTGTCCGAGCTGGCCCGGACACGGCGCGAGCAGTGGACCCGGGAACGCGCCGAGCGGGCGCGGGCGGCGCGCCGGCGCGCCGACGAGGAACGGCTGCGGATCGCCCGTGAACTGCACGACGTCCTCGCGCACAGCATCTCCGTCATCAATGTGCAGGCGGGCGTCGGCCTGGCGCTCCTGGACACGGACCCGGAGCAGGCGCGCACGGCGCTCACCACCATCAAGGCCGCGAGCAAGGAGGCGCTCGGCGAGGTCCGCCAGGTGCTCGACACCCTGCGTACGCCGGGTGACGCGCCGCGTACGCCCGCGCCCGGCCTCGACCGGCTGCCCGAGCTGGTGGAGCAGGCGGCCGCCGCGGGGCTCACCGTCGAGGTCGAGGGGCGGCCGCCCCGGCTGGCGCCCGGCGCGGACCTCGCCGCGTTCCGTATCGTCCAGGAGGCCCTCACCAACGTCGTACGGCATTCCGGTTCGCGGCACGCGCGTGTGCGCGTCGAGCACGCCGGCGGCGAACTGCGGCTGTTCGTCGACGACGACGGGCCCGCGACCGGCGCCGACGCGGGCGGCAGCGGCAACGGCCTGGCCGGGATGCGGGAGCGGGCCGCCGCGCTCGGTGGCAGGATCGATGCGGGGCCGCGCCCGGACGGCGGCTTCCGGGTGCTCGCCGTACTGCCCTCGGAACGCAAACGGGATCGGGCACCATCACCGGCACCGACACCGGCACCAGGGTCGGGACCGGGATCGGTGTCGTCGCCGTCGAAGACCGAGGAGGATCGGTGATCAGCGTACTGCTGGCCGACGACCAGTCGTTGGTCCGGGCCGGATTCCGGGCGCTGCTCGACGCGCAGCCGGACATCGAGGTGGCCGCGGAGGCCGCGGACGGCGAGGAGGCACTGCGCGCGGTACGCGAACTGCGCCCGGACGTCGTCCTGATGGACATCCGCATGCCTCGCCTGGACGGTCTGGCAGCCACCCGTGGCATCACCGGCGACCCCGCGCTCGCGGGGGTCAAGGTGGTCATGCTCACCACCTTCGAGCTCGACGAGTACGTCTTCGAGGCGATCCGCTCGGGTGCCTCCGGCTTCCTGGTCAAGGACACCGAGCCGGAGGAACTGCTGCGGGCCGTGCGGGCGGTGGTCGAAGGGGCCGCACTGCTCTCGCCGGGTGTGACCCGCCGGCTGATCGCGGAGTTCGCGGCCCGTTCCAAGGAGCCCGCCGCCGCCGAGGACCTCGCCCGGCTCACCGAGCGGGAACGGGAGGTGATGGCTCTGGTCGGCATCGGACTGTCCAACGACGAGATCGCCCGTCGCCTGGTGGTCAGCCCGCTGACCGCGAAGACCCATGTGAGCCGTACGATGGTGAAGCTGGGCGCCCGGGACCGGGCCCAACTGGTCGTGCTGGCCTACGAGTCGGGACTGGTGCGACCGGGCTGGCTGGGCTGAGGAGGCCTAGCCGATCTCGTCGTCGGTGCCGGCGGTGGGGCGGCCGGTGAAGCGGAACAGCACGCTGACCACGCGTAGGGCGAAGAGCACGGTCGCGAGCGCGAGCCCCGCGCGCAGCAGCAACTTCTCCCAGCCGCCCGGAAGTTCGAAGAGCAGAGCGGGACCCGCCACCGCGCCGAAGACGAGTGCCGCGGCGAACGCCGCGCTGCACAGGGCGTATCCGATCTCGACCGTGATCGCGTCCCGTTCGGCCTGCGTGCGGCGTCCCCCGTAGCCCGTCATGCCACGAGTCAAACAGGCGTGTGCCCGGCGGGCAAGGAGCCCCGCCGGGCAGGTGCGCACAGCGGACATCCACCGACGGGTGGGTCCACCCCAGCCTCAAGTCGGCCTCGGCAGAAGCTAGTCGCGCACGCCCACGCGCTCCGCGTCCGCCTCGGGTTCCCGTGCCGTGGACCCGGCGACCACGATGCTCCGGCGGTCGGCTGCGCGGGTCCGCAGTCCCGTCAGGGTGATCAGCAGTCCGGCGAGGGCGATGCCGGTGACCACCACGAGTCCGGGCCGGTAGCTGTCGAGCACCGACTGCGGTGTGGCGTCGGGGGAGGTGTGCGCGGTCACCACGGCCGTGACGACGGCCAGGAAGAGCGCGCCGCCCACCTGTACCGAGGTGTTCAGCAGTCCCGAGACCATGCCCTGTTCGTGGTCCTCGACACCGTTGGTGGCCTGGATGTTGAGCGAGGGGAAGACGAGCGCGCAGGCCGCGCCGATCAGCAGCATGCTCGGCAGGATCACGGCCGCGTACGCCGGGTCGAGGTCGACCCGCAGGAACAGGGCGTACCCGACGGCCATGAGCGCGAAGCCCGTCGCGATCAGCCGCTGGGTGCCGAAGCGGTCGACGATCGCGCCGACCTTCGTCGAGGACACCGCCACCAGCGCGCCGGCGGGCAGGAACGCGAGCGCGGTGTGCAGTGCCGACCAGCCGAGCAGCGACTGCATGTACAGCGTGACCAGGAACTGGAAGCCGACGTACGACCCGAAGAAGGCCATGGCGCCGAGCTGTGCGCGGATCTGGTTGCCGGAGCGGAGCACGCCGAGCCGGATCAGCGGCCCCGGCGAGCGTCGTTCGACCAGGACGAAGGCGGTCAGCAGGGCGGCGACGGCGAGGAAGGACAGCAGCGTGCGCGCGGACGCCCAGCCGGCCTCCGGTGCCTGGACGACGGTGAAGACCAGCAGCAGCATCGAGGCGGTGCCGAGGACGGCGCCGGGGATGTCGTAGCCCCGGTGGTTCCGCTCGCGTTCGCTGTGCGGCAGCAGCCGCAGTCCGGCGGCGAGCGCGAGCAGGGCGATGGGGGCGGGCAGCAGCATGGTCAGTCGCCAGCTGGCCTCGGTGAGCAGGCCGGACAGCACCAGGCCCATGGAGAAGCCGGTGGCGGCGCAGGTGGTGTAGATGGACAGCGCGCGGTTGCGCAGCGGGCCCTCGGGGAACGTCGTGGTGATGATCGACAGGCCGGCCGGTGCCGTGAAGGCGGCGCTCAGGCCCTTGATGAACCGGCTGGCGATCAGCAGCGGGCCGGAGTCGACGAGTCCGCCGAGCAGGGACGCGAGCGCGAACACGCCCAGGGCCACCAGGAAGACCTGGCGCCTGCCCAGCAGGTCGGCGGTGCGGCCGCCGAGGAGCAGCAGGCCGCCGTAGCCCAGGATGTAGCCGCTGACGATCCATTGCAGCGTCGAGGTCGACAGATGCAGGTCCGAGCCGATGGACGGCAGGGCGACGCCGACCATCGACACGTCGAGCGCGTCGAGGAACATTGCGGCGCACAGCACCAGGAGGGTGCCCCAGAGCCGCGGGGTCCAGCGTCCGGCGGACGCCGGAGCGGTGAGCGGAGAGGTCATGACGACGAGACTACATGCACATGCATTGAATGCAAGCGCATTTAATTCTGATGCAACAAACCGGCTTCTCTGTTACGGTGCCGACATGGCGGCGGAGAAGGCCGAGCAGGCGCTCGTTGACCGGTGGCGGGACATCCTCGCGCTGCACGCGCGTACCCAGTGCGAACTGGACCGCATGCTGCACGGGCACGGTCTGTGCGGCAGCGACTTCGAGGTGCTGGACGTGCTGGCCGAAGGCATGGCGATGGACGGCACCTGCACCTTCCGCGTCCAGGAGATCTCCGAACGGGTCCATCTCAGTCAGAGCGCGTTGTCGCGGCTGATCGCCCGTCTGGAGAGGGACGGTCTGGTCGAGCGGGCCATGTGCCCGCAGGACCGGCGGGGAGTGCGGGTCGCCCTCACCGCCCAGGGTCGGGCCCTGCACGGTGAGGTGCGGCCGGTGCAGCGTGCGGTGCTGACGCGCATGCTGACGGACGGATCCGCCGACTGACCTCACGGCCGTCGGCGGCGAAGGTCAGCCGATCGCCGAGTTCTCGCGCCACAGCGCGGCCAGCGACGCGTCCCCCGTCACCTCCGGCACCGGCTGCCGGTTCCACAGCGCCAGGTACAACTGCGCGGCCGGACCGGCGAGTTCGCACTCCGCGTCGCCCGCGCCGTCCCGCGTGGTCACCGGCGGTTCCGGGGACAGCCGTACGGTCCACACCGCGTCCGTGTCCGATGCGCGTACCCGCAGCACCCGCGGCGTCTCCGCGCGCACCCGGCTGCGCGGCCGGGCGTGGAAGCCGCGCAGGAGCTCGTCGATGCCGTCCGTCGCGAAGTCCGCGGTGACCGGGCCCGGGGTGCCGTCGAGCGCCGACTCGGCGTCGTAGCGGTGGACGGCCGTCTCGTGCGCCTGCCGGCGGGCCCAGAAGAACAGGGGCGAGGGCACGGGCGCGGGGAGGAAGGTCCAGGCCGGCGTGTCGGCAGGCGCCGCGGTCAGGGTGTCGACGAGGTGCCGGTGTCCGGCGCGGTACCAGGCCAGCAGGTCGGCGCCGTCGAGCTCGGGCGGGTCGCCCATCGGCCGCGGGGAGGTGTGCCCCTCGGCGACGAAGGAGGCGGCCCAGCGGTGCACCGCGCCCGTGTGCCGCAGCAGGTCCCGCATCTGCCACCCCGGGCAGGTCGGCACCTTGGCGTCGGCCCCCGCCGCCTCCGCGGCCGCGGCCAGCGCCCGGCCCTCCCGGTCCAGGAACCCGATGAAGTCTTCAGTGTCCATGGGGTGAGTGTGCCGGACGGCGGGGGTGCGGGACCCGTACGGGGTCGTTGACCGTACGCCGTCCTCTTCGGCTCAGTTCGAGATCTGCTTCTCGTCGCTCCAGGGGTCGGCGGACCGGGTGTTCGGTGCGGTGCCGGTCTCGTCGTACGTCTGCAGATGAACGAGCAGCAGACGGTTCAGCGTCTCCGGCGCCTCCTCGGGGATCCAGTGGCTCACGCCCTGGAGGGTCTCGAACCGGTAGGGTCCGGCGACCCACTTCCGGGTTTCCTGTGCGGCTGCCGGGCCGAACGCGGTGTCCTGGGTGCTCCAGACGTACAGCGTGGGCACATCGATGACGCCGATCGCGCCTTCGGGGCGGCCGGACCGGTACCAGTTCAGCGCCGCGGTGAGGGCGCCCGGCCGGGACAGGTGCCGAAGGTAGGCGTCGGTGCTGGACTGCGGGATCTTCTCCGCGTAGAGGGCGCGGAGCAGTGCGGCGTCGTCGGCCAGCATGCGGTCCTCGGTCGTGGGCGTCTCGAGCCAGTCGCGCATGTAGTGGGATCGCGCGCGCTGGTCCTCATCGGCGCGCAGGGCGCCGGAGAGGGCGCGGGGGTGCGGGGTCGAGACGACCGTCAGGGTGCGGATGAGGCCGGGATGGGTATCGGCGGTCCACCACGCCACCGCGCCGCCCCAGTCGTGACCGACCAGGTCGAACCGTGCCCAGCCCAGCTCCTCCGTGATCGCGACGACGTCGTCGACCAGGACGCTCATGCGGTAGTCCTCGGGCCGCTCCGGGCGGACTCCGGGGGAGTAGCCGCGCTGGTCGGGTGCCACCACGCGGTAGCCGTGCGCGGCCAGCGCCGCGATCTGACGGTGCCACGCCAGCGACGTCTGCGGAAAGCCGTGCAGCAGCAGTACCGGGCGGCCCTCGGACGGACCGGCGGTGATGGCGTCGAACACACCCGCAGCCGTGGGGATCCTCAGCTCGGTCACGACCCACTCCTTCATACCGACTGGTCGGTCAGCCTTCAGGCTGCGGGAACCGATGTCAAGGCCGCGGTGGGCTCCGGAGCCCACGGGCGGCACGGCATCGATTCGCCTCGACGGGCACGGCTGATAGCCGCCGGCTATATCGGCATAGCGAGGATTGCTTTGACCAGGGCGTTTTACGGCGAGGATCGTGAACGGCACCTTCCCGCAACGCCAGTTGAGGAGCCGAGACATGGCCAAGGTGCTCTGCGTCCTGTACGACGACCCCACCGACGGATACCCGACGACATACGCGCGGGACGACCTCCCGGCGATCGACCACTACCCCGGCGGCCAGACCGCCCCCACCCCCGAGGCGGTCGACTTCACTCCGGGCCACCTGCTGGGCAGCGTCTCCGGTGAACTCGGCCTGCGCGGCTTCCTGGAGAAGGCCGGCCACACCCTCGTCGTCACCTCCGACAAGGACGGCGACGGCTGCGTCTTCGAGCGTGAACTGGCCGACGCGGACGTCGTGATCTCCCAGCCGTTCTGGCCGGCGTATCTCACGCCCGAGCGGATCGCCGCCGCGCCGAACCTCAAGCTGGCGATCACCGCGGGCATCGGCTCCGATCACGTCGACCTCGAAGCGGCGGTCGCGCACCGGGTGACGGTCGCCGAGGTGACGTACTCCAACAGCATCAGCGTCGCCGAGCACGTCGTCATGATGACGCTGTCCCTCGTGCGCAACTACCTGCCCTCCCACCAGGTCGTCCTCGACGGCGGCTGGAACATCGCCGACTGCGTGGCCCGCTCGTACGACGTCGAGGGCATGCACGTCGGAACGGTCGCCGCAGGCCGCATCGGCCTCGCGGTCCTGCGCCGCCTCGCGCCGTTCGACGTGAAGCTGCACTACACCGACCGGCACCGGCTGTCCGAGGACATCGAGCGCGAGCTGGGGCTGGTCTGGCACGAGAGCGCCGCCGACATGGTCCCGTACTGCGACGTCGTCACCGTCAACGCCCCACTCCACCCGGAGACCGAGGGCCTGTTCGGCGACGAGCTGCTGGCCACCATGAAACGCGGCGCCTACCTGATCAACACGGCCCGCGCCAGGATCGTCGACCGGGACGCCGTCGACCGCGCCCTGCGCAGCGGCCGGTTGGCTGGCTACGCAGGCGACGTCTGGTATCCGCAGCCCGCCCCGGCCGACCATCCCTGGCGCACCATGCCCCACCACGGCATGACCCCGCACATCTCCGGCTCCTCCCTCTCCGCCCAGGCCCGCTACGCCGCGGGCACCCGCGAGATCCTGGAGGACTGGCTGGCGGGCCGTCCGATCCGCGACGAATACCTGATCGTCGACGGCGGCGGTCTGGCCGGAACCGGTGCGCACTCCTACTCGGTCGGCAGGTAGCCGAGGCGGGGCGCGGGTCCAGGCGGGGGCACCGGGGCGTCAGCCCAGGGCGCGGTCCAGGCTGAAGGCCGCGCTGATGAGGGCGAGATGCGTGAACGCCTGGGGGAAGTTGCCCTGTTGCTCGCCGGTCTGACTGATCTCCTCGGCGTACAGGCCCAGATGGTTGGCGTACGTCAGCATCTTCTCGAACGCGAGCCGCGCCTCGTCCACCCGGCCCGCGCGCACCATCGCCTCCACGTACCAGAAGGAGCAGATGGAGAACGTGCCCTCGTCGCCGCGCAGTCCGTCGGGACTGGCCAGCGGGTCGTAGCGGTAGACCAGCGAGTCGGAGACCAGGTCGTTGGTGAGCGCGTCGAGGGTGGACAGCCACTTGGGGTCGGTGGGCGCGATGAACTTGGTGAGCGGCATCATCAGCACGGCCGCGTCCAGTACATCGCTGCCCTCGTACTGCACGAAGGCCTGACGGTCCTCGGACCAGCCCCGGCTGTGGATGCGCCGGTAGATCGTGTCGCGGCGCTGCTGCCAGCGGGCCAGGTCGGCGGGCAGGCCGCGCCGGTTGGCCATCCGGATGCCCCGTTCGATCGCCACCCAGCACATCAGCCGCGAGTACAGGAAGTTCTTGCGGCCGCCGCGCGTCTCCCAGACACCCTCGTCCGGCTGGTCCCAGTGCTCGCAGACCCAGTCGACCAGCGCGCACACATCGTCCCACTGCTCGCTGGAAATGGGCTCCGCCCACTTGTCGTAGAGATAGATGGAGTCGATCAGCGCGCCGTAGATGTCGAGTTGGAGCTGATCGGCGGCCGCGTTGCCGATGCGCACCGGCGCGGAGCCGTAGTGGCCCTCCAGATGGGGCAGTTCACGCTCCGGCAGGTCGGTGCGGCCGTCGATGCCGTACATGATCTGAAGGGGGCCGGACGGTTTGCCGTCGCCCGGAGTGATGTGCCGGGTCACGAACTTCATGAACGCCTGGGCCTCGCCGGTGAAGCCCAGCCGCAGCAGTGCGTAGACGCAGAAAGCCGCGTCGCGCACCCAGACGTAGCGGTAGTCCCAGTTGCGTTCACCGCCCAGTTGCTCGGGCAGGCTCGTGGTCGGCGCGGCCACGATCGCGCCCGTGGGAGCGTAGGTGAGCAGCTTCAGGGTGAGCGCGGAGCGGTGCACCATCTCCCGCCAGCGGCCCCGGTACTTGGAGGCGGACAGCCAGTGCCGCCAGTACGCCACCGTGGCGGTGAACTGCTCCTCGGCCTCCAGCCGGGGACACCGGCGCGGTGACACCTCGCCGCCGAGCTGGTCGAGCGCGAACACCGCCGACTCGCCCTCGGCGAGCTTGAAGTCCGCCCGCGCGTCCGCCCCGTCCGCCTCCAGGACGACCGTGGCGGTCAGTCCGAGGGAGAGCTTCGCGGACTCGAACACGGCCACGTCGCCGTGCACGTGCAGGGTGTGCGGCGAGGCGCCGTACTCGAAGCGCGGCGCCACCCGGACCCGGAAGGGGATCGAGCCGCGTACGCACAGCACGCGCCGGATCAACCGGTGGCGGTCGACCTCGCGGCCCTTGGCACAGGTGACCGGCATGAAGTCCTGCACCTCGCCGACGCCGTCCTCGGTGAAGAACCGGGTGATCAGGACGTTGGTGTCGGGGAAGTAGAACTGCTTGGTCCGGGCCGGCACGGTCGCCGCCAGTTCGAAGGAGCCGCCGCGCTCGGCGTCCAGGATGGAGCCGAAGACGCTGGGCGCGTCGAAGGAAGGACAGCAGTACCAGTCGATCGTGCCGTTCGATGCCACCAGCGCCACGCTGCGCAGGTCGCCGATCAGCCCGTGATCGGCGATCGGCACGTATTGCGCGCCCGCGGGCACGTCCTGGTCGAACGACGCCTCAGTCATCGCAGCCTCCCTGGGCCGGCCCGCATCACGCGGCTTCCAGCTTAGGCCGAACCCGGCAGAGGAGGGCTGGGAATCCCGCGCGGGCTCGGGTGTACGGTCCGACGACGGCGGGTGGCGCGGTCGGGCCTGCCGTCCGACGACGACGGGCGGCGCGGTCGGGCCTGCCGTCCGACGGCGGCGGGCGGCGTGGTCAGACGGCGAGGACCCGGATCCCCGCCTCCTCGAACCGGCGCAACGCGTCGGCGTCGGCCGCGGTGTCCGTGACCAGGGTGTCCACCGACCCGGCCGCGCAGATCCGGGCGAAGGCCCGACGGCCCAGTTTGCTGGAGTCCGCGGCGACGATCACCCGCTCGGCCCGCTCGCACAGCAGCCGGTTGACGGCGGCCTCCGCCTCGTCGTGGGCGGCGGCGCCATGGGTGACATCGAAGGACACGACCCCGAGGACCGTCACATCCAGCGTGATCTGGCCCAGTACGCCGTCCGCGAGCGGCCCGACCAGTTCGTACGACTGCGCCCGGGCGACCCCGCCGGTCACCACGATCTTGAACTGCGGGCGTACGGCCAGTTCGTTCGCGATGTTGAGCGCGTTGGTCACGACGGTCAGTGCGGGGGAGCCGTCGGCGAGGTCGCCGCGTACGGCCAGGGCCCGCGCCACCTCGGTAGTGGTCGTGCCGCCGGTGAGTCCGACCGCCTCGCCGGGCGCGATCAGCTCGGCCACGGCCTTGGCGACCCGCTGTTTCTCGGAGGCGTGGCGGGCGGTCTTGTAGCGCAGCGGCAGCTCGTACGACACCCCGTGCACCAGCGCCCCGCCCCGGGTGCGGACGAGCATCTGCTGCTCGGCGAGCTGGTCGAAGTCGCGGCGGATCGTGGCGGACGAGACCGCGAGGTCGGCGGCCGCCTCCTCGACGTCCAGCCGGCCGCGCTCGACGAGCAGCTCCAGCAGCGCCTTCCAGCGCGCGTCGCGCGACATCCGCACCTCTCCGTTCGTCCACGGCACTCGATGTGCGTCCACGGCATTCGATCTCCCGGCGACCCTAGCGCAGGTTGACCCGCTCCGAATGCTTGAAGATGCTCGAAAGTGCGCTGTATCTTGCAGGAACAATCAGCTGGACTCCGATTCTCCCGGGAGGGGCACGGCGTGAGCCATGTCGAGGAGGAACTGAACAGTCAGCCGGAGTGCTGGACCCGTGCGGCCGCCCAGGCGGCGGAACACCGTGCGGTACTGCCGGCGCCGGGGGAGCGGGTCGCGGTCGTCGGCTGCGGTACCTCGTACTTCATGGCCCAGGCGGCGGCGGGCCTGCGCGAGGCGGCGGGTCAGGGGGAGACCGACGCCTTCGCGGCCTCGGAGTTCCCCCATGGGCGGGCCTACGACCGGGTCGTCGCCCTCACCCGCTCGGGCACCACCACCGAGGTGCTGGAACTGCTGGCCCGGCTGCGGGGCCGTACCCGCACCGTCGCGCTGACCGCCGATCCCGGCACGCCCGTGACGGCCGCCGCCGACGACCTCGTCGTCCTCGACTACGCCGACGAGCGCTCCGTCGTCCAGACCCGCTTCGCCACCACGGCCCTCACCCTCTTGCGCGCCCGCTTCGGGCTGCACGACGACGCCGTGGTCACCGACGCCCGTACCGCGCTCGCCGCCGAGCTGCCCCAAGGGCTGGTCGACTGCGCCCAGTTCACCTTCCTCGGCCGTGGCTGGACGGTCGGTCTGGCGAACGAGGCCGGACTGAAGATGCGCGAGGCCGCACTGTCGTGGGCGGAGGCCTACCCGGCGATGGAGTACCGGCACGGCCCCATCAGCGTCACCACCGAGGGCACCGCCACCTGGATGTTCGGCGAGGCGCCGGAGGGGCTGGCCGAGCAGGTGGGCGCCACCGGCGGCCGGTGGGTGCGGGGCGATCTCGACCCGCTCGCCGAACTGGTCCGGGCCCAGCGGCTCGCCGTCGCGGTCGCCGCGGCCCGCGGCCTCGACCCGGACCGCCCGCGGCACCTCACCCGCTCGGTGATCCTCGCCCCTGGGCACCACTGATCCCCTACGGCCTCGGCCGCTCTTCCGCGACCCCCTCGGAACTCCCCGGATGTCTCCGAACTCCTTGTGGCTGCCTCCGAGTTCCCTCGATCTCCCCGATCTCCCCGTTCTCCCTGACAGCCGTGATCGCCCGGAAAGGAAGGGCCGTGCCCCTCACGACCACCGGCGAGCTCGTCGCCCGCGCCGCCGCGAGCCGTTCCGCCGTCGCCGCCTTCAACGTCATCACGCTGGAGCACGTCGAGGCCGTCATCGCCGGCGCCGAGACGGCCCGGTCGCCCGTCGTCCTCCAGGTCAGCGAGAACGCCGTCAGATTCCGCTACGGCCGGCTGCTCCCGCTCGCCCGCGCGGCGACGGCCGCCGCCGAACGCGCCGACGTGCCGGTCGCGTTGCACCTCGACCACGTCCAGAGCGACGCCCTGCTGCGCCAGGCGCCGGACGCCGGCTTCAGCTCGGTGATGTACGACGCCGCCCGTCTGCCGTATCAGGAGAACCTCGCCGCGACCCGGGCCGCCGCCGACTGGGCACACGCCCAAGGGCTGTGGATCGAGGCCGAGTTGGGGCAGGTCGGAGGCAAGGACGGAGCCCCGTCGCTCGATCCCCACGCACCCGGCGCCCGCACCGACCCCGCCGGGGCCCGCGCCTTCGTGACGGAGGCCGGTGTCGACGCCCTGGCCGTGGCCATCGGCAGCTCCCACGCGATGACCACTCGCACCGCCGTCCTGGACCACGCCCTCCTCGCCCGTCTCTCCGGCGCCGTCGGCATCCCGCTCGTCCTGCACGGCTCCTCCGGGGTCCCGGACGGCGAACTGACCGCGGCGGTCGGCGGGGGCATCGCCAAGGTCAACGTCGGCACCGCCCTCAACATCGCCATGACCTGCGCGATCAGGGACTTCCTCGCCGCGTACCCGGAGGCGGTCGACTCGCGCAAGTACCTCGCCGTGGGCCGGGCGGCGATGGCGGAGGCCGTGACCCGGATCATCAAGGTGCTCGGCTGACCGCCCACGGCCGGCTCACCCCCGCTTGACCGCCTTGAGCACCACGAACTTCGGGTCCCCGGCCACCAGTCGGCTGTTGCCGAACAGCCGCCGCAGCTTGACGTGGTAGCCCAGGTGCCGGTTGCCGATCACCCACAGCTCGCCGCCCGGCCGCAGCACGCGCTGCGCCCCGGCGAACATCCGCCAGGCCGTCGCGTCGGTCGTCGCCTGATGGGAGTGGAACGGCGGGTTGTTGAGGACGACGTCGACACTGCCGTCCGGCACACCGGACAGACCGTCCCCGACCCGGAACTCGGCGTGCCCCGGCACCCCGTTCGCCTTGTACGTCGCCTCGGCCGAGGCGACGGCCTGGAACGACTCGTCGACGAACAGCACTTCGGCGTCCGGTTCGGCCAGCGCCACCGCCGTACCGACGACACCGTTGCCGCAGCCCAGGTCCACCACCCGCCGGGCCCCCCGGCAGTCGGGCAGATGCCGCAGGAAGAACCGGGTGCCGATGTCGAGCCGGTCGGCGCAGAAGACGCCCGCGTGGTTGACGACCGTGCGCCCGGAGACGGCACCGACGCCGTCCGGGAGCGTGTACACGTAGGGCCATGGACTGGTCGGCCGCTTCAGCGCCGGGTCGGGCTCGCAGAAGATCAGGCGTGCCTTCTGCTCGGCCAGCGAGGTGCGGGTCGGTCCGAGGATCCGCTCGAACAGCCGCAGCGTCGAGGTGTGGATCTCCTTCACCATGCCGGTGCCGACCACGACCGTGTTCTCGTGCACCGCGGGTGCCAGCCGCAGCAGCTGCTCCTCCAGGAGCGCCAGGCTCTTCGGCACCCGCACCAGGAGCACGTCGATCCGCTCGGGCGGAGCGTCCTGGGTGGTCAGCAGCCGTACGGCCCCGGTCTCCACGTCGTTGCGGGCGAGGTTGGCCCGCGTCGCCTCCTGCGCGAGGAACGAGTCGGTGATCTGTGTCGGCCGGTGCGCCGCCAGCGCGGTGACCAGGGCACCCCAGCGGTCGCCCACGACCACGACCGTGCCGGCCGGTGACACGGGCTGCTCGGCGAGGTACCGCAGGAGATACGCGTCGGAGGCGTCCCAGGCCCGCAGCCGGTCGCGCGGGTCGTCGGGGAAGCGGGCCAGCAGGAGCTCGCCCCAGGGAGTCGTCATACGGTCGTTCATCGTGCGTCAAGGCTAGCGGAGCCGCAGTTCAGGGCCGGTGCCACGACCCGGTGCGGGAGGATGGGGCCATGGACGCCGAACTGTTCCCCCGGGACCGTACGGACCTCGCGCCGGGCGCGGTCCATGTGCCGGACTGGCTCGACGCCCGGGAGCAGCGGGAACTGCTCGAAGCCTGCCGCGAGTGGGCACGTCCGCCGGCCGGGCTGCGCACGGTGGTCACGCCCGGCGGCGGGACCATGACGGCCCGGCAGGTCTGTCTGGGCTGGCACTGGTACCCGTACGCCTACGCCCGCACGGTCGTCGACGGGGACGCCGCGCCGGTGAAGCCGTTCCCCGCCTGGCTGGGTGAGCTGGGCCGACGCGCGGTGCGCGACGCGCTCGGCCCGGACGCGGCGACGGCGCCGGGCACGGCGGCGGCCTACGACATCGCGCTGATCAATTTCTACGACGGCGACGCCCGGATGGGCATGCACCGCGACGCCGACGAGAAGTCCGAGGCCCCCGTGGTGTCCATGAGCCTCGGCGACACCTGCGTCTTCCGCTTCGGCAACACGCAGACGCGGGCGCGCCCGTACACGGACGTCGAACTGCGCAGCGGCGATCTGTTCGTGTTCGGCGGGCCGTCGCGGCTCGCCTACCACGGGGTGCCGCGGGTCCACCCGGGCACCGCCCCGGCCTCGCTGGGGCTGACCGGACGGCTGAACATCACCCTGCGGGTGAGCGGGCTGGGCTGAAGGCCCCGCCGCGTGGAGCGGTGAGCCGTTCCACCCCCGGTGAATCCGACGTGGGCATGTCGATACGGTCGCGATCGCCGGCCGTCGAGCGGATCATGGGAGACTCGCTCTCATGAGCGGCAAGGCGGAGCCCCGGCAGGCAGGGGAAGGGACCACCTCCAGGACACGGCTGGACCGGGGGCGCGGTGCGCTCGGACCCGCGCTGGAGCTGGTGCACACCGGGCGTGCGCCGACCCGGGCCGTGCTGACCGCCGAACTGGGCGTCACCCGTGCCACGGCGGGCGCCGTGGCCGTGGAGCTGGAGGCACTCGGCCTGATCAGGGTCGACGCCAGGCCCGCCGCCGCCGGATCGCAGGGCCGGCCCTCGCACCGGCTCGAACTCGCCGAGGACGGGCCCGTGGCGCTGGCCGCGCAGGTGCACGCCGACGGGTTCCGGGCCGCGCTGGTCGGACTCGGCGGCCGGATCGTCGCGACCGCACCCGGTTGCGAGGCGGTCGACGCCGATCCGGCGAAGGTGCTCGGCTCCGTCGTGGAGGTGGGTGCCGAACTGCTGCGGCGGACCGGGCGGCGGTGCGTGGGCGCAGGGCTCGCCGTGCCGTCCGCGGTCGCCGAACCCGAGGGCCTGGCCCTGAACCCGCTGCACCTGGCCTGGCCCGCGGGGGCGCCCGTACGGGAGATCTTCGCCGAGCAGGTGCATGCCGCGGGCATCACCGGTCCGGCGTTCGCGGGCAACGACATCAACCTCGCCGCGCTCGCCGAGCACCGGCACGGCGCCGGACGCGGGGCCCGCGACCTGCTGTGCGTGGCCACCGGACACCGAGGGGTCGGCGGTGCGCTGGTACTCGACGGGCGTCTGCACACCGGCAGTTCGGGCCTGGCCCTGGAGGTCGGCCATCTCACCGTCAACCCCGAGGGCGGCCACCCCTGTTACTGCGGCAGCCGCGGCTGCCTCGACGTGGAGACGGACCCGTTGGCCCTGCTCACAGCGGCGGGCCGGGCGCCGGGCCCCGAGGAGTCCCTGCTGAAGCAGGCCGACGACCTGATCCGCGACGAGTACGCCGACCCGGCGGTCCGTACCGCCGTCGAGGCCCTGATCGACCGGTTGGGCCTCGGACTCGCCGGACTGGTGAACATCCTCAACCCCGACCGCATCATCCTCGGCGGTCTGCACCGCACCCTCATCGACGCCGACCCGGACCGGCTGCGCGCGGTGGTCGCCGACCGCAGCCTGTGGGGCCGCAGCGGGGGCGTGCCCATCCTGGCCTGCTCACTGGACCACAACAGCCTGGTGGGAGCGGCGGAGCTGGCGTGGCAGCCGGTGCTCGACGACCCCCTGGGCGCACTGACCGCGCACGCGTAGGCGCACCGACCACGCACGCGTAGGCGTACATGGTCGGTACGCCTGCGCGCACGGCCGTTCCGTCACAGCACCGCACCGCCGTCGATCACCAGATCCGTGCCCACCACCGACGCGGCCGCGTCCGAGGCCAGGTACAGCACGGCCTGGGCCACCTCCTCGGTCGAGGAGACCCGGCCGAGCGGGGACAGCTCCTTCATCCGTACGTCGCGGTCCGCCGGCGACTCGCCGGGCCGCAGCGACATGGCGGTGTCGGCCGGGCCGGGGCTGACCGCGTTGATGCGTACGCCGTCCGCGATGTGGTCGAGCGCGGCGCCGCGGGTGAGGGCGGAGACGGCGGCCTTGGACGCCCCGTAGGCGGCGAGCCCGCGCGCCTGCTTGTGGGGCCCGAGGTTGGAGGAGACGTTGACGATCGTGCCGCCGCCCGGCTGGCTGCGCATCTGACGGATCTCGGCCCGCAGGGCGAGGAAGACGCCCGTGACGTTGACGTCGAGCAGGGTCTGCCAGTCCTCCTCGGGCACGTCCGCCACCGGCCCGGCGCCGCGGAAGACCCCCGCGTTGTTGACGGCGATGTCGAGCGAGCCGAAGCGGGCCACGGTCTCCCGGACCAGCGCGTCGACGTCACCGGCCCTGGTCACGTCGGCGACGACGGCGACCGTCTCGCCGCCGCCGGCCGCCGCCGCGAGCGCGACGGTCTCGTCGAGCGCGGCTCGTCCGCGCCCGGCCACGACGACCCGGGCCCCCTCGGCGGCGAACGCCAGCGCGACGGCCCGACCGATCCCGGATCCTCCTCCGGTGACCAGGGCGGTGCGGCCGGTGAAACGGGCGGAGCGAGTGCCGGACATGACGAGACGTTCCCTTCGTGACGGATCCCGGGGGATCCCTGCGACGGATCCCGGGGGATCCCTGCGACGGATCCCGGGGGATCCAATTTTCCGAACCGTTCATTCCAGTATGGCGAGTGCCTGCTCCGCCGCCTCCCGGACCCGCGCCGGGTCGGCGGAAGCCTTGCCGACCACCCGCAGCCCCTGCATGAGGACGAGCAGCATGCGGGCCACCGCCCGGGGTTCGCGGTGCGCGGGCAGCTCGCCCTGGGCCTGGGCGCGGACCAGCGCCGAGTGCAGCAGCGTCTCCAGGTGCTCCCAGCTGAGCTCCACGCGCCGGGCGGCCGCGCTGTCGTGGGGGGCCACCTCGGCCGCCGTGTTGGTGACGAAGCAGCCCCGCGTACGACTGTCGTCGGCGGCGGCCTCCGCGGCGAACCGCCGTACCACCGCGCGTACGGCCGGCAGTGCCGGGCCGGGCTGGGACAGCTCGCGCAGCAGCAGGGGGTCCCGTGTCTCGCCGTACCGCTCCAACGCCTTCAGGTACAGGTCGTGCTTGTTGCCGTAGGTGGCGTAGATGCTCGCCCGGCCGATGCCGAGCCGCTCCACCAGGTCGGCCATGGAGGTCGCCTCGTACCCGCGCTGCCAGAACAGTTCGAGTGCTGCGTCGAGGGTCGCGTCCGGATCGAATTCCTTGCTCCTGGCCATGACCGGACGCTAGAACAATGCAGAACGATCGGTCAAGTATGGTGGGTGTGGAGTCCGCTCAGCGCCACTCGACGCCGAAGGCCCGGCCGGCGTTCTGTATCAGGATGCGGTCCACCAGCTCCTCGCCCAGGGCCGCCGCCAGCCGCGGCCGCACCCGGCGCAGCAGATACGGCATACCGGGACCACCGCCCACCGAGCGGGCGGCCGCCGTCGTGGTGTCCCCGCCGAGCAGCAGCCGGTCGCCGTGTCCCGCGTCGGCGAGTGCGCGGACCGCGTCGGGCATCCGCCAGTCGGTGGCGTGATGGGCGCGCGAGGGCCCGTCGAACGCCAGATAGCAGCCCGACGCGGCGGCCTGGCGGTGCAGCGTGCCGTCGGGGAAACGGTTCAGGTGCCCGAGGATCACCCGGTGCGGCGGCACACCCGACTCGCCGCACAGCAGGTCGAGTACGTCCAGCGCGCCGGTGCCGAGTTCCAGGTGCACGGCGATGGGCGCACCGGTCGCATGGTGGGCCTCGGCCGCCGCGGTCATGGTCCAGCGGGCGTGCGCGTCGAGCGTGTGGAAGCCGCCGGCCACCTTGATCAGTCCGGCGCGCACTCCCGACGTGCCGATGCCCGAGGTCAGTTCGCCGACGAACACGTCGGCGAGGCTGCCGCGCAGCCGGCCGAGCAGCGCCTCGTCGTAGTGCGCCGCCTGGTGCAGGCCCGTTGCGGTTACCACGTGCACCCCGGTCTCCCGGGACAGCGCCGGCAGATCGGCCGCGCGGCGGCCCAGACCGTACGGCGTCCACTGCACGACGCTGCCGCCCCCCTGCGCGCGGAACGCGGTCAGCTCCGCCCGTGCCGCGGAGGCACTGCGCAGCTCCTGCCCCGGGAGCAGAGGGCTGCCGAAGAACAGGTGGTCGTGCGCGTCGCACACCCCGAGCCGCTCGGGCGGCACGTCCCCCAGCACCGTACGGACCGTGCTCACCACTGTCTGCCCCGCGGCAGCGTGTCCCGTCCCGGCGCCGACAGATGCAGCACCTCGAACACCTCCCCGTCCGTCTCGGGCGTGTCGTGCTCCCAGAGGGAGAAGTGGACCGACTCCCAGCGGCTGGTGTCCACGGCCGCCGCCGCGAGCACCGCGCCGTCCTTGCGCTGCACCCGGCCCTCGCCCTCCAGGACGTGCAGGACCTGCCCGTGGGGATGGCGGTGCCAGGCGGTGTGTGCGCCGGGTGCGAAGTGCACGTCGAACAGGTGCAGCCGGGACGGGGGGCCGGGGGCCGCGATCGCGTCGAGCCAGACCGTGCCGGTGAAGTGCTCCGCCGGGCCCTGCCTCGTCTCGGGGCGCTGCCGGGTGATGTGCATGCGTGAGTGCTCCTAACGGGGGGCGAGCAGGGAGAGCAGTCCCCGGACGCCCGTGTCGAAGGCGGCCGGCGAACCGGAGGCGCGGGCCAGGACGTAACCGCCCTGGACAGTCGCGAGGATCGTCGCCGCGATCTCCTCGCCGTCGAGTCCGGGCGGGAACTCGCCCTGCTCCACGCCCTCCTCGACGATCCCGGCGAGCCGTTCGCGGATCCGGTCGAGCGCCTCGTCGACCGGGGCGCGCAGCGTGTCGTCGGCGACGACGTCGGGGTCCATGGTCAGCCGCCCGATCGGGCAGCCGCGCAGCACGTCGCGCTCGCGCAGGAGGTACGCCCGGATGCGCTCGTACGGAGTGCCCGGACCGTCGAGGAGGGAGCCGGTGGTGGCCAGCAGCTCCTCGGCCGTCCGCCGGATGGCGGCCAGGGCGAGGTCCGGCTTGCCCTTGAAGTGGTGGTACATGCTGCCCTGCCCGGCGCCCGCGCGCTCCAGGATCGCCTTGGGGCTGGTGCCCACATAGCCGCGCTCCCAGAGCAGGTCCCGGGTGGACTCGATCAGTCGTTCCGAGGTGCTCATGCCGCCACTGTACATACTAGTAGTTACAGAAATCTCGGAGGCCGGGAAAGAGGTCGGGGAGCGGCCTGGAGACGGCCGGGAGACGTCGGGGAGCAGGCGCGGACCGTCCGCGTACTCCCGGGGCGGTACGCGTACTGCCGCTGGCCGTACGACGACCCGGACCCCTTCCGTGGGCGAGTCTCGGGACATCACCGAGAACCCGTCCACCGTCTCACCGAGGAGATGACCGAGATGACCACCCTGGCCGACTGGCACGGCGGACCCGGCCCCTGGATCCTGTTCTTCCCGCTGATCTGGGCGGCCGTCGTGGCCGGCGCCGTCACCTTCCTGCGCCGCACCGCCCGGCGCGGCCGTCGCGGACCGTGGCAGGCGGTCGGCGACCCCCGTCCGTCCGGTGACTCGCCCGTCGCGATCCTCGGCCGCCGCTTCGCCTCCGGCGAGATCGACGAGGACGAGTACTGGCGCCGACTGTCCGTCCTCGACGAGCAGTTCGGCCGTACGGACAAGGGCGGCGCGGCATGACGGCGGCCACGGTCACGCGGGCGGCCACGGTCACGCGGGCGGCCGCGGGCTCCTCGCCGTGGTGAAGGACCAGGGTGACCACGAGCCGGCCGTACGAGCCCCGGAAGGCGTGGGCGTCGACCGAGCCTGCTGCGGCGACCTGATCGGCTTCCTGGTCTGGGCGTTCGACCTGGGCCCTGCGTCGGCCGCGGCGGAGGGCGGCACACCGGCGCCGGACCACGCGGACGGCAGCCGCGACACGGCGCGCAGGCCGGCGGACGAGGCCTGACGACGGGCGACACCGCCCGCCGCGACCTCGGCGACACCGCCCGCGGCACCTCGCCCACGGCGCGCGGCAGACCCGTACGGCCCGCCCGGTCACCGCCCGGTCAGCCTGCAACGGCCGACCGGGCGGGAGCATGGGCGGGCCTGAGGCCGTCGGTCGTGACCTCGACCTCCGTGAACAGGTGCGCGGGTTTGTCCGCGACCGTACGGCGTGCCGGGCGGGCCGGCGCGGAGACGGTCGTGGGGAGCGTGAACCACACGACCTTGCCGGACTCGCCGTCCGGCCGGACGCCCCAGCTCTCGCTCACCGCGGCGACCATGGCGAGCCCGCGTCCGCAGGTGGCCAGGGGTTCCGCGTCGTCGACCACCGGGAGCCTGGGGTCGTGGTCGCGCACGGAGACGGTCAGCCGGTCGACCACCAGCTCCATCTCCACTGTGCACGTCTTGTCGGGCTGGGCATGCCGGTGGACGTTGGTCAGAAGCTCTGTCACACCGAGCGCGGCCCGGTCGATGAGGGGGTCCATATGCCAGTAGCGCAACTGCGCCGATACGATTCTGCGGACCTGGCCGATCCGCGACGGCAGGGCTTGGAGCTCCACCGTGCAGTGCCTGCTCGGGTGACTGATCACGGCTGCGACTCCCCGACGTGAGGTCCGGAAGAACACGAAGTTCGGTTCCAGCAGGACGTGGGGTGAAGCTGCCGCCTGCTGTCATGTCCGGCGGGCTGGTTCGCAGCGTTATCGCCGGTAAACCCAGAGTGACGTGAGAACAGCGTGACCCAGTGGGGTCCGTGCCGCAACTCGCGACTCAGCCGCCCCGTCCGGCGGCCCGGCGTACGGCCTCGATGAACCGTCGTGCCGCGGGTGGCCCCGGCTCGCCGGGCGCGGGGTCGTGGTCACCCAGGGTCAGCAGGTACCGGTTGCCGTTGAGGTCCGCCAGGGCGCGGTCCTGCGGCGCGAACCAGGGCTTCGACGCCCGTACCGCCTGCACCGGCGCGCTGTCGATCTCGCTGCCGTAACTCGTGAGCAACTCCAGCCTGCCGCCGCTGATCCGGACCTGCCCGGCCCGGGTGAGCGAACGCAGCCGCTTGCCGATCCGCACGCCCGTCGCCGTGAACTCCGGCTCCGCCATGCCGTTCCGCCCCCTTGTGCGCCTGGTGCGCCGGACCGCGCTGCCTTGCGGGTGATCCGACCCGTGGCGTGATCCAGCCCGTCTCCGTGATCCAGTGTGCGCCCCCGTGCGGGGACCTCGCCCCGCCTGCTGAAGTCTGCCCGCGTACCGCGTCGAGCACCAGTGCGTACGACGTCTCGGCAGCGCGCACCCGGAGCACTCGCGTGAATGCGCCCCCCGATCTGCGCCAGGTCGGCTCCCGCGTCAGTTCCGCAGGCGTTCTTTGGGCCGCTCAAAGATGTGTTTATGCAGGTGAGAAGTGGTGCGGAGGGTGCTTATGATCGAGGCGTCGGGCGCGCCAGGCGCCGTCGGCGCGAAGCGTTAGGAGCACCGCCGTGAGTACCTCACAGCAGACCCGGACCGGCGAGACCCTCGACGTCGACCGCAGCGACGCTGCCTATCGTGACTGGCTGAAAGAGGCGGTCCGCAAGGTCCAGGCGGACGCCAACCGCTCGGCCGACACCCATCTGCTGCGTTTCCCGCTGCCCGAGCGATGGGGTATCGATCTCTATCTGAAGGACGAGTCGACCCATCCCACCGGCAGTCTCAAGCACCGCCTGGCCCGCTCGCTGTTCCTCTACGGTCTGTGCAATGGCTGGATCCGGCCGGGGCGCCCGGTGATCGAGGCGTCCAGCGGCTCGACGGCCGTCTCCGAGGCGTACTTCGCGAACCTGATCGGCGTGCCGTTCATCGCGGTCATGCCGCGCACGACGAGCGCCGAGAAGTGCCGCCTGATCGAGTTCCACGGCGGCCGCTGCCACTTCGTCGACGACTCGCGCCGGATGTACGAGGAGTCGGCCCGCCTCGCGGCGGAGACCGGCGGGCACTACATGGACCAGTTCACCTACGCCGAGCGGGCCACGGACTGGCGCGGCAACAACAACATCGCCGAATCCATCTTCCGTCAGCTGGAGTTGGAGCGGTTCCCGGAACCGGCGTGGATCGTCGCCACGGCCGGCACCGGCGGCACCTCCGCGACCCTCGCCCGCTACGTCCACTACACCCAGCGCGACACCCGCATCTGTGTCGCCGATCCGGAGAACTCCTGTTTCTTCGAGGGCTGGACCACCGGGGACCAGGACGTCACCTGCGACCGCGGCTCGCGTATCGAGGGCATCGGAAGGCCCCGCATGGAACCGAGCTTCGTGCCCGGCGCGGTCGACCGCATGATGAAGGTCCCCGACGCGGCGAGCGTCGCCGCCGTGCGCGCCCTGGAGCAGGCCATCGGCCGCAAGGCGGGCGGCTCCACCGGGACCGGGCTGTGGAGCGCCCTGAAGATCGTCGCCGAGATGGCGGCCGAGGGGCGCCGGGGGAGTGTCGTGACGCTGCTGTGCGACCCCGGGGACCGCTATCTCGACAAGTACTACGCGGACGAGTGGCTGGCCGAACAGGGCCTGGACATCACGCCGTACACGGCGGCGATCGAGTCCCTGCTGAAGACGGGCGTCTGGCCGGGCTGAGCTCCGGCGACCGACCGGCTCCGTCCCGCCGCGCGACCGGCTCCGTGACGCCGACCGGCTCCGTGACGCCGACCGGCTCCGTCACGCCGCGCGCGACCGGCTCCGTCACGCCGCGCGCGACCGGCTCCGTCACGTCGCCCGCCGGGCGGTGCCGCGGCGCCGGGGCGCGACGCGCAGATGCGACGCCGGGCCCCGCTTCTGTCCGGGGCTCCTATGCGGCCAACCGCCGGTCCAGCGTCCCCACCGCGTCCCGGAAGGCCTTGCCGAGTCCGGGCCGGGCCAGCCGCAGTACCAGCCGGAACGCCGTGTTGCCGTCCGCGGCGAACGTCCACTGCACGCGGGTGCCGGTGCCGACCGGGGTCAGCCGCCACTCCTCGACCAGGGCCCGGACACCCGGCGCGTTGCCCGAGTCCACCCGGTAGGCATAGACCTCGGGCCCGTCGGCCGCGAGAACCGTCTCGTGGAAGTGCCCGCCGCCCTTGAGCCGGATCTCCCGTCCCGCCCCGCCGTCGGTCGGCCGGGCGAGCGTCACCGCCGGGAACCACTCGGCCCAGCCGGGCACATCGTCGGCGAGCGCCTTGAAGACCTGCTCGGGAGCGGCGGTGATGTCCCGCGTGAAGACCAGGCGCAGGGGCGCGGTCTCGACGTGGTCGAGTCCCACCGGGCGTAGACGGCGAGCCATCGTGAGGCCCTTCCTGTCGACGGTCGGAAGACAACGGGCGGCCGAACGGGCAGCCACGCTAGCCGACTTGCCGTCAGATGTCAGTGTCCTCGTCGGGTTCGTCCGGCTCACCGGCCACCACCAGACGCCGCACATGCTCCGCGATCTCCGTGCGGACCCGGGCCGGCAGCCCCGAGTCGGTCACCCAGGTGTCCACCTGGTCCAGCGCCGCGAACGAACTCAGGCCCACCGTGCCCCACTTGGTGTGGTCGGCGACCACGACGACCCGCCGGGCCGACTGCACCAGACGCCGGTTGGTCTCGGCCTCCGCCAGGTTCGGCGTCGACAGGCCCGCCTCGACCGATATCCCGTGCACACCGAGGAACAGCACGTCGAAGTGGAGCGCCGCGATCGCCTGGTCGGCCACCGGCCCCACGAGCGAGTCCGACGGTGTGCGCACGCCGCCGGTCAGCACCACCGTCGCCGTGCCCGGCCGCTGGCCCGAGGTGCGCTGCGCCACGTGGAAGACGTCCGCCACCCGCACCGAGTTCGTCACCACCGTGAGGTCGGGCACGTCCACCAGACGGTGCGCCAGCGCGTACGTCGTCGTACCGCCCGAGAGCGCGATCGCCGAGCCCGGGGCCACCAACTCGGCGGCGGCGCGCGCGATGTCTTCCTTCGCGTTCAGCTCCAGACCCGACTTGGCCTCGAAGCCCGGCTCGTGCGTGCTCGCCTCGGCCACCGGCACGGCGCCGCCGTGCACCTTCTCCACGACGCCCTGCCGGGCCAGCGCGTCCAGGTCACGGCGTACCGTCATGTCCGACACGCCCAGCTTGCGGGTCAGTTCGTTGACCCGGACCCCGCCACGGCGCCGGACCTCGTCCAGGATCAGGGCGCGCCGCTGCTCCGCGAGGAGGTTCTGATTCTCACTCACGTACGCTCCGGTCCTTTCGCCTAGGCCGTCCGACAGGCCCGCATACCTGCTCCGACAAGGACATTCTTCCCGTCCACGATGCGCGGGCGTCCCATCCTCGCATGTGGGACCAGGGGACGCGCCACCACCCGTACCGACGCGCACATGCCATCCAAGGGCGCGGGGCCGCCCCGCTTGTCACACGTATCGGGGAGATTCGGCGACAGGAGGTGTACGACACGCCCGGAGCGGAGATCCTTGAGGCCGCACGGAGAGCTGCCGACGGTGCGTCACGGGGGAAGTGCGAACAGTGGAGCGTGCACAGGAAAGAACACGGGACCATCCGCGGCAGGCCGCGCGAGAGCCCGCGCAGGACCCCGCGCGAGCGCCCGCGGAGCTCACGCAGGAGTGCGCGGAGCCCACCCGGGAGCGTGTGCAGGATCCCCCGCACGACCCCGCGCGGGAGCGCACCACCCGCACCACCCGCACCACCGGCACCGAAACGGCGGCCGCCCCCGACGTGCGGCCCGCGGTGCCGCGCCCCGCCCTGGAGCTCCTGGTCCACGGGGTCGGCGGGGCCACGCCCGAGAAGATGCTGAACGACCCGCGCACCGTGCGGATCACCGGCGACGACACGGCGGCCGTGTACCGGCGGGCCGAGGACGTCGACGCCGAGCGCGGCCCCGCCGACCGCCACCCGGGCCCGGTGCCCGAGGCCTACGTCTGGTCCAACCTCACCTCCGGCGACGGCACCCGCGCGCTGTGGCTGTTGCTGCTGCCGTTCATGGTGGTCAACCTCGCCCACTGGATGCGCCCCGGCGCCCGGGGCCGGCCGCGCGCGGTGCGCCTGTACGGGCTGCTGGTGCGCCTCGCCGCACTGACCCTGACCGTGCTGCTGGTCGCGGCCGTCTGCGAGGTCGCCCTCGACCTCACGGCCTGGCAGTGCGCGGGCACCCCCGCCTGCGCCGCACGCCACTCCTGGCTGGGCTTCCTGGCCCCCACCGGCCCGGACGGCGGCTGGTGGAGCCACCCCGGCCGCAGACTCGCCCTCGCCTCCGTGGTCCCCGCCGTCCTCACCGCCCTGCTCTGCTACCTCTCCCACCGCACCTGGAGCGCGTACGAGTCCCAGCAGCCCCTCGTGCACGCCGCCGGACCCGAGACCCGCGCCGACCGCACGGCACTGGGGCGGCCCGGCTTCTGGTACGGACGCCGGCTGGTGGCCCGGCTGCGCGCGGCGCACACCGCGGCCGGTCTGCTCACAGTCGCCGCTGCGGTGGCCGCTCCGGCCGCCCGCTTCGACCGGCAGCCGGGCGGACCGGCCGCCCTGGACACGCTCGGCCGGCTGCTGGAAGCGGCCCTGCTGGCCGCGGCGGCCGCCGTGGTCTGGGTCGTCTGCCGCCGGGGCCGCAGCGAACACCGCCTCGACCGGGCGCTCGACGGGCACCTCGTGCACCGGCTCCCGCCCGCCGCCCTCACCCTGTTCCTGCTCACCCTGGTGTACGCCGGCTGGGAACGCCCCCACTGGCGCTCGCACGGACGGCTGGCGGGCGACGCGACCTTCGGCACCCTCGCCCTCGCCCAGGGCCTGATCGTCCTCGCGCTCGCCGCGGTCGCCCATGTCCTGTACCGCAGCGACCCCGCCCCGCGCACGGTGCTGCGCGGTCTGGCCGGACCCGCCGTCGCGCTGCTGGCCTGCGCCCTCGGCGGGGTGATGTCCGGCGGTGTGTCCCAGCGGGTCGCCGACTGGCTGGACGGCACCAAATCCTCGATCCCCGGACCGCCGGTCCTGCTCACCTGGCAGGCCTCCGTCATCCCCGGACTGCTCGCGGCCCTGCTCGTGCTCTGCGGCGGGCTGGGACGCGCCGCCTGGCGGCTGCGCCGGGCCGAACAGGCGGCCGTCGACCGCGACTACCCCGCGGAGAACAAGGACCCGGCCCGCACCCGCCGTATCGCCGACGCCCGCGCGATGGCCTCCCTCACCGACCGCGGCCCCCTCCTCGTCGCCGTCACCGCGGGGACCACCCTGCTGCTGGGCAGCGCGGCCCTCGTCGGCGCCCTGAGCACGGGGCAGACCCCGGCCGGTGCCGCCGACGGCACACCCGCATGGGTGCACGGCGCCGCCGACGCCGCGCAGGCGATCGGCTCCTGGCTGATCGGACTGGGCTTCATCGTCTTCGTGACCTGGGGCCGACGGGCCTACAAGGACGCCACCGCCCGGCGCACCATCGGCATCCTGTGGGATGTCGGCACGTTCTGGCCGCGCGCCGCCCACCCCTTCGCCCCGCCCTGCTACGCCGAGCGCGCCGTCCCCGACCTGACCTGGCGGATGGCCACCTGGACCCGCGACACGGGCGGCCGCCTGGTGATCTCCGGGCACTCGCAGGGCAGCGTGCTCGCGGCCGCCGCCGTCTGGCAGCTCAGACCCTCCGAGCGCGGCCGGGTCGCCCTGCTGACCTACGGCTCCCCGCTCGAACGGCTCTACGGCCGTTGGTTCCCGGCCCACTTCGGGCCGGGCGCGCTGAGCTCGCTGCACCGGGAGGTGGCCTGCTGGCGCAACCTCTACCGCCTCACCGACCCCATCGGCGGCCCGGTGCGCCTGCCCGGCGACTGCGGTCCCGAGGTGGACCGTGCGCCGCTGAAGGACCCGATGGCGTACGGCCGCACCGACCGGCACCCGCTGCCCGCTCCGGTCCTCGGACACTCCGACTACCAGGCCGACCCGGTCTTCGCGCGGGAACGGCAGCGACTGCTGGCCCGGTTGCGGCCGGACCTGCCGGGCCCCCGTCCCGCGGGCGGCCCGCCTCAGGACGGTTCGGGCAGGTCCTCGGCGTAGAGCAGGGTCAGGTCGTCCGTGCTCGGCTCCGCGACCTGGGCGACCCGGCCCGCATGCCGCTCCACCATCGCCTCGAACGTCTGCCGGGCCGTACGGCCGTTGCCGAAGGCAGGGCCCTTGGGCAGGTCCGTGAAGTACTTCAGCAGGGCCTGCGCGGTCCCCGGAGCCAACCGGTACTCGTGCTCCTCGGCCTGCTGCTCCACGATCCGCAGCAGTTCCCCGGGGCCGTAGTCGCTGAAGGTGATGGTCCGGGAGAAGCGGGACGCCACACCGGGGTTGACCGACAGGAACCGTTCCATCTCGGCCGTGTACCCGGCGACGATCACCACCACCGCGTCCCGGTGGTCCTCCATCAGTTTCACGAGGGTGTCGATGGCCTCCTTGCCGAAGTCGCGGCCGGAGTCCTCCGGGGAGAGCGCGTAGGCCTCGTCGATGAACAGCACCCCGCCACGCGCCCGTTCGAACGCCTCCTGGGTGCGGATCGCCGTGGAACCGATGTGCTCGCCGACCAGGTCCACGCGGGACACCTCGACCAGATGCCCCCGCTCCAGCACGCCGAGGGAGGCGAGGATCTCGCCGTAGAGGCGGGCGACCGTCGTCTTCCCGGTGCCGGGGGAGCCGGTGAAGACGAGATGACGTTTGACGGAGGCCGCCTTCAGCCCGGCCTCCCTGCGGCGCCGGCCCACCTCGATCATGTCGGTGAGGGCCCGCACCTCCCGCTTGACGCTGTCCAGGCCCACCAGCGCGTCGAGTTCGCCGAGCACGGCCGTGGAGGTGCGCGCCTGCTGCTCCGGCGGCGTGGCGGGGAGCAGCGGCTCCTGCTCGGTGACGCGCTGGCCGGGGATGGCGCCGAGCAGCCCCGCGGACCGGGCCGCCGTCTGCTGCACGGTCTGCTCCGGCTCCGGTGCCCGGGGCGCCCGCACCCCCGCGCTCTCGTCGCTCGTGCAGTCCTCGACGACCGGACCCGATCCGGGCGCGGCGTCCGGGCCGCCCTCCGCGAACTCGTACCCGCCGCGCGCGCAGCGCTCCGTACGGCACTTGCGCAGCGTCGTACGGCAGCCGTCGAGCACATGGAAGCCGTAGCCGGCGCTGCCCGTGACCCGGCAGCCCAGGAAGCTGCCCCGGCCGCCCGCCGAGACGTAGAACCCGGCCTCCGCGGGCGAGTCGACGGTGCACCGCTCGATGGTGGGGTCGGCGCCCTTGGTGACGATCACGCCGGTCTGGGTGCCGTCCACGGTGCAGTTGTTGAGGGTGCCGCCGCTGCCGTGGTCACGGAACCAGGCCCCGGTGGCCGCGTCCCGGATCCGGCAGTCGTCGAGTTGCGCGGTGGCCCCGTCGCTGACCGACACGGCGGTGTTGCGGACCTGGAAGAGATCGCTGTCGACGACGTCCGCGCGCGAGCCGCGGTCCAGGACGAACAGCGCGTCCGGCACGTCGTGCACCCGGCAGGAGTCGAGGACCACGGTCGCACCGTCGCTGACCCACACGGCCGGGTAGTCGCCGGTGCTGTCGAAGATCTCGCACTGGTTGGCGTCCACGCGCGTGCCCGGATCCCACACCGACAGCCCGTTGCGGCCGAATTGGCGCACCGTCGTGCGGGTCAGCGTCAGCACGGAGCGGGACCGCAGGTCGACCGCGTTCTCGGGGATGTCGTGGATCCGGCAGTCGGCGAGCGTCAGCACCGCGTCGGTGTCCAGGGTGACGCCGTCGGCCGTGGTGCGGTGCACATCGCAGTCCGTGAGGTGGGCGGTGGCCCGTGCGGTGATCTGCACACCGCTGCCCCGCACCTCGTAGACCTCGCAGCCCACCGCCTCCAGCGCGGAGTTGTCCCCGGTGACGCTCAGTCCGGCACCGGAGGTGTGGTGCACCCGGCAGCGCTCCAGCCGCGGATGGCCGGCCGCGCGCACCATCACCCCTGACTGCCCCGAGGCGACGACCTCGCAGTCCTCGAACACCCCGCCACCACCGTCGACCACGGCGATGCCGATGCCCGCCGGGTTGTCGACGGTGCAGCGCCGCACGGTGGGCCGGGCGCCGCCGCGCACCTCTATGCCGGCCGCGGACCGGGTGACGATCCGGACGTCGTGCAGCTCCGGCGAGCCGTCCTCGACCAGCAGCGCCGGCGCCGCCGCGTCCTGTCCCTCCACGTGCAGGTCCTGGACGACCGCCGACGCACGGACCGTCAGCGGCACTCCGTCCAGGGGCGCGATCCGCACCGAACCGGCCGAGCCCTCGGGACCGCGCAGGGTCACCGCCCGCTCGACGACGAGATTCTCCCGATAGGTGCCCGGGGCGATGGTGAGGACGTCACCTTCGGCCGCGGCCTCCAGGGCTGCGGCGAGCGACGCGTACTCACCTGTGCGGCGCCGCCACCTCGAAGTACCGGTGTGCGTCACCTGGACCGTGCCCTGTGCCATGGCGTTGCCGTGCCCCCACCTCGTCGTACGCGGGTCGATGCCGAAGTATCGGCCGGTCCACCGTAGCGTGCGTACGCACGGTGGATTGACCAGAGGCCGAAGGCGGCCGGGCGGACGCCGTGCCCTCAGCTGCCGGTGCCGGTCCGGCCCCAGTCCGGGCCCGCCCGCTCCCAGGCCCGGTCCCAACGCGTGTACCGGCGCCGGACCATGCGCCACAGGACGAGCCGTCTCATGCCCTCGACGAGTCCCACGGTCAGCATGGCCGCGCCCAGTCCGGCGAGGACGGCGTGCGTCGTCGCCGTCACCGGGTCCATCGGGCGGGCCACGAGGGTGCCGTGCACGTCGGTCCACAGGGTGAAGTGGTCGCCGCTGTGCGGGGTCTTGAGGGTCGTGACGACCGGGCCGTGGTGCGCGGTGCCGTCCGGTGCTCTCCAGTCGGCGGTCACCCGGCTGCGGCTGTCCCGCAGGGCGGAGACCTCCGGATCGGCCTCCAGCGGGGAACGGGTCAGCCGGCGCAGCACGGTGGCCGTCACCTCGTACCGCGCGGCGTGCTGCGCACGGACCGCCCGCTGGAGGGCGTCCTGGGCGGCGCCGCCGACGAGGAATCCGGTCACCGGCGTGACGAGCAGGACGAACAGCAGGGCCACGAGGGCGAGCCAGGCCTCCACCAGGTCGGTCGCGCGTCGCAGCGGATTGTGCCGCCAGCGCCAGAGCCCGCCGATCGCTCGCACCGAGACGCCACCCCCTCACCCCTCCGTGTATCCCCGTGCGCGACCGTTCACGCGTGGGTCCGGTCGAAGAGAGCGAACTCACCTCCGGCCCGGGCCTTGCACGAACTGCTCGCGAAAATCCCAACGAGCGGGTCCCGGCGCAGGGTTCCCGAACCGCGTCGGCATTCCGCGGGCGCGCGAGGAGCTGACGCACCGTCCGGGCGGGCAGGCGTCCATACGGGCAGGCGGCAGGCGGGCTCAGTCGAGGATCGTGACCGGGTCGCCGACCCGGAGCGTGCCGGGGGACTCGGGCACCAGGTTCTGGCCGAAGATCAGACCGCCGTCGATACGGCGGTGCCGGCCCAGGACGTGCAGCGGCTCCTTGCCGCGCCCGCCGGTGGTCTGGTCGGTGGTGGTCACGACGCAGCGCGCGCACTTCTTGGCGACCCGGAAGGTCACCTCGCCGACGGCGATACGGCGCCATCCGTCCTCGGCCCAGGCTGTGGTCCCCGACACCACGAGGTTCGGCCGGAAGCGGTTCATGGGCAGCGGGCCCTCCGCGGCGTGGCGGCCCTGCGCGATCAGCGTGTTGAGGGCGTCGAGGGAGGCGGTCGTGGTGACCAGCAGCGGGAAGCCGTCGGCGAAGGAGACCGTCTCCCCGGGCAGCGCGAACCGGGGGTCGACCGGACGGCGCACGGCGGGGTCGTCCATGTGCACGAGACGTACGTCGGCGTCGAGGAAGGCACTGCACCAGGCGTGGGCGGCGGCGTCGGCGGGCACACCTTCCACCTTGTCGCCGAATATCTCGACCGGCACGGTCCCGGCCGGCTGCGGCTCGGGGACGGTCAGCGGTGCACGGCCGGGCGCGGACAGCCGGACGCCGCCGGGCAGGAGCTCGGCGGCGGCCTGTGCGAGGCGCGGCTGCTGGCGTTGTGTGACGACCTTTCCCCCGTCGTCGATCAGTACCCAGCGTCGGTCTCCGGCCAGCCCCCAGGGCTCCACGACGGCTTCCCGGAGCGACAGTGCCCGGAACGCCTTGACCGGATGGACGTGAATCGACAGCAGGTCCGCTTTCTCCATGATTCCCATCGTGCCAGGTGGCACCGACGGGCCGGGAACGGATCAGTAGCCGCCGCGGTACTGCTGCTGGTTGCCGTACGGATCCTGGTAGGGAGCCGGAGCGGGCCGGGCGGCCGCGGGACGCATCGCCTCGTAGCCCATGCCGGGCTGGACCGGGCGGGGCTGCTGCGGCTGCGGACCGGGGTAGCCGCGGGGCGCCGCCTGCTGCGGGACGTAGGCCGCGGGCGCCTGCTGCAGCGGGGAGGGCTGCTGCGCCTGCGGGTAGCCGTAGCTCGGCTGGGAGGGAGCCGGGGGCAGGGCGGGCAGCGCCGAGGGGAGCGCGGGCAGGTTGCTGCCCATCGACGGAAGGCTGCTGCCCATGCCCATGTCGTACGCGGCGGGGACCCGGATCGGGGCGATCTGCGGAGTGCCCCGTTCGGCCACGAGCGAGTCGTAGATCGGGGTGTCCGGGAAGGAGGCGGAGTAGTAGCCGCCGCCATAGGTGGAGCGGGGGGAGGTCATGGCACATAAGTTAAGCCCACGATGTGCTGGTTGGGGAGACCGATAAGAGGGTTGTTTTCCGCGTCCGTAGTGACCTGGGATCCCCAATGCGAGCGAACATGGGAAAAAGGGGCACCAAGCAGGGGGTCGATCGTGTAAAGCCCGAGTTCCGGAGGGGTTACCGGTGGTTGACCTCCCGGGTTTCCGTCTCTCCATGGGAGTTCGCCACCGCGCGCAATAGGTTGGTTCCGTAGGCAACCCGATGGGTGCCGGGACCTGGCCCGGCGAAGTGGGATGTGATGGGGGCGGACATGTCAATGTCGAAGGGATCGAATACGCCGGTGCCGACGACGGCACTGCGCGTCGAATTGGGCTGGGGAGCCGGTGCCGGGGTGCCGGACGCCGATGCCTCGGCGCTCCTGCTGGTCGGCGGCAAGGTCCGCTCCGACGGGGATTTCGTCTTCTACAACCAGCCCGTGCACTCCTCCGGCAGCGTCCGGCACGAGGGGAAGCGACGGGACGGCGGCGGCCGGGTGACCGACACCCTTCTCGTCGACCTCGCGCGCGTGGAGCCCGCCGTCGAGACCGTGATCCTCGCCGCCTCCGCCGACGGCGGCGCGTTCGGGCAGATCCCCGGTCTGTACATCGAGGTCCGGGACGCGGAGCGGGGCACGGTCCACGCGCGATTCGACAGCACGGGCGCGACCGTCGAGACGGCGTTCGTGCTGGGCGAGTTCTACCGCCGCCAGGGCGCCTGGAAGTTCCGGGCCGTCGGCCAGGGCTACGGCAGCGGGCTGGCGGGACTGGCGACGGACTTCGGCATCGCCGTGGACGAACCGCAGCACCCGGCACCGGCCGCCCCGGTCCCGGCACCGGCCGCCCCGGCCCCCGTCCCGCCGGTGCCGGCCCCCGCCCCCCGGGATCCCACCCTCGTCACCCCCATGAACCCGTTCGGCGCTTCGCCCGCGGCTCCTCCTATGCCAGTGTCCCCGCCGCCGGCGGTCCACCCGGCGACCATGCCGGCGCCGGCCCACCAGGCCCCGCCGCCCCCCGCCCAGCCGGTCCGGCTGTCCAAGGTCACCCTCACGAAGTCCACGCCGTCCGTCTCGCTGACCAAGCAGGGCGGCACCTCGGGCGCCATGCGCGTGAACCTCAACTGGGAGGTGCGCAAGCAGTTCTCGGGCTGGGGCAGCAAGCGCGGCCGGGCCGTCGCGCTGCACAGAGACCTCGACCTCGACCTGTGCGCCCTGTTCGAACTCGCCGACGGCCGCAAAGGGGTCGTACAGGCCCTCGGCAACGCGTTCGGAGCCCTGAACCGGCCGCCGTACATCCACCTCGACGGCGACGACCGCACCGGCGCCACGGCGAGCGGCGAGAACCTCACGATCAACCTCGACCACGCGCGCGACTTCCGGCGCATCCTCGTCTTCGTGACGATCTACGAGGGCGCCCGCTCCTTCGCGGACCTGCACGCGACGGTCACCCTCACCCCGCAGTACGGCGCCCCGATCGACTTCTCGCTCGACGAGTGCACCGTCCCCTCCACGGTGTGTGCGCTCGCCCTCATCACCAACACCGGCGGTGACCTGGTCGTCCAGCGCGAGGCCCGCTACCTGGTGCCCCAGCGCGGAGTGAGCCCGCAGCGGACCGTCGACCAGACCTACGGATGGGGCATGGACTGGACGCCCGGCCGGAAGTAGGCGAGGCCGGTCCGGGGCGACTCAGCCCTCGTCGGCGACGGCTTCGGGACGCGGATAGGTGCGGCCCTTCCAGGCTGCACCCCGGCCCCGGTAGTGCTGCACCGCGGAATCGACCGTCATCAGCAGGTACAGGAACGCGGTGAACGGCAGCAGGGGAGCCAGCCACCGCGACTGCCGGTAGTAACGCAGCATCGGTACGTACGTCCCGGCCATCACCAGCCAGGCCGCGCCGCCGAGCACGGCGGTCGCGGGATCGCCCAGCGCCGCCCCCACGACCAGGGTGACGGGCGGCGCCAGGTACACCAGCGCCAGCCCGCCGACCGTGCCGGCCAGCAGCAGGAGGCTGTGGCGCAGTTGCGCGTAGGCGCTGCGCGAGACCATCCGCCACAGATCACGCAGTCGCGGATAGGGGCGCACGCTGTCCACGCCGTCGGCCAGCCCGAGCCAGACACGGCCCCCGGTGCGCTTGACGGCCCGCGCGAGGGCGACGTCGTCGATGACGGCGTGCCGGATGGAGTCCGGGATCCGGGCCCGCTCCGCGGCCTCTGCGCTCACCAGGACACAGCCGCCCGCGGCGGCCGCCGTCCCGGTCCTCCCCTTCTTCTCACCCGCCGTTCCTTCTTTGTTCTTCTCGTCGACGTTCTCCTTATTTCTTTTACTGATGCGGCGGAACGGATAGAGCTGGGCGAAGAAATAGACGAAGGCGGGCACGACGAGCCGCTCCCACAGGCTCTCCACCCGCAGCCGCGCCATCTGCGAGACGACGTCGAAGCCTCCGGTGCGGGCGCCGGCCACGAGCCGGCGCAGACTGTCCGGCGCATGGGCGATGTCGGCGTCCGTGAGCAGGAGGTAGGCGGGCCCACGCGTGCGTGCCAGGGCGATGCCGTGCCGCACCGCCCAGAGTTTGCCCGTCCAGCCCGCGGGCGGCTCGCCCGGCGAATCCACCGTCAGCGGCAGCCCGCCGTGCCGTCGCGCCAGCTCGCGCGCCAGTTCCCCGGTCCCGTCCCGGCTGCCGTCGTCGACCAGGAAGATCTCCGCCCGGCCCGGGTAGTCCTGGGCGAGCAGCGACGGCAGGCTCGACGGCAGCATCGCGGCCTCGTCGCGCGCCGGTACGACGACACAGACGGACGGCCAGGTCCTCGGTTCCCGCAGCGCCGGCAGCCGCACGTCCGTACGCCAGAAGAAGCCCTGGAAGAGCAGCAGCCACAGCCAGGCGGCGAGAGAAGCGGCGGCGATGCACGTGATGGCGCTCACCCGCGCAGTCTGCCCCACCGTAGGGGCGCGCAGCAGCCCATCGTCTATCGTGGCCGGGTGAAGATCGCGCTCATGGACTCCGGAATCGGCCTGCTGGCGGCCACCGCCGCGGTACGGCGCCTGCGGCCCGACGCGGATCTGGTTCTCTCCCTCGACCCCGACGGCATGCCCTGGGGGCCGCGTACTCCGCAGGACCTCACCGGGCGTGCCGTGGCCGTCGCGGAGGCCGCCGCCGCGCACCGGCCGGACGCCCTCATCGTCGGCTGCAACACCGCCACCGTGCACGCCCTGGACACCCTGCGCACCCGTCTCGAACCGGGCATCCCGGTCATCGGCACGGTTCCCGCGATCAAGCCGGCCGCCGCGGGCGGCGGCCCCGTCGCGATCTGGGCCACGCCCGCCACCACCGGCAGCCCCTATCAGCAGGGGCTCATCCGGGACTTCGCCGGCGGTGTGGCCGTCACCGAGGTGCCGTGCTGGGGCCTGGCCGAGGCCGTGGAGCACGCCGACGAGGCGGCCATCGAGGCCACCGTGGCCGCGGCCGCCGCGCTGACCCCCGCGGACGTCACGACCGTGGTCCTCGGCTGCACCCACTACGAGCTGGTCGCCGACCGCATCCGGGCCGCCGTGCAGCGCCCCGGTCTCCCGCCGCTCGTCCTGCACGGCTCCGCCGGTGCCGTGGCCGCGCAGGCCCTGCGCCGCATCGGCGGCGTCCCCGCCCCCGATGCGCCGGCGCTCGGTTCGGTGACGGTGCTGCTCAGCGGGCGTGCGGGCGCGCTGCCCGAGCCTGCGCTGGCGTACGCCGAGGGGCGGCTGTTGCAGGTGGCCAGCCCCGCCTCCTGACGGACGGGCCGCCCCCGTGCCGGACGGGCGCCCGGCGGACGCCCCCGCTCCGCCGCACTCGCCCGGCCGGCGGAGCCAACCTGCGCGACGCAGTACCCGTACGGTGAAACCTGAGTAATCTCATTGCCATGAGGGACCGCCTCCAGGACGTGGACACTCCGCACCCGGACATCTGGACCGGGCGCGCCACCAACCGCTTCCAGTGGCTGCTGGCGCTCGGCGGTGCCGCCTGCATGGCGCTCGGCATCGAACTGGCCGTCGACTCCGCGTGGACCTCCGGCACGGCCGCGCTCGCCATGGCCGTGGTCGGCTGTATCGCGGCCGGTCTGCTCGTCCTCTTCGGCACCCTCGCCTTCGTGCACGTCGACCTGAAGCTCGACAAGGAGTCCCTGGAGGTGCGGTGCGGCCACATCGGCGTGCCGCGCCGCCGTATCCCGCTGGCGCAGGTGGCCGGTGCCGACTTCGCCCCGCTCGTCACCCCGCGCCACTGGGGCGGCTGGGGTTACCGCTGGCGGCCCGAGAAGGGCACCGCGGTCGTCGTGCGCCGGGGTGAGGGCGTGGTGCTGCGGCTGTGGGACGGACACACCTTCACGATCACCGTGGACGACGCCGAAGCAGCCGTACGGGTCATCCGGGACCGGCTGCGCTCCAACGCGCACGGCCCGCTGCACTGAGGACGCGCGGGACCGCCTGGACCGGTGCGCCGGGCATCCGCCCCGGTCACGGGGCCGGCCGGCCGCCCCGCGCGCGTACCCTCGGTTCGCCCATTCGATCCGATGCGTCCGGCGCGGGCTCCTGGTCCAGCGGCCGCGCCGTGGCCAGCCCGGCCAGGAGCCCCGCGCCGACCGACACCGCGGTGAAGCTCAGCGCGTCGCCCACCGAGGCGATGGCCGCCAGCGCCGTCAGCGCCGCGCCCGCGGTCAGTACGACGGGGGTGGGACGCGGCGAGCGCCACAGCGCGCCCAGCAGCCAGCAGAAGGCGGCCGCGAGCAGGGCCACACCCACCACACCCTGTTCGGCGGCCAGCTGCAACGGCGCCGAGTGCGGCTTCCCGTCGGACGGCGTCGCGGCGGCCGCCGTGGCGCTGAGGTCGCCGAAGCGTCCCGGGCCCACGCCCAGCGCGCTCTCCCGGCCCGCCAGGTCCAGAGCGTCGTGCCACAGCTCTACCCGGTGCGTCGTGAGCCCGCCCTCCAGGGCCGAGGTGAGCCCGTCCGGCAGCGCGTTCCCGGCGACCGCCCAGGTCAGGCCCGTGACCAGGGCGGCGGTCAGGGCCAGGAGCGCGATGCCGGGACCCCGGCGGCGCATCCGGCCCGTGGCGAGCGAGTACAGCAGCACCGCGACGCAGGCGGCGGCGCCGACGACCGAGCCGCGCACGGCCGCGGTCACGGTGATCGCGGCCGCCAGCAGACACGCCGCCAGCCGTGCGGCCGGGGCGGGCGCGGCCCAGGCGGCGCAGCACGCGGAGCCGGCCGAGAGGGTCAGCAGGGCCGCGGTCGCCCCGGCGGGTCCGAGCGGCGCGACGATCTGCGGTCCTGGCGCGAGATGCGGCACGGTCAGGGTCAGTACCAGCCCGGCCAGTGCCCCGGCGCAGGGTGCCGCCACCGGCAGCAGCGCCCCGAAGATCCGCCCGGCGGCATAGCCCGCCGCCACGGCGAGCAGCGCGAGCAGCACCCCCTCGGGGCGGCCGTCGTGGGCGGCCGCCGTCAGCAGGGACCAGGCGGCGCAGGCCCCGAGCACCAGGACGCCCACGCCGTCGAAGGCGTTGCGTCTGTCACCGTCCGCCGCCGGACCGGCAGCGGACGTCCTCCCCGTGAACTCCACCCCGTCCCCCCGCACCCGGCCGCCCCCGACCCGTGACAGTCCCGTCGTCCGGCCCCCGCCGCACGACCGCCTCCGCGCCGACCGCGACCGGCCCCGCAGCGAAGACTCCGGCCCACCGTAACGGCTGATGGACGGTTTGTGGATGAGCTGTGCGGCACCCCGCAGAAACGTTGCCGCAAGAGGTGCGGGCGATGCCCCGCGTCGCCCGCCCACGCACCGGGTCCGGGCCTGTCCCGCATCCGGCCGCGTTGTGGACGCCGAGGTCAGCGGCCGTACACTCCCGGGGTGACCGTCACCGCAACCTCAGTAGGCCAGTCGGACCAGCTGGAACCCCCGGCCGCGCCCGCAGCGCGCGGCCGTCGGCTTCTGCGCCTCGTCCCGGCCGTCGCCGCGGCGCTCTCCGGAGTGCTGCTCTACGTCAGCTTCCCCCCACGCACCCTGTGGTGGCTGGCCCTGCCGGCCTTCGCCGTCTTCGGCTGGGTGCTGCGCGACCGGAGCTGGAAGGCGGCCCTGGGCCTCGGCTACCTCTTCGGCCTCGGCTTCCTGCTGCCGCTGCTGGTGTGGACCGGTGTCGAGGTCGGCCCCGGCCCCTGGCTCGCCCTGGTCGCGATCGAGGCACTGTTCGTCGGGCTGGTCGGCGTGGGTGTCGCCGCGGTGTCCCGACTTCCCGCCTGGCCGGTGTGGGCGGCCGCGCTGTGGATCGCCGGTGAGGCGGTACGCGCGCGGGTGCCCTTCCGCGGCTTCCCCTGGGGCAAGATCGCGTTCGGTCAGGCGGACGGTGTCTTCCTGCCGCTCGCGGCGGTCGGCGGCACCCCGGTGCTCGGCTTCGCGGTCGTGCTGTGCGGCTTCGGCCTGTGCGAGGCCGTGCGGCTGGCCGTCGCGGCACGCGGCACCCGTACCGTGCGGCGCTCCGCCGCCACCGTGGCCCTGCTCAGCGTGGCCGTGCCGGTCGCGGGCGCGGTGGCCGCCCGCCCGCTGGTCAGCGACAAGGCCGAGGACGGCACGGCGACCGTCGCCGTCATCCAGGGCAATGTGCCGCGGCTCGGACTGGAGTTCAACGCCCAGCGCCGCGCCGTGCTCGACTTCCACGCGCGCGAGACGCAGCGCCTGGCCGCCGAGGTCGAGGCGGGCAAGGTGCCGCGGCCCGACTTCGTGCTGTGGCCGGAGAACTCCTCCGACATCGACCCGCTCGCCAACCCCGACGCGGCCGCCGTCATCGACGCGGCGGCCAAGCGGATCGGCGCGCCGATCTCGGTCGGCGGCGTCGTCGAGCGGGACGGCAAGCTCTTCAACGAGCAGATCCTCTGGGACCCGCAGAAGGGCCCGCTGGACACGTACGACAAGCGGCAGATCCAGCCGTTCGGCGAGTACCTCCCGCTGCGTTCGCTCATCGGCGCGATCAACAAGGACTGGACGTCGATGATCCGCCAGGACTTCAGCCGGGGCAGCAAGCCGGGCGTGTTCGACATGGACGGCTCCAAGGTCGGACTCGCCACCTGTTACGAGGCGGCCTTCGACTGGGCCGTGCGCGACACCGTCACCCACGGGGCCCAGATGATCTCCGTGCCGAGCAACAACGCCACCTTCGACCGCAGCGAGATGACCTACCAGCAGCTCGCCATGTCGCGGGTCCGCGCCGTCGAGCACAGCCGCACCGTCACCGTCCCGGTGACCAGCGGGGTCAGCGCGGTCATCATGCCGGACGGGAAGATCGTCCGGAAGACCGGCATGTTCGTGGCCGACTCGCTGGTGCAGAAGGTGCCGCTGCGCTCCTCCGAGACGCCCGCCACCCGGCTGGGCATCCTGCCCGAGATCGCCCTCGTCCTCGTGGCGGCCGGCGGGCTCGGCTGGGCCGTCGCCGCCGGTGTGCGCGGCCGACGCGCCGGTGGCGTGTAGCCGTACGCCTGCCGAACGCCTCCTGGGCGAGACGGAGCCATGGGGCCGACCCGCTAGGGTCGGCCCCATGGCTACTCCTGACTTCATCCGCGAACTGCGGGCCTCCGCCGGACAGCAACTGCTCTGGCTCCCCGGAGTGACCGCCCTCGTCTTCGACGATGCGGGCAGAGTGTTGCTGGGCCGCCGCTCCGACACCGGCAAGTGGTCCGTCATCGGCGGTATCCCGGAGCCGGGGGAGCAGCCCGCCGCGTGCGCCGTTCGGGAGGTCGAGGAGGAGACCGCGGTACGGTGCGTCGTCGAGCGGGTCGTCCTGGTCCAGGCGCTGACGCCGGTCACGTACGCCAACGGGGACATGTGCCAGTACATGGACATCACCTTCCGCTGCCGTGCCGTCGGCGGGGAGGCCCGGGTCAACGACGACGAGTCGCTCGACGTGGGCTGGTTCGAGGTGGACGCCCTGCCCGACCTCAACGAGTTCGCCCGGCACCGGATCAAGCTGGCACTGTCCGACGGGCCCACCTGGTTCGACCCCACCGGCCCCCTCTGAGCGGAGGGAGTACCGGGACGGCACCCCATAGGGGCAAGCCCCATGAGTACGTTCTGAAGTGTGGGCCTTGAGCACATGGGGCGGGGTGGGACGGCTGCCTAGGGTCTGGGCATGACCGCGCCCAGTGCCCTCCCCGTTCCGACCGCCGTCCCGCTCGACCTCGGCGGCCGCACCGCCCTGGTCACCGGCGCCGCCGGCGGCATCGGCAGAGCCTGCGCCCTGCGGCTGGCCGCCGCCGGCGCCAAGGTGAGAGCGGTCGACCGCGACGTCCGGGGCCTGGAGGCACTCGCCCGACGAGCCGTGGACCTGCCGGGCGGCGTCGAGCCGCAGGTCCTCGACCTCACCGACCTGGACACCGCCGAACTCGCCGCCGCGGGCACCGACATCCTGGTCAACAACGCCGGGCTGCAACTGGTACGGCCCATCGAGGAGTTCCCGCCCGACGTCTTCCACACCGTGCTCACCGTGATGCTGGAGGCGCCGTTCCGGCTCATCCGCGGCGCCCTTCCCCACATGTACGGGCAGGGCTGGGGCCGCATCGTCAACGTGTCCTCGGTGCACGGGCTGCGGGCCTCGCCCTACAAGTCCGCGTACGTCGCCGCCAAGCACGGCCTGGAGGGGCTCTCCAAGACGGCCGCACTCGAAGGCGCCGCGCACGGCGTCACCTCGAACTGCGTGAACCCCGCCTATGTGCGCACCCCGCTGGTCGAACAGCAGCTCAGTGATCAGTCGAGGGCGCACGGGATCTCCGAGGAGCGCGTGCTGTCCGAGGTGCTCCTGAAGGACAGCGCGGTCAAACGGCTCATCGAACCGGCGGAGGTCGCCGAGGCGGTCGCCTATCTGTGCAGCCCGGGGGCGTCGTTCGTGACCGGCACGTCCCTGGTGCTGGACGGTGGCTGGACCGCACACTGAGCCGGCTCCTGCCGTCGTGCGCCGGAGTTGTCCACAGGCCTGACGCCGCGGCCGCGCCATGGGGGATCCTGTGACCATGTCCCGCGATCATGTGCAGTCGGTCGAGCGTCCCGCCCGTGAGGCCGAGCCCTCGCCCCACGCGGCCGAGGCGCCGTTCCTGGAGCTCCTGGCCCGGGGCGCGGCCGTCGACGCCTACGAGGAGCCGGTGCTGCGGGCCCGCGCCACGGCGGAGCCGGCCGCACGGATCGCCGCCCTCGAACACGCCAAGCTGCTCGCCCTGCGCGTGCGTTCGGAGCTGGAGGGACGACGGCGGCGCGAGGCCGAGCTGTCCGCGCTCTTCGAGACCGCGCACGACCTGGCCGGGCTCAGGGACCTCGACGCCGTCCTCCCGGCGATCGTCCAGCGCGCCCGGTCGCTGCTGGGCACCGACGTCGCCTACCTCAGCCTCCACGACCCGGCCCGGGGCGACACCTACATGCGGGTGACCGAGGGCTCGGTCGCCGCCCGCTTCCAGCAGCTGCGGCTGGGGATGGGCGAGGGCCTCGGCGGCCTCGTCGCGCAGACGGCCCGGCCCTACGTCACCGACGACTACTTCCGGGACGGCCGGTTCCAGCACACCACCACCATCGACGCGGGCGTCCAGGACGAGGGCCTGGTCGCCATCCTCGGCGTACCCCTGATGCTGGGACCCCAGGTCATCGGGGTGCTGTTCGCCGCGGACCGCCGGGCCAGGGTCTTCGAGCGGGAGCAGATCGCGCTGCTCGGCTCCTTCGCCGCCCTCGCCGCGGCGGCCATCGACACCGCCAACCTGCTCACCGAGACCCGCTCCGCCCTGGCCGGCCTGGAGCGGGCCAACGAGATCATCAAGGACCGCAGCGCCGTCATCGAACGCGCCTCCGACATCCACGACCGGCTCGCCGAACTCGTCCTGCGCGGCGGCGGGGTGCACGACGTGGCCGCCGCCGTCGCCGAGGTCCTCGACGGCACGGTCGAGTTCACCGAGTCCGCCGGCACCCCGGCCCCGGCCCTGGAGGCGTCCCGTGCCGAAGGACACGCCGTACGGCACGGCAAGGACTGGATCGCCGCCGTGACCGCCGGCGGCGAACTGCTCGGCGCCCTGGTGCTGCGCGGCCACCCGGACCTCGACCCGGTCGACCAGCGCACCCTGGAACGCGCGGCGATGGTCACCTCCCTGCTGCTGCTCGCCAGACGCTCCGCCGCCGAGGCCGAACAACGGGTGCGCGGCGAACTCCTCGACGACCTGCTGGACGCCCGTGACCGCGACCCGCGCCTGCTGCGCGAACGCGCCACGCGGCTGCACGCCGACCTCGACGCCACCCATGTCGTGCTCGCCGCCCGCCTCGACGGCGCCGCGGCCGACGCCGACCAGGAGGCGGCCGCCCGCCGGCGCCTGTGGTCGGCCGCCTCGCACCTCGCCGCCACCCGGCACGGGCTGGCCGCCGCCCGCGACGGCGGCACCGTACTGCTGCTGCCCCTCGTCCGCGGCGACACCGTCACCGACCTCGCCCGGCGCACCTCCCGGCACCTGGGTACGGCCGTCCACGAGGCGGTCACCGTCGGCGCCTCCGCCGCGGTGGACGGCCTCGCCGCGCGCCCGGACGGCGTGGCCGCGGCCTACGTGGAGGCGCGACGGTGTCTCGACGCCCTCCGGCTGCTGGGCCGCACCGGGGACGGCGCGGCCGCCGACGACTTCGGGTTCCTCGGCCTGCTCCTTGCCGGTGACCGGGACATAGCCGGCTTCGTCGACCGCACCGTCGGCCAGGTGGTGGCGTACGACGAGCGGCGCGGCACCGATCTGCTGCACACCCTCGACGCGTACTTCGCCTGCGGGATGAGCCCGGCCCGTACCAAGGACGAACTGCATGTCCATGTGAACACGGTCGCCCAGCGTCTGGAGCGCGTCGGCCGGCTGCTCGGTGACGACTGGCAGAGCCCGGCCCGTGTCCTGGAGATCCAGCTCGCCCTGCGCCTGCACCGGCTTTCGGCGGCGTGACGCCCCCGACCCCGCACGCGGGGCGCACGGGGTCGGGGGACGGGCGGGAACCGGCGGCTCAGGCGATGCGCGCGTCCGCCGCCGGTGCCGAAGCGGTCTCGGCCCCGGCCTCGGCCGAGACGTCCGCGAGGTCGCGCAGCCGGGTCTCCTTCGCCACCAGTACGGCGACCACCGTCAGGGCGGCCGCGGCGATCACGTACAGGGCGATCGGAGTGGAGCTGTCGTAGTCGGACAGCAGCGCGGTGGCGATCAGCGGCGCCGGCGCGCCCGCGGCGACCGAGGCGAACTGGGCGCCGATGGAGGCACCGGAGTAACGCATCCGGGTCGCGAACATCTCCGAGAAGAACGCGGCCTGCGGCGCGTACATCGCCCCGTGCAGCACCAGACCCACCGTCACCGCGAGGACCAGGCTGCCGAATCCACCGGTGTCGATGAGCGAGAAGAACGGGAACATCCACAGTCCGACCCCGACCGCACCCAGCAGATACACCGGCCGACGGCCCACCCGGTCCGACAGCGCGCCCCACGCCGGGATCACCGCGAAGTGCACGGCCGACGCGATCAGCACCGCGTTGAGCGCGGTCTGCTTGGAGACACCGGCCGAGGTGGTGGCGTAGACGAGGATGAAGGCGGTGATGACGTAGTAGCTGATGTTCTCCGCCATGCGCGCGCCCATCGCCACCAGGATGTCGCGCCAGTGGTGGCGCAGCACCGACACCAGCGGCAGTTGCTCGGTCACCTCGGCACGGGTCGCCTTGCGCGCCTCGGCCCGGGCCAGCGCCTCCCGGAAGACCGGCGACTCGTCGACCGACAGCCGGATCCACAGACCGACGGCCACCAGCACCCCGGACAGCAGGAACGGGATGCGCCAGCCCCAGCTGCCGAAGGCGTCGTCCGACAGCACGGCGGTCAGCAGGGACAGGACGCCGGTCGCCAGGAGCTGCCCGGCGGGGGCCCCGGTCTGCGGCCACGAGGCCCAGAACCCGCGCCGGCGTGCGTCGCCGTGCTCGGACACCAGCAGCACGGCGCCGCCCCACTCGCCGCCCAGTGCGAACCCCTGCACCAGCCGCAGCGCGGTCAGCAGCACCGGGGCGGCCGCCCCGACACTGGCGTGCGTCGGCAGCAGTCCGATCGCGAAGGTGGCCCCGCCCATCAGCAGCAGGCTAAGCACCAGCAGCTTCTTGCGGCCGAGCCGGTCGCCGTAGTGCCCGAACACCAGCGCGCCCAGGGGCCGGGCGGCGAACCCGACGGCGTACGTCAGGAACGACAGCAGGGTGCCGACCAGCGGATCGGAGTCGGGAAAGAACAGCTTGTTGAAGACGAGCGCGGCTGCGGAGCCGTAGAGGAAGAAGTCGTACCACTCGATGGTGGTGCCGATGAGGCTGGCGGCGACGATGCGCTTGAGGTTGCCGGGTGTCGGGGGAGCGGATGCTGCTGAGGCCATGTGCGCCACTTCCTCGTGTGCGGTGGGGACGGGTACGTGTCGGCACACCGTAGGAAGCGCCAGGTCGGGCGCACATGTGGTGGGGCAACATAGTTCGGGGGGTGGCTGTGCGTGCGGCCACCATGCCGGCTCACAGGAGGTCGACCGCCACGGCGAACTTCCTGCGATGTCCCACCCTTCCTCGCGGCGTACACCGGTGAGGAAGAGTGGGAGACGCGGCTGTTCGTGCAGGTGCAAACCGATCGGGCATCGAGGGCGTACTTGTGCAGGACGATGCCGTTCGAGGTCCTGGCCGAACCGGATTGCGGGGCAAGGCAAGGGTCTACGGGCTCGCCCTGCGGGTTGTCGTCTGGGTGAATCGGCGTGCGCCGGCGGCTGCCTGAGGGGATGCCATCAGCCGGGTGCTGATGGGGTCCTGGAGGATGAAGGCCGTGGGTTCGTCGTGGCCCCGTGTGCTGTGGACGATGTGTTTGACGGTCGTGACCGCGTCGGAGGTGTGGCGGCTAATCCGTTCGGCCAGGTCGAGGGCCGCGGTGACCGCCTGGCCGTCGGGGACCAGCCGGTTGACCAGTCCGTGGTGTTCGGCACGGAACGCGGGCAGTCGGTCGCCGGTGAGCAGTAGTTCCATGGCGAGGTGGTAGGGCAGGCGGCCCGGCAGCCGGATCGCCCCGCCTTCGGAGGCGACCAGGCCGCGGGCGACCTCCGGCAGGCCGAAGAACGCCGACTCACCGGCGACGATCAGGTCGCAGGCCAGGGCGAGTTCGAAGCCACCGGCCACCGCGGCGCCCTCGACCGCCGCGATCAGCGGGGTGCTCCGACGCGAGCGCGTCAGCCCTGCCAGGCCGCGTTCCCCGACGGTGGGGATGCCGTGTTCGGGGAACGCCTTGAGGTCCATGCCGGAGCAGAAGTGGCCGCCGGCTCCGGTCAGGATCCCGGCGCGCAGTTGCTCGTCGTCGTCCAGCGCGGACAGGGCCGCGTCCAGGGCGGCGGCCGTCGGTGCGTCGATGGCGTTGCGGACCGTGGGCCGGTTCAGGGTGATGACCAGGGCGGTGCCGCGGACCTCGGTGAGCACCGGGTCGCCTGCGTCGGGGGAGTGGTGCATCGTTTCCGCCGTTCAGTAGCGTTCCAGAGGCAGGGCGGCCAGTCCGCGCATGACGCGGGTGGGCCGCCAGGTCAGGGATTCGGCGGGGATCGCGAGACGGATCTGGCCGAGGCGTTCCAACAGCAGCGGGAAGGCGATGCGGGCCTCCAGACGGGCCAGCGCGGCACCGATGCAGAAGTGCGGGCCCCGGCCGAAGGACAGGTGCTCGTTGGGCGTGCGAGTGAGGTCGAGGACGTCGGGCTGGTCGAACTGCTCAGGGTCGCGGTTCGCCGAGCCGATCAGCAGGCTGACCACGTCACCGGGCGGGATGGTGTGGCCACCGGCCTCGACCGGTTCGGCGGTCACGCGGAAGGTGGCGTCGCGTACGGGTGCGTCGAAGCGCAGCAGCTCCTCGACCGCGAGGCCGATCAGGTCGGGTTCGGCGTCCAGTCGTTTGGCCTGGTCGGGGTGCTGGAGCAGGGCCAGCGTGCCGTTGCCGATCAGGTTGAGCGTGGTGTCGTGGCCCACCAGCAGCAGCAGGTACGCCGTGGACAGCAGTTCCTCCTCGGTCAGGGTGTCGCCGTGGTCGCGTGCGTGCACCAGCGCGCCGACGAGGTCCGTCTCCGCGGTCGCGGCAGGCCCGGCGGCGCGTTTGTGCGCCACCAGCTCGGCGAGGAACGCGTGCAGGTCCCGGCCGGTGCGGCTCCTGCCCGCCGCTGTGGCGTGCGTGCCTGTGGGCATGACGGTGGCGAGCAGCAGCTCGCGAAGCTCCGGGGTGTCCATGGCCGGCGGGACTCCGAGGATGCGGCAGATCACGGCGAAGGTGAGCGGCCCTGCGAAGTCCCCGATCAGCTCGACCCGGTGCCGGCCCTCCAGCCGGTCCAGCAGCCGTGTCGCGGCGGTGCGGATGACCGGCTCCAGCGCGGTGACCCGGCGCGGGATGAACGCGGTGTTCACCAAGGCCCGCAACCGCGTGTGGTCGGGCGGATCGCTGTGCACCAGGTGCCGGTTCAGCCCCGGCGGTCCGGCGACGTAGCCCGGCACCCGCTCCGGGCGCTTGCTCAGCCGGCCATCGGCGATCAACGCGTCGACGTCCGCGTAGCGGGCGATCTGCCACACGGTCGTCCCGTTGGTCTTCCGCTCGGCCGAGACCGGCGCATGGCGCCGCAACCAGGCGAAATACGGGTAGGGGTCGGCGCCCCGCCGATCGAGCAACTGCTGTGGTGGCCCGGCGAAGGAGTCCCGGGGAGTGGTCGGCACGGCGACCTCAACGATCAAGATCCGGGAAGGTGACGCCCGCTGCGCCACACCGGGCGCCTCCGCCGTACCTCGCAGCTCAGGGGGCGTCGGCCCGCCCGGTGTTACGGCGAGGTGGGCAGGTTCGGGGAGCGGAGTACGAGGAGGGTGATCTCGCTGGGGGCGAAGACGCGGAACGGCGGGCCCCAGAAGCCGGTGCCGCGGCTGGTGTAGAGGAGGGTGCGGGCGCCGTGCCGGCTGAGGCCGGCGACGGCGGGCTGGTCGATGCGGACCAAGTGGTGGAAGGGCCAGATCTGGCCGCCGTGGGTGTGGCCGGAGAGCTGGAGGTCGATGCCCTCGGCTGCCGCCCTGTCGACGAACTTGGGCTGGTGCGCCAGCAGCAGGACGGGCAGTTCGGGGTCGGAGCCGTCCAGGGCCCCGGCGAGGTGGGCGCGGTGGCCCGCCAGGCCGGAGGACTCGGCGGTGACATCGTCCACGCCGGCGACCACGAGGGTGTCGCCGCCGCGTTCGAGCAGCAGATGGCGGTTGCGCAGCGGCTCCCAGCCCAGCTCGTCCATCAGGTCGACCCAGCCCTGGGCTTCGCTGTAGTACTCGTGGTTGCCGGTGACGTAGACACGGGCCCGGGTGGCCTGCACGGTGCCGAGCGGGAGGGCCTGGGCGCGGCGGCGTTCGGCCGTGCCGTCCGCGATGTCGCCGGTGTGGCAGACCAGGTCGGCCTCCAGCGTGTTCACCGTCTCGCACACCCGCTCCGACCAGCGGGCGCGATCGAGCGGTCCGTAGTGGGTGTCGGTGATGAGGGCGACCCGCAGGCCGTCCAACCCGGCGCCCAGCCGCGGGAGTTGTACGTCGAGTCGGCGTACGCGTGGTACACGGCGGGCCTCGGCGTAGCCCCAGACGAGGAGTGCGGCGGTGACGCCGAGGACGGCCCAGGTGACGATGCGGGCCCGGTCCTGACCGTCGCCGACCCCGGCGACGGTCAGGGCGAGCCGCAGCAGGACGCCGAGCAGTACGGACCAGGTGAACAGAATCCAGCTGCTGCCCAGCAGGGTGTCACCGACGATCGCCGCCCGGTCCTGCTGCCGCCGGCCGTGGCCGCGCATCATCGCGAGCGGCATGGCGATGAGTCCGAGGACGAACAGCGCGGTGCCGGTCAGTGTGACGGGCAGCGGCCAGTGCTGCCCGCCGTACAGGAGCACCCCGCAGGGCACGGCCCACAGCAGGACCGGGGCGATCAGGGGGATGTAGCGCATCAGGCGGTGCAGTCGGCTCTGCCGGGGCGCTCGCGCTTCACTGTCGGCGGTTCGGGCGTTGCTGGTGTCGGTCACGCTTCCCCTCCCTGACCGGGCTGCCGTCCCGCGCACTGTATCCGGTCGCCCTCGGGCCGGCCGGACCGGTGTGCGCGCCCGGTGACACCAGGACACTCCGGCTCAGGACACCGCCACCACCACGTTGAACCACGGGGTGCTCAGCGAGGACAGCGGTGACCTCAGCTTCTGCATGTCGACCCGGTAGGTCCCGGCCGGGAGCACCCCGCCGCCCGGGTACGGGGCCAGTGGGAGGTAGCGCCCGTTGAGGGCGCCGGTCGCCCGGTCCCGTGTCCAGATCCCGGCGGAGGTGTGCAGCCAGGTCACCGGGCCCCTGCTCAGCGACGGGTTCACGGCCGAACTCTGACCGGAGGTGAGCCGGAAGGTGGCTCCGACCAGCGACGGCACCCGGGCGGCCCGGGTCAGGGTGAACGAGAAGTAGCGGTGGTTGTAGGGGAGTCCGGAGGTCAGCGGCGGGCAGTCGACGGCGACGACGGTGCGCCCGGTGACATTGCCGAGCTGCTTCGGGCTGCTGTAAGAGCCGGCACCGGCGAGCCGGCGGCAGTCGTACCGGTAGGTGGCGGCCGAGGCGTCGGGGGCGACGGCGCCGACCACCGCGAGGGCTGCCGCGACCCCCAGCCAGGTCACGGTCCGCCGGGTCCTGGTGCGGGGCCGGGTCTCGGGGTGGGGCCGGGTCTCGGGGCGGGTGGCGGGAACGGCGGCAATGCGGGCTCGGTCCATGAAAGGTCCCCCTCGTGCTCGTGCGGTCGCTCGGTCGCGGCGTCTCCCCGCCGGCCATCGCCCCTCCCGGGCGCACTCGCGGGGAGAGTCGGAGCATAGGCGGCCATGTATGGACTACGAGGGGTCTGTGCGGTAAGGCCCGTAATTGACCGAAGCGGTACTCGGTGTGGCCGGGTGCGATTGTGATGGGCACCGGCGGTTCGCGGAATCCGGGCGGTGCTCGACGGAGCCGCCCAGGGGGTACCGCCTTCCGTGAGATCAGTCGGAAACCCGATAGTCCTCAGGGTAATGGGGAAATCGGCCCGGTGGGGCGGTCGATGGGTGCGCGTACGGTAATTCGTGTCGCCCGGTGGCGTCAATGGCACTCGCATGAGTGAAACCGGTCTAGGCGATTTGGTCTCGAAGGACACGACTCGGCTACGGTGTTGGAAGAGCGGGTTCCGGATCCGTCGGTGGGGAATCGGCCCCGGCGGGGAAATCGTAAATTCCGAAGATCGGTGCTCCTGCTCGCCCAGTTGTGCGCCGCCTCGCTGTTCGCGGCGTGCGGAATGCCTGTCCATACGTACGCGTGGAGAGAATGGAGCGTCATGCCCCCCGTAGTACCGCCCTTCCTGATCGGCCTTGTTGCCGCGCCGCTGGCCAAGCGTCTCTTCAAGCCGTTGATGCGCGGCCTCGTCAAGACGTCCGTGGGCATCGCCATGGAGGTGAAGAGGGCGACCCAGGAGGCCGGAGAGAACATTCAGGACCTTGCGGCCGAGGTGACCGCCGAGATGGTGGCGGCGCAGATCGCCGCCGATGACGGTCATGGGTCCGCCGAGAGCAGGATCCCGAACGGCGCCAAGGGCGAGAGCGCCGCCCGGCCCGAGGGGGAGGCGAGGACTCCGAAGATCCGTGCGACCGCCGGCGTCGGCAAGACGGACTGACGGGCTGACGGTCTGTCCGGCGCCCGGGGGCGGGGCCCGGGCGCGTATTGACGGTCGGGCCCGAAGAAATGCACCCCCAGTTGTAGTCGGCCGCAGACCTGCCGATCGCGTCACTTTCTCTGGAATTTCCATTCCGTCGCATTGAACCGTCTTGCTCGTGGCGGAATTTGCGACCTCCTAAACAGGTGATCGTACACATGTCATCTCTGCTGGGTGCCGCAGCCGGATTTCACTCCACGGATTTGGACGTGCGTCCGCGTTCGGTCATTTCGGGCCGCCAGCGCTGGGACGTCAAGCTGGTTCTCGGTCGGCCGCAGGCGGCCGAAGTCCTTGCCGCGGTCCTGCGGCGCATTCCCGGGATCACCGAGGCACAGGCCAGCCCGATCACCGGTGGGCTCCTCGTCCGGCACGATGCGCGAGTGCAAGGCGCGGACGTCGGCCGACTCGTCCGCAGAGCCGTCGCCATGGTCGTGGCGGGCTCGGCCGGGGCACGGCGGCCGGCTCCGGCGCAGCCCGCCGCCGGGCCGGCCCCGCGCACGGACCGTGGCGTCGTGCGCCCCGCGCTCGCCGTCGGGGGCGGGGTGGTGGCGTGCCTCGCCCTGATCCGCGGGGCGTCGCTGGGCAGGCAGCTGGTCGCCCTGGGCGGAGTGGCGGTGGCGACCGGAGTCGTGGTCCGCAAGGCATGGCGCAGAGCGGTCGACGCTGCCCGGGACCTTCCCGGAGCCGGAGCCGGAGCCGGAGCCGGAGCCGGAGCCGGAGCCGAACGACATCCCCTGCTGGAGATCGTCGGACCGCACCGCCGGCGTCTCTACCGCGCGTCCGCGCTGTCGGTCGCCTGCCAGGTCTCGGAGATGGCGCTCGGCACCTTCCTCGGCTGGACGGCGCTGGTCCTCATCAAGGGCCAGGCCGCGCCGCTCGTCCACCTCGGTCTGACCACCGCGTCCGCTCAACTCTGGGGCCTGGCAGGGCTGGTGGCCGTCGCCTGTGGCGCCGTGGCCGGTCTGTCGTACTCCTCGAGCCTCCAGTGGCGCCGGCTCGGGCAGGACATCGAGCACGACTGGCGCAACCGGACGTACGGCCATGTGCAGCACCTCGAACTGCGGCATCTGGAAGGCGAGCGGACCACCCGGGTCGCCGGCGCGCTCACCGACGACGTCCGCCAGTTGGGCACCTTCTTCGCCACCGCGGCCAACGACCTGCTGCAACTGGGCACCAGCCTGGCCCTCCTGGTGCCGCTGTTCCTGCTGCTGGCACCCCAGATCGCCTGGATCGCGTTCCTGCCCATTCCGGTCATCGCCTGGCTGTCGTTCCACTACCAGGACAAGGCCGCGGCCGACTACACCGTCTCCGGCGAGCAGCGGGCCAGGCTGCACAGCCAGCTGGTGAACACCCTGGAGGCGGGCGCCACCGTCAAGAGCTTCTGCACCGAGGACTACGAGTCCGAGCGCATCGACCGGCTGAGCGGGGAGGCTCAGGAGAGCAACCGGCAGACCGACCGGAGCACGATCCGCCACGCCGAGATCGTCCGGGTCTGCACGACCAGTTCGATGGCGGGAACCCTGCTGATGGGCGGCCGGTCGGTACTCAACGGCAGTCTGCGGTTCGAGGTGTTCAGTCCGCTGATCGGGCTGCCTCAGATGGTGATGCTGCGGATGAACCGGCTCGGCGGCATCGTCGACCAGTACCAGCGCACGATGACCGCCTACGACCGGGTCCAGCGGCTGCACGCCCTGCCCGCCGAGTCGGACGGCACCGGCGGACCGCTCGACGTCGAGAAGGTGCACGGGGAGATCGTCCTCGACGGTGTGACCTTCGCCTACCCCGGCCGGCCGCCGGCGCTGGAGGACCTCTCACTGACCATCCCCGCCGGGCAGGTCACCGCCCTCGTCGGCGCCACCGGCTCCGGCAAGACGACGATCGCCAAGCTGCTGATGAGGTTCCAGGACGCGGACTTCGGCAGCGTGCTGCTCGACGGGCGGGATGTGCGCGACCTGCCGCGGCACCATCTGCGCCACGCGATCGGCTTCGTGGCCCAGGACCCCTTCCTCTTCGACGGCACCGTCGCCGACAACATCCGTTACGGCAGCTTCGCCGCCTCGGACGAGGCCGTGGTCGAGGCGGCCATGAAGGCGGAGGCGCACACCTTCGTCGCGACGCTGCCGGACGGCTACGACACGCTGATCGGCGAACGCGGCGCCGCTCTCTCCGGCGGCCAGCGGCAGCGGATCGCGCTGGCGCGGGCGATCCTCAAGGACGCTCCGGTCGTGATCCTCGACGAGGCCACCTCCGCCGTGGACAACGAGACCGAGGCCGCCATCCAGCGGACGCTCCGCGCCTTCGCGGCCGACCGGACGATGCTGATCATCGCCCACCGGCTCTCCACGGTCCGCCACGCCGACCGGATCTACGTCATGGACAAGGGCGGGGTCGTGGCCGAGCAGGGTACCCACGACGAACTCCTCGCCCAGCACGGACTCTACGCATCCCTCTGGCAGCTCCAGGCCGGCGAACTCGCCGCCTGACCGCAGTACCCGCGCCGACCCGCCGACCGCGTGACGCCACTGCGGTCGGCGTGGTCCGGCGCGCCCGGCGACCCCGCCTGCCCACACTTCTGGAGGTACCCCCATGTCCCGTCGCGACGGCGACGTCCTGCCCCTGACGGCGGCCCAACGCGAGATCTGGCTCGCCGAGCAGCGTTCCCGGACGGAGCTTCCCGTCTACCGCATCGGCGAGTACCTGGAGATCCACGGCCCGGTCGACGCGGAGCAGTTCGAGGCCGCGGTGCGGCAGGTGGTCGGCGAGGTCGACGCTCTGCACGTGAGCTTCGTCGAGGACGGAGACGGTCCGCGCCAGGTCGTCCACGGGAGCTGGGACTGGGCGCCGGTCTTCCTCGACCTCAGCGCGGAGGCGGCACCGCTCGCGGCGGCCCGGGCGTGGATGGACGAGGACCGGATCCGCCCGCTCGACCTCGGCCGCGATCCGCTGTTCAGCCTCGCGCTGATCAGGCTCTCGCCGACGCACCACCTCTGCTACCAGAGCTACCACCACCTGGTGATGGACGCATACGGCTACGCTCTCGTCCGGCAGCGGGTCGCGCAGACGTACACGGCGCTGGCCGAGGGCCGGGAGGTGCCGCAGCACCCGTTCGGTGCGCTGGACGACCTGGTGGCGGCGGACGCCGACTACCGCGCCTCGACACAGTTCGCCACGGACCGGGCGTACTGGACGGAGCGCTTCACCGACCGCCCGGCCCCCACCCGGATCGCCGACCGGGCTCCGGGCGGTTCCGCCCGGTCCGTGCGCCGCACCAAGGAGTCGGAGGCCCTGCGCCCGGATGAGTTCCGGGCTGCGGCCGGGCGTGCCGGCGTCCGGTGGTCCCGGCTGCTGATCGCGGCGACGGCTCTCTACGCGCACCGGCTGACCGCCTCCCAGGACGTGGTGCTCTGCCTCGCCGTCACAGGCCGGCCGCGGTCCGAAGCCGATCTGACGTCGGTGCCCGGCGCCGTGTCCAACACGGTGCCCCTGCGCCTGACCGTGCGACCCGACATGAGGTGGCGCGAACTCGTCTCACAGGTGGCGGGCGAGGTGGACGCGGCCCTGGCGCATCAGCGCTATCGGAGCGAGGACCTGCTTCGGGATCTCGGCGCGCCCGGCACCATCGGGACGGCGTTCCCGCTGGTCGTCAACATCGTGGCCTTCGATTCGGAGCCGAGCTTCGCGGGACATGCCGCCACGGTGCACCACCTGTCCGAGGCGGCGACCAGCGACCTGGCCGTCTGGGTCTACGCCCACCGGGACGGCAGCGGCCTGCGGCTCGTGCTCAACGGCTCGCCGGACGCTTACCGCGCCGGCGAACTCGCCGCCCACCAGCAGCGGCTGATGGCGCTGCTGGAGACCATCGCGGTGTGCGAGCCGGACGAGGTGGTGGGCCGGATCGACCTGCTCACGGCCGAGGAACGGGTCGAGCTGTCGGCGGCCGCCACGGGGCCGGTGGTGAGGGGCACGGCCGAGAGCCTGCCGGAGCTGTTCGCGGCCCAGGTGACGGCGACGCCGGACGCGGTCGCGCTCGTCCGCGGCGATGTCGAGCTGTCGTACCGTCAGCTGAACGCCCGGGCGAACCGGTTCGCGCATGCGCTGATCGCGCGGGGTGTGGGTCCGGAGCAGTTGGTGGCGGTGGCGTTGCCGCGGTCCGTGGAAGCGGTGGTGGCGGTCCTCGGTGTGCTGAAGGCCGGTGCCGCGTATCTTCCGGTGGATCCGGCGTATCCGCAGGCGCGGATCGCGTACATGCTCGACGACGCCCGGCCCTCGGCGGTGGTCGACGACCCCGCGATGGTGGCCGACGGGGACTGGCCGGAGACCGATCCCGTGGTCGCGACGGACGTCCGGCATCCGGCCTACGTGATCTACACCTCGGGTTCGACCGGCCGTCCCAAGGGCGTCGTGGTCGGCCACGGTGGCGTGGCGAGTCTGGTCGCCGCGCAGATCGAGCGGTTCGCGATCGAACCCGGCAGCCGGGTGCTCCAGTTCGCCTCGCCGAGCTTCGACGCCTCGGTGTCGGAGATCTTCACCGCTCTGCTGTGCGGCGCGGCCCTGGTGCTGCCGCCGACGGCGGACCCGGTGGCCGCGCTGAGCGACCGGGGCCTCGCGGTCACCCATGTGACTGTGCCGCCGTCCGTCCTCGCTGCCGTGCCGGAGGGCTCGGTGGCCGTGTCGACGCTGGTGGTGGCGGGTGAGGCGTGCCCGCCGGAGCTGGTGGAGCGCTGGGCGCCGGGCCGTCGGATGATCAACGCGTACGGTCCGACCGAGATCACGGTGTGCGCGACCATGAGCGAGCCGCTGTCGGCGGGGTCGGGTGTGCCGCCGATCGGCCGTCCGATCACCAACACACAGGTGTACGTACTGGACGGGCGTCTGGGACTGGTGCCGCCGGGGGTGACGGGGGAGCTGTACGTCGCTGGGGCGGGCCTGGCGCGCGGCTACCTGAACCGGCCGGGGCTGACCGCTGGGCGGTTCGTCGCCTGCCCGTTCGGTCCTGAGGGCGCTCGCATGTACCGCACCGGCGACCTGGTGCGCCGGCGCGCCGACGGTGAGCTGGAGTACGTCGGCCGTGCCGACGAGCAGGTGAAGGTGCGCGGCTTCCGGATCGAGCTCGGCGAGATCGAGGCCGTTCTCGCCGAACACCCGGAGGTCGCCCAGGCCGCCGTCATGGTGCGTACCGACGAGGAACCCCGCCTGGTCGCCTACACCGTCCCCGTGACCGGGCAGGTGGTCCGACCGGACGTGCTGAGGGCTCGTCTGCGGGAGCGGCTGCCGGAGTACATGGTGCCGTCGGCGTTCGTGGTGCTGGACGCGATGCCACTGACCCCGAACGGCAAGCTCGACCGGCGTGCCCTCCCGGCCCCCGAGCGGCAGCCCGCGGCGCCGGGCCGCGCTCCGCGCACGGCGACCGAGCACCTGATCGCCGGGCTGTTCGCCGAGGTGCTCGGGGTGTCCGAGCCAGGCCTCGACGAAAGCTTCTTCGACCTCGGCGGGCACTCGCTGCTGGCCACCCGGCTGGTCGCCCGGGCCCGCTCGATCCTCGGCGTGGAGCTGCGGCTCGGCGACCTGTTCGACGCGCCGACGGTGGCGGAACTGGCGACGGCCGTGGACGTCGCGGGCCGGGCGCGTCCGGCCCTGGGGCGGCGTGAACGGCCGGAGGCGGTCCCGTTGTCGTTCGCGCAGCGGCGGCTGTGGTTCCTGCATCGCATGGAGGGCCCGAGCGCGACGTACAACATTCCGATGGCCTTGCGGCTGTCCGGGAGTCTGGACCGGCGGGCGTTGGAGCAGGCGCTGGCGGATGTGGTCGAGCGGCACGAGAGCCTGCGCACTGTGTTTCCGGTGGTCGACGGGGTGCCGTGTCAGCGGGTGTTGGGCATCGATGAGGCCCGGCCGCGGCTGCGGGTGACCGAGGTCGGAGAGCGCGAGCTGCCGGAGCGGCTGGCGGAGGGGGCGCGGTACGGCTTCGACCTCGCCGAGATGCCGCCGCTGCATGTCGAGCTGTTCCAGCTCGCGGCCGAGGAGTACGTGCTGCTGTTGGTGGTGCACCACATCGCCGGTGACGGCTGGTCGATGGGTCCGCTCTCGCGGGACCTCACGGCGGCCTATGCGGCCCGCGCCGAGGGCGGGAAGCCGGAGTGGTCGCCGCTGCCGGTCCAGTACGCCGACTACAGCCTCTGGCAGCGGGAGCTGCTCGGCGAGAGCTCCGACCCGGACAGCCTGCTGAGCGAACAACTCGCCTACTGGCGGAAGCAGTTGGCTGGCCTTCCGGAGCAGGTGGAGCTGCCGTTCGACCGGCCCCGGCCGGCCGCGATGTCCTACCGGGGCGCCCACCTGCCGGTGCGCATCGACGCGGAGCTGCACCAGGGCCTGCGCGCGCTCGGTCGGGACAGCGGCACCAGCCTCTTCATGGTTCTCCAGGCTGGGCTGGCCGCCCTGCTGGGCAAGCTGGGCGCGGGCACCGACGTACCCGTCGGCACGCCGATCGCGGGCCGCACCGACGAGGCCGTGGACGAGTTGGTCGGGTTCTTTGTCAACACCTTGGTGTTGCGCGCCGACCTGTCGGGCGACCCGTCGTTCAGCGAGCTGCTGGGCCGGGTGCGGGCCGACGCGCTGGCCGCGTACGCGCATCAGGACGTGCCGTTCGAGCACTTGGTGGAGGCGCTGAACCCGACCCGGTCGCTGGCGCACCACCCGCTGTTCCAGACCATGCTCGCGCTGCAGAACGCGCCGCTCGGCACGTTCGACCTGCCGGGGCTGCGGGTGACGACCGACCTGGTCCACACGGGGACGGCCAAGTGCGACCTGACCTTCATCCTGGCCGAACAGCCGGGCGAGGACGGCCTGTCGGGCGTGGTGGAGTACAGCACCGACTTGTTCGACGAGGTCACCGTGACGGGGATCGTCGAGCGGTGGCTGCGGCTGCTGCGGGCCGTGGTGGCCGACCCCGGCCGACGGATCGGCCGGGTGGACGTGCTGTCCGCCGACGAACTCCGCGCCCTGCTCCCGGCGCCCGCCAGCCGCGGCGAAGAGCCGTCGGACAGCGGTCTGGCCGCGCTCTTCGAGCGGCAGGTGCGGGCCGACCCGGTCGCCGTCGCGCTCACGGACGGCGAAGTCGCCCTGATGTACGCCGAGTTGAACGCCCGCGCGAACCGGCTCGCGCACGCTCTGATCGACCGGGGGGTGGGCCCGGAGCAGCTGGTGGCGCTGGCCCTGCCGCGCTCGGCGGACCTGGTCGTGGCGGTGCTCGCGGTGCTCAAGGCGGGCGGCGCGTATGTTCCGGTGGACCCGGAGTATCCGGCCGCCCGGATCGCCTACCTGCTCCAGGACGCCCGGCCCGCGCTGCTCGTGACGACGAGCCGGACCGGCGACCTGCCGGGCGTGGACGCGGTAGACCGGCTGCTGCTGGACACCGTCGACCTGGACGGGCTGCCGGACACGGACCCGGAGGTCCCCCTCGACCCCGACCACGCCGCCTACGTCATCTACACCTCCGGCTCCACCGGCAACCCCAAGGGCGTGGTGGTCACGCACCGGAACGTGGTGAGGCTGTTCGACACCACCGAGAAGCTGTTCGACTTCTGCGCCGAGGACGTCTGGCCCCTCTTCCACTCCTACGCCTTCGACTTCTCGGTGTGGGAGCTGTGGGGTCCGTTGCTGTACGGCGGCCGGCTGGTGGTCGTGGACCACGAGACCAGCCGCTCGCCCGGCCGGTTCCTGGAGCTTCTCGCCCGTGAGCGGGTGACGGTGCTCAACCAGACGCCGTCGGCGTTCTACCAGCTGATGCAGGCGGACGCGGAGGCTCCGGAGACCGGCCGTTCGCTCGTCCTGCGCACGGTGGTGTTCGGCGGTGAGGCGCTGGAGATCGCCCGGCTGGCGAGCTGGTACGAGCGGCACCCGGACGACGCGCCGCGGCTGGTCAACATGTACGGCATCACCGAGACCACGGTGCACGTCACGTACGCCGCGCTCGACCAGACCGGAACCGCCGCCGGCGAGATCGGCGCGGCCCTCCCGGACCTGCGGACGTACGTGCTCGACGACGGCCTGCGGCCGGTGCCCCCGGGCGTGCCCGGCGAGTTGTACGTTGCGGGGGCGGGTCTGGCGCGCGGGTATCTGAACCGGCCGGGCCTGTCCGCCGGTCGCTTCGTGGCGGACCCGTTCGGGCCGCCGGGATCGCGGATGTACCGCAGCGGCGATGTGGTGCGCCGCGCGGCGGACAACAGCCTGCGCTACGTCGGCCGTGCCGACCAGCAGGTGAAGGTGCGCGGCTTCCGGATCGAGCTCGGCGAGATCGAGGCGGCGCTGGCCGCGCATCCTGGCGTCGCCCAGGTCGCCGTCCTGGCCCGGCAGGACCGCACCGACGACACCCGACTCGTCGGCTACCTGGTACCGGTCTCGGGTGCCGAGCTGCGCCCCGCCGACCTGCGTGAGCACCTGGGCGAGCGGCTGCCGGAGTACATGGTGCCGTCGGCGTTCGTCATGCTGGACGCGCTGCCGCTGACCGCCAACGGCAAGCTCGACCACCGGGCCCTGCCCGCCCCCGACCTCGCGCCCGCGGCTACTGCCCGCGCGCCGCGTACCCCGCAGGAGCAGATCCTCTGCGAGCTGTTCGCCGAGGTTCTGGGCGTTGCGTCGGCCGGTGTCGAGGACGGTTTCTTCGACCTGGGCGGGCACTCGCTGCTGGCCACCCGTCTGGCCGCCCGCATCCGCGCGACCCTCGGCGTGGAAATGCCGCTGCGCACCCTGTTCGAGGCACCGACCCCGGCCGGCCTGGCCGCCGCCCTGGCAGGGGCCGGACCGGCGCAGCTTGCTCTGGCACGGCGTGAACGGCCGGAGGCGGTCCCGTTGTCGTTCGCGCAGCGGCGGCTGTGGTTCCTGCATCGCATGGAGGGCCCGAGCGCTACGTACAACATTCCGATGGCCCTGCGGCTGTCCGGGAGCCTGGACCGGCGGGCGTTGGAGCAGGCGCTGGCGGATGTGGTCGAGCGGCACGAGAGCCTGCGCACTGTCTTTCCGGTGGTTGAGGGGGTGCCGTGTCAGCGGGTGTTGGGCATCGATGAGGCCCGGCCGCGGCTGCGGGTGACCGAGGTCGGAGAGCGCGAGCTGCCGGAGCGGCTGGCGGAGGGGGCGCGGTACGGCTTCGAGCTGTCCAAGGAGCCGCCGCTGCACGCCGAACTGTTCCGGTCGGCGCCCGACGAGCACGTGCTGCTGTTGGTGGTGCACCACATCGCCGGTGACGGCTGGTCGATGGGTCCGCTCTCGCGGGACCTGACGACCGCCTATGCGGCCCGCGCCGAGGGCGGGAAGCCGGAGTGGTCGCCGCTGCCGGTCCAGTACGCCGACTACAGCCTCTGGCAGCGGGAGCTGCTCGGCGAGAGCTCCGACCCGGACAGCCTGTTGAGCGAACAACTCGCCTACTGGCGGGAGCAGCTGGCGGATCTGCCCGAGCAGGTCGAGCTGCCCTTCGACCGGCCAAGGCCCGAGGTCGCCTCGCACGGCGGCGGTTTCGTACGGGCCGAACTGGACGCGGAGCTGCATCAGGGCCTGCGCACGCTCGGTCGGGACAGCGGCACCAGTCTGTTCATGGTTCTCCAGGCCGGACTGGCCGCCCTGCTGGGCAAGCTCGGTGCGGGCAGCGACGTTCCGATCGGCACGCCGATCGCGGGCCGCACCGACGAGGCCGTGGACGAGTTGGTCGGGTTCTTCGTCAACACCTTGGTGTTGCGCACCGACCTGTCGGACGACCCGTCGTTCACCGAGCTGCTGGGCCGGGTGCGGGCCGACGCGCTGGCCGCGTACGCGCATCAGGACGTGCCGTTCGAGCACTTGGTGGAGGCGCTGAACCCGACCCGGTCGCTGGCGCACCACCCGCTGTTCCAGACCATGCTCGCGCTGCAGAACGCGCCGCTCGGCACGTTCGACCTGCCGGGGCTGCGGGTGACGACCGACCCGGTGCACACGGGGACGGCCAAGTGCGACCTGACCTTCATCCTGGCCGAGCAGCCGGGCGAGGACGGCCTGTCGGGCGTGGTGGAGTACAGCACCGATCTGTTCGACGAGGTCACCGTGACGGGGATCGTCGAGCGGTGGCTGCGGCTGCTGCGGGCCGTGGTGGCCGACCCCGGCCGACGGATCGGCCGGGTGGACGTGCTGTCCGCCGACGAACTCCGCGCCCTGCTCCCGGCGCCCACCGGCCGCAACGAGGAGACACCGGACAGCGGTCTGGCCGCGCTCTTCGAGCGGCAGGTGCGGGCCGACCCGGTCGCCGTCGCGCTCACGGACGGCGAAGTCGCCCTGACGTATGCCGAGTTGAACGCCCGCGCGAACCGGCTCGCGCACGCTCTGATCGACCGGGGGGTGGGCCCGGAGCAGCTGGTGGCGCTGGCCCTGCCGCGCTCGGCGGACCTGGTCGTGGCGGTGCTCGCGGTGCTCAAGGCGGGCGGCGCGTATGTTCCGGTGGACCCGGAGTATCCGGCCGCCCGGATCGCCTACCTGCTCCAGGACGCCCGGCCCGCGCTGCTCGTGACGACGAGCCGGACCGGCGAGCTGCCGGGGGCGGACCACCTGGACCGGCTGCTGCTGGACGCTGCCGACCTGGACGGGCTGCCGGACACGGACCCGGAGGTCACGGTCGACCCCGGCCACGCCGCCTATGTCATCTACACCTCCGGCTCCACCGGCAACCCCAAGGGTGTGGTGGTATCGCATCGCAACGTGGTCCGGCTGTTCCGGACGACGGAGAAGCTGTTCGGCTTCTCCGCAGACGATGTGTGGACGCTGTTCCACTCCTACGCCTTCGACTTCTCGGTGTGGGAGCTGTGGGGTCCGTTGCTCTACGGCGGCCGGCTGGTGGTCGTGGACCACGAGACCAGCCGCTCGCCCGGCCGCTTCCTGGAGCTTCTCGCCCGTGAGCGGGTGACGGTGCTCAACCAGACGCCGTCGGCGTTCTACCAGCTGATGCAGGCGGACTCGGAGGCTCCGGAGACCGGCCGTTCGCTCGCGCTGCGCACGGTGGTGTTCGGTGGTGAGGCGCTGGAGATCGCCCGGCTGGCGAGCTGGTACGAGCGGCACCCGCAGGACGCGCCGCGGCTGGTCAACATGTACGGCATCACCGAGACCACGGTGCACGTCACGTACGCCGCGCTCGACCAGACCGGAACCGCCGCCGGCGAGATCGGCGCGGCCCTCCCGGACCTGCGGACGTACGTGCTCGACGACGGCCTGCGGCCGGTGCCCCCGGGCGTGCCCGGCGAGTTGTACGTCGCGGGGCCGGGTCTGGCGCGCGGGTATCTGAACCGGCCGGGTCTGACCGCCGGTCGCTTCGTGGCCGACCCGTTCGGGCCGGTCGGCGCGCGGATGTACCGCAGCGGCGATGTGGTGCGCCGCGCGGCGGACAACAGCCTGCGCTACGTCGGCCGGGCCGACCAGCAGGTGAAGGTGCGCGGCTTCCGGATCGAGCTCGGCGAGATCGAGGCGGCGCTGGCCGCCCACCCGGATGTCGCCCAGGTCGCCGTCCTTGCCCGGCAGGACCGCACCGACGACACCCGGCTGGTCGCCTACCCGGTGGCCGTCACCGGTGCCGAGCTGCGCCCCGCCGACCTGCGTGAACACCTGGGCGAGCGGCTGCCGGAGCACATGGTGCCGTCGGCGTTCGTCATGCTGGACGCGCTGCCGCTGACCGCCAACGGCAAGCTCGACCACCGGGCCCTGCCCGCCCCCGACCTGGCCTCCGCGACTACCGGCCGCGCGCCGCGCACCCCGCAGGAGCAGATCCTCTGCGAGCTGTTCGCCGAGGTCCTGGGCGTTGCGTCGGCCGGTGTCGAGGACGGTTTCTTCGACCTGGGCGGGCACTCGCTGCTGGCCACCCGTCTGGCCGCCCGCATCCGCGCGACCCTCGGCGTGGAAATGCCGCTGCGCACCCTGTTCGAGGCACCGACCCCGGCCGCCCTGGCCGCCGCCCTGACGGGAGCCGGACCCGCGCAGCTCGCCCTGACACGGTGCGAGCGACCCGAACGCATCCCGTTGTCGTTCGCGCAACGCCGGCTGTGGTTCCTGCACCAGCTGGAGGGCGCCAGCGCGAACTACAACATCCCGCTGGCCTGGCGGCTGTCCGGTCCGCTCGACCGTGAGGCGCTGCACGCCGCCCTGGCGGACGTGGTGGCCCGGCACGAGGCCCTGCGGACGGTGTTCCCGGTGGTGGACGGCCTGCCGTACCAGCAGGTGTTGGACGTGGCGGCGGCCCGTCCGGGTCTCGCCGTGCGTCGGACCGCGGAGGCCGGGCTGTCCGGCGCACTGGCGGAGGCACAGGCCCATCGGTTCGACCTGGAGGCCGAACTGCCGCTGCACGCCGCGCTGTTCGAGCTGGCGGCGGACGAGCATGTGCTGCTGCTGGTGCTCCACCACATCGCCGGCGACGGATGGTCGCTCGGTCCGCTGGCCGCGGACCTCACCGAGGCGTACGCAGCCCGCTGCCGGGGTGAGGAGCCGCAGCGCGAGCCGCTTGCCGTCCAGTACGTCGACTACACCCTGTGGCAGCACGACCTGCTCGGCGTGGCCACCGACAGCGACAGCCCGATCAGCCGCCAGGCGTCCTACTGGACACGGCAGTTGGCCGGTCTGCCGGACCAGCTCCAGCTGCCCACCGACCGGCCCCGTCCGGCGGTCGCCTCGTACCGGGGCGGTCACGTGCGGGCCGAGCTGGACGCGGAGCTGCACAGCGGGCTGCGTGAGCTCGCCCGTACCAACGGCACCAGTCTGTTCATGGTGCTCCAGGCCGGGCTGGCGGCGCTGCTCAGCCGGCTCGGCGCGGGCGAGGACATCCCGGTCGGCAGCCTCACCGCCGGGCGTGGCGACGAGGCGTTGGACGACCTGGTCGGATTCTTCGTCAACACCCTCGTGCTCCGGACGGACACCTCGGGGGACCCGACCTTCGCAGAGTTGCTGGCCCGGGTCCGGGAGACCGCGCTGGCCGGGTACGCGAACCAGGACCTGCCGTTCGAGTACCTGGTCGAAGCCCTCAACCCGGTGCGGTCGCTCTCCCACCACCCGCTGTTCCAGGTCATGCTGGTGCTGCAGAACACCGCCCGGTCCGAGTTCGCCCCGCCCGGCCTGCGGGTCGGCGAGCTGGAACTGACCACCACCACGGCCAAGTTCGACCTGGTCCTCGCGCTGGCCGAGCGGCACGCCGAGGACGACTCCCCGGCCGGGATCGACGTGTTCGTCCAGTTCGCGAGCGACCTGTACGACCCGGCCACCGTCGAGACGATGGTCGCGCGCCTGGTGCGGCTGCTGACCGCGGCCGTCGCCGACCCGCGGCAGCGGCTCAGCCGCATCGAGCTCCTGTCCGCCGGGGAACGCCGTGCGCTGCTGCCGGCCGTCGAGGGCGCGGCGGACGCCGAGAGCGTGCTGGCGGCCTTCGCGGCCCAGGTGGCGGCGAGGCCGGATGCGGTCGCCCTGGCCTCCGGGGACGTGGAGGTGACGTACGGCCGACTGAACGCGTGGGCCAACCGGTTCGCGCACTCGCTGATCGCCCGCGGGGTGGCTGCCGAACAGGTCGTGGCGCTGGCGCTGCCCCGGTCGGTGGAGTTCGTGGTGGCCGTCCTGGGCGTCCTGAAGACGGGAGCCGCCTATCTGCCGGTGGATCCGGTCTACCCGCAGGCGCGGATCGCGTTCATGCTGGACGACGCGAAGCCGAGCGTGGTGGTCGACGACCCGGCGACGGTGGCCGAGGTGGCCGAGGAGCCGGAGTGGCCGGAGACCGATCCGGTCGTCGCGGTGGACGCCCGGCACGCGGCATACGTGATCTACACCTCCGGCTCGACCGGCCGGCCCAAGGGCGTGCTGGTGAGTCACGCGGGCGTGCGGGCCATGGCGGCGGAGCAGGCCGAGCGCCTCGGCATCGAGCCCGGCAGCCGCGTGCTCCAGTTCTCCTCGCCCAGCTTCGACGTCTCGCTGTGGGACATCCTCGGCGCCCTGCTCAGCGGCGCCACCCTGGTGCCCGCGCCCGCGACCGAGCCGGTCGCCGCGCTGACCGACCCGAGCCTCGCGCTCACCCACGCGACCGTCCCCCCCTCGGTGCTGGCGGCGCTCTCGCCGGACGCGGTGGCCGTACCGACGCTGGCGGTGGCGGGCGAGGCCTGCCCGCCGGAGCTGGTGGCCCGCTGGGCGCCGGGACGGCTGATGCTCAATGCGTACGGCCCGACCGAGACGACGGTCGTGATCACGATCAGCGAGCCGCTGTCGCCGGGGTCCGGCGTGCCGCCGATCGGCCGCGCCATCGCCGGTCAACAGGCGTACGTGCTGGACCAGCGTCTGGGCCTGGTGCCGCCGGGCGTGACCGGAGAGCTCTACCTCGTCGGTCCGGGCCTGGCCCGCGGCTACCTGAACCGGCCGGGGCTGACCGCCGGACGGTTCGTCGCCTGCCCGTTCGGGCCGGCAGGCGCTCGCATGTACCGCACCGGTGACCTGGTGCGCCGACGCGCCGACGGTCAGCTGGAGTACGTCGGCCGGACCGACGACCAGGTGAAGGTGCGCGGCTTCCGGATCGAGCTCGGCGAGATCGAAACGGCGCTGGCCGATCACCCGCAGGTCGGCCAGGTCGCGGTGATCGCCCGGAAGGACCGGGCGGCGGACACCCGTCTGGTCGCCTACCTGGTGCTCGCCCCCGGCACCGAGCTGCGGCCGGAGGAATTGCGAGCCCACCTGCGCGAGCGGCTGCCGGACTACATGGTGCCCGCCGCGTTCGTCCCCCTCGACGCCCTGCCGCTGAACACCAGCGGCAAGCTCGACCGGCGCGCCCTGCCAGAGCCCGAGTTCGCCGTGTCGCGGGCAGGCCGGGCACCGCGCACCCCCCAGGAGCAGGTGCTGGCCGGGCTGTTCGCCGAGGTGCTGGGCCTGCCGGAGGTCGGTGTCGACGACGACTTCTTCGACCTGGGCGGGCATTCGCTGCTGGCCACCCGGCTGGTGGCGCGGGTCCGCGCGACCCTGGGCGTCGAGCTGGCGCTGCACGTCCTGTTCCGCACCCCGACGGTGGCCGGGCTGGCCGCCTGCCTGGACGGCGCCGACCGGGCCCGGCTCGTCCTGGAACGGGCCGAGCGGCCCGAGCTGGTACCGCTGTCCTCCGCCCAGCGGCGGCTCTGGTTCCTGCACCAGCTGGAGGGCGCCGGACCGATCTACAACATGCCGCTGACCTGGCGGATCTCAGGCCCGCTGGACCGGGCGGCCCTGACGAAGGCCCTCGGTGACGTCGTCGACCGGCACGAGACCCTGCGCACGGTCTTCCGGGCGGTCGACGGCGTGCCGTACCAGCACGTGCTGGCCGCGGGGGAGGTGCGGCCGGAACCGACGGCCACCCCGGCCGACGAGACGACCCTGACCGAGCTGCTGGCCGGGGCCGCCACGCGCGGATTCGACCTCGCGGCCGAGCCGCCGCTGCGGGCCGAGCTGTTCGAGCTCGCCGCCGAGGAGCACGTGCTGCTGCTGGTGGTGCACCACATCGCGGGCGACGGCTGGTCGCTGGGCCCGCTGGCCGCCGACCTGGCCACCGCGTACGCGGCACGCCGCCAGGGCGAGGAGCCGCAGTGGGCGCCGCTGCCGGTGCAGTACGCCGACTACACCCTCTGGCACGACCGGCTGCTCGGGGACCCCACCGATCCCGCGAGCCTGTCCGCCCGGCAGTCGGCCTACTGGACGGAGCGGCTGGCCGGCCTGCCCGAGCAGATCCGGCTGCCCGCCGACCGGCCCCGCCCGGCGACCACCTCCTACCGCGGCGGGAACCTGACGATCGACCTGGACGCGGAGCTGCACGGCGCTCTGGTGGGCCTGGGCCGGGAGCACGGCGCCAGCGTCTACATGGTGCTCCAGGCCGTGCTGGCAGCGCTGCTGGACAAGCTCGGCGCGGGTACCGACATCCCGGTCGGCAGTCTGATCGCCGGCCGCACGGACCAGGCGCTGGACGACCTCGTCGGGTTCTTCGTCAACACGCTGGTGCTCCGTACGGACACCAGTGGCGACCCGTCCTTCGCCGAGCTGCTGGTCCGGGTCCGGGAGAGCGCACTCGGCGCCTACGCGCACCAGGACCTGCCGTTCGAGCACGTCGTCGAGGCCCTCAACCCGTCCCGGTCGCTCGCCCGGCAGCCGCTGTTCCAGGTGCTGCTCGCGCTCCAGAACGTGCCCCGCACCGAGTTCGCGCCGAGCGGCCTGAGCGCCGCCATCCTGCCGGTGCACACGCCGACGGCGATGTTCGACCTCGGCTTCCACCTGCTGGAGCTCGGTGGGACCGGCGGGTCGGCCGGAGGCATCGTCGGGCGTGTCGAGTACAGCACCGACCTGTTCGACCCCGCCACGGTGGAGGCGCTGGTCGCCCGGTGGCTGCGGCTGCTGGCCGCGGTGGTCGCCGAGCCGGACCGGCCGCTGAGCCGGATCGACGTCCTGACCGCCGAGGAACGGCACGACCTGCTGGTCGTACGCAACGACACCGCGCGTCCGGTGCCCGCCGCCACCCTGCCCGCCCTGTTCGAGGGGCAGGTCCGGGCGACCCCCGAGGCCCCGGCGGTGGTGTTCGAGGACACCGTGCTGACCTACCGGGAGCTGAACCGCAGGGCCAACCGCCTGGCGCACGCGCTGATCGCCCGCGGGGTGGGGCCGGAGCAGGTCGTCGCCCTGCGGCTGCCGCGCTCCGCCGAGCTGGTGGTCGCCGTCCTCGCCGTGCTCAAGACGGGCGCGGCCTATCTGCCGGTCGACCCGGACTACCCGGCCGCCCGGATCGTGTACATGCTGGACGACGCGCGGCCGGCCGTGGTGCTCGACGACCTCGCGGCCGTCACACCGGACGGGGACCTGCCGGAGCACGATCCGGCCGTCGCCGTGGACCCGCGGCACCCGGCCTACGTCATCTACACCTCGGGCTCCACCGGCCGGCCCAAGGCCGTGGTGATGCCCGCCGCCGGGCTGTTGAACCTGTTGGCGTGGCACCACCGGTCCGTCGGCGGCGCACCCGGCACGCGTACCGCGCAGTTCACCGCGATCAGCTTCGACGTCTCGGTGCAGGAGACGCTCTCGGCGCTGCTGTACGGCAAGACCCTCGTGGTGCCGACCGAGGAGCAGCGCCGCAGCGCCGAGCTGTTCGCCCGCTGGCTGGACCGGCACGGCGTCGAGGAGCTGTTCGCGCCCAACCTGGTGATCGAGGCGCTGGCCGAGGCCGCCGAGGAGGCCGGTCTCGAACTGCCGAAGCTGCGGCTGGTCGCGCAGGCCGGCGAGGCGATGCGGCTCGGTGGTGCCGTGCGTCGCTTCCAGGCCCGTCGTCCGGGCCGGGAGCTGCACAACCACTACGGCCCCGCCGAGACCCATGTGATCACCGCCTACCCGCTGCCGGCCGACCCCGACGACTGCCCGCTGCCGGTGCCGATCGGCGTACCGATCACCAACTGCCGGGTGTACGTGCTGGATTCGACCTTGCGTCCGGTCGCCCCCGGCGTGCTGGGCGAGCTGTACCTCGCCGGGACGGGACTCGCCCGCGGCTACCTGAACCGGCCCGGACTCACCGCCACCCGGTTCGTCGCCGACCCGTACGGACCGGCCGGCGCTTTGATGTACCGCACCGGTGACCTGGTGCGCTGGCGCGCCGACGGCGAGCTGGAGTTCGCGGGCCGGGTGGACCACCAGGTGAAGATCCGCGGCTTCCGGGTCGAGCCGGGCGAGATCGAGGCCGAGCTGACCGCGCACCCGGAGGTCGCCCAGGTCGCGGTGCTCGCCCGGGAGGACCGGCTCGTCGCGTACGTCGTCCCCCTGACCGGGACCGGCACGACCGCCGCGGCGCTGGCGGCGTACCTGCGCGACCGGGTGCCGGACCACCTGGTGCCGTCCGCGTTCGTGCTGCTGGACGCGCTGCCGTTGACGCCGAACGGGAAACTGGACCGGACGGCGCTGCCCGCGCCCGAGGCGGCGACCACGGTGACCGGCCGCGCTCCGCGCACCCCGCAGGAGCAGATCCTGTGCGAGCTGTTCGCCGAGGTGCTGGGCGTGCCACGGGTCGGCGTCGACGACGGCTTCTTCGACCTGGGCGGGCACTCCCTGCTCGCCACCCGGCTGGTCTCGCGGGTCCGGGCCACCCTCGGCGTCGAGCTGGAACTGCGCAGCCTGTTCCGGACCCCGACACCCGCCGGACTCGCGGCCGGGCTGCACACCGCCGACACCGCACGTCAGGCCCTCGTGTCCCGCCCCCGCCCAGAACCGATGCCGCTGTCGTCCGCCCAGCGCCGGCTCTGGTTCCTCCAGCAGTTCGGAGCGCCGAGCGCCACCTACCACATGCCGCTCGCCCTGCGGCTGACCGGCGACCTCGACCGGGCCGCGCTGAGCGCCGCGCTCGCGGACGTGGTGGCCCGGCACGAGACCCTGCGCACGGTCTTCCCGCACACCGCCGGAGTCCCGTACCAGCGGGTGCTGGACACCACCGAGGCCGCCGTCCCGCTGACCGTACGCGCGGCAGGCGAGGCGGACGTGTCCGCCCTGCTGCGTGAGGCGGCGGTACGGCCGTTCGACCTGACCTCCGAAGTACCGCTGCGGGCCGAACTGTTCGCGCTCGCGCCGGACGAGCACGTGCTGCTGCTGGTCATGCACCACATCGTCGGGGACGGCTGGTCCATGGGCCCGCTGGCCCGTGACCTGGCCACCGCCTACACCGCCCGGCGGAGCGGCGGGGCACCGGCCTGGCCGCCGCTGCCGGTGACGTACGGCGACTACACCCTGTGGCAGCACGAGATCCTCGGCGACGAGCACGACACGGACAGCGTGTTCGCCCGTCAGGTCACCTACTGGACCCGGACGCTGGCGGGGCTGCCCGAGCAGCTGCCGCTGCCTGCCGACCGGCCGCGCCCGGCCACCATGTCGTACGCCGGCGACCTGTTGGAACTGCGGATCGACGGCGAACTGCACGCCGCTCTCCTGGAGTTGGCCCGACGCTCGGGCGCGACCCTGTTCATGGTGCTTCAGGCGGCGCTGGCGGCGCTGTACACGCGGCTGGGTGCGGGGACGGACATCGCGATCGGGTCTCCGATCGCGGGGCGCACCGACGAGGCTCTGGACGATCTCGTCGGGTTCTTCGTCAACACGCTGGTGCTGCGCACCGACACCGGTGGCGACCCGAGTTTCACCGAGCTGCTGGGGCGGGTGCGGGAGACGGCGCTGGCGGCGTACGCGCACCAGGACGTGCCCTTCGAGCACCTGGTGGAGGCGTTGAACCCGTCCCGCTCGCTGTCCCACCACCCGCTGTTCCAGACCGGGTTGGTCGTGCAGAACGCGCCGGGTGACGACTTCGAGCTGCCGGGGCTCCAGGTCCGCGGGACGAGCGTGCTCACCGGGACCGCGCGGCTCGACCTGACCTTCGGGTTCGCGGAGGAGCACGGGCCCGACGGCGCGCCGGCCGGGCTGAGCGGTGCCGTCGAGTACAGCACCGACCTGTTCGACCGCTCGACGGTCGAGGCCCTGGTCGCCCGGTGGACGAGGCTGCTCGCCGCGGTCGCCGCCGCGCCCGACCGGCCGATCGGCGGGATCGACCTGCTGTCCGCCGAGGAGCGCCGCGAGCTGCTGCCCCCTGTCGAGGGCGGGGCGGCCGGGCTGAGCCTGCCGGAGCTGTTCGCGGCGCAGGTGACGGCGACCCCGGACGCGGTCGCGCTCGTCCGTGGCGATGTCGAGCTGACGTACCGGCAGTTGAACGCCCGGGCCAACCGGTTCGCGCACGCGCTGATCGCGCGGGGTGTGGGCCCGGAGCAGCTGGTGGCGGTGGCGCTGCCGCGCGCGGTGGAGTCGGTGGTGGCGGTCCTGGGCATCCTGAAGGCCGGGGCCGCGTACCTGCCGGTGGATCCGGCGTATCCGCAGGCGCGGATCGCGTTCATGCTGGACGACGCACGGCCCACGGTGGTGATCGACGACCCGGCGATGGTGGCCGATGGAGACCGGCCGGACACGGATCCGGTGGTCGGGCTGGATGTCCGGCATCCGGCCTACGTGATCTACACCTCGGGCTCGACGGGCCGGCCCAAGGGCGTCGTGGTGAGCCACTCCGGCGTGTCGGGCCTGGTGGCGGCGCAGGCCGAGCGGCTCGGCGTGGCGCCGGGCAGCCGGGTGCTCCAGTTCGCCTCGCCCAGTTTCGATGCGGCTTTCTGGGACCTGTGCAGTGCCGTGCTCACCGGCGCCGCCCTTGTTCTCGCTCCGGCCGAGGCCCCGCTGGAGGCCCTGACCGACCGCCGGCTCGGCGTCACCCATGTGACGCTTCCGCCCTCGGCCCTGGCCGCGGTGGAGAGCGCCGACCTCACGGCCGACACCCTGGTGGTGGCGGGTGAGGCCTGCGCGCCGGAGCTGGTGGCCCGGTGGGCGCCGGGCCGGCGGATGATCAACGCGTACGGTCCGACGGAGACGACGGTGTGCGCGACCATGAGCGCCCCGCTGGCCCCGGGGGCCGGTGTACCGCCGATCGGCCGGTCGGTCGCGGGCTTCCGGGTGTACGTCCTCGACGAGCGGCTGCGTATCGTGCCGCCCGGAGTGACGGGGGAGTTGTACGTCGCCGGCCCCGGCCTGGCGCGCGGGTACCTCAACCGGCAGGCCCTGACCGCCGGTCGGTTCGTCGCCTGCCCGTTCGGTCCGGCGGGTGCACGGATGTACCGCACCGGCGACCTGGTGCGCCGTCGGACCGACGGAGAGCTGGAGTACGTCGGCCGTGCCGACGACCAGGTGAAGGTGCGCGGTTTCCGCATCGAACTGGGCGAGGTCGAGGCCGCCTTGGCCGAGCACCCCGCCGTCGCCCAGGCCGCCGTGCTCGCGAAGGACGACCGGCTCGTCGGCTATGCGGCGGCGCGTCCCGGCACGGTCGTACGTCCGGCGGAGCTGGCGGCGTACCTGCGGGACCGGCTGCCCGACTACCTGGTGCCGGCTGTCTTCGTGGTGCTGGACGTGCTGCCGTTGACGCCGAACGGGAAGCTGGACCGGGCGGCGCTGCCCGCTCCCGCTTCCGATCGCGGCTCGGCCGAGGCCGGGCGGGCACCGCGCACCCCGCAGGAGCAGATCCTGTGCGAGCTGTTCGCCGAGGTGCTGGGCGTGCCGCGGGTCGGGGTCGACGACGACTTCTTCGACCTGGGCGGGCACTCCCTGCTCGCCACCCGGCTGGCCGCGCGGGTGCGTTCGGTGCTCGGCGTGGAACTGGGGCTGCGCGCACTGTTCCTGGCGCCCACCGTGGCGGGCCTGGCCGGGGCCCTGGCCGGGGCCGGCCACGCCCGCCCCGCGCTGACCACGCACGAGCGGCCGGAGACGGTGCCGCTGTCCTTCGCGCAGCGCCGGCTCTGGTTCCTGCACCGTATGGACGCCGCCGCCGCGACCTACCACATCCCGCTGGCGCTCCAGCTGACCGGGACGCTCGACCGGGCGGCGCTGGACGAGGCGCTGGCCGACGTGGTGGCCCGGCACGAGAGTCTGCGGACGGTCTTCCCGGAGGTCGACGGCGTACCGTGCCAGCGTGTCCTGGACCCGGCCGAGGCCCGGCTTCGGGCGGCGCTGACCGAGGTGCCGGAAGACGAACTCTTCGAGCGGCTCGCCGAGTTCGCCCGGCGGCCCTTCGACCTGGAGGCCGAAGCGCCCCTGCGGGCGGAGCTGTTCGAACTCGGGCCGGACGCGCACGTGCTGCTGCTGGTGATGCACCACATCGCCGGTGACGGCTGGTCCACCGGCCCGCTGGCCCGCGACCTGGCCGAGGCGTACGCCGCCCGCTGCGAGGGCCGCGCGCCGCACCGGCAGGCCCTGCCCGTGCAGTACGCGGACTACACGCTGTGGCAGCGCGACCTGCTCGGCGACGCCGCCGACCCCGAGAGCCGGTTCGCCGAGCAGCTCGACTACTGGAAGCGCCAGCTGTCCGATCTGCCGGAACTGCTCCAGCTTCCCGCCGACCGGCCGAGGCCGGCCGTCGCCGGCTGGCGCGGGGACCACGTGGGTCTTGAGCTGAGCCCCGAACTGCACGTCGCCCTGGTGGAGTTGGCCCGGAAGTCGGGTGCGAGCCTGTTCATGGTGCTCCAGGCGGCACTGGCGGCGCTCTACACGCGGCTGGGTGCCGGGACGGACATCCCGATCGGAAGTCCGATCGCGGGACGGACGGACGAGGCGCTGGACGATCTGGTCGGGTTCTTCGTGAACACGCTGGTGCTGCGGACGGACACGAGCGGTGATCCGAGCTTCGCCGAGCTGCTGGGGCGGGTGCGGGAGACGGCGCTGTCGGCGTACGCGCACCAGGACGTGCCGTTCGAGCACCTGGTGGAGGTACTGAACCCGTCCCGTTCGCTGTCCCATCACCCGCTGTTCCAGACCGTCCTGGCCGTGCAGAACGCGCCGATGGGCCGGTTCTCGCTGCCCGGTCTGGACGTCGCCACCTACGCGGTGGCCACCGGAACCGCCAAGTTCGACCTCGGTGTGAGCCTCGTCGAGCAGTTCGGTCCGGACGGCGGTCCGGCGGGGATCGTCGGCGCGGTGGAGTACGCCACCGACCTGTTCGACCGCTCGACGGTCGAGGCGCTCGTCGGGCGCTGGACGCGCCTGCTGGAGGCGGTCACCGCCGACCCGGACCGGTCGATCGGACGGATCGAACTCCTCGACGCCGACGAACGCCACCGTCTGCTGGAGCGGGGCAACGCGACCGCCCGCGAGGTGGCGGCCGTCCCGGTGCCGCGGGCGTTCGCTGCGCAGGTGGCGGCGACCCCGGACGCGGTCGCGCTGGTGTGTGGTGAAATCGAGCTGACGTACAGTCAACTCGACGTTCGGGCCAACCGGTTCGCGCATGCGCTGATCGCGCGGGGTGTCGGTCCGGAGCGGACCGTGGCCGTGGCGTTGCCGCGGTCGGTGGAGTCCGTGGTGGCCGTCCTGGGTGTGCTGAAGGCCGGGGCCGCGTATCTTCCCGTGGATACGGCGTATCCGCAGGCGCGGATCGCGTTCATGCTGGACGACGCACAGCCGGCCCTGATGGTCGACGACCCGGCGCTGGTGACCGAGGTGTCCGCCTGGCCGGAGACCGATCCCGTGGTCGCGCTCGACGTCCGGCATCCGGCTTACGTGATCTACACCTCGGGTTCGACCGGCCGTCCCAAGGGCGTCGTGGTCGGCCACGGCGGCGTGGCGAGTCTGGTCGCCGGACAGATCGAGCGGTTCGCGATCGAACCCGGCAGCCGGGTGCTCCAGTTCGCCTCGCCGAGCTTCGACGCCTCGGTGTCGGAGATCTTCACCGCTCTGCTGTGCGGCGCGGCCCTGGTGCTGCCGCCGACGGCGGACCCGGTGGCCGCGCTGAGCGACCGGGGCCTCGCGGTCACCCATGTGACCGTGCCTCCGTCCGTCCTCGCTGCCGTGCCGGAGGGCTCGGTGCAGGTGTCGACGCTGGTGGTGGCGGGTGAGGCGTGCCCGCCGGAGCTGGTGGAGCGCTGGGCGCCGGGCCGTCGGATGATCAACGCGTACGGTCCGACCGAGACCACGGTGTGCGCGACCATGAGCGAGCCGCTGACCCCGGGGACGGGCGTGCCGCCGATCGGCCGTCCGATCACCAACGCACAGGTGTACGTACTGGACGAGCGGCTGCGGCCGGTACCGACGGGCGTGGCGGGGGAGCTGTACGTCGCGGGCGCGGGACTGGCGCGCGGCTACCTGAACCGGCCGGGCCTGACCGCCGGACGGTTCGTCGCCTGCCCGTTCGGGGCCGGTGAGCGCATGTACCGCACCGGCGACCTGGTGCGCTGGCTGGGCGACGGCGATCTGGAGTACGTCGGCCGTGCCGACGACCAGGTGAAGGTGCGCGGCTTCCGCATCGAGCCCGGCGAGGTCGAGGCGGCGCTGGCCGAGCACCCCGCCGTCGCCCGGGCCGCCGTGCTCGCCAAGGACGACCGGCTCGTCGGCTACGTCGTCCCGCACCAGGACGAGGCCCGGGACAGCGGCCTGGAAGCGGACCATGTGGGCGAGTGGCAGGACATCTACGACGCCCTGCCCATCACCCCCGAGGAAGCCGGCTTCGGCCAGAACTTCGTTGGCTGGAACAGCAGTTACGACGCGAGCCCGATCCCGGTCGAGCACATGCGGGAATGGCGGGACGCCACCGTGGCCCGCATCCTGGCCCTGCGCCCCCGCCGGGTGCTGGAGGTCGGCGTCGGCACCGGGCTGCTGCTCTCGCAGATCGCACCGCACTGCGAGTCCTACTGGGCGACGGACTTCTCCGCCACGGCCATCGACGCGCTGACCGCGCAGGTCGCCCGGCAGGACGACCTGGCCGAGCGTGTCGTGCTCCAGACCCGTCCGGCGCACGACACCGACGGTCTGCCGGCCGGACGGTTCGACACCGTCGTGATCAACTCGGTGGTGCAGTACTTCCCGTCCGCCGACTACCTCGCGGACGTGATCGGGAAGTTGATGCGGCTGCTCGCCCCCGGCGGGGCGCTCTTCGTCGGCGACGTCCGCAACCTGCGGCTGCTGCGCCCGCTGGCCACCGCGGTCCAGCTGCACCGCACCGGTGCCGACGGCGACCTCGCGGCCGTGCGCCGCGCGGTGGAGCAGGCCGTCAGGGTGGAGAAGGAACTCCTGGTCGACCCGGACTTCTTCACCGCCCTGCGGGAGCACGGCACGGACGTCGGCGCGGTGGCCGTGGAGGTCAAGAGCGGCCGTCACCACAACGAACTCACCCGCTACCGCTACGACGTGACGCTGCACAAGGCCCCGGTCGTCCCGGCGGCCCAGGGCCGGACGGTCGAGCTGGAGTGGGGAAGCAGGCTCGCGGGACTGGCCGAGTTGCGCGAACTCCTCGCCCAGCCGTCCGCGGACGTGCTGCGGATCACCGGGGTGCCGAACCGTCGGGTGGTGCGGGAGTCCGCCCTGGCCCGGGCGGTGCACGACGGCGACGCGTCGCTCGCCGAGCTGCTGGAGCGGCTCCACGGTCCGCAGGAGGGTGAACTCCCCGACCCCGAGGACTTCCGGGCTCTCGGGCTGGAGTTCGACCGCTGGGTGGGCGTCACCTGGTCGGCCACCGCGGCCGACGCCGTGGACGTCGTCTTCGGCGACCCGCGGGCGCGGCACGGCGCCCCGGTCGAGACGTACCGGCCGGCCCGGACCACCGGCGGGCCGCTGTCGTCGCTGACGAGCCGCCCGACCGGCGGTCGGGGCACCGGCGCCCTCGTCGGCGAACTCCGCGCATGGCTGCGCGGGCGACTGCCCGACTATCTGATCCCGTCGGCGTTCGTGGCGCTGGAGACGTTGCCGCTGACGGCCAGCGGCAAGCTCGACCGCCGCGCGCTGCCCGCACCCGACCTCGGCCCGGCCGGAGCCGGTCGGGCACCGCGCACCCCGCAGGAGCAGCTCCTCGCCGGGCTGTTCGCCGAGGTGCTCGGTCTGGCCCAGGTCGGCGTCGAGGACAGCTTCTTCGACCTGGGCGGACACTCGCTGCTGGCGACCCGCCTGGCCTCCCGCGTCCGGGCGATCCTCGGCGCGGAGCTCGAGGTCCGGACGCTGTTCGAGACGCCGACCGTGGCCGGACTCGCGGCCCGCCTCGACGGCTCCGGCACGGCGCGGCCCGCGCTCACCGCCCGGCCGCGACCCGAACGGGTGCCGTTGTCCTTCGCCCAGCGCCGGCTGTGGTTCCTGCACCGGATGGAGGGGCCGAGCGCCACCTACAACATGCCGTTCGCCCTGAGCCTGACCGGCGAGCTCGACCGGTCGGCCCTGCACGCCGCGCTCGCGGACGTGATCGCCCGGCACGAGAGCCTGCGGACGGTCTTCCGCGAGACCGACGGCGTGCCGTACCAGGTCGTGCTGAGCGCCGCGCGGGCGCACCCGGAGCTGCCGGTGGTCGAGCTCGACGAGAGCGCACTGGCCGAGCGCCTGGCGGAGGCGGCCCGGTGCGGCTTCGACCTGGCGGCGGAGCCGCCGGTCCGGGCGGAGCTGTACGCCCTGGCTCCCGACCGGCACGTGCTGCTGGTCGTGGTGCACCACATCGCCGCCGACGGCTGGTCGATGGGGCCGCTGTCCGGCGACCTCGCCGCGGCCTACGCGGCCCGCTGCCGCGGCGAGGAGCCGCAGTGGTCCCCGTCGGCGGTGCAGTACGCGGACTACACGCTGTGGCAGCGCGACCTGCTCGGCGACACCGCCGACCCGGACAGCCTGTTTGCCCGGCAACTGGCCTACTGGAAGGACGAGTTGGAGGGGATTCCGCAGCAGGTGCAGCTGCCCGCCGACCGGCCCCGGCCGCCGGTGGCCTCCCAGCGGGGCGGCCGGGTCGTGGTCGGGCTGGACCCCGAACTGCACCAGGCACTGCGGGACCTGGCCGCCGCGCGCGGCGCAAGCATGTTCATGGTGCTCCAGGCCGGTCTCGCCGCGCTGCTCACCCGGCTCGGTGCCGGCACCGACATCCCCGTGGGCAGCCCGATCGCGGGCCGTACCGACCAGGCGCTGGACGATCTCGTCGGCTTCTTCGTCAACACGCTGGTGCTGCGCACCGACACGAGCGGCGACCCCGGCTTCGCCGAACTGCTCGGCCGGGTGCGGCAGAAGGCGCTCGCCGCGTACGACCACCAGGACGTGCCGTTCGAGTACCTGGTCGAGGTGGTCAACCCGGCCCGGTCACTGGCGCACCACCCGCTGTTCCAGATCATGCTGGCCCTCCAGAACGCGCCGGTGGGCGAGTTCGCGCTGCCGGGTCTTGAGACCGGCCACCTGGAGGCGTCGACCGGGACCTCGCGGGTCGACCTGACGTTCAGCCTGGCCGAGCAGTTCCGCCCGGACGGCGGACCCGACGGCCTGGTCGGCGCGGTGGAGTACGCCACCGACCTGTTCGAACCGGCCACCGTGGAGCTGCTGTTCGAGCGCTGGGCACGGCTGCTGCGCACGGCGGTCGCGGACCCGGGCCGGCCGATCAGCCGGATCGACATCATGTCCGGCGAGGAACGCCGCCGGCTGCTGTCCGACTCCACCGGCGCCGCGTCCGAACTGCCGCAGGCCGCGCTGCCGGAGCTGTTCGCCCGGCAGGTGCGCGCCACCCCGGACGCGGTGGCCGTCGTGGCGGGCGCCACCGAGCTGACCTACCGGGAACTCGACCGGCGGTCCAACCGCCTCGCGCGGGCACTGGTCCACCAGGGCGTACGACCGGAGACCCCGGTCGCCGTCATGCTGGACCGCTCGGCGGATCTCGTCGTGGCGCTCCTGGCGATCATCAAGGCGGGCGGCGCCTACGCGCCCCTCGACTCGCGCTTCCCGCAGTCCCGGATCGACCTGATCCTGCGGGAGGCCGGGGCCGCGCTGGTGCTCACCGAGGACGTGCTGACCGCGCTGATCGAGGGTGAGCCCGACTCGTCCGATCCCGAAGTGCGCTGCGACCAGCGGCAGTTGGCGTACGTGATGTACACCTCCGGCTCGACCGGCCGACCGAAGGGCGTGGCCGTCACCCACCGCGACGTGGTGGGTCTAGCGCTCACCCCCGAGTACCGCGGCGGCGGACACGAGCGGGTGCTGATGCACTCCCCGACCGCCTTCGACCTCTCGACCTACGAACTGTGGGTGCCGCTCCTCAACGGCGGCCGGGTCGTGGTCGCACCGCCCGAGCGGCTCGACCTCGACCTGCTCCAGCACACGATCAGCACCCACGGGGTGACCGGACTGTGGCTGACGGCCGGCCTGTTCCGGCTGGTCGCCGAGGAGCGGCCGGGTCTGCTCGCGGGAGTGCGGGAGGTGTGGACCGGCGGTGACGTGGTCTCACCGGCCGCCGTCGCCCGGGTGCTGGCGGTCTGCCCCGGCGTCGAGGTGGTCAACGGCTACGGGCCCACCGAGGCCACGACCCTGGCCACCTGCCACTCGGTGGACAGCGTCCCCGAGAACGCAGCGACCGTGCCGATCGGCGGGCCGATGGCGAACATGCGCGCCTACGTGCTCGACGACCGTCTCCGGCCGGTGCCCACCGGCCTGGTCGGCGAGCTGTACCTGGCGGGGACGGGCGTGGCCCGCGGCTACCTCGGCCGCCCCGGCCTGACGGCGGAGCGCTTCACCGCCGACCCGTACGGGCCGCCCGGGAGCCGGATGTACCGCACCGGCGACCTGGCGTGGTGGCCGGCCGAGGGCACCCTGGAGTTCGCCGGCCGGAGCGACCACCAGGTCAAGCTCCGGGGCTTGCGGATCGAGCCCGGCGAGATCGAGGCGATCCTCGCGAGCTGCCCGGGCGTCGCCCAGGCGGCCGTCGTCGCCCGCGAGGACCGGCCCGGCGACAAGCGGCTCGTCGCCTACCTGGTGCCCGCCCCCGAGGGTGTGCCCGACGCGGGCGAGCTCTCCGGGCGACTGCGCCGTGACCTGCCGGACTACATGGTGCCGTCGGCGTTCGTCAGCCTGGACACCCTGCCGCTGACCGCCAACGGCAAGCTGGACCGGGCCGCCCTGCCCGCCCCCGAGTACGGGGCGCAGGGCGCCGGACGCGGCCCCCGCACGCCGCGGGAGGAGCTGCTGTGCGACCTCTTCGCCGAGGTCCTGGGCCGGGAACAGGTGCGCATCGACGACAACTTCTTCGATCTGGGCGGGCATTCGCTGCTGGCCGCCCGCCTGACCTCCCGCGTCCGCGACACCCTCGGCCTGGAGCTGGGCCTGCGCATGCTGTTCGAGGCACCGACCGTGGCCGGTCTCACCGAGCGCATGGTCATGGACGACCCCGACGACGCGCTGGACGTGGTGCTGCCGCTGCGTTCGACCGGGACCGGCACGCCGCTGTTCTGCATCCACCCCGGTGGCGGCATCAGCTGGTCGTACAGCGGGCTGCTCAACCACGTCGGTTCCCAGCACCCGGTCTACGCGATCCAGGCACGCGGCCTCGGCCGGCCCGAACCGTTGCCGACGTCCTACGAGGAGATGGCGGCCGACTACGCCGACCAGATCCAGAAGATCCAGCCGGAGGGTCCCTACCTGCTGCTCGGCTGGTCCGCCGGCGGGCTGATCGCCCACGCGATCGCCTGTGTGCTCCAGGCGCGCGGAGAGCGGACCGGGCTGCTGGCCATCCTCGACGCCTATCCGGTGAAGGACGTGCAGTTCGAGGAGGTACCCGTGCCGACCGAGCGGGACGTGCTCGTCGGTGTGCTCGACGTCGACCCGGACGACTTCGGCGACCGGCAGTTGACCTACGCCGAGGTCGCCGAGGTCCTGCGCAAACGAGGCAGCGCACTGGCCGGCCTGACGGAGCGGCAGGTCGAGGTCATCATCCAGATCATGATCAACAACGCGAAGCTGGCCGTCGACTTCGTCCCCGCCAGGTACGAGGGAGACCTGCTGCTGTTCAACTCCACGATCGACCGGACCGAGGACAACGCAGGGCCCGGGATCTGGCAGCCCTACATCGCCGGCCGGATCGAATCGCACCAGATCACCACCCGGCACGACCGGATGGTCCAAGCCGGCTCGCTGGCCCAGATCGGACCGATCCTGGCCACCAAGCTCGCCGAGGCCACCGGTGACACCACCCTTTCCCACCAGGAGGACTGAACCATGACTAACCCGTTCGAGGACCAGGACGGCACCTTCCTCGTACTCGTCAACGACGAGAACCAGCACTCTCTGTGGCCGCAGTTCGCGGACGTCCCCGACGGCTGGAGCGTCGCCCACGGCCCCGACACCCACGCCGCCTGCCTGGAGTACGTCGAGCGGAACTGGACCGACATGCGGCCCAGGAGCCTCGCCGACGCCATGGACGCCCAGCGATAGCGCGGCCGACGTGACCTCCACCGACACCCTGGACGAGGCCCGCGGCTCCGCGGGCCTCGCCGGGCCCGGCGACCTCGCCGCGGCGCTCCAGACGCCCGAGGCCCGCCGGGACCCGTACCCGTTCTACGCCCGTATGCGCCGCGAGGACCCGGTCCACCGCAGCGCCCAGGGCATCTGGTACCTCACCCGGTACGCCGACGTCGAGGCGGCCCTGGGCGACCTGCGGCTGTCCAACGACCGGGACCGGATGACCCGCGCCTACAGTGCGCTCGGCGGCGACCTCAAGGCCTTCAGCCGGCTCACCGACCGGCTCGGCCGGGTGATGAGCAACACCGACCCGCCGGACCACGCCCGGCTGCGCAAGCTGGCCAACCGTGCCTTCACCGCCCGGCGCGTCGAAGCCCTGCGCGACGGCATCCAGCGGATCGTCGACCGGCTCATCGACGAGGCGGTCGCGGCAGGGCCGACCATGGACCTGATCGAGGCGGTCGCCTCCCCGCTGCCGCTGTCCGTCGTCTGCGAGCTGTTCGGCATTCCGGACGAGGACCGGCCGCAGGTCAAGAGGTGGTTCCGCCGGTTCGGCCGGATGGGTGAGGACATCGACAAATCCGAGGCGGCGATCGAGCAGTACGAGGAGTACCTCGCCCGACTCGTCCGCCGACGCCGGGCCGACCCCGGCGACGACTTGATCAGCGCCCTGGTCGCGACGCAGGCGCAGGACGACCGGCTCACCGACTCCGAACTGCTGGCCACCTGCTTCGTCCTGATCACCGCAGGCGACGAGACCACCACCCACCTGGTCGGGAACGCCGTCCTCGCACTGCTGCGCCACCCCGGCCAGCTGGCCCGGCTGCGCGAGGACCCGGCGCTCGTCCGTACGGCCGTAGAGGAACTCGCCCGCTACGACACGCCGACCCAGGCGATCGTCCGGGTCGTGGCCGAGGACGTCGAGATCGGCGGGCGGACACTGCGCGAGGGCGAGCTGGCCTACCTGTTCCTCGCCGCGACCAACCGGGATCCCGAGCGCTTCGAGGACCCCGACCGGCTCGACCTGACCCGCCCCGGCAACCGGCACCTCAGCTTCGGCAACGGCCCGCACTTCTGCCTCGGCGGCCCGCTGGCCAAGCTCCAGGCGGAGGTGGCCGTCGGCACGCTGGTCCACCGGCTCCCGCACCTGCGGCTCGCCGACGGCGCGGTCCTCGACTGGCGGCACAACCCGCTGCAACGGCGGCTCGCCGAGCTTCCGCTCACCTACTGACCCATGAACGACGACGAAGGAGAAGTGACCATGGCCCGAGAGTTCGAGGTCCGCCGGGAACAGGACCTGACCGCCACGCCCCAACAGGTCTGGGACGCGGTCGCCACCGGCGCCGGCAACCTCGGCTGGCTGTACCCCATGGAGGTCGAGCCGCGCGTCGGCGGAAAGGTCACCCGGGCCGACGGCACCGTCGTGGCGTGGGAGCCGCCGCACCACTTCGCGGTCCGGGCGACCCAGGACGGCGGGTTCTCCAACACGCTCACCTACCGCATCGAGCCGGCCGACGGCGGCACGAGTCGCCTGCGGATGGGAATCCACTGGGTACACACGGGCGTCGTCGACGACACCTGGAACTGGGACACCAAGGCGGACGCGGCGGAGAAGCACGTCGACTTCTACCAGCACTCCCTCCCCGAGTACCTGAGGCACTTCGCCGGCCGCCCCGCCGTCTACGTCAGGGCCGCCCGAGCCGAGCGCACCGAGGACCCCGCCGACTTCGCCGCGCTGCGCCGACGCCTCGGCCTCGCCGACGACACGGCCGTCGGCGACCGGCTGTCGCTCGACCTCCCGGGTACGGACGGCGAACCGACGGAGGTGGTCGTGGACTGGCTCAGCCCTGATTTCCTCGGACTGCGGGGCCCGGACGCGCTGTACCGCTTCTTCAACGGCAGCTCCTGGAACTGGCCGATCTGGCTGGGCCACCACCTGTTCGCCGGGGACACGGACGAGGAGCTGTCCATCAAGGCCTGGAACACCTGGCTCAACGGCGCCTGACCCCGCCGTACGACACAACCGAAGGACCTCTGGTGGAAACACTGCTCTACGCCGCCGAACTCGTCCGGGAGGACGGCGCCTACAAGCTCGTGGTGCAGGACGTGGTGCGGGACACGGTCCAGGTCACCCCGGTTCCCGAATCCGCGGTGGCCAAGCTCCCGACCTTTCTGTCGGTGCTGAGTGCCAAGCTCGGCCCGGCGCCGGCACGCGGCCGCCGGTAGAGCGCTGCGGGCGTCACGGGGCCGGTGCCGTCCGGCAGTCGACGTGCCGGACGGCACCGGCCCCGTACCCCTGCCCGACGTCACCCCAGGACCGTCCTGGAGGCGGCCTCCTCGGCCACGGGCCGTCTGCGGGAGAAGGCCCCCAGGTCGACGACGAGGCCGGTGTGCTCCCCCGTGTACCGCAGCGGATCGCGGTCGTGGTCGTGGCCGGCCTCGACCCGGTCGACCAGGGTGGCGAGGAACCGGCCCGCCAGGGGAGCGTTCTTGAACTGGTTGCCGCTCGTGCCCATGGCGACGTAGAAGCCGGCCAGATCGGTGCGGTCGTAGACGGGGGACCAGTCGTCGGCGGCGTCGTAGACACCGGCGACGCCGGTCGGCCGGTTCGGGACGCCGAGGAGCGGGAACCGGCGTGCGGCCCTGGTCACCTGGGTCTCGAACCGGGCGGGCGTCGGACGCGGGTTGCACGCGTCGGGATCGTCGAGCCACTCCCTGGGATCGCAGGCGGGCAGCGTACCGCCGATGAGGACGTGTCCGCCGGAAGGGCGCAGATAGACCCCGAGGTCGACATCGGCCACGATCGGGCCGGACGCGGTCCCGGCGCCGCCCGCGCCCGAGGCGGTTCCGTCACCCCGACGGACCGGCGCGGCCACCTGGTGGACCTCCTCGCGCAGCGGGCGCACTCCGACGGTGAACTCGGCCCCGACCCCGGCCAGCCGGTTGAACCCGCCCGACCAGGGTCCGGCGGCGTTGACCACCACCGGTGCCGTGATGGCGGTGCCGTCGGCGAGCCGGACGCCCGCCACCCGGCCCCCGCCGCGCAGCACGCCGACGACCGTGCGCCGGAAGAGGAACCGCACCCCGATCAGGGCGGCCGCGTCCGCGAGGTTCTGCGCCGCGAGCCGGGGGTCGTCGACGAAGCCCGCGTCGGGGGTGAACAGCGCGCCGAGCTCTCCCTGCGGGCCGGCGAAGAACGCCTCGTCGAGCACGGCCCGGGGAGGCCCGTAGCGTCCCGTGTCGATACCGGGGACCCGGCGGCGCAGTGTCGCGGCGTCCCAGCGCTCGTACGGCACACCGGCCCGCTCGAACAGCGCGACGACCTGCGACGTCCCCGAGCCTGGTGCGTCCAGGAGCACCGCCCCGGTCCGCCGGAACGCCGCCAGCGTGGGGCCGGGCCCGGTGCCGAGGTGCTCGGCCCAGCGTGTCCAGCAGTGCCGGGACTCCCAGGCGGTGGCGACACCGTCCCAGGTCGAGTAGTTGAAACGGATGATCGCGCTCGACGCGCTGGTGGATCCGTGGCCGACGCCGCCGGCCTTGTCGACGACCACGACACGCCGACCGGTGCGCGCCAGCTCCAGTGCCACCGAGGCGCCGATCACACCGGCCCCCACGACGACAGCGTCCGCGCCGGACGGAGGCGTGTCTTGCATGGCGGTCATCGTGCCACCGCGACCGGCCGCGCCGGCCGGGCCTTCCCGGGCCGGACGCGAACGCGCCGGGCAATTCCCCCGTCCAGGTGAGGCCGCCCGACGCGCGGTCCACCGCACTGTTGCTGACGCTGCGTCATGTCGGCACGCACACTGGCGTCATGGTCATCAAACCAGTGGTCATCGGTCCGGGGGACTCCCCGGACGACTCGACGGCGCGCGAGATCGACCGGCTCGCGGCCTCGTACTGGGACTTCCTGCTCGCACGAGAGCCGTCGCTGCGCTCACGGCGCGGGCTGCCGGTCGAGTCGCTGCCGGGGGTGTCGGCGGCGGAGGCCGACGAGCGCGCCGGGTTCGCCGCGGGAGTGCTGGGCCGGCTGGGCGCGCTGCGGCCGGCGGAGCTGTCCGGTGCCGCCGTCGACACGGCGGGCTTCCTGCGGGCGCTGGCCGAACAGGAGGCGGAGGCGGCACGGTTCCACTGGCTCACCCCCACCGCCACGCCGTACCAGCTCTTCCGCCTCCAGCAGTACGGTGACACGGTCTTCCGCCCGTTCCGCTTCGAGCACCGGGCCGACGCGGACCGGTACGTGACCCTCGTACGGGACCTGGCCCGGTGTGTCGCGACGATCGGCGACAAGGTCGCCGGGCAGGCGGCACGGGGCATTCGCGTCCATGCTCCGGCCCTGACCGGTGTCCGCACCACACTCACCCGGCTGCGGGAGTCGGCGGCACGGTACGTCCGGGCGGACGCCGGACGGCTCACCCGGCTCGACGCGGCGAGCCGGGGCCGGCTGCGCGACGCGGTGGAACGGCTCGTGGCCGCCGAACTGGAGCCGGCGTTCGACCGCCTGGTCGCCCTCGTGGGCGACCCGCACTACCTCCGGCAGGCGCCGCAGGCCGTCGGCTGGGCCCGCTACCCGGAGGGCGAGGCGGCCTACCGGGCCTTCGTCAGGACGTACACCTCCGGCGACACGCCGCCCGAACGCCTCCACGAACTCGGCCGCGAGCACTGTCGCGAACTCGACGAGCGGATGCGGGAGATGCGCGACACGCTCGGCTTCGCCAGGGCGGAGGCGGAGTTCAACGAACGGCTCGCCACCGAGCCGCGCCTGTACGCCGCCACCCCGGAGGAGGTCGAGGCCCGCTACCGCGGACACCTCGACCGCCTCGCACCGCTGCTGCCGCAGTGGTTCGCGGTCCTGCCCAGCGCCCCCTACGACGTGGCCCGCCTCGACCCGGCGCTGGAGGGGTCGATGACGTTCGGATACTACGAACCGCCGACCGCCACGCAACCGGTGGGCCGCTACCGTTACAACGCCTCGGACCTGGCCCACCGGTCACTGCTCGGCGCGGCCGCGCTGATCTACCACGAGCTGTCGCCCGGCCATCACTTCCATCTCGCCCGCCAGGCCGAGAACAGCGCGCTGCCCGACCTGCGCCGCGAACTGGTCGCCTTCGGCGGGTTCGAGGAGGGCTGGGCGGAGTACGCGGCGGGGCTCGCCTGGGAGATGGGGCTGTACGACGACCCGTGGGACGCGTACGGACGACTGGCCCATGAGCGCTTCACCGCGCAGCGCCTCGTCGTCGACACCGGCCTCAATCTCGGGACGATGACACTGGAGGAGGCGCGCGCCTTCATGCGCGCCCACGCGGCAGCCGAGTCCGAACGCCAGATCGGCACGGAGTTGTTGCGCTACGCGACCGATCTGCCGGGGCAGGCGCTGACCTACCGGGCAGGTCACGCGGAGTTCACGGCACTGCGGGCGGCGTGCGAACGCAGTGCCGGTGCCGCGTTCGACGTGCGCGCCTTTCACGAGACCGTGCTGGCCGGCGGCACACTGCCGTTTCCCGCACTGCGGCGACGGGTGGAGCGGGAACTGCACGGGGATTCCCGGAGAGGGCCGCTCTACTCGAAGGAGTGAAGGGCACGGGGAATCTGTAGCCGCCTGCTCGGCCTCGGATACTCTCTGTAATGACTGGCGGGGGCTCGCTGATGCGGAATGCACGCATCCCGCCGAGTTCTCCCGTGTTCAGTCACGTTTCGCTGTTTCACCTCACCGTTATGTTTTCAATCACCATCTCCTCGACAGAAGAGAAGGATGTTGTGCCATGCCGCCTGTAGTACCTCCTTTCCTGATCGGTCTGATCACCGCATCCCTGGTGAAGAGGCTGGGCAAGCCCTTGATGCGAGGGCTCGTCAAAACGTCGGTGGGACTGGGAATGGAAGTGAAGCGAGCCGTCCAGGAAGCCGGCGAGGGCATCCAGGATCTCGCGGCCGAGGCGACCGCCGAAGTACTCACGGCCCAGACCGCACAAGGTGCCGAGCACGGCGGCGGCGCGCCGGAGGACGGCACCGCGGGACGGGGCGCGGCGGCCACCGGCACGACGCCCGCGGCCGCGGATGCGAACGAGGGTCAGGCCGCCGGTGGGGACAAGCCCGCCGGCAAGACCCGCAGCGCCGGTTCGGTCGCCACCAAGGTGCGCTGAGCCGGCCGGCCGGCTCTCGAGGACGACCGTTGATGGAGACAGGCCAGATGTCTGCGACCGCAACCCCTCTGTATTCCGCGGAACTCATCCAGGAAGGCGGTGCCTACAGACTCGTCGTGACCGATCGTCAGCGCCATACCGTGCAGACCGCCTATGTGTCCAGGAGGGCGGTGGAGCAGCTTCCCGTCTTCCTCTCCAAGCTCGACTCCCTGCACCAGCGAGGGCTGCGACAGCGATGACGGCGACCGAGGCGAACAAGTGGTTCCGGGTCCACCGGCGTGCGGCGGACCCCCGGCTCCGACTGGTGTGCTTCCCGCACGCCGGCGGCACGGCACAGCTGTTCCACGGCTGGTCCGCGCTGCTGCCGGAGGACGTCGAGGTGCTCGCCGTGCGCTACCCCGGCCGCCAGGACCGGCTCGCGGAAGCCTGCATCGAGGACATGGCCACCCTGGCCGACACGATCGAGGACGCACTGCGGCCTTGGCTCGACCGGCCGCCGGCGCTCTTCGGGCACAGCATGGGCGCCTGCGTCGCCTACGAGGTGGCCCTGAGACTCGAGGCCCGCGGCACCGTCCCCGAGCACCTGCTGGTCTCCGCACACGAAGCCCCCCAGCGGGCCGAGCACTTCGCACTGCACGACGCCGACGACGCATCGCTGATCAACCATGTCCGGGGTCTCGGCGACCTGCACTCGGAGGCCTACGACATCCCGGAACTGCGTGACCTGCTGCTGCCCGCCCTGCGTTCGGACTACCGGCTGCTGGCGGGCTACCACCCCGCGCATCCGGCTCCGGTCAAGGCGCCGATCACCGCGTACGTCGGCCAGGACGACCGGAGTTGTGCCCTCGACGCGGTCCGCGCCTGGTCCGGTCTCACCGCCCCGGGCTCCTTCGAACTGCGCCCGTTCCCCGGGGACCACTTCTACCTCGTGGACCGCGAGGCCGAGGTCGTCGCCGACGTGGCGGCCCGCCTCGCGCGCGCGTGCATGGCGCCCGCGGGGTTCCCAGGAGACGATGGTCGTACCGGACGCTGAGACGCGCGGTGTCCCCGGCAGCGGCCACGAAGGCCGGGACGGGAGGGAACCATGCGACCGGGCACACGTGCCGCCGACGCGATACTTCGGCTGCTCGGCCGGGATTGGGCCGGGCTGGCCATCGCGCTGCTGCCCGCGGCCGTGGGTGCATGGTGCCTCGCCGTAGGGTCCGGCTGGCGGATTCTCGGCGGTGTACTGTGGGCCGTGGCCCTCGCCCTCGGTCTCGGGTCGCTGCGCCATCTGGTGCAGGTGGCCCGGGTGCGGGTGAGGTATCCGCCCCCCGGACGCATGGTCGACGTGGGCGGCTACCGTATGCACGTCCTGGCCGAGGGGGACGGCGGACCGCGGCCCACCGTGGTCTGGATGCCGGGCGGCCATGCCGCCGGGTACGCCATGTACCCGCTGCACGCGCTGGCGCGGGAACAGATGCGCTCGGTCCTGGTGGACCGTCCGGGGTCCGGGTGGAGCGACCTGGGCCCGTTCCCCCGCACGACGGCGGCTGAAGCCGTCGAACTGATCGAAGTGCTGGAGCGGGCCGGTGAAACGGGGCCCTACGTCCTCGTGGGGCACTCGTTCGGGGGGCTGCTCATGGCCAACGTCGCCAGGCGCCGCCCCGACCTGGTGGCCGCTCTGGTGCTGCTCGACCCCACCCCGCCCGATGCCGTCGCCTTCGGCCCGGCGCTTCCGGCCCTGCGGCACGCCCCGAGGGGCCAGACCGTTCTCGCGCTGCGCCACCTCTTTGGACTGCACCCTCTCACGGGCAGGAAGGACGCGCACACCTCCGAGGACCCTGCGCAGGTTCTCGCCGTGATCGAGCTCAGGACCAAGGCGAACTGCGCCGCGGCATCGATCCTGCGGGAGCTGACGCCGGACGGCATCACCAGGGACGGCTGGCAGACGGCCGTACACGACGGGGAGCTCGGCTCGATGCCCCTTCTCCTGGTGGCGCCACGCGATCTGACGGGCGGTGGCGAGATCTTCGACGCGGTCGGCGATCCGCAGGAGAGCGCCCGGGTACGGCACTTCTTCCTCACCGTGAGAGAACGGTTCCTCGCGGCCTCCAGCGGGGCGCGGAGAATTTACACCCCGGAGGGAACCGGCCACGACTTCCCGGATCGCGTACCCGAATTCGTCGTGCAGGTGGTGGATTCATTGCTGGACCAGTGCGAGCCGGGCGCGCCGAAGCCGCTCTGAATTCCGTTGTGCGGTCGCGTTCCGCTCCGGCGGGCTTCCGCCCGAACGAATGAACAGCGTCGGTCTCTGCAGGCACATCGACCGAGGTCCGACTATCGTGATTTTGGTGGGGGCGAAATTACTGTCCAGCCTTGTCGGCCGGACAGTACTGGCTCGTTCGGCGTCGGCAGTCGTGCTGTGTACATCAAGAAGAGGGTTCACACATGCTCCCCACAGTTCCTCCCTTCCTCGTCGGCATGATGGCGGCCCCTCTGGTCAAGAGAGTGGCGAAACCGCTGGCGCGAGGCGTCATCAAGACGTCCGTCGGCCTTACTTTCGAGATCCGGCGCGCGGTCATCGAGGCCGGCGAGGAGATTCAGGGCCTCACCGCCGAAGTGGCCGCCGAGAAGCTGACGAAGACGTCTCGGGCACGGCGTGGGCGTGTCGACGGTGAGATCCCGGCGCACGGCGCCGCGGTGGGCTGAGGACCGTCTGTCCGCGAGACGCCCGTGCCCGCCCGGCCGGGGCGGCTCAACACGCATCCGGTGGAGTGCGCGGGAGGCGGGCGAGGAAGTCGAGCGCGAACCGGGCAGCGTTGCGGCTCGCCCGAGCGGTCTCGTCGGCCCGCCCCACCCGGTGGGACGCCCCGTGGACGACCAGCACGTCGAGGCGCGGATTGAGATAGGCACCTTGCAGGAACCCGTGTCCCTCGGTGTCGACGAGCAGCGCGTCGTGCGCGTGCCGGGCCAGCATCCCGGCCGTCGACGACCTGTCGTCGCCGACGACGGTGGGGCCGGTGGCCACCAACCCCAGGAAGGCCCGGGGGAAGTCGGCGTCCGGCCCCCGCCCGGTCCACGGTTCGGTGCGGGCGAGGTGCCGGGCGTACTGGATCATCCGGTAACCGGCGCGGTGCGCCCTGGCCCGCCCCAGCGTCCCCCGCGCGGTCTCCTCCACCGACTGGTAGTCGACGACCGCTTCGGCGACGACGACGTCACCGGGCCGGATCCGGCCGAGGCCGCCGCCGAGACCGACGAAGACGACCGCCTCGGGCCCGAGGGCGCTGCCCGCCCGGTCCAGTTCGAGCCCCGCCGACGCCATGCCGGGCTCGATCTGCACGAGAGCCACCTCCCAGGCGCCCTCCTCGGTCGGCAGCACGCCGGTCTCGTACAGGGTGCCGCGCACCTCGCGCAACGCGAAGGGGCCCTTCAACGCGGCCCGCAGGGCGCTGTACACGTCCTCCGAAGGGGTGACGAGCACGGCCCCGCGTCGTCGTCCCGCCGCCACCGCGGTCGCCGCGCTCGTCGCCGGGCCAGGTCCCGCCGTGGCCAGCACCTCGCGCACCGGGGGCAGTGCCGCGTCGAGCGCTGTGATCTCCTGCTCCAGCCGTGCCGTCAGCCAGTCGGCGAGCTGCCGGTCGTCTCCCAGGGGGCCGGTGGCGTCGGGCATCCAGCGCAGCGCCGCACGGAGGTTGGCGGTGATGCTGCCGCCCGCCAGCATCATGCGGTCCAGGAGGGCACGCTGACGGGAGGCGGAGTCGTTCCAGCCTCTGAGGCGGTCGACGAGCTCGTCGCGTGGCCCGGAGCTTCGGGCCAGCGCGTCCAGGGTCGAGTCGACACCGTCCCGGATGCGGCGGACCGGTCGGCCGTCGTCGAACTGGCGCACGTGGTAGCGGACTTTGGCGGCGTGCAGGAGATGCCTGGTCAGCGGGGCCGGGCGTCCGTCGCGGAAGGTGGTCCAGACGATGCCGTCGGCCCGCGACTCGTGGGCCGACGGCACGGTGAGCGCGAGCCTGCGCAGCGGGCGCCCGTCGTCGAGATCCGGACCCGGCTCCCAGACCAGGAGCGCGCCGAGGTCGGCCGTCGTGGCGAGGGGGACGGCCGTGGTACGGCCCGGCCGCCAGCAGCCGATCGCGCACGGCCCGGGAAACGCCTCCCGGACGAGGCGTGGCGCGTTCCGGCCGGCGTCGTGGACGGAGAGGAAGAGCCGGGCCTCCCCGAGCGTTCCCGGACCGCCGCCCAGGTCCTCCACCCGGCTTTCGAGCTCCGCCCAGACCGGTCCGCACGGCTCCTCGGTCTCGGGCGCCATCATCAGCGTCAGCAGCAGCACGTCGTGTTCCGCCCGGACGAACGCCTGCCAGATCCCGGCGGCCTCCCGTCGCACCGCGGCGACGCCGCCCGAGCCGCCCGCGGGGGCGGGGATCGTGTCCGGCAGCTCGGTGGGCAGGCCGAGGGCGGTGACGGGACGGTCGTAGCCGAGAGTTACGACGATCTCGTGCCACAGCGTGCGCAGTCCCCGCCAGGCCGGTTCGGCGTCGGGGCCGACGGCGGGGACGAAGACATGGGTGAGCAGTGCCGGGGCCGAGAGGGCGCCGGCGTCCTCCATCAACCGCGGCCCGGGGCGCCGGAGTCGATCCGCCGGATGAGCTCGTTGCCCAGGTCGCGTCGTGCCGCCGAGGCCTCCACCTCCGGATCGTCCTCCTCGTCCGGGCCGGGCTCCTGGCCGACCTCACGCGCGACCCGGAACCCCATCTCGTCCAGGTCCAGCACGGCCTCGCGCAGCGCCGTCTCGTCGCCGTCGTCGAGTGCCGCGGACAGTCGCGCCACGGCCTCCTCGAACAAGGTCCACTCGGACGCGGTGAGACGCATACGGAGCGTCATACCCACCGCTTCTGCTGCTTCCTGCGCCAGGGCGGGATCGACCGGCACGGGCTTCCCCTCTCCTTGTCGGCCCGTCGGACCGGGGCCGTGTCGTCGTGCGGGATGGCCGGCCCTTCTTCAGGCCCCCATGTGGATGTGCGCCGCCCACACCTCCGGAAACCCCTCCCAGCGGTCGCGCAGCCGACGGGTCGCCCGGTGCAGGGCGTACGGCGCGTCGGCCGCGCCGTACCTCCCGAGAGCGTCGTACACCTGGGTGGCGACCTGGAGGGCGTGCCGGTCGGCGACCCGCCAGAGCGTGGAGACGACGTGCGAGAAGCCGGCGAGCTGGAACGCCGCCGCGAGGTGGATCGCCTCGTCGGGCAGTACGGTGCCCCGGCGCGAGGTGGCGCAGGCCGACAGATAGGCGAACTCGGCCCGGTCCAGGCGCAGTCGGACGATCTCCGCCACGGTCAGCGGCGCCCGGAGGTGGTCGTGGACGAGGAGCCGGCTGTCGGACGCGGCGTCCAGATCGCCGTACGCGTGACAGGCGAGGTGGACCCAGTCGAATGCGGGCAGGTCGGCGAGGAGCCGGTCGCGGGTCGCCTCGGGGCCCTCCAGCACGGTGACGTCCGCGCGCGTGCGGGAGCGCAGCAGGTCCGTCTCGACGCGGGCACCGGGAATGTCCCGGGCGCCGGGCGTGCGGGACATGGCGACGCCGAGCGCGCGCACCGGGTCGTCGCCTGCGCGCCCGGGGCGGGGACGGCGGGCGTGCTTCAGGGCACGCAGATTCGGAGTGTACGAGGACACGACGCGGTCGATCACCGTGCGGGGTACGGCGTCGTCGCGGGTGTCGTGATGGCCGGCGGCGTGCAGCGGAAGCAACGACAGCAGGCCCGAGGGGCACCACCACAGCCGGGCCGGGGCGCTGTCGAAGTGGTCGAGCACCGGGCCGGTGACCTCGTCCCACAACCATCCCAGGGTCTCCTCGAAGGCCTTGCGCCCCTCGCGCCGGCCGGCGGCACCGGGCCGGGGCAGCCCGGGATCGAGGTAGGTGAGAACAGCTTCCACGCGCTGCTGCACGGCCGCCGGGGTCAGGCCGGGCAGGGGCACGGCCTCGATGCCCTCCGGGGTGAGGATCAGCGCGTCGGAGCGCAGCTCGCCGGCGGTGAGGACGACCACGGGGCCGTGGGCGGCCGTGGCGAGGAGTTCCGCCGCAGTGGGCGGAAGCTGGAAGCGCGCGAAGCCCGGCAGAGCCCGGATCCGGGCGAGGACCTCGGCCAGCTCACCGGCGGCGCGGCGCCGGGTGTCGGCCTGCCACGCGGCTCTGGTCAGCGCCGCCGCCCGGGACGGTCCGGGCGGGGGAGCGACGTCCAGTTCGGCCCGCAGCCGCTCGAACCGCTCTGCCAGCTCGGGTGCGGTGCGGCGCAGTGCGGTGACGTCGAGCCGTGCGTCGAGCAGACGGTTCGTCAGGACGTCGACCGACCGCTCCCACAGAGTCAGGGCGTCCTCGGTCCGGCCCACGCGCAGACAGCTCGCGGCCGCGTCCGCGCCGAGGCCGACCATGCCGCGCAGCGCCTGCTCCGTGTCGCCCCGGGTGTGGCCGGGCGGTGCGACCAGGCCGACCAGGTCCACGGCGGCGGCGTGCCCCTCGGCCGCCAGTTCCCAGCGCTCGCCGAGGGCGGCGGCCGTCGCCCACTGCCGTGCCGCCGCCAGCCGTACCGTCGGCGGGCCGGCCGCCACCCCGGCGGCGCGCCGGTCGTGCTCCGTGACGGACCGCAGATCGTCGGCCGAGCCCGTGCGCAGGAAGCGGCTCCACCGGGCCGCTGCCAGGTTGACCAGGTACATCGACGCATCGGGATGGCTCTCGTCGACGGCCGCCACGGCCTGGTGGCAGGCGTGGATGCCGTCGTCCAGGTACCCGGGCGTCCCGTCGCGTCCGTACCGGGCGAGCAGCGCGAGGCCGAGGTTGGACCAGTGGCCTGCCCGGCCCGGGTGGTCCGCAGGCAGCCCGTTCAACGCCTGTCGCAGGTACCGCAGCGCGTCGTCGCCGTCGTCCCCGGTGGCGCCGGTGGCGCCGGTGGCGTGCTCGTGGCGGGTCAGCAGCGCCATGCCGAGGGTGGACAGCAGCATGGCCCGGTCCGGGTGGCCGGGAGCGGCCAGGGCGACCGCGGTCCGGGCGGCGTCGACCGCCTCGTCGAGGCCTTCGGGGCGGCCGTCCGTCTCGAAGCGGGTGAGCAGCGCCGAGCCGAGGTTCATCAGCACGGTCACCCGGTCGGCGTGGTCGGCGGGCAGCACGGTGAGCGCGGTGCGCTGGCAGTCGACCGCTTCGGCCAGGTCGTCGAGCATGCCGGTGTGCCGGAACCGGGTGATCAGCGCGGCTCCCAGGTTGCCGAGCATGCCGGCGCGGTCGGTGTGGCCGGGGGCGAGGGCCGTGAGGGCGGCACGCGAGGCCGTGACCGCTTCGTCGGCGATCCGCAGGTCGCCGTCCAGCTCCGCGCGGGTACGCAGCACACTGCCGAGGTTGGCCTGGTGCACGGCGAGATCGGGATGGCCCGCGGGAAGAGAGCCGGCCACGGCGCGGGCGATCCGGACGGCCTCGTCGAGGTCGTCCGGCGAGCCGGTGCGGATCGCCCGGATCTCCAGTGCCAGGGCGAGCGTGGACCGTCGCTTCGGCCGGTGAGGGTCGTCGTCCGCGGTGGCCGCGACGGCCTGCCGGGCCAGTGCCACCGCCCGGACGAGGTCGGCCTGGTCGCCGTTCTCCCCGGCCCGCAGCTGGAGCACCTCGGCCTGGTGCGAGAGGTGCCGGGAGCGGTCCGGGTGACCCTCGGGGGTGGCGGAGAGTGCCTCGTCGAGACGGCGTTCGGCCTCGTCGAGGTCGGCGCGCGAGCCCGTGCGCTCGAACCGGCCGCGCAGGGCGGCCGCCAGGTCGGACAGTCGGTCGGCGCGGCGGACGTCGGCCGCCGGGTCGGACGGTCGGTCGGCGCGGCGGACGTCGGCCGCCGGGTCGGACGGTCGGTCGGCGCGGCGGCCGACGGCTCCCGGCGTCGCTTCCACGGCCTGCCGCAGGACGTCGACGGCGCGGTCGGCGTCCCGGCGGTCGCCGGTGTGTTCGGCGCGCCGGTGCAGGGCGCGGCCGAGGTGGACCAGGTCGGTGATGTCCGGGCGGGGGCCGTCGAGGGCGTCTTCCAGCCGGTCCACGGCCTGGTCCAGCAGGTCCCGGCGACCGGTGTGCACGCCCTGGGTGAGCAGGGCCGAGCCGAGGGCTCCCAGGGCCAGACGGTGGCGGGGTGAGCCGGGTTGGGCGCATTCCACGGCCTGGTGGGCGGCGGCCGTCGCCGCCCGGAGGTCGTCGGCGGCGCCGCAGAGCCGGAACCGGGCCAGCAGGGTGCTGCTGAGCGTGGCCAGCCGGGTGGTGCGTTCGGCCGAGCCGTCGGGCAGCGCGGCGAGCGCTCGCTCGTGCGCGTCGACGGCCTCGTCCAGGTCCGCGGCACGGCCCGGGTCCCGGTGACCGGACAGCAGGGCGTTGCCGAGGTGGAACAGGGCCGAGGCGCGGTCGGCGTCCGGGGAGCCGGGGTCCGGGCCGAGGGCGGCGCGGCGCGCCGTGGCGATCGCCTCCTGGCGGTCCTCCGGGTCTCCGGCGTGCTCGAACCGGGCCCGGAGCGCGGCACTCAGCCCGGTGAGCCGGTTCCTGGCCGACGGATCGTCCGGCCCGGCGTGGGCGAGCGCCTGCCGGGCGCTGCCGACGGCCTCGTCGAGAGCGTCCTGGTCGTCGAGGAGGCGGTGTCGCAGCCTCAGCGCGGCGCTGAGATTGGCGAGGTGGTCGGGTCGTTCGGGGTCGTCGGACGGCAGACCGTCCAGCGTCTGCCGCAGCGCCCTGATCGCTTCGTCGAGGACGTCGGTGTCCTCCGTCGTGACGGCGGACGTCAGCAGACGTGCGGCCTGGCTTCCGGCGAACAGCACGGGATCGGCGACGAGTTCGGGGTACTCGTCGAAGTACTCCGCGAGCGGCTCGGGTACCAGTTCGGGCCGCGTCGGGTACCACGGCCGGAACAGGGCGAGAGCCCGGCTCAGATCGAGTTGGTCGAGGCCGTCCGGCAGGTGCAGATACCGGCCCAGGTGGGCCAGGCCCGCGGTCCGGGTCACTGCGGCGTCGGATGTCACGTCCGGGCTCGCGTCGATCAGCTCTCGGATGAGACCGGGCGTGGTGTCGTCGAGCAGTGCGGTGGGGTCGCCGGTGTCGGCGCAGTGGTCGACGCGGGTGCCGAGTGCGGCGAGGAGGGCCTCGCGGCGGGAGGTGTGCGCGGTCACCGCTGCCGTTCGGCCGAGCGCAGGACGTCGAGCAGTTCGAAGGCGAACGCGGCGGCGTGCCGTGCGGCCCTGGGCTGTTCGGTCCGGTCGTTCTCCTCGCCCTTGTCGTTGAGCAGATCGGAGACACCGCGGACGACGAGCGCGCCGACCTGCGGGTTGAGATAGGCCCCCTGGAGGAAGCCGTAGCCCTCCATCTCGACCGCGACCGCGTCGCCGCAGTGCGCGCGCAGCAGTTCGGCGGTCCGCGAGCGGTCGTGGCCGACGACCTTGCCGCCCGCGGCGATCGGCGCGACCCAGGAGCGGGGCGGCGTCCCCTCGGGCGGGGCCGGGCGGACCCGTGCGGGCCAACGCTGTCGACGTGCCGCGGCCCGCGCGTACTGGAGCAGGAGGTGCGAGGACGACCTCGTCTTGATGCGGGGGACGAAACCGTCCTCGGAGTCCTTGCCCCGCTCGTAGTCGTAGACGGCGTCGGCGGCCACCACGTCTCCCAGGGCGACGTCCTTGACCCCGCCCGCGATGCCGACGAACAGCACGACATCCGGGGCGAACACCCGTACCGCGCGGTCCACTTCGATGCCCGCGCTGGTGTTCCCCTGCCCGGCCTCGACCAGTGGAACGGTCCAGCTGCCGTGCTCGCCGTGGAAGGTGCCGATCTCGTAGACCGTGCCGTCGGCCTCGCGCAGCGGGCGGTGCCCGTCCGCGAAGTGCTCGGCCACCGCGCCGCTCTCCACCCCGAGGGCCGTGATCACCACCGCGGTGCGGTTCCCGGCGGACCCGGGATCCGCCGTCGGGGCAGGCCCGTTGTGCTGCGTCATGGTGCGATGGTGACAGAACCCCCGTTCGTCGCACACCACTTGAGCGCTCTTCGGCCATTTGGTTCACTTGCGATCAGGCCCGCCGGTTATGTCCGGCACGCATCCTGCGGGGGCGGCTGCGGCCCGGAACAGGAGGGTCCGTGCCCGAGAACGACGGCCCTGCGGCAAGGATCCACGACCTCGCGGCAAGGATCCGTCGCGTCGCCGACGATCCCGCCGCACTGCGCTCCGACGAGGCGCTCGCCGACGTCGAGACCCTGGTCGCCACGGTCGACCGGGCCGCCGCGCCGGTCACGGACCTCGGGGCGGCCGCCCGGCTGTGCGCCCGCCGCACCGCGCTCGACGAACCGGCCGGTTCCAGCGATCCGCTGCTCACCGTCGCACTCGCCACGGTCCTCGCCGCGGCCGACCCGGCGGCCGTTCCCGCGGGTGTCGACGAACTGCTGCGCGGACTGACCGAGCAGCATCCCGGGCAGATGGAGCTGTTGCGGCAGCCCCGGGTCTGGGTGTGGAAGGCGCAGCGGCTGCCGCTGACGGACCCGGCCGCCCTGACCCTGCTGCGGCTCGCGCGGCTCGCCCTGCCGGTCGCCGACCCGACGGCCCACGACGTCGTGACGGTCCTGGCGGGCCGGCTGCTGCGTCTGCACCGGTACGAGGGCGGCGGCGCGGGCCGGCTGGCCGAGGCGGCCCTCCGCTGCCGGACGGCGGTCGCCGCGGGCGGCACCGAACACGGCGGCCTGCTCGCCAACTTCACGCTCGTCCTCCTCGAACGCTTCCGGGACGAAGAGGACCTCGATCTCCTCGACGAGGCCCTCGTCACCGCGAGACAGGCCCTGGCGGTGGCATCGGCGCCGGACCGGCCCTCGGCGCTGACCCACCTGATCACCGTCCTCGGCGCCCACGCCGAACACCTTCGCCGCAGGCCGGACGCCGAGGAGGGCGTCACCCTGGCGCGCAGGCTCCTGGCGGACGGCACCCCCGACGCGTCGGCGCTCGCCCTGCGCCGCTGCACCCTGTCCGAGGCCCTCCAGCAGTTGTACGGGCTCACCGGCGAACCGGCAGTCCTCGACGAGGCCGTCGCCCTGGCCCGGGCCGCCGCCGACGTCTGCCCTGCCGACTCACCCGGCCTGTTCACCGTCCACAACGCGCTCGGCGCCGTGCTGCACGAGCACCAGGAACGGACGGGGTCCCTCGCCGCGCTGCGCGAGACGGTCACGGCGTTCCGGTCCGCACTGGAACTCCTCGGGGACGACCGGCTCGAACGGGCGTGGGCGATGTCCAACCTCGGCTTCGCGCTGTACGGACTCGCCGGCAGGACCGCGGACGCCGCGCTGCTCGCCGAGGCCGTGGACCTGTGCCGCCGGGCGGTCGGGGCGACCCCCGCCGGGCATCCGAAGGAGGTGGGCCATCTGATCAACCTCTCCACCGCCTGTCTCGGCCTCGCCGAACGCACGGGGGACGACGGCGCGTTCGCCGACGCGGTCCGGTACGCGCGAGGCGCCGTGGCGGCGGCCCCGCCGGACCGTCCGGGACGGGCCGCGGCCCTCACCGCACTGGGCACCGCGCTGGAGACGTGCGCGCGCATGGCGGGCTTCGCCGTCGACCTCGCCGAAGCCGTCGAGGCGCACCGGACGGCGCTGCGCGCCACACCCGCCCAGGTCCCGGCCCGGGCGACCCGGCTGAGCCAGCTGGGCGTCGCGCTGCTGGCGCACGCCGAGCGCACCGGCGTCGTGGAGGAACTGACCGAGGCGCTGGCGGCCGTGGAGGAGGCCGTCGCTCTGACGCCGGCCGGTCACGCGGCGCTCGGGGCCCGGCTGACCAACCGCTCCCTGGCCGAACAGGCCCGGTACGACCGTACCGGCGACATCGCGAGCCTGCGCCGCGCCGTCCGCACCGCGCGGGAGGTCGTCGCCCTGGACGCGCGCTTCGCCTGCCACGCCGTGGCGGACCCCGCGGCGCCGTCCGCCGGCCGTCTGCTGGTGCACGACCACCGGCACCGGCCGCTCACCGTCACCGACGTGATCGCACTGGACCTGCCCCGGGCCGAACTGGCCTTCCTGTCCGCCTGCGAGACGGCCCGCACCGGCCCGGCGCTCGTCGACGAGTCGATCCACCTCGGCTCGGCGTTCCAGATCGCGGGCTTCCGCCAAGTGGTCGCCACCCTCTGGCCGGTGAGCGACCGCCGTGCGGTCCACCTCGCCCGAACGGTGTACGAGGCCATCGCCCGGGCCGGTACCACGGCGGTGGTGCCGACGGCCCTGCACGAGACCGTACGACGCTGGCGCGACACCTGGCCCGACCACCCCTCGCTGTGGGCGGTGCATGTGCATTCGGGGGCCTGACCCGCTGCTCCACCGTCCCGTGTGACGTACCAGGGGCCGGATGTCGGCCGGGTCCACGGGGCGGGGTCCTCGCCTCGCACCCCGGTGGCGCTGTCAGCGTCGCGTCAAAGACGCCCGGGTCCTCGTCAGTGTCCCGTCAGGGCAGGTCCGGCCGTGAGGGGTCACGGGCATAACGTCGGCAACGAACCCCGGCCGGCCTCCCCGCGGCCGGGGAACCACAGGTCCGAGCCCCCACTTCCTGCCCTTCGGGAGGCACCCCATGGCACAACTCCTCCACGGCGAGGACCCCGAGCCCGCCGATCGGTTCCCGGCCGGACCCCTGTACGTACCGGTCCGGCCGGGACGCTCCGGGTGCGCGGCGCGGCTCTTCCGCACCCCGCTCGGCGACCGTACGGCCGTCGGCTTCACCTCCGAGCGTCGGCTGACCGCCACGCTCGGCCCCGGCCAGGCATGGATCCGGCTCGCCGAGTCCGCGCTGCGCGCGCTGACCGCGCCCCTCGGCGTCACCGCCGTCACGGTCGACCCGCAGTTCACCGCCCCGGCGCCCGCACGGGTCACGCCCCCCGCCCTGGTCGCACCGATGCTTCCCGTCCCACCGGCCGGGCCGGTCACGCACGAGATGTCCGCGCTGCGGAACGCCTGAGAGGGGCAGCCACCATGAGCACGGTTCACGAACCCACCACCACGGCAGGCGCCGTCACCGCCGCGGTCGGCCTGTCCGTGTGGCCCGCCTCCACCCGCGAACGCCCGCACGGCGACCTCGCCGTGGGCGGCGTACCGCTCGCCGAGCTCGCCGACCGCTTCGGCACACCCGTCTACGTCCTGGACGAGGCCGAGGTCCGCGACCGCTGCCGCACCTACCGCGACGCCTTCCCCGACGCCGAAGTCCTGTACGCCGCCAAGGCGTTCCTGTGCCGCGCGATGGCCCACTGGATGGACGAGGAGGGCCTCGGCCTCGACGTCTGCTCCGCCGGAGAACTCGAACTGGCCGTCATCGCAGGCTTCCCGCCCGAGCGGATCGTGCTGCACGGCAACGCCAAGTCCCCACGCGACCTGGAGACCGCCCTGCGCCTCGGCGTCGGCCGCATCGTCATCGACAGCCCCTCCGAGATCGCCCGGCTGGCCGCCGCCGTCGGCCCGCACGGCCACCAGAAGGTGATGGTCCGGGTGGTGCCCGGCATCAGCGCGGGCGGCCACGAGAAGATCCGCACCGGCACCGACGACCAGAAGTTCGGCCTGTCCATCGCCGACGGCTACGCGGCGCACGCCATCGCGCGCATCCTCGGCCAGCCCCAGCTCGAACTCACCGGCCTGCACTGCCACCTGGGCTCGCAGATCACCGGGGTCAAGCCGTACCTGGTCGCCGTGCGCCGCATGGTCGGCCTGATGAGCCGGCTGCACGAGCAGCACGGCCTGGTCCTGTCCGAACTCGACCTCGGCGGCGGCCACGGCATCGCCTACCGCCCCGGCGAGCAGGCCCTGGACCTCACCACGCTGGCCGGCCGGGTACGCGCCGAACTCAAGGAAGCCTGCGCGACGGCAGGACTGCCCGTCCCCCGCCTGATCATCGAACCCGGACGGGCCATCGCCGGACCGGCGGGCATCGCCCTCTACCGCGTCCTGTCCGTCAAACATACCGGCGAGCACGTCTTCGTCGCCGTCGACGGCGGGATGAGCGACAACCCGCGCCCCGCCCTGTACGGCGTCCGCTACGCCCCCCGGCTGATCGGCCGGCGCAGCACCGCCGCCCCGGCCCGGGTGACCGTGGTGGGCCGGCACTGCGAAGCCGGCGACGTCCTCGCCGCCGACGCGGACCTGCCCGCCGACGTACGCCCCGGCGACCTGCTCGCCGTCCCCGTGGCCGGCGCCTACCACCTCTCCATGGCCTCCGGCTACAACCTGGTCGGCCGCCCGCCCGTGGTCGCCGTGCGCGACGGCCGGGCCCGCCTCCTCGTCCGCCGGGAGTCCCTGGAGGACGTCCGCCGCCGCGACGTGGGCCTGTGACGGCCGCCTGATCCCCCGGGCGGGCCGGTCTCCCTCCCTCGCCGACCGGCCCGCCCGGGGTCCGCCTGCGCCGTGCCCCACGGTCACGGCCGGGGCCCGTCGACGCGCTCGTCCAGGGCAAGTGACCGCCGCGTCCGTGGTCGAGCAGGGCGGCGAAGATGCTCGGGGAGTCGAAGCGCGGCGCCACGAACCAGTCGATCACCCCCTGGGACGACACCGGGGCAGCGGTCTGGAGATCACCGACGGGACCGTGCTCGGCGATGGGCGGACAACGGTCCGTGCCGGTCTCCTCGTCACGCCGTCCCGGCCGTCACCCGTCCGCTGCGTACGGCGTCCAGGAGCGCCTGGTGGTCCCGCTCGTTCTGGTCGGCGTAGCGCTCGGCGAAGGGCACCAGCGCACGGTCGAAGACGTCGCCCCCGCCCAGATAGGAGGCGATCGCGATCCGGTCCCCCGACCTCGCGTGCGCGCGGGCCAGCGTGGCCCCGCACAACTCGCCGAAGGCCCGCATCCCGGCCGGGACCATCGACTCCGGCTGCGCGGCGCCCTTCCAGTCCCGCAACTGCCGTACGTAGAAGTCGCGTCGGCGGCCGTCGATGCCGTCGGCGCGTTCCCAGCCGAGGAAGATGTCGCTGGTGGCCTGCATCAGCCGCTGGCCGGAGACCACCCGCTCGCCCTCCGTGCCGTGGCGGCCGACCCCGGCGAACGGCGCCAGCACCGAAGGGGCCGCCTCCTTGGCCTGGAGGATGAGCGGATCGTCGTCGTCGCGGCCGAGCAGCAGCACGATCCAGCACCGGGTGCCCACGCTGCCGACCCCGACCACCTTGCGGGCCACGTCGCCGAACCGGTACTGCTCCAGCAGGAACCGCCGGTCCGGCTGGAGGCTGCGGCCGTAGTGCTCGATCAGCTCGCGCAGCTGCTCCTCCAGCGCCCCGCGTTCGACATCCGGAAGGAGCTCCGTGAGCGGGGTGATCAGCGGAGGGTCCGCGGCGATCCGGGGCCTGCCGTCGACGACGCGGGTGAGCTTGGCGAAGGCCTGGCGGCTGTCACGGGTACGCGCCTTCGCCACCGACTCCGCCCAGCGGGCCCGGGTCCGCGCGCTGCCCTCCGACACGAAGCGGTCCCGCACCCACTCCTCGTCGAACCGGGCGTACCAGACGGGCAGATCGCCCATCCCGGCATAACGCCGCATCCACTCCCGGTAGGACCGGACCGTCGACCGTACGACGCCGGCCCGCTCCCGGGCGCTGAAGCCGTTCGCCCGGCCCGCGACGACGAAACTCGCCGACAGCCGCTTGACGTCCCACTCCCAGGGGCCCGGCAGGGTCTCGTCGAAGTCGTTGATGTCGAACACCAGCCGGCGCTCCGGCGAGGCCAGCAGCCCGAAGTTCAGCAGGTGCGCGTCGCCGCACAGCTGCGCCCTGAACCCCGACCGGGGCGTGCCCGCCAGGTCCCCGGCCATGACGGCGGCGGCCCCCCGGAAGAAGCGGAACGGCGACCCGGTCATCCGGCCGTAGCGGATCGGGACGAGTTCGGGCACCCGGGTCTCCGACTGCGCCTCCAGGACGGCCACCGGATCCGGCCGCTGCGCGGTGGGCGCGAACTCGGCATGACTGGACCGGGGCACGGACGACCGTGCGGTCCTGCCCAGCGCGGCACGTTCCTGCGGAGTGCGGTGCCGGGTGCCCGCATCGGCCGGGTGAGGGGTGGTCATGGCACTCACTCCGAGTGTGGTCGCCGGCGCGCGCGGCGCGGGCTGGGAGGGTCGGCGGGGATCGACCGCGCCGATGCCCCGTAGATGCCCCGTAGATGCCCGGTGTCGACGTCCTCGGAGCGTGTCAGGACCCGCCGGGAGAAGCGGACGTCTCGGCCGGACACCACGGTAGCCCCGGGCCTCGTACCCGGCGAGCCGAGCCGGGCCGACCGGGACGGCCGCCGCACGGCCGGGCGCGGAGTTGTGGGTGGGGGAGGGGACGGCGACGATGAGGGCATGTGCGGTTCCACGACCGGGTGCCGCGTGCGGTCCCGAGGGGGCGGCGATGCTCCTTGACCTGCTGATCCTCGGTCTGGCGATCGCTTTGAACCCGCTGCCGGTCACCGGGTTCGTGCTGGTGCTGTCGGCCCCTGCCGGGATCTGGAACGGGCTGGCCTTCGTGCTCGCCTGGCTGGCCTGCTTCGTCGGGATCATCGCCGCGGTGCTGCTCGTGACGGGCGGTCAGCCGCCGCCCCCGCGGTCGCCGCCGTCCGAGGCCGCGCTGGCCGCCAAACTCGCCATCGGCCTGGCCCTCGTGTGGTACGCGGAGCACGCCCGCCGCAGGATGGGCACCCGGCCGAAGCGGTCCGGGAGCACGTCGCGGGTCGACCGGATCAACCCGTGGAGCGCCGCCGGCCTTGCCCTGCTCCTCCAGCCGTGGGGATGCGTGGCCGCGGGTGCCGCCACGGTGGTGGCGGCCGACCTCTCCCACGCGGCCTCGTACGCGGCACTGTTCGGCTACTGCCTGCTGGCCACCTCCAGCCTGCTGACCATGGAGGTCTACGCGACCTTCGCCCCCGAGGCGGCCGCCGAGCGGCTCGGGAAGCTGCGCGCATGGCTGGAGGGTCACAAGGAGCAGACGATCGTCGCGGTCTCGCTGCTGGCGGGGCTGTGGCTGGTGGGCCGGAGCATCTACGGGCTGACCGCCTGAGCCGACGCCGAGGCCGACAGGCGCCGAACGGTACGTCGTACACACGGGCCCGCCGCGTGCCGCACGCGTACGTCGTACACACGGGCCGGCCGCGTGCCGCACGCGTACGTCGTACACACGGGCCGGCCGCGTGCCGCACGCCTACGTCGTACACACGGGCCCGCCGCGTGCCGCACGCCTACGTCGTACACACGGGCCCGCCGCGTGCCGCACGCCTACGCCGAGTTGCCGCCCCCCGGCCGCGCCGCGTTAATGGTGGGGCGCCCGGCCCGGGCCGTGATCCGGCGCATGCCGCTGCGTCACACGGAGGTCCGCATGGACATGATCCACGTACGGGCGGTGAGCCCTCCGGACCTCACGGAACACGCCATGACCCTGCTGCGGGCCGAGCCCGGCGTGGTGAACCTGGTGCTCCAGCCGGACAGCGTATTCAGCCCCGACGGCGACGCCATCGAGTGCGACGTCCTGACGGGCGCCGCGAACGACGTGCTGCGCGGCCTGCGCGACCTCGGACTCGTGCGGCGCGGCTCGATCGTCCTCGACCCGGTCGACACCGTGTTCTCCGACCACGCGGCGAAGGCGGGTGCCGAGGTGTTCGGCGCGCGGCTGAGCGCGCCGGTGTGGGAACAGGTGGAGGCCCACATCAGGGCCGAGGGGAGATATCCCCCGAGTTTCTACCTCTTCCTGGTGATCGCCGGGCTCATCGGCGCGGTGGGCATCTTCACCAACTCCCAGATCCTGATCGTGGGGGCCATGGTGGTCAGCCCCGAGTACGGCGCCATCACCAGCGTCGCCCTCGCGATCGACCAACGCTCGCGGCGGGGGGTCCGGCGGGGGCTCTGGGCCCTGTTCGAGGGATTCCTGCCCGTGATCGTCACGACCTTTCTCTTCGCGCTCCTCGTCCGAGGTCTCGACCTGCAGCCGAAGGCGTTCGCCCTGGGGCTGAGGCCCGTCTCGAGGCTCATCAACTCGCCGAACTTCTTCTCCCTCGTGGTCGCGGTGCTGGCCGGGATCGCCGGCATCGTCTCGCTGGCCGAGGCCCGCACACGAGCACTGCTCGGCGTCTTCATCTCGGTGACCACCATTCCGGCGGCGGCCGACATCGGGGTCTCGTGCGCGTTCGCCGAATGGTCCGAAGCCCGGGGATCACTGCTGCAACTCCTGCTCAACATCGTGGTGCTGATCGTGGTCGGGACCGGCACGCTCAAATGCCAGCGCGCGATCTGGCGGCGGCTCGGCGCACGCGCGCGAACCCGCTCGGTGTGAACCGAAATGCGGCCGCATCGGTCCGGTGATGCAATGGACTCCGGTTCAGGGACAATGCCGTGACCAGCCAGAGGTGACATCGTGGGCGATGAGTTTGTCGAGATGGGACCGATCGATTACGCGGTCGTGGAGTTTCCCGGAAACCACATGACCGGTGAGGGTTTCCCGCTGCTGGTCGATCTGGTGGAGCGTGGCATCATCCGGATCCTCGATCTGATGTTCATCGGAAAAGAAGAGGACGGCACGGTGGTCGGTATGGAGATCACCGACTTCACCGGCGACGGGGCACTGGACCTGGCCGTCTTCCAGGGGGCGTCCTCCGGACTCCTCGGCCACGACGACGTGCAGGAGGCGGGCGCCGCGCTGGAACCGGGCAACTCCGCCGGGATCATCGTCTACGAGAACCTCTGGGCCGCGCCCTTCGTCACCGCCCTGCGCCGCGGCGGCGCGCAGCTGGTCGCCTCCGGACGCATCCCGGTGCCGGCCGTCCTGGAGGCCCTCGACCTGGCGGACGAGACCGGCGCGGGCGAGCCGTCGCCGACGACCTAGCGCCCCCAGCGCGGTGACGGAAGACCAGGTACTCCTGGGCCTCGCGCTGATCGTCGTCCTGGCGACGGGCTCCCAGGTGGTGGCGCACGTACTGCGCGTCCCCGCGCTCATCGTCCTGCTGCCGGTCGGCTTCACGGCCGGCACGCTGACGGACAGCGTCAACCCCCAGGCGCTGCTCGGCGACGCCTTCTCCCCGCTGGTCTCGCTCGCCGTCGCGGTGATCCTCTACGACGCCGGGCTCGGCCTCGACCTGAGCAGGCTCCGCGGCCACACGCGCCGCGTCGTGGTCCGGCTGATCTGGATCGGGGCGCTGGTCACCTGTGTCTCGACGGCCCTGGTGGCCGTACCGCTGCTCGGCCTGTCACACAGCGCGGCGGTGATGCTCGGGGCGATCATCGTCGTGTCCGGTCCGACCGTCGTCGGCCCGCTGCTCGGCTTCGTCCGGCCGACCGAGCGGCTCCAGCGCATCCTCGTCTGGGAGGGAACGCTGATCGACGCCGTGGGCGGCGTCCTGGGTGCCCTGGTCTTCCACGCCGTCGTGGCGGGCGAACACCGCGGCGTCGCGGGCGGGATCGGACAGTTCCTGATCAGCACGGCGGTCGGCGTGGCGGGAGGCGTGGCCGGAGCGGCCCTGGTGGTGACGGCGCTGCGCAGGCTCCGGCTCGGCGAGGTGCTGGGCACGACGGTGCAACTCGCCGTGGTGGTCGGCGTGGCGGCCCTCTGCGACCTGGCGCGGGACGACACCGGACTCATCGCCGCCATCCTGATGGGCCTGGCGGTGGCGAACCTGCCCGGCCTGGACGAGGCCGCCCGCAGGCCGTTCTTCGAGACCCTCGTGAACCTGGTCATCGGCCTGCTGTTCATCTCCATCTCGGCCACCGTCACCCCGCAGTCCCTGCGGCATGTGCTGCTGCCGACCCTCGGGCTCGTGGCCGTCCTGGTCCTGGTGACCCGGCCCGTGGTGGCGGCCCTGTCCACGCTGGGGACCGACGTGCCCGCCGGGGAACGCTGCTTCCTCGGGTGGATGGCGCCGCGCGGGATCGTCGCCGCCGCCACCGCCTCGACGTTCTCGGCCACCCTGGTCGACAAGGGGGTCGGCGGCGCGGCGCGGATCCTGCCGGCCACCTTCGTGGTGATCGTGGCCACGGTCACCCTGTACGGGCTGAGTGCGGTGCCCGTGGCGAGACGGCTGGGCGTGGTGCGCCCGGCCCGTTCGCGACCGCTGCTCGTGGGCGGCGATCCCTGGGTGGTCGACCTGGGCCGGGCCCTGAGGTCGGTGGGTCTCGACGTGGTCATGTGGGCGGCGCGCGAGGCGCAGCGCGACAGCATCAGGGCCGCCGGGATCGAGCTCGCCGAGGGGGAGTTCATGGCCGCGGCCACCGGCGCCGGTGCGGAGGCCGAGGGCCTCACCGGGGTCCTGCTCCTGACCGGCGAGGACGATTTCAACGCACTGGCGGCCATGAACCTGGAGGGCAGTGTCGAGGGCACCGTCTACCGGCTCGGGGCGTCCGTGGAGAACCAGGGGGTGATCGCAGCCCCCTCCCTCCAGGGGCGGGTGCTCTTCGCTCCCGAACTCACCGCGCCCGAGCTGGCCCGCCGCCATGCCGGGGGCGCCCGTGTCGTGACCCGCCGGGTCGAGGGTCCCCTGGAGGCCGGGGCCCGGCTGCTGTTCCTGGTCCGCGAGGACGGCAGGCTGCTCCCGGTCACCCGCACCGGCGGCCCGAGCCCGCGGCCGGGGGACATCGCCGTACTCCTCACGGCTTGAGGGGCGGCCGTGCCGGAGTCGGCCGGGGGCCCGGCTGTGCCGGAGTCGGCCGGGCTCGGATCGGCCGGGCGGGCCGAGGTGCGGGGGTACCCGCGCGGTGCTCCAATGGAATCCGGCGAGCGCGTGGGCAGCCGCGTGCCGGCCGGCAGTCAGGCAGGTCGGAGGCCGGACGGACAGTCCCGCGCCTCCTGCGAGAAGGGAACCACCGTGCCAGGTCTCCTCCGCGGGGTAGCCCGCACAGCCGTGGTGGCCGGCACGGCCACCGCCGTGTCGAACCGTGTCTCACGCCGTCAGCAGGGCCGGTGGGCCGAGCAGGAGTACCAGCAGGCCCAGGTGCAGGCCGCTCCGCAGCCCGCTGCCCCGCCCGCGACCACGACCCCGCTCACGGACGACATGAGCAGCAAGATCGATCAGCTGAAGCAGCTCGGTGACCTCAAGGCCCAGGGCGTTCTCACCGAAGCCGAGTTCGCGGAGCAGAAGCGCAGGCTCCTCGGCTGAGCTGCCCCGCGGGCGCAGGCCACGAGGACGCGGCCGGGCGGCCGGTTTCCGACGAAGGGTCCGGGCGCCCGACCACGCGGCCGGGCTCCCGATGGGGCGGCCGGTTTCCGACGAAGGGGCCGGGCTCTCGACGAGGCGGCCGGGCTCCCGACCACGCGGCCGGGCTCCCGACCACGCCCGTGCGCGACCGCGCGCGGGCGTCGTCGGGCCTACCGCTGCGGCGCGCTGTCTCAGCGGGCCGTTCCGAAGTCCTGCGTCCAGTAACTGCCGGGCTGCGCGAGACCGACGCCGATCTCCTTGAAGGAGCAGTTCAGGATGTTGGCCTTGTGGCCGGGGCTGGCCATCCAGCCGGCCATGACCTGCTCGGGGCTCGCGTAACCGTAGGCGACGTTCTCGCCGTAGGCGCTCCAGCTGTAACCCGCCCCGGTGATCCGGTCGCCGGGGGCGGACCCGTCGGATCCGGTGTGCGACATGTTCTGGTGCGCCGCCATGTCGGCGCTGTGCGCCTGGGCGGCCTTCGTCAGGGTCGCGTTCACGGTCAGGGGCGAGCAGCCGACCTTGCTGCGCTCGGCGTTGACGAGCTCGACGACGCGCGCGGTGGCCGTGGTCGCCGTGGCGGTGGCCGAAGGCGTCGCGGTCGGCTTCGGGGTGTTCGCCGGCGCCGGGGCGGCCGTCGACTCGGGCGTGCTCGTGGCCGCCGGGGTGTGCGCGGGGGCGGGCGGCGCGGTCCACGGAACGTGCGGGGTGCGGGTGCCGTGCCCGGGTGTCGCGGCCGCCTTGGGCTTGTGGGTCTTGGTCTTCGCCCGGTGGGAGGGGGCGTCGGCCGCGGAGGTGGTCTTCGGCGTCGCCGTCGCGGTGGGGGTGTCGTTCTCGCCGTCCCAGACGCGGTTCCAGAGGAACTGGTCCCGCCAGTCCGCGCTCAGGGTGTGCGCCGCGGTGGGGGTGGAGCCGGTGGCCCCGCTGCCCGGCCAGTCGACGCAGGCCATGGCGGCGGACGGCACGCCCACGGCCGCCACGGCGACGGCGGCGATGACTATCCGCCGGAACTGCTTGCTCTTGCGATGCCTTGCCATGCGTGACCTCACTCGGTAGTCGCGGAGCGCCCTCGTGCGGCTGGCTCTGCGCGGACTCCGCTTCTGCGAGCGCGGAGACGTCCTGCCGGTCGACATTCTTAGGACGTCCTCATATGGGGCGCAAAGGGCGCGTGGACCCCCTCGCTACTACGTCGCTTCGTAGGCTTTGGGGGTTCTTGCCACGAGGGTGGGGGCGTGCTGACCGGGCGTCCGTGGCGCCCTTCGCGCGCCTGTCGACACGTCAGAAAGCCTCAAGGGCAGGACGGTGGGGGCGTACGCCGGGCGGGTGGATCTTCATGGCTTCGGACGGAATGCCCGCTTGGGTCAAGACGGACAAATCTCATATGTCGCCAGAGTGGCATCTACTACCCGGCATGGTTGATACGGAGAGACCGGGTGACGCATGTCACGGAACCAGGTCTTCCGGTTCTGGCCGGCCCTCGTCCGGCGCCCGACGCGGCCCTGTCAAGCTCGCGCGTGCTTTCAGGTGACCTCACCGCCTGTCTCCGCGGTGGAGCGGCTCGGCAACCCCGACCATCGCAGTCGGCGGGGACGTTCTCGTCCGCACCTCGCCCTCCGGGAGGCAGTCGTGCACATCCTGCTCGTGGCCGGCGCGTTCAACAGCCTCACGCAGCGTGTCCATGCCGAACTGCGGGATCGCGGCCACACCGTGGCGGTGGAGCTCGCGCTGCCCGGCCGGTCCCTGCCGGAAGCCGTCCGGCGGCACGCGCCGCAGCTCGTCCTGGCGCCGATGCTGAAGACGGTCGTCCCCCGGGAGGTGTGGTCGGCGTACACCTGTCTGATCGTGCATCCGGGTCCCGTCGGCGACCGGGGCCCGTCCTCGCTCGACTGGGCGATCCACGAGGGCGCCGACCGATGGGGCGTGACCGTCCTCCAGGCCGAGGAGGAGCTGGACGCCGGTCCCGTGTGGGCGTCCGTCTCCTGCCCGCTGCCCGCCGTGGGCAAGAGCGACCTGTACCGCAACGAGATCGCCGACGCCGCCCTCGCGGCCGTCCTGCTCGCGGTGGACCGCTTCGTGAGCGGAACCCATGTGCCGCTCCGTCAGCGGTCACCCGACGCAGCCGACCCGGCCGGAGTCGCCCGCGCGTCCGAGGCCGAAGCCGCCCCCGGGTCCGACGCCGGAGTCGCCCGCGCGTCCGAGGCCGAAGCCGCCCCCGGGTCCGACGCCGGAGTCGCCCGCGCGTCCGAGGCCGAAGCCGCCCCCGCGTCGGCGGTCGAAGCCGTCCCCGCGTCGGCGGTCGAAGCCGTCCCCGCGTCGGCGGTCGAAGCCGTCCCCGCGTCGGCGGCAGAAGCCGCCGCCGCGACCGCAGCCGAGGCCCTGCCCGGCCTCGCGGCCGCCATGGTCGTCCTGCCGCGCACCCGTCCCTACCTGGACCAGAGCGTCCGGCGCATCGACTGGTGTGCGGACGGCACGGAGACCGTCCTGCGCAAGCTGCGGGCCGCGGACTCGCGGCCCGGGGTGCTGGACGTGCTGCTCGGCGGGGAGTGGTATCTCCACGGCGGTCACCCCGAGAGAGGGCTGCGCGGCCGCCCCGGCGAGCTGCTGGCCACCAGGGCCGGGGCGCTGTGCCGGGCGACGAAGGACGGCGCCGTGTGGATCCCCGAACTGCGGCCCCGCCGTCGACCGGGCGGGCCGCGCACCTTCAGGCTGCCCGCCACGCAGGCCCTCGGCGACCGGCTGCCCGCGCTGCCGGAGCTGCCCGCACCCCCGCTGTCGTCCCCGCGAGCCCACAACGGCACCTGGACGGACATCCGTTACCGGGAGGACGGCGAGACGGGCTTCCTCTCGTTCTCCTTCCCGGGCGGCGCGATGAGCACCGGGCAGTGCCGCCGGCTGCTCGCCGCGTACCGGGAGGTCTGCGAGCGGCCGACCACGGTGCTCGTGCTCGGCGGTCCCCGTGACTTCTTCTCCAACGGCATCCACCTCAACGTCATCGAGGCCGCCGCCGACCCCGCCGCCGAGTCCTGGGCGAACATCAACGCCATCGACGACCTGGTGGAGGCGGTGCTCACCACGACGGACCGGCTGGTGGTCGCCGCCGTGGCGGGCAACGCGGCGGCCGGCGGCGTGATGCTCGCGCTGGCGGCCGACGAGGTGTGGTGCCGTTCGGGCGCCGTACTGAATCCGCACTACCGCCTGATGGGTCTGTACGGCTCGGAGTACTGGACGTACACGCTGCCGCGCCGGGTGGGCTCCGCCACGGCCGAGCGGATCATGAGTGAGGCGCTGCCGATGAGCGCCGTGGGCGCCCGGCGCGTGGGCCTCGTGGATCGGGTGCTCGAGTGCGCTCCGCAGGACTTCCCGGCGCGGGTCGGCGCCCTGGCGTCCCGGCTGGCGTCGCTGCGGGGCGCCGGCGCACGGATCGCCGCGAAGAAGGCGGAGGCCGAACGCCGGCAGGGCGTGGCGCCGCTGGCGGGTTTCCGGGAGCGGGAGCTGACCCGGATGCGGCGGACGTTCGAGGACCCCGACGCCCCCTACCACGCACTGCGTCGCGCGTTCGTCCGCAAGGACGGCCCGCTGCGCTCATGACATCGCCGTCACCGGAACGGCCCACGCCGACGACCCATCGGGTCCCGATCGCTGATAGCAAGAACAGTGATGGTCGAAATATTTGCTTTTGTTCCTCAAAGCCGCGAGGAGGCGGTCCCATGACTGCAGCAACGCCGCGCCCGGTCGACGCTGCGGACGGCGGAAGTGCGCCCGCAGACGAGGCACCCACGATCCACATTCTCTGGATCAACGCAGGGCTGAGCTGCGACGGCGACTCGGTCGCGCTGACGGCCGCCATGCAGCCGAGCATCGAGGAGATCGTGCTCGGTGTGCTGCCCGGCCTGCCGAAGATCCAGGTGCACTGGCCGCTGATCGACTTCGAATGCGGTCCGGTCGGTGGCGCCGACACGTTCATCGAGTGGTTCTTCAAGGGGGAGCGGGGCGAGATCGACCCGTTCGTGCTCGTCGTCGAGGGGTCCATCCCCAACGAGGCGATCAAACCCGAGGGCTACTGGTGCGGCTTCGGCGACAACCCGGAGACCGGCCAGCCCATCACGACCAGTGAGTGGATCGACCGGCTCGCCCCGAAGGCGCTCGCGGTCGTCGCCATCGGCACCTGCGCCACCTACGGCGGCATCCACGCCATGGCCGGCAACCCGACCGGCGCCATGGGTGTGCCCGACTACCTCGGCTGGGACTGGAAGTCGCAGGCCGGCATCCCCATCGTGTGCGTGCCCGGCTGCCCGATCCAGCCCGACAACTTCTCCGAGACGCTCACGTACCTCCTGTACCAGGCCGCTGGCGCCGCCCCGATGATCCCGCTGGACGACAAGCTGCGTCCGGCCTGGTTGTTCGGCGCCACCGTGCACGAGGGCTGCGACCGCGCCGGCTACTACGAGCAGGGGCAGTTCGCCGAGACGTACGACTCGCCGAAGTGCCTGGTCAAGCTCGGCTGCTGGGGTCCGGTCGTCAAGTGCAACGTGCCCAAGCGCGGCTGGATGAACGGCATCGGCGGCTGTCCCAACGTCGGCGGCATCTGCATCGCCTGCACCATGCCGGGCTTCCCCGACATGTTCATGCCCTTCATGGACGAACCGCCCGGGGCCCGGGTGTCCAGCACGGCGAGCGGCGCGTACGGCGCGGTGATCCGCAAGCTGCGGTCCGTGACGGCCAGGACCGTGGACAAGGAGCCCAAGTGGCGCCAGACCGGGGAGCGCATCACCACCGGCTACCGGCCGCCGTGGTGAACCCCCGACCCACGTGAACCCCCGACCCACGTGAACCCCCGACCCACGTGAACCCCCGACCCATGTGAACCCCCGCCCCATGCGAGCCCCCCGGTCCACGTGAGCCCCCGATCCATGTGAGCCCCCGACCCGACCCACCCCCCCCCACACCCGCGCGCAACGAAGGGCACGGCACACCGAGATGGCACCGACGACGAAAGCGGCCGGCGACGGCACCGGCCTGGTGGAGATGGCCTGGGACCCGATCACCCGGATCGTGGGCAGCCTGGGCATCCACACCAAGATCGACTTCAAGCAGAAGCGGGTCGCGGAGTGCTACAGCACCTCGTCGGTCTTCCGCGGATACAGCGTCTTCATGCGCGGCAAGGACCCCCGCGACGCGCACTTCATCACCAGCCGCATCTGCGGCATCTGCGGTGACAACCACGCCACCTGCTCGGTGTACGCCCAGAACATGGCGTACGGCGTGAAGCCCCCGCACCTCGGTGAGTGGATCCTCAACCTCGGTGAGACCGCGGAGTACATGTTCGACCACAACATCTTCCAGGAGAACCTGGTCGGGGTCGACTACTGCGAGAAGATGGTCAAGGAGACCAACCCCGGTGTCCTGGAGCTGGCCGAGCGCACCGAGGCCCCGCACGCCGCCGAGCACGGCTACCGCACGATCGCCGACATCATGCGCTCGCTGAACCCGATCGAGGGCGAGTTCTACCGCGAAGCCCTCCAGGTCAGCCGCTACACCCGGGAGATGTTCTGTCTGATGGAGGGGCGCCATGTGCACCCCTCCACGCTCTACCCGGGCGGTGTCGGCACGGTCGCCTCCGTGCAGCTCTTCACGGACTACCTCAGCCGCCTGATGCGGTACGTCGAGTTCATGAAGCGCGTGGTGCCCCTCCACGACGACCTGTTCGACTTCTTCTACGAGGCCCTGCCCGGGTACGAGGAGGTCGGCCGCCGGCGTGTGCTGCTCGGCTGCTGGGGGGCGCTGAACGACCCCGAGTACTGCGACTTCACGTACGCCAACATGACGGACTGGGGCCGGCGGATGTTCGTCACCCCCGGTGTGATCGTCGACGGCAAGCTGGTCACCAACGACCTCACCGAGATCAACCTCGGCATCCGCATCCTGCTGGGCAGCTCCTACTACGAGGACTGGGAGGGCCAGGAGCAGTTCGTCACCCACGACCCGCTCGGCAACCCGGTGGACCCGCGCCACCCGTGGAACCAGCACACCATCCCCGCCCCGCAGAAGCGGAACTTCGACGACAAGTACAGCTGGGTCATGTCACCGCGCTGGTTCGACGGCAAGGACCACCTCGCCCTGGACACCGGCGGCGGCCCCCTGGCCCGCCTCTGGTCCACCGCCCTGTCGGGACTCGTCGACATCGGCGGCGTGAAGGCCACCGGGCAGAGCGTGGTCATCACCCTGCCGCGCACCATGACCAAGCCGGAGACCACCTTCGAGTGGAAGATCCCCCGGTGGTCCAACGCGCTGGAACGCAACCGCGCGCGCACCTACTTCCAGGCGTACTCCGCCGCCGTCGCCCTGCACTGCGCGGAGCAGGGGCTCGCGGAGGTCCGGGCCGGACGGACCCAGACCTGGGAGAAGTTCGAGGTCCCGGACGAGAGCATCGGCTGCGGCTTCACCGAGGCGGTCCGCGGCGTGCTCTCCCACCACATGGTGATCCGCGACGGCAAGATCGCCAACTACCACCCGTACCCGCCCACCCCCTGGAACGCCAGCGTCCGCGACTCCTACGGCACCCCGGGCCCGTACGAGGACGCGGTCCAGAACACCCCGATCTTCGAGGAGAACCCCCCGGAGAACTTCAAGGGCATCGACATCATGCGGGCCGTCCGCAGCTTCGACCCCTGCCTGCCGTGCGGCGTCCACATGTACGTGGGCGGCGGCAGGACCGTGCAGAAGATGCACGTGCCCACCGGTCTGAGCGGACTGGGCGGTTGAGCGCGGTGACGTCGACGGACACGGCGCCGTCGACGAGGACGGCGAGCGCGGTGAACGCGGCGAGCGCGGCGGGCAGGGTGAGTGCCGAGCAGGCCGGCCGCCGGGTCGAGGAGGTGCTGGACCGGCTGGCGGCCGGCGGGGACCGCGCCGCCGCCGAGGCGGCCGAGGAACTCGTCAGATCCCTCATGGACTTCTACGGCTCCGGTCTGGCCCGTGTCGTCCGGCTGCTGTCGGCGGGCGCCGGCCGGCGCCCCGGTGGCGACGCCCTGTCGGTCCTGCTCGGCGACGAACTGGTGGCGAGCCTGCTCGTCCTGCACGATCTCCACCCCGAGGACCGCGACGCCCGTATCGCCCGTGCGCTGGACAGCGTCCGGGAACACGCCCTGGAGGTCGCGGACTTCGACGAGGCGACCGGCACCCTGGAGTTGCGGACCGGCGCGGCGGACTCGGGTTGCGGCTGCGCCGCCACCGCCGGATCCGCCCGGCAGGCCGCCGAGGACGCGCTCGCCTGCTTCGCGCCGGAGGTGCGGGCGGTCGACATCCGCACCACCCCCGCGGGACCACCCCTGCTCCAGATCGGCAAGGGCCCGGGCGGCGCCCCCACGGCGGCGAGGACACCATGAGCGCATCCCGCAACGGCTCCGGCGGCCTGCGCAGATTCCTGGCCGAGCGGCCGCCCCGCCCCGAGCGGTGCGAACTGTGCGCGGTGGCGGTGCCCGAGGAGGACCACCGCCACCTGGTCGACACCGAGAAACGGGCACTCGTCTGCGCCTGCACCGGCTGCGCCCTGCTGATGGAGCGGCCGGGCGCGGCGGCCGGCCGCTTCCGCGCGGTCCCGGACCGCTACCTCACCGACCCCGGCCACCACCTCGACGAGGCCGCGTGGGAGGCGCTCCAGATCCCGGTCGGCGTCGCCTTCTTCTTCCGCAACGCGGCGCTCGACCGGCTGGTCGCCCACTACCCCAGCCCGGCCGGGGCCACCGAGAGCGAGCTCGAACCGGCGGTCTGGACGGCGGTGCTCGGCGACAGCCGCCTCGCCGGACTGCTCGAACCCGACGTGGAGGCGCTGCTGCTGCGGCGCGTCCACGGGCGGTGCGAGAGGTACCTCGTACCCATCGACGTCTGCTACGAACTGGTGGGCCGTATGCGGCTGTTGTGGCAGGGCTTCGACGGCGGGGCCGAGGCCCGCGCCGCCCTGGACACCTTCTTCGCGCAGATCGCGGTCCGAGCCGAGCCGGTACACCTGGCCGAGGCGGGCCGACCGTGACGGAGTTCTCGTTCGCCTGCACCGGCGTACGCGCCGACCGGTACGCCGCCGGGCCGACCCTCGTCTTCCGGCTGAGGGTCACCGCGTCCGGCGGCGCCCGCGTGCACGCCCTCGCGCTGCGCTGCCAGATCCGTATCGAACCCGCCCGCCGCGGTTACGAGCCCGCCGAGGCCGAAGGCCTGAAGGACCTCTTCGGCGAGCGCTCGCGCTGGGGGAGCACCCTCCAGCCGGTGCAGTTCGCCCAGGTCTCGGTGATGGTGCCCAGCTTCACCGGCGAGACGGAGACGGATCTCGTCGTGCCCTGCACCTACGACCTGGACGTCGCCGCCAGCCGCTACCTGGACGCGCTCGACGGCGGCGAGGTCCCGCTGCTGATGCTCTTCTCCGGTACGGCGTTCACCGGGGCCGGAGGATTCCGGGTCGAGCCCGTGCCCTGGGACCGGGAGGCGTCCTTCCGGATGCCGGTCACGGCCTGGCGGGAGATGGTCGAACAGCACTTCCCCGGGTGCGGCTGGATCCGGCTGCCCCGCGCCACCATGGACGCGCTGCTCGCCTACCGCTCCCGCCACGCCCTGCCCTCCTGGGAGGCGACCCTGCGGGCGCTGCTCGACGACAGCGCGCCCGCCCACCCACCGCGTACGGACCCGCCCCGCACCGAAGGCCTCCGTACGGACGCCCTTCCCGCCGATCCGTTCGCGGCGCTGACGCGAAGCACCGGAAGGACCGCCCCGTGACCGTGACCGCCTTCACCCCGGCCACCGAGGAACGGTTCGCGCTGGCCCGGCAGGTCGCCGACGCCGTCCTCTTCGAGGGCTACGTCCTCTACCCGTACCGCGCCTCGGCGGCCAAGAACCGGCTGCGCTGGCAGTTCGGGGTGCTGGTGCCGCCCGCCTGGGGCGCCGAGTGCGAGGAGCACGAGTTCCAGCACACCGAATGCCTGATGGAGCCGAAGGCGGGCGCGACCCTGTCGGTCGAGCTGCGCTTCCTGCACGCCCGGCGGCGGACCGTGCAGCGGTTGAACCCGGACGGCGGCTTCGAGACGGTTCCCGAACTGCGCCTGGAGGACCGGGTCCTGGTCCCCTGGGACGAGGGAGCCGAGGAGCACGTCGAGGTCGTCGCCGCGGTGGACGACCTCCTGGGCGACGGCGTCACGGCCCCGTTCACCCGGCCCGCCCGGGAGGAGACCGAGCCGGTCCTCGACGCGGGCGGCCGCACCGTCGGCCGGCTGGTGCGCCGGTACGAGCGGGTCGACGGCGTCGTGCGGCTGTCGGCCTGCGAACTCGACGGCCCCTACCGGACGCTGCGGCTGACCGCCGTGGTCGAGAACACCGGCACCTGGACACCCCCGGACGGGCGGACCGCCGACCGGGACGCCGCGCTGCCGCACTGTCTGGTCGCCGCGCATCTGCTGATGGGCCTGAGCGCCGGGTCGTTCCTGTCCATGACGGATCCGCCGGAGTGGGCGAAAGGCGCCGTCGCGTCCTGCCGCAACCTGCACACCTGGCCCGTGCTCGCCGGGGAACCGGGCCGCGCGGACCTGGTGCTGTCCTCGCCGATCATCCTGGACGACCATCCCGCGATCGCCCCGGAGAGCCCGGGAGCGCTCTACGACGCCACCGAGATCGACGAGATCCTGGCACTGCGCACCGCCGCCCTCACCGACGAGGAGAAGCGCGAGGCCCGCGGGACGGACGAGCGGGCCGCCGCGGTGATCGACCTGGCGGACTCGATGCCCCCCGAGGTCCTGGAACGCCTGCACGGTGCGGTACGCGGCCTGCGCGAGGTGACCGGCGCCGGACCGGCGAACCCGGTCGGCGCCGCGGGCCCGGGATTCCCGGACGAGTTCGGCGTGCAGCGCCAGGACACACCGTGGTGGGATCCCGCGAGCGACGCCGGCTTCGATCCGGCCCGAGACCGCGTCGTGGTGGAGGGCCGCTCGCTCGGCGCGGGGAGCCGCGTACTGCTGCGGCCGGGCCTGCGGCGCACCGACGCCCAGGACCTCTTCCTCCAGGGCCGCAGCGCCAAGGTCGAGGCGGTGCTGCACGACGTGGACGGCGCGGTGCACCTGGCCGTCACGGTCGAGGGCGACCCGGGCGCCGACATCCGCCGCGAACAGGGCCGTTACCTGTACTTCCAGCCCGACGAGGTCACACCACTGGAGGACCCCGTATGAACGCCTCCGCGGACCGGACCCACGCCCCGGACGGCAGGGTCCTGGTCGCCGGCATCGGCAACATCTTCCTCGGCGACGACGGCTTCGGGGTCGAGACCGTGCGCGCGCTCACCCGCAGACGGCTGCCCGACCGCGTCGAGGCCGTGGACATCGGCGTACGGGGCGTGCATCTCGCGTACCAGGTCCTCGACGGCTACGACACCCTGATCCTGGTGGACGCCACCCGGCGCGGCGAGGCACCCGGAACGCTGTACCTGATCGAACACGACGGCGCGGCAGGGGAGGCGGCGCCGCCCGGTGCCGCGCTCGACGGGCACCGTATGACCCCCGACACCGTGCTCGCGCTGCTGGGGACCCTGTGCGCCGGAACCGGCGGACAGCCGCCCGGGCGCGTGCTGGTGGTCGGCTGCGAACCGGCCTCGGTGGAGGAGGGCATCGGCCTCAGCGCGCCGGTGGCCGCCGCCGTACCGCAGGCCGTCCGGCTGATCGAAGAGTTGCTGCGGGCCGACGAGCCGGGAGAGTCCGCGCCGCGGGCCACGGTCGGCGAGGCCGCGAAGTGAGGAGACAACCATGCTGAAGACCCTTGCCTGTGGCGCGGCCGCGGCCGTCGTCGCCGCCGTCCTCGTGCAGTCCCTGCCGGACATCAGACGCTACTTGCGCATGCGCAGCATGTGAGCCGGTGCCCTTCCGGCGGGCCCCGCACCCGGTGCCCTTCCGGCCGGAAGGGCACCGGGTGCGTTGCGGCGAACGGCGTACCCGCCCGGCCGGCGACGGCGCGCCGGTCCGCCGCCCCCGGACGGCTCCCTTCTAATGAGGGCGGCGGACGCTCCGCCCGACGGGCCGGTCGACCCCCTGGCGGTCGGCGGCGGTCGGCGCGGACCGGCCCGGGCGGACGGAGACCGATGCACGAGATGTCCATCGCGCTGGCGGTGATCGGCCAGGTGGAGGAGGCGGCCGAGCGGGCCGGTGACGTCACGGCCGTGCGCTCGGTACGGCTCCTGGTGGGCGAACTGGCCGGTGTCGTGCCCGACGCCCTGGCCTTCTGCTTCGAACTGGCCTGTGCCGGGACCGTCCTCGAAGGCGCCGAACTGGTCACCGAGACCGTGCCGGGACGGGCCCGCTGCGCGCCGTGCGCGCACGAATGGGCCGTCGGCATCCCGCCCCTGCTGAGCTGCCCGCGGTGCGGCGGAGCCGGTACCGACCTCCGGGCGGGCCGTGAACTACAGATCGCCGCAGTGCACTGGGACGACGGCAGGACGCCCGAACCAGCCCGCGAACCGATCCCCGAGGAGCGCTGAACCATGTGCCGCGTGGTCGACCTGAGGCAGGCCGTACTGGCCAAGAACGACGCGGGCGCGCAGACCCTGCGCGCCGAACTGACCGCGCGCGGGACCGCGGTCGTCAACATCCTCTCCAGCCCCGGCAGCGGCAAGACCGCCCTGCTGGAACGCGAGCTGCTGCTCGCGCGCGAGCGGTCGGTGCCCGTCGCGGCGCTCACCGCCGACCTCGCCACCGAGAACGACGCCGTACGGCTCGCCCGCTCGGGCGTACCGGTCAAGCAGGTCCTCACCGACGGCCTCTGCCACCTGGAGTCCGCGATGCTCGCCGGGCACCTGCGCGGCTGGCTGCCCGACGACACCCGGCTGCTGTTCGTGGAGAACGTCGGCAATCTCGTCTGCCCCGCCTCCTACGACCTCGGCGAGACGCTGCGCGTCGTCCTCGCCTCCGTGACCGAGGGCGAGGACAAGCCGCTGAAGTACCCCACCGCCTTCGGCCTCGCCCAGCTGGTGGTCGTCACCAAGACCGACCTCGCCGAGGCCGTCGACTTCGACGAGGCCGCGTTCCGCGCGCATGTCGAGCGGGTCAACCCCGGCGTCGAGGTGGTGCTGACCTCCGCACGGCACGGCCGGGGGGTCGGCGCCATGCTGGACCGGGCGCTGGCGGCGGCGGACGGCGCGCCCCCGCACGTCCCGGTCATGGCCCGCACAGCCGACGCGCACACCCACGCCCACGCCCACGAGCACCCGCTGCCGGAAGGCCACACGCACGAGCACCCGCCCGGTTACAGCCACAGCGACAGCCACAGCGACAGTCACAGCCACAGCCACAGCCACAGCGACAGTCACAGCCAGGTCGGCACCCACGCCCACGCCCGTCCCGGCACCCACGCCGACGCCGTGCCCCGCACCCACCCGTGAGCGCACCACCGACCGCGCCCGCACGCGCCGGCGACCCGCCGCAGCGCCGCCGCGTCACCGTCCGCGGAGTGGTCCAGGGCGTCGGCTTCCGGCCCTACCTCTACACCCTCGCCACCGCGCTCGACCTGACCGGCCATGTGACCAACACCCCGGAGGGTGTCGTCGCCGAGGTCGAGGGGGCACCCTCGGCGGTCGCCTCCTTCTGCGAGCGGATCGCCGCCCAGGCGCCACCGCTGGCCCGGGTGGAGTCCGTCGACCACCAGGAGGTGCCCGCCAGCGGCGGCGGCGCGTTCACCATCCTGGCCTCCCACACCGACGGCCCCGCCCGCACCCTGGTCTCGCCCGACACCGCCACCTGCGCCGACTGCCTGCGCGAACTGGCGGACCCGGCCGACCGCCGCCACCGCCACCCGTTCGTCAACTGCACCCACTGCGGGCCGCGATTCACGATCGTCACCGGGGTGCCGTACGACCGGGCACACACCACCATGGCGGACTTCGCGATGTGCGCCGACTGCGCCCGGGAGTACGCCGATCCGGCCGACCGCCGCTTCCACGCCCAGCCGGTCGCCTGCCCCGCCTGCGGGCCCCGGCTGCGCCTGCTCGTCCCGGCGGGGACTCCCGGCGGCCCGCCCCGACCCGCCCCCGGGGCGGACCCGGTGGCCGACGCCCGTGGACTCCTGGCGGCCGGAGCCGTGCTCGCGGTGAAGGGCCTGGGCGGCTACCACCTGGCCTGCGACGCCACGAACCCCGACGCGGTCGCGGCGCTGCGCCGCCGCAAGGCGCGCGGCGACAAACCGTTCGCCGTCATGGCGCGGACGGTGGACGACATCGCGCACCTCGTGAGGGTGGGACCCGAGGAGCGGGCCCTGATCGAGAGCGCCGCCCGGCCCGTCGTACTGCTGCGTCGGCGTACCGTGCCCCACGCGCAGCCGGAGTCGGGTGCGCTGCGGCCGGCCGCCGCCGTCGCGCCCGGCAGCCCGGACCTCGGCGTGCTGCTTCCCTACACGCCCGTGCACCATCTGCTGCTCGGTCTGCCCGGCGACCCCGACGGACCCCGGCTGCTCGTCATGACCAGCGGCAACGTGGCCGGTGAGCCGATCGTCACCGACGACACCGAGGCGCTGCACCGGCTGGCGCCGCTGGCCGACGCCTGGCTCACCCACGACCGGCCGATCCAGGTGCCGTGCGACGACTCCGTCGTACGGATCTGCGACGGCGAGCCGCTGGTGATCAGGCGCGCCCGCGGCTACGCGCCGCTGCCCGTGCCGCTCCCGGTGCCCGTGCGGCCCGCCCTCGCCGTGGGCGGCGACCTGAAGAACGCGTTCTGTCTCGGCGAGGACCGCAGGGCCTGGCTGTCCGCGCACATCGGTGACATGGACGACCTGGGCACCCAGCGGGCCTTCGAACGGGCCACGGTCCAGCTGGAGTCGATCACCGGGGTGCGGCCGGGACTGCTGGCGGCCGACCGGCATCCCGGCTACCGCTCGGCCGGCTGGGCCGAGCGCAACGCGCGCGGGCGGGCCGTCGTACGCGTCCAGCACCACCATGCCCATATCGCCGCCGCCATGGCCGAACACGGGCTGGACGGCGGCCGCCGGGTGATCGGCGTCGCCTTCGACGGCACCGGACACGGCGACGACGGCACGGTCTGGGGCGGCGAGATCCTGCTCGCGGACTACGACGGCTTCACCCGGTTCGGTCATCTCGCCCCTGTCCCGCTGCCCGGCGGCGACACCGCCGTACGCCGCCCGTACCGCATGGCGCTCGCCCATCTGCGTGCGGCAGGCCTCGCCTGGTCGGCCGACCTGCCCTGCGTCGCCGTCTGCCCGGATGACGAACTCCGAGTACTGGAGCGTCAGTTGGCGCGCGGTCTGAACTGCGTCCCCACCTCCAGCATGGGCCGGCTCTTCGACGCCGTGTCCTCGCTCCTGGGGGTGTGCCACCGGGCCGGTTACGAGGCTCAGGCGGCCGTCGAGCTGGAGGCGGCCGCCGTAGGGGCGTCCGAAGAGGACACCGGCGCCTACGCGTTCGCACTGCGCGCCCGGAGACCCGACGAAGGCCCGTACGGCATGGACGGCCCGTACGGCATGGACGGCTCGTACGGGTCCGACGACGGTGGTACGGGCGATGGCGGCCCGGACGGCGACGGCGTGCTGCACGCCGATCCCGCGCCCGTCCTCGCGCGCATCGTCGGCGAATTGCGGGCGGGCGTGGACACCGGTCTCGTCGCGGCCCGTTTCCACCGGGCGGTGGCGGCCCTCGTGCACGCGGTCTGTGTCCGGGCCCGCGCCCGGCACGGGCTCGACACGGTCGCCCTGACCGGCGGGGTGTTCGCCAACACCCTGCTGTCCTCGGCCTGTTCCGCCGCCCTGCGCGCGGACGGCTTCACGGTCCTGCGCCACCGCCTGGTCCCGCCGGGCGACGGCGGACTGGCGCTCGGCCAGCTCGTGGTGGCCGCCCGCGTCAGGGACCGGCCCCACGACGCCTACGGGTGACCGACCGCCCGCACCGCCGGACGGACAACTGCCCGACGGCACTGGACACATGCCCGGCAGCACGGGCGACGCGAACGACCCACAGCGAGGAGAGGCCCATGTGCCTGGCGGTACCCGGCCGAGTGCTGGACATCGAGGAACGCGACGGCACCCGGATGGCCAGCGTCGACTTCGGCGGCGTGGTCAAGGAGGTGTGCCTGGAATACCTGCCCGACCTCCAGGTCGGCGAGTACGCCATCGTCCACGTCGGGTTCGCCCTGCAACGGCTGGACGAGGAGTCGGCGAAGCGGACGCTGGAGCTCTTCGCCACTCTCGGCATGCTCCAGGAGGAGTTCGGCGACCCCTGGGAGGCGGCGGCGGGCGGGGCCGCGCCGACCGAGGCCGGCGGGCACGTCATCGAGGAGACACGGAAGTGAAGTACATCGACGAGTTCCAGGACCCCGGGCTGGCCCGCAGGCTCCTCGACGACATCCATGCCACGGTGACCCGGCCGTGGGCGCTGATGGAGGTGTGCGGCGGACAGACCCACACCATCATCCGCCACGGCATCGACCAACTCCTGCCGGACGAGGTCGAGTTGATCCACGGGCCGGGCTGTCCCGTCTGCGTCACCCCGCTGGAGGTCATCGACAAGGCGCTGGAGATCGCCTCCCGCCCCGAGGTGATCTTCTGCTCCTTCGGCGACATGCTGCGGGTCCCCGGAACCGGACGCGACCTGTTCCAGGTGCGCGGCGAGGGCGGCGACGTACGCGTCGTCTACTCGCCCCTCGACGCGCTGCGGATCGCGCAGCAGAACCCGCACCGCCAGGTGGTGTTCTTCGGCATCGGCTTCGAGACGACGGCGCCCCCCAACGCCATGACGGTCCATCAGGCCAGGAAGCTCGGCATCCGCAACTTCAGCCTGCTGGTGTCGCATGTGCGGGTGCCCCCCGCCATCGAGGCGATCATGCGGTCCCCGAGCTGCCGGGTCCAGGGCTTCCTGGCCGCGGGTCACGTGTGCAGCGTGATGGGCGTGGGGGAGTACCCGGAGCTGGCCGAACGCCACCGGGTGCCGATCGTCGTCACCGGGTTCGAGCCGCTGGACATCCTGGAAGGGATCCGTCGTACCGTCCGCCAGCTGGAACGCGGCGAACACACCGTGGACAACGCCTACGCCCGCGCCGTCCGCCCCGAGGGCAACGCGGCCGCCCGGGCCATGCTGGAGGACGTCTTCGAGGTCACCGACCGCGCCTGGCGCGGCATCGGCGTCATCCCCGACAGCGGCTGGCGGCTGTCCGAGAAGTACCGGGCCTACGACGCCGAGCACCGGTTCGCCGTCACCGGCATCCGCACCCTCGAACCGGAGGAGTGCCGCAGCGGCGAGGTCCTCCAGGGACTGCTCAAACCGCACGAGTGCGAGGCCTTCGGCACCCTGTGCACCCCGCGCACCCCGCTCGGAGCCACCATGGTCTCCAGCGAGGGCGCCTGCGCCGCGTACTACCTCTACCGGCGACTGGACATCCCCAACGCTGCCCGGGAGGCGAGCCCCGTTGTCTGAGATCACCCTCGACCCCGAGACCTGGTCCTGCCCCGCCCCGGTGCGCGACAGGCCCCGGATCGTCATGGGCCACGGCGGCGGCGGGGCGCTCTCCGCCGAGCTGGTGCGGGACATCTTCGCGCCCGCCTACGGGGGCGCGGTCCTCGCGGGCATGGGCGACGCCGCCGCGCTCACCCTGGGCGGCGTACGGCTGGCGTTCTCCACCGACACCTTCGTGGTGCGGCCGCTGTTCTTCCCCGGCGGCAGCATCGGCGACCTGGCCGTCAACGGCACCGTCAACGACCTCGCGATGAGCGGTGCCCGCGCCGCCTACCTCTCCTGCGGGTTCGTCCTGGAGGAAGGCGTCGAGCTGGAGGTGGTCGACCGGGTGGCCAAGGCCCTGGGTGCCGCGGCGCGGGCCGCCGGCGTCGAGGTGGCGACCGGCGACACCAAGGTGGTGGAGGCGGGCCACGGCGACGGGATCTTCATCAACACCGCGGGCATCGGGCTCATCCCGGCGGGTGTGGACCTGCGGCCGCAGCGGGTCGTGCCCGGCGACGTCGTGATCGTCAGCGGCGGGATCGGCGTCCACGGAGTGGCGATCATGAGTGTCCGGGAGGGTCTGGAGTTCGGCGTGGAGCTGGAGAGCGACTGCGCGGCGCTGGGCCCCCTGGTCGAGGCGATGCTCGCGGTCACCCCGGACCTGCATGTGCTGCGCGATCCCACCCGCGGCGGACTGGCGGCCGCGCTCAACGAGATCGCGGCGGCCTCCGGCACGGGCGTGGTCCTCCGGGAGCGCGACCTGCCCGTCCCGCCGGCCGTGGCCAACGCGTGCGCCATCCTGGGCCTGGACCCCATGTACGTCGCCAACGAGGGCAAGCTGGTCGCCTTCGTCCCGCGCGAGAGCGCCGACGCGGTCCTGACGGCGATGCGGGCCCACCCGCTGGGCGCCGACGCGGCGATCATCGGCGAGACCGTCGAGGAACACCCCGGCATGGTGGTGGCCCGCACCCCGCTGGGCGGCACCCGCGTGGTCGACCTGCCGATCGGGGAACAACTGCCGCGGATCTGCTGACGCGGGGCCGCCGTCACCGGGTGGCGCCCGGCCGTCGAGGGGCCACCCGGTTCCGTGCTCCCGCGCACGGACGGCGGGTACGTGACCTCGTACCGCACCGGTGTCCCGGTGGTCACCCGCGCGCGGCCACCGCCCGGGCCGGGCGGGCGCGCACCCAGCCGAACACCACCACCGAGCACACGGCCGCGAGGGCGCACCAGGTCGAGACGAACTCCAGGCGCCACAACGCCCAGCAGACCGACGCGCCGACGCCGACCAGGACGCCCAGCACCAGCAGCCGCCGGTCGCCGGACAGCAGCAGCGAGCCCACGGTGGCCAGCAGGTAGCCCGCGACGAGCACGGGCGCGTGGGACAGACCGACGACGTAACCGACCGTGTGACCGCGGATCTCGGCCGTCACGGTTCCGGTGGCCAGGGCGTACCCGAGCGCCGCGGCGGTGAGCACCCCCGCGGCGAGGGGCAGGACCAGGCGTCGGCGGGCGGTCGGCGAGGCGGCGCACAGCACCGCGACCGGCATCCACAGCGCCAGCAGGGGCATCGCGATGACGGCCCAGACGACCGTGGCGGGTCCGCCGCCCCCGCCCGAGTGCCAGACCACCGCCTCCACGAGCTGATGCGCTCCGAGCAGCAACGGCAGTGCGGCCAGCGGCAGTTCCCGGATGTCACGCACTCGTGCCACGCAGGCTGCCCCGACCGCCGCGACCGCGGTGCCCGCCACGAGGTCGGCCGTCGCGCTCCAGCACATCAGGCCACCCCGGCTTCGTCGTCGGGTCCGTGCACTTCGCCGCAGGCCACGTTGTGTCTCTCCCCGGTGGAGGCGGGGGCGCCGGTGACCGGCGCCCCCGAGGATGATTGGCTGGCCCAGGCCACCACACCACAACCCGGCACCGCCGGACCGCAGGAGGACTTCGCCACCATGAGCACCCCCTACACGTACGAGTACAAGGTCGTCACCTTCCGGGAGTCGCTGATCGGCGACGCGCTGGACAGCGACAAGCTGGAGAAGGTCCTGAACAAGCACGCCGAGGACGGCTGGGCCCTGAAGGCGATCACCGCCGCCGACGTCAAGGGTCGCATAGGCCCCGGAGCGGTCGAGGGCCTGCTGCTGACCCTCGAGCGTCCGCGCGGCTAACAGCCCCTGAAATCAGCATGGTTGGACCAGCCCCCGGCGGTCGGCGTGACACGAACGCCGACCGCCGACTGTCCCTTTGATCGACGCATTTTGACGAGACGTCAGTCGCTCTCGGGGGCGAACGGTCCGTCGGTGCCGAAGGCCAGCTCGGCGAAGCGCTCGCCGATGCGCCGGTGGGCGGCGGGGCCCGGATGCAGCAGGTCGGGCAGCGGCAGCTCGGCGAAGTCCGCCTCGCCGTACAGGTCGAGACCGTCGAGATGGTGCAGATGAGGGTCGTCGGCCGCCCGCGCGGCCGTGATCCGGGCGAGTTCCTCCCGGATGACCCGGAGCGTCAGTTTCCCGGCGGCCCGCTCCGCGGGATCACCGGCCGCCCGGAACGTCATCCCGCCGTCCTTGAAGTCCGGGAAGGTGGGCCCCGGAGTGTCCTCGTGCAGGGGGCAGTGGATCGGGGAGACGACCAGCAGCGGCGTGGTCGGGTGCCCCTCGCGGACGGTGTCGAGGAAGCCGTGGACCGCCGGGGTGAAGGCACGCAGCCGCATCAGGTCGGCGTTGACCAGATTGATGCCGATCTTGACGCTGATCAGGTCGGCGGGGGTGTCGCGCAGGGCGCGGGCGGTGAACGGGTCGAGCAGGGCGCTGCCGCCCAGCCCCAGGTTGACCAGCTCCACACCGGCGAGGGAGGCGGCGAGGGCGGGCCAGGTCGTGGTGGGGCTCTCGGCGTTGGAGCCGTGGCTGATCGAACTCCCGTGGTGCAGCCACACCTTGCGGCCCCGGTCGACCGCCGGCTCGACGGGCGCGTCCGTGCGTACGGCGATCAGCTCGGTGATCTCCGTGTACGGCAGCCAGATCTCGATGTCCTTCTCGCCGGAGGGCAGTTCGCCGAACCGGACACTGCCGACCGGTCCGGGCCTGGTCTCCCGGGTGCCGGTGGCCATGTCCACGCTCAGCACGTTCCCGCCGGACGCGACGGCCCGACCGGCCGGACGGCCGTCCACGAGAAGGTCGTACACGCCGTCCGGCCGACTCGGCAGGCCTGGATATTCCATCTTGGTCGGCAGAACGTCCAGCTCGACGGCGGTGGCCCGGGTGCGGAACACCAGCCGCACGCCGGACGGCTGCGCCTCGGCCATGGCGAGCTGCTCGTCGGAGCACTGCGCACGGGCGCGGGCGGGCAGCCGGTGCGGGAGCAGGCCCCGCTCGGTGCGTTCCAGTTCGAGGGCACCGCGTACGAGCTCCGCGGTGACAGGTGTGGTGATCCAGTCCGTCGCCCGCCCTGTCGCGGCGGATCCGGTGAAGTCGTCGCGTTCGGTGGTCATGATCGCAGCGTGCCAACCGGACCCCGGCTTCCGCAAATGTCTGCGGTGCGGCGAAGTCGTCCGCTCCTCGACCAGCCGGCGAACCACCGATGAGTTCTGCCGACCGTGCACGTCTACAGGACGTACGCCATCGAAACGCAGACTGGAGACCCACCATGACCACTCCCGCCCACGCAGGCCGCATGCTGTTCGTGAACATGCCCGTGGCGGACCTCGAACGCAGCAAGGAGTTCTTCGCGAAGCTCGGATTCGGCTTCAACCCGAAGTTCACCGACGAGACCGCCGCCTGCATGCTGGTCGGCGAGCATGCCTTCGTCATGCTGCTCACCCGCGAGAAGTTCGCGGAGTTCTCGAAGCTGCCGATCGCCGACCCTCGCACGCACGCGCTGGCGCTGTACTGCTTCAGCGCGTCGTCCCGCGCCGAGGTCGACACGGTCAGCGCCGCCGCACTCGCGGCGGGCGCCACCGAGGTGGACGGCGCGGAGGACTACGGCTTCATGTACTCGCGCAGCTTCTTCGACCTCGACGGCCACGGCTGGCAGGTCATGTGGATGGACCCGGCGGCGGTGGAACAGGGCCCCGAGGCATTCGCGGCCGGCACGCAGGACGCCGTCGCCTCGGCCTGACCCGCCACCGCGTAGGGCGGGTGGTCGTGCCGCACGGCTTCGGCCTGGGGCTGGCGTTGGTGAGGTTGTTGAGGGGTGGGCTTTCGCCACGAACACGGACACGGCCAACCCGGGCACGCTTCAGGCGTACGCCATCTGCGCACAGGTAGTGAAGACCTCGGTCCTCACGACCCCCTGACGCCGACCGCTCCAGCGGGCGGGAACCACGCGACACGGAACCATGCATGCTCGTCCGACGAGAACGGGGCCCAGCCGGGAGACCACGGCTGGGCCCCGGCGGCGCGCGAAAGTCTCGCGGGCATGAGCTACGAGCCGGCTGTCCGGGAAGGCGAGAGACCAGCGGACGACTCGACCGCCGGCCGAGTTTCAGAGACTTCCACGCCCGCTACATCGACTCGGATACCGACCCCCGCCCACCGAGGGCATCGCGGCCTGTGCCGCCGGGCCCCTTGAGCGCCGGTGCGATGTGACCGAGCACGTCCCCCGGTCGGCCGGCCCCTTCAGTGGTGGCAGTCTGGCCCCATGAGTAGGACGACAGATCCCGGTAATCCGAACGACCTTCAGGTCGGCGACGTCTATGAGGACTGCTCGTTCCACCCGGTCCTGTGCACTGCGGTCGATGAGGTAGGGGGTGTGGTGCTCAGTGGTGTCTCGCTCATCGACGGCACCTTCCCCCGCTCCTGCGACGCTCTGCACTGCGGTCCCATACGGATCCGCGTCGAGGACGTCATGGCCATCAAGCAAGACTTTGACGGCTACGCCCGTCGGCGGAAGCAAGAGCTACGGATCTCGTAGAGGATCTCGCACTGAGCGGCGGGCCTGACGATGTCCGTCATGCCTGAGATGCGCTACCCGGGTCGTTATTAGGAGCCGCACAGGGAGACGACCTTCTGCTCCTCCTCCGAGAGGCTTGGGCCGGGTGTGGGAGTGGCTGCGGCGCCCCCGGCCCCGCCCTGGCTCTCGGCCTTCCGGCGTTTGCTCTCCTTCTTGCAGGCGGAGGCCTGCACGGACAGTTGCTGGACCTTCCTCCGGGCGTTCGGCAAGTCGCCCTCCGTGATCGTGTTCTCGACCAACTTCTGCTGGTAGGGCGGCAGGTACCTGAGTTCGATCTCGGGATGGTCGTTCTCGACCTTCGACAGCGACATCCAGGCCAGGTCCTGTTCGATGCCGCGGTAGAGCGCGACGTGGTCGCCGTTCGCGCCGACGTAGTACTGGGTCTGCGTCCACTGGTAGCAGCCGATGAGGCCGCCGACGAGGACCGTGAGGCCGATGCCGAGCGGGATCACGTTCTTGAGCGGCCAACGGATGCGGAGGCGTCGGGCGGCGGGCGCCGGGACCGGAGCAGCGATGTCCGGCGGCCTGGCAGGCGCAGGCGGGATCCACGGCAGGCCTGTCGGTGCAGCGGCTGCCGTGGACGGGGCAGGGGTGCGGCCGAGTGGCTGGAGTGCGGGGTCCGGTGCGGGAGGTTCTGTCGGGCGGGGAGGGGTGCTGTCGGGGACGGGCGGCGGGAGCGGACGGGGTTGTCGGGGCTCGCCGGGGGTGTGGTGTGTCCCGGGTGCTGCCGGGGCGGCAGCCGCAGTCGGCGGTGAGCGGTGGGGCAGGTCGCTCGACGACGGCGGGGGTGGCCACGGTGGTGCGGAGGCATCCGGGGTCCCGGGTAAGGGACGGCGGGGAGTCTCGGGCTGTGCGGGACCCGCATTCGGCGGTGTCGGAAGGGTGTGGGGGACGGGGGCGGAGGCGTGCTCTTGGACGAACCGGGCGACCTGGGCGGGCATCCAGCCGGGCTCGGTGAGCGCCGGTGAGGCGGTGGAGGCTCGGCTGTCCTCGTCCGCGCCGTCCCTGCTGGTGAGTTGGTCGAGAAGGTGGGCCACGGTGGGGCGCCGCTCGGGCTGTTTGTCCAGGCAGGCGGCCACCACCTCGCGCAGTTCGGGCGGGAGGGCCGCCAGGTCGGGCGGTTCGTGGACGACGCGGTAGTGCAGGGCGTGCGGAGTGCCGGTGCCGAACGGGCCGACCCGGGTGGCGGTGCAGGCCAGCAGTACGCCGAGAGAGAAGACGTCGCTGGCCGGCCCGACCGGCTGCCCGGTGATCTGCTCGGGAGACATGAAGCCGGGCGTGCCGATCGTCATGCCGGTGTGGGTCAGCACGCTGGCCTCGCCGGCCGCCGAGATCCCGAAGTCGATCACACGGGGGCCGTCGGCGGCCAGCAGCACGTTGGACGGTTTGAGATCGCGGTGAACGATGCCGGCTTTATGGATCGCCTCCAGTGCCTCGGCCAGCCCCGCGCCCAAAGCGAAGATCGGCCGCGCCGGCCAAGGACCATGCCTGGCGATCGCCTCCCCCAACGGGATGCCGGGGACGTAGACGGTGGCCAGCCAGGGCGGCGAGCCGTCCGCATCGGCGTCCACCACGCCGGCGGTGAAGGCCCCGTTGACCCGCCGGGCCGCGGCCACCTCACGGGCGAAACGGCGCCGGAAGTCACCGTCCTCGGCCAGCTCGCGGCGCACGGTCTTCACCGCGACCGCACGCCCGCCGGGCGAGCGCGCCAAGTACACCTGGCCCATTCCTCCGGCACCGAGCCGTGCCACGATCCGGTAGCGCCCCACGTGCCGCGGGTCCTCCGGCTCCAGGGCTTTGAACGTTGCCATCCCAGATCCCCCTGTGCCCTGCTCTACGGCCCCCAGACTGTGCCCGTAGATGGCGCATCATTCCCGACATGCCCCCTGATGTTCAATCCAGGATGCAGGCAGACGGCTTGAGAGGTCCCCCGCTTCCCGAAACATGAGGGGCGCCCCACAAGGGACGCACCTGCGAGCTGGTTCACGGCCTGTGCGTTGTCGCGCTCGTCGATGCCCGAAGGGGATGTGCGCGGTCGGAATCGGCGTCGTCTGCTTGGATACCCGAGATGACGACGAGTTCTGCTGTCCCCCGCGCGGACGACGCCGATTCCGACCGCCTGAGGGCCCTGCTGGAGCGTGCCGCGACGGGTCGGGACAGTCAGGCCTGGAGCGACCTTTGGACGGAGCTCTACCACAACGGCTCTCTGGAGGTCGCCCATCCGCTGGTGCTGCACACGCTGGCCGACATGGCGCAGGCCGACCATGCCGACACGGCAGCTTCGGCCCTCCACCTGGCCGGCGCCCTGCTCGTCCAGTCCGACCAGCGATACGAGACCCGGAACCTGCGCCACCAGTACGCACCGGAAGTCGCACGACTGCTGGGCGCCGCGACCCGCTGGCGGCAGGTCACCGTCGACCGGAATGACTACTGCCATCTGATCGAGGCGGTCCTGAACCTGGAGGGCGACATCCACTGGGCGGAGGACTTGATCTGGGGCATCGTCAGCGGCGAATACGAGCTCGAGTGCCCGGACCCAGACGGGTGCGCGTCGCTGTGGGTGATTCTCGGAGAACGGGGCTTCTTCAGTACGGCGGAGGACTACGCCCTCTCCGACGACGACGTCGAGACCTTCCCTCTCCATCCGGCCGATCCCGGCACCCTGGAAGGTCTCGGTCGGCGCCTCCACGACCTTGCCCGGGCCGACGGCCACGAGGAGATCGCGCGCGCCTTGACCCATGCCTTCGGGGAGGCGACCTGCCCGGAGTGTGAGCAGCGCTTCTCCGTCGTCGGGCAGGTCGTCGCCCGTTCCAGCTGAAGACCGCGTCGGGGCTGTGCGTTCTTGAACCCACGACCGCTTCGCCCCGAAGCAACTTGCACGAGGGCACTGCCTGGGGTCGGTGTGCTTCTCGCCTGCGCCGACGGTCCGCGGACGTCCGCGCTCGGCGTTGTCACGCAGTTGGACACGCACCGCTCAACGGTCGATCACGTACAAGGCCGTTGTCGGTGCCGGCCTTTAGGGTCTCAGGCGCGCGGTCGGCTTTCGGGGGTTCCAGCTCTCAAAGGAATGGTTGCATCCCCGGCCTGTCTGGGGGCGGCCCGGAGAATCGTCCGGCACCCAACCGACGGCCGGGCTTTGTCGATGGCCAGGCAGTAACCTGCCGGCGACGGCCGCGCACCACCTCTGTCCCGTGCGATGGCGGGTGCACTCTTTACAACCGTGGTGGTGGGGTCTAGGGCTGCGTTCGGGGGCGTTCACCTGCGTTCAACGGCGGCTCGTCACCAGGCTGGGATCGAAGGGCCGGGTTCTCGGCCTGCCCGGGCCGCGTCGGGGCACGGGGATGCGGGATATCGCCGTCTCGAAAGCGGGGCTTCAAGGGCTTGGCCTGCGGTGACGGTGAAGGCCAGCGGTCGTGTAGCGCCGTCGGCGGCCAGGTGGACCTTGGTGCTCAGCCTGCCGCGGGAGCGTCCAAGTGCGTGATCGGCGGGCTCGCCGGTGCCTGTCGCTGCTTTTGCGTGCGCCGGCGGCGTGCTGGTGGGCCCGGACGACCGTGGAGTCCACCGACATCGTCCAGTCGATGTCGTCGTCGGCGTCCGCCGATGCCAGGACGGCGGCGAAAATCCTCTCCCAGGTGCCGTCGATGGGCCACCTGATCAGCCGTTTGTGAGCGGTCTGTGATCACTAATCGGACAGGCGCATCCGCTCAACTGATCAGCCCATCAAAGAGACACGCGATAGGTGTTGCCGAGGGCGAAGAGTGCAACGCCCGCTGGCCCGTTCGAGGGGCGGCGTGTGGCAAACGGATTCACATCCGTCCGAAGCGCCATGACGTGAGGCAGACCTCCTTCTGCCACCCCTCAGACCAGGAGGTCCTGCATGGCTCGGCTCCTCACGGCCGGCATCGTCTCGGCGGCACTGATCACGCTGGGAACTCCGGCGACCAGCACTGCCGCCGCCCCGCCCACCTGTTTCGGCATTCCCGCGACCCTCACCGGCGCGGGCACCCTCACCGGTACGCCGGGCCGCGACGTCATCGTCGGCTCCGCGGGAGCCGACGTGATCGACGGCCGCGGCGGCAACGACATCATCTGCGGCCGCGGCGGCGACGACCGCCTGATCGGCGGCCTCGGCAACGACAGGATCGACGGCGGTGACGGCAACGACGCGATCCGCGGTGACGTGTCCGTCTTGAGTGGAGACGCCAAGGGCGGCGGCAAGGACGTCCTGTACGGCGGAAACGGTGACGACGACATGGTGGGCGACTCGCAGAGCAACAGTGGCAACGCCGAGGGAGGCGGCAACGACGTCATGTACGGCGGTGGCGGCGCCGACTTCATGGTGGGCGACTCGGAGACCGACGCCAACGGCGACGCCAAGGGCGGGGGCAACGACCGGATCTACGGCGACGACGGCGACGACGAGCACATCACCGGCGACAGCGTCGCACTCGGCGGCAATGCCGAGGGCGGCGGCAGGGACTACCTGGAAGGCGGCAACGGCGACGATGGTTTGCTCGGGGACTCGGCCGCCCCCTTCCAGGGGTCCGCAACCGGCGCGGGCGACGACGTGCTCCGTTCCGGACCGGGTACCGCCGAAAGCATCGTCGGAGACAGCGAAGGCATCGACGGAGTCCATGGAAGCGGTGGCGACGACATCATCGATCTCGGCGCCGACGGCGGCATCTTCGCCATCGGCGACCACAACATCGGCGACCCCGCAGGCGGACAGGCGACGGGGGCGGGCAACGACCGGATCACCGGCGGCACGGCGGACGAACTCCTCTTCGGCGACAGCTCGGTCGGCGACGACTCCCGGACGTTCGCGGGCAAGGACGTGATCGACGGCCGCGGCGGCGACGACCGCCTCTTCGGCGACAACGTGAACTTCGACGGGGACGCGAGCGTCGGCACGGCCGGCGGCCGGGACGTGCTCCACGGCGACGCCGGCAACGACGCCATCTTCGCAGGCCCCGCCAACGATCTCCTGGACGGCGGCGCGAACACCGATTCCTGCGACGGCGAAGCCGGCAACCACGACGTCGCCCTGCGCTGCGAGTCTGTCACCAACGTTCCCTGACCTCAGACCCGCGTGGGCCAGTCGTTGGTTCAAGGGAGTGAGGAACCCGCTCGCGGCGCCGCCCAGCGGCGGTCCGATGATCGTGGTCGTCCCGGCCGTGGACTCGAATCAGGCGTTGGCGACGAGCAAGTCCGACAGCAGCAGCTTCAGAGATGCGCCGGAGGCGGCGCGGAAGGTGACCGAAGATTCGGGTGTCAGCCAACCCGCACCGCGTAGCGCGCGCCTGCTTGCCGCTTGAGGGGGGTTGCCGTCAAAACGCCCCGGACCATCCCGGCCCGGGGCGTTTGCCCTGGTCACGCTTGTGCCCCCGGCAGGATTCGAACCTGCGACACCCGCTTTAGGAGTTCGATCCGGGCCCGGCGTGGTGGGGACTCGCCTCGCGCACTGGCGCCGTACATTGCCGCCGGTTGTCGCCGTCGTCCGTGCTCGTTGATGTCAACGTTGGATGTCAGCGGAGCAGTTGCGGGATCGGGCAGACCTCCAATGGTTCGTCCGGCCGGTCTGCCCAGCTCCACCAGACATGCCGATCGGCACACCGCCATAGCGGCCGGCAGGTCCGCCGACCATCGTCCTCCTGTTTGACGAGCACAAGGCCGCCGGACTTCATGGGCTGGCTGCACTCGGGACAGGCCGGGGCGTCGTCGGTCAGGCGGGGCACCCTAACGGAGCGACCGCTTCGTCCCGAAGCAACTTCGGCAACGAGTTGAACAGGGGACGGGGTGCCATTGACCTGCTTGGACAGTCCGTGGGCGTGTTGCATGTAGGCAAGCATTTCCATGCTTATTCGAACAGCAAGCTCACAGGTGACGCATCCAGACGTTCGGCTCGACATAGATACCGAGGTCGGCACGCCGATCGATGTCGAGTAGGGACAGCCCGTCGGGAATCACGTACGTGCCGGAGGCGGGGAAGCTCAGTCGCGTCCACTCCTCCCACTCCTGGACGGTCCCGGTCATCGTCTGTGAAGCGGGCGCCGGGGTAAGGATGGTGGCCCCCAGACGCTGGTGGGTGCGGATCCACGGGTCGAAGGAGGTGCCGTCCGGACGGGTCCAGGTGGCGTACTCAGTGATCGAGGTAAGTGGGTAACGGTGCTTGGCGGTGGGTCGCACGGGGGCGATCACCTGCGAGAGCCCCCGCTCGGCAGCCAGATCGCGCAGAGCTGTGAGCACCTCGCTGGCCAAGCCGCGCCCGGCGTGTTCCGGAGCGACGATGGCGCCGCAGATCACCAGGGTGTTGGGGGCAGTCCCCTGCTCGCGTCCCTCCACTGCGCGTGCAAGGGATGCTGTATAGCCGTCGGGCAGGCTCGCGGTCTTTCCGTCCCAAGCGAGAGGCACCCCCCAACCGGTGGCGACGGGCGTCCCGTCGTCGAGGACCATGACGTCGAAGTCGGCGAACCATGCCCGTATCCGACCCAGGAGCGGCTTAACGGCGTGGTCGGCAGTGATGAACGGCGGGAACCCCTCGGCAAAGAGAGCATCGAGCTGATGCTGGGGCCAATCGCGGGAGTAGGTGGGGACACGCATCAATGTCATAGCAACTGTGTACACCGAGGCGTTCAGCCCGCCGCGGACGGGATCGCTGTTGGCGCGAGCACGCTGCACTACGCGCTGATGGGCAACACGCGCTTCCGCTCTGCGTAACAGGCACTCACAGTTCTGGTCACCTGCCACCCGATCTGGCGCGGTTGTGGCATGAATGCTCCTCGATGCGATCTATGGGCGGGACGGTCGCTCGGGTCTGCCCTGCTGGCCGGACGGTCATACGGGGCAGCTGGGATACGCCTTGACCGGGCTGCGCAACCGCCCTGAAGGCTTCTGGATCGCGGGGCCCGATCCGCGGGCGGCCCATCACACCTTCACGGGCTCCGTGCCGCTGGAGTCCCTGGCTGCCGTTGCGCTGATGAGCGACGGGGCGATGCGCCTGGTAGACCGGTTCGAACTCGTCACGTGGGACGCCTTGTTCGTAACCCTTGCCGTCTTCGGTCCGGCTGAGGTGATCCGCCAGGTGCGGGAAGCGGAAGCCGGCGACCCCCAGGGCCAGCGGTGGTCACGCGGCAAGGCGCGTGGCGACGCGACCGTTCTGCACTGGCCGTTGGGGTAGGCCGAAGGTCATCGGCGAGTCGGCCTTGCGGCTGCGGTAATGCGGTCGCTGATGGTCTGAAGCGCACGTACATTCACTCCGGTGACTTACGACATCTCGTTCGTACGGGTGCGGCCGGGCCTGTCTCTTCAGGAGACACTCGACCTCCTCAACGCCGACTTCGACTACGACGCCGAGCTGCCCGTGTACCGGCCCTCCGCCGAGGAGCGGGCCGAGTGGAACCGCATCCTGGATCGGGTCTCGCGGGACATCGGATCGGTTGAGTCCGCGGAGTACCTGTACGGCCTGACCCTTGAGACGGTCGGCCCGCCGGGGCGGGTACAGCTCGAATACTGCGGAGACACAGCCCACATCGAGGTGGCATACGGCCGCTCGGGTCCGGAAGCGCTGGCACTCATGGAGCAGGCCTACCGTGTCGCTCGCATCGTCGAGGCGGAGAGCGGCCTGACCGGCCACGACTTCGAAGTGGATCAGTCCACCCGAACGGGCGATCCCGCCAAGGCTGCCGGCCGGCTGAGCCGCGTTACCGACTGGATGCAGAGCCAGTTCGGCTAGCTCCCAAGGTTTTTACAGAGACTCGCCGTTCACCGCCGAGATAGTGATGAAGCGGTGCGAATCCTCCTCAGGCGGTGCCCCTGTCGGCCTCTAGGAGGGCTCCTGCCATACCTCACTCACTGCGGCGATGAAATCAGCCTGGATGTCACGCTGCCACCACGTGTACACAATCGTCTGAGGGTTGACGCCGACTTTGGTCTTCGGGGGATCGGCCCAGCAGCCGAGATGCGCCGGGTCTGCATCCGTGGCGAGGTAGACCCAGCCGTTGAGCCGGAGTGTGGGCGTCCTCGATATGACCTTGACGAGTCGAGGGAACGGAATGCCGCTGCTCTTCGCGCCGCCGATCCTCGGGCCGAGCGCTCGCTTGATCTCGACTCGATCGGGATAGAGCACGGCTCTGCCGTTGAATCCCCTGAAGGTTCGCGGCATCGGCAGTTCCTCCTGAGTGAGGGTGGACCGCCAGGAACCTGGCCACCGCCCGGTCACACCGACAGCATGCACACTGCGGGGTTTCGTCGGCAGGCCCCGGATCGGAACATCGCGTACCTGGAACGAGCCTGCTCGCCGTCCGCCTGCACCTCTACGCCTGCAACCTCGGCAGGCGCTCACTCCCCGTCGGCCAGCGCCGGCACCTCATGTTCAGGGAACAGGCCGCTGGCTCGCATCGCCTCGGCCGCTCGCGGGTCCATCAGGAGGGCGAGTCCCTCGTTCCCGCCCGTGTAGAGGGTGTGGGCACGCAGCGGGCTGCGCCCGGTGGCGAGCAACTGGTTGACGACGGTCAGGGGGCGGACGGTCGACGAGGCCCAGGGATCCCCGCCCTCCCAGTCGTCGGGCCTCACCACCACGCAGCGGATCCCGTTGATCGAGACCGTGTAGTCGGCGACGTCCCGGATCGTCTCGACCTCCAGCGTCACGCCGCAGCGCGCCAGGGCCGGTGCCAGCGTTCGAAGGAATTCCTCGACCCCGCCCTCGGCCAGTTCCTCCCCGTCCGCGAAGAACTCGATCTGCCCGAGGAGAAGGTCGAGGTGCAGCGGATAGCTGCCGGTCACGACGTCGGCCATCGCGGACTCGCGCAGCTCGGCCGGCAGGTGGTCCCACAACCCGTAGCGGTTCAGGGCTTCGGCCAGCACGCGATGTCGCTCGTCACCCCGCCACGGTTCGTCGCCCGAGGCCCTGGACCGAAACCCTCCGGCCGTTTCGCCGTCAGATGTCATGGGCCGACCGTACCGCGATGATCCGACATGTAACGGCCCCTGGCCGCCTCTGTGTTGCGTCTGAACCCGGTATGTGGCTGAGGGCCGCCATCCGTAGTGCGGGTGGCGGCCCTCAGCGGGTGGTCGCGGCGAGTGCCTGTCGGACTGTGCCGGTCAGGTGTTCGCCGCGACCGGCCTGGCCCCCGCTCTCCGACCAGAGAGGGGCCTGGAGTCGGTCGACGTTCAGGCGGCCGGGGCCGGGAAGGTCGGGTACTCGACGCCGGAGACGTGCTGGACGACGCGGATGACCTGGCAGGAGTAGCCGAACTCGTTGTCGTACCAGAGGTAGAGGATCGCGTTGTCGCCGTCGACCTTGGTGGCGCCGGCGTCGACGATCGACGCGTGGCGCGAGCCGATGAAGTCGCTGGAGACCGCGTCGGGCGCCGTGGTGAAGTCGATCTGGCGCTTGAGCGGCGAGGTCAGCGAGACGTCACGGAGGTGGTCGAGGACCTCCTCGCGGGTGGTCTCCCGGCCCAGACGCAGGCTCAGGATCGCGATCGAGACGTCCGGCACCGGCACCCGGATCGAGCTGCCGGTGATCGGCGCCTTCAGGTCGGGCAGCGCCTTGGCGACGGCGGAGGCGGCGCCGGTCTCGGTGATCACCATGTTGAGCGGCGCGGAACGGCCGCGGCGGTCGGCCTTGTGGTAATTGTCCAGCAGGTTCTGGTCGTTGGTGAACGAGTGGACGGTCTCCACGTGGCCGCGCAGCACACCGTACTCGTCGGCCATCGCCTTCAGCGGCGGCACGATCGCGTTGGTGGTGCAGGACGCGCAGGACAGGATCTGCTCGTCCGGCTTGATGGTGTCGTGGTTGACGCCGTGCACGATGTTGGGGACGTCGCCCTTGCCCGGCGCGGTCAGGACGACCTTGTCGATGCCCGGACGCAGGTGCTGCGACAGACCCTCGCGGTCGCGCCAGCGGCCCGTGTTGTCGATGAGGATGGCGTTCTTGATGCCGTACGCCGTGTAGTCGACCTCCGACGGGTCGCCCGCGTAGATCACCTTGATCTCGTTGCCGTTGGCGGTGATGGTGCTGTTCGCCTCGTCCACGGTGATCGTGCCCTGGAACTGCCCGTGGATGGAGTCGCGGCGCAGCAGCGAGGCGCGCTTGACGATGTCCTGCTCGCCGCCCCGGCGCACGACGATGGCGCGCAGCCGCAGACCGTTGCCGGAGCCGGACTTCTCGATGAGCAGCCGGGCGACGAGACGGCCGATGCGGCCGAAGCCGTAGAGGACGACGTCGCGCGGCTCGCGGCGCTCGATCTTGTTGCCGCCGGTGGCGCCGGACACGGCCTCGGAGGTGAACTCCGCGACCGAGAGGCCTCGGTCGTCGGCGCGGTACGTCGCCGCCAGCATGCCGATGTCGATCTGGGACGGGCCGAGGTCGAGCGTGGTCAGCGCCTGGAGGAACGGCAGCGTCTCGGTGACCGAGAGCTCCTCGCCGGCTATCTGACGGGCGAACCGGTGGGTCTTGAGGATGCTGACCACCGACTTGTTGACCAGTGAGCGGCTGTGCAGCAGGACCGTGACGTCCCGCTCCCTGTGCAGCTTTCCGATCATCGGGATCATGGACTCCGCGATCTCCTCGCGGGTCTTCCAGTTCGTGAACGAGTCCTCGTTGACAGTCACAGGTCCATCTTTCGAGCTAGGCAGTGCTCAAATGATAACCCGTGGCTCATTCGAGCTCCGAGCGGGGGTTCGACACCCGGCCTACGGGGGTGAGGTGCGCGGCGTGCGTGGGCGTCCGGCGAGCATGCTGACCGCGTTGGCGACGACGACCGCGCCGATGCCCGCCGTCTCGGCCCAGCCCAGCCGCTGGCCCAGGACGACCAGGCCCGACAGCGCGGCCAGCACCGGATTGACGCTCATGAACAGGCCGAAGGCCTGCGCGGGCACCCGGCGCAGCGTGAACAGGTCCGCGAGATAGGGCACCGCGGACGACAGCACCCCGGCGGCCACCGCACACCCCACGGCGCCCACGGTCGGCGGATGCGCGACGGCGACCACGGCCCCGACGGGCAGGAACACCAGGGCGGACACACCCGCCGCGGCCGCCGACCCCTGCGCGCCGGGGATCCGGCGGCCGACCGTGCGGTTGAGGAGGATGTACGACGCCCAGCAGGCGGCGGCGAGCAGACCGAGCCCCGTCCCGAGGTAGTCCGCGGAGGGCCGGGGCCGCATCAGGACGGCGACACCCGCCGCGGCGACCAGGGCGCAGTACGCGTCCACCCGCCGGCGCGCCGCGGCCAGCGCGATGGCCAGCGGGCCCAGGAACTCCAGCGTCACCGCGAGGCCCAGCCCGATCCGGTCGATCGCGGTGTACAGGGACAGGTTCATCGTCCCGAACACCAGGGCGAGCAGCAGTACGGGCCACCACTGCTCGCGGGTGAAGCCGCGCAGCCGGGGCCGGGCCACCGTCAGCAGGACGGCCGCCGCCACGTACTGGCGTACCGCGACCACACCGACGGGGCCCAGCACGGGGAAGGCGAGGGAACCGACGGCGGCACCGACCTGGTTGGACAGGCCGCTGCCGACCATGGTGCCCACTCCGGCCAGGGAGGCGCGGGCACCCTCGGTGCGGTGGATCTGGGCCGGCGGACGCGGGGGAGCGTTGTGCATACCCCGAGCGTCGGCCAGGCCCCCGCTTACGAAAAATGCATAGGCTGATCGGTCTATACGCTTGGGTCATGGATGGCGTCCAGGTGGAGCTTCGGCAGTTGCGCTGTCTCGTCGCGATCGTCGACGAGGGCACGTTCACGGACGCCGGCATCGCGCTCGGCGTCTCCCAGGCGGCGGTCTCCCGCACCCTGGCCTCGCTCGAACGCGGTCTCGGCACACGGCTGCTCAGGCGCACCTCCCGCGAGGTGACGCCGACGCCGGCCGGTCTGCGGGTCGTCGCGCACGCCCGGCGGGTGCTCGCCGAGGTCGACGACCTGGTCCGGGAGGCCACCTCGGGCCACACCCGGCTGCGGGTGGGTTACGCCTGGGCGGCCCTCGGCCGGCACACCCTGGCCTTCCAGCGCCGGTGGGACGACACGCACCCGGAGACGGAACTGAGGCTGGTGCGCGCCAACTCCGCCACGGCGGGCCTGGCGGAGGGCGGCTGCGACCTAGCGGTGGTGCGCAGGGACCCGGGCGACCAGCGGTTCGACTCGGCGATCGTCGGACTGGAGCGGCGCCTGTGCGCCCTGGCGGCGGACGACCCGCTGGCCCGTCGGCGCTCGGTGCGGCTCGCCGAACTCGGCGGCCGCACCCTGCTCGTCGACCGGCGCACCGGCACCACCACGCCCGAGCTGTGGCCCGCCGACGCCCGCCCTGCCGTCGAGGAGATCCACGACGTCGACGACTGGCTCACCGTGATCGCCACCGGCCGGTGCATCGGCATGACCGCCGAGTCCACCGCCAACCGCTACCCGCGGCCCGGCGTCGTCTACCGGCCCGTACGGGACGCCGAACCGGTCGCCGTACGGCTCGCCTGGTGGCGCGACGATCCGCACCCCGCCACGCAGGCCGTGATCGAGGTGCTCACCGAGCTCTACCGCCAGGGCTGAGGGACCCGCTCCGTTTGTTGCGCCGACGGGCGCATGGCCACCGTCGTCGTGGGTACGCGAACCCAGCCGCGCCCGGTGCCCGTGCGGGCGGGGCAGGCCCGACGACCGCCGCTACCAGGGGACCCGAGATGGAGACACCCGCCCACCACGAGGCCGGCAGCACCGCCCGACGGGCGCTGACCGCGCTGGCCGAGAACACCCAGGACACGGTCGCGCTGGACGCACTCGCGCACAGCGACGTGCTCGTGCCGGTACCCGACGACGCCCCCGAGGAGAGCGCCGCCGATCTCACCACCGTTGCCCTGCCCGTCCTGGAGTACCAGGGCGGCGAGCCGGTGGTGCCCGTGTTCACCTCCGAACCGGAGATGACCCACCTGCTGCCGTTCGTCTCGCGCTACCGCCTGGTGCCGCTGGGCGCGCTTGCCGCGCAGTGGCCGGAAGGTGAGCTCTCGCTCGCCATCGACGGCGCCGCGGACCACGCCCTGACGCTCACGTCGGAGGGCGTGAGGACCCTGCTGGCCCGGCCTGGGGGCTGAGGGGCGCACCCCGGCGGTCGGCGGGACCCGACCGCCGGATTCGCGGGGGGAAACACCGGACTCGAAGAGCGTGGGCGGTCCGCGCGCCCTCGCGCGCCCAGGCCCTGCCGGGGTGGGGTGAGCGGCGCCGACCCCGTTCACCCCGCGGCGGTCTCCCTCGCCGTTCGATCAAGGTTAGGCGGGTGCGACGGCGCGCGTGCTCCGGAATGCGAAGCCGGTGTCCGCATTCCGCACCAAGTTGTTCCGCACCAAGTTCGCCGGCCGCCGTCAGCCGGCACGCAGCGTCTGCGACGGCGACTCCCCGAACCGGGTCCGATAGCGCTGCGCGAACCGCCCCAGATGGCTGAAACCCCATGCGTACGCCACGTCGGTGACCGTGGTCGTCCCGGGATCCGCGGCCCGCAGCTGCTCACGCACCCGCCGTAACCTCACCTCGTTGACGTACGACATCGGGGACATGCCCACATGCCGGCGGAAGGCGTCCTGGAGGGCCCGGACGCCGACCTGGGCGATGGCGGCGAGGCTCGTCGCGTCGTACGGTTCGGCCGGCCGGTCGTGGACGACGTCCATGACCCGTTTCACCGGCGCGGGCCGCAGCCGGGGGCCCGGAACCTCCAGCTCCTCCCGGTAGTTGTGCCCTGCGGCGTACAACACGCCTTCCAGCAGCGTCCGTTCGATCGAGGCGCGGATCAGCGGCTGGCCGAGCAGCCCGCCCGGCACGTCCTTCTCCGACAGGGACCACCGCGCCAGGTTCGCCCAACTCAGCCCGGGGCCCTGCGTGATGTCGACGTACGGCGCGAACCGGGCACGGCCCCCGAGCGGCCTGCCGAGCAGGCCCTCCAGCCGCCGGTGCACCGCCGCCCGGTCGAGCTTGACGGCCAGGGCCCGGCAGTCGCGGGACCAGTCGTCGACCTGGACCGGACGGTCGGGGTCGAGGAAGAGGGCCTGGTCGGGAGTCGCGTACGAGGAGGCCTCGCGCCCCTGTCCGACCCGGAACCGGCCGGTGAGCGGTACGGCCACGTGGTAGGCCCGCGGCTCGACGAACTCCATCGCCACCTCGGTGCCGAAACTGAGCTCCCCGACGGTGAGTTCACCCAGCTCGACCACACTCATCTCGGTGAGGAACGTGTCCGGGGAACCCGCCACGTCCAGGCTCAGATCGTAGTAATGGCTCGCGATCGCGTCATGGGACTCGTCCACGCATCGCGTGCGGTAGCTGCTGAACCGGACTGCCCGCTGCTCCTCGCCCATGGCTGCGCTCCCTGGTGCGGCCTTTGCCGTCCTGTGCGGCATTCGTGGAGCATGATGGCACCGCGGGCGGGCCGCGCCGACCCTCACGACGGCGTGTTCGTCACCGCCGGGGGTTCAGAATGATCTCATGCTCTGGATCTCCGGCGTGGCCGGCGGGCTCGTGCTCCTACTCGTCCTCAGCAGCATCCTGCGCACCCTCGTGGTGCCGCGGGGCCTCTACTCCGTGCTGGTCTTCCGGCTCTGGTGGCTGCTGCGCCGCCTGCTGCGGCTGGCCGCGCCGTCCGGCGGCTACCGTGCCGTCGACCGCGCCCAGACCTGGCTCGCCCCGCTCATACTGATCGGCATGCTCGCGACCTGGCTGGGCGGAGCCCTGATCGGCTACGGCCTGCTGCTGTACGCGCTGTCCCCGCTGTCCTGGGCGAGCGCCTTCCGCGAGGCCGGCTCCAGCCTGTTCACCCTCGGTTTCGCCAGCGGCGCGCGGATCAGCCTGTCGGCGCTCGACTTCGTCGCGGCGGCCACCGGCCCGGTCCTGATCGCCCTTCAGATCGCCTACCTGCCCACCCTCTACGCCGCCTACAACCGGCGCGAGCTGGAGGTCACGCTGCTCCAGTCCCGGGCCGGGGAGCCCGCCTGGGGCCCGGAGATCCTGGCCCGGCAGTGGCTCGTCGACACCGAGACGGCCCTGCCCGAGCTTTACCGGTCGTGGGAGCGACTGGCCGCCGACATGGGCGAGAGCCACTCCACCTATCCGGTGCTGCTCGCCTTCCGCTCGCCCCGGCCGTACCGCAACTGGCTGGTCGGACTGGTCGCCGTGATGGACGCGGCGGCCATGCAGCTCGCGCTCACCCCACGGATCGCCCCGCCGGAGGCCCGGCTGGTGCTGCGGGCCGGGTTCACCGCACTGCGGGACATCGCCCGCTCGGTACGCGTCCCGTTCGACCCCGACCCGGCCCCGGACGCCCCGATCCAGCTCACCTTCGCCGAGTTCGAGGAGGCGGTGGCGATGCTGGAGCGCACGGACTTCCGCGCCGAGCTCAGCCCCCGAGAGGCCTGGCCGCACTTCCAGGGCTGGCGGGTCAACTACGAGGCCATCGCCCACGCACTGTGCCGCCGCTGCGACGCGGTACCTGCGCTGTGGACCGGCCCCCGCGACTTCCGGGCCGCCTCGGTCTCCCCGCAGCGCCCGGCCGACCGGCGGCCGCAGTCGCCCGCGGCGGGTTAGGCCTCCGGACAGAAGCGGGGATCCGATCAGCGGGCGGCGCCGTCCGCCGGGCCCCGCTTCTGTCCGGAGCTCCCAGGCACTGCCCGGCGGATCAAGGCGCAGGAACGGGGTGGCGCGGCGGCGTTTCCGGTCGCCGGTACGCCGCTGACATGATCCGAACCGCCGCGTATGCTCCAGCGGCTTGCGACGGGGAGGTGGCACCGGTGGGTGCCGCGGTACGCAACAGTGCGGGGGCCACCTGCGCAGCGGCCGCAAGCTGTGGGAGCGGGGGATCAGCGGCGTTCCCGGGTTCACCACCGCCACGGACAGCCTGGTCACCGCCGACCACGGCGTGGCCGTGGCACTGGCGGACGGCGCGGTGCACGGCTACGCCCTCGCCGACGGCACGCCCCGCTGGACCACGAGCCTGCACGCGACGAGCGGCACCCCGGACGGCGCTGCGGACAAGGGCAAGGACATGGGCAGGGCGAGCGGCGCGGACAGCGGCGAGGCTGCCGCCGGGGCGGACAAGGGCGCCGACGCCGGCACCGGCGACCCGGTGGAGATCCCGCTCAGCGGGAGTGAGGAGGACCTGGCCGTCGTCCCGGCGTCCGATGCCTTCGCCGCGCGGCCCGCGCTGTCGGCGACGGTCGGCGACGGTCGGCGACGGCAGGCTCGTCGTGGCGGCCGCGCGGCCCGGTGGCGACGGGCCCGACCGGATCTCCGGCTACTCGCTGCGGGACGGAAAACGGCTCTGGCACCAGGACCTGGGCGGCACGGTCACCGCCCTCGCGCCCGCGGGCGACGGTCAGGTGGCGGTGCTCGCGGGCGCGGACCGGCTGTGGCGCCTCGACATGGGCGACGGGCACCGCCTGGGGGCGGACGCCGGGACCCCGGTGCGCGACGTCGACGGCAGCGTCGAGCCCACCGCCCAGCTCCTGAGGGCGGACGACACCTGGATCGTCGTCAACTCCGACGGCGACAGCCGTCCCCCGGTCTTTGGGATCAGGGGGTGACGGACAGGCCCTGGGCCCGGTCCTCGGCCAGCATCCGGGCCAGCACCGCGCGCTGCAGCGGCAGCACCTCGGCGTGCAGGTCGCGCCCCTTGCGGGTGAGGGCGACCCACACTCCGCGGCGGTCCTCCACGCAGACGGAACGCTCGACCAGACCGTCCTTTTCCAGCCGTCCGATGAGGCGGGACAGCGCGCTCTGACTCAGATGCACCCGCCCGACGAGGTTCTGCACACGGCAGTGGCCGCCCTCCTCGGGCGACTCGGCGTCGAGGATGTCGAGCACCTCGAAGTCGCTCGCGCCCAGGCCGTACGGGTGCAGCACACGGTCGATCTCGCACATCGTGCGCGCGTGCACCGACAGGATGTCCCGCCACTGTTGTTCGAGCCGGGTGGTCGCCGTGTTCACTGCCATACCCGCACGGTAACACCGAACCGGCCATTCGTTGAGTATGCAACTAGTGCATGCGCAAGTGCCGGATCCGGCGGATCCGGCGGAAGCCGGTCTCAGGCCACCGGGTCCTCGAGGAGCCCCACCATGTTGCCGTCGGCGTCCTTCACCGACGCGATCAGCCGGCCGTTGCCCACGTCGTGCAAGTCCTGCACGGTCTCGGCGCCCGCCGCCAGCAGCGCCGCCAGCTGCGCCCGGATGTCGGTGACGTGCCAGAACGGCACCGGTCCGGTCAGGCCCTGGGCGTGTCCGTTGGGGTTGAGGCCCACGTCCTGGCCGGCGTCCTTGAAACCGACGTAGTAGGGCTCGTCCGCGTACGGCTCGACCCCCAGCAGTGCGCTGAACATGGTCTTCGCCTGGGCGAGATCCTTGACGGGGTAGATGATCGTCTTCACGCCCGCGGTCATGGCGTACTCCTCGGTGAGGTGGGGGCGACGGACCGACGCGGCGCGCCGGTGTCGTACCGGCGAGTTCCGCCGGTGCACTCACGTTAAGCCGGGGGACCGCTCGGCGGCTTCTCCGATCCTGACCGGTCCGGGACCGTCCGGCGGACGAGGGCCCCGCCGCCGACGGGCCCCTCCAGAGGGCGCGGATCGTGCGCGACGTTCCCCCGAACGGTGTCCGGCCGGCCGCGCCACGTGCCGCTCACGTCGGCCCCGAACGGTGACCGGCCCGCCCCCGTCCCCGCCCGCTCACGTCGATTCGCGCTTGACCAGCTCGGTCGGCAGGATCACCGCGGCCGGGTCCTCGCCGCCGATCTGGGCGAGCAGCACCCGCACCATCTCGTTGCTGATCCGGTCCCAGGGCTGACGGATGGTGGTGAGGGCGGGCGTGGCCGCGACCGCCGCGGGGGAGTCGTCGAAGCCTCCGACAGCGATGTCATCCGGCACCCGCAGACCGGCCCGCCGCAGCGCGGCCAGCACGCCCTGGGCCATCAGGTCGGAGGCGACGAACACCGCGTCCAGGTCGGGGGCCTGCGCGAGCAGCCGCTCGGCGCCCGCCTCGCCGCTGGCCCGGCTGTAGTCGCCGGAGACGACGAGCCGCTCGTCGAGGTCGACGCCCGCCTCGGTGAGCACCTCCCGGTAACCGGCGAGCCGCTCCACACCGCCCGGGGTGTCGAGCGGACCGGTGACCACGCCGATCCGGCGGCGGCCGAGCGACAGCAGATGGCGCACCATGTCCCGGGCGCCGTCCCGGTCGTCGGCGGCCACGTAGCTCACCTTGGAGCCGAGCCCGATCGGCTTGCCGCACGCGACCAGCGGCACGCCCGCCGCGCACAGCTCCTCCGCCACCGGGTCGCCGGAGTGGCTGGAGACCAGCAGCACCCCGTCCACGTGACCGGCCGTGATGTAGCGCGCTATGCGCCGCCGTTCGTCCTCGGTGCCCGCCAGCATCAGCAGCAGCGGTATGTCGTGCGCGGCCAGCGCCTGGGTGCAGCCGCGCAGCAGGATGTTGAAGTTGGGGTCCTCGAAGAACCGCTCCTGCGGCTCGGTCAGCAGGAAGCCGACCGAGTCCGACCGTCCCGTGATGAGGGAGCGGGCGTGCCGGTTGACGACGTAGCCCGTGCGACGGATGGCGGCGTTGACCGCCTCCTGCGCGGTGGGGCTGACGTAGTGGCCGCCGTTGAGCACGCGCGAGACGGTGCCCCGGGAGACCCCTGCCTCGCGCGCCACGTCATGGATGGTCGGCGGCTTCCGTCGGCCCCCCGCATTGTTCATGGTCATGACTTTACGGCCCCGGACAGCAGGTCCAGGCTCCAGAACCGCTGAACGACCAGGAAGAGCGCGACCAGCGGGAGCACCGCGAGGAAGGCGCCCGTGATCACGAGGGTGTACAGGGCCGGGGTGTTCGACCCCTGTTCCAGCAGGGTGTACAGGCCGACGGTGATCGGGAACTTCTCGTCGTCGCTGAGCATGATGTACGGCAGCAGGAAATTGTTCCAGACCGCCACGAACTGGAACAGGAACACGGTGACCAGGCCGGGCACCATCATGGGCAGCGCGATCCGGGTGAAGATCCGCCACTCGCTCGCCCCGTCCATCCGTCCGGCCTCGACCACGTCGGAGGGGACCGCGGCGGCGGCGTAGATCCGGGCGAGGTAGACGCCGTAGGGGGCGAGGACCTGGGGCAGCAGCACGGACAGGTGGGTGTCCGTGAGGTCGGCCTTCGCCATCAGCAGGTACTGCGGGACGGCGAGGATCACCGGCGGCATGAGGACGCCCGCGAGCAGGATGTTGAACAGGGTCTCCCGGCCGCGGAAGCGGTAGACCGCCAGCGCGTAGCCGCTGACGGCGGAGACGGCCGTCGACAGCAGGGCGCCGAGGCCCGCGTAGAGGGCGGAGTTGCCCATCCACTTCCAGTACACGCCGTCGCGGTAGGTGCTCAGCTCCTTGACGTTGTCGGCGAAGCCGCTGCCCGGCAGGAAGGTGAACGTGGAGAACAGTTCGTGGCCGGACTTGGTGGACGCGATCACCACCCAGGCCACCGGGAGCAGGCAGTACAGCGCGCCGAGCAGCAGGGTCACGGTCGGGACCAGCGCGATCCGCCGGTGCAGCGGCGGTCCCTGGGCGGTGCCGGGGGTGGTGCCGGCGGCGGGTGCGGCCTTGCGGACGGCAAGAGAACTCATCGGGCGGCCTCCTGCTTGTTGCGGCGGTTCGCGGCCCGCAGGAACCCGAAGGACAGCACGAGCGTGACGAAGGCGATCAGTGTCGCCTCGGCGGCGGCCGCGTAGATGTCCCCCTTGCCGAAGGCGTCCTGGTACACCTTCATCAGCGGACTCCAGGTGGTGGGCAGGGAGTTGGTGAGCGGTTTGAGGGTGGTGGGTTCGTTGAAGACCTGGAGCGTGGCGATGATCGAGAAGAAGAAGGTCAGCACCAGCGAGGGCGCCACCATCGGGATCTTGATCCGCAGGGCGATCTGGAGCGGGGTGGCGCCGTCCAGCTCGGCCGCCTCGTACACCTCGGCGGGGATGGCCTGGAGCGCGGTGTAGATGACGATCATGTTGAAGCCGGTGCCGCCCCAGACCGCGATGTTGGACAGGGCGAGGTACAGCGGACCGCCGTCCAGCAGGTCCGGCTGAGGCAGGCCCAGCTTCTCCAGTACGAAATAGAAGGGGCTGACGTCCGGCAGGTACAGGAAGCCCCACAGCAGCGCGGCCACGACGCCGGGGATGGCGTACGGCAGGAAGATCGCGAGCCGGCTGAACGGGGCGAGCCGCACCTTGTCGGAGTCGAGCATCAGCGCGAACAGCAGGGCGAGCCCGAGCATCACGGGCACGACGATGCAGCCGTAGCCGAGGACGTGCAGCGCGCCGCCGAGCAGTTCGTCGTCCGTGAGGGCGGAGCTGTAGTTCCGGAAGCCGGCCCAGACCTCCTGCCGGGCACCCGACCCCAGGCCGAGCCCGGAGACGTGCACCTTGCGGAAGCTGAGCCAGACCGCGTACCCGATGGGCAGCGCGAAGAACAGGCAGAAGAGGATCGTCGCGGGAAGAAGGAAGGCGTACGGGGCCCCCTTGGCCCCGTACCGCCTCCGGTGTGCGGGGGTGGTCACTGAGCGACCCCGAAGCCCTGCTTCTCGAGGTCGGCCACCGTCTCGTCCTGCATGGTGCCCAGGGCGGCGGCGAAGTCCGACTTGTTCTTCGCGGCGGCGCCGAAGGCGTCGTTGAACGACGCGTAGGCGACGTTGACGTTCGGGCCCCACGCGGACGGCGCGGTGGTCTCGGCGATCTTGGCGGCCTGGGTGTAGAAGTCGGCCTGGTTGGAGAAGTAGTCCGGCGGCGTGAGGAAGGCGCCGCTGGTCTGGGCGGCCTTGGAGGCCGGGTAGATGCCGCTCTCCTTGGCCAGCGCGTTCAGCGCGTCCTTGTCGGTGTTGAGCCACGCGGCGAACTCCGCGGCGGCCGCCTGGTGCTCGGAGTCCGTGGTGACGGCGGTGGAGGAGCCGCCCCAGCTGCCCGTGACGTTCTCGCTCGCGGACCACTGGGGGAGCGGGGCCATGGCCCACTTGCCCTTGGTGTCGGGCGCCGCCGTGGTGAGCGTGCCCGGCGCCCACACGGCGCTGACCCAGGCGATCTGCTTGCCGGTGTCCAGGGCCTTGTTCCAGGCCGGGGTGTACATCGGCTGGTTGTCGATGACGCCCTCCTTGACGAGGCCGCCCCAGAACTTGGCGACCTTCTGGCTCGCCGCGTCGTCGATGCCGACCTTCCACTTGTTGCCGGAGGTCGTCCACCACTTGGCGCCGGCCTGCTGGGCCAGGCCCGCGAAGAGGCCCGAGTCGTTGGCGGAGAACGTGGTCAGGTCCGTGCCCGGCGAGGCCTTCTTCAGCTTGCGGGCGGTCTCGGCGAACTGGTCCCAGGTGGTGGGGACCGTCAGGCCGTACTTCTTGAACAGGTCCTCGCGGTAGTAGAACATCATCGGCCCGATGTCCTGCGGGATCGCGTAGACCGCGTCGGTGCCGAGCGTGGTCTGCTGCCAGACGCCGTCGGCGAACTCGCTCTTGGCGTCGCCGACGTTCTTGGATATGTCGGCCAGTGCGTCGTTGCTGACCAGGGTCGGCAGCGCCTGGTACTCGGCCTGCACCAGGTCCGGTGCCTGCTTGGCCTTGTGTGCGGTGAGGATCTTGGTGACCAGCGAGTCGCCGGAGGCCTGCTTCTTGACCGTGACGGTGATCTGTTCCTTCTTGCCCCGGCCCTTGTTCCACAGGTCGACGACCTTGTCCATGCCGGGCGTCCAGGTCCAGTACGTGAGCGAGACCGGCCCCGACGCGGCCTCGCCGGTGTCGTCGGACGAACCGCAAGCGGCGAGGGCGGTGGCGCCGAGGGCGACGGCGACGGTGGTTGCCACGAGGCGACGGCGCTTCGTGTTCGGCATGGATCTCTCCCCTGACCTGGGGCCCCCGCCCTGATGCGAGGGCCTGCCATGCTGCTGTGAGCCTGCTGTGAGCGTTCACATGATCATGGTCCTCATGCTTGATAAGGCCCTGCCATGCGTCTGTGAGCGTTCACAGTAGAGAAACATCCCAGACACTTGTCAATGGTTGTTGCTGTGCGGTTATGTTGGGCTCGCGCCGTCGATGATGTGTGTGCACGTTCCCAAATGATCGAATTAAACGGGAGAGATCCATGCCGGACACCACCCCCAGGGGCCTCACCAGGCTCGCCTTCGGTGGGGACTACAACCCGGAGCAGTGGCCGGAATCCGTCTGGCACGAGGACGTCCGGCTCATGCGGGAGGCCGGCGTCACCATGGTGAGCGTCGGGATCTTCTCCTGGGCGCTCCTGGAGCCCGCGCCGGGCGTCCACGACTTCGGCTGGCTCGACCGCCTCCTCGACCTGCTGCACGAGAACGGCATACGCGCCGACCTGGGCACCCCCACCGTGGTCCCGCCCGTCTGGTTCTTCCGCGCACACCCCGAGGCGCTGCCCGTGACGGCCGACGGCACGCGCTACGCGTTCGGCTCGCGCGGTGCCGTCTGCCACAGCAACGCCGCCTACCGGGCCGCCGCCGTGGACATCACCACCCGGCTCGCGACGCGCTACGCCGAACACCCCGCGCTCGCCCTGTGGCACGTGCACAACGAATACGGCGTCCCCGTCTCGGCCTGCTACTGCGACTCCTGCGCCACGCACTTCCGGCGCTGGCTGGCGGGCACGTACGAGACCGTCGAGGCGGTCAACGAGGCCTGGGGAACCGCCTTCTGGGGCCAGCGCTACGCCGCCTTCGACGAGATCGAACCGCCCCGGCTGACCCCCACGGTCGGCAACCCGGGCCAGGCGCTGGACTACAAGCGCTTCGCCGACGCCACGATGCGCGAGAACTTCATGGCCGAGCGGGACATCCTGCACCGGCTGGCCCCCGGCGTCCCGGTCACCACGAACTTCATGACGGCCCTCAGCCAGTGCGACTCGGTCGACTACTGGGCCTGGGGCCGCGAGGTCGACATCGTCAGCAACGACCACTACCTGATCACCGACGGCCGCCGCACCCACGTCAACCTCGCGATGGCCGCCGACCTCACCCGCTCGGTGGCCGGCGGAGCCCCCTGGCTGCTGCTCGAACACTCCACCTCGGGCGTCAACTGGCAGCCCCGCAACCCCGCCAAGGCCCCCGGCCAGATGGCCCGCAACTCGCTCGCGCACGTGGCCCGCGGCTCCGAGGGAGCCATGTTCTTCCAATGGCGCCAGTCGCGGCGCGGCGCCGAGAAGTTCCACTCGGCGATGCTTCCGCACGGCGGCACCGACACGCGCGTGTGGCGCGAGGTCGTCGAACTCGGCGCCGCGCTCGACTCGCTCGGCGCCGTCCGCGGCACCCGCACCCGCGCGGACGTGGCCGTCCTGTGGGACTGGCACTCCTGGTGGGCGCAGAACCTCCAGTGGCGCCCCAGCGAGGACCACGACCCGCGCGAGCGCGCCGACGCCTTCTACGCGGCCCTGTACGACCGCCACCTCACGGTCGACTTCGCCCACCCGGAAGCCGACTTGTCGGCCTATCCCCTTGTCGTCGTACCCGCCCTCTACCTGATGACCGAGGCGGCCGGGAACAACCTCCAGGAGTACGTCGAGAACGGCGGCACCCTCGTCGTGTCCTACTTCTCCGGCATCGTCGACGAGCACGACGCGGTGCACGAGGGCGCCCACCCGGGCGCGCTGCGGGACGTCCTCGGCCTGACCGTGGAGGAGTTCTCGCCCCTGCTGTCCGGCGAGTCGGTGCGGATCACCGGCCCCGACGGGAGCGAACTCGGCGCCGACGTGTGGACGGAGTTCGTCGTACCGCGCGGCGCCGAGACCGTCTGGACGTACGCCGACGGCCTGACCGCGGGCCGCCCGGCCGTCACCCGCCACCGCCTGGGCGAGGGCACCGCCTGGTACGTCTCCACCCGCCTGGGCCCCGAGGGTCTCGACGCGCTCCTCGGCCGGGCCGCCCAGGACGCGGGCGTCGCCCCGTACGCCGAACTGCCCCGCGACGTCGAGGTGGTGCTGCGCACCGGCGAGACGGGCGAGTACCTGTTCGCCGTCAACCACACCGCCACGGACGCCAAGGTGCCGCTCCACGCGCACGGCACCGAACTGCTCACGGGCGAACGCGCCGCCGGCTGCCTCGCGCTCCCGGCGGGAGCCGTCCGGGTCGTACGACTCGACGGCTGAGCCGAGTCTCCCCTCCGCCCGTGCGAGCCGCGAGCCGCGGGCGGAGGGGTGGCGCCCCCTCCCCACCGCACCACCGGGGGCGCTTTCACCCCACCACGTCGAAGGGACGACGGACGAAGATGTTCCATCCCAGACGCACCATCAGGGCCCTGCTGCTCCCGCTCGTCGCCGGGCTCGCCCTCCTCGCGCTGCCCGCCCAGAGCGCGACCGCCGCCAGTACCCTCGCCAACGGCGGCTTCGAGACCGACGGCACCGGCACGGCCATCCCCAGCGGCTGGTCCGAGTCCGGCTCCACCGGTGCCTCGTACGTGGAGGCCGGCGGTCACGGCGGGAGTTACCGGCTGAGCCACTACGCCTCCGCCGCCTACAAGGTGGAGACGTACCAGTACCTCTCCGGGCTGACCAACGGCACCTACACCCTCACGGCCTGGGTCCGCTCGGGCGGTGGCCAGAACTCCGCCTATCTGGCCCTGAAGAACTGCGGGAGCTCCGAGCAGCGCACCGATCTGCCGGTCTCGACCAGCAGCTGGATACGGATCGTCACGTCGATCAATGTGACGAACAACCAGTGCACGATCAGCATCAACAGCGACGCGAACGCGGGCAACTGGATCAATGTGGACGACCTGACCTTCGCGTCGGGCACCACCGGACTGTCGATCAAGGGATCCGACATCTCGTCCCTCGCCAAGAGCGAGGCCTACGGCGGGGTCTACAGGACCAGCTCCGGCACCACCGGGGACGCACTCGCCATCCTCAAGTCCGCCGGCATGAACTACGCGCGCCTGAAGGTCTGGGTCGACCCGGCCGACGGCTACAACAACAAGACCCGCGTGCTCGCCATGGCCAAGCGCATCAAGGCGCAGGGCATGAAGCTGCTGGTCGACTTCCACTACTCGGACTCGTGGGCCGACCCGGGCAAGCAGACCAAGCCGGCCGCGTGGGCGGGGCACTCGTACAGTCAACTGAAGACCGACGTGTACAACCACACGTACGACGTGTTGAACGCGTTGAAGGCCCAGGGCACCACGGCCGACATGGTCCAGGTGGGCAATGAGATCAACGGCGGCATGCTGTGGTCCGAGGGTTCGACCGACAACTGGTCCCAGCTCGCCGGCCTGATCAACTCCGGCTACAGCGCGGCCAAGGCGGTCTCCTCCGGCACCCAGGTCGCCCTGCACCTGGCCAACGCAGGCGACGACGCCACCGTGCGCTGGTGGTTCGACAACGCGGCCGCCTACGGGATCAACTACGACGTGATCGGCCTGTCGTACTACGGCTACTGGCACGGCACGCTCGCCGCGGCGCAGACCACGCTCGACGACGTCGCCTCGCGCTACGGCAAGCCCGTCTTCGTCGCCGAGACGGCCTACCCGTTCCGTCTCGACAGCGACGACTCGCTGACCAACCAGATCGACACCACCGCCGAACTGGTCTCCGGTTACCCGGCGACGGCGGCGGGACAGCTGGCCTGGATGAACAGCGTGGCGAACATCGTGGAGGCCGTCCCGAACGGCCGCGGCCTCGGCGTCTTCTACTGGGAGGCGACCTGGACCGCGGTCTCCGGCAACGGCTGGGACCCGGCCGACGCCACCTCCGGCAACGGCTGGGAGAACCAGGCACTGTTCGGCTTCGACGACAAGGCGCTCTCGTCGATGGCGTGGTTCAGCCACCGCTGAGCGGGTGCGGGGGGTCCGGCCGTGTCCACGCGGCCGGGCCCTTTCCCGTCCCACCAGTCCCGTACTCGAACTCCCTTACTGTGCAGTGGAGTTCGATACCGGTCAGGAGTGACCGGCAGGGGGACGGAACGGTCCGGGCTGCGCCACAGTGGGAGGACGCGGTTCGGGCGGGCTCGGACGGAGGGGACGAGATGCTGAGGGCTCCGGTCGGCGACAGGCGTCTGGACATCCTGGAGTGGCTCAAGGATCCTGCCGCGCACTTTCCTCCGCAGCGGCATGGCGACCTCGTCGAGCACGGCGTCACCGCCCACGCCGTCGCCGTGAAACTCGGCGTACGACGCAAGGTCGCCGAGACCCACCTCGGCCTGCTGGCCGGCATCGGAGTGCTGCGCACCACCCGGATCCGGCGCCGCACCTACTACCGGCGGGACGAGGTCCGGATCGCCGAGGTGGCCCGGATGTTCGAGAAGGGCTGGTAGGCCCCGAGTCCTCCGGGCTGGTGGGCCCCGAGCTCTTCGGGCTGGTGAGCCCCGAGCTCTTCGGGCTGGCGGGCCCCGAGTCCTCCGCCCCTTCCTCTGCCGCCCTTCCGGCGCGTCTGCGATGATCCGGTGGCTCCCACCGACAGGCCATACCCAACGAAGAGGCAGGCGCCCGTGGACCGTTCCACCGCTCTGGTTCCCGTCCGCCGTGTCGCCGTCGGCGGCCGCGGACCCGAGGACGTCGTCGTCGATTCCCGCGGCCGGGTGCTGACCGGTGTCGAGGACGGCCGCATCCTGCGCCTGGACGGACTGACCGGCCGGGCGCCGGCCCGGGTCGAGGTGCTCGCCGAGACCGGCGGCAGGCCCCTCGGCCTCGAACTCCTGCCGGACGGCGCCCTGCTGGTGTGCGACGCGGAACGCGGACTGCTCACCGTCGACCTCGACGCCGGCACCGTCCACGTTCTCGCCGACTCGGTGGCGGGGGAGCGGCTGCGGTTCGCCAGCAATGTCGTCGCCGGGCCCGACGGCACCGTCTACTTCACCGTCTCCAGCCGCCGCTACCCCCTGGGCCAGTGGATCGGCGACCTGGTCGAACACACCGGCACCGGGCGGCTGCTGCGGCTGGCTTCCGGCAGCCGGACGCCCGAAGTGCTGCTGGAGGGACTCCAGTTCGCCAACGGGCTCACCTTCGGCGGCGACGGCTCCTTCCTGGTGATCGCCGAGACCGGCGCCCGACGGCTCATCCGCTACCGGCTCACCGGCCCGCAGGCGGGCCACGCCGAACCGTTCGCCGAGGACCTGCCGGGGATGCCGGACAACATCGGGCGCGCGGGCCCCGACGGCCCGATCTGGGTGGCGCTGGCCGGCCCGCCCGTCCCGCCGCTGGACCTGCTGCACCGCGCCGCGCCGGCCGTGCGCCGGGCCGCCGCCGCGGTGGCCGTGCGCGCACCGTTCCGTCCGATCGGCACGTCGGGCGTCCTCGCCGTGGACGACGAAGGGCGGGTGCTGCACCACCTCGCCCACCGCCGTCCCCCGTTCCGCATGATCACCGGCGTGTGCGAGACCGAGGGGCACCTGATCCTGGGGAGCCTGTGGGAGCGCGGCGTCGCGGTGTGCGAGGCACCGGCGCGGGGGTGATCCGGTTCCTCGGCGGTGAACCGGCTCCCTGACGGTGATCCGGGCCCTCGACCGGGGGTGATCCCGGCCGAGGAGCGGTCCCGCCTCGGGTGAACCCGCCCTCGGCACCCGGCGTTACCCTGTTGACCGGCCGTGGTCACGGTTCTGGTGCGACGAGGTGCCCCAGCGGGAGACGTACGACATGACAGCCAGACGAGCCGTGGGCGTCCGCACCGCCGCCGTGCGGCGCGACGCCCTGCGCGGACAGCTCCCGGTGGTCGGGGTGGTCGCCGTCGGCGGAGCCCTCGGCGCCGTCGCCCGCTACGCGGTCTCGCTGTGGTGGCCCGCGCGGGCCGGCGGCTTCCCCTGGGCGACCTTCTCGGTCAACGTCGTCGGCTGCGCCGTGATCGGCGTGTTCCTGGTGCTCGTCACCGAGGCGTGGCGCCCCCACCCGCTGCTGCGCCCGTTCTTCGGCACCGGGGTGCTCGGCGGCTTCACCACCTTCTCGACGTACGCGGTCGACATCCAGAAGCTGCTCCAGGCGGGGCATCCGGGCACGGCGTTCGGCTATCTCGCCGCGACCCTGTGCGCGGCGCTCGCGGCGGTCTGGCTGGCCGCGACGGCGACCCGCCGCGTCCTGACCTGGAGGCAGCCATGACGGAACCGACCCGGGGCGCGCTGCGCCTGACCGTCCTCATCGGCGAGAGCGACCGCTGGCACCACAAGCCCCTGTACAGCGAGATCGTCCACCGGGCCCACCGGGCCGGTCTCGCGGGCGCCAGCGTCTTCCGGGGCATCGAGGGCTTCGGCGCCTCCTCCCGGATCCACACCGCCCGGCTGCTGTCGCTGAGCGAGGACCTGCCGGTGGCGGTCGTGGTCGTGGACACCGACGAGCGGGTACGGGCCTTCCTGCCGCAGCTCGACGAACTGGTCACCGAGGGGCTGGTGACCCTCGAACCCTGCGAGGTGGTCCGGTACGTCGGACGCACCGCAGAACCGTGCAGACCGGACGAAGGCGGCGAAACGGAAGGTAAGAAGTCGTCGTGAACTGGGTGCTCGTCGTCATCGGTGGCATGCTGGGTGCCCCGCTGCGCTATCTGACCGACCGGGCGGTGCAGTCCCGTCACGACTCGGTCTTCCCCTGGGGCACCTTCGCCGTCAACGTCGTCGGCTGTCTGGTCCTGGGCCTGCTGACCGGCGCCGCGACGGCCGGTGCCGCCGGGCCCCACCTCCAGCTGCTGCTGGGTGCCGGTCTGTGCGGGGCCCTGACGACGTACTCGACCTTCTCGTACGAGACACTGCGGCTGGCCGGGACGGGCGCCGGGTTCTACGCCCTCGCCAACGTCGTCGCGAGTGTGGCGGCGGGCCTCGGCGCGGCCTGCGCGGGGGTGTGGATCGCCCAAGGAACGTGGGCGTGACTGTTCCGGGCGGCCCCGGACGTAGTAAGACTGTCTACAGCACTGTCGACCAACCTCCCAAGAACTGGATTCCATGAGCGCCATCTCCGTCGGCCAAGCCGTCATCCTCGGAGTAGTCGAGGGAGTGACCGAGTTCCTCCCCGTCTCGTCCACCGGCCACCTGAAGATCACCGAGGGGCTGATGAACATCCCCGTCGACGACGACGCCGTCGTCGGTTTCTCGGCCGTCATCCAGGTCGGCGCGATCGCCGCCGTGCTCGTGTACTTCTTCAAGGACATCGTGCGGATCGTGTCCGCGTGGGGCCGCGGACTGGCCAACCGTGAGGAGCGCCACCACCACGACTACAAGTTCGCCTGGTGGGTCATCTATGCGACCATCCCGATCGTCGCCGTGGGTCTGGCGGCCAAGCCGCTCATCGAGGGGCCGCTCGCCTCGCTGTGGGTGGTCGCGGGCTCGCTGATCGCCGGCAGTTTCGTGATGTGGGCGGCGGACCAGATGGGCCGCCACAAGCGCGGTGAGGACGACACCTCGTTCAAGGACGCGATGCTGGTCGGCAGCTCCCAGATCCTCGCGCTGCTCTTCCCGGGCTTCTCGCGCTCCGGCGCCACGATGTCCACGGCGCTCATCCTGGACCTGGACCGGGTGGCCGCCACCCGTCTGTCGTTCTTCCTCGGCATCCCCGCCCTGACCGGCGCGGGCCTGTACGAGCTGAAGGACGCCCTGGGCGCGGGCGTGGGCGCCGCCCCGCTGGTGGTCGGCACGGTCGTCTCGTTCGTGGTGGCGTACGCCTCCATCGCCTGGCTGCTGAAGTTCGTCGCCAAGCACTCCTTCAACGCCTTCGTGATCTACCGGATCGTCGTCGGCCTGGCGCTGTTCGGCCTGCTCGCCGGCGGTGTGATCGACGCCTGAGCGGTCCGGCCGTGCTCGACGGCCGCCGGACAGGCCCTGGTGCAGCGAGACAAGGGTGCGGGGTGTGAAGCGGGTTTTCAGGCTTCACACCCCGCACCCTTGTTTTCGGCTGCTTGACAGGTTGCTCCCGTCAACCGCAGGATCGTTCCTGTGAACCTGTCAGACAGCCAGACAGGTGGTACGACACCGCGGCGCGTGAGCGCCATGGAGGCGGTGCTCGGCCACCTCCGCGGTGCCATCGAGAGCGGCACCTACGCCATCGGCGACAAGCTCCCCTCCGAGGCCGAGCTGTGCCGCACCCTCGAAGTGTCCCGGCCGGTCCTGCGCGAGGCGCTGCGCGCCCTCCAGACGATGGGGCTGACCGTCTCCAGGACCGGAAAAGGCACCTTCGTGGTCGCGACCGCGGTGGAGGACCCCACCTTCGGCGACTACGCGGCCAGCGACCTGCTGGAGGTACGCCGCCACGTCGAGATCCCGGTCGCCGGGTACGCGGCGCTGCGCCGCACCCCGGAGAACCTCGACCATCTGGCCCATCTGCTGGACCGTATGGAGCGGGAGACGGACACCACCGCGTGGGTCGCGATGGACACCCTCTTCCACCTCGCCGTGGCCGAGTCCGCCCAGAACCCGGTCTTCCGCCGGGTCATCGAGGAGATCCGCGACGCGCTGGCGCGCCAGTCCGCGTTCCTGACCGAACTGGCCGGCCGGCGCGAGCAGTCCAACCGCGAGCACCGGGCCGTCCTCGAAGCGCTGATCGACGGCAGCGAGTCCGACGCGGTGGACGCCATGTCCCACCACCTCGACCGCGTCGAGACCAGCCTCACCGACATCGTGCGCCCCACCCGTACGGGCCACCCCACCGAGAGCCGACCCGGGGCGATCCCCGCGGGCCGGTCCCCGTCCCTCCACCAGTGAGTCAGCCAGTGATGCACAGCAACGACCTCGCGGACGCCCCCGCGACCCGTGAACCCCTCCACGCCCCCGTCGCCCACCTCATACGCGCCGGGATGATCGAGGGCACCCACTACGGTTCCGTCGTCGTCCTCGGCCCCGAGGGCGAGGTCCGGTTCCAGCTCGGCGACATCGAGGCCGCCTTCTATCCGCGCTCGGCCCTCAAGCCCGTCCAGGCCGTGGCCATGGTGCGGGCCGGGCTGCCGCTGGAGGGCGAACTGCTCTCGCTGAGCGCCGCGAGCCACTCCGGCGAGGAGCGCCACCTCGCCGGCACGCGCCGGATCCTGGAGCGGGCCGGTCTCACCGAGGACGACCTGCGCAACGTGCCCGACCTGCCCTACGACCCGGTCGTGCGCGACAACTGGGTGCGCGAGGGCAGGCTGCCGTCCCGGCCGGCCCAGAACTGCTCCGGCAAGCACGCGGCCATGCTGTACACCGCCAGGCTCAACGGCTGGTCCCTGCACGACTACCTCGACCCCGGTCACCCCCTCCAGCGGGCGATCGCCGCGAGCGTGGAGGACCTGACCGGCCAGCGCGTCGCCCGGGTCACGGTCGACGGCTGCGGCGCCCCGCTGTTCGCCGTGTCCCTGCACGGCCTGGCCCGCGCCGCCGCCCGGATCGCCTCCGCGCCGGCCGGCAGCCCGGAGCGCCGGGTGGCCGACGCGATGCGCGAGCACGCCGAGATGGCCTCCGGCAGCGGCCGGGACGTGGCCGGGCTGATGCGGGCCGTCCCCGGTCTGCTCGCCAAGGACGGCTTCGAGGGCGTCCAGGTCGCCGCGCTCCCGGACGGCCGGGCCGTCGCCGTCAAGATCGCCGACGGCGCGAACCGCGCCCGGGTCCCGGTCGCCGCGGCCGCTCTCGCCCACGCCGGCGTCGACCCGGAGCTTCTCACCGCCTTCGCGGGCGAGACCCTGCTGGGCGGCGGCGAGCCGGTCGGCTGCGTACGACCGGTCCGCGCACTGGATCCGGCACCGCTGTCGGCCTGCGCCTGAGCGGTACCGGACCGGCTGCCGCCGCCGGCCCGCGCCCGGTCGCATCCGGCCGACGACGCCTCCGCACCGGAGGCGACCAGGGGCCGAGGGGCTGAGGTCGGGGATCCGAGGCCGGGGGCGGGGAGCGGGCTCGATGGCGGGCCCGGTCCGTCCCGTGGTGGCGCGTCCGGAGCGGTCCGGAGGGAGAATGGCGATCATGACGACGTCGTCCCTCACGTTCCAGCCGGTGCTGGAGCGCATCGCCGACGAGATCGAGCGCACCCCCGGCCGCGGCCGGCCCGCCGACTACATCCCGGCACTGGCCGCCCGCGACCCCCGCAGCTTCGGGATGGCGGTGGCGGAACTGGACGGCACGGTGTACGGGGTGGGGGAGTGGCGCGAGCCGTTCTCCACCCAGTCCGTCACCAAGGTCTTCACCCTCGCCCTCGACCTGGCCCGCGAGGGCGACGCCCTGTGGGAGCACGTGGGCCGCGAGCCCTCGGGCAACCCCTTCAACTCGCTGGTGCAACTGGAGTACGAGCACGGCATCCCGCGCAACCCGTTCATCAACGCCGGGGCGCTCGTCGTCACCGACCGCCTGCTGACCCGTACCGGCGACGCGGCGGGCGAACTGCTCACCTTCCTGCGGGCCGAGAGCGGCAACCCCGGTCTGTCCTTCGACCAGGAGGTCGCCGCCTCCGAGACCGCGTACGGCGACCGCAACGCGGCTCTCGCGCATTTCATGGCGTCCTACGGCAACATCGACAACCCGGTGCCCCTGCTGCTCGACCAGTACTTCCGCCAGTGCTCGATCACGGCCTCCTGCGCCGACCTCGCCCTCGCGACCTCCTTCCTGGCCCGGCACGGCATCCGGGCCGACGGCACCCGGCTGCTCACCCGCAGCCAGGCCAAGCAGGTCAACGCGGTCATGCTGACCTGCGGCACCTACGACGCGGCGGGCGACTTCGCCTACCGCGTGGGCCTGCCCGGCAAGAGCGGGGTGGGCGGCGGCATCATCGCCGTGGTACCGGGCCGCTGCACGCTGTGCGTATGGAGCCCGGGGCTGGACGAGCGCGGCAACTCGGTGGCCGGGGTGGCCGCGCTCGACCGCTTCACGACACTCACCGGCCTGTCGGTCTTCTGATCTCACAGCAATCCCGAAGTCCGCGCACAGAAAAGCAGTTGAGCGGGTTTCGGACGGTCGGCGAAGATCGCGGTATGTTCTCGCGCCGGAATCGCCGTCCCAAGTCCGCGGAGCCCCGTCCGAACTCTCCCGAGCTGACCGAGGCCTGGGAATCCCTGGACCAGGGAGACATCCCCGGCGCCCTGCGCTCACTGCGGGCGCACGCCGAGCCCCTGCCGCCTGGCGAGGTCGCCGTCGTCGTCGCACGGGCCGCCCGCGAGGCCGGCTTCGACGACCTGCACACCGCCGCGACCGCGCTCGCCGCCCGCCCCGACCGGGCGCAGGAGCTCTACTCCTACGGATACGCGTGCGTCGAGCGCGGCGTGTCCTATCTGGCGATACCCGCCCTGCGCCAGGCCCTCGACCGGGTGCCCGACTCCGGGGCGGTGCTGCGTGAACTCGTCTCCGCGTACGAGCGCGAGGGCAGGCATCCCGAGGCCGCCGACGCGCTGAACGCACGTGAGAGCGCCCTGAACGACTGGCCCGACCGCTATCTGCTGGTCTACAACGCCCTCATGGCCGGCGACCTGGAGCTGGCCCGCCGTCAGCACGCGCTGCTGCCGGACCCGGAGGACGAGATCTGGCTGGGCGCCCAGGACCGCCAGCGGCGCATGCTGGAACGGGCCGCGGTGGCCGGGCCGGTCACTCCGCTGGACCCCCGCGACCTGCGGGGCTGGCAGTTCGTGATGGGCGGCACGGTCCTGGGGACGCTCTCCCCGTACGGCTTCGACGTCGGGATGACCGGACGGTTCGCCTGGCTCCAGGACAGCCACGACCTGTGCCTGCGCGGGCTGCTGCGGCTGCGCACGGTGCTGGCGGCCGCCGAGGTGGGTCCGCGTTCGGTGTCGCTGCTGCCCGGCCGCGGCAGCCGCATCCTGGGCCTGGCCGCCGCGGAGATACTGGACCTGCCGGCCGTGGAGTTCGCCGCCGACCGGCAGGACACCGTCGTCATCGCGTACGACCTCGACGAGGTGGCCCGTGCCGACCAGGGCCCCGAGATCATCGGGCAGCTCCTGGAACGGACGCCCGGCCAGGTGCTGCACGAGCACGCGAGCTCCTGGACCGACTGGCCGGTCGTCACCGCGGACAGCGTCACCCTGCTCCACCAGTCGGTGCGGGCGCCGTGGGACGGACAGCTGGCGGCGGGGCAGGACGGCACGCCGGAGCACGGTGCGCCCGACGACCGTCCCGCGGAAGAGGTCTGCGCGGAGATCGTGGCGGCCGACCCGACGCCCGACGAGGGCGACGGCGCCACACCCGCCGACCCCGACGACCGCTTCGCGGACTTCGTGACCGCCGTGCGGGGCATCTGGCTCCAGGGGAACAGGACCGGCCTCCGCTCGGCCGGCCCGGTCCGCAGCTCCCGGTTCGTCTGACGGCCCCGGCCCGTCCCGCACCGACGCCTCGTCTGACGGCCCCGGCCCGTCCTGGACCGACGCCTCGTCCGAGGACCTCGGTCCGTCCGGCGTCCTCGGTTCGCCCGCCGCTCTCCGCCGTTCGATGTCTTCGGTCCGTCCGGAGCATTCGGTCCGTTCGCTGCCCTCGGTCCGTCCGGCGGACCCCGCTCGCCGGGTGCCGGCGGTCTGTCCGACGGACCCGGTTCGTGCGGCGTTCGCGGTCCGTCCGGCGTTACGGGGGCGTGAAGTTCGAGGTCGTCCGGTGATCCCGGCAGCCGATCACGCGGCGGTCACGCGTAGGTCGCCGGGTGGCAGGCGGTGTGTCGCCTTCCGGCCATCCGGCGTTGACACGCTGACCGAGTGTTGGCCATGGCATTTCCCGTCGATCTCCGCCGCTGCCAGGCTCTGGGCCTGGCCGGTACCGCCGTCCTAGCGTTGGGCGGTGAGACGGCCGGTGCGCTGCCGGCCCGGGAACTGCCCGCCCCGGCTTCGATCCAGGCCGCTGTCGGCCTGGTCGGTGTGTACTTCGGCGTCGTCCTGCTCATAGCGGCCTGGGTGCTGCTGGGCCGTCTGGTCCGCAGCGCCGACCCGCCGAGCCCGCGCGCCCTGCTGCTGGTGCTCGCCGTCTGGGCGGCGCCGCTGCTGATCGCGCCGCCGCTGTTCAGCCGGGACGTCTACAGCTATCTGGCCCAGGGCGCGATGGTCGACGCCCACATCAACGTCTACACACACGGCCCCGCACAGCTGGGCGGCCCGCTCGCGGAGGAGGTCGCCCCGCTGTGGCAGCACACCGCGGCCCCCTACGGTCCGGTGTTCCTCGGCGTCGCCTCCGCGCTGTCCGGCCTGACCCGGGGCGAACTCCCCGCCGGACTGATCGGCATGCGGCTGGTCGCCCTGTTCGGGGTGGCCCTGATGGCGGCCGCGCTGCCCCGCCTGGCCCGCCACTGCGGGGCCGATCCGGGCGCCGCCCTGTGGCTGGGCGTACTGAATCCGCTGGTCCTGCTGCACCTGGTCGCGGGCGCCCACAACGACGCGATCATGCTCGGGCTGCTGGGGCTCGGCCTGGTCGCGGCCCTCGGTGCCTGGCCGATCCTGGGGGCGGTCCTGGTCACCCTCGCGGCGCTGGTCAAGGCACCGGCGGCGCTCGGACTCGCCGCGGTGGTGATGCTCCAGATCCGGGCGGGCCGCCGTCCGGCCCGCGCCCTGGTGACGACGACGGCCGCCTGCGCCGCCACCACGGTCGCCGCGACCGCGGTCGCGGGCACCGGATACGGCTGGACCGGCGCCCTGGGAACCCCGGTCTCCCCGCACAACTGGGCGCTGACCAGCCTGTTGGGCAGCGCCACCGGAGCCCTCCTGAAGCGGCTCGGCAGCGACCTGGCGCCGCTGGCGATGCCCGCCTGGCACGTGCTCGGCCTCGCCGTGACCGGGATAGTCGTCCTCGCCATCTGGTGGCGGCTGCGCCCGCACCCCGTGTACGCGCTCGGCCTGAGCCTTGCCACGGTGGCCGCCTTCGGCCCGGCGATCCGCCCCTGGTACGCCCTGTGGGGCCTGTTCCTCATAGCCGCCGCCGCGCCCAGCACCTCGGTACGCCACCGGGTGGCGGCCGTGACCGCGGTGCTGGCGCTGGCCGTGCTGCCCAGCGGCGGACCGGCCGACGTCGGGCAACTGGTGCTGGCGGTCTCGGGCGGGGCCCTCGCCCTGGTCGTCCTGTGGCAGGCCCATCTGGCGGCACACGCACCGGCTCTCGGACGGACGGCATGAGATCACCTCGCACCGACGCGGCCCGGCTCCTGGTCGTCCTGGCCCTCGCGTCCGCCGTGGCAGTCTTCACCGCCACGGTCCCCCTGCTGCGCGACTGGTTCGACCTGCGCGTCTACTACGGCACCGTGGACAGCTGGATGCACCACGGCGGCCGGATCTACGACTACCAGGTGCCCGGCACGACCTACGGCTTCACCTACCCGCCGTTCGCGGCCGTCGTCATGCTGCCGATGGCCGTGCTCGGCCTGCACACCGCGGTCGTCGTGGCCCTGCTGCTGAACCTGCTGGCCCTGGCGGCGGCCCTGCGGATGCTCACCGGCCGGGCGTGGCGTCGCCACGGCTGGTACGGCTGCGCCCTGGTGCTGTGCGCCCTGGCCCTGTTCGAGCCGCTGCGGGACACCTTCAGCTTCGGCCAGGTGAACCTGCTCCTACTGGCGCTCGTCCTCGCCGACGGCTGGCTGCTGGCCACCGGGCGGGGCCGCTGGGCCGGTGTGGGCATCGGTCTCGCGGCGGCGGTCAAGCTGACGCCCGCGCTGTTCATCGGCCTGCTGCTGGTGGCCCGGCGGTGGCGGGCCGCGGCGGTGGCGACGGCGGTCGCGGCCGCGGCGACCGCGCTGGCCGCCCAGGTGGACCCGGACGCCTCGCGTTTCTACTGGACCGAGGCGCTGTGGGACACCACTCGGGTGGGCCGTCTCGACTACATCTCCAACCAGTCCCTCCAGGGGATCCTGGCCCGCCTGGGTGTCCTGGACCGCGCGGTCTGGGCGGCGCTGGTGCTGGCGGTGCTGGCCGTGTGGGCGCTGCGGTCCCGGCGCGCGGTGGCGGCCGGTGACTGGCAGGCGGCCTTCGCGCTCACCGGGCTGACCGCCTGCCTGGTCAGTCCGATCACCTGGGTGCACCATCTCGTGTGGCTGCTGCCGTCCTTCGTGATCCTGGTGCGCAGCGGGCGCCCGCGGGTCGCGGGCGCCCTCTACGCGGTGCTGTGCAGCAGTGTGGTGTGGCTCTGGTTCGACGACTCCTCCGGCGTGGACGGCTTCGTCGGCGGCAACACCTACGCGTGGATCACCCTGGGCCTGCTGCTCTGGCTGCCGGTCGGTCAGACCTGCGGCGGACGCGATTCCTTCGACCGCAGCAGCGTCAGCGTCAGCACCATTGCCAGCGCGCCCGCGCCGAGGCCCGCGGCTCCCGGGATCACCCAGGTCCGCAGCCACCTGGCACGGTCCTCGGAGACGACGGGACGGGCGAGCGGCACCGCCGTGGAGCCGGCGCGCGGTACAGCCGTCGATCCGGCGCGCGGTACAGCGGTCGATCCGGCGCGCGGTACCGCGGTGGAGCCAGGGCGCGGTAGCGCGGTGGAGCCGGCGTTCGGTAGCGCGGTGGATCCGTCGTTCGGCGCGGGCCGCGGCACGTCCAGCGACCCCACGGGGTCGACCCGGCCGGCCGCCTCGAACCCCCAGTCGAGCAGTTCGCGGGCCTCCTCGTACACCGCCAAACCGCCGCCCTCCTGAGGGTTCATCACCGTGACGACCAGGGTCCGTCCGTTCCGCTTCGCGGCGGCGACGAGCGTGTTCCCGGCGTTGCTGGTGTAACCGTTCTTGATGCCGATCAGCCCCGGGTACGGCGCCACCCCGTCCTTGCCGGTGAGCAGCCGGTTGGTGTTCGCGATCCCGAACGACGAACCGGCGCGGCCCGGGAAGCGGGCCTCGACCGTGCGGCAGTACTGCGCGAACTCCTTGTTGCGCAGCCCCTCCCGGCCGAACACGGCCAGGTCGTACGCGGAGGAGACCTGGCCCGGTGTGTCGTAGCCGTCGGGGGAGACGACGTGGGTGTCGCGGGCGCCGAGGGCGCGGGCCTTCGCCTGCATCAGGGCGGCCGTGGTGTCCCAGCCCCCGCTGAGCGAGGCCAGTACGTGCACGGCGTCGTTGCCGGAGTTGAGGAACACACCGCGCCACAGGTCGGCGATCCGGTAGGTGTCTCCTGCCTCGACCCCGACGAGGCTGCTGCCCGATCCGATGCCTTCCAGCTCCTTCGGCTGCACCGTGTGTTCCAGGCTGTCGGGCAGCAGCGGCAGCACCGTCAGGGCGAACAGGGTCTTCAGGGTGCTGGCGGGCGGCAGCCGGCGGTGCGCGTCGTGGGCGGCGAGGACCTCGCCGGTGCGGGCGTCGGCCACCGTCCAGGACAGCGCGGAGACCTCCGGGACCTCGGGTGCTCCGGGACGGAGCCGGACCTGCGTGCCGGACTGTCGCAGCAGATCGGGCTGCTCCGCCCCGGTCCGCGCACCTCCCGCGACCCCGGGGCCGGCTCCGGGTGCCGAGCTCGCCCCGGAGTTCGTTCCGGTCCCGGAGTTCGTTCCGGTCCCGGAGTTCGTTCCGGTCCCGGAGTTCGTTCCGGTCTCGGAGTCCGTTCCGGCAGCCGTCGCCACGGGTGCGAGGGCGAGCACGCCCGCGGCACAGAGCGCGCAGACCGATCGAGCCAACCGAGGTGAGAATCCGATTGTCATACTGCAAACCTAGAAACGGACCGCTCCGGGGTCGCGCTGTGAGGGCCGAACGCGCCCCGCGAGCACCCGGATGCCGCACGCGGGGGAGGATCGGACGGCTCAGGCGTCGGGCAGCGTCGGCTGGATCCGGCGCAGGAAGGCCGCGTTGTCCGGGGTCGTGCGCAGCCGCTCCAGGAGGGTCTCCAGGTTCGCGTGGCCGTCGCGGGTCAGCAGGGCGCGTCGCAGCCCGCGCGTCGCGGCCAACTCGGCCGGGGACAGCAGGAGTTCCTCGCGACGGGTGCCGGAGGCGGCGATCTCGACCGCCGGGAACACCCGGCGTGCGGCGAGTTCGCGGTCCAGGCGCAGTTCCATGTTGCCGGTGCTCTTGAGCTCCTCGAAGAACAGGTCGTCGGCGCGGGATCCGGTCTCGACCAGGGCGGTGGCGAGGATGGTGAGCGAGCCGCCCTCCTCGGCCTGGCGGGCGGCGCCGAAGAGCCGCTTGGGCCCGTGCAGCGCGGCCGCGTCGACACCGCCGCTGAGGGTGCGGCCGCCCGTGCCGGCGGCGTTGTTGTGCGCCCGGCACAGCCGGGTCAGCGAATCGAGCAGGACGACGACGTCCTCGCCCGCCTCGACCAGCCGCTTGGCCCGTTCGACGACGAGCTCGGCCAGCGCGATGTGCTGCCGGGGTGTCCGGTCGAAGGTCGAGGCGTACACCTCGCCGCGCACGGAGCGCCGCATGTCGGTGACTTCCTCGGGGCGCTCGTCGAGCAGGACCACCATCAGGCGGCACTCCGGGTGGTTCCCGGCGACCGCGGCGGCGATCTGCTGGATCAGCACGGTCTTGCCGGTTTTCGGCGGAGCCACGACGAGCCCGCGCTGGCCCTTGCCGACGGGGGCGAGCAGATCCATGACCCGGCCGGTGAGCCCGGACGCGGGGTGCTCCAGCCGCAGCCGCTCGCGCGGATGCAGCGGGGTGAGGTCCGCGAAGTTCCGGCGGCGGCGCGGCTCTCCGGGCGTACGGCCGTCGACGCGTTCGACCTCGGCGAGGATGCGGCTGTCGCCGCGCACCCCCTTCACGAGGTCGCCCTTGCGCAGGCCGTGGCGGCGGATCAGGGCGGGGGAGACCTGGAGGTCCTCGGGGGTGGGCAGGCAGTCCGCGGCACGCAGGTGCCCCTTCCCGCCCGCGTCGATGTCGAGGACACCGGTGACGGCCGGGGCGGCAAGGGTCTGCTGCCGGAGGGGAGGGTGCGGAAGTGTGGTGGTCATCGGGTGCGGTCCTTTCGCGGACGGCGGCATGGGACATGCGTGAGGGAGAGGGGAAGGGCCGCGAAGGGAGAGGCGGTCGTGCGCGTCTCCGGGCGGCGGGAACCGCGCCTCGGGCGGCGGAAGAGCCGTCTGCGCGAGCAGTACGGCCGCGTCGGCGAGGTGCTGCGGAAGAGCTGGCGCGCCTGCCGGCAAGGGGAGGGGCGGAGCAGCAGAGAGAGATGGATCGGCATCGGCTCCCATGAAGGGCGTGCACTGATGCTCGCTGCACTGTAGCACACGAAGGGTTGACAGGGCGTCGGAACGTAGGGGCCGCGGGGCATCGGAACGTCGGCCGCGGGGCATCGGCGGGCGGCTGCGGACCGACGGTGGGGGCAAGTCCGGAGTCGGCCGGGAAGGGCCGCGGAAACAGCCCTCAGCAGGCAACTCCCTTGGCCCGCAAGCACGTAGAGCACGGTGGCACATGTGGGACGTGGCGCTTTCGCGCCACAGGTCTGCTGTTCCCCCCGCAGGTTTCCGACCGGTAGGAACCGCAGCATGACTTCCCTCATACCTCCCCGCCGCAGACGTCGGCGGGCACTCGCGGCGGCGGTCGGCACCGTGGCCGTCCTGACGTCACTGGCCGGGCCGACCGGCCCCGCGGTGGCGAGCGTGGCGACGAGTGCGGACGCGGCCCACCCCGCCGCGGCGGCGGACACCACGGACACCGGCGTACACACCGTCACCCTCCTCACCGGTGACGTCGTACGCGTCACGCAGGCCGGCGGCGGCCAGCAGACCGCGGACGTGACCCGACCGAGCGGCGCCACCGGCGGCGTGCGCACCGAGACCGTCGACGGCGACCTCTACGTCTACCCGGACGAGGTGCTGCCCTACCTGGCCGCGAACCGCCTCGACAAGCGGCTGTTCGACGTGACCTCCCTCATCGAGCAGGGCTACGACGACGCCCACAGCGACGGCATCCCGCTGATCCTCAGCTACGGCGCCAGGGCCACGACCGCCGACCGGACCACGCCCACCGGCGCCACCAAGGTGCGCTCCCTGCCGACCATCCGCGGCGCGTCCGTCCGGGCCGCGAAGAAGCGCGCCCGGACGGTGTGGAAGTCGGTCGCCCCCGCGGCCGCCGCAGCCGACGCGGCCGACACCCCTGCGCCCAAGCTCGGTGACGGTCTGTCCAAGATCTGGCTGGACGGCCGGGTCAGGGCCACCCTGAAGGACAGCACCGCGCAGATCGGCGCGGACACCGCCTGGGCGAAGGGCTACGACGGCAAGGGCGTCAAGGTCGCCGTACTCGACACCGGCGCCGACCTCAACCACCCCGACCTCAACGGCCGGATCGGCGAGTCGCAGAGCTTCGTGCCGGACGAGACGGTCCAGGACGGTCACGGCCACGGCACGCACACCGCCTCCACCGTCGGCGGCAGCGGCGCCGCCTCCGACGGCGCCGAGAAGGGCGTGGCGCCCGGCGCCGACCTGCTGGTCGGCAAGGTGCTGGCCGACGGCGGCTACGGCCAGGACTCCTGGATCATCGCCGGCATGGAGTGGGCCGTCGACCGGGGTGCCCGGGTCATCAGCATGAGCCTCGGCTCGTCCGAGCCGTCCGACGGCACCGACCCGATGAGCCAGACGGTGAACGAGCTCACCGAGAAGAGCGGCGCGCTGTTCGTGATCGCGGCGGGCAACTCCGGCTCCGAGGCGAGCATCGGCAGCCCCGGTGCCGCCGACGAGGCACTGACCGTCGCCGCCGTGGACTCCGCCGACAAGCGGGCGTCGTTCTCCTCGCAGGGCCCGCGCCTGAACGACTACGCCCTCAAGCCCGACATCTCCGCCCCCGGCGTGAACGTGCTCGCGGCCAAGGCGGGCGGCAGCGCCGCGACCGGCTGGTACCAGACCATGAGCGGCACCTCCATGGCGACCCCGCATGTCGCCGGAGCCGCGGCGATCCTCGCCCAGGAACACCCGGACTGGAAGGCACGGCAGCTCAAGGACGCGCTGATGAGCACGTCCAAGGAGCTGACGGCGTACACCGCCTACCAGGTGGGTTCCGGCCGCGCCGATCTCACCGCCACGACCGCCGCCACGGTGACCGCGACCGGCTCGGCCTACTTCGGCCTCGACGCCTGGCCGCACACCGGCACGGCGCCCGTCGACCGCACGGTGACCTACACCAACACCGCTGACTCCGACACCGAGCTGCACCTGGCGCTGAACGCCACCGTCGCGGGCGGCCCGTACGACACCGACCCGACCGCCGGCAAGGGCACCCCGGCCCCCGAGGGCATGTTCACCCTCTCCGCCGACACCGTGACCGTACCCGCCCACGGCACCGCGACCGTCACCACGACCGCCAAGCCGGGCCTGGGCGCCGACGGCCGCCGCTACCTCGGCCAGATCACCGCGAAGGACGGCTCAGGCGCGACGCTCACCCGCACCCAGGTCGGCCTGTACCGGGAGGACGCCCGCCACAGCCTGAACATCTCCCTCAAGGACCGTTCCGGCAAGCCCACCGCGGGCTGGGTCGAGATCCAGCGCCTCGGCAGCGACGAGGACCCGTACCCCGTCACCATCGACGACAGCGGCAAGTTCACCCTGCGGATGCGTGAGGGCTCCTACAGCCTGCTGACCTACCTGCCCGTGGCCGGCAGCCACGGCCCCGACTCGGTCGGCATGGCCGTGATGGGTGACCCGGAGGTCACCCTCGACCAGGACCGCGACGTCGACCTCGACGCGAGCCAAGCCCGTGAGGTCACCGCGGAGGTCCCGCGCCGGACCGAGGACCGGACGCTGTCGATGAACTGGTACCGCGCGGACGGCGGGCCGAACAACCAGTACGGCTACGGCACCTTGGAGGTGCAGTACCTGCTGGCGCCCACGTACGACAGCATGTTCGTGCTGCCCACCCGCAAGGTGAAGACGGGAACCTTCGAGTACGAGACCCGCTGGCGCAAGGCGTACCCGCTGATCAGCCTCACCGACGACGGCCGTCCGGTCCAGGTCATGGGGCAGACGCGTTCTGTCGCGTACGACGGGAACAAGCGCCTGGACGCCGTCTGGGCGGGCACCGGCACCCCCGACGAGTACGCGGGATTGAAGGTCAAGGGCAAGGCCGCCCTGGTGACCCGCTCGGACGCGATCACCGCCTCGGCACGCGCGCAGGCGGCGGCCGACGCCGGGGCCGCACTGCTGGTCGTCGTCAACGACCGGCCGGGCAAGCTGCTGGAGTCCGTCGCAGGCTCCGGTGCCAAGAGCGCCGTGCCGGTGGTCTCCGTGACCGCCCGGACCGGGGCGCCGCTGATCGCCGACGCCGAGCGCGGTCGGCTGCGACTGGATGTCGCGGGGGTGCCCAACTCCCCCTACCTGTACGACCTGTCCGACCCGCACACCGGACAGATCCCGTCGACCGGACTGACCTACCGTCCCCGCCCGTCCGACCTGGCCACGGTGGACATGCGGTTCCACGGCGCCACCACCACGCCGAGCGGCGAGTACCGGTCGGGCTTCCGGCCGTACCGCAAGTACGGATCCGGGACGTACCTGCCGCTGGACGTCCCCGGCACGCGCATCGACTACCTGTCGGCGCAGCCGGGAACGGAGTGGGTGGAGACCGTGGGCACCGGGCCTTCGATGATCCTTTCCTCGCAGGAGACGCGGACCGCGTACAAGCCGGGTTCGCGTCAGGTCCGCGACTGGTACGGGCCGGTGACGCACCCCGCCAATGGCGGCACCTACTGGTGGTCGTACCGGCAGAAGAGCTTCCTGGCGTTCAACGTCCAGCCATGGTCGGACAGTGGCGCGGGCCACGGCGGCGTCATCCAGAGCGGCTTCGACAACACCACCGTCCGCCTGAAGGCGTCCCTGGACGGCACCCTGCTCAAGACCATCAACTCGTCGGCCGTCACGTTCTCCGGCCTTCCGGCCACGCCGTCGGTCTACACCTTCGACCTGACCGCCGACCGAGCCGCGGCCACCTACCGGCTGTCCACCCACACCCACACGGTCTGGCAGGTGCACTCCGACCCGGTCACCGACCCGACGGTGATCGACCGGATGGCCGTGCTGCAGATGGACTACGGGGTCGACACCGACATGGCGGGTGACGCTCGTGGCGGCCGCCAGACGCTCCGGCTCACCCCGCGTCACCTCGACGGCGCGGCAGGCGCCGGGAAGATCCAGGGCGCGACGCTGTCGGTGTCGTACGACGACGGCGCGACCTGGAAGCCGGTTACGGTGACCGGCAAGTCTGGTACCTGGACCGCCTGTTACGACGCTCCGCACCAGGGCTTCGTCTCGCTGAAGGCCGAGGGCTGGGACGACGCGGGCAACCGCATCAGCCAGGAGGTGATCCGCGCCTACGGTCTGAAGTAGGGCGCCACAGAACGGATCCGGAGGCTGTCGGACCCCGTCGAGTCACCCCCGGTGACTGACGGATCGACAGCCTCCGTATCCTCGTCGGGACTTCACCGAACACGAGGAGGTCCCGTGCTCTCGGTGCTCGGGCTCGGCCCGGCCGAGGAGGAGATCTACCGTCTCCTGGTGTCGCGGGCAGGCGCGACCGCCGACCGGCTCGCGGACGAGACCGGCCGTGCGCCCGACGAGACACTGAAGCTGCTCGCCGCGCTGGCCGGCCGCGGCCTGGCCGCGGCGGCCACGGACGCCGACGACGGCGCCGACGGCGAGCCCGGTCCGGCCACGGTCTTCACCGCCGCACCCCCGGCCGTCGCCCTCGGCGGAACACTGCGGCAGCGCCGTGACGACCTGCGGGCCGCCGAGGAGGCGCTGCTCGCGCTCACCGAGGAGTACCGCAACGCGGCGTCCGGCGGCAGCATCGTCGAGGTCATCACCGACCCCGGTGCGGTACGGCACCGCTTCATGCAGCTCCAGGAGTCCGCCCGGCACGAGATCCGGGCCATGATGGTGCCCGAGTCCACCGTCGTGCGGCGCGAGCACAACACCGCCGAGGACGCCGGGGTGCGCCGCGGGGTGCTCTACCGCACCATCGTGCAGCGCGACATGCTCGGCCAGCCCGGCATGGTCGGCGAGGCCCTGGCCGCCCTGGCGTCCGGCCAGCAGGTCAGCGTCGCCGACTCGGTCCCGGTGAAATTCATGATCGCCGACCGTGAGCTGGCCATGCTCCCGCTGCTGCCCGGCCGCCGTACCGCCCCCGCCTCGATCCTGGTGCACCACTCCGGGATGCTGGAGGCGTTGATCGCCTACTTCGAACTCGCCTGGGAGCGGGCCTATCCGCTGTCGCCCAACACGGTGGACGGGGACGGCGTCACGGAGGCCCGCCCGGACGGCCTGGACGAGATGGACACCCGCGTCCTCGCCCTCGTCCTAGCCGGTCTCACCGACCAGGCCGCCGCGGGCCAACTCGGCGTCTCCCGGCGTACGGTGCAGCGCCGTATCGGCGAACTGATGCTCAAGGCGGGGGCGGAGAGCCGCATCCAGCTCGGCTGGATCGCCGCCCGCCGGGGGTGGGCCTGACGGCCGAGAGGTCCGGCGGCGGCCCGTCCGACGTGGACCGGCGGGCCCGGCGTACGCGCCGGCCCACTGACGGACTCAGTGCGCGCGGCCCGGGATCCCGGGTGACAGCCGCGCGGCGAGCTGCTCCAGCAGGGCCACCGTCCGCGCGATGTCCTCCGCGTCCTCGGTGCCGAGCGCGGCGCCGAGCGCCCCGTCGACCGGTGTGGCCGCGACCTCCGCGCGACGGCCCTCGACCTCCGGGTTCTGGCGCAGCAGGGTGCGCCGACGGTCGGCGGGGTCGGGCGTGGCGAGCACCGATTCCGTCTCCCTGAGGCGGGCCGTGCAGCCGGAGACCGCGCTCTGCGGCAGGCCCGTACGGGCCGCGATCTCGCCGACGGTGGTGTCCGGGTGGGCGTACACGTCGAGCATCACGACCAGCATCGACCGGGTGCCGGTGGCGTAGTCCTCCAGCCCCTCGGTGGGGATGGCCTCTTCGCCGATCTTCATCAGGGTGCGGCCGAGAAGGAACAGTTCCACTCCGTTCATGGCCCCAGATTACATCAAGACTGATGCATCGAAGCTGATGCATCAGTCTTGATGCATCAGAAAAGATGGACTACTTTCGGAGTGCCACCTCGACGTCCGGGGGGCAAGTCGACGAAGGAGTCCGTCATGACCGCCGTGCACAAGGCCGCCCTGGCCGTCCCCGGCGCCACCCTCCACTACGAAGTCCGCGGCAGCGGTCCGCTGTTGCTCGTCTCCCAGAGCGGAGAGGGCGACGCCAACCGCAGCGACGCGATGGTCGACCACCTCGTCGACCGCCACACCGTGGTGACGTACGACCGCCGCGGTCTGTCCCGCAGCGTCCTCGACGATCCGGCGCGCGGCGCCTCCCTCGACGAGCACGTCGACGACGTGAACCGGCTGCTCGCCCACCTCACCGACGAGCCCGCCCGGATGCTGGGATGCAGCATGGGGGCGGTCATCGGGCTCCGCCTCGCCCGGCGCCACCCCGGCCGGCTGGCCGTGCTCGTCGCCCACGAGCCCGCCGTTCCCGGTCTGCTGCCGGACGCCGAACGGCTGCGCACGCACCGCGAGCTGGACGAGATGCGCCTCGTCTTCCAGCGCGACGGCTGGCTCGCCGGGGTGCGCCGGATCGGCGAGCTGCTCGGCATCGACCTCGCCCGCCAGGAGAGCGAACCCGGCGCCCGGCTCGCCCCGTTGGACGCCTCACGCGAAGCCGACTTCCGCTTCTTCATCGAGCACGACGCGCCGACCATGCGGAACGCCGAACTCGCCGCCCACGAACTGACCGCTCTGAAGAACGGACCCGTCCGCATCGTGCCGGGAGCCGGACTCACCGCCCCGCGCACGGTCTTCGACTACCGCTGCGCAGAGGAACTCTCCGCCGGACTCCGCACCGGACTCGTCCACTTCCCCGGCGGCCACAACGGCAACATCACCCACCCCAAGGGCTTCGCCGAGGTGCTGCGCGGGCTGCTGTGAACCGGGGGAGCACCCGGCCTCCCGCTTTTTTCCGCCCCGGTGTCGATCCGGCGGCATGCCGTTCGTCGGTGGGGTGTAGGAAGCTCGTGAGTACCGGGAGGAACCATGAAGTACATGCTGCTGGTCTGCGGGGACGACACCGTCGACGCCTCGGACATGGCACCCGTCGAACCCTGGGTCGAGGAACTCGGTGCCGAACGCGGCGTACGGCTGCACGGCCATCGTCTCGCCAGTCCCGCGGACGCGGTCACCGTGCGGGTGCGCGGCGGCGAGGTGCTGCGCACCGACGGCCCGTTCGCGGAGACGAAGGAGTACGTCGCCGGTTACGACGTCCTGGAGTGCGACAGCCTGGAGGAGGCGGTCGAGGCCGCCGCGAAGCACCCGGTGGCCACGATCGGGGCCATGGAGGTACGCCCCTACTGGGAGGACGAGGACGCCGAGGGCGCGATCCGCCGCCTCGACGCCGAGCTGACCGAGGCCGCCGGGCAGCGGGACGTCGAGCGGGCCCTGGCCTGCTACACGGCCGACGCCGGGATCGTCCTGCCGGACGGCGGCCCCAGCCCCCTCGACACCGAGGCCCTGCGCAAGACCCAGCAGGCCGCCTACGCGGATCTCGTCGGCCCGGTGCGCCGCGAGGTGCTCTCCTTCCGTCTGCGCGTCGACGAGAGCGTCGCCTTCGCCCACGCCCTGGTCCGGATCCGCGCCGGCCGGGCCGACGGCACCCCGCTGGACCGGACCCTGCACGTGACCACCGGCTACCGCGCCGTCGGCGAACGCTGGCTGATCGCCCACGAGCACGTCTCGGCCCCCGCGGACGGCGGGTCGTGAGGTACGCCCTGCTGGTCTGCGTGCCGCCGGCCGACGACGGGCGGACCGGGCCCGGCCGGATGCGCGGCGGCACCTGGCTGCGCCCGGCCGCCGACGCCACCACCGTGCGTGTCGAGGCCGACGAGATCCTGCTCGGCGACGGCCCGTACCGGGACCTCGGCGACGGCACGTCCGGCCCGTTCCCGGACCGCGGCCCGGCCGGTCATGTCGCCGGGCTCGATCTCGTCGAAGCCGCCGACCTCGACGAGGCCATCGCCCTCGCCGCCGCGCACTCCCGGGCGTGCGGCGGTGCCGCGGTGGAGGTGCGGCCGGTGTGGGAGTGACGGACCAGGACGTCACGGAGGCGGTCGCCGCCGCCTTCCGCGAGGAATGGGGCCAGGTCGTCGCCGGGCTCATCCGGCTGACCGGTGACTGGGACCTCGCCGAGGAGTGCGCCCAGGACGCCTTCGCCCAGGCCCTGGACCGGTGGCGGCGCGACGGTGTGCCGCGCCGCCCCGGTGCCTGGCTGACCACCACCGCCCGCCACCGCGCCCTCGACGTGCTGCGCCGGGAGGCGGTCGGGGCGCAGAAGTTGGAGGAGCTGGCCGTGCTCACGCGCACCGACGACCCGTACGGCCCCGAAGACCCCGACGAGGGCAGCGGGGTCACCGACGACCGGCTGCGGCTGGTCTTCACCTGCTGCCACCCGGCCCTGCCGATCGAGGCCCGGGTGGCCCTGACCCTGCGCACCCTCGCGGGGCTCACCACGGCGGAGATCGCCCGTGCCTTCCTCGTCCCGGAGGCGACGATGGCGCAGCGCCTGGTCCGGGCCAAACGCAAGATCCGCAACGCGGGCATCCCGTACCGGGTGCCGCCCGCGCATCTGCTGCCCGAGCGCACCACCGGCGTCCTCGGCGTGCTCTACCTGCTCTTCAACGAGGGGTACGCGGCGACCGACGGCACCGACCTGGTCCGTACCGACCTGTGCGCGGAGGCGATCCGGCTGGCCCGGCTGCTGGCCCGGCTCATGCCCGACGAGCCCGAGGCGCTCGGTCTGCTCGCCCTGCTGCTGCTGCACCACGCCCGCCGGGCCACCCGGGTGGACGCGGCCGGCGACCCGGTCGGCCTGGAGGACCAGGACCGCACCCGATGGGACCGGGCGGCCGTCGAGGAGGGCACGCGTCTCCTGGAGAGCGCCCTGCGCCGGGGCCGTCCCGGCCCGTACCGGATCCAGGCGGCCATCGCGGCCTGCCACACCACCGCGGCCACCGCCGCCGAGACCGACTGGGCCGACATCGCCGCGCTCTACGGCGAACTGCTGCGCCAGGTGCCCACCCCGGTGGTCCGGCTCAACCGCGCGTTCGCCGTCGGCATGGCCGAAGGACCGGACCGGGGCCTGGCACTGGTCGCCGAACTCGAGCGGGAGGGCGACCTGGCGGACTACCACCTGCTCCCGGCCACCCGCGCCGACCTGCTGCGCCGCGCGGGGCGCCCGCTGGAGGCCGCCGAGGCCTACGAGCGGGCGCTGGAGCTCGTACGGAACGCGCCGGAGCGCCGGTTCCTGGAGCGACGGCTCACCGAATGCCGCCCGGCGTGACACCCGCGGTGCGGGACCGCACCGGAGCCGTCACCCCCACGGTGGCCCGGGAGCCGGCGGAGGCGCGCTGATCAGACGGAGCGCGCCTCCGCCTCCTTCGCGATCCGGTCGAACTGCGCGCCCATGGCCGCCGCCAGGGCCTGGAGGCCGGACAGCGGGCGCACCATGACCGTGAACGCGTCGATCAGACCGTCCTCGTCGACATGGATGAAGTCGCAGCCGCTGAGCTCGCGGTCGTCCACGCGCGCGTTGAAGACCAGCGCGTGGTCACGGCCGTCGGCCGACGTGAGCTCACGGTCGTAGCGGAAGTCCTCGAAGACACCGGCGACGGTGCGCAGGATCGCCGCGGTGATCGCCTTGCCCTGGTACGGCTTGAACACCGCCGGGCTGCTGAAGACGACGTCCTCGGCCAGCAGTGCCTCCACGGCGTCGAGATCGCCCGCCTCGACCGCCTCGCGGAACGCGCGCATCGGATCACCCCATAGTCAATTAGTTGAGTATTGGTGGGTCAGAGTAGTCACCGGTCGTCAGCGTGTCCACGGACGGGTTCCTCTACGCTGATCGGGATGTTCAGCCCCGAAGGCCCCAGCCTGCGAGAACTCGCCGTCCAGGCGCTGTCCTCCGTCGAGCACGGCTACGACCTGCTCGCCCCCAAGTTCGACCACACCCCGTTCCGCACCCCGGACTCCGTGCTCGACGCGGTGGCGTCCGCACTGGAGTGGGACGGCCCCGTGGACGACGGCCTCGACCTGTGCTGCGGCACGGGCGCCGGGGTGGACGTGCTGACCCGGGTGTGCCGCAGGAGCGTCACCGGCCTCGACTTCAGCGCGGGGATGCTCGCGCAGGCCCGCGGGCGCACCGCGGGGGCGGGGCCGCGGGTCTCCTGGGTGCGGGCCGACGCCCGCGCCCTGCCGTTCGGCCCCGCCTTCGACCTGGTGGTGAGCTTCGGGGCGTTCGGGCACTTCCTGCCCCCTGAACTGCCGGGCCTGTTCGCCCAGGTCCACTCCGTGCTGCGGCCCGGCGGCCGCTTCGTGTTCCCCGTGGTCGCCCCGCCGCGCCCGTCGTCCCCGGCGTTCTGGACGCTGGCCGGTTTCGACGCGGCGATGCGGGTGCGCAACGCGGTGTGGCGGCCGCCGTTCGTCATGTACTACCGCGCCTTCGGGCTCGGGCGGATACGGCGGGAGCTGGCGGGCGCCGGGCTGCGCATGAGCCTCCAGGCGCTGCCCGAGTTCGGGCGACGGCACGACGGCAGCCCGCGCGCCCGGCTGGTCACGGCCGAGCGGCCCCGCAGGGCGGCGGCCGTCCGGCCGTGAGGGTCCGGCCGCGGCGCCCGGGGCCGATCGGAAGCGCGCCCCCGCCCGGCCGGTCCGTCAGCCAGCCGCCGGCACCGTGAACTCGTACACCAGGGCGTCCTGCCGTGCGTCCACGACCAGGTCCGTGATCTCCAGCGGGCGCGCGTACTGGTCGTGGACGCGCCGGGTCACCCGCACCGAGGGCGCGCCGTCCAGCCGGGTGATGGAGTCGCGGTGATGCAGGGTCAGGCCCGCCCTGCGCATCCAGTCGTAGGCCCGGCGCAGCTGGGCCGCGGCGGTACCGTCGGCCCGGTAGCGATAGCGGCCGAGTTCCGCCACCTCGGACAGCGCCACGGCGGAGAACGAGGTCACGGCCGAGCGTCCGCCGCCCCCGTCCGCGGCGGTCCACTCGTAGCGGTGCACGAGGGTCGGATGGTGCGGGGCGAGGCCCAGGGCGTGGGCGTGGTCCGGCGGGGGCGGCTCCCAGGCGACGGTGGCCCGGTCGACGGTGCCGGGATCCGGGCTGCGGACGCCGACCGGGAAGGCGAGCGAGGCCGGGTCCTCCAGCGGGCGGCCCGTCAGGGTGGCGTGACTGCCGCGCCGGTCGGTGGCGACCAGGCCGTCGTGCCGCAGCACCTCCAGCGCCTGCCGGACGGTCAGCCTGCTGACGCCGAAGCGCTCGGCGAGCCGCCGCTCGCCCGGCAGACGTCCACCGGGCGGGATGGTCCCGTCCCGCAGCTCGCCGAGCAACGCGGTGGCGACCTGCCAGTACAGGGTCCCGCCGTCGGCCGGTGTCGGGTCCCCGGTCCGTGCGCGGTCGTCGGTCCGTGCACGGCTGTCGGCCGGTGCGAGGCTGTCGGTCCATGCGTGGCTGTCGGTCCGTGTGCGGACCGCGGTCGGCGTGCGGTCGTCGGTTCGCGGGTGGGCGGGGTCGCGGGGGGTGGTGCGGGCCATGCCGCGCCTCCTATGGTGACAAGACGTAGCCGTACGGGCTCATTGCGCGACCAGATCTAGCATTGGTCTAAACCAGTTGGGAAGGCCGGTCCGCAGGTTCGGCCGAAACCGACCCACGGCCGACCCGCGCGGCCCATCCGTCACACCCGTCACGCCACCCCCGTGGGCATCACCACGCGCCCCGACGGACGCGACGGTGCGACGACGTGACGCACACGGCCCCGGCAGCCGTCACAGCGCGCCGTACACGGCCTCGACCAGCGCCATCTTCCGCGGGTCGTCGGCGATCCTCGACCCCATCCGGTTCATGACGTATCCCAGGGACAGCCCCGCCTCCGGATCGGCCAGGCCGCACGACCCGCCGAAGCCGTCGTGTCCGACGGCTCTCGGGTTCGGCCCGTACGAGCCGTTCGGGCCGCTGAGCCACAGCCCGAGCCCGGCCTCGGTGTCCTGGGCGAAACCGGCCCCGATGACCAGGTCGCGGCAGCTGCCCTGCCCCTCGCGCACCCGCTCGGCCGCCTCAGGGGACAGGATGCGACGGCCGTCGAAGGTGCCCCGGCCCGCGAGGATCCCGTACAGCGCGGCGACGGCGCGGGCCGTGCCGTGCCCGTTCGCCGCGGGGATCTCCGCGGCCCGCCACTCGGGTGAGTTGGCCTCCGCCGCACCCACCGGCGGATTGGTCAGGGCGGCGACCGCCGCGGGTGCCAACTGGCTGAAGACCGCCGCCCGTTCGCTGCTCGGCGCGGCCGGCGCAGGTACCAGCTCGGCCGCCCGTCCGGCCTCCTTCTCCGGCAGCCCGACGGTGAAGTCGACCCCCAGCGGCCCGGTCAACTCCCGCTCCAGGAACGCGCCCGGCAGCAGCCCGGACACCCGCCGCACCACCTCGCCGACCAGGTGCCCGAAGGTCAGCGCGTGATACCCCGACCGCGTCCCAGGCTCCCACCACGGTTCGGTCGCCGCGAGCCGGCGGGTGGTCAGCTCCCAGTCGTACAAGTCGGCGGGAGTGTGCCGCTCGCGCAGACCGGCCAGGCCCGCGCGATGCGACAGCAGATGCCGTACGAGCACCTGCTCCTTGCCCGCCGCCGCGAACTCGGGCCAGTACGCGGCCACCGGCGCGTCGAGGTCGAGCAGTCCCCGGTCGGCGAGGACGTGCGCGCACAGGGCCACCGGCCCCTTCGTCGTCGACCATACGTTGACCAGGGTGTCCCGCTGCCACGGCCGGGTGCGCGCCGGGTCGGCCCAGCCGCCCCACAGATCGGCCACGGTCCGGCCGTCGAGGGTGACGGTCACCGCGGCGCCCAGCTCGCCGCGCTCGCGGAAGTTCTCCTCGAACGCCGTGCGCACCGCCGCGAAACGTGCGTCGCAGTGGCCGTGGACCCGTGGCTCGTGCTGCTCGGACATGTGTCCTCCGTCGTCCTGCGGATCGCCGGACCGCACCGCCGCGGCCCGGGCCTCCAGAACGTACCGACTGGTCGGACTGGAGGGAAGGCCGCCTGCGGACGTCCCCGTCCCCGCCCGGAGGCTCAGGCGTACGACCGCAGCCAGCGCACCTTGGCCGCTTCCTGGTACGGGCCGCCGCCCTCGTGGTCGTTGAAGTCGTACACCTCGATCGCCTTGTCGTCGTGCGCCCAGGCGTTGAAGGCCGCGAAGACCGTCGAGGGCGGGCAGGTCTGGTCCTCCAGGGCCGCCGAGAACAGCGCCGGAGCCCGGCCCCGGGCCGCGAAGTGCACACCGTCGAAGTAGGACAGGGTGCGCAGGGCGTCCTCGCCGCGGCCGCGGTGCGTCTTGAGGAAGAGGCCGATCTCCCGGTAGGGGTGACGGTCCGTCAGCGTCGCCGCGCGCGGGAAGTCGCACAGGAACGGCACGTCGGGGGCGACCGCGACCAGGTCCGGGACCAGTCCGCCCACGGCGAGGGTGATGCCGCCGCCCTGGCTGGCGCCGAGCGCCACCGTGCGCGCGGCGTCGGCCAGCGGGTGCGACCGGGCGGCCTCGACGGCCCGCACCGCGTCCGTGAACACCCGCCGGTAGTAGTAGTTCTCGGGCGCGTCGATGCCCCGGGTCATGAATCCGGGGTACGCGGGCGCCCCGCCCACCGGGTCGGCGGTGCCACCGCCGCCGCCCCACGCGCTGCCCTGGCCGCGGGTGTCCATGACGAAGTGGGCACGGCCCGTCGACGCCCACAGCAGGTGCTCGTGCGGCAGGCCGCGCCCGCCGCCGTACCCGATGAACTCCACGACCAGCGGCAGCGGCTCCTCGGCCGCGGCGGGCAGCGTCAGCCAGGCTTTCACCGGGTGCCCGCCGAACCCGGCGAACGTCACGTCGTACACCCGCACCGTGGAAAGGCCCGTGTCGACCGGCTCGAAGCGGGCGTCCAGGTCGTGCTCGCGTGCCTGCTGCAACGTCTTCGACCAGAACGCGTCGAAGTCGGCCGGCTCGGTGGATTCGCTGCGGTACTCACGGAGCTCGTCGAGAGCGAGGTCGAACAGGGCCATCGAGAACCGCCTCGGGTGCGAACGGAACGTACGGGTGATCACACCGTACGTGCGCGCGAGCGGCGGGCGCCAGACCTCGTGAAACGGTTCAACGGAGAGGGGGCCGGGGTCACGACTGGTGCCGTCGTGTCCACTCCGGCTCGGTGCGCGCCCAGTCCTGTTCCCACTCGGCCATCCGGTGCCGCATGGCCACCCGGCGGACCACGCCCTGCCCGAGGAGCACGAGAGCGGCGGCGCCGCCCGCCGCGCACACCCCCGAGGTGAGCGTGTGCTGCCAGACGGCCGTCCGGCCCTGCGGCGGCCCGACGCTGCGGCCCTGCGCGTCGAACCACACGTCGACCACATCGCCGCGGAGCGTCCCGGCCGGAACCCGCGCCATGGCGGTGCGCACCCCGCCGTCGTGCTCCGTCCAGCGCACGGCCACGCGATACGTCTGCCGCCGCCCGGCGTCCAAGGACGGCAGGGTGTCGGGCGTCTGTCCGGTCACCTCGGCGCGCACCCGGTGGCGCTCCGCGCGCTGGGCCGCGGCGAGCGCCCGCGCCTCGCCGTGCGCCCACCAGCCGGCGCCGATCCCGGCCAGGGGCGCGCCCAGGCACAGCAGGACCGTCACGAGCAGCGCCGTCCACACCTCGACGACGTCCGAGCGCCGCCGCAGCGCACTGCGCCGCAGGCGCCGCAAGCGTATACGGGTTCGCATGTCGGCCGACCTCCTCGCCGTCAGCGGTGCCGAGGGGCCGGAAGGAGCCGTACCCGTCGGCCGGTGCGCCACTCCTTCCGTGCCGCGTGCGAGAGCCACAGGGTGTTGTACCCCATTCGGCGGACATTGATCCCAAATCTGTACAGATCGGAACAAGAGGTGAGGGAGAGGTGAGGCGGAGGCGATCCTGAGACGGGGTGGAGGTGAGGCCGAGGCGGGGGGACGCTCGGGGCCGGGGACCGCCCCTGCGAGAGAGGCCGGCCGCGGTCCCGGCGTCAGCCGAAGCGTTCGATCCGGATGCGGTCCACCGGCTGGCCCGCCGCCACGAGCAGCCGCGAGGCGTGCTCGGCGAAGGCGTTGGAGCCGCACACGTACGCCTCCCACCCGCCGTCGGGCCGCTCGGCCAGCAGCGGCGCCACATGCGCGGCCGTCATCCGCCCCACCGGCACCCCGGCGGGCGCGGTCCGGGTGAACACGGGCGTGGTCTCCGTGCCGTACTCGCGTGCGTAGACGAGCTCCTGCGGACCGCGCGCCGACACCAGCAGCCGCAGCGGCACCGACAGGCGGCGCTCGCGGTGGTGGCGCACCATCGACATCAGCGGTACGACGCCGGAACCGGCCCCGATCAGCAGGGCGGGCCGGTCGCCGGGCCAGGCGAAGAAGCCGCTGAGCGGGCCTCGCACCCGCACCTGGTCGCCGGGCCGGGCCTCGGTGTGGAACCAGCCGGACACCTCGCCGCCCTCGATGTGGTCCAGGGTCAGCTCGATGTGCCCCGAGCGGTCCGGCGCCGAGGCGATCGAGTAGTGCCGCTGGGCCACGTACCCGTCCGCGGCGGTCAGCCGCAGCATCAGGTGCTGCCCGGGCAGGTGCCCCGTCCAGGCGGGCATCGCGAACCGGAACGTGGCCGCGCGCGGGGTCTCCCGCCGGATCTCCGTGAGGGTGGCCGTCTGCCACTCCGCCGCGGCCTCGCCGGCGTCGATGCGGCCGGGCACCGCGAAGCGCGTGGGCGGGACGAACGCCGTCCGTGTCGTCTCAGTCACCGGAGTACCGCTGCTCTTCCCAGGGGTTGCCGCGCGCGTGGTAGCCGTTCTGCTCCCAGAAGCCCGGCTCGTCGTGGTCGAGGAGGGTCAGTCCGGCGATCCACTTCGTGCTCTTCCAGAAATACAGGTGCGGCACCAGCAGCCGGGCCGGGCCGCCGTGCTCGGCGGCCAGCGGCTGCCCGTCGTACTCGAACGCGATCCAGGCGCGCCCGCCGGTCAGGTCCGCGAGCGGCAGGCTCGAGGTGTAGCCGGTGTGCGCGTAGGCGACGGCGTGGGTGGCCGACGCGTGCGGGCCCGCGGCCGCCAGGAACGTGTCCAGCGACACGCCCCCGAACCGCACCCCGAACTTCGACCAGCTCGTCACGCAGTGGATGTCGCCCTCGTAGGCGGAGGCCGGCAGCGCGTGCGCCGCCGCCCAGTCCCAGGTGTGCGGCCGCTCCACCAGACCGTCCACCCGGAACGTCCAGTCCGCGGGCGCCAGGTCCGGCGTGACCTCGGCGGAGAGCACGGGCCAGTCGTCGCCCGCGTCGTACTGGCCGGGTGGCAGCCCGGGATTGTGGACGCGAGGGCGCCCGGTGAAGCCTCGGGTGACGTTCATGGGGGAGACGGTGCCTGCCTACGAGCTGATGCGTACGGATCGCTTGCTCATTCAACCGTACGTGCAAGCCGGACCCGTCCCGGTATTGGTCCGTCCGCCCCGGTACCGGCCGGCGTCCGGGGAATAGCGGGCCGGAGATCGACCTTGCACCTGGAGTGCCCTGTGCCGGTCTTTCCGCACGACCGGCGGGCCCGCGGCAGCGAAGGACGACAGCGAAGGAGAGTGGGAGCGGATGCCGAAGGCGTACGTCTTCACGAGGCACGGCGACCCCCGGACCGGCGGGGCCTGGATCGGTGCTGGTGCCGGTGCCGGGAGCGCGGCGTCGGCCGCAGCCGTCCCGGAGGCCGCCGTATGAGCGCCGTCCGCCCCACGGGTACCGACGGACCGGCACAGCCGCACGTCCTGGACAACCCCGCCCGCGCCGCCCTCACCGGCCCGCACGCCCACTTCGCCGAACGGTACGGCCGGGTGCTGCGCTACCCGGTCGACGTCACTCCCTGGCTGGCCCTGTCCGACGAGCCGGACGCCGAGGACTGGGAGGATCTCGCCGCGCTGGCCGGCCCCGGGGCCGAGGTCCCGCTGCTCGGCTTCCGCGGCCGGATCCCGCCCGGCTGGGAGATCACCTTCCGCATGGCGGGCGTCCAGCTGGTCGACGACGGCCTGGCCGCCGCCCCGGACCCGGAGGCGGTACCGCTCGGCCCCGCCGACGTGCCCGAGATGCTCGACCTGGTCGCCCGCACCCGGCCGGGACCCTTCGAGCGCCGCACCATCGAAATGGGTTCCTACCTGGGCATCCGGCGCGACGGAGCGCTCGTCGCCATGGCGGGGGAGCGGTTGCGCCCGCCGGGGTGGACCGAGATCAGCGCGGTCTGCACCGACCCGTCCGTACGCGGCCAGGGCCTGGCGAGCCGGCTGATCCTGGCCGTCGCCCACGGCATCCGCGAACGCGGCGACACGCCGTTCCTGCACACCGGCGCGGACAACACCGGCGCCCTGCGGCTGTACGAGTCACTGGGTTTCCGGCTGCGGATGCGGACGGCGTTCCTGTCGGCGCGCGTGCCGGAGCGGATGACGCAGGAGCGGACGGTGGGGGTGGCCTAGGGCCTGTCCCGCCGTCCGCCGCTGCGGGCGGGCGGCGGGAACGGTCGTGGAGGAGCCGCCGCGAGGGGTGCTCAGCCGTCCTCGGTGTCCGGTGCCGTCGCCGCGGCGTTGTAGCGCTCCAGATACCCGGCGAACCGCTCCAGATCCTCCTCCGGCCAGTCCGCGAGCCGTTCCCGGAAGGCGGCCCGGCGGCGCTGCGTGACCTGGTGGAGGATGCCGCACCCGGCCGCGGAGACATGGAGCACCTGGACCCGGTGATCCTCCGGGTCCTGCCGGCGCTCGATCAGACCGGCCCGCTCCAGCGCGGCGACCTGGCGGCTGACGGTGGACTTGTCGAGGGCGTAGTGGGCGGCCAGGTCGGTGGCCCGGCAGCCGCCCATCTCCTCCAGATGGCCGAGCAGCGTGTACGAGACGAGCGACAGCTCGGGGTGCATCCGGCCGGCCGAGGCACGGGCGCGACGGGCGAAGGTCGTCATTTCCCGCTGGATGGTCTCCACGGCCTCGGTCGCTGTCACCTGGTCTCCCTCACGTGCATCTTCCGTCCCCTCTGGTTGCAGAATACAACTTGATCCCGAGGGGGCGACCCGGGCCGACTTCCCCCGGGGAGGCCGAGAGGGCCGTCCGGCGCGCACCGCTGCGATAGGGTGGCCGTCCGGCTGCGGACCGCCACAGCCGACGCAGACCTAGGAGGTGAGACCCATTACCGCTTGTCAGGTCGGGTGCTCTCACCTCGCCACCATGGCACGGTCCACCGACTGCGGGTGACCGCGAGAGCGCCCTTCGGCTTCCGAAAGGCTCTCGGCTTCCATGCCCTCCTCCCTTCCCTCGCCCATGCCCTCGTCCTCCGCCCTGCGCCCCCGGACCGTCGCCGCACTGCGCGCCGCCGGATGCGTCTTCGCCGAGGACGAGGCGGAGCTGATCCTCACCACCGCCCGTACGCCGGACGAGGTCACCGCGATGGTGGACCGCCGCGTGGCGGGACTTCCCCTCGAACACGTCCTGGGCTGGGCCGAGTTCCACGGTCTGCGCATCGCCGTGGAGCCGGGTGTCTTCGTGCCCCGACGCCGTACCGAGTTCCTCGTCGGCCAGGCCGTCGCCCGGGTCCCGCGGGCCGCCGTGGTCGTGGACCTGTGCTGCGGCTCCGGCGCGGTGGGCGCGGCACTGGCCGCCGCCCTGGGGCCGGTAGAACTGCACGCCGCCGACATCGACCCGGCCGCCGTGCGCTGCGCCCGCCGCAATGTCACCGGTCACGTCCACACGGGTGACCTCTTCGCGGCGCTCCCGGACGGACTGCGCGGCCGTGTCGACGTGCTCGCCGCCAACGTGCCCTACGTTCCCACCGGCGAGGTGGCGCTGCTGCCCGCCGAGGCGCGTGAGCACGAGCCGCTGACCGCGCTCGACGGCGGCGCCGACGGACTCGACCTGTTGCGCCGTGTCGCCGCCGGGGCGCCCGACTGGCTCGCTCCCGGCGGCTGTCTGTTCGTCGAGACCAGCGAGCGCCAGGCGCCGGCGGCCGTCGAGGCCTTCACCCGTGCCGGGCTGACCGCCTCCCTCGCCGAGTCGGAGGAGCTGTACGCGCACGTGGTGACCGGGACCAAGTCCTAGGGCACGGAGAGCCCCCACGGCCGGTCAGGGTTCCTGTCGTGCCCGGGCGACCAGCAGGGCCACGTCGTCGTGGTTGTCGGGGTGGTGCAGGGTGTCCAGCAGGTGGTCGCACATGCTCTCCAGCGGGCGGGCCGGGTCGTCCAGGAGGGCGAGCAGCCTGGCCAGGCGTTCGTCGAGGGAGTGCCGGCGTGTCTCCACGAGCCCGTCGGTGTAGAGGACGAGCTGGTCGCCGGGCGCGAAGTCGACGGTGACGGTGGTGAACCCGACACCGCCCACGCCCAGCGGCGCCCCGGTGGGCAGGTCGAGCAGTTCCGGGGCCCGGCCGGGGCGCAGCCGGGCCGGCGGCAGGTGTCCCGCGTTGGCGATCCGGCACTCGCGCCGCCGGGGGTCGTGGACGACGTACACGCAGGTCGCGATGTAGTGGTCGAGGCCCGCCGTGATGCGGTCGAGGTGGGCGAGCAGGACGGCGGGGTCGAGACCGAGCGAGGCCAGCGTGTTGGTCGCGGTGCGCAGCCGGCCCATCGTGGCGGCGGCGCTGATGCCGCTGCCCATCACGTCGCCCACCACGAGCGCGGTCCTGCCGCCGTCCAGCGGGATGACGTCGAACCAGTCGCCGCCCACCTCGGTGGTGGCGCCCGCCGGCCGGTAGCGCGAGGCGACCTCCAGGCCGCCGGTGACGGCCGGGTGGCTGGGCAGCAGGCTGCGCTGGAGGGCCAGTGCGGTGTTGCGGGCGCTCTGGTACCAGCGGGCGTTGTCGATCTGCACGGCCGCCCGTGAGGCCAGCTCCCGGGCGAGCAGCAGATCGTCCTCGCCGAACGGCAACGGGTTGCGGACCCGCTTGAGGTCCAGCGCACCGAGCACCTCGCCGCGGGCGATCAGCGGCACGGCCAGATACGAGTGGACGCCCGCCCGGGCCAGCAGCTCGGCCGCCGCGGGGGAGCGGGCGATGCGCGGCAGGTCCTCGTCCTTGACCTCCGCCACCATGACCGCCTCGCCCGTGCGGACGCACTCCGTGACGAGCCGGTCGGGTCCGTACCGGGCCACCTGGCCGGCCGGGTCGGCCGCCGCCAGCGCTTCAGGAGCGTCCTGCGCCTGTACGGCCAGGGCCCGGATGACCGCCGCCTGCGCGGGGCCCAGCATGCTGCGGCGGCCCTCCACCACCGCTTCCAGCAGGTCGACGGCGGCGATGTCGGCGAGCTCCGGCACGGCGACGTCGGCCAGTTCACGAGCCGTCCGGTCCAGTTCCAGGGTGGTGCCGATCCGGGTGGTGGCGTCCGCGATGAGGGCCAGCCGCCGCCGCGCCGCCTCCGCCTCGACGCCCGCCCGGTACTGCTCCGTGACGTCGATGGTCGAGGCGGCCACCCCCAGCACGGTGCCGCGGGCGTCCTCCAGCCGGTACAGGGACATCGCCCAGGCGTGGTCCTCGTCCGGGTCGGCCGGGGTGCGGCCCATGATCCGGCGGTGGGTGACCGGCTGTCCGGTCCGCAGCACCTGACGTGCCTCGGACTCCAGGGCGTCGGCGTCCAGCAGCGGCAGCACCTCGTGGAACGTCCGCCCGAGGTGCTCCTCGGCCGGGATGCCGTCGATCCGCTCCAGCGCCGGGTTGACCGACACGAACCGCAGTTCGGTGTCGAGCACGGCCAGCCCGGTCGGCGACTGCTGCACCATCCGTGCCGTCATGGCCACGTCCCGCTCCAGCCGGCGTACGGTCGACCGGTCGGTCGCCAGCCCCAGGGCGTAGACATCGCCCCGTTCGTCCAGCAGCCGCATGTTGCGGAACTCCACGAGCCGCGTGGTGCCGTCCTTGCGGCGGATCGGGAAGGCGCCGGCCCAGCCCTCGCCGGTGGCCATGACGTCGGCGAACAGCTTGACGACCAGGTCGACATGCTGTTCGTGCACCATCACATGGGCCGCGTACCGCCCCAGCGCCTCACGCGCCGGGTAGCCGAAGAGCTCCTCGGCCTGCGGGCTCCACAGCGCGATGCGCCCCTCGGTGTCCAGCACCACAGAGGCCACGTTGAGCACGTCGAGCAGTCCACTCGGCTGTTCCGGCCCGCGTACGGGCTCGTCGCCGCGGTCCGCCGGTGATCCGGCTGCATTCATCAGATGCACCGCCTTCGGGCGTCCGCGCGGCACGTCGTCCTCGATACCGACTCCCCTGTTCTACCGCGCACAACCCCTTCTCCTACGCCTCCCGGGCCCTCCTCCACCATCCCTCGGCACGGACGGATCGTCCGCCGGAGAGAAAACCGCGCGCAGTGTCCGGACGGGCACGGTGGGTCGCCGAACGGGCGGCGGGCGTTCCGGTACCGGGCGACCAGCGTTCCGGTACGGGACGGCAGCCGTTCCTCTCGTTGGCCTGTACATGGTGAAAGTGGGACGCAAGACTGTCCGCCGAAATGCGTCCCCACCCCCCCATGGAGGAGCCGTCCGATGTCTCTGCGCCCGCGTCCCGCCCGGCATCGTTGTCACGCCGCACTGACGGGCCTGGTCGCCCTCGCCACCGCCGGCGTCGTCGCCCTGTCCGCCGCCCCGCAGGCGGCGGCGGCGGCCGACACCTGGACGGAGGTCGGTTCCGACCGTGCCGACCCCCTGACCGAGAGCCAGGGCCTGACCTCGGTGGAGGTCCCCGCCGGAAGCCCCAACCACTACACGGGCATCGGTGCGATCCCTATCGGCGTCTCCAGCCGCGGCTGGAACCATGTGGGTGACCCCGACGCCTCGTACGGCGGCTACTACGTCGAGCCCTACCAGCGGGACTCCGGCGGCGCGAAGATGTTCCGGGTGCAGGCGCCGGGCGGCGGCTGGTCGGAGTACGTCCACACCCTCGGCTCCGGTGAGGCGCTGAACAACTCGTGGGTCGCGATCTCGCCGGACGGCCAGTGGATGCTCTCCGGTGAGTACGGCACGATGACCCGCTTCCTGGTCTTCCCGACCCCGGGCGTCAACCCGGCCACCTCGCCGTCCGCGAACCTCCCGCAGGTCTCGACCGTCAACCTGGACCACCCGGTGCGGGACGTCCAGGGCTGCGACTTCTCCACCCCGACCCAGCTGCTGTGTTCCTCCGACGACCCGGCGGGCACCCTGTTCGGCGTCACCAAGCCGCTCCTCCAGGTCGACCTGTCCGGCCAGGCGAACGGCACGTCCGACGTCTCCGGGCACGTCACCGCCCTGCGTCAGCTGCCCCTGCGCAGCTCCTGCTCGGGCACGTTCGAGGCGGAGGGCATCGACTTCGACCGCCGCACCGGCACCCTGCGGGTGATCGTCGTCTCCCCGGGCTTCTGCGTCCTGACCGACAGCAAGACGTACCGCTTCACCCGCGGTTAGGGCCTGCCGTCCGGATCGGTCCGGGGCCGCGGTCCGGGGCCACGGTCCGGGGTCCGGGAAGGGCCGTCCGTCGCTCGGCGGTGCGGCCCGCTCCCGCCCCGGGCCGACGCCGGTGGTCCGTACCGACCGGTGGTGCTTTTCTTGGGGAGAGGGTCGCGGTGGCGCGGGGAACCCGTGGTACCGGCACCCCGCCAGGAGAGGAGCGATCACGATGGACAGGGAAGAACAGCACCCGCAGTCCGTCTCCGTCGAGATCAGCGACTGCACCAAGGAGGACGCCCGGATCGTGTTCGACACGCTGTGCGCGTGCTTCGAGTCCGACCGGTGCGCCGAGGACGTACCGCAGCACGTCCACGAGACGCGGCCCACGGTCTGGCTCGGCACGTTCGACGTGGCCGACAGGCACGGCTGCGACAGCCCGCCCCGGCTCGCCGGGTCCGTCACGGCCGACGTGCAGGGCGGCTACTGGGCGATCGACCGGATCCGGATGACCCTGGACGACCTGTTCGCCGTGCACGAGCTGAGCGGAGCCTCGGGCGACCAGGAACAGGAGCTGCACATCCGGCTGAGGAGCAGGTAGCCCACGCCCCGAACCGGGGGCGGGCGCAGGCCGCGAACCCGGCCCGCGCCTGCCCCCGACCCGCGCCTGACCCCCGGCCCGCGCCTACGCTGGCCCGCACCCGCCAAGGCTCGCGCCCGGCCCTGCGCGGCCCCCGTCACCCGTGTCGCGTGACTTCCGCGACATGTCCCCGTACGTGTTATGCAACTAGTTGCACAACCGGGGGCCGGTCCTCTACAACAGGAGGTGACCGCACCGCGCACGGAGGCCTCGATGAGCCGTTACCCCCACCTGCTGAGCCCGCTCGACCTGGGCTTCACCACGCTGCCCAACCGCGTCCTGATGGGCTCCATGCACGTCGGCCTGGAGGAGGCCGAGCGCGGCTTCGAGCGCATGGCGGAGTTCTACGCCGCCCGGGCGCGCGGGGGAGTGGGCCTGATCGTCACCGGCGGCATCGCGCCCAACGACGAGGGACGCCCCTACGAGGGCGGCGCCAAGCTCACCACCGACGCCGAGGCCGAGCAGCACCGCGAGATCACCGAGGCCGTGCACCGCGAGGGCGGCCGGATCGCGATGCAGATCCTGCACTTCGGGCGCTACGCCTACCACCGCGACCTGGTCGCGCCGAGCCCGCTCCAGGCGCCCATCAGCCCCTTCCCCCCGCGTGAGCTGACCGACGCCGACATCGAGCGGACCATCGGCGACTACGCCCGTGCCGCCCGGCTCGCCCGGCAGGCCGGCTACGACGGCGTCGAGATCATGGGCTCCGAGGGCTACCTCATCAACGAGTTCATCGCCCGCCAGACCAACCAGCGCACCGACCGCTGGGGCGGCGCCTACGAGAACCGGATGCGCTTCCCGGTGGAGATCGTGCGCCGGGTGCGTGAGGCGGTCGGCGAGGACTTCATCGTCATCTACCGGCTGTCCATGCTGGACCTCGTCCCCGGCGGCTCCTCCCTCGACGAGGTGATCACGCTCGCCAAGGCCGTCGAGGCCGCCGGTGCGACGATCATCAACACCGGCATCGGCTGGCACGAGGCCCGCATCCCGACCATCGCGACCTCCGTGCCGCGCGGCGCCTACACCTGGGTCACGAAGAAGCTCATGGGCGCGGTCTCGGTGCCGCTGGTGACGACGAACCGCATCAACACCCCCGAGCTCGCCGAGCAGTTGATAGCCGACGGCGGCGCCGACATGGTGTCGATGGCCCGCCCGATGCTGGCCGACCCCGACTTCGTCGCCAAGGCCGCGGCCGGCCGGCCCGAGGCCATCAACACCTGCATCGGCTGCAACCAGGCCTGCCTCGACCACACCTTCAGCGGACAGATCACCTCCTGCCTGGTCAACCCGCGCGCCTGCCACGAGACCGAACTGGTCCTCGCGCCGACCCGGCTGCGCAAGCGCGTCGCCGTCGTGGGCGCGGGTCCGGCCGGCCTCGCCTGCGCCGTGAGCGCCGCCGAACGCGGCCACGCCGTCACCCTGTTCGACGCGGCGAGCGAGATCGGGGGCCAGCTCAACGTGGCCCGGCAGGTGCCCGGCAAGCAGGAGTTCGACGAGACGCTGCGCTACTTCCGCCACCAGCTCGACGCGCACGGCGTGGACGTACGGCTCGACACCTGGGCCGGTGCCGCCGACCTCGCCGACTACGACGAGGTGGTCGTCGCCACCGGCGTCACCCCGCGCACCCCGGAGATCCCCGGCATCGACCACCCGAGCGTCGTGGGCTACCTGGACGTCCTGCGCGACAAGGCCCCCGTCGGCGACCGCGTCGCGATCCTCGGCGCGGGCGGCATCGGCTTCGACGTCGCCGAGTACCTCACCGACGGCGGCGACAAGGCGCACGAGGACCCGGCGACGTACTTCCGCCAGTGGGGCGTCGACCTGGACTACCGCGCGCCCGGCGGCCTGGCCGCCCCCGAGCGGCCCGCCCCGCCGCGCACCGTGCACCTGCTCCAGCGCAAGACCAGCAAGGTCGGTGCCGGCCTCGGCAAGACCACCGGCTGGATCCACCGCACCGAGCTGAAGCACCGCGGCGTCACCATGGTCCCGGGCGTGCGCTACGACCGGATCGACGACGCCGGACTGCACATCACCGTCGGTGACGAGAGCACGGTCCTCGCCGTCGACACGATCGTGCTGGCCACCGGGCAGGAGCCGCGCCGCGGGCTGTACGAGGAGCTGCTCGCCGCCGGCCGCAGCGCGCACCTCATCGGCGGCGCCGACGTGGCCGCCGAGCTCGACGCCAAGCGCGCCATCAAGCAGGGCACGGAGCTGGCGGCGGCGCTTTAGCCGCCGTAGGGCGTCCCTAGGATGACTCCATGTCACTCCCGCACGCGATCCTCACCGCCCTGCTCGAGAAGCCGTCGTCGGGCCTGGACCTGACCCGCCGGTTCGACAGGTCGATCGGCTACTTCTGGTCGGCGACGCATCAGCAGATCTATCGCGAGCTGGGACGACTGGAGACCGAGGGGTACATCCGCGCTCTGCCGGCCGAACAGCCGGTCCGCGGGCAGAAGAAGACCTACGAGGTCCTGCCCGCGGGCCGCGCGGAACTGGCCCGCTGGACGGCCGCCGCCCAGGACCCGAAGCCGCACCGCGACGCGCTGCTGCTGCGGCTGCGGGCCGCGGCCGTGGTCGGCACCGCGGGGCTCGAGGCCGACCTGCGCCGCCATCTCGACCTGCACCGGAGCCAGTTGGCCGAGTACCGGCAGATCGAGGAGCGGGACTTCCCGCCCGGTGCGGACGGCGACCAGGACCGGCTGCGGCATCTCGTGCTGCGTGCGGGCATCGACCTGGAGACCTTCTGGACGGGCTGGCTCACCCATGCGCTGGCGGAGTTCGCACAGCTGGAGCAACAGCTGGAACAACATCCGGAGCAACAGCCGGAGAGGCAGCCGCAGCAACAGCCGGAGCACGACGGTCGGGTGTGACCGCCGGTCCCGGTCGGGGGCCCGCGCAGGCTAGAAGCGGCGCGGCCGGGAGCGTCGGCGCAGGATGAAGTACGTGGCGACGACGCCGCCGCCCACCAGCGCTCCGCCCGCGGCCGTCGGCAGGTCGCCGTAGTCCTGTGTGCCGCCGCCGAGTCCGCCCAGGACGCCACGCGCCGGTGCGGCCGTGGGCGAGGGGGCGGGCACGGGCGCGGACGTCGCGGTGGTCGTCGTCCCGGCCTGCCCGGAGACGATCACGGACTGGGTTCCGGCGGTGGCACTGTTCGAGCAGGTGACGACGACCGTGTAGGTGCCCGGGGCGACGTTCGCCCAGGCCGCGGACTGGCCGGCGGCGGAGCCCGAGAGCGTCGCCTGCCGCCCCTCGGAGAAGGCCCCCTGGTTGGGGGTGAGCAGGGCGGCGGTGCCCCAACTGCCGTTCAGCTGGGCGCATGCGGTGGTGGTCACCGAGACCGTCGTTCCGGTCGTGCTCACCGAGATGCCCGGACCTCGGGCCAGGGCCGGGGCGGGGGCCAGGGCGAGCGGGAGTGCCGCGGCGGCCGCACAGGTCGGGCCGGCGCGCAGAAGGAGGTGGGCAGTGCGCATCGGTGTCCTCCGGCGGCACGGTCGGCGGAGCGTCCTGACGCCGCCGAGGATCGGGGAAGGCCGTGCCCCTCAGATGCAGCCAACGTGCCCGCGGACCGGCCCGCATTCCGGCCGCCCCCAGACAGGTGACCGGATCCGTTCCGCCGCGGATCACGCCGGGAGGTCAGGGAGCCGCCGTGCCGCCCGTCGCCGTCGTCACCGTCAACTCCGGTGAGAATCCGCCCCAGGTGCCGTCCGGCAGCCTGGCCCGCAGCCGTACCCGGTGGTGCGTCGCCGACTCCCGCCCCAGGTAGAAGCTGTACGTCGCCCGGCCGCGCGGCGGGGTCCCGCCCCAGGCCAGGGAAGTGGCCGTACGGCCGTCGAGCTGGATCTGATACTCGGTGACCACGCCGTCCGTGCGCGGCGGGAGCCAGGACAGGTCGAGGTAGCAGGCCCCGTCCGCGGTATGGGTCGTCGCGCGGAAGGCGGACGGCGCGGTGTCCCGGCCGTCGTCCGTGCCCGGCGCGGTGGTGAGTCCGACGGTGTCACTGGCGGGCGAGAGGTTGTCCGCGGCGTCCCGGGCCCGGACGGTGAAGGAGTAGCGGGTGTCCGGCCGCAGTCCGGTCACCACCGTCGCCGTCTGGCCCCCGCCGACGCTGTGGATCTTCGTACCGCCCTGGTAGATCTCGTACGAGACCACCTTCCGGTCGTCCGTAGAGGCGGACCAGGACAGCTGGACGGCCCGGCCGCCGGCCGTCCGCCCGGCCAGGCGGCCCGGAGCGGTCGGGGCCGAGCGGTCCGCGGCCACGGCCGCGGGAGTCGTGGCGCGCACCTCGAGACTGCGCGGCCCGAGCCGGCCTGCGGAGTCGCGGGCGCGCACGGTGAAGACGTACGCGGTGGACGGGTGAAGCCGGACGACGTCGACCATGTGGGTGGAGCCGGGCACCTCGGTGACTTTCGTGGGGCCGCGGTACACCTCGTACCCGTCGACCCCCTGGGCGGCCGGGGCCGCGTTCCACATGACGTGCACGCTGGTCGCGCTGCCCGCGACGGCGGTGACTCCCGTCGGCGCGCCGGGCATGCGGCCGGTCTCCTCCCCGGCCCCCGGCAAGCCGCAGGACGCGACCAGCAGGAGCCCGCACAGCGGCAGCGCACGGCGCACGACTCGCCTCCCGTCGGGGCAGGACACGGTGGCAATGGTCCGGACCAATATGACCCCGTTGTTGCTGTCCCTTCAAGAGGGCGGTGGAGCGGAGGCCCGTGCGGCGGTCCGTATGGCGGCTTGTGCGGCGGTCCGGGTGGCGTCATGGGTGACAGTGCGCGGAGGTTACGTATGCTGAACTTCCTCAGGGCCGAACTCTCCGGACGGAGCGGGGAGTTCACGCCTGTGGCGCGGACCGCTGTCGTCGCTGATCCCGCGCCGGTGCGGGTGTCCGGGCGGCCGCGACCTGGAAGGGTTCCGGCCCCCCGGCCCCGGTCGGGCCGCCGGGGCGGGCCGCACCGTACGGCCCACCGGCCCAGGACCGCCTACACGCCTGCGGACGGCCCGCAGACTTGCGGACGGCCGAGGGGCCCGTGCGCGGCCGACGGGCCGGCAGCCGGCCGTGATCGCGCGCGGCCGCCCGGCTGTCTCCCGCGGCCGTCCTCACACCTTCCGGTAGGCGTACGCCTCCGTCGCCGCCACCTCCACCGCGCCGAGGTCGGCTCCCGTCGACGCCGTGACGACCGCGGCGACCGCGCCCTCGACGAACGGCGCGTCGACCAGGCGGGTGTTGTCGGGCAGTTCGCCGCCCTCCGCCAGCAGCGCCTTCACGGTCAGCACGGCGCTGCCGAGGTCGGCGAGGACGGCGACCCCGGCGCCCCGGTCGACGGCCGCGGCCGCGGCGGCGATCAGCTCGGCGCTGGTGCCGAAGCCGCCGCCCGTGGTGCCGCCCGCCGTCGCGACGGACACCGTGCCCCCGTCGCCCGCCAGGCCCTGCGCCAGCTCGGCCACGGACTCGGCCACCCGCGCACTGTGCGACACCAGCACGATCCCGACCAGGTTCCTGTCACTCATCGTCAGCCTCCACGAGAGCGGCGATCAGCAGCGCCGACGAGGTGGCACCGGGGTCCTGGTGCCCGATGCTGCGCTCGCCCAGATAGCTGGCCCGGCCCTTGCGGGCCTGGAGCGGAACGGTCGCCTCGGCGCCCTGCTCGGCGGCGGTGCGGGCCGCGCCGAACCCCTCGTCGAGGGCGTCGATCGCCGGCACCAGGGCGTCGACCATGGTCTTGTCGCCGGGAGCGGCACCGCCGAGCGCCATGACGGCGTCCACGCCCGCCCGCAGGGCCACCGCGAACTGCTCCTCGTCCACCTCGGCGGCCTCGCCGAGTGCCTTGCCGGTGCGGCGCAGCAGGGTCCCGTAGAGCGGTCCGGACGCGCCGCCGACGGTGGAGATGAGCTGCCGTCCGGCGAGCGTCAGGACGGCGCCGGGCGTCTGGGGCGCCTCCTTCTCCAGCGTGGCGGTCACCGCGGCGAACCCCCGCCGGAGGTTGCTGCCGTGGTCGGCGTCCCCGATCGGCGAGTCGAGGGCGGTGAGCCGTTCCGCCTCGCGGTCGACGGCGGCGGCGGCGGCCGTCATCCAGCGGCGGAAGAAGTCGGCGTCGAGCACGGGATCTCCTTGCGTGGTAGGTACCTCGGCCGTCGGGTCCACCGGGTCAGACACCCCAGCGCAGGCCCGGTGTCCTGACGGGCGCGTCCCACAGCCGCAGCAGTTCCTCGTCGACCTGGCACAGCGTCACCGATGCGCCCGCCATGTCGAGCGAGGTCACGTAGTTGCCGACGAGCGTGCGGGCGACGGGCACCCCGCGTTCCCTGAGCACCCGCTGCACCTCGGCGTTGAAGCCGTACAGCTCCAGCAGCGGTGTCGCGCCCATGCCGTTGACCAGGAGGAGGACGGGATTGCGTACGGGCATGTCGTCGAGGATCGCGTGGACGGCGAAGTCGGCGATCTCGCCCGAGGTCATCATCGCCCGTCGCTCCCGGCCCGGCTCGCCGTGGATGCCGATGCCCAGCTCCAGTTCGCCCGGCGGCAGGTCGAAGGTGGGGGATCCCTTCGCGGGCGTGGTGACCGCGCCGAGCGCCACACCGAAACTGCGGGAGTTCGCGTTGACCTGCCGGGCGATCGACTCCACGTCCTCCAGCGGCCGTCCCTCGGCGGCGGCCGCCCCGGCCAGCTTCTCCACGAACAGCGTGGCACCGGTGCCACGGCGGCCGGCCGTGTACAGGCTGTCGGTGACCGCCACGTCGTCGTCGACCAGCACCTTGGCGATGCGGATGCCCTCGTCCTCGGCGAGTTCGGCCGCCATGTCGAAGTTGAGGACGTCCCCGGTGTAGTTCTTCACCACGAACAGCACCCCGGCACCGCTGTCCACGGCTGCCGCCGCCCGCACCATCTGATCCGGAACAGGCGACGTGAACACCTCGCCTGGGCACGCCGCGGAGAGCATCCCGGGACCCACGAAGCCGCCGTGCAGGGGCTCGTGCCCCGACCCTCCGCCGGAGACGAGGGCGACCTCGCCGGACACCGGGGCGTCCCGCCGTACGATCACGCGGTTCTCCACGTCGACGGTCAGCTCCGGATGGGCCGCCGCCATGCCCCGTAGAGCGTCCGCGACCACGGACTCCGGGACATTGATGAGCATCCTCATGGGTACCTCCCGGTCAGATGAACTGAGGGGTTCCTGATCTGCGCTTTTCTCCGGCCGGACCCGGTGCGGATCGGCGGGAGGGTCGTCGCCCCCAGTATCGGCCTTGCGGTAGCCAAGGTCACGTGTGCACGCTCGCACGCGCGGGACCGGTGTGTCCGGCAAGGAGGTCGGCCGGGTTCAGGACGCGAGTACGTCTTTCTCGTCCCGGGACCGCGCCACCGCTCGGGCGAGGCCGTCGAGCAGCTCCTGAAGTGCCGTCAGGGTGGGCTCGTCCGTGAGACGGCCGTCCGTCACCTTGCGGGTGGCCTGGGGGATGCGCAGCCCGTCCGGGAGGACGTCGGCGCCCATCACGGTGAGGGTCTCGGCCAGCCAGGCACGGGCCCGGTCGCCGCCGGTGACGGCGGGGGACGCGCTCACCAGGGCCACCGGCTTGCCGGCGATCTCGCCGCCGCCCACCAGCCACTCCAGCGCGTTCTTCAGGACGCCCGAGGTGCCGTGGGCGTACTCGGGGGTGGCTATCAGCAGGCCGTCCGAGGCGCCGAGCCGGGCGCGCAGCTCCGCCACGACCCCGGGGAGGTCGTTCTCCTCCACGTCCGCGTTGAAGAAGGGCAGCCGGCCGAGGTCCGGCTCGACGGTGATCTCCCACGGCTCCGCGAACAGGTCGGCAGCCGACCGCAGTACGGCCGCGTTGAGCGACCCCGCCCGCAGACTTCCGCACAGCGCAAGGATCTTCATACCGATCAGCCTACGTTCTCGATCGTCACCGGTGCGAAGGTCACCGGAAGGGAGGACAGGGCACGGGAGACGGTGGACGAGCGGTACGACGGCTCGCCGTCGAGCGCCAGGCCCGGGAGCGTGGCGAAGATCAGCGGGACCGCGATCCGCGCTTCCAGGCGTGCCAGCGGGGCGCCGAGGCAGTGGTGGATGCCGTGCCCGAACGCCAGGTGCGAACGCTCGCCGCGGGTGATGTCGAACTCCTCGCTCTCGGGGAAGCGCGCCGGGTCGCGGTCGGCGGCGGCCACGCTCAGGGCGACGGCCTCGCCCGCCGGGATGGTGACGTCCCCGACGGTGACCGGCTTGCGGGTGAAGCGCCAGATCGCGTTCTGGATCGGGCCGTCCCAGCGCAGCACCTCCTCGACGGCGTCCGGCCAGCGCTGCGGCTCCCGGTTCAGCAGCGCGAGCTGCCGGGGGTGGCGCAGCAGTGCCAGCACGCTGCTGCCCAGCAGGTTCACGGTCGTCTCGTGGCCCGCGGAGAGCAGCAGCGCGAGCATCGAGACCAGTTCGTCCTCGGTCAGCCGGTCGGACCGGTCGCGGGCCTCGATGAGCGCCGACGTCAGATCGTCGCCGCCCTCGGCACGCTTGCGCGCGACCAGCTCCTTCAGAGTGCCGTGCACCTCCTGGAACGCGGCCATCGCCGCGTCGCGGCTGTCCTCGTCGTTGCTCATGACGGCCTCGACCGCGTGCCGCAGCCGCTCGCCGTCCTCGGCGGGCACGTCCAGCAGCCGGCGGATGACCTCCATGGGCAGCAGGGCCGCGAACTCGGTGGTCAGGTCCGCCCGCCCGGCCCGTTCGCCGTCGCGCGCCAGCAGCTCGCCGAGCAGCCGGGTGGCGGTCCGCTCGATGCTCGGCGCGAGGGCTTCGATACGGCGGGGGGTGAACCCCTTCGCGACCAGCGAGCGCAGCCGGGTGTGCCGCGGCGGGTCCGAGACCAGCATGGAGTCGCCCATGCCGATCACCACGTCACCGGTGACCGGGACCCGCTGCTCCTGGAACGCGGTCCAGGTGCCCGCCATGTCCTTGGAGTACGAGTCGTTGTCGAGGAAGGCGCGGCGGCAGTCCTCGTAGCGGGTGAGCAGCCAGGCCTCGACCCCGCCGGGCAGGGTGACCCGGTGCGCGGGCGCGCTCCGGCGCAGGGCGGCGTACGCCGGGTACGGGTCGGCGACGAACTCGGGGGTGAACAGGGTGGAGGCGGAGGTGGAAGGAGGGGAGGCGTGTGGGCAAACGGTCATCGAGGGAGATCCATTCGGGGGAGTTCCGTGTGTGTGGTGAGGGGGAGTTCCGTGTGTGTGGTGGGGGGTGAGGGGAAGGCCGGGGGTGCCGGGGGTCACCAGGCGACGGGCAGCTCCCGCACGCCGTACAGCACCATGTCGTGGCGGAACGGCAGCTCCTCGATCGGCTTCAACGGGCGCAGCCCCGGAAGCCGTTCGAAGAGGCCGCCGAACACCTCGGTCAGCTCCACCCGGGCGAGGGTGGCGCCGACGCACTTGTGGAAGCCGTGGCCGAAGGCGACGTGGTTGCTGTTGTTCTCGCGGCGGATGTCGAAGCTGTCGGCGTTCTCGAAGACGCTCTCGTCGCGGTTCGCGGCGTTCAGCATCACCAGGACGCCGTCGCCGGCGCGGATCTGCCGCCCGCCCACGACCACGTCCTCGACGGCGGCCCGCGGCAGACCCGCGTGGTTGATCGACAGGTAGCGCAGCATCTCCTCGACCGCGCCGGGCAGCAGAGCGGTGTCCTGCTTCAGCTCCGCGAGCTGGCCCGGGTGTTCGAAGAGGGTGACGGTGCCGATGCCGATCATCTGGGCCATCGTGTCGTAGCCGGCGAGCAGCAACAGCGCTGCCATGCCCACGAGTTCCTCGTGGTTCAGGCCGCCGTCGGCGGAGCGGGTCACCATGCGTCCGAAGAGGTCCTCGGAGGCCTCGGCCTCCTTCGCCGTCACCAGGCGGTCGAAGTAGCCCATCAGCTCGACCGCAGCCTTCACCGCCTCCTCGGGAGGGGTGGTGCGGTCCAGGACCGTGTCGGTGAGGGACACGAACAGCACATGGTCCTCGAACGGGACGCCGAGGATCTCGCAGATGGTCATGGCGGCCATGGGCAGGGCGAACTGCCGGACCAGATCGGCGGATTCGGCGCCGTCGGCAGTCATCGCGTCGATGAGCCCGTCGAGGATGCGGCGCATCGTGGGCCGCAGCGCCTCCATCTGGTTGATCAGGAACTCCCGGGTCACCGAGCGGCGCAACCGGCCGTGATCCGGCGGGTCCGCCTGCATGAAGAAGCCGGCCGGCGGCGGCACGTCACCGGTGACATAGGTGGGGAAGCCTGGGGTGCGCGGGTCCGAGCTGAAGGCGCGGTGGGTGAGAACGGCCCGTACGTCCTCGTGGCGGGTGACGACCCAGGCAGTGTCGCCACGCGGCGTACGTACCTGGAACACCGGGTGCTCGGCGCCGAGCGCCCGGTACTGCGGCGGCGGGTCGAGCGGATGGGTGCGGGGCATCGGGAACTCGGGCAGTGTGGCGGTCATCGCGGTCACTCCGGGATCGGGGAAGTGGAAGTGCGGCGGTCGGCGGGATCGGCGAGGTGCGGCGGTCAGCCGGCGGCGATCAGCGGGACCAGGGCCTCGGCGAGCGGGTCGAGGGACGGGTGGTCCCACATCACCGTCGCCTCGACCTCTATGCCGTAGTGGTCCTCTATCTCGGCGCACAGGCCGAGCACGTACACCGAGTCGAGGCCGTACTCGCTGAGCGGCAGGTCGGGACGGATCGTGTCGGCCGGGCGCCCGGTGTGGGCGGCCACGCGGCCGCGCAGCCACTCGCGGACCTCGTGGACGGTGACCGCTGCGGGCTGGGTGGTGAGTTCGGACATGGGGTTCTCCGGGTGAGTGGTCAGGCCCCGGTGGGGCGGCAGTCGAGGTCGAAGGTCAGGCCTGCGTCGAGGCGCCGGACGAGTTCGGCGTAGAGGGGTTCGGTGAGGGTTGCGGGGAGCGGGTCGCGGTGCCGGTCCAGGTGGGCGCCGAGGCGGTGCAGGGCGGCGAGCAGCCCTGCCGGTCGCAAGGCGAACTCGGGGGCGGCGTCGTCCGGCCGTTGCCACCAGGTGTTCAGGCAGGCGGAGGCCGCCAGGACACCGGCCCAGCGGGTGGTGAGTCCGAAGGCGTACGGTGTCGCGGCAGGGCCTGCCCGGCCGGGCCCGAGGCGGGCCGCGGCGGCTGCCAGCGCTTCGAGTTCGGCGCACCAGGCGCGGGCCTGCACCGCGACCTCGCCGGTCTCCCGCGCGCCCGCCGCACCCGTCACCAGTGAGCGGGACAGCGGGTCGCGACCGCCGCCCGTCACGGCCAGGCTCGCGAAGCGCAGCCTTGGCACCGGCCCGCCCGGGCGGAACGTCTCCGAGGGCAGATCGGCGGCGTCCTCTTTCAACCAGCCTCGGCGGGCGGTCAGCTGGAGCTGCGGAAGCAGCGCGGACTGGCAGGAGACCCGGGAGGCATGCCCGAACGCCGACGGCTGCACATCGCGCAACAGCTTCTGGAACAGCGGCTGTCCGGCGCCCCGCAGATAGAACTGCGAGCCGAGCAGCTCGGACAGCCGGTAGACCGCCCGCATCAGCACCCGCGGCACGAACGACTTGACCGCGCTCGCGTAGACACCGGCCTGGGCGGGCGCCGTGTGCACGGCGCGGGCCGCCACCGTGGTGAAGGTGTCCACGAGCAGCAGATCCGCGAAGGTCTCGGCGAGGACAGACCGGGACAACGGAAGACCGGTGACGCTCCCGCCGTACAGGGAGCGACCGAGCGCCCCGCGCAGGGCGCTGCGCAGCGCGGTGTCGAGCAGCCCGATCGTCATCCCCGGCAACGCGATCCGGGTCAACTGGAAGGAACGCAGGGCCGTTTCGACCCCGAGGCCGGGGCTGCCCAGCACGCTGCCGTCCGGGACCGGGCAGTCGGCGAACTCGACACCGCCGAGCTGCACCCCGCGCATGCCCACGGTGTCGAACCGTTCCAGGTGCCGTACCGCTTCCGGCGGCAGGTCCTGCGTGTCGAGAAGGAGTTGGGAGTGACTGCGGCTTCCCCGGGCCGGGTCCGTGCGCGCGAACAGGACCATGGTCCCGGCCCGGCGCAGATTGGCCACGACCTCCTTGCGGCCGTTCAGCAGGAGACGGCCGTCGGGGCCGGGCAGCGCGGTGAGACCGGCGCGGGAGAAGTCGTTGCCGTGCGCGAGTTCGTGGTACGCGCAGGCCGCGCGCCCGCCGGCCAGCAGCCGCTCGGCGAGCCGGGCCTGCTGCGCCGGACCGCCCGCCGTCCACACGTTGACCCCGGCCATGAAGGAGCCCGCGCCGTATCCGAGGCCCAGACAGGGATCGCGCCGGTACACCGCGCGCATGACACCGATCAGCCCTTCGAGACCGGCGAACCGGCCGCCGAGCGACGCGGGCACGAAGTGCGCGTTCAGCCCGTAGCCGGTCAGCAGGCTCTCACCCGCCGCGAGCATCTCGCCGCGCTCGTCGGCAGCGACGACCGCGGCCGAGGACACCGGGTTCGCCGGGTCGCCCGCCTCGCCGAACAGGTCCTCCAGGGCGCCGATCTCCTTGTCGTACACCTCTCGTACGGCGGTTCGCGCGGGGGCGCCGCCCTCGCTCCGTGCGGTCTCCGTGGACCCGGCGGGGGCGGCGGGACCTGCTGGCGTCATGTGATCAGCTCCTTCGCGGTGTGTGCCTCGCAGGTGCCGCCCGCATCCGCCATCGTGGACAGCAGGTCCTCGTACGCTTCGTCCGGCGCTTCGTGACCGGGCCTGAGGAGTTCGAGCGCACGCTCCATGGCGGCCGTCAGCCGTGGCGCGCGTCCTGCGTCGCCCGGGGCCGCGAGGAGCAGATGGGCGGCGGACGCGCCCGCGAAGCACACCTCGTAGTGGCGGGCGACGGCGAAGGCCTCCGGGGGTGTGTCGCGGGTGGCCGGGCGCAGTGCCGTCATGGCGTCCGCGACCGCCGCGACCTCCTCGGTGAGCGCGGCGGCCAGCTCGTGCGCCCGCCGTGGGACGGCGTCGGCCGCGGCCAGTTCGCCGAGCCGGTCGGCCGCTGCGGACAGACCCTGCACGACGCTGCATCCGGTACGGCTCATCAGGCGCAGCGCGCCGGGACGCAGGGGCGGCGGCGTCGACACCTCGGCGGTGGCGGCGAGGCCGGGTGCGTCGTGCGCTCCGGTGCGGGCCAGCCGGGCGAGGGCGGGGAACTGGGCGATCAGCGACGAGCGGTTCACGGCTGTGCTGCCGTCGAAGATGGCGACGATACGGTGGTCGCGCTCCAGCTTCTGGAACATCCCGTCGGCATGATGGCCGGTCAGGAAGCCGCGTGCTCCCAGCAGTTCGGCGAGTTCGTCGATCGTCTGCTGGACCATCTCCGGCACCCCCGCCTTGACCACGGCCGAGACCACGCTCATCTCGCCGGTCAGGCCGTGCGCGGAGCGTGCCCCCATCAGCGAGGCGGCGTCGGCGAGCGTCAGCGAGGCCGCGGCCCGTCCCAAGGTCCGCCGGGCGAGCGGGAGCTGGAGCAGAGTGGTGCCGTACATGGCACGCTGCCGGGCGAACTCATGGGCCAGACGCAGCGCGTGTTCGCCCGCGCCGAGCGAGAGCGAGGTGCACACGGTCCGGGTCAGTTGCAGGGACTTCAGGACGATCTCCAGGCCGTCGCCGACCCGGCCGTTCAGCGCGGTGGCGGGGACCTCGGCCCCGTCGAAGCGGATGCCGCTGATGTCGGCGCCCCGGATGCCGTGCGTGGGCTCCTTCGGCAACGGCTGCCAACTGCTCGGCCTCAGGGCGTACTTGTCCACCAGGAAGACGCTGAATCCGCGTGCTCCGCCCTCGGGTGAGGTGCGGGCGAGTACGGCGACGAGACGGCCCCGGGTCGCGTTGTTGATCGGCCACTTCGTTCCGTCGAGCCGCCAGCCGCCCGTGTCCGTCGGCACCGCGGTGAGCTGTCCTGCCAGCAGGTCGCTGCCGCGGCCCGGCTCGGTCAGTCCCCAGGACACGACGGCGCCCTCGTCCAGGACCTGCCGGGCGAGTTCGCGCCGCTGTTCGTCGGATCCGGCGACCCAGGTCGACACGCAACCGAGAAAGGTCTTGCCGTGCGCGACCGCGGCGGTCACGTCGTGGCGCGCCACCGTCCGCAGGGAGGCCAGCAGTTCGGGCAGTCCGCCCGGGGTGCCGCCCAGCTCCGCCGGGACGTAGGCACGGGCGATCCCGCAGCCGTCCAGCAGCGCGCAGGCCTCGGCGGGGAACTCCTCCCGGGCGTCGAGCCGTGCGATGTGCGACGCGGTGAACGGCCCGTCCGTGACGGGGGCGTCCCGGATCGCGGCGTCCAGTGCGGCGGGCAGGCCGGACGGCCACCCCGGGAGGGCCGCGGTCATATGTCCGCCTCCGTGAACAGGGCCCGTACCGCGGGGTCGATCTCCTCGTGCACCGGGGTGAGCGCGCGCTCCAGGAACAGTCCGCGCATCTCGGAGCGCTGCACCTTTCCGCTGGTGGTCTTGCGGACGGCGCCCGGCCTGAGCAGGACCAGGCCGGCCGTGCGCACCCCGAACTCGCGGTAGACCGTCGCGCGCATCGCCACGGCCAGCTCCGCCAGCTCCTCGGCGCCGAACCGGCCGCGGATCTCGTGCAGCACGACGACCTCCTCCTGCGGCACCGGAACGGTGAACGCGGTACCCGCCAGCGTCGCCAACGGGGGGTGCTGGAGGCGCAGTTCGTGCTCGATGTCCTGCGGGTAGAGATTGCGGCCGTGCACGATCAGCAGGTCCTTGCTGCGGCCGGTCACATAGAGCTCGCCGTCGAGCAGCGCGCCGAGGTCGCCGGTGCGCAGGAACGGGCCGTCGCCGTCGGCGGTACGGGCCGCGAAGGCCGCCTCGGTCGCGTCGGGCCGGCCCCAGTAACCGGCGGCCACGCTGGGACCGCGCAGCCAGATCTCCCCGGTGGTGCCGTCGGGCAGCACCCGGTGGTCGGCCGGGTCGACGACGCGCACGTCGAAGTCGGGTACGTCGCCGCAGCCGACCAGCTCCCGTACCGGCCCGCCGGGCCTCGGGGCCTCCAGGACGTGCTTCTCCAGGGACTCCGGGTCCACGGGCTCGATGCGTGGCGGCCGGTTCGCCCGTCCCGACACGAACACGGTGGCCTCGGCCATTCCGTAGCAGGGCGCGAGGGATTCGGCGCGGAAACCGGCCGGGGCGAAGCGGTCCGCGAAGTCGCGCAGGGTGGACGCCTGGATCGGCTCGGACCCGTTGGCCGCGAACTGCCAGCCCGAGAGGTCGAGTCGGGAGAGCTGGGCGTCGGTGACCCGGCGCAGGCACAGCTCGTAGGCGAAGTTGGGAGCGGCCGAGTAGCCGATGCCGTACGTGCCGATCATGGCGAGCCACTGGTGCGGGCGCTTGAGGAACGCCATCGGGGACATCAGCGTGCAACTGCTGCCGAGGAACAGGCTGGGCAGCAACTGACCCATCAGTCCCATGTCGTGGTACAGCGGGATCCAGCCGCCGAAGCCGGTGTCCTCGGTCAGACCGAGGGCGCGGCGCAGGCTGTCCACGTTGTGCAGCAGGTTTCCGTGGTCGACCATGACGCCCTTGGGGTCGCCGGTCGAACCGGACGTGTACTGGAGCAGCGCCAGGTCGCCCGAGCCGGCCCGCGGGTCGCGCCACCGGCCGGCGTCACCGAAGTCCTCGGCGTCGCTCGCCGCGACGGTGAGGTCCAGGTCCTCCGCGGCGCTCCACCGACGGGCCTCGGCCAGCTGCCCGGTGTCGGTGAGGGCGACGCGTACCCCCGAGTCCACGGCGATCCTGGTGACCCGGCGCTGCTGGTACTGGAACTGTCCCGGCATCGGCGAGGGCACCGCGACGACGCCCGCGTACAGGCAGCCGAGGAAGGCCGTGACGAAGGGCAGGCCCGGCGGGTGCAGCAGCATGACCCGGTCGCCGGGCGCGGAGTGCTGCTGGAGCCAGGACGCGATGCGGCGGGCCTCGGCGTCGAGCTCGGCGTAGTGGAGCGTGCGGGCGCCGTCGGGGGCGTCGTGGTCGTGGACGAAGGTGACAGCGGCGCGCTCGGCCCGCTCCACGGCGTGACGGCGCAGCAGATGCACGGCGCTGGGCTCGCTCAGAAGGGAGGAGTCGGTCACGGGGCAGTCCTCTCGGCACGTGCGGGCAGGTAGGAGGTGGCTTCGAAGTAGTCGAGATAGCGGCCGATCAGCTCGCGCTCCGGCGGCAGGCAGTCGATGCCCGAACCGGCCAGCGCCGCCCGCAGGTTGGCGGTCTCGAAGACCGGCCTGCTGCCGCGGTAGCCGAGGTCCTCGGCGGGCAGCTCGGGGCCGAACAGCGGCAGGAACCGGGCGAGTTCGTTGTCCTCGCCGCGCTCCGTCGCGGCCGTCAGCTCGGCGTACCAGTCGGTGTACGAGAGCCGGCGCAGCGGATAGCCGCACTCGGCGAGCAGCGTGACGAGCCGGTCCCAGGCCAGTGGATGTCCGCCCGGCAGGTTGAAGGCGGTCCCGTGCCACTGCCCGCCGAGCGCCACATGGGCCACGGTCGCCGCGCAGAAGTCGACCGGGGTCATCTCCAGGAAGACGTCGAACTCCAGTGCCGCGCCGAGCTGGATACAGCCCTTCATCGTCGCGTTGAGGAAGGTGTCCGTGGCGCAGGAGCCGCTGGTCTGCGCGCCGGCGATCTGGCCGGGGCGGTACACACAGGTGGGCAGTCCCCGCGCGTGGGCCTGCGCCATCATGCGGTCGCCGACCCACTTGGTCTGCCGGTATCCGCCGACCACGCCCTCGGGCCCGGTCGCCGCGTCCTCCGCCCAGCGGTGCTCACCGGGGCGGCCCGGGTAGACGGCGAGCGAGGAGACGTAGTGCACGGGCTTGATGCGGTGCCTGGCCGCGAGCCGCAGCACCTCCTGGGTGCCGAGCACGTTGACCGGCTTGAGCCGCCGGTAGGGCAGCGCGTAGCTGGACCAGGCGCCGTTGTGGACGATCATCTCGATGTCGCGGGCCAGCGGCAGATACGTGTCCCGGTCCAGCCCGAAGTACGGCCGGGCCAGGTCGCCCGGCACTCCGGTGAACCGTTTCTCGTCGCCGTCCTGCCACACCCCGTACAACTCCATCGCGGCCCTGACCCGGGCCGCCGCCTGCGCGGGGCTGTCGGAGCGGACCAGCACGTGCAGATGGGCGGTGGAGCGGTCGAGCAGTTCGCGCATCAGGAAGGCGCCGGTGTAGCCGGTGCCGCCGGTCAACAGCACGCTGGTGTACGGGCCCCGGGAGGCCGGCAGGGCGTCCGCGGCCGGGACGATGTCGGCGGGCAGCACGGCCTCCGACGCCAGATCCGCACTGGCGATGGAGCGCGGGTGTCCCGCCGGGCCCGTGGCGGAGGCCGCGCCGTCCGCCGAGTCCAGGTGCCGCACCAGACGTTCCACGGTCGGGTGGTCGAACAGCTTGCGCAGACTGATCTGGACGCCGGTCGCCACCCGCAGCCGGGCCGCCATCTGCGCGGCCGCGAGGGAGTCGCCGCCGAGTTCGAAGAAGTTGTCCTTGAGGCCGACTCTGCCGACACCGAGGACGTCGGCCCAGATCCCGGTGATCCGGATCTCCTCGGGCGTCTGCGGCGCCACATAGGCGGCGGCGCCCGTCGTGCTGTCCTCCGCGACGGCGGGCAGCCTGCTCCGGTCGACCTTCCCGTTGGGGAGTTTGGGCAGCTCGGGCAGGACGACGAAACGGGACGGGACCATCGCGTCGGGCAGCTGCTCGTCGGCGAACTCCCGCACGTCGATGCGGAATGCGGCCCAGGCGGCCTGCGCCAGGGGGTCGTTGGCCGTCGGGGTGACGGGTGCGTTCACGGTGCTCACTGCTTCCTCGGCTGGGTCGACTGGAGAGAGGCCTGATCGGAGTCCGCCTGTCCGGCACCGGCCGGCTCGAAGACCGCGTGGAACTCGCCGGCCCGGCCCGACTCCGGCGGGACCAGCCGGACCGTGCGGCCGTGCCGTGCGGCCAGAGCCGCGATGTCCTCGGGATCGATCGCGTCCGTGTCACCGGCCTCCCACAGGGCCCGCTCCAGGTCCCACGCGGTCTCGCCGGAGTCGAGTCCGCCGCGCAGCAGGGCCAGCGCGGCGAGCGGGCGGACCAGCCGCCGGTCCGGCAGCCCCGTGACGGTCAGGGTGCGCTCGGGTGCCGTACCGGCGAGCAGCTCCGCCAGGGCGCCGGTCCCGGCCACCTCGTCCCAGCCGAGCCGCTTGCCGTCTGCCGCGGCCTGCGGCCCGCGGTCGCGTCCGTACAGCGTGACGTCCCAGCGGAACCTGGTCAGTTCGTTGACGCTGCGGCCGCGCTTGAGCTCGATGCGCAGGCCCGACCCCACGGAGGCGGCGAACTCCACGAAGAAGTCGGTGGTCAGGCAGAGCTCGCGCTCCTCGGCCAGCGCGCGGGCCGCCGCGTCCGACACCTCCCCGACGCCGCTCAGCGCGGGCGCCCGCCGCAGCTGGGTGTCCGCGTGGAAGGCCGGCAGCAGGGACAGATCCCTTACGTCACCGACGAAGACCGCGCCCGAGGGGCCGGCCACCCGGACCGCCTCGGTCAGCACCCGGCGCAGGTAGTCCGCGCCGGGGAAGTACTGGGCCACGGAGTTGAACAGCACCAGATCCGTGCTGTCGTCCGGCAGTTCGGCCAGCGCCATCGCATCGTCCTGCCGCAGCGTGATGTGTCCGGGCAGCCGGTCGTCCACGCGCACGGCTGCGGCGGCGGTGGCCAGCGCGGCGGGGGAGAGGTCGAGGCCCAGGTACGAGTCGGCTGTCGGGGCCAGCTCCCGCAGGTAGAGGCCGACACCGACGCCGACGTCCACCACCCGGCGGGCCCCGGCCGACCGGATCCGCCGCACGGTGTGCCCGAGCCACTCGCGCATCTCGTGCGCGGGGATCGGCCGCTTGGTGTAGCTGCTCAGCCAGCCCGCGAAGTCCCGTTCGTCATCGCGGAGTTCCGCGGGACCGGCGCCCGGCGCGTACGCGCCCTCCCACACATCGCGCCAGCGGTCGACGTGCGCGCTCTCGCCGCCGGCGTCCTCGTCGTGCGTGACCGGGGAGAGGTACGCGACGAGTTCGACCCCGCCGCCCTTGCGCTGCGCGGCGACGACGGCGACCGAGGCGACCTCGGGATGCCGGGAGAGCACGCTCTCCACCTCGTCGGGCTCGACACGATGGCCCAGGATCTTCACCTGGCGGTCGATGCGGCCCAGGAACTCCAGCGTCCCGTCGGACCGCCACCGCGCCCGGTCGCCGGTGCGGTAGTAACGGTGGCCGTCCGCCTCGACGAAGCGCTCGGCCGTCAGCTCGGGCCGGTCGAGATAGCCGGCTGCCACGCCCTCGCCACCGATCCACAGCTCACCGGCGACCCCCACGGGCGTCTCGCGGGCGTCGCCCGCCACGATCCGGACCCGCGTGTTGGCGATGGGACGGCCGATCGGCAGCGCCGCGGCGTGGACGTCGCGTTCGCGGTCGAGTTCGTGGACCGTCGACCAGATGGTGGTCTCGGTCGGTCCGTACATGTTGAACACCCGCACCGAAGGCAGCGCGCCGAGCAGCCGCCGCGCGAGCCCGGACGGGAAGGCCTCGCCGCCGACCAGCAGCGCCCGCAACGGCCGCAGCGCGTCCAGCGCCTCCGGCTGTGCCGCCACGGCCGCCAGGAACGAGGGGGTGGCCTGCACCAGGGTCGCGCCGTGCCGGGCGACCAGCTCGCAGAACGAGTCCTCGCCGTCGGCCGGGACGAGCCGCTCGATCATCCGCTCGCCGGCCACCGCGACCGCCGCGCCACGCGTGAGCGGCCACAGCAGTTCCAGTACGGAGATGTCGAAGGAGACGCTGGTGAGCGCGAGCACGACGTCCTCGGAGCCGATGCCGATCCGCTGGTCCATGGCGGTGAAGAAGTTCACGACGTTGCGGTGCAGCAGCACCGTGCCCTTGGGCCGCCCGGTGGAGCCGGAGGTGTAGATGACGTACACCGGATCGCCGGGAGCGGCCGCGAAGGTCCCGGGGGCGAGCGGGCCGCAGGGGCGTGCCGCGATCTCGGCGGCGTCCTCGTCCAGTCGTACGACGGCGCCTGCGGGCAGCCCCTCGGGACCGCCGGGGCCGACGGCCAGACAGTCGAGGGACGCGTCCTCGGCGATGTAGCGCAGCCGGTCCGCCGGGAAGTCCGGGTCCAGCGGCACATACGCGGCACCGCTGCGCGCGACGGCGAGAAGGGTGACGACCAGGTCGGCCGAGCGGCGCACGCTCACCCCGACCCGGCTGCCGCGCCCGGCGCCGCGTGCGACCAGCTGGTGCGCCAGCCGGTTGGCACGCTCGTCCAGCTCGGCGTAGCTGAGCCGCACGTGACCGTCGACGACGGCGGTGGCGGCGGGCGTCGCCGCGATCTGCCGGGAGATCGCCCCATGGACCGTGGCCGCGGTGTCGAAGGCCGCCGCGGTGTCGTTCCACTCCCGCAGCCGGTCGAGTTCGGCCGCGGCGCGCAGCTCGGCGGGCGGTGTGGAGCCGGGGCCGCAGGCGAGCGCCGTCAGGACACGCCCGTAGTAGCCGGCCAGCCGCTCGCAGAACTCGGGGTCCAGCCGTGAGGTGTCGCAGTCCAGCCACAGACCGAGGCGGCCGCCGGCCGGGTCGACGAGGAAGTTCACCGCGAGTGGGAAGTCGGTCTCGGCGATGCCGAAGCCGTCCTCGATCGCGCTGTCGGAGCCCCATTGCCGGTGGAAGTCCATGAAGTTGACGTACGAGTCCAGGGAGAGGTCTCCGTGGTCGCGCAGGATGCGGGCGTAGGGGTAACGGCGGTGCGCCACCGTGCGCTGCTCGTGCGCGTGGACCCGGCGGGCCAGCTCCAGCCAGGACCCGTCGGTGACGGTGAGCCGCAGCGGCAGCGTGTTGAGGAACACCCCGATCGCCTGGTCGCCGCCGTCCTCCTCCAGCCGGCCGTGCGTGACGATGCCGGTCACGACCTCGTCCCCGGGCGTCACGGAGTGCAGGACGACCGCGTGGGCGGCGGTCAGCAGGGACTTCGGCGGCAGTCCGGTGGCGCGGGCGGCCTCGGTGACACGCGCCCCGACCGTGCTGTCGAGCGGTACGTCGAAGCGCCGGTGGCAGGCGCCGGTGGCGCGGCCCGCGGTCAGCAGCGGCAGCGGTGCCGGCTCGGCACCGGCCAACTCGGCGGCCCAGAACGCGCGGTGCTCCTCGCTCTGTTCCGCCCTGCGCTCGGCGGCGATGAACTCGCGGTAGGTGGAGGTGATTTCCGGCAGCCACAGATCCTCGCCCGCGAGTGCGGCGCGGTAGCGCTCCACGATCTCGTCGAGCATCGCCGCGTCGCTCCACCCGTCGAGCACGACATGGTGCTCCACCACACTCAGCTGGAAGGAGTCCGCGGCCAGCGGGTGGGCGGTGAAGGCCAGCAGCGGGGCGGCCGTCAGGTCGAATCCGTGCTGCTTGGCGGCCTCGGCCCACTCGGCGAGGAAGCCGTCGCGCACGGAGCCGTCCGCGCCCAGGAGCCGTTCGTCCACGGTGAGCGGGACGCGCACCTCGCGGTGCACCAGCTGCAACGGTTCGCTGTACCCGGTCAGGTGGAAGGAGCTGCGCAGCGCCGGATGGCGACGGAACGTCCCGTCGAGCGCGTCGCGCAGTGTCCCCTCGTCGAAGGGGAGTTGGACACGGATGCTGGTGACCACCCGGTAGACGGAGGAGTCCTCCTCGTACTCGGCGTGGAAGACCATGCCCGACTGCATGCTGCTGAGGGGATGGGCGTCCTCCACCCCGTCCGGCAGCAGTTCCCGGTCGGACCCGGACAGCAGCGTGAACGGCTCGCTGCGCGGGCCGCCCGCGGTGTACGCGGTGGTGCGCGGCGCCAGGCCGCGTACGGTCGGCGCGGTGTACAGGTCGGGCAGCGCGAAGGTGAGCCCGCCGCGCTCCAGGGCGGCGCGCATCCGGATGCTGAGCATGGAGTCGCCGCCGAGCGTGAAGAACGAGGCGGTGACGTCGACACGTTCGACTCCGAGGACCGACGCGAAGGCGTCGTGCACCAGCCGCTCGATCTCGCCCTCCGGCTCGGTACCTCCCGCCTCGGCGACGGGTTCGGTGTCCGTGGGCGCGGGCAGGGACTTGCGGTCGACCTTGCCGTTGGGCAGCAGGGGCAGAGCGTCGAGCAGCACGATGCGGGAGGGCACCATGTAGTCGGGCAGCCGCTCGCCCAGGGCTGCCGAAAGGGCCTCGCCGGTCGTGCCGGGGGCCACGACATGGGCGTACAACCGGCGCTGTCCGTCGGCCTGCCGGGGAGCGGTGACGACCGCGCTCTCGACCCCGGCGAGGGCCAGCAGCGCGGACTCGATCTCACCGGGCTCGATGCGCAGGCCGCGCACCTTCACCTGGTGGTCCATGCGGCCGCGGTACTCGACGACGCCGTCCTCGCGCAGCACGGCGAGGTCACCGGTGCGGTACAGCATCCCGCCGTCCGGGCCGAACGGGTCGGTGACGAAGCGCTCCGCGGTCTGTCCGGGCCGGCCCAGGTAGCCGTTCGCGACCTGGACGCCACCGATGTGCAGTTCGCCGGGGACCCCGAAGGGCAGCGGCTCGCCCCCCTGGTCCAGCACGTACAGGCCGGTGTTGGCGACCGCGCGGCCGATCGGTACCGGGCCGGCGGTGTCCCGTTCGGTGCACCGCCAGTGGGTGACGTCGACGGAGGCCTCGGTGGGCCCGTAGAGGTTGAACAGCGTCGGCCCCTGGGGCCCGTACAGGTCCAGGAACCGCGCGACCGTCTCGGGACGCAGCGCCTCGCCGCTGCACACCACCCGGCGCAGGCTCGGCACCTCGGCGGCCGACGGCTCGGCGAGGAACAGGTCGAGCATGGGCGGCACGAAGTGCGCGGTGGTGACGCCGTGTTCACGGACCACGGCGGCCATCGCCCTGGGGTCGCGGTGCGCGCCGGGCTCGGCGAGGTGCAGCCGGGCCCCGGCCAGCAGCGGCCAGAAGAACTCCCACACCGACACGTCGAAGGTGAACGGGGTCTTCTGGAGCACGCACTCCTCGGGCGCGAGTCGGTACTCCTCCTGCATCCACAGCAGCCGGTTCACCACACCGCGATGCGGCACGGCGACACCCTTCGGCGTGCCGGTGGAGCCCGAGGTGTAGATGACGTACGCGGTGTCGGACGGGCTCCCTGCGGGCAACGGCGAGGGGGCCGGAGCCAGTTCGGGCAGCACTTCGTCCACGGCGACGATCCGCGCGTCCGTGCCGGTCAGCCGCCCCGCCAGGTGCGAGCTGCTCAGTACGGTGCCGACCGCCGCGTCCTCGATCTGGAAGGCGAGCCGGGCAGCCGGCAGTTCGGGGTCCAGCGGCAGATACGCCGCCCCGGACATCAGCACGGCGAGCAGGGACACGACCAGGTCGAGGGAACGCTCCTGGTGCACACCGACGACACCGCCGGGCGCCGCGCCGCGCTCGGTGAGGTGGGCGGCCAGCCGGCGGGCGTCGTCGACGAGCCGGCGGTACGTCAGGGAAGCGCCCGAGACCTGTACGGCGACTGCGTCCGGGGTGCGGGCGGCCTGCGCCTGGACCAGCTCGTGCAGCCGTGCGTCGAGGTCGTACGCGCGGGCGGTGGGGGCACTGACGGCGAGTACGGACACGCGCTCGTCCTCGTCCATCAACGCCAAACGCCCGACCGGCAGTTCGGGCTCGGTGAGCGCGTGGCGCAGCAGTGCGAGCAGGCGGCGGCTGTGCGCGGCCGGGGCGCCCGCCGTGTGGCGCTGCGGATTGGCGTCGGTGTTCAGCCGTACGCGGCTGCCGTGGGCGTCGGAGAAGAAGTCGAACCGGAGGTCGTCGACGGGCCCCGAGGAGAGGTGGTGCGCGGTGCTCGGCAGGTCCCCGAAGTTCACCTCGGCGTCGAAGGTCACCACGTTGACCGTGGTTCCCGCGAGCGGTTCGCGCCGTCCGTCGGGGAACAGCTCCCGGTGCAACTCCTCGCCGCGGAAGCGCTGGTGGCGCAGCACCCGGCCGATCTCCGCCGAGACCCCGGCCACCACTTCGGCGAAGGCGGCGGTGCGGGGGGCCGAGAGGCGCACGGGCAGTTCGTTGGCGGACATGGCCGGTGTCGCGAGGGCGGCGCCGGACGAGCGGGCGGGCAGCGGAAGCCTGAGCAGCGTCTCCTCGCTCCCGGTGATCCGGCACTGGTAGGCGGCCACGGCCGCGATCAGCAGTGCGGACGGCCGTGTCCCCAGGCGTGCGGCGGCGTCCTTGAGCATGGCGACGTCGGCGCTGGGCAGGTCGGTGGTACGGCGCAGCAGGCCGCGCGCGGATCCGGCGTCCTGGTCGCTCAGGCTCACCGGGTCGGGGCGGTCCGCGAACCGGTCGAGCCAGTAGGCGCGGTCGCGCTCAAAGGCGGGCGAGGCGGCGTAGGCGGCGTCCGCGGCGACCAGGTCGCGCAGGGGCAGTGCGCGGGAGGGGGGCGGTTCGGCGCCCGCGGCGAGCGCCGTGTAGATCTCGGCGATGCGCCGGACGTGGACGGTCTGGCCGAGGCCGTCCATCACGAGGTGGTGGTGGCGCAGATACAGCAGCCGGCTGTCGGGGGACTCCTCGATGAGCACGTGTCGGACCAGCCGGCCCGACACCAGGTCGACGGGCCGGGACAGATCGGCGCGCATCCACTCCTCGGCGGCGGCCCGCGGCCGTTCGGCGGCCGAGAGGTCGAGACACTCCAGTCGGCTCTCTGCCACCGGTGTCACCGACTGTCCCGGTCCGTGCGTGTCGTCGAGACGGACCCGCAGGGCCTCCGCCTCGGCCAGGGCCGTGTCCACCGCCCGGCGGAGCCGGACGACGTCGACGGATCCGTGGATCTCCAGGTAGCTGGCGCAGTTGTAGCGAGGGTTCCCGGGGTCCAGCTGCTGGGCCGCCCACACGCCCGACTGGGCAGCGGTCAACGGCAGACGAATGCCCGGATTGCTGTGTGGCATGTCGGTGTGACTCTTCCCCGTAGAGATCAACAAGGGCCTGTCGGTGCCGGAGGTGCACGACAAGGTGCGAGAGCCGCACCGGGAAGAACGCTAGAAGCGCGCGGCCGCCGGGCGCGTGCGCGACAAGTTCATTTCGCCGGGCACATTGCGTTGATCTTTCATGCACGCGGATAAGCGGCCCGATTACTTCGGAATGCCCCCGGCCGTGCCAGCCTTTTCCTCGACACTGATCCGTGTCGTACCAGGTGAGAGGGTGCGCGCAGCCTTGGACAAAGGATGCGCATCGGGGGCCGGGTGAATCTTTGTGGCCGCCACCGCGAACAGCGGTCAATAGCTCCCCAGGGGCAGCGCGGACGATTTTCAGGCAATTCCGGGAGGCTCCGGCGATGCAGGACGAGCAGACCGCCACCGTCACTGAACGGGACGGCGACGACACGGACCCCACCGCGGGGAAAAGGGATGTCACCGGACCGCCGGGCCCCGGCCCCGGCAGGGTGCGCGCCATGGTCCTGGTGGCCATGGCCGCCACCTTCATGGCGATGATGGATTCCTACATCGTCAATGTCGCCATCCCCTCCATCCGCGCGGACCTCCACGCCTCGGTGTCCGCGGTGGAGATGACGGTGGGCGGATACATCCTGGTCTACGGGCTCTTCCTGGTGACCGGCGGCCGGCTCGGCGACATCGTCGGCTACAAGCGGATGTTCCTGGTCGGCCTCGGACTGTTCACCGCCGCCTCGCTGGCCTGCGGCATCGCACCGGGGCCCGGACCGCTGATCCTGTTCCGCTGCATCCAGGGCTTCTCGGCGGCGCTGTTCTTCCCGCAGATCCTCTCCGTCATCCAGACCTCGTTCGAGGGCGAGCGGCGAGACCGCGCGCTGGCCCTGTTCGGCGTCACCATCGGACTGGCCGCGATCACCGGCCAGTTGATCGGCGGCGTCCTGGTCCGCCTCGACCTGTTCGGCTGGGGCTGGCGCCCGATCTTCCTGGTCAACCTGCCCCTGGGGCTCGCGACCATCGTGGGTGCCGCGCTGACCATGCCCGGCGTCAAGGGAGCCCGGCGGCCCCGTCTCGACCTGCCCGGGGTCGCACTGCTGACGGTCGCGCTGCTGCTGCTGTCCTTCCCGCTCGCCGAGGGGCGCACGGCCGGCTGGCCGGTGTGGTGCTTCGTGACGATGGTGCTGTCCGTGCCGTTCTTCGTCGCCTTCGGCCGCTGGGAGCAGCGACTGGCCGCCGGCGGCGGCCAGCCACTGGTCAGCCCCGCCCTGCTGCGGCTGCGCGGCTACCGCTCGGGCAACGCGGTGTTCCTCGCGTTCTTCGCCTGCAACGCGGGCCTGTTCTTCGTGCTCGCCGTCCAGTTGCAGAGCGGTCTGGGCTACTCGGCGCTCGGGTCCGGCCTCCTGTTCGCCCCGCTCGGCATCGCCTTCACCGCGGTGTCACTGGTCGTACCGAAGATCATGGCCAAGCTGGGTCTGCACGTCCTGACGGCCGGCTACGGGCTCAACGCCCTCGGCTACCTGATGCTGTTGGTGACTTCCCTGGTCATGGGCGACGATCTCGGCGGACCGATGCTCGTCCCCGCCCTCGTCGTCATCGGCGTGGGCCAGGGTCTGGGTGTCAGCCCGCTGCTCGGAGCCGCGCTGGCCGAGGTGCCGCCGCAGGAGGCGGGCAGCGCGGCGGGTGTGCTGGAGACCGTGGGGCAGCTGGGCATGTCGGTGGGCGTCGCCCTGGTGGGCCTCGTCTACTTCAGCACCCTGGGCGACTCCACCTCGCAGCACGGTTACGCGCACGCGTTCACCGTGACACTGGTGCTGAACCTCGTACTGTCCCTGCTGGCCACGGTGTTCGTGCCGCCGCTGCGCAGGGCGGCAGCGGCCCGGATGGCGGCGCCCGGCGCGTGAGCCGGGGACCGGGGTCCCGTGACGAACACCGGGACCCCGGTCCGTCGGCCCGAGGCGGTACGCCGGCCGCGCCGTGCGGCTCCTCCGCCCGGCCGCCCGCGGGCCGACGCCGGGGACGCCGGTGTTCCCGGGGGCGTCAGCCGGTCTTGTGACCCCAGCGCGGGCCGACCGCGTCCCATTCCCTGCCCCACTGGTCGATGCGCCGCCGGTCGAGCCGCCACCGGACGACCGACCCGGCCCCGACGACCAGACCGGCCAGCCCCAGCGCCGCACCCGTGCCGAGCAGGGCCGACTCGAAGGCGCCCTCCGTGACGCTCGGCGGTTCGGCGCTGAGCGTGCCCCGGGCGTTCAGCCACACCATGACCGAGGTACCGGCCTTCAGCCCGCCCGCCACCGGAGCCTGGCCCGTGTGGGTGGAGCCGTCGGCCGCCGTCCAGCGGATCTTCGCCGGGACCCGCCCGTCCACTCCGTCGGTCGCGGTGGTGGCCGGCGCGACATCGGTGAGGAGGACGGCCGCGACGGTGTACCGTTCGGCGCGCTGACGGGCGAACTCCTGGTCGGCCGCGTGCGTCGTCACCAGGCCGGCGAGCGTGCCGCCGACCACGACGGCCACCCAGACGGCGAGCATGACCCACGCCTCGACGATGTCGTCACGCCGACGCAGCGGACTGCTCCTCCACCGCCACAGGCGGCGCTTCCTGTTGCCGTTGCCGCTGCTCATAGGCTCGCACCTCCCTTTCACCGTACGCTCGTGTCGTCGGGGCCGCATGGGACCCGTGGACCTCACCGTCACGATCTGTGACCCCTCGGCCGTGGCACCGGCCCCCTCGGCCCCGGCCCGGCCTCCGGCCTCGGCCTCCGCCCCGGGCCCCCGACCCGCCTCCGACCTCGGCTTCCGGCCCCGCCCCCGGTCCGCTCCCTTGCCCTTCCGGACACCCGCACAGGCTCCGCACCGGCTCCGTACGGCCTCCGCACGGGTTCCCCCGGCTTCGGCCCGGCCTCCCCGGCACCGGCACCGGCCCCGGCCCCGCTCCTTCCGGACACCGCCGGACACCGGAACAGGCGGCCGACCGGCCGGGAAGTGGTGCGTCGCCCGGACGGTTGCCCGGATTCGGCCGGATGGGCCGGTCCTCCTGCCCGCTCCCCGCCGGACGGGGGAGGGTGGGAGACGAACGGACCGGCACCTCCGACGAACACCGATCCGGAAGGGAATCCAAGATGTCCGTCGACACGCGGCAGGAGTCCGCCCCGCTCACCGACGACGAGCTCAGGACGCTCGACGCCCACTGGCGCGCGGCGAACTATCTGGCCGTCGGCCAGATCTACCTCATGGCCAACCCGCTGCTGGCCGAGCCGCTGCGCGCCGAGCACATCAAGCCGCGGCTGCTCGGCCACTGGGGTACCTCGCCCGGACTGAACCTGGTCTACACCCACCTCAACCGTGTGATCCGGACCCGCGACCTGAACGCCCTGTGCATCTGGGGGCCCGGCCACGGCGGACCGGCGGTGGTCGCCAACTCCTGGCTGGAGGGCTCGTACAGCGAGACGTATCCGGACATCACCCGGGACGCGTCCGGCATGGCCCGGCTCTTCCGGCAGTTCTCGTTCCCCGGCGGTGTCCCCAGCCATGTGGCGCCCGAGACGCCGGGCTCCGTCCACGAGGGCGGCGAGCTCGGCTACGCGCTCTCGCACGCCTACGGAGCCGCGTTCGACAACCCCGACCTGCTCGTCACCTGCGTCATCGGCGACGGCGAGGCGGAGACCGGGCCGCTGGCGACGTCCTGGCACTCCAACAAGTTCCTCGACCCCCGCAACGACGGCGCGGTCCTGCCGATCCTCCACCTCAACGGCTACAAGATCGCAAACCCGACGGTGCTCGCCCGCATCCCCGAGTCCGAACTCGACGAACTGCTGCGGGGCTACGGCCACGACCCGATCCACGTCACCGGCGACGACCCCGACGTCGTCCACCGGGCGATGGCCCGCGCCCTGGACACCGCGGTGGACCGGATCGCGCGGATCCAGCGCGCCGCACGCGAGGAGCACGCCACCGAACGCCCCCGCTGGCCGGTCATCGTGCTGCGTACCCCGAAGGGCTGGACCGGTCCGGCGACCGTCGACGGCGTGCCTGTGGAAGGCACCTGGCGTGCGCACCAGGTGCCGCTGGCCGGCGTCCGGGAGAACCCGGAGCACCTGCGGCTGCTGGAAGCCTGGCTGCGTTCCTACCGCCCCGAGGAACTGTTCGACGAGCACGGCCGCCCCCGCCCCGACGTCCTGGCCTGCCTCCCCACGGGCACCCGTCGGCTTGGCGCCACCCCGCACGCCAACGGCGGGCTGCTGCTGCGCGAACTCCCCCTGCCCGCACTGGAGACGTACGCGGTCCCGGTCGAGAAGCCGGGCCTCACCCTGCACGAGCCCACCCGGGTCCTGGGCGAGGTGCTCCAGCACGTGATGGCGGCCACCGCCGAGCGGCGCGACTTCCGTCTCGTGGGCCCCGACGAGACCGCCTCCAACCGCCTCGACGCCGTCTACGCCGCCACCGGCAAGGCCTGGCAGGGACAGACCCTCGACGTCGACGAACACCTCGACCCGCACGGGCGGGTGGTGGAGATGCTGTCCGAACACACCTGCCAGGGCTGGCTGGAGGGCTATCTGCTCACCGGCCGGCACGGACTGTTCTCCTGCTACGAGGCGTTCACGCACATCGTCGACTCGATGGTGAACCAGCACATCAAGTGGCTGCGGGTGACCCGCCGCCTGCCCTGGCGCGCACCCATCGCGTCCCTCAACTATCTGCTCACCTCGCACGTGTGGCGCCAGGACCACAACGGCTTCTCCCACCAGGACCCCGGTTTCGTCGACCACGTCCTCAACAAGAGCCCGGAAGTAGTGCGGGTGTACTTCCCGCCGGACGCCAACACCCTGCTGTCGGTGGCCGATCACGCGCTGCGCAGCCGCGACTACGTCAACGTGATCGTGGCCGGCAAGCAGCCCTGCTTCGACTGGCTGTCGATGGACCAGGCCCGCGTCCACTGCGCGCGCGGCGCCGGAATCTGGGAATGGGCGGGCACCGAGGACGGCACCCGTGAACCGGACGCGGTGCTCGCCTGCGCCGGTGACGTCCCCACCCAGGAGGTGCTGGCCGCCGCGCAGTTGCTGCGTCGGCACCTGCCGGAGCTGGCGGTGCGCGTGGTGAACGTCGTCGACATCGCCCGCCTGCTGCCGAGCGAGGAACACCCGCACGGGATGAGCGACTTCGAGTTCGACGGCCTGTTCACCCCGGACCGGCCGGTCGTCTTCGCCTACCACGGCTACCCGTGGCTGATCCACCGCCTCGCCTACCGTCGCAGCGGCCACCGCAACATGCATGTCCGCGGCTACAAGGAGATCGGAACCACGACCACGCCGTTCGACATGGTGGTCGGCAACGACCTCGACCGCTACCGCCTGGTCATGGACGTCATCGACCGGGTCCCGGGGCTCGCGGTGCGGGCGGCGGCCGTACGGCAGCGGATGGAGGACGCCCGGCAACGTCACCACGAGTGGATCCGCGAGCACGGCGTCGACCTCCCGGAGGTCGCGGAGTGGACTTGGGAGGGCTAGGAGACGGCTGAGAGCTCCGGACAGGAGTGCGGCCCGGTCGCGAGCGGCCGGACGGAGACGGTGGGCCGGCAGGGCGCACGCACGGGTGCGGACGGCGCAGAGGCGGGAGCAGGGGCGGTGGCGCCATGCGCCCTGTCACGGCCGCTCGCCGGGCGCCTACAGTGTGGCGCCACGGCTCTGCGGGAGCGTGCCGCAGGGCCGGCTCCCAGCACGTGGTCCCCGGCCGTCCCGCCACGGCCGCCGACCGTACCGGGCGCGGCCGCGCACACCGGCTCGGCTCCATCGGAGCGCAGGGGTGCCGACGGCCACGCGTGCGACAGGCACCACCCCTGTGAATCCGCTCGGACCGCAACGTCGGCAGCCCCGCGGACCGAGCGCGCGTCGACCCCTGGAGGCCGCTGTGTCCCGACCGTGCATCGCCCTGATCGCCGACCCCACGTCCACCGAAGGCTGCCGGGAGTACCTGGCCCAGGCGGTGGAACTGCTCACCGGCGCCCCGCCGGTCCGGATCGACGCCCGGCACTTCGGAGCTCGCGGGCCGGGCCGTGGCGTCCTCGAAGGGGGCCGGTTACGGCTGTACGTCCCGCAGGAGGAGACGGACGTGCTCCCCGACGTGGTCGTGCTCTACGAGATCCAGCCCCAGCACCGTCATGAACTCGCCGCGTTCCAGCGCCTGCTGGAGGCACCGGAGGTGGTGTCCCTCGGCACCGGCCCGGCCGCCTGGCGAACGGCGACGCAGAAGAACCTGACCGTGGAGCGCTTCGCCCGCGACGGTGTCGCCCAGATGGAGACCGTCGTCCTGTCCCGGCCCGAACGGCGGGAGGCGGCCGCCGCGTTCGGCCGGCTCGGCGGTGACGTCTGGGCCCGGCCCGTGGTCGGCACGGGCGGCAACGACACCTTCCACATCACCACCGTGGCCCAACTCGACGACGCCACCGACTTCTACGCGCGATGCGGCTCCGACTGGCTGCTGTCCCGCGACGCGGGCAACGTCACCGCGGACGGCATGCGCCACCAGTTCCGGGTGTTCGTCCTGGACGGACGGGTCGTGCACGCCCGTGAGCACCTCCAGCCGGAACCGGACACGCCCTGCAACACCTGCCGGGGTGCCACTCCCGTCCACCTGACGCCGCAGGAGCTGCCCCCGCGGCTCGCCGAACTCGCCGTCGCCGCGACCGAGTCGGTCGGGCTGCCCTTCGCCGGGGTCGACCTGGCCGTCGAGAACGGGGGAGTCGTCTTCGAGGTCAACGTCCAGCCCGCGTTCGTGCCCGGTGAACTCCAGAGCGTGGCCGTCCCGTACATCCAGGCCCATCTCGACGCCCTCGCCCTGCTGCGCGGGGACCGCCAGGTCCTTGCGCACCCGGCCCGGCCGGCCCTCGACCGGGGCGGTCAGCTCTCCGCCTGAACGAGCCGGGCCGCGGCATGGGCACCCCGCCGCGGCCCGCGGCGGCCGTCACAGCTTCAGGGTGAACCAGGTCGTCTTGCCCTCGTCGGTCGGCCGGACGCCCCAGTTGTCGGCGAGGGTGCGTACGAGGATCAGGCCCCGGCCGGACTCCTCGTCCTCGCCGGCCAGCCGAGGCTGGGGTAGCTGCGGGCTGCGGTCGCTGACCTCGACGGTGAGGTCGGTGGCGGTGCGGTGCAGATGCAGCCCGAGCGGGCCCTGTGCGTGCTGGACGGCGTTGGTCAGGGTCTCCGAGAGCAGCAGGAGGGCGTCGTCGGCGCTGGCCGTGCAGTTCCACGAGGAGAGTGCCTTGTGGAGCAGGGCGCGGCCCTCGGGCACCGAGGCGGGCAGGGCCGGAAGGTCGGCGGCGACGGCCGCGAGCGGCGCGGCCGGCAACTGCGCCAGCAGCAGCGTGACATCGTCGTTGTGGCTCTCGGCGTCCGGCAGCAGGCTCGCCAGCACATGGTCGGCGGCGGCCTCCAGACACGGCGTCCCGGCGAAGAAGCTGTTCAGTACGACGGTCAGTTCGCCCAGCCTGACCTCGATGTCGCTGCCCGGCGTCTCGATCAGGCCGTCCGTGTAGAGCACCAGCGTGGCGCCCGGCGGTATGGCGCAGCTGGACTGCTCGTACAGGATGCCGCCGACGCCGAGCGGCGCGTTCACCGGTGCGGGCAGGTCGCGGATCATGTTTCCCGCCCCGGCGACGAGGACCGGCAGATGCCCGGCCGAGCAGACGGTCACCGTGCCCGCGTCGGGGGCGATGACGAGGTAGCAGCAGGTGACCAGTTGGTCCGGGACGTCCAGGTCGGTCACACAGGTGTCCAGGGCCTGCATGAGCTGCCGGGGCTGCATCCCGGTCTTGGCCAGCGCGTGTGCGGCCGAGCGCAACTGGCCCATGACGGCCGCGGCTTCGAGGCCGCGGCCCATGACATCGCCGATCAGCACCCCGACCCGGTCGGCGCCCAGCGGGATCAGGTCGAACCAGTCACCGCCCACGCCGGCGCCCTGGGTGGCGGGCCGGTAACGGCTCGCCGTGGCCAGGGCCGGCAGGGCGGGCGGGGTGCCCATGAGACTGCGCTGGAGGGTGAGCGCGATGTGCCGCTGCTGCTCGTACAGCGCGGTGAGTTCGGCCTCGGCGCGCTTGCGGTCGCTGATGTCGCGCACGATGGCGCAGGCCCCGACCACCGTGCCGTGGGCGTCCCGGGTGGGCCAGAGCGTGACGTCCACGTCCAGCAGCCCGCCGGTGCGGGTGACCCGCAGGGTCTCGAAGTGCTCGACCCGCTCGCCCTGGCGCAGCCGCTCCAGCAGCGCGCTGATCTCGTCCTCCAGCTCGGCGGGGGCCAGCAGCGAGACGTGCCGGCCGATCGCCTCCTCGGCCGTGTAGCCGTACAGCCGCTGGGCGGCCGCGTTCCAGTAGGTGATGTACCCGTCGAGGGTCTTGGCCAGGATCGCGTCCTGGGAGGACTCCACGAGCGCGGCCAGCTCGTTGATACGGGCCTCGGCGGCCTTGCGGTCGCTGACGTCGCGCACGGCGGCGGACACCAGCAGGCCCTCCGCGGTCTCCAGCGGGCTGAGACTGATCTCCACCGGGAACTCGGTGCCGTCCTTGCGGATTCCGTGCAGTTCGAGCCCGGCTCCCATCGGGCGCACCTGCCGGTTGGCCGTGTAGCCGCCGCGGTGCTGCGTGTGCTGGGAGCGGAAGCGTTCCGGGATCAGCAACTCGACCGGATGCCCGAGCAGTTCCTCGCGACGGTACCCGAACAGGGCCTCGGTCTGGGCGTTGACGAGCTTGATGACCCCGGTGTCGTCGACGATCACCATGGCGTCGGGGGCGGCCTCCAGCAGGCCCCGGAAGCGTTCCTCGGCTCCGCCGGGACCACTCTCCGGCGTTAGGGTTTCACAGCGGCACCGTTTCTGCATCTGCTGCTGCCCCACGCCGGCCGACCGCGCCGGTCCCGCGTCAACCAAGTCGGCCATGTCCCACCCCATCCTGCGATCGGTCGCAGGACATCTCAGCGCCTTCCGGCCGCCCTCATGGCCTGATGTCGCTTACTGTCCGTACACTGCCCGAACCTGTCCGTCATCGTCCTCTCCCGGGCGGCGGTACGGGGCGGCCGTGACCCACGGCTACGCGGGGGCGCCGTTCGTGTCCTGGTCGGCCGGGCCCGCGGTGCGGGTCGGCGCAGGCGGAGCTGCTGGTGGGGCGGCCGAGGCGGCCGAGTGGTGGGACGGCGGCTCTCGCGCTGCGGGCGGCCGTGGCCACCGGCACGCTGAGAGACGGCGCTGCCGCGGAGCGAGCGTCGGCCGCCGACGCGCCCCGGCCCCTGTTGCGCCGGCCGGGTCGGCTTGGACACGGAGGAGCTGAATCATGAAGGCAGCAGTCGTGCAGGCATTCGGCCGGCCGCTGGTGATCGAGGACCGCCCCGATCCCGTGCCCGGACCCGGACAGATCCGGGTCCGGGTCGAGGCCAGCGGCCTGTGCCACACCGACATCCACGCGGCGCACGGAGACTGGCCGGTCAGGCCGAGCCCGCCGTTCGTGCCCGGCCACGAGGGGGTCGGCCTGGTCGAGGAGCTCGGCGTCGGCGTCACCCACCTGAGCGTCGGACAGCGGGTCGCCACGCCGTGGCTCGGCTGGGCCTGCGGCCGGTGCGAGCACTGCCGGTCCGGCTGGGAGACACTGTGCGAGCAGCAGATCAACACCGGCTACGGCTGCGACGGCGGCTACGCCGAGCAGATGCTGGCCTGGGCCGACTTCGCCCAGCCGGTGCCCGACGGGGTCACCGCCCTCGACGCCGCCCCGCTGACCTGTGCCGGCGTCACCACGTACAAGGCGCTGAAGGTCGCCGGTGTGCGGCCCGCACAGCTCGTGGCGATCTCGGGGGTGGGCGGGCTCGGGCATCTCGCCGTGCAGTACGCGAAGATCGCCGGAGCCACCGTCGCCGCCGTCGACATCTCCGACGAGAAGCTGCGGCTGGCCGCGGAACTCGGCGCCGACCTGGTCATCGACGCCCGCAAGGAGGACGTGGGCGCGGTGCTCAAGGAGCACGGCGGCGCGCACGCCGCCCTCGCCCTCGCGGTGGACGAGGACTCGTTCGCGGCCGTCCACTCCGGACTGCGCCGGGGCGGCAAACTGGTCATGGTGGCCCTGCCGGCGCACGGCACGATCCGGGTCCCCGTCTTCGACACGGTCCTGAACGGCACCTCGGTGATCGGTTCGATCGTCGGCACCCGGCAGGACCTCACCGAGGTCTTCGAGCTGCACGCGGCGGGCCGTACCAGGGTGATCTACGAGACCCGGCCGCTGGACACCGTGAACGACTGCATCGACGAAGTCCTGCGGGGCGAGGTCAGGGCCCGGATCGTCTTCGACCTCGGCGCGGCGGGCTGAGGGTGGGCCGGGAGGAGACAGGGGCCCGGGGCCGCCGCAGCGGCCCCGGGCCCGTCACAACGGTGGGCGCGGGTTCAGTGGCCGCCCAGCCCGCCGCCGCCGAACGACCCGCTGGTGCCCCTGGCCCAGCGGGGCCGCGTCTTGGAGGCACTGCTGCGGGTGCCGAGATTTCCGTACCCGTGCAGGTCGTGCGGAAGCACCCGGCTGGGGCCCTTGGGGATCTCGTCCGGTTCACGGTTCTCCTGGACCTCGCGGACCGCCCCGCCCGGCGGCAGGTGCGGTTGTTCGTCCGGCCGTGGCGGTGGCGACTCACGGCGTCGCACGATGGCGCCCCAGTAGAAACCGCCCAGCAGGATGGCCACGACGACCAGGCCCGCCAGCAGTGGTCCGAGAGTCAGCCAGCCGCTTTGCGCGGCTATCTGCGCGTTTGCGGTAATCATGCCCTTCGGATACCCGCTGGGATCGGGGTGAACCGTATATTCCGCTTCAGTCGTCTTCCGCTTCGGTCTGCCGGGCCTCGCGTTTGGCTCCGGGCGACGCGGCTACCCGCAGGGTGTGACATTGACGACATCCCAGCAGGAGTTGTTCCGGTTCCTGGAGGACCGGTTCGCGTGCGCGCAGACGTGTGCCGACTGCGCCCGGGTGTGTGCCGTGCGCGCGAGCCTGGTCGATCCGGGTGGGAGTGGTGAGGAGCGGGAACTCGTACGACGCAAGGCGATCATGTGCGCGGAGGTGTGCGACGCCACCTGTCGTGTGCTGGCCGAGCAGGGTGACGACATGGACGAGGAGGGTGCCCGCATCCAGTTGGAGTGGTGTCGCACCGTCTGTCTGGAATGTGCGCAGATGTTCGACGGGCAGCCGGGGGCGGAGGCGGCCGCGGACACCTGCCGCGCGTGTGCGCGGGCCTGTGCGGACTTCATGGCCGCGCTGAGGTGAGCCGGCGCGGTCCGCCGCGCCCGCATCGGTCCGCGCGGACCCCGGCCCGGGCGGACCGCGGTCTGCGCGGACCTTGACCCGGGCGGGTCCGTGCGGACCGATGCCTGAGCGGGTCCGCGGGTTCGGCGCTCGGGCGGACCGTGCGGGTTCCCATGTCCCGGCGGATCCGTGCGGTCGCCCTTGCCGGTGCCGGTGCCAGGGCGGGTCCGTGCGGTCGCCGGTGCCGTGCCGCGGCCGGCCTCGGGTGCGACCGGTGGTGTGAGTGCCGTTCCCAATTTCTGGAACACGTTCTACGGTGTGCGCCGTCAGGACCGGCCGAGGGGAACCTGGAGGCGCCGTGCACCTCGATCACACGCCCGATCAGCAGCGGCTGCGCACCGAACTGCGCGCCTACTTCGCCGGGCTGATGCCGGCCGACGCCTCCGCCCGCCATGCCGAGCCCGCCGCCCAGAAGCGGTTCTACCGGGAGACGGTCCGGCGGCTCGGGGCGGACGGCTGGCTCGGGGTGGGCTGGCCGAAGGAGTACGGCGGACGCGGTCTGTCGGCGATGGAGCAGTTCATCTTCTTCGACGAGGCGGCCCAGGCGGGCGTGCCGCTGCCGCTGATGGCCCTCAACACCGTCGGCCCGACCCTGATGCGGTTCGGCACGCAGGAGCAGAAGGCGTACTTCCTGCCGCGCATCCTCTCCGGCGAGATCGACTTCGCCATCGGCTACAGCGAGCCCGGCGCAGGCACCGACCTCGCCGCGCTGCGCACCCGCGCGGTACGGGACGGCGACACCTACGTCGTCGACGGGCAGAAGATCTGGACCACCAACGGGGACACGGCCGACTGGGTGTGGCTCGCCACGCGCACCGACCCGGCCGCCCCGCCCCACCAGGGCATCACCATGCTGCTGGTGCCGACCACGGACCCCGGCTACTCCTGCACCCTCATCAACACCCTCGCCGGACACGACACCACGGCCAGCTACTACGAGAACGTCCGCGTCCCCGTCTCGCGCCGCGTCGGCGCCGAGAACCAGGGCTGGCGGCTGATCACCAACCAGCTCAACCACGAGCGGGTGACCCTCGCCGCGCACGGCACCATGGCCATCCGCGCCCTGTACGACGTGCAGCGCTGGGCGCGGGAGACCAAGCTCGCCGACGGCCGGCGGGTGGTCGACCTGCCCTGGGTGCGCCGCCGGCTCGCACAGGTCCACACCCGGCTCGACGCCCTCAAGCTCATGAACTGGCGGATGGTGAGCGCCGTCCAGGACGGCACCCTGACCCCGCAGGAGGCCTCCGCAGTCAAGGTGTACGGCTCCGAGGCCCGGCGCGACGCCTACGCCTGGCTGCTGGAGATCGTCGGAGCCCCGGGCGCGCTCCAGGAGGGGTCCGCGGGCGCGGTCCTGCGCGGCGAGCTGGAACGCGGCTACCGCTCGGCGGTGATCTTCACATTCGGCGGCGGCAACAACGAGATCCAGCGGGAGATCATCGCGTGGATCGGCCTGGGGATGCCACGGGTGCGCCGGTAGCCGCATTGTCTCGATATCGGTGCAGGTGGCAGACGCATTCAAGTGTCAACCAACAAGCCCGGTCACACGCGGCCCGCTGCAGACGGACCCCTGTCTCGACTGGTCGCGGTATGCCTCCCGGCGCATCTCCGAGACGGGTCTCGGCCTCATCGACAACGCCAGGCCACACGCTCCCGCAGGCCGTCAGCCGCGGGGACTTCCCGGGCGGCATGGTCCTGTGCCGTAGATCCGTACCTCAACCAGCCTTAGAATCAGTCGACTTCGCACCCGTTTGCGGCAGCTTTCGTGCCGCCGAGGCGAACGCAGCGCACAACAACTGCATACGCGCGCGACTGGGGGAAGCCGGTAGGAATCCGGCGCTGACCTGCAACCGTGTGCGGCCCTCGGGCCGCAAGTCGGACAACCCGGCGCGTGCGGAGAACCGCTTCCCACTGTCATGGTCTGCAGCGCGAAGCCGAGAGCCACGTCCGGTGTCCAAGGACGGGCAGGCCGTCCGTCGGCGAAGCGATGGACCGGCCGGCCGTCCGGGGCCCGGTCCGCTCGTTCGGCGACGGGCCGCAGGCCGTACGGACGAGAAAGGCTCACCCTTGCTCCGCAGACCAGCACGCCGCACCCTGATCACAGCGACGGCGCTCGGCCTCGCCCTCGCGACCGCCCCTGCCGCCGCCCACGCCCAGACCACCCCGGACACGAACGCCCGCGTCAAAGTCTCGCTGACGGTCCAGGGACCGGACGGACTTCTCTTCAAGGGCAAGATTAGAACGCACGGCCACGAGGTCACGACAGCGACCGGTGGCACTCACAAATGCGACGGCACGAACGGAGCCGCCAACCCTTCCGCGGTCCCCACGCCGACCGCGGCTCTCGATGACGCCGCCCGCAAGCGGCACTTCACCTGGGACGGGACCTGGTACGCCTCGTTCGACGACTTCTCCGTCGACACCATCAAGAACGTGAGCGGCGGTGCCGGCGCCTACTGGAACATCTCCGTCAACGGCACATCCACCCCGGTCGGCGGCTGCCAGTTCAAGCTGAAGGCCGGCGACAAGGTCGCGTTCACCTGGACGGCCTTCTAACAGACGGTCCGGGCGACCGTCACCCCGACAACCCGGGGAACGGCACCGCCTCCGCCGCCGTCACCGCCGCTCCGGTCCGCGCCCCGTGCAGAACGTGGGCCAGCACCTCCGCGCCCCGCACCACGCGGGGACCGGGGCGGTTGAAGTACGACGGGCCGTCCAGCACCCAGACCTGTCCGGTACGTACCGCCGGGAGGTCCGTCCAGCCCGGCAGATCCGTGAGCAAGTGGGCCTCGCTCAGGGTCCGTTCGGGCGGGAAGCCGCACGGCAGCACGAGTACCGCGTCCGGCCGTGCGGCGCGTACCGCCTCCCAGGTCATCGGCTTCGTGTGCTCGCCGGGAGAGGCGAGGAGCGGTGTGCCCCCGGCTGCCGTGATCTGCTCCGGCACCCAGTGTCCGGCGGGCCACAGCGGGTCCAGCCATTCGATGGCCACGACCCGCGGCCGGGGGCGCCCCGCGACGGCCGCGCGGACGCTGTCGAGTCGGTCGTGCAGTGCCGCCTGGCGCTGTTCGGCGCGCTCGCGGACACCGAGCAGGTCGCCGACGGTCACGAGGCAGTCCAGTACGTCGTCGAGCGTGCGGGGTTCGAGACTCAGGACGCGGGTGCCGGCGTCCAGGAGGCGTACGGCGCTGCTGACCTTCTCGTACGAGACGGCGCACACGTCGCACAGGTCCTGTGTCAGCACCACGTCGGGCCGGAGAGCTGCCAGGGTGTCGGTGTCGAGGGTGTAGAGCGACGAGCCGGAGTGGGCCGAGCCGCCCACGGCGTCGGAGATCTCCCGGCTGGTCAGCCGGTCCTGGTCGAGGTCCGCGCCGGTCACCACGGTCACCGACGCCACCTCGTGCGCCGGCCAGTCGCACTCGTGGGTCCGGCCGACGAGTGCGGCGGCCAGGCCGAGCTCGGCGACGATGTCGGTCGCGGCGGGCAGCAGGGAGACGATACGCATACGGCGACTGTAGGACTCGCGCGGGAAGCGCTCCAGGACCGCCCGTGCGGAACGCCGTCATGACCCCGGCGCACCCGCCGGGCACCGAGGACCCGCGCGGACGGCGCCGGGCCGCGTCCGAGGAGCGGACGGGACCCGGCGCAGTGCCTGTGTCAGGCGCCCCAGCGCACGGCGATCGTGTCGCCGACGCTCACGGACTGGCCGCGCGAGGCGGTGGCGAAGGAGCCGCCGTCGATGCTCACCTTCCAGGTGTTCGAGCCGCTGTTGGCCTTGCCGTTGAGCGAGGTGACCGTGCCCGTGCCCGAGGACGGCGTCACGGTGGTCACACAGCCCGACGGGGTGCCGGCGCCGACGGCCGCGTCGAGCACCGTGCCCAGCGTGGTCGTCGACCCGGTGGGGGTGAGGGCGACGGAGCACACCTTGAGGTTGCCCGCCCCGTCGTCCACGGTCAGCGCCAGCTTCGCCGCCGTGCCGGACGTGAACGAGCCCTCGCTCACCCACTGCGGTGCACCCGGCGTCGTCGGGACCGGCGGCGTCGCCGTGAACCCACCCCCGGCGACGGCGCGCAGCCCGTCGATCGACGCGTACGCCGACGGTGACGTGTCGCTCGGCAGGTACTTGAAGCCGCCGCCCGGGTTGAACTGCTGGGCGATCAGGAAGTCGACCGGCGTCTTGCCCATGGAGGTGAGGAAGTCGCCGGTCTGCGGGTTGATGCCACAGGCGTTCAGGCCCGACACGGCCCAGCCGTTGGAGTCGGTGTTGACGCCGAACATGGCGTTGAAGGCACCGCTGTTGGCCACCAGCTTGCTCTTGAGGAACGCCTTGGCCTGGGTGATGTCGGTGTCGGTGTTCGGCACGCCGGACACGCACAGGGCCGCCATCGCGGCACCCGTCATGTCGATGTCGCTCGTCGCCGCGAGCTGGGTCGCGTTGCCCTCGGCCTTGCTGTAGTTCCAGCCACCGTCGTTGTGCTGGTTGGCCCGGATGCGAGTGATCACCGCGTCGCGCAGGGCCTGCGGGATGCGGACCTGGCCGGACTGGGTCTTCGCGCCGTTCAGGGCCAGCGCCGCGAAGACGGTGCCGTTGAAGTTCGCGGACGGGCCGAAGTAGCCGGTCTCCGCGGTCTGCCAGTAGCCGTAGACGTCGGCGACGAGATTCCTGGACGCGGAGACACGGGCCGGGTCGATTCCGGCGGCGTACGCGTTGAGCGTGGCCCGCTCGTAGTCGGTCACGACGGGCGTGGCGGACGGCCAACCGCTCGTGGAGAGCAGGTTGCGGTAGACCGTTCTCGCGTTCTTGGAGGTGTCGCCGCCCGGGGTGACGTCCACGGTGGCGGTGCCGGCGGCGGCGAACGCGCTGAACGCCCATTCGTTCGACAGCCCCGACCCGGCGTAGGAACCGTCGGCCGCCTGGAGCGTCTTGAGGTAGGCGACACCGTTGGTCTTCGAGGTGGCGATCTGCGCCGGGGTGGAGGTGGCCGCCGCGGGCAGCGCGGTCAGGACGAGAGCGCCCAGCGCGGCGGAGGCCGTGAGCGCGGAGCGACGGAGGATCAGAGGAAAGGGCATGGCCTGCTCCTGGGATGAGGGACGCCGACCAGCCCGCGCGGATCCCCTTGGAAGCGGCGGCCCAGGTCGCCGTCCATACGCGTGGACCAGCTTCCAACAACTGCTCGCCGTATGGGCATTCGGGCTCGGGCCGGCCCCCTGCCGTCCCACACCGCTGCGCGTCAGCCCCGGATTCCCACCGGGTTCCCCCACTCGGCAGTGCGGGACGGTACCCGACCCGCAACGTGGCCGCCAGCACCCGCCCGGCCATCGTCGCCGACTGGCTGTGGATCGCCTTGACGCTTTCTGTGAGCACATGTTCCAATCCGGCTGATACGCAAGGAGTTCCAGGGGAAGCCGGTCGAATCCCGGCGCTGACCCGCAACCGTAGGCCCGGTTCCACCGGGCGAGCCGGAATGCCTGGAGCGTGTTCAGCAGCAACAGACGCCGTCGCGGACTACGGCGTGGTGCGACCGGTTCCCCCGCGCAGGAGTGTCCTCTCGGGGCGGCGGTCGTCCGCCACGCTTCCCGCCTGCGACGCGCAGGCATCGAGGGGGCCGTGGTGGAGACCGAGAAGCGAAAAGACGACCGGCCGGGAGGAAGTCCCGGCCCGCTGGCAGCACTTGCTGCGGCGCTCTTTTTTCTGATCGCGACCTGCGTGACGTTCCTCACGACCACCCCCGCCGCCGCGGACGGCATCGGTGACTGCACCGCCACCAAGGGTGCCGTCGTCGCCGTCGACTTCGGACCGTTCGGCGGGACGGTGGAGCGCGGCTGCGACACGACCCCGACCACGGGCTACGAGCTTCTGCGCGACGCAGGCTTCAGCACCACCGGCACCCAGCACGACGGCCCCGCCTTCATCTGCCGCATCGGCCTCGGCACCTTCAACTCCGGCACGCAATACCCGACTCCGGACAAGGACGCCTGCGTCCTCACGCCGCCCGCCACCGCCTACTGGTCCTACTGGACGGCGTCGCCGGGCCAGGACGACTGGACGTACAGCCAGTACGGCGCGATGGACCGCAAGCTCAATGACGGCGACGTCGACGCCTGGGTCTACGGCGGCACCGACATCGGGGGCACCACCGGACAGCCCACCTTCACCCCCGGCGACGTACGCGCCGGTGGAAGCGGTACACCCGACCCCGGCGGCACGCCCACCGGCGCGCCCGGCGACGTCGACGTGGCCGGCGCGGCCGCATGGCTCAGGAGCGGGCTGACCGACGGCGAGCGGATCGTCGACGACGGCGCCGACACCCCCAACTACCTGCTCACCGCGGAGGTCGCGTACGCGCTGGCCGCCGCCGACGGCAGGAGCGCGTCCCTGGACAAGATCACGGCGTTCCTGGCGGCTCACACCGACGACTACGCCTACGCGGCCGGCAAGGACGAGGCACCCGACGCCGTCGCCGCCGCCCGCCTGGCCCTGCTCGCCGAGATCACCGAGGGCGACCCCGGCGCCTTCGGCGGCCACGACCTCGTCGGAGACCTCGCGAAGAACGTCTGCGCGGCGGGCCCCGAGTCCGGCGAGCCCACCCCCGGCTGCACCGCCAAGGGCGACTACCGCAACGCGACCTGGACCGAGGGCCAGGCCCTGTCCGTCCTCGCCCTGCTGCGCGCCGGGCGGACGCCTTCCGCCGACACCGTCACCCGCCTCGTCCAGGTCCAGTGCAAGGACGGCGGCGTCACCAGCGTCCTGATCCGGCCCGGCGAGTACTGCGACGGCGACCCCGCCACCACCGGGCTCGTCGCCCTCGTCCTGCGCAAGGCCGGCGGACAGGACGACGCCGTGGCAAAGGCCCTTGCCTACCTGAAGAAGGCCCAGCGAGCCGACGGCGCCTTCCCCGGCTACACGGGAGCCACCACCGGCGGCATTGCTGCCACCGCCTACGCGGCCGAGGCGCTGCGAGCGCTCGGTGACACCGCACGCGCGGACGCCGCGACCGGCTGGCTGTCCCGGGAGCAACTGGACGGCGGCGGCTTCGGGTTCGAGGAGGGAGCCACCGACCCGGCCCTCTACCCGACACCCCCGGCGGTCCTCGCCGGAGCCCACACCGACCTCACCGTCCTGACCACGAAGAAGACCGAGCCGAGCGGACCGCCCACGACGGACCCCGGCACACCCGCCCCGGGCAAGGGCCCCGACCTGAAGAAGGGCACCGCCTACCTCACCGCCGCCGCCCAGCTCCAGAAGGGCCAGTACTACACGGCGGGCCCCGGCTCGGACCGCGCCGACTTCGGCCTCACCATCGACGGCGCCTACGCACTCGCCGCCACCGGCCTGGACAACGCCAAGCTGCGCGGCATCGTCGACTTCCTCGACCGCGGCGGGAAGGACGGCGAAGGACGCACGGTCAACGACTGGACCGGCGTCGGCACCCCGTACGCCGGTGGCGGCTCCCTCGGCAAGACCGCCCTCCTCGCCGAGGCCGTCGGCCGGGACCCGCGCGACTTCGCCGGCCACGACCTCATCGCCGCACTCGACAAGTCCGTCTGCGCCGAGGCCAGTTCCGCGCCCGACCGGTCCTGCGCCGCCCAGGGCGCCTACACCTACGCGCCGTCCGTGTTCTCCCAGGCCCTGGGCGTCATGGCGCAGTTGCGCGCGGGCAGCAAAGCGGCGGCCGAGCAGCCGATCGGCTACCTGGAAAGCCTCCAGCACGGCAGCGGCGCCTGGCCGAGCCTGATTCCCTCCACGAACGACTCGGACGTCGACTCGACGGCGATCGCCGCGATGGCCCTCGACCTGGCAGGCGGCGACAAGGCGGACAAGGCGGTGGACAAGGCCCTCACCTGGCTGGCCTCCCGCCAGCTCGCCGACGGCGGATTCCCCGGCGCGGCCGGCGACTCCGTCAACTCGGCCGCGCTCGCCGTCCAGGGACTGTCCCTGGACGCGGGGAAGTACGGCGACGAGATCGACAAGGCCTTGGAGTTCCTCGCCTCCCAGCAGAACTCCGACGGCGGCTTCAACGTGGCCAAGGAGGGCCAGCGCGGCTCCGACCTGCGCGCCTCCACCCAGGCGGTGGGCGGTGCCACCGGCATCTCCTTCGGCGAACTGGACCGCAGCCTGACCGGCACGAGCCCGCAGCCGACCCCCAGCCCCAGCGGCAGCGCCCCGGTGATCCTCACCCCGGGGGAGTCCGGCGGCGCTGACGGCGGCTACACCGCTGACGGCGGCAGCGGCGGCGTGCTCGCCTCCACCGGCGCACAGGTCGGCGCACTCGCCGCGGTCGCCGCTCTCCTCGTACTGGGCGGCTGGCGCACCGTAGTCATGGCCCGCCGCAGGGCCGGAACGGAGAGCCGACGATGATCCGGGCACGCGTTCTGTCCACCGTGCTCCGGGCCGTGGCGGCGCTCGGACTGACCGGCGCCGCCCTGACGGCGACCGCCGCCCCGGCCGCGGCCGCCCCGCAGGCGATGGGCCGCTGCACCACGTCCTCCGGTGTGGTCCTCGCGGTGGACTTCAGCCACTGGGGCGGTCCGATCTACCGCGCCTGCGGAACGACCCCCACCACCGGCTACGAACTGCTCAACCAGGGCGGCTGGCGCACCACGGGCACCGGACACGACGGCCCCGCGTTCATCTGCCGCATCGGCTACAGCGGCTACCAGGGCGGCAGGCAGTACCCCACCGCCGCGCAGGACGACTGCGTCCTCACCCCGCCCGCCTCCGCCTACTGGTCCTACTGGCACGCCGACCCGGGTGCCGCCACCTGGACGTACAGTCAGCTCGGCGCGATGCTCTACAAGCCGAAGCCGGGCAGCGTCGACCTGTGGATCTTCGGCGGCACCAACATCGAGGGCACCGAGGGACGACCGCAGGTCACCCCGGACCAACTGCGTGCGCACAACACCCGCCCGCAGGGCGACGTGGGCAAGCCCGCCTCCACCGCCAAGGCGCCCGCGCTGCCCCCCGGCGTCGACACCGGCCCGGCGCCCGAGCACCCGGTCGCCGAACCCACCAAGAAGGACACGCCGAAGCCCAAGACGTCGAAGAAACCCGAGCCGGAACCGAGCCGGAGCCCCACTCCGTCACCGACGCCCACCCCGAGCGCCGGCCCCTCGACCGCCGGCTCCGCAACCGCGGCGCCCAGCGCGCGGACCCGGGTCGTCGACGCCGCTCCTGCGGCCGACATCCGCAGCGATCCCGGCTCGGTCCTGCCGGTGGTCGCCGGGGTCTCGCTCGTCGCGCTGATAGGCGGCGCCGCCGTGTTCATGGCGCGCCGGCGCCGCCGTACCGAGTGACGGCCATGGCACGAACGACCGCGGAGGCGACCGCCGCCGCGTCCGGCCCGGAGCCGGACCACGGCGGACGCCGCCTGCCGCGCACCCTGCACCCGGTGGCCTGGTGGGTGTGGGCACTGGCTCTCGCCACCGCGGTGAGCCGTACCAACAACCCGCTCCTGCTGTTCCTCGTCCTCGCCGTCCTCGGCTACGTCGTCACGGCCCGGCGTACCGAGGCGCCGTGGGCCCGCGGCTTCAAGTACTACCTGTACCTGGCCCTCACCGTGGTGGCGATCCGCGTGGTCTTCCGCGCCGTGTTCGCCACCGGCATCACCCCGCACGACCACTTCCTCTTCTCCCTGCCGCACATCCCCACGCCCGACTGGTACGCGGGCATCCAGCTCGGCGGACCGGTGTCGCTGGAGGCGCTGCTCTCGGCGGCCACCGACGGGCTGCGCCTGGCCTGCATGCTGTGCTGCATCGGTGCCGCCAACACGCTCGCCAACCCCAAGCGCGCCCTGCGGGTGCTGCCCGGCGCCCTGTACGAACTGGGAGTCGCCGTCACCGTCGCCATCAGTGTGGCGCCGCAACTGGTCCAGAGCGTGCAACGCGTGTCCCGCGCACGGAAGTTGCGGGCCGGACGGACCCAGGGCATGCAGGCGCTGCGAGGCATCGTCGTACCCGTCCTGGAGGACGCCCTCGAGCGTTCGCTGCGGCTGGCGGCCGCCATGGACTCGCGCGGATACGGCCGCGCCGGCAGGGCCACCCGACGCTCCCGCCGGGTCACCGGCGCGCTCATCCTGCTGGGCATGTGCGGTCTGTGCGCGGGCGCCTACGGACTTCTGGACGCCACCGCTCCCGTCTTCCTCGGACTGCCGGCCATGGCCTGCGGGGCGGTGCTGTGCCTGGCGGGCCTCAGACTGGGCGGCCGCCGCGTCACCCGCACCACCTATCGCCCCGACCCCTGGCGACTCGCGGAGTGGGCCGTCGCCGGCTGCGGAGTGCTCTCGGCCGTCCTGCTCTTCAGCAACCTCGGCTACGACCCCGCCCAGCTCAACCCCACCTTCTACCCGCTGACCTGGCCCGGCCTGCCGCTGGTGCCGACCGCCGCGATCCTGCTCGCCGGAGCGGCCGGCCTCCTGTCACCACCACCCAGTCCGCACCACAGCGCCCGGAGAGCCGACGCCACGTGATCACCTTCGACCAGGTCACCGTCCAGTACGACGACATGCCCGAACCCGCCCTGCGCGACGTCGACCTGACCGTACAGGAGGGCGAACTCTGCCTCGTCGTCGGCCACACCGGCGTCGGCAAGTCGACCCTGCTCGGTGCCGTGAACGGGCTGGTGCCGCACTTCACCGGCGGCACCCTCTACGGCCGCGTCACCGTCGACGGACGTGACACGGCACACCACCCGCCGCGCGAACTCGCCGACGTGGTCGGTGTGGTGGGCCAGGATCCCATCGACGGATTCGTCACCGACACCGTCGAGGAGGAACTGGCCTACGCGATGGAGCAGTTGGCCATCCCCGCCGCGACCATGCGCAAGCGCGTCGAGGAGACCCTCGATCTGCTGGGCCTCGCCGACCTGCGACACCGCGCCCTGCACGAACTCTCCGGCGGCCAGCAACAACGCGTCGCCATCGGCTCCGTCCTCACCGCCCACCCCCGCGTGCTCGTCCTCGACGAACCCACCTCCGCGCTGGACCCCACGGCCGCCGAAGAAGTCCTCGCCGCCGTCACCCGGCTCGTCCACGACCTCGGCGTCACCGTCCTCATGGCGGAGCACCGGCTGGAACGCGTCGTCCAGTACGCCGACCGCGTCATCCACCTCCCCGGCGACGGCCACGCCCGCATCGGCACACCCGCCGAGATCCTCCGTACGGCCACCATCGCGCCGCCCATCGTCGAGCTGGGCCGCGTCGCGGGCTGGTCGCCGCTGCCCCTGTCCGTCCGCGACGCCCGCCGGGCCGCCGCACCCCTGCGCACCCGGCTGGCCGGACACGTCCCGGCCCCCGTCCGGCCCCTCCCGGACGACGACCGGCCGCGGCTGCTGACCTCGCGCGGGGTCACCGTCAGCTACCGGGGTGTCCCCGCCGTACGCGAGGTGGACCTCGACCTGTCCGTGGGGGAGGTGACCGCGCTGATGGGGCGCAACGGCTCCGGAAAGTCCTCCCTGCTGTGGGCGCTGCAGGGCTCCGGCCCCCGCAGGGCCGGGACGGTGAAGGTCACCGACGGCCATGGAGCCTCCCCGGTCGACCCGCACGACGTGCCGGCCGCCGCCGCCCGCCGACTCGTCGGGCTGGTTCCGCAGACCCCCGCCGACCTGCTCTACCTGGAGAGCGTCAAGCAGGAACTCGACCAGGCGGACACCGAGTCGGGCGCCGAGCACAAGGCCCGCGCGATCCTTGACCGGCTCGCCCCTGGGATCGACGACGCCACCCATCCCCGCGACCTGTCGGAGGGCCAGAAGCTCGCCCTGGTCCTGGCGATCCAGCTCTCCGCGGCACCCCGGGTCGTGCTCCTGGACGAACCGACCCGGGGCCTCGACTACCGGGCGAAGACCCAGCTGATCGGAGTCGTGGACGCCCTGGCGGCGGAGGGCAGAGCCGTCGTCATCTCCACCCATGACGTGGAGTTCGCGGCCCGGGCCGCCGACCGCGTGGTCGTCATGGCCGAGGGGGACATCGTCGCGGACGGTCCGACGACGGAAGTCATCGTCTCCTCACCCGTGTTCGCACCGCAGACGGCGAAGATCCTCTCGCCGCATCTGTTCTTGACGGTCCAGCAGGTCGCAGATGCGTTGGCCGTCCCGGAGGAGAAGGGGGGCCCGTCATGACCACGCGCACCGCTGCCATCCGAATGACCCCCCGCGTCGGGATCGTGGTCGCACTGGCCGCGTTCCTCGGGCTCGTCGCGTTCTTCTGGCCCTTCGTCGTCGCACCCGGCAAGTTCGGCTCCAACTACGCCCCGCCGCTGATCTTCGGCGTGCTGCTGATCCTCGTGCTGTGCGTGGTGCTGTCGGAGATGGCCGAGGGCGGGATCGACTCCAAGGCGCTCGCCATGCTGGGCGTGCTGTCCGCCGTCAACGCCGCTCTGCGCCCGCTGGGCGCCGGCACCGCGGGCATCGAGACCGTCTTCTTCGTACTCGTCCTCGCCGGGCGGGTCTACGGCCCCGGTTTCGGCTTCACACTCGGGTGCACCTCGCTGTTCGCCTCCGCGCTCATCACCGGCGGAGTCGGCCCGTGGATGCCGTACCAGATGTTCGGCTGCGCGTTCGTCGGCATGCTCGCCGGTTTCCTGCCGCGCGCCACCGGCCGCCGCGAGACACTGCTGCTCGCCGTCTACGGCTCGCTGTCCGGCTACCTGTTCGGCTTCCTGCTCAACCTCTCGTTCTGGCCGTTCTACCTCGACCCGAACAGCTCCATCGCCTACCTGCCCGGTCTGCCGTTCACCGAGCAGTGGCACCGCTACGTCGCCTTCGACCTGGCGACCTCGCTGGGCTGGGACACCGGCCGGGCCGTCACCAACTTCGTGTGCGTCATGCTGGCCGGACCGGCCGTACTGACCACCTTCCGGCGTGCCGCCCGCCGCGCCCGGTTCCGGGCGCCCGTGCGGTTCGCGGCACCGCGAACGGCCGAATCAGACCCCCGATAGGGGTGCGCGTGGGCCCGACCGGCGCGGGGGCTGGATTTACTAGGACGTCCAACTATAGAGTCGTGAACAAGGCCCGCGGTGCAGGGAAGCCGGTGTGATTCCGGCACGGTCCCGCCACTGTGACCGGGGAGTACGTCGTCGAGCAGGACGCCACTGACGAGCGAGAAGTCGGGAAGGCGGACGGCGCGCGCTGATCCGGGAGTCAGGATACCGGCCACGGGATGTTCTGTGTTGTCCACGCGGATGGAGCTGACACGCATGGCACCGGTGTGCACCCACGCCCCCGGCGGACCCGCCCCTGCGGCGCCGACCCGCCGGCGACCCTCTCACACCCGATCGGCGCGGCCCGACAAGGTCTGAGGATCCCTTCGCCACAAGCGATCTCGCGTGACCCTCCACGTGTACGCCACCGCGTCCGCGTGCGCCGTCGCGCGCCATCCGGATCACCTGACGAGAGCAGGCAAACATGGTCCGCGCACAAGACCACGCCACCGTGCGTGAGTTGACCCACTTCATCGGCGGCAAGCGCACCCCGGGCACCTCGGGGTCCTTCGGCGACGTGTACGACCCCAACACCGGCGAGGTCCAGGCCCGCGTCCCCCTCGCGAGCAGGGCCGAGACGGAGGCCGCCATCGCCGACGCCGTGCAGGCGCAGCGCGAGTGGGGCGAGTGGAACCCGCAGCGCCGCGCCCGCGTCCTGCTGAAATTCCTTCAACTGGTCGACCAGGAGAAGGACTCCCTGGCCCGGCTGCTGTCGTCCGAGCACGGCAAGACGGTGGCCGACGCGCACGGCGACATCCAGCGCGGGCTGGAGGTCGTGGAGTTCGCAGCGGGGATCCCGCACCTGCTCAAGGGCGAGTTCACCGACAACGCCGGAACCGGCATCGACGTCCACTCACTGCGCGCACCTCTGGGCGTGGTCGCCGGGATCACCCCGTTCAACTTCCCCGCGATGATCCCCCTCTGGAAAGCCGCACCCGCGCTGGCCTGCGGCAACGCGTTCATCCTCAAGCCCTCCGAGCGCGACCCGTCCGTCCCGCTGCGGATCGCCGAGCTCTTCCTCGAGGCCGGCCTGCCGCCCGGCGTCCTCAACGTCGTCAACGGCGACCGTCAGGCCGTCGACACCCTCCTCGAAGACCCCCGCGTCGCCGCCCTCGGCTTCGTGGGCTCCACCCCCGTTGCCGCGCACGTCTACGCCACCGCCGCCGCCCACGGCAAGCGCGCCCAGTGTTTCGGTGGCGCCAAGAACCACATGATCGTGATGCCGGACGCCGACCTCGACCAGGCCGTCGACGCCCTGATCGGCGCCGGATACGGCTCGGCCGGCGAGCGCTGCATGGCGATCTCGGTTGCCGTACCGGTCGGCGAGGCCACCGCCGAGGCGCTCGTGACCCGGCTGAAGGAACGCATCGCCACGCTCCGGATCGGCCGCAGCGACGACCCCGAGGCCGAGTTCGGGCCCATGGTCGGCCGGGACGCCGTCGACCGGGTGCGGTCCTACGTCGACCTCGGCGTCGAGGAGGGCGCGGAACTCGTCGTGGACGGTAGGGACTTCGTCCTGCCCGGCCACGAGAACGGCTTCTTCACCGGCGCCTCGCTCTTCGACCGTGTCACCCCGGCGATGCGCATCCACCAGGAGGAGATCTTCGGTCCGGTCCTGTGCGTCGTCCGCGCCGCCGACTACGAGGAGGCGCTCCGCCTGCCCAGCGAGCACATGTACGGAAACGGCGTGGCCGTCTTCACCCGCGACGGAGACATCGCCCGCGACTTCACCCGCCGGGTGAACACCGGCATGGTCGGCGTCAACGTGCCCATCCCGGTGCCCGTCGCGTACCACACCTTCGGCGGCTGGAAGCGCTCCGGCTTCGGAGACCTGAACCAGCACGGCCCCGACGCCATCCGCTTCTACACCCGAACCAAGACCGTCACCTCGCGCTGGCCGGCCGCCGGACTGCGCGAGGGTGCCGGCTTCACCATCCCCACGATGGGCTGACCCGCCATGACCACCACCCTGCTCACCGAGGACCAGCAGGCCCTCGTCGAGACCACCCTGGACTTCGCCCAGGACCATCTCGCCCCGCACGCCCTCGACTGGGACCGCGACAAGCACTTCCCCATCGACGTCCTGCGCAAGGCGGCCGGCCTCGGACTCGGCGGCGTCTACGTCCGCGAGGAGTCCGGCGGCTCCGGCCTCACCCGCACCGACGGCGTCCTCGTCTTCGAGTCCCTCGCCTCCGGCTGCCCCTCCATCGCCGGCTACCTCTCCATCCACAACATGGTCGCCTGGATGATCGACCGCTACGGCGACGAGGCCCAGCGCGAACGCTGGCTGCCCCGGCTCTGCACCATGGACGACCTCGCCAGCTACTGCCTGACCGAGCCCGGCGCCGGTTCGGACGCGGCGGCCCTCACCACCCGGGCCGTCCCGGACGGCGACGACTGGACGCTCACCGGCGTCAAGCAGTTCATCTCCGGCGCGGGCGCCTCCCAGCTGTACGTGGTGATGGCCCGGACCGGCGGCGAAGGCGCGGACGGCATCTCGGCGTTCGTCGTCGACAAGGACGATCCCGGCGTGTCGTTCGGCCCGAACGAGCGGAAGATGGGCTGGAACGCCCAGGCCACCCGACAGGTCGTCCTGGACACGGTACGGCTGCCCGCGGACCGACTCCTCGGACGCCCCGGAGACGGCTTCCGCATCGCCATGAACGGCCTGAACGGCGGCCGGCTCGGCATCGCAGCCTGTTCCCTCGGCGGCGCCCGCAGCGCCCTCGACCGCAGCCTCACCCACCTCGCCGACCGCGAGGCGTTCGGCGCCCGGCTGCTCGACGCCCAGGCCCTGCGCTTCCGCCTCGCCGACATGGCGACCGAACTCGCCGCCGCCCGGGCCCTGGTACAGCAGGCGGCCCACGCCCTCGACCGAGGCGATCCGCAGGCCCCCTACCTGTGCGCCATGGCCAAGCGATTCGCCACGGACACCGGCTATTCCGTCGCCGACCGTGCACTCCAGTTGCACGGAGGCTACGGCTACCTCAGCGAGTACGGCATCGAGAAGATCGTCCGAGACCTTCGCGTCCACCAGATCCTGGAAGGAACCAACGAGATCATGCGTGTCATCGTGGCCCGCGGTCTGACGGAGGCGTTCGGATGACCGCCGTCGAGGAATCCGTCCTGCTGCACACCAAGGGACGAGCCGCACACATCACTCTGAGCCGGCCGAAGGCACTCAACGCCCTGAATCACGCCATGGTGCGGCGCATCGACCAGGCACTGGCCACATGGGAATCCGACCCGAGCGTCGAGACCGTGGTGATCACCGGCGCGGGTGAACGCGGCCTGTGCGCGGGCGGCGACATCCGTACCATCCACGACGACGCACGCGACGGGGACGGCACGGCGTCGGCCGCGTTCTGGCGCGACGAGTACCACCTCAACGCCCGTATCGCCCGCTACCCCAAGCCCTACGTGGCGATCATGGACGGCATCGTCATGGGCGGCGGCGTCGGCGTCTCCGCCCACGGCAACGTCCGGATCGTCACCGAACGCTCACGGATCGCCATGCCCGAGACCGGCATCGGCTTCGTCCCCGACGTCGGAGGCACCTACCTGCTGGCCCTCGCACCCGGTGAGGTGGGCACCCATCTCGCACTGACCGGCGCGCCGGTCACCGCCGGTGACGCTCTGCTGTGCGGCCTCGCCGACCACTTCGTCCCGTCCGCCTCACTCCCCGCGTTCGTCGCCGACCTCGCCGACCTGCCCGTACGGGAGTGCCTGGTCCGCCATGTCCAGCCGCCCCCGCACGCGGAACTGACGGAGCGCCGGGAGTGGATCGACTCCTGCTACTCCGCCGACACCGTGGAGGAGATCGTGCACCGACTGCTCGCCACCGGTGTTCCGGCGGCGAAGGAGGCCGCCGAAACGCTGCTCGCCAACTCGCCCACCAGCCTGAAGGTCGCCCTCGCCTCCGTGCGCCGGGCCCGGCGGCTCGGACCGCTGGAGGCCGTCCTCGACCAGGAGTACCGCGTCTCCTGCGCCCTCCTGTCCGCCCCCGACCTGGTGGAGGGGATCCGGGCCCAGATCATCGACAAGGACCGCGATCCGCACTGGTCCCCGGCCACACTGGTCGAGGTCACCGACGTCAACGTCGAGCGCTTCTTCGCGCCGCTCGGGGACCGGGAACTCGGGCTCGCCGCACCCGGCACCGCACCGGAGGTGGCCTGGTGACCAGGACCGTCGCGTTCGTCGGACTCGGACACATGGGCGGCCCCATGGCCGCCAACCTCGTGAAAGCCGGATACCGCGTCCTCGGCCACGACCTCGTGGCCTCCGCCGTCGAGGCCGCCGCGGCGGCCGGGGTGGAGACCGTCCCGTCCGCCGCCTCGGCCGTCGCGGACGCCGAGGTGGTCATCACCATGCTGCCCGCCGGCCGTCATGTCCTCGGCCTCTACGAGGACATCCTCGGCGCCGCCCGGCCGGACACCCTCTTCGTCGACTGCTCGACCATCGCCGTCGCCGACGCGTGCACCGCGCACGAACGCGCCGTCGCGGCCGGGATGCGCACCCTGGACGCCCCGGTCTCCGGAGGCGTGGTCGGAGCGGAGGCCGGCACCCTCACCTTTATGGCCGGCGGGGGCGAGGCGGAGTTCGCGGAAGCCCTGCCGCTGTTGGGGGCGATGGGCAGGAAGGCCGTGCGTTGCGGAGGCGCCGGGGCGGGTCAGGCCGCCAAGATCTGCAACAACATGATCCTCGGGATCTCGATGATCGCCGTCAGCGAGGCGTTCGTCCTCGGCGAGAGCCTCGGCCTGTCCCACCAAGCGCTGTACGACGTCGCGTCGACCGCGTCCGGACAGTGCTGGGCGCTCAGCGTGAACTGCCCGGTGCCCGGCCCCGTGCCGGCCAGCCCGGCCAACCGGGACTACCGCCCCGGCTTCGCCGCCGCCCTGATGGCCAAGGACCTGGGCCTCGCGGCCGGCGCCGCCGGTGCCAGCGGAGTACACGCCGAATTCGGACTACGGGCAGCCGAGTTGTATGCCGAGTACGCCGAACGCGTCGGATCGGAAGAGGACTTCTCCGGGATCGTCCGGATCATCCGAGACCGCGGCGTCGCGAACACCCGGAGCGGAGAGAGCACATGATCAAGAAATCTGCCGACGAGCACGAGACGATCCTCGTCGAACGCAAGGGCCGCACGGCCCTGATCACCCTCAACCGGCCGAAGGCGCTCAACGCCCTCAACCTCCAGGTCATGAATGAGATGGTGGCCGCCACCGAGGCCCTCGACCGAGATCCGGACTGCGGCTGCATCGTCGTCACCGGCTCGGCGAAGGCCTTCGCCGCAGGCGCCGACATCAAGGAAATGCGTCCCCGGAGCTACATGGACATGTACCTCGCGGACTGGTTCACCGCCTGGGACCGGCTCGGCCAGTTGCGCACCCCGACCGTCGCAGCCGTCGCCGGCTTCGCGCTCGGCGGCGGCTGCGAGCTGGCCATGCTCTGCGACATCCTCATCGCGGCCGACACCGCCGTCTTCGGCCAGCCGGAGATCAAACTCGGCGTGATCCCGGGCATCGGCGGCTCCCAGCGGCTGACCCGGACGGTCGGCAAGGCCAAGGCCATGGACCTGTGCCTGACCGGCCGCACCATGGACGCCACGGAAGCCGAACGGGCCGGACTCGTCTCACGAGTGGTGCCCGCGGACGAACTGCTCGGCGAGGCGCTCGCCGTGGCGGACACCGTCGCAGGCATGTCACTGCCGGTGACGATGATGGCGAAGGAGGCCGTCGGCCGGGCCTTCGAGACGACGCTCGCCGAAGGGGTCCGCTTCGAGCGGCGCCTCTTCCACGCGGTGTTCGCCACCGAGGACCAGAAGGAGGGCATGAGCGCCTTCGTCGACAAGCGGCCCGCAGCGTTCCGGCACCGCTGACCCGACGCCCCCATGGACCCCGCCACCTGACGCGAGAGGAAGATCACGCCAGGTGGCGCGGTCTTGGCCAGGTACGCGCCACGCGGTACCGTCGGTCCGATATCGATGACGTCGGGACGGAAGCCGGTGGGAATCCGGCGCGGTCGCGCCACTGTGAACGAGACGCTCCAGCACGCTGGAGGCCTCGCAAGTCAGACCCGCAGACGTCATCCAGTGCACCACCGAGATGGGACGCGAACTCCCGAGGAGGTCCTGCCATGGCGCAGACCGTTGCTCCGCCGACAGCCACCACCCCCGTCGTTCCCGCCACGCTGCCGCTGAAGGCGATAGCACCCTGGGCGGTCTTCTTCGGCATCCTGATGCTGGTCCTGCTGTACTTCGTCGGCGCCGAACAGGGCGCCACCTCCGTCGTCTCCGGCGAGGACGTTCACGAGTGGGTGCACGACGCCCGCCACCTGCTCGGCTTCCCCTGCCACTGACGCGAGAGACAGCACACAACCATGAACTCCGCAACGGTAAGAAACCTCCTCGTACGCGGCATGCTCGCCGGACTCGCTGCCGGTGTACTCGCCCTGGTCGTCGCCTACTTCCTCGGTGAGCCGAACGTCGACAGCGCCATCGGCTTCGAGGAGGCCCACTCCCACGCACACGGGCACGAGGTCGAACTCGTCTCCCGCAGCCTCCAGTCCACCGCCGGCCTCGCCACCGGCGTACTCGTCTACGGCATCGCCTTCGGCGGCATCGCGGCGCTCGCCTACTGCTTCGCACTCGGCCGCGTCGGCCGGTTCGGGGCACGGGCGACCGCCCTCCTGCTCTCGGGCTGCGCGCTGCTCGCCGTGTACGTCGTGCCGTTCCTGAAGTACCCGGCCAACCCGCCGTCGGTCGGCGACCCCGACACCATCGGCAAGCGGACGACCCTGTACTTCCTGATGATGGTCCTCAGCGTGCTTCTGGCCGTCGGTGCCACCATTCTCGGCAAGCGACTCGCCCCGAGTCTGGGCAACTGGAACGCGGCGGTCGTCGCGGTCGTAGCCTTCGCCGTCGTCATCGGCCTGGCCTACGCGTTCCTGCCCGTCATCAACGAGGTCCCCAAGGACTTCCCGGCCACCCTGCTCTGGCGCTTCCGCCTCTCCGCGCTCGCCATGCAGGCCGTCCTGTGGGGCGGATTCGGTCTCGTCTTCGGCGAGTTGGCCGAACGTCTGCTGGAGCCCAAGCCCGTGGCAGTCGCGTCCACCCGGACGGTTCCGGCCGCGAACTGATCACTTCAGGACACAAGCAGGACACAGGAGGGCCTCTCGGAACCATCCGGGGGCCCTCCCGCGTTTTCTGGGTACCGACACCATCGGACGACGGAGGCGCATCGGCGCATCTTCGTCCCCATTCCAGCCGACGTGACCACCGAGGCGAGGAGCGGAAGACCCCAGTGGCCAGACAACCCCAGCCCCGCCACATCACCCTCGGCGGCCGCGAGGCCGTCGCCCTGACCGTCAAGGAGTTCGAGCAACTGATGGCCAGCCGACGGCAGATCGGCGGCCAGAGCGCCCGCGTGCGGGTGCTCGCGGATCAGGCGAAGCGGACCGAGCAGTTGCTGCATGACCTGGAGTCGCTCGTCGAGGCGGCGCAGGACGTGTGCCCCGAGCGGGCGGACACGGTGGCCCGGGCGTGTGGTGAGCCCCGCCCCGGCACCGAGGCCTCCGAGTACGAGGGCGCGGAGACCCGCTGCCTGCGCTGTGCGGTCGCGGCTCTGGTGCGTCGGCACCGCGACTCTGCTTGCTGAGACGCCCGCACCGACCGGCGGCCGGGCTCGCACCGGATGACAGGATCGCCCGGGACTGGCACCGCGCCGTAGGCAGACCCGCCGAAACCACGGTCACGGGGGTGCGGGACTCCACCGCGCAGCGCACATTCGTGCGCCGCCGGCGGCGACGGCCAGCCAGCCGCCCGCCGGTTGTCAGCGGTGCCGTGCGTCGCCCGCGCGACGGCGCCTGGTCGTGGCGACGGCAGCACCTCCGGCTGCCATGAGCGCTGCGGTCAGGATCGCCCCCGTGCGCATATCGCCTCCCGTCGAAGCCAGTTGGCCGTCGACGGTGGTGTCGTTCGCGCCCGGGCCGAGAGGCACGGACGAGGCAGACGTCTCCGTCGCGTCGGATCCGTCCGGAACGGTGCTGATGCTCGGCACGGCCGTCGAGTCGGGCGACGACGTCGCCGTCGGCGAAGGTGACGGTGAGACGAAGGAGGACGACGACGGAGTGGGTGAAGGACTCGACCCGGACGACGGGGTGGTCGACGGGTCCGTCACGGTACCGAGCGCCAGTGTTCCGAAGGAGATACCGGTGGCGCCGCCGAGCGCCTGAGTAGAGGCACGAACATCGGAGCCTTGCTGGGCATCGGCGGCGACGTTGAACCCGCCGTCCTTGTTCTGCTGGCTCGCGAGGAAGGCGAGTGCCTTGGTGATGTGCGTCTTGTACGTTTCCGCGTCGAGGCTGAGCCCCTGGACGGCGAGCGCCGCCGAGTTGGTGGAGTCACCGGCCGCGCCGGGGAACCCGCCGTCCGTCTTCTGCTGCTTCGCTATCCAGGCGATGCCCTTGGCGACGGCGGCCGAGTCGGCTCCGTCGGGAGCGAGCGACAGGGCCATCAGCGCCATCGCCGTGGAGTCCACGTCCGAGTCGTGCGTCGAGGGGATGAGGCTCGGCCAGGAGCCGTTGTCGTTCTGGAGACCCTTCAAGTAAGCGATGGGTGCGACCGCGTTGGCCGTGTCGCCGGCCCGTAGCTGCGCCATGATCCCCAGTGCCTGGGAGAACACGGACGGCGCGTAGGTGTACGACCCGGGAGCCGCGCACGAGGTGTCCGCGCCGGTAGTGGCCTCAGTGCAGATCGCCTTGTCCAGGGCGGCGATCAGATCGTGACCGCCGAACGCACGGGGATCCTTGCCAGCCACCTCGGCGAGCAGCGCCTCCTTGCCGATCGAACCGCCACTCGCATAAGGCGTTCCGATTCCGGTCCAGTCGTTGATCGAGCGGCCGGTCTCGTCCGTCTTCTGCTGGTCGAGGAAGTTCACGATCTTCGTCAGTGCCGCGTCGTTCGTCCGCATCGCGGCCAGCGCGTAGGCGCCGTCGATGGTGAGACCGAAGTCGGCGAACCCACCGCCGAAGGGCGCATAGTAGTGTCCGTCGATCAGTTGGGCCGGAGCGACAAGGTAGGCCGTTCCCTTCTTCAAGTCGGGCACGGCAGGACGTGCCGTGGCCGTGTGGAGCTTCGTGTCCGCCGTGGCGGAGACCGAGGGAGAAGTGGTCGCGCCGGCCGTCTCGGCATGGGCGGGCAGAACTGCCGCCCAGAGTGAGACGCCGAGAGTGGAGAGCAGGAGGAACGCGGTGGCGGAGGCCGCTGCCCTTCTGCTTTCGGGCTGGTACCCGCTGGGAACAGAGTTCACGATGACCCCTTCGGTCGATCGCGAGCGACGCGTGCGCGGAGGCGAAGGCGCGGCAGGTGATCCGGCGGCCCGCTCCACACCGCAGACCTCGACGGTGTTGGATCGTGTAACGGTTTCAACGCAGGTGATCCGGCTCGCCCGTCTGTCGACGGGCCCACGGTTGCGGGTCAGCGCCGGAGTTCGACCGGCTTCCCCTGATCGCTGAAACGAAAAGCAGGATATGACACCACGCCCATCGGCCCACGTCAACGCACCACCGTGAGTGACCGTCAGCGAGGTGAGGCTTCGGGAACGCTGCTGGGCAGCACGGCGCGTCGTCAGCCAACGCGCAGGTGGCCGAGGGTGGCACGCCCGGGACTTGGCCCGGGTCCGCCACCCTCGGCGTTCTGTCACTGAGCGCGGACGGAGGCCGGGGTGAACTTGGGCTTCCCGGTGGTCCCGTCGATGCTGGTCGAGCCGTAGACCCAGGCCTCGACCTCCCCGGCCTTCGGCTTGTCTCCCATGGCGCCGAGCGGGCTGTAGGTCCAGGTGGTCTGTCCGGCGGGGGCGATCCAGTACGACCAGTAGGCGGAGGCCGGAGGCGTGCGCACACAGGCGTCCTGTGTCGGAGTCGGGTACTGAGTGCCGCTGTTGAAACCGGAGTTGCCGATGCGGCAGATGAAAGCGGGCCCGTCGTGCTGCGTTCCCGCGGTCGTGAAGCCGCCGTTGTGCAGCAGGTTGTACCCCGTCGTGGGGCTGGCGTCGCACCCACGCACCACGGAGCCACCCCAGGGAGCGAAGTCGACCGCGACGATCGCGCCCTTGGTCGGTGTGCAACTGGCCAGCGGGTCGGCGGACGCGGGCGAGGCGGCGGTCACGGTGACGCCCGTGGCGGCCATGGCCAGCGCGGCGGCGACCAGCGTGCGGGAAGCCGTACGTCCGGTGGTGGGACGCTTGGTGGAGTTCATCAGCGGAGCCTTCCGTGTCGGCCGTCGGCGACAAAGGAGCGGGAAGGCAGCACGCAGCAGGCAGCACGGCAACCGGTCCGCACCGCAGTCCACGACGGCGCTTGAATGGGACTTCAGTCCAGGTGTTCCGGCTCGCCCGCCATGAGGGGGCCTACGGTTGCGGGTCAGCGCCGGAGTTCGACCGGCTTCCCCTGGGGTGCTGAAGTGAAAGCGCGTCATGCGACCACATATGACCGGGCCGCGTCAATCGGCGAGCGTCAAAGGCCGTGGCTCCTGTTCGGGCAGGCATCCCTCAACCACGTCTTCTCGGAAGGCGCTCCGCTGCCGGGCGCCGGCCGGAGCAGCAGGGGCACATGGACATGTATCTCACCGACCGGGACCGGCTCGGTAAGCGGCGGACGCCGACCGTCGCGGCCGTTGCCGGTTACTTGCTTGGCGGCGGCTGCGAGTTGGCCGTGCTCTGTGACATCCTGCTCGCCGCCGCCGACGTCTCCGGCCAGTCTGGGACAAAGCTCGGTGTGATACCCGGTGTCGGGCGGCTCCCGGCGTCCGACCGTTGGGGGCCCGGCATGGAGCTGTGGCTGATCGGGATGGACGCCGCCGGGCGGAGCGGACAGGGCTGGCATCACGGGTCGCGCCTTGGAGACCACGCCTACCGAGAGCGTCCGATTTTCGAAACGCCGTCCAGTTCACCAGCGCCGACCAGAATGAGGGCATGCCCGCCTTCGCCGACAGACGGTCACCCAGCTTCCGTTGTCGCTGAGGCACAGGCGTTCCACCGGCACGGCGACGGAGACGGGGTACCAGAACCCCCGCATGATGCCGGCTCCGTCAGACCGGAGCGCTCTCCACCGGGTACGGCACGTAAGTGCGCCGGTCCGGATCGACGGCCAACCGTCCGCCGGCCGGTGGGCGGGCCCGCTGCGCGCAATCACGGCGTTCGCAGATCCGGCAGCCGAGGCCGATCGGGGTCGCCGCGCGCGGGTCGTCGAGGGCAACGCCTTCGGCGTAGACGAGCCGGTGCGCGTGGCGCAGTTCGCAGCCGAGCGCGACGGCGAACTCGGCGCGCGGGGCGTGATGGCCGAAGCCCCCTCGCGTGATGGTGCGGGCGACCCAGAAGTACCGCTTGCCGTCCGGCATCTCGGCGACCTGGGTCAGTATCCGGCCGGGGGCGGAGAACGCCTCGTACACGGTCCACAGAGGACAGGTGCCGCCGAGCCGGGAGAAGTGGAAGTCGGTGGCGGACTGCCGCTTGGAGATGTTCCCGGCCCGGTCGACGCGCAGGAAGGAGAAGGGCACCCCCCGGCGGCCGGTGCGCTGGAGGGTGCTCAGGCGATGGCAGACCGTCTCGAAGCCGACGCCGAAGCGGGCAGAGAGCAGCTCGATGTCGTAGCGCACCTCCTCGGCCAACGTGTGGAAGGCGGTGTACGGCATGAGGAGCGCACCCGCGAAATAGTTGGCCAGCCCGATACGCGCCAGCGCGGGCGACTCCGGCGCGGTCAGTTGTGTGGCGCTGCCCGCCAGCTGGTCGAGGAGTGGGCCGTGCTCCAGCAGGGCGAGCTGGGTGGCCAGCTGGAAGGCGCGTTGGCCGTCGCTGAGCCAGGGTGACAGGAACAGAAGTCCGGTTTCGGGAGCGAAGCGACGCGCCTCCCCGGGCCGCCCCGGTGCGGCCTGGACGACGCGGACATCGTGGCGCTCGGCGAGCAGCGCCGTCAGCGGATCGGCCGCTTTGCCCGGACGCAGGTCGATTGTCTCGGCGGTCCGTTCGGCTTCGGTGTCGAGCGGCTCGAAGTGGTTGTGGTGGGCGTAGAAGAAGTCCCGTACCTCGTCGTGCGGCTCGGCGGGAGCCAGCAGACCGCCGGTCGGTCCCGGCGATCCGAGGGCGGCGGCCTGCTCGACCGTGTCGCGGTAGCGGCGGTGCAGGGCGACCAGGGCGCGCGCCACGTCGGGGTGGTCGCGGGCGGCCTCGGCGACCTCCTCGGGGGCGAGTGGCGCCACTGCGCACGCCTCGTCGGCGATCGCCGCCCGCAGGTCGGCGGCGAGCCGGTCCTCGTCGGCATCGGAGAAGAACTCGGCGTCGACTCCGAAGACCTCCGCGATCCGCAGCAGCACGGATGCGGTCAGCGGGCGCTGGCTCTGTTCGATCTGGTTGGCGTAGCTGGTGGAGATGCCGAGGGCGCGGGCCATCTCGACCTGGTTCATGCCGTGCTCGCGGCGCAGTCGTCGCAGCTTGGCGTGGGCGTAGACCTTGCGGTCGGCTGCTCCTCGGGGCATGGCGCACATCCTTGTTGCAAGCCGGGAACTGGAGACATTCCGGTAGGGGCTGCTTGCGAACATAGCATCCGCGTTCTTCGCAGCTTTCGCAGATTCGCAGCTTCGAGATGGAGGGATTCCGCAGATTGGAGGGGTGGCCGGGCGGCCTCCCAGCGGGCACTGTCGATCACGTCAGCACTGACAAGGATCGTCCGTACCCGCGAGGAGCCCCGTGATCGAGCACCACGTCCGTGTCCACCCCAGCGCCGACCGGCTGCCCCGCGAGGACCAGCTCGCCTGGAAGCTCGCCGCCATGGCCACCGGCACCGAGGAACTGGACACCGACAGCGCCGCCATGGCCGTCAACAGGGTGATCGACAACGCCTCGGTCGCCGTCGCCTCCCTGCTGCGCCGTCCGGTCGCCGTCGCCCGTGTCCAGGCCACCGCCCATCGCGGTGCCACTCCCGGCGCCTCCGTCTTCGGAACCGGGGCCCGGGTCTCCCCGGAGTGGGCGGCCTGGGCGAACGGCACCGCGGTCCGCGAACTGGACTTCCACGACACCTACCTGGCGGCCGACTATTCTCACCCCGGCGACAACATCCCGCCCCTGCTGGCCGTCGCCCAGCACACCGGCCGCACCGGCGCCGATCTCCTGCGCGGGGTCATAGCCGCCTACGAGATCCATGTCGCCCTGGTCAAGGGCATCTGCCTGCACGAGCACCGCGTCGACCACGTGGCCCACCTCAGCGCCGCCACCGCCGGCGGCCTGGGAGCGATGCTGCGGCTACCGACCGAGACGGTGTACCAGGCGGTCCAGCAGGCCGTGCACACCACGACCGCGACCCGGCAGTCCCGCAAGGGCGAGATCTCCAGCTGGAAGGCGTACGCGCCCGCCTTCTCCGGCAAGGCCGCCATCGAGGCCGTCGACCGAGCGATGCGCGGCGAGACCTCCCCGTCCCCGATCTACGAGGGCGAGGACGGCTTCCTGGCCTGGATGCTCAACGGCCCAGAGTCCGACTACACGGTCCTGCTCCCGGAGGCGGGCGAACCGCGGCGGGCGATCCTCGACACCTACACCAAGCAGCACTCCGCCGAGTACCAGGCCCAGGCGATCATCGACCTCGCCCGGCGCCTGCGGGAGAAGATCGGCTCCCTTGATCACGTCCGCTCGATCGTCCTCCACACCAGCCACCACACCCACCACGTGATCGGCTCCGGTGCGAAAGATCCGCAGAAGTACGACCCGACGGCCAGCCGCGAAACGCTCGACCATTCCGTGCCGTACATCTTCGCCGTCGCGCTGGAGGACGGGGCCTGGCACCACGAGCGTTCCTACACCCCCGAGCGCGCCCAGCGCCGGGAGACCGTCGACCTGTGGCGGAAGATCACGACGGTGGAGGACCCGGAGTGGACCCGCCGCTACCACGACCCCGACCCGGACCGCCGGGCCTTCGGCGGACGCGCGGTGATCACTCTCGACGACGGTTCGGTGATCGAGGACGAGCTGGCCGTCGCCGACGCCCACCCGGCCGGTGCCCGCCCCTTCGACCGCCCCGCCTATGCCCGGAAGTTCCGCACCCTCGCCGAGGGCATCGTCACCGAGTCCGCACAGGACGCGTTCCTCGACACCGCCGCGCGTCTTGCCGAGCTCACCGCTGGCGGCCTGGACGGCCTGTTCCCGGCCGCCGACACCGAGGCCGTCACCGCGTACGACGCGAGCCTTCCGAAGGGACTGTTCTGATGGCGCTGCACACGCGGACCACCCCCGCCGGGCGCCGCCGGACCTTCCGCGAGCAGCTGACCTCGGGCCGGCTGCTGCGTATCCCCGGCGCGATCAACCCGCTGTCCGCCCGCCTCATCCAGGACACCGGCTTCGACGCGGTCTACCTGTCGGGCGCGGTACTCGCCGCCGATCTGGGCCTTCCCGACATCGGCCTGACCACCTCCACCGAGATCGCCGTCCGCGCCCAGCAGACGACCCGCGTCACCGACCTGCCCGTCCTGATCGACGCGGACACCGGCTTCGGAGAGCCGATGAATGTGGCACGCACCGTCCAGCTCATGGAGGACGCCGGCCTGGCGGGACTGCACCTGGAGGACCAGGTCAACCCCAAACGCTGCGGTCACCTCGACGGAAAGAGCGTCACGCCCAGGGAGGAGATGGTCCGCCGTGTCCGCGCGGCGGTCGACGCCCGCCGGGACCCCGACTTCCTGCTGATGGCCCGCACCGACGCCCGCTCGGTCGAGGGGCTGGACGCCGCGATCGACCGGGCGAAGGCATACGTCGACGCCGGCGCCGACGCGATCTTCCCCGAAGCGCTGACCGACGTCTCCGAGTACGAGGCGTTCCGCAAGGCCGTCGACGTGCCGCTGCTCGCCAATCTGACCGAGTTCGGCAAGACCCCGTCGCTCGACGTGGTCACCCTGGAGAACCTCGGCTACAACATCGCCCTCTACCCGGTCACGCTGCTACGCATCGCCATGGGCGCGATCGAGGACGGGCTGCGCACGATCGCCGCTGAGGGCACCCAGAAGTCCCTGTTGCCGCGCATGCAGAGCCGCTCCCGGTTGTACGAACTCCTCGGCTACGAGGAGTACTCGGCCTTCGACTCGGCCGTCTTCGATTTCACCCTCCCGCCCGGAAACTGATCCGGCTCCTGACCCACGAAGGCAGGCACCCCATGACCACCACCGTGCCCGAGATCCACCGCGGCCTTGCTGGTGTCGTCGTCGACACCACCGAGATCTCCACCGTCATCCAGGAGACCAACTCCCTCACCTACCGCGGCTATCCCGTCCAGGACCTGGCCGCTCGCCGCTCCTTCGAAGAGGTGGCCTACCTGCTCTGGTACGGCGAACTCCCCGACACCGCACAGCTGCGCGACTTCCAGGCCCGTGAACGCGCCCTGCGTCCCCTGGACCGCACCACGCTCGAACTGCTGATCCGGCTGCCCGGGACCTGCCACCCCATGGACGTCCTACGCACCGCCGTCAGCTTCTTCGGCGCCGAGGACCCCACGGAGGACGACGGCAGCCTCGCCGCCAACCGCGCCAAGTCCCTCACCCTGCTGGCGAAGCTGCCCACCGTCGTCGCCGCCGACCAGCGCCGCCGCCGGGGTCTGGCACCGATCCCGCCCGACCCCTCCCTCGGGTACGCCGAGAACTTCTTCCACATGTGCTTCGGCAGCGTGCCGGACCCGGACGTGGTCCGCTGCTTCGAGATCTCCCTCGTGCTGTACGCCGAACACAGCTTCAACGCCTCGACGTTCACCGCACGCGTCGTCACCTCCACTCTCTCCGACCTCTACAGCGCGGTCACCGCCGCGATCGGGGCGCTCAAGGGTCCGCTGCACGGAGGCGCCAACGAGGCCGTGATGCACATGCTGCTCGAGATCGGCGACCCGCAGGGGGCCGAGGCATGGCTGGACGAGGCGATGGCTTCGAAGCGGAAGATCATGGGCTTCGGCCACCGCGTGTACAAGCACGGCGACTCCCGTGTCCCGATCATGCAGGACGCCCTCGATCGCTTGGTGGCGCGTGCCGCCGACGCCGAGGTGACCCAGCTCGCCACCCTGCACGCGGCCCTGCGGCACGCCATGATCACCCGTAAGGGCATCCATCCCAACCTGGACTATCCGGCCGGCCTCGCCTACCACCTCATGGGTTTCGACATTCCCGCCTTCACCCCGATCTTCGTGATGAGCCGTATCACCGGCTGGACCGCCCACATCACCGAACAGCTCGCCCACAACTCCCTGATCCGCCCACTGGCTTCTTACGCCGGGCAGGAACAGCGGGCGGTACCGGTGGCCTCGTAGGAGCGGCTCCCAGGAATGCACGGCCCCACTGCTCCGACGCCGATTTGGGACGCGCTTGATTGACGGTCCGGAGAAACGGGTCCTACGGTCCTTTTGTAGTGAAGGCATAAGGAAGCTGGTGGGATTCCAGCACGGTCGCGCCACTGTGAGCCGGCCGCCGCGAGGCGGCAGGCGAGTCAGACACTGAGCCCTCACTCCCCCCGAACAGGCAACGGGACGCACGATCCCCGAAGGAGGGCACACCTTGAGCAGCATTTCCACGCCCCGCCCGGCGTCCACTCCGGTCGTCCTGCCGGTCTCGAAGTCGGTCCTGTGGCTGGTCGGAACCGCGCTGATCGCGCTGGCCGTCTACTACTTCATCGGTGTCGACCAGGGCGCCGTGTCGGTGTTCGGCAACGACATGCACGTGCACGAGTTCGTCCACGACGCCCGCCACTTCCTCGGCTTCCCCTGCCACTGACCTCGCCGGCACCCGGACGTACGGACGACTCGACATGGAAAAGAAGCTCATACTGCGCGGCGTCCTCGCCGGCGCGGTCGCGGGCCTGCTCGCCTTCGTCTTCGCGCGGATTTTCGCCGAGCCGCAGATCGCCAAGGCCATCGACTACGAGAGCGGCCGTGACGCCGCGCAGAACGCCCTGGACAAGGCAGCGGGCTTGCACGTCGAAGCCGCGGGCCCGGACCTGTTCAGCCGCACCGTCCAGGCCAACGTCGGCATCGGTATCGGCATCGTCTTCTTCGGGATGGCGATGGGCGCCCTGTTCGCGGTCGCCTACACCATCTGCCTGGGTCGTACCGGCGGGCTGCGTGCACGCAGCCTGGCGCTGCTCGTCGCCGGCGGCGGGTTCCTCGGCATGTATATGGTGCCGTTCCTGAAGTACCCGGCCAACCCGCCCGCGATCGGCCACGAAGAGACCATCCAGCAGCGCAGCGGCCTGTACCTGATCATGGTCGTCTGCTCGGTCGCCTTCCTCGCGGGAGCCGTCTACCTGGGCAAGAGGCTCCAGGCTCGGTTCGGCAACTGGAACGCCAGCCTCCTCGCGGGTGCGGCGTTCGTCGTCGCCATCGGGATCGTCATGCTGCTCCTGCCGCCGCTCGGCCACCTCTCGTACAACAAGGCCAACTACGGCAACCATGCCACCGAGACCCCGCAGCCGCTGACCGACTCCAGGGGCAACATGGTCTTCCCGGGCTTTCCGGCCGACGTACTGTTCGCCTTCCGCTTCTACTCGGTCGGCGCACAGCTCATCCTCTGGACGGCCATCGGTCTGATCTTCGGGCCCCTGGCGGAACGCCTGCTCAACCCCGTAAGTCCGGATGCCCCCACCGCCTCACAGGAGCCGGACCCCGTCCCGGCATGACCAGCCCGACCGGAGCGCGGTGTTCGACGAGATCACCGCGCTCGGTCGCTCAGAAGTCCCAGTCGTCGTCGGCGGTGTCCTCCGCCTTGCCCATGACGTACGAGGAGCCGGAACCGGAGAAGAAGTCGTGGTTCTCGTCCGCGCCTGGGGACAGCGCCGCGAGGATCTCCGGGTTCACCTCGGTCTCCTCCGCGCCGAAGCGGGCCGGGTAGCCGAGGTTCATCAGCGCCTTGTTGGCGTTGTAGCGGACGAAGACGGCGACGTCGTCCATGAGCCCGAGGGGCTCGTACAGCTCGCCGGAGTAGTGGAGTTCCAGCGGGTACAGCTCCTCCAGAAGGCCGTATGTGAACGCCCGCATCTCCTCCTGCCCGGCGGCGTCGAGCTTCTCCAGACCGCGCTGGTACTTGTAGCCGGAGTAGTAGCCGTGCACGGCCTTTGTCGCGCAGGATCAGGCGGATCATATCGGCCGTGTTGGTGAGCAGGGCGTGGGTGGCGAAGTGCAGTGGGAGGTAGAAGCCCGCGTACAGCAGCAGCGACGACAACAGGGACGCGACCTGGCCGTCGCTTCCCAGGCCCGGTACGTCGGGTCCAGTGCGTAGGACGGCGGTCGTTCCCGCTCACCGCTGCGGGGCAGTCCCGCTCTTGCACCGGGTTCCCTCTTGCGAGGCCGACCACAGGAGTGCTCGGCGAACCACCAGCAACGCCAACACTGCATCTAGAAGTTCGCGAGTGCCCGCATCCCAGATGTTGTGTCGCGCGCGAGACTTAGGTAAGCCTAAGTCCTGGTATGGTCGGACGGGTTCCAGTGCCTGGGAGTGCGTCCTGCCCCGTTGATGGCGCGTGCCTGTTGTGCGCGTCGGCGTATCTCCGTGACGAGAGCCGCCCGGGGATGTGCGGGGCCGGAAGGGGGCGGTGTGATCTCCGGTGGCTCGGGTGATGCGTCGAGCGCCTCGGCCACGGAGTCCAGGAACTCGCCCAGATCGGCCAGCGTGTCCCGCAGCATCCGCATCCTGGCGGTCTGGCTGCCGAGCTGTCTGCGCATGGCCAGCAGGCTTTCGAACTGCTTCTCCGACATGGCGACCATGGGCCTGCCGTCCACGACGACCTGTCGCGGTTTACCGCGCACCAACAGCCTCCTCTCTGCCTTGGTTCTGACGGTGCGGTGCGGTGCGGTGGGACGGGGCCGGGACGCCGCGAGCGTCCCGGCCCCCCACGATGCGGATCAGGACGCGGGCAGTTCGCCCCGGACGGTGCGGGCCGCCGCGACCAGGTTCTCCAGGGAGGCGCGGGTCTCCGGCCAGCCGCGGGTCTTCAGGCCGCAGTCGGGGTTGACCCACAGGCGCTCGGCGGGGATGGCCTTCAGGCCGGTGCGCAGCAGGTCGGCGGCCTCCTCGGCGCTGGGGACGCGCGGGGAGTGGATGTCGTAGACACCCGGTCCGGCTTCGCGCGGGTAGCCGTGGGCGGCGAGTTCCCGGGCGACCTGCATGTGGGAGCGGGCGGCCTCCAGACTGATGACGTCGGCGTCGAGGTCGTCGATGGCCTGGACGATGTCCCCGAACTCGGCGTAGCACATGTGGGTGTGGATCTGGGTGTCCGGCCGCACCCCGCTCGTGCTGAGCCTGAACGCCTCGGTCGCCCAGGTCAGGTACGCGGCGTGGTCGATGGTCCGCAGCGGCAGCGTCTCGCGCAGCGCCGGTTCGTCGACCTGGATGACCGAGGTGCCGGCGGCCTCCAGATCGTTCACCTCGTCGCGCAGGGCGAGGGCGACCTGTCGTGCGGTGTCGCCGAGGGGCTGGTCGTCGCGGACGAAGGACCAGGCAAGCATGGTGACCGGTCCGGTGAGCATGCCCTTGACGGGACGGTCGCTCAGCGACTGGGCGTACGTCGTCCAGCGCACCGTCATCGGCTCGGGGCGGGAGATGTCGCCGGCCAGGATCGGCGGGCGGACGTAGCGGGTGCCGTAGGACTGGACCCAGCCGTGCTGGGTGGCGAGGTAGCCGGTGAGCTGTTCGGCGAAGTACTGGACCATGTCGTTGCGTTCGGCCTCGCCGTGCACCAGGACGTCGATGCCGGTCTTCTCCTGGAAGGAGATGACCTCCCGGATCTCGGCCTTGATGCGCTCCTCGTATCCGGCCGTGTCGATCCGATTGGCGCGCAGGTCCGCGCGGGCGGTCCGCAACTCGGTCGTCTGTGGGAACGAGCCGATGGTGGTGGTCGGCAGCAGCGGCAGGCCGAGGTGGGCGCGCTGGGCGGCGGCCCGCTCGGGGTACGGCTGGGAGCGACGGGCGTCTTCGGCCGTCACGGCCTCGGCACGGGATCGGACGGCGGGGTCGCGGGTGATGGGTGACGTGGCGCGGGAGGCGAGGTCGGCGCGGTTGGCGGCGAGTTCACCGGTGATGGCGTCGGTGCCCTGGGCGAGGCCCTTGGCGAGGGTGACGATCTCGGCGGTCTTCTGCCGGGCGAAGGCCAGCCAGCGCTGGATCTGCGGGTCGATGTCCCGCTCCGCGGACGCGTCTAGCGGGACGTGCAGCAGGGAGCAGGAGGCGGCGACGTCGACACGGTCGGCGAGCCCGAGCAGGGTGCCGAGGGTGGACAGGGACTTCTGGAGGTCGTTGATCCAGATGTTGCGGCCGTTGACGACACCGGCGACCAGGCGCTTGCCGGGAAGTCCGCCGACGGAGGCGAGGGCGTCCAGATTGCCGGCCGCGGCCTCGGTGAAGTCGAGGGCGAGTCCCTCGACCGGTGCCTTGGCCAGCACCGGCAGGGCGTCGCCGAGGCGGTCGAAGTAGGAGGCGAGCAGCAGCTTGGGCCGGTCGGTGAGGGCGCCCAGCTCGCGGTAGGCACGCTCGGCGGCGTTCAGCTCGGCCGGGGTGCGGTCCTGAACGAGGGCGGGCTCGTCGAGCTGGGTCCACTCCGCGCCGGCCGCGCGCAGGTCGGCGAGCACTTCGGCGTACACGGGCAGGAGACGGTCCAGCAGGGTCAGCGGCTCGAAGTCCGCGGCCACGCCCGGGGCGGGCTTGGCGAGCAGGAGGTAGGTGAGGGGGCCGACGAGCACGGGTCGGGGCGTGAGGCCCTGGGCGAGGGCTTCCTTCAGCTCGGTGACCTGCTTGGTGGAGTCGGCCGCGAAGACGGTGTCGGGACCCAGTTCGGGGACCAGGTAGTGGTAGTTGGTGTCGAACCACTTGGTCATCTCCAGCGGCGCGACCTCCTGGGTGCCGCGGGCCATCGCGAAATAGCCGTCCGTCGCGTCGGCCTCGACGGCGGCACGGTGCCGATCGGGGACGGCGCCCACCATGACGGTCGTGTCGAGCACGTGGTCGTAGTACGAGAAGTCGCCGGTGGGCACCTCGTGGATGCCGGCGTCGGCGAGTGAGCGCAGGTTGCTCCGGCGGAGCTCGGCGGCGGTGGCGTGGAGGGCGTCGGCGGTGACGCGGCCCTTCCAGTAGCCCTCGATCGCCTTCTTCAGCTCTCGGTTCTGACCCTGGCGGGGGTAGCCGTACACGGTGGCCCGTGCTGCCGCGGCTGCGGACTTGCTGGTCACGGAGATCTCCTTCGCGAGATGAATCCCTGAGATCCCGGAGACGGGGTGAGAGCGCGAAGGGAATGACGAACCGGACGGCCACGACCCCGCGCGGCAAAGCCACGGTCGTTCCGTCTGGTGTGTACGCCGACCCGCCCTCGAGGTCACCGGGGTGTCCGCGCGCGGAGTGGTCCGCGCACGGGCAGTTGGCAGGTCTTCGGACTCGCGGGCACACCCTCCTTGACGGAGGACACCTAGTGGCCGTCGCTTCCCAGGCCCGGTACCTCGGACCCAGTGCGTATGACGGCGGTCGTTCCCGCTCACCGCTGCGGGGCAGTCCCGGATTCCCACCGGGTTCCCTCTTGCGACACCCCGCCTGGCTGACGGGGCGAACCAGCTGCTCGGGCCAGCCTACGGGGTGGCGTCGGGAAAGGAAGAGCGCAGTCCAGATTCTGGAAGGTGTGGAGGAGCGTGTCGAAGCAGGCCGGCGAAGGGCGGGGAACGCCGCACTCGCGCTTCCCTCAGGCGATCCGGACGGTGGGCGGGTCGGTGATGTTGCCGATAAGCAGGGTGAGTTCGCCGAGGTGGTGGAAATTCGTCCATGGGCTGTCGCGTCAGCGAACGCCTCGGCCGCTCCCACCGGGCCGCACCACCGCTCGGCCGTCCGCAGCTCATCGACCAGGACAGCGGCACCCAGGTGCCCCGTCTGGTGGAGAACGACCAGGTCGCCGTACGGCCGCGGCAGTCGCGCTCTTCGGCGATGCCTCCGAGCCGAACTGCGGTGCGTTCCAAAGAGGTGTTCCGAGACGTCTCTTCAGGCCCCATCGCCCTGGCGTGGGAAACGGCTGCCCTGACGTGTCAGCCCGCCCACCGAACCGTTCGAGCACCCTGCTCCGTGACCGTCCTCAACGCGGCTTCGACACGCACCGCGTCAGCGGTGGCTCCGACCTCGTGCACCCGGACGGCCCAGGCACCCTGAGAGGCCGCGAGCGCGGAGACAGCTGCGGTGGCCGCGTCCCGAGCACGCGGTGGACGAGGTTCCCCGGTGGCCGGGTCCGCCAGCAGCGTGCCCAGGAACCGCTTGCGTGAGGCCGCGACCAGAACAGGGCGCCCCAGACGGTGCCAGGCGTCGAGGCCGGCCAGCAGGGTCCAGTCGTCCACACGCGTCTTGGCGAAGCCCAGGCCCGGATCGACGATCACCTGCGCCGGATCGAGGCCACCCGCCGCCATGGTTTCCATCTGCCGCTCCACCTCATTCACGACCTCGACCACCACGTCGTCGTAGGTGGCCAGGCCGTCCATCCCGGCAGACTGCCCGCGCCAGTGCATGACGACGAACGGAACGCCCGTCCTCGCAGCGACCTTCACCATGCCGGGATCCGCACGACCGCCACTGACGTCGTTGATGATCCGCGCGCCCGCATCGACCGCGGCCTCGGCCACGTCGGCCCGCATCGTGTCCACGCTGACGAGTACGCCCTCCTCCGCCAGGCCCCGGACCACGGGAAGGACCCGTCTCAACTCCTCCTCCCGGGTGATCCGGACCGCCCCCGGACGGGTCGACTCACCGCCGACGTCGACGATGTCCGCTCCCTGGCCGACCAGCTCAAGGCCGTGCGTGACGGCTCGGTCGGCGTCGAGCCAGAGCCCCCCGTCGGAGAAGGAATCCGGAGTGACGTTGACGATGCCCATCACGCCACAACGACCCCAATCGGGTACGCCTGGGAGTCGGTGTCGGTACGCGTTCATGGACACATTCTGGCCTCTCCACCGCCCCCGACCCGAAGCTGGCGGACCTGAACACGACCTGTTCCAGCCGAGTATCAGCACGTGGACAGCACATCGAGGGCTGTAGGCCTGACGCTAACGTGCGCCCATGGCCCTCGGCATCCCCTCCACCCGACCGGACCGCGCGGCGACCATCCGCGAACTCCTCGCCTCAGGACACCGCTCCTACTCCTTCGAATTCATGCCCCCACGCAGCGCCGAAGCCGAGGCCGGGCTGTGGACGGCGATCCGGAGGCTGGAGGCGCTGTCACCGACCTTCGTCTCCGTGACCTACGGCGCCGGAGGCTCGACGCGTGGCCGTACCGTCAACGTCACCGGCCGCATCGCCCAGGAGACCACCCTCACGCCCGTCGCCCACCTCACGGCGGTCGATCACAGCGTCTCCGATTTGCGCAACATCCTCGGCCACTACGCCGACCAGGGCGTCCGCAACATCCTCGCTCTGCGCGGCGACCCGCCCGGCGACCCGCTCGGTCCCTGGGCCAAGCACCCCGAGGGCATCGAGTACGCGGCCGACCTCGTTCGTCTGGTCAAGGAGTCCGGTGACTTCTGTGTCGGTGTCGCGGCCTTTCCCGAGCTGCATCCGCGCTCAGCCGACTGGGACAGCGAGATCGGGCACTTCGTGGACAAGTGCAGGGCCGGGGCGGACTACGCGATCACCCAGATGTTCTTCGACGTCGAGACCTACCTGCGCTTCCGCGACCGGGTGGCCGCCGCAGGGTGCGCGACACCGATCATCCCGGAGATCATGCCGGTAACCACGATCCGCTCCTTGCTCCGCATCCCCAGCCTCAGCACCGCCGCGTTCCCGCCGCGGCTCGCCGAGCGGATGCTCGCCGTGGAGGACGACCCGAAAGCGGTCAGGGCACTCGGCATCGAGCACGCGACCGAGATGTGCCGGCGCCTGATCGACGAGGAGGCCCCCGGTCTCCACTTCATGACCATGAATTTCTCCAAGGTCACGACAGAGATCTACCGGACTCTCGGCCTGCAGTCGGCCTGAGTTCCCGGTGAGGGGCTTGTCGCGAGATTCTCGCTTTGATGTTCGCCGCGTGGGTGGTGACTCTGGGCGTCCGTCTCAGAATCCGCCATGCGTGCGGCGAGCCGCCGGATCCCGCTGGGACTGAGCCCGGGCTCTGGGATCAGAGGCCGCGCGGGGCGAGCGGTCGGTCGAAGGCGGCGCTACCCATGCCTCAGGAGCGGGGCGAGTGGACTTATCCAGCCTTGGCGTCGGTGGAAGGTGAGACCGCGACCGGGCCGGACGGAGGCCAGCAGCCACCAGCGGCCCACGGGATCGCCTTCGGTGACCATTTTTGAGGGAGTCGGGCCGCGATGTCCCTTTAGTGGGTGGTCGGGCGGACGGCGAAGTCATGCGCCGGCGCCAGTTGTGCCGCCGGTGTTCTTTCGCGTGCGAGTGCCGGACCGGCATGGCGGTCCCGTGAGCGGGAGTTCTGGTTGACAGATGAAAAGGGCAGGCCCAAGCCGGGAGTCTCCGACCTGGGCCTGCCCTCAATCACGCTCCGGTCGGGTTCCGACCGGACGGTGTCACGCAGTGGTGCGGGCCTTGCGAGCCAGTCCGGCTGCTATGTCGAGGACGAGGAATGCGAGGAGGGTGATGCCGAGGACGGGCAGGGCCCAGCCGAGGGCGGCGACGGCGGGGATGCCGAGGATCAGGACGGGCAGGGGCAGGGTGCGCCAGGTGCCACGTGCAGGGGCCTTCCCGAGGCGGGCTGTGCGGTCCTCGCGGGTGGGGCGGCGCTGCCACCACATCCGGTAGCCCCACAGGATGATGAAGACCAGGCCCAGGGCGATGACGGCGAGGAGTATCTGGTTGGCGATGCCGAAGAGCCGCCCCATGTGCCCCTGGACGCCGAGCTTGGTGAACTTGGCCAGAACCGGGTAGTCGTTCCAGCGGGTCTCGGCGGTGACCTCGCCCGTTGCGGCGTCGACGGCGACCTGGTCGTAGTGAACGGGCCAGCTGGGGTCGTCCTGGGCGGCGGTCCACGCGCTCGCGGGGTCGGCGGGCGGGGTCAGAACGACCTTGCCGCTCAGGCCGTTGTCGCGGGCCACGGCGAGAACGGTGTCGAAGGCGGCGGGGTCGGCCGATGCCGCGTCCTGGCCAGCGTGGTGTCCGGCGTGTCCGGCGTGGTCGTCGCCGTCGGCGGCCTTGGCTCCGGGCAGTGCGGTGTCGAGTTCGGGGGCGTGTCCCTTGACCGTGTCCAGGAGTTTTCCGAACCGTTCGCCGGCGTAGTGGGACCAGGTCAGACCGGTCGCGCTGAGGAACAGCAGGCCGAGGGCGATCCACACTCCGGTGGCGGCGTGCCAGCCGCGGGTGCGGCGGACACCCCGGGCGGACCGGTCGGGCAGCAGAACACCGCGCGCGGACTTGGCACGCTGCCCCCGGGCACGCCCCAGCCACAGGACGAGTCCGCCGGCGACGAGCACCCACAGCCAGCTGGCGGCGACCTCCGAGTACAGGCGTCCGGTCTCACCGAGGTGAAGGTTGCGGTGCAGGTCGTCCAGCCACGTCGTCAGCGGGGTCGAGCCCCACCAGGTGGTCAGTTCGCCTTTGACCTCGGCGGTGTAGGGGTCGACGAACACGGTGCGCTGTTTGTCGCCCAGTTCCGGCACGGACAGCACCACACGAGTGGTGTCCCCCGGACCGGGCGGGGTGGTCACGGAGGCCAGGGTGCCTTCCGGGTGGGCTGCGCGGGCCGCGGATATCTGCTCGGCCAGCGGGCGCGGCTGTCGGCCGGACTGCTCCACGTGCAGCACGTCGCCGTAGACCAGGTCGTCCAGTTGCGGGGTGAACGTGTAGGCCAGCCCGGTCAGCGCGGCCACGAGCAGGAAGGGGGCGACGAACACCCCGGCGTAGAAGTGGAGCCGCACCAGCAGCGCCCGCACGCCTCGCCATGAGCGGACCGGCAGCGCGCCGGTGGCCGCGGTGCCGGGAGCCTCGTCGAGGACCGCGTCGGCGGCCTCGGACTCGTCCTGTGGTTTTTGTTCCTGGGTGGAAGACATGGATGCATCCCCAATGGGCACCCGGCGTCGGCGACGCAGGGCGCGAGTGAAGTCGGCAGGTCGATCCGCCGAGAAGCGGCGGCAGGGCATGCGCGGCGGACCGCCTTCCGGGAACGGCTCGACGAGAAACGGCCGTTCCGGGAAGCGCGGTCGAAGAGGGCACGCCGGACTGCGTCCGTCACCACCTGTGGGCAGGACGAACGGTCAGCAGCAGACTGCGGGCATCGGGGGACCTCGGCGCGCGATGTTGTGCCGCAGGAGCGCACCACGCACCGGCTGCACCGGCACGAAGAACCACACGGGCCGTGCCGGGGGCGGCACCTGGCAGACCGAACGGATCCGCTCGGCCAGTCGCAGCGGAGCGAAGACGAACATCGCCAGAGCACGGCCGGCACGGAAGACGGCGGCCTCGCCACGCCACAGCCACAGTCCGCACAGCACTGCGGCCAGGGCGTGCGCCGCGACCATGCCCAGCGACCAGTGGCTCGTCATCGGGCCGTCCATGGGCATTGCACCCATCGCCGGCGACGCCTCATGAGCCATGCCGGCCTCGGAACCGGGCATGGTGGGAGAACCGGCGGAGGTCTGGGCGAAGTCGAACCACCCGTGCAGAGCGAACTGCACCGCCACGGTGGAACCGGTGACCGCCAGCACACCGCGCTCGCGGCGCCCGGCGAGCCACCACGCCCCTGCAGTCGTGGCCGCGAACCCGTATCCCACCGCCCAGGTTGGAACCCCGTGGGACATCAGGGCATGGCCGAGACTCGTCACCGTCACGCACACGGCGGCGAACACCGCGGCGCGTGCAAGGCGGAAAGCGAGTCCGGAAGGCATGGGCAGTCATCATGCCAGCTGACCTTCAGTGTCACCGCAGCGCATCGAAGCGCATCCGGCGCGCGAGGGGCTGGATGGCCGGAAATGCCTGACAGGCATGGCTGTGCGCAATCCGGGCAACTCGTAGCAATTGTCTTGTATCGCGGTGTCGTTCACGTCACATTCACCGAAGTCGAGGACCTGCGGCGCGCGTCCATCAGCTCGCCGTCGGCGCAAGGAAGGCGTCCCAGGCCGCGGAGCCTCAAAAATGGGGGTCGGCCGGGGGACCGACTGCCGGCGGCCAGGAGGGGATCTGGACCGGTCGGCCGTCCGGCGCGGACAGCCCTGCCTGGAACACCGCCGAATACGTAAGCGTCGACAGTTCCTTGGGCAGGGCGGTCTTCGGCACCGCTCTGCACCACGCCGTCGGCGAGACCGAGGCACTCAGCGTCGCCTTCGTCACCGACGTCACCGGGCGGCGCCCCTGGCGGGCCGCCACTCTTGCCCACGGCTGGCGCACCCGCATGGCCGACCTCGCGGCTGAAGCGGATCCATAGATGGCCGCCATCGCCTGGGCGGACCGGGACATGGCCCGTCCCGTCGACCTCGCCGTCGGTCCGGTCTCCGGTCACACCTGCTCAGGACCGGGTGGGAGCCGTTCCTGTGGTACCACCGGGTCCACCACCTCGCACTCGACGGCTTCGGCCTCTCCCTCGTCGCCCGCCGCGCGGCTCAGGTCTCCATGGCCGTCATGGTCGGCGTCTCTCTCCCCGACGGCGGCTTCCGCACCTTCGAGTCCGTCCCGGCCGAAGAAGGCGCCCGGCCGGGGCGAGGGAGGAGATCCGCCGACCGCATGGCAGCATCGGGTGCATGAGTGCGTCCCCGGCGGTGCGGAGCCTGCGCGCGGCGGTGTTCGCCGCTCTTTGCGTGTTGCTCGCCGCCGGGGGGCACGCGCTGGCGGCCGGCATGGCGCCGCCTGGGTGGCTGCAGGCCGCCGGATTCGTGCCGGTCTTCGGGGCCGGGTACCTGCTGGGCGGCCGGGAGCGGTCGCTGGCGGCCATCGGCGCCGGCACTCTCACCGCCCAGGGCGCACTGCACCTCGCCTTCGGCGCCTCACGGCCGCACGCCACGATGACCATGCGCGGCATGGGTATGTCCCACGCCCATGCCCTGACCCCGCACGCCACCACCGCTCATGTCGCGGCAGCCCTCGTGCTGACCTGGTGGCTCAGGCGCGGGGAGAGCGCGCTGTGGTCCCTGCTGCGCCAGGCCGTCGCGCTGGTGCCGGGCCTGGTGGCCTGGTGGCGGGTGCGCGGCGGGGCACGGTTGGTGCCGGACGCGCGGGACGTCCCACGACCGTGTCGGTGGGCCGACGGTCCCCGCCCCCTCGGCCGCTTCCTGCTACGGCACACAGTGCAGCGGCGCGGGCCGCCGCCGGAGGCTCCGTACCCGATCTGATCCCAACACACCTTTCCATTACGGAGATCGCCCCACCCATGTCCCGAGTACGCATCACACTGCGCCGCGCCGGCGTCGTCACCGCTCTTGCCGCGGCCGGAGTCCTCGCCGCGGCCGGCATCGCCTCCGCGCACGTCACCGTCCACCCCGGCAGCTATGCCAAGGGCGCCACGGACGGACTGCTGACCTTCCGGGTCCCCAACGAGGAGGACTCCGCGTCCACCACCAAGGTGCAGGTGTTCCTGCCCACCGACCACCCCGTCCTCGGCGTCCTCGTCTCCCCGCGGGACGGCTGGACCGCCAAGGTCACGAACACGAAGCTCAAGACGCCGATCAAGACCGACGACGGCACCATCACCGACGCCGTCTCCGAGATCACCTGGACCGGCGGCAAGATCGACCCCGGGCACTACGAGGACTTCGACGTCGCCTTCGGCCAGTTGCCCGAGGACACCGACGAGTTGGCCTTGAAGACACTCCAGACCTATTCCGACGGCAAGACGGTCCGCTGGATCGAGGAGGCGGCGCAGGGCGACGAGGAGCCGGAGAACCCAGCGCCTGTCCTCAAGCTCACCGCGAAGAGCGCGTCGGACGGGGCCAGCGTGCCGACCGCCTCCGCGTCCCCCTCGAAGAGCTCCGCGTCCGCCGCCTCCGACAGCAGTGACTCCACCGCCCGCGGTCTCGGTGTCGCCGGGCTGGTCGTGGGGGTAATGGGTCTGGCTGCGGCGGCCTTCGCCATGGTGCGTAGCCGCTCCGGTGACTCACGGCCCGAGTGAGGCGGTGTGCCCTGCCGACGGGTGAGCAGTCGGCAGGGCACTGCTCCGTCGAGCGGGCGCCCTCCATGGCGGGCGCGGTGGTGCGGTCCTTTCGACCTCGGGACCGAGTGACGGAGACCCGATTGTCTGTCCAGCGGATCCCGGGTATCTCCTGCCCGTGTCCCGCCCGTGACCACGGACGTTCGCCCGCGGCTCCGTCGCCCCGCAGGATCGGCCAACGGCGCTGCACGGGTGAAGGGCACCAGTGAAAGACGCCGAAGCCGAGGAGGACGAAAGCGATAGCGCGCGGGCTCCGGGGCCGCGAGCTGCTCACAGGCCTCCGCGCCGGCCCTCGATGTCGTTTGGCTCAGGCGGATGCACCCTTTGGCGCACGTGTGATGCAAGTCACGATTAGGTGCCGGAACTCGACGCTCTGTCGACTCGACTACTGGAGCGGTACGGCTACAACCGCCGTCTCTCGCGAGACGGTTCGATGCGACCAGGGAGGTCGGGCATGGCCGATATTCCGATGTCACCCCGCTCCGCCGGTGAGGCCGCACGCAGACTGCTGCCGCCGCCCGCGCTCTGCGGGTTCCTGCTTCTGCTGGTGCTGCTGTTCTCGGTGTCGTACGCCGCCGGGTCGGCGGCGGGGCCCGTGGCGCCCGGTATGCACGGCACCGGGACATCCGAGAGCAGTGGTGGGAGCGGCGGCAGTGACGGCAACGGCGGCGGTATGGACGACATGCCCGGGATGGGCCATGGGGGCGGTGAGTGATGGCGGCCGAACCCACGGCGAGCCTCGTCGTCACGGACGTCACCGTGGGCGGGATGACCTGCGCGGCCTGTGTCCGGCGGGTGGAGAAGAAGCTCGCCAAGCTGGAGGGCGTCACGGCCACGGTCAACCTGGCCACGGGTCTCGCACGGGTCAGCCATCCGGCCGCTGTCGCGCCCGAGGATCTCGTCACCGCGGTCGAGCAGGCCGGATACCAGGCCGCCCTGCCCGTGCGCGAGGACGACGAGGCGACCGAGGAAGCGGACGAGGCCGGGACCGACGAGGCCCGGCGCGAGCGGGAACGGATCGTGGTCACCGTTCTGCTGGCGGTGCCGGTCCTGGTGCTGTCGATGGCGCCGGTCCTGCAGTTCCGCAACTGGCAGTGGCTGTGCTTCGTGCTGGCCGCCCCGGTGGCGGTGTGGAGTGCCTGGCCCTTCCACGTCAGGGCACTGCGGGGGCTGCGGCATTCCACGGCCACCATGGACACCCTGGTCTCTCTGGGGGTCGTGGCGTCGTTCTCCTGGTCGGTGTACGCGCTGTTCCTGGGGGGAGCGGGCGAGCCCGGGATGCGGATGTCGTTCAGTCTGGTGCCGTCCGCGTCGGAGGGCATGGCGCACCTGTATCTCGAAGCCGCCGTGAGCGTGCCGCTGTTCGTGCTGACCGGGCGGTTCCTGGAGGCGCGGGCGCGGCGGGGCACCGGGGCGGCGCTGCGGTCGCTGGCCGAACTGGCGGCCAAGAAGGTGTCCGTCCGCGACGAGCACGGTGAGCGGTCGGTCCCCATCGAGCAGCTGCGGGTGGGGCAGGTCTTCGTCGTGCGTCCCGGTGAGCGGGTCGCCACCGACGGGCGGGTGACGGACGGCAGTTCGGCTGTGGACCTGTCCCTGGTCACCGGTGAGAGCGAACCCGTGGAAGTGTCTCCCGGCTCGACCCTGGTCGGCGGAGCCGTCAACGCCGGCGGGCTGCTGCTCGTCGAGGCCACGGCGGTCGGGGCGGACACCCAGCTGGCCCGGATCACCCGCCTCGTGACGGAGGCGCAGGCGGGCAAGGCACGGGCGCAGCGGCTGGCGGACGCGGTCGCCGGGGTGTTCGTACCGGTCGTCCTGGCCATCGCGGTGACTGTCCTCGGGTTCTGGCTGGGCGCCGGAGCCGATCCTCAGGCGGCTCTCACCGCCTGTGTGGCCGTGCTCGTGGTGGCCTGCCCCTGCGCGCTGGGCCTGGCGACGCCGACCGCCCTGATGGCCGCCACCGGGCGCGGTGCCCAGCTGGGCGTGCTGGTGAGCGGGCCGCAGACGCTGGAGGCCCTGCAGCACGTGGACACGGTCGTCCTGGACAAGACCGGCACGCTGACCGCCGGCCACATGACGGTCGCCAAGGTCACCGCGTTGCCGGGCGTACTCGGGCAGGACGCGGTGGTTCGGCTGGCCGGGGCGGTGGAGCGGGGCTCCGAGCATCCGATCGGGCGGGCGATCACCGTGTACGCGGACCGCATGGCGGCGGCCGGACCGGTGCCGGACGTGACGGACTTCGCCGCGGTCCCGGGACACGGGGTCAGAGGCCGGGTGGACGGCCGTACGGTCGAGGTGGGTGCGCCCGACGACAAGCTGCCGCGCGCACTGGCCAAAGCGCTGGCCGCCGCGGAGGACGCGGCCCACACGCCGGTTCTGGTGCGGGTCGACGGCCGGGCCCAGGCGCTCATCGCCGTCGGTGACCTGGTCCGCCCCGGCAGCTACCGGGCCGTGGACCGGCTGCGCCGGCTCGGTATCCGCCCGGTGCTCGCCACCGGCGACCGCAAGGCGCCCGCCGACGCCGTCGCCGCCGCACTCGGCATCGACGAGGTGTACGCCCGCTGCACCCCCGAGGACAAGGCCGCCCTCGTACGGGACCTGGCGAAGGACGGCGCCCGGGTCGCGGTGGTCGGCGACGGCGTGAACGACGCCGCCGCGCTCGCCGCCGCCGACCTCGGCATCGCCATGGGCAGCGGCACCGACGTGGCCATCGGCGCCGCGGACCTCACCCTGGCGCGAGGCGACATCGAGGCGCTCGTCGACGCCGTCCTGCTCGCCCGGCGCACCCTGGGCACGATCCGGACCAATCTGGTCTGGGCGTTCGGCTACAACGTCGTCACCGTGCCGCTGGCCATGGTCGGCCTGCTCGATCCCATGGTCGCCGCTGCGGCGATGTCGGTGAGTTCCGTGCTGGTGGTCGCCAACAGCCTGCGGCTGCGCACCTGGCAGCCCTCTCCCGCCCGCGGCCGGAGCCACTCCGGGACGCGGGGCGCGAAGGGCGGTGCCCGATGAAGAGGATCACAGGCCCGCTGTCCTCACCGAAGCGCCTCGACCGGCGGCGGCTGCGGGACGCGGCGCTCGCCGCTCTCGTGCCCGTCGCGGCGTGCAGCCTGGCCCTGGCGGGCCTGACCGCCTGGGCCGGCACGGGCCGGGCCGGCCGCCCGGCGGTCATCCGGGTCACGGAGGGGAAGGTGCTGCTGCCGTCCGCCGGTGTCCCGGAGACCGCGGCGTTCTTCCGCATCACCAATGAGGGCGGCTCGGCCGACCGTCTGGTCGGTGTCACGTCGCCCGGCGTCCCGGGTGGGGTCACGCTCTCGCGGCACAGGATGAAAGGGAGGAACGCCGCCTTTCGGGAATCGATCGACTCCATCGCGGTACCTGGGGGTGACAGCCTGGCCATGTCGCCGCGCGGAGTGGACCTTACGGTCTCCGCGCCCACCGTACGCTGGCGTCCGGGCGACCTGGTCTCCTTCACGCTGGATTTCCGGCGCAGCGGCAAGGTCAAGGTGTACGCCGTCGTGGTGCGCCCGGGAACGTAGTCGCCCCGAAGGCACACCGAGTTCCCCTGGTCCTCAGGTGACATGAGTCACTGTCAATTCTGCGAGATGGGCTCCGAAGCGCCCCGTACCCCTGACGGCGATCGGAACCCTGGTGCGAAGATGGGCGCGTCATGACTGTCGGAGGGTGGTGCCGCGTTCTGCGGGCCGGCGTGTTCGCCGCCGCCTGTGTGCTGCTCGCCGCCCTCGGTCACGTAACCATGTCGGGGACTCCCGTTCCCTGGTGGGCGATGGCCGTCGGTGCCACCGCGACCGGCGTGGGCGGCTGGCTGCTGGCCGGCCGGGAACGTGGCAGCACGTCGATCGTCGCGGTGGTGACCGCCGCGCAGGCGGTGCTCCACGAGACTTTCACCCAGGCGCAGAAGTTCGCGTCGACGCCGGAGACGGCCGTGATGCCCGGCGCCGGTGGCTCGACGGGCATGGGCACCATGGACATGGGCTCGATGGGGTCGATGGACATGGGGTCCACCGCGCACGCGGTGCACGGCATGGCCGGCGTCGGACACGTGCACGGCATGAGCGGTACGGTTTCGGTCGGTATGTTGGCCGCGCACCTGCTGGCCGCAGTGCTGTGCGGGCTGTGGCTGGCCCATGGCGAGCAGGCTGTGTTCCGCGTCCTCAGGGCCGCGGCGGCCTGGCTGGCGGCACCGCTGCGGCTGCTGCTGGCGTTCCTGCCCGCACCACTGGCCCGACCGTCCGTTCGCAGGCGCCGTGACTTCGCCTGTCCGGCTCCAGTGCGGCTGCTGCTGTGCTGTTCTCTCACCTTCCGCGGGCCGCCCGCGGGTGCCGCTGTCATCTGAGACAGCCGGATCCACCCGGGGCCCACCACTGCGCCTCCCGTCGTCCTGCGGCCCAGTCGCGCGCAGGGCTGCCGACGGTCTCCCCGCCGCGACCCGCTCACGCACCGCTGCGGGCAGGCAGTCCCTCACAGGCCCCGGGCATCGCCGTACCTCTCGAGTACGGACGCACCCCATGTGCCGGTGAGCCGTGCCCTCGTGAGGGCCCGGACCCGGAAGACCTGAGAAGGACATCACGTGATGATCTATGTCCTGCCCGCTCCCCGCGCGGATCGTGCCTCCGCGGACGCGTCGGCGACCGCCTGGGCACTGGCCGCCCGCGGTGGTGACCACGACGCGGCCGACCGGTTCGTCCGTGCCCTGCACGGTGACGTACTGCGCTACGTGGCTCACCTCAGCGGCGATCCCCAGACCGCCCACGACCTGACCCAGGACACCTTCGCTCGGGCGTTCGGCAGCCTGCACCGCTACGAAGGCCGCGCCTCGGCCCGCACCTGGCTGCTGGCCATCGCCCGGCGCACAGTCGCCGACAGCCTGCGCCGTGCCGCGGTCCGCCCCCGGATCGCGGACGCCGTCGACTGGCGGACGGCGGTGGAACACTCCCAGCCGTGCGGCTTCCCGGGCTTCGACGAGGGTGTGGCCCTGCTCGACCTTCTGGAGAGCCTGCCCGACGAACGCCGGGAAGCGTTCGTGCTGACCCAGGTGGTCGGGCTGTCGTACGAGGAGACGGCCGGGTTCGTCGGCTGCCCCGTCGGCACGGTCCGCTCCCGGGTCAACCGTGCCCGCGCCGCCCTGGAGCGGCTGCTGCGGAAAGCCGAGGCACCGAGCGCCCTTGCGGCCTGACCCCGGGTCGCTTCTCTGGCGGCGCGGTCCCGAGAAGCGGGCCGTGTCGCCGGGAACTCGACGCCTTGGGCGGGCGACTACTGGGACGTGACAGACAACAGCGAGCGATTCCGTTGTCCGGTAACGCGGTTGTGGCCGCTCGCGGCCGATCCGCTCGCACTGGACGCAGGACTGAGAGCCGCGACCTGCGCACGCGCTCAGGAGCTGTCCCTGGACGTCGCGGCCGGCGAACGTGTCGCCCTGAGCGGCCGGGACGAGGCGACGGGGACAGCGCTGCGGCGTGCGGTGGCCGGGCTGAACCCGGTGGCCGGCGGAGAGATGACGGTGACCGACCGGGGCAGCCGCACTCCCGCTGAGCGGGCGTGGCGCGCCAGGGCTTGCGCCTGGCTTCCCCCGGCGCCCCGACCCGGCCCGCTCGCAGGCGCAGGCAGCCGACGTACCGGCCCGCAGCGCACACCTGGCAGCGGCGGCGTTCGCCGCGGACCTGCCGGGCGTCGCCAGGCTGACGGACCGCCCCCTGGGCAGCCTCACGCCGGGCGAGACCCAGCGCCTCCACTGGGCCCGGGTGATCGGCTGGTGACGGCAGGAGCCGGGGTGCTGTCGGCCGACGATCCCGCAGAAGGGCTGGAACCGGACGGCCGTGACGCTCTGGTGCACCTGCTCGCCGGACTGCCGGTGACCCTCCTGGCGGCGACCGCGGACGCGGTGCACACCGCCCTGTGCGACCGACGGGTGGGTACGACGCCCGACCGTCCCGGCGCACGGCGTTCACCCCTCCCACGACCAGCAGCGGGCCCAAGTCTCCTGCCGCTCCCAAGAATTGACGGAACATCGCGGGAACTCGCCGGCTTGTTCCACCGACTACTACTGCGACACCGGCTCGTCGGCCGACCACGGCGGTAGTGGCCAGGAGAGGCCTGTATGACACCCGAGATAGACGACGCCTTCGCGGCGATCAGAAGGACGCATGGCGCGGACTCCATCGAACGTGTGGAGCGGATGCTGGAGCCCGGTGGAGGGGCACGGCGCCACCCGCTCCAGAAGGGGGCCAAGTGGATCCTCCCGGGGCTGTCCCCGTCGCCCTGGCACGATCCCCACGGCCATCCCGAACTGATGCCGGCCGTCGAGGCGTTCGAAGCCGCCCATACGGCTGTCAAGGACGAACTGGGCGCCGCCTGGGCGGGGCACCGGGAGGCGTTCTCGGACTACGAGCACTACCTGACCCGCCAGGAGGACTGGCAGGCCCTCTACCTGTACCGGAAAGGGGGGCTGGTCGAGGAATCCGCAGGAATCGCACCCACGGCATACAAAATCCTCAAAGAGTTTGCCGTCGAGACCGGCGCGATATGTCCACTACTGGAATGCCATTTCTCCACCCTGCTGCCCGGGGCGGCCATCGCCCCGCATTGCGACCTGTGGAACTTCAGCATCAATCTGCATCTCGCCGTCGACATTCCGGACGGATGCAGCATCACGGTGGCCGGTGAAACACGCTCCTGGCAGGAGGGGAAGTGCCTGCTCTTCGACTACTCCTTCGAGCACGAGGCGCGTAACGACGGCGACCGCCCGCGAACCTGCCTGCTCGTGGACCTGTGGCATCCGGAGACCACCGCTCCGGAACGGCAGGCGCTGACCGCGCTCATCACCGAGGTCAGGCGGCTCATGGCAGACGACTGATCGGCCGCATTATGCATCGATAAACCATCCGGCAGTGGCACTGTCGGCTTTCCGTGCTGCTCGAAATGCATTCCGTGTTCCCGATGGGCGCCTTTCCGGATGCCATTTCCGAGCCCGCCCGCTGGTGTTATGGTGACTCGAAATGATCGGCCGATTGGATTTCAGGGCCTGGATCTCTCGTTGTTTTTCACTTTTTGCTGATGAGTGAGGAGGACGCCGACCGTGCGAGCACGACTTTCCCTTCTCGTTCTGGCGCTGGCCCAACTGGTCATCGCGCTCGACTACAACATCGTCTACGTCGCCCTTCCAGAGATAGGCGCCGGCCTCGGCTTCTCCTCGCACGACCTGCAGTGGGTGGTGAGCGCCTACGTCGTCACGACGGGCGGTTTCCTCCTGCTCGGTGGCCGCACGGCCGATCTGCTGGGCCGGCGTCGGACCTTCGTCGCCGCGGCGCTCGTCTACGCGGGGTCCTCGCTGGTGGGCGGCCTGTCCCAGTCGGCGGGAGTCCTGATCGCCGTCCGCGCGGCGCAGGGCATCGGCGGCTCGCTGCTCTTCCCGGCCACGCTCGCCCTGATCAACACGATCTACGAGGAAGGGCCCGCCCGGAACCGGGCTCTCGCGGTGTGGGGCGCCGCGGGGGCCGGTGGCCTGTGCTTCGGGTCGCTGCTGGGCGGAGTGCTCGTGGAGGCGTTCGGCTGGCCGTCGGTGTTCTTCGCCAACGTTCCCATCGCTCTGACGCTGGCGTGGGCGGGCCGGCGGCTCTTCCCGGCGGACGGCCCGCGCACCGGCACCCGCCGGTACGACGTCACCGGCGCGCTGGCCGCCACCGGCGGGATCACGCTCCTGGTGTTCCTCCTGGTACGCGCCCCCGAGGCGGGCTGGGGCAGCCCGTCCGCCCTGCTCGGCGCCGCACTCACGGTCGGCCTGCTGACCGTCTTCACGGTCGTCGAGACCCGTGCGCGTGACCCGTTGGTGCCCGCGCGGCTGTTCGCCCACCGCGGGCTGCTCACCGCGATGGCGGTCACCGCCCTGTACAGCGCCACCTTCAGCTCGCTGCCCTATTTCATGACCCTCTACTTCCAGAACGTGCGTGGTTACGGCGCGTTCGCGACCGGCCTCGCGTTCCTCGTCCCGGCGTTGGTGACCGCCCTGGGCACTCAGGTCGGCGAACGGGCCGTCGCCCGGATCGGGGTTCGGCGCATGCTGGCGGGCGGCATGGGACTGGGCGCGGGAGGGGCCGCCGCGCTCGGTCTCGCGCTCACGGGGGACGGCTCGTATCCCCTGCTGCTGCCCGGGATCGTGCTGCTGGGGCTCGGTCAGGGTGCCGCCTGGACCGGGATGTGGATCGTCGCCGCCTCCGGAGTGGCCGCCGAGGACCAGGGGGTGGCCTCCGGCATGGCCTCCACCACGCTTCAGGTGGGCGGTGCGGTCGGTCTCGCCCTGCTGGTCGCCCTCTCGTCGGGCGTCGGCCACGGGCCGCCGGACGATGCCCTGCTGACCGGCATCCGAGCCGCCGTGTTCGCCATCGCGGTCGGTCTCGGCTGCGGTGTGCTGCTCACCCTGATCCTGCGCAGAGCCACGCCGACCACTGCGTAGACCCTCGCCCCGCTCCCCTTCTCACCCCACGAGGAGAACAGCTGTGCCCAGCGACATCCCCAGCCCGCCCGGTCCGGCGGCCGTCCTGTGCGGACTGGCCGGATGGGTACCGCCCCGCGTGGTAACCAACGACGAACTCGCCGCACGGCTGGACACCGACGACACGTGGATCCGTACCCGCACCGGGATCCGCCGACGGCACGTCGCCGAGCCCGGTCAGGCCACCTCCGACCTCGCCGTCGAGGCCGGGCGGCGCGCACTGCGCTCGTCCGGGGCCGAGTCCGCCGACACGGTGATCGTCACCACGACCACCCCGGACCGCCCCTGCCCCGCCACCGCGCCGGTGGTGGCCACCCGCCTCGGCCTGACGGGGGCGACGGCCTTCGACGTCGGCGCGGTGTGCACCGGGTTCGTGTACGGCCTCGCGACCGCCGCCGGGCTGATCGTCGCCGGTGTCGCCCGCCGGGTGGTGCTGATCGGCGCGGACACCTACTCCACCATCGTCGACCCGTTGGACCGCACCAACGCGATCATCTTCGGGGACGGTGCCGGCGCGGTCGTCCTGCGTGCCGGAGCGGCGGACGAGCCCGGCGCGGTCGGCCACTTCGACCTGGGCAGCGACGGCGCCCACGAGGACCTGATCACGGTCGCCGCCGGCGGCTCCCGCCGGCGTTCCGCGGGCGGCGAACCCAGCCGTGCCGAACGCCACTTCGCGATGCGCGGCAAGGAGGTCTACCGGCACGCGGTGACCCGTATGGCCGCCTCGGCGCGGACCACCCTGGACCGGGCCCGCTTGAAGACCGACGACGTCGACCACTTCGTGCCCCACCAGGCCAACCTGCGCATCCTGCACTCCGTCGCCGACGACCTGGGCCTGCCCAGGGAGCGCTGCGTGGCCAACGTCGACGCCGTCGGCAACACCGGAGCCGCCTCCATCCCGCTCGCCCTCGCCGACGCCGCCACCCGGCAACGGATCCGCCCCGGCGACCGCCTCCTGCTCACCGCCTTCGGCGGCGGACTCACCTGGGGCTCCTGCCTGATGACCTGGCCCGAACTCGCCCCGCACCCGTAACCGGAACGGACCACACCATGACCACCTACGAGCAGATAGTCGACGTCGTCGTCCACCTGCACGACGTCCCCGCCGACCTGATCCGTCCCGAGGCCACCCTGGGCGCACTGGACGTGGACTCCCTGACCACCGTCGAGATCAGTATCCGCATCGAGCGCGACCTCGGCGTCACCGTCGGAGACGACGAACTCCAGCCCGACCTCACTCTCGGCCAGCTCGCCGACCTGGTCGACTCCCGCCGCCCCACCACCGTCTGAGCCCAACGAGAGGACCGGCAGCGATGCAGATCAAGGACCAGCCCGGCGCCGCGCTCGGCGTCACCGTCGAGGACTTCGACCACACCACGGCCTCCGAAGCGGACATCAGCACCCTCAAAGAGGCCGTCTACACCAAGAAGATCGCCGTCCTGAAGGGCCAGGACCTCACGCCCGAGCAGTTCCTCGCCCTCGGCCGGCGCCTCGGCCGCCCCGAGACCTACTACGAACCGATGTACAAGCACCCGGACGTCCCGGAGATATTCGTCTCCTCCAACGTCCCGGAGAACGGCAAGCAGATAGGCGTGCCGAAGACCGGCAAGTTCTGGCACGCCGACTACCAGTTCATGCCCGATCCCTTCGGCATCACCCTCATCCACCCGCAGGTCGTACCCGAGAAGAACCGCGGCACCTACTTCATCGACATGGGCCGGGCCTACGAGCGGCTGCCCGGGAAGCTGAAGAAGGAGATCGCCGGGACGCGTTGCCGGCACTCCGTGCGCAAGTACTTCAAGATCCGTCCGCACGACGTCTACCGCCCGATCTCCGAGATCATCGAGGAGGTCGAGACGAAGACCCCGCCCGTCGTCCAGCCCACCACCTTCACCCACCCGATGACGGGGGAGACGGTCCTCTACCTCAGTGAGGGCTTCACCGTCGGCATCGAGAACGAGGCCGGGGAACCGCTCGACGAGGAGCTCCTCAAGCGTCTTTTCGAGGCGACCGGCCAGCTCGACGACTCCTTCGCGCACGAGGGCATCCACCTGCAGAGCTTCGAGAAGGGCGACCTGCTGGTCTGGGACAACCGCAGTCTCGTCCACCGCGCCCGGCACACCGCCACCCCGGAGCCGACCGTCTCCCACCGCGTCACCGTCCACGACGAGCGCAGGTTGTACGACGGGATGCGTGCCGCGTGACCGCGCCCGCCACCGACCGCGCCGACGCTCCGCCAGGACGTTCGTACCCCATCGACGAGGAACTGCTGGCCCGGGTCCTGGTGCCCTACAAGGAGCAGTGCAAGTACCTGAAGTCCGCCGAGGTCACGGCCGCCGCCGGACTCGCCTCCGCGCGCTGCGCGTTCGCGATCCCGGAGTCCTGCTACATCGACGACACCGGCCATCTGAACTCGGTCGAGGTCAACATCGCCTACAACCAGATGATGTACTACCTGGTCGCCAAGTCCGTGAAGGAAGGGCTGCTGACCGGCTTCGAAGCCTGGACCCTCGACGACTTCTGGCGTCACCAGCTCCCGGACGTCCTGATCGCCCGCTTCACGTCCAACTTCCGGCGGCCCGTCGACCCCCGTTCCTTCACGGGGGAGATGGAGTTCCGCTCCGTGACCCGGCGCACCCCCGGCGGTGGCAGCCCGTTCCTCCACGCCCAGACCGTCTTCCGCTACCAGGACGCCCACGGCGGCCGGTGCGACGGCGAGGCGACCCTCGCGTTCGTCAACGTCCCCTGACCCACCGGAGGCAGAGCTTTCATGGAGACATCCACGGCGTCGCAGCCCCAGGGCGCGAGGCTCCACCACCCCGGACTGAGCACCCTCATCCACACCACCCGCTTCCACGCCACCCGGCAGCCCGAAGCGACGGCGGTCATCTGCGGGGACCGCACCCTCACCTACGAGGACCTGCACCACGCCAGCAACCGCATGGCCCACGCCCTGCGGGCCGCGGGACTCGGCGAGGGCGACCGGGTGGCCTACCTGGGCAAGGAGTCCGAGCACTACTACGAGGCCCTCTTCGCCTGTGCCAAGACCGGCACCGTGCTGGTCCCGGTCAACTGGCGGCTCACCGCTCCCGAGGTGAGCCACATCCTCCAGGACTCCGGCACCCGACTGCTGTTCCTGGAGGACGAGTTCGCACCGATCGTCGAGGGCATGCCCACCGAGCCGCCGGAGACCGTCGTACCGGTCGGTTCGATCACTGCCTGGCGGGCCGGGCACCCGGACGGCGAGACGGAGTTCGAGGCCGGCCCGGACACCCCGGTCGCCCAGCTCTACACCAGTGGAACCACCGGCCTGCCCAAGGGCGTCGTCCTCGCCCACCGCAGCTTCTTCGCGATCCGCGACGGTCTCGCGAGCGAGGGGCTGGACTGGATCGACTGGCGGGTGGGCGACATCGCGCTGATCGGTATCCCCGGCTTTCACGTCGGCGGGCTGTGGTGGGCGACCCAGAACTTCAACGCCGGTACGACGGTGGTGGCGATGCGTGCCTTCGCCGCCCGGCAGGCCGTGGACCTCATCCGCGACCTCGGCGTCACGACCGCCTGCGTGGTTCCGGCCATGCTGCGCATGATGCTCACCGAACCCGGGGTGAGCGCGAAGGACTTCACCACCCTGCGCAAGACGGTCTACGGCGGCTCCCCGATCTCGGAGGCGCTGCTGGAGGAGAGCCTCGCCGTCCTGGACTGCGAGTTCGCCCAGATCTACGGGCTCACCGAGACCGGCAACACCGCTGTCTGTCTGCCCCCGGCCGCGCATGTCCCGGGCGGGACGCTCATGCAGGCCGCCGGGCACCCCTACCCGGGAGTACGCGCCAAGGTGATCGACGACCAGGGCCGTGAACTGCCCCCGGGCGCGGTCGGCGAGGTCTGCCTGCACACGCCCGCACGGATGGTCGAGTACTGGGGACTGCCCGACAAGACGACGGAGACGCTCGTCGACGGCTGGATCCACACCGGCGACGCCGGCTACCTCGACGAGGACGGCTACGTCTTCATCCGCGACCGCATCAAGGACGCCATCCTCGTCGCCGGCGAGAACGTCTACCCCGCCGAGATCGAGAACGTCCTCGAACACCACCCCGGGGTGGGGGAGGCGGTCGTGGTCGGCATCCCCGACGAGCGGTGGGGCGAGAAGGTGCACGCGTTCGTCGTACCCGCGGCGGGCGAGCGGCCCAGCCCCCGGGACCTGCACACCTTCCTCGTCCCGCGCCTCGCCGCGTTCAAACTGCCCGCGAGCTACGAGTTCACCGATCACGTCCCGCGCAACCCCAGCGGCAAGATCCTGCGCCGCGAACTGCGTGACCGTTTCTGGAACGACTCCGCGCGCAAGGTCAACTGACCGGTCCGCCCGCGCCGTTCCCGCCCCGGCGCGGGCACGTCCGCGAGTCACCGGCACACCCACCGGACGAGCCACCGAGAGAGAGACCCCATGCCTGAACCCCTCACCCTGGACAGCTTCCGCGCGGATATCGCGGAGTGCCTGTTCCTGGAGCCCGGTGAAGTCGACCTGGAGGACAGCCCGCTGGACGCGGGGCTGGACTCGCTGCGCATCGTCACCCTGCTGGAGCGCTGGCAGGCGGCGGGCACCGACGTCACCTTCGTCGAACTCGCCGAGCGGACGTCCTTCGCCCAGTGGTGGCAGCTGCTCACCGAACGCGCGCGAGGGGCGGACCATGCCGACGCCTGACCGCCGGACCACGCCCCTGTTCGAGCACCGTCCGCTGCTGGCCGCCCAGGAGGGCATCTGGGCCGGCCAGCAGCTCGACGCGGACAGCCCGGCCTACAACACCGCCGAGTACCTGCGCATCGCCGGTCCGATCGACCCGGCCGTCTTCGACCGGGCCCTGCACCACGTCGTCGCCGAGACCGAGGCCCTGAACGTCACCTTCGACACCGACGACACCGGCCGCCCCCGGCAGACCGCCACCCCGGCCGGCGACTGGCGCACCCATATCGCCGACCTCACCGCCGAACCCGATCCGCACGCCGCCGCCCTGGCCTGGATGGACCAGGACATGGCCCGCCCCGTGAACCTCACCCGCGGCCCGGTCTTCGGCCACGCCCTGCTGCGCACCGCACCGCAGGAGTTCCTCTGGTACCACCGCGTCCACCACATCGCCCTGGACGGCTTCGGCCTCTCTCTGGTGGCCCGGCGGGTGGCCGAGGTGTACAGCGCCCTCATGGCGGGCGAACCCGTGCCGGAGAGCGGCTTCGGCACCCTGGAGTCCGTCCGCGCCGAGGAAGCCGCGTACCGCGAATCCGCCCGTCAGGCCAAGGACCGGACCTACTGGACCGACCGCTACGCCGACCACCCGCCCGTGGCCACCCCGGCCGGCCGCTCCGCCCTGCCCGCCCGCACCTTCCACCGGCACGTCACCGACCTCGACCCGTCCGCGGCGAACCGACTGCGCACTGTTGCCCGTGATCTGTCGGTCACCTGGTCCGAGGTGCTGCTCGCGGTGACCGTGGCCCACCTGCACCGGCTCACCGGGGCATCAGAGATCGTTCTGAGCCTGCCGGCGATGGGCCGCCTGGGTTCGGTGTCCCTGCGGGTGCCCGCGATGGTGCGCAACATCCTGCCCCTGCGCGTACCGGTCGCTCCCGACGACAGCCTGCGCGTCCTCGCCCCCCGCCTCTCGCGCGAGCTGCGCTCCGGACTGCCCCACCAGCGTTACCGCTACGAGCAGTTGCGCCGTGACCTGAAGCTGGTGGGCGGCCAGCGCAGGCTGTCCGGTCCGGGCGTGAACATCATGCCGTTCGAGTACGACCTGAAGTTCGCCGGGCATCCGAGCACCGTCCACAACGTGTCCGCAGGTCCCGTCGACGACCTGGCGGTCAACGTCTACGACCGTGGCGACGGCACCGGTCTGCGTGTCGCCGTCGACGCCAACCCGGACCTGTACACGGAGGCCGAGACGGCCGGTTTCCAGGAGGGCCTGCTCGCCCTGCTGGCGGAGGCACTCTCCGGCCCGGAGCGGCCGCTCGGCGGGCCTCGGGCTCATCGGGCCGTTCCCGTTCTGGACGGCGGCCCGCTGCCCGCGCCCGCCCGCCCGGTACTGAGCCTGATCGCCGATCACGCGGCCCGCAGGGGCGGGGCCGTCGCCGTCGAGCACGCGGGAGAGTGTCTCACGTACGCCGAACTCTTCGGCGCGGCAAGGGACACCGCCCGCCGACTGACCGCCCGGGGCGTCGGCCGGGGCGATGTGGTGGCGGTGGCCCTGCCTCAGGGCGTCGACGCCGTCACCGCCGTCCTCGGGGTGCTGATGTCCGGCGCCGTCTACTGTCCTGTCGACCCCAAGGCGCCCGCCGACCGCACGGCCCGCCTGCTGGCCGACGCCGCTCCCGCGCTCGTCCTGACGACCGGCGACGGCGTGGCCGGTTTCGCGGACCACACCGTACTCCCGCTGCACGAGCAGGCCCCCGTGCCTGCCGCCACCCCGACACCGCCCGGAGCCACGGATCTCGCGTACGTCCTGCACACCTCGGGCTCCACCGGCCGGCCCAAGGGCGTGGCGATCGGCCATGCCGCGCTGGCCCACTTCGTCGCAGCGGCCACGCCCCGCTACGGGCTGCGCCGCGAGGACCGTGTCCTGCAGTTCGCGCCGCTGCACTTCGACGCCAGCGTGGAGGAGATCTTCCTGACGCTGTGTGCGGGCGCCACCCTGGTGATCCGGACCGGCGACATGACGGAGTCGGTGCCGCGTTTCCTCGACGACTGCGCCCGGCTTCGGGTGAGCGTCCTCGACCTGCCCACCGCGTACTGGCACGAGGTCGCCTACGCGGTCTCGACCGGTGCCGCCACCCTGCCCGAGGCGGTGCGGACCGTTGTCATCGGCGGCGAGGCGGCCCTGCCCGAACGGGTCGAGCGCTGGCGAGGGGCCATCGGTACCTCGGTCGCGCTGCTGAACACCTACGGCCCGACCGAGGCGACCGTGGTCGCCACCGTCGCCGACCTGCACGCCCCCGGCCTCACCGCCGGCGACGTCCCCATAGGCCTGCCCCTGCCCGGCACCAGGGCGGCGGTGGTCGACGGCGAGCTGTACCTGCTGGGCCCCACCCTCGCCGACGGCTACCGGCCCGAGGTGCCGGACAGTGCGCGCTTCGCGCCGCTCACCGCCCTGCCGGACGCCCCCCGCGCCTACCGCACCGGCGACCTGGTCCGCATCGGCGAGGACGGACAACTGCGCCATCTGGGCCGGGCCGACACCGAATTCAAGATCAGCGGACACCGGGTGCAGCCCGCCGAGGTGGAGAGCGCCCTGCTCAGCCATCCCCGGATCCGGGAAGCGGCCGTCGCCGGACAGGTCCTCCCGGACGGCACTCGGCGTCTGGTCGCCCACCTGGTGGCCGAGGGCCCGGCACCGTCCGCCGCCGAGGTCAGGGAGCACCTGCGGGCGAGGCTGCCGGCGGCGATGATCCCGTCCGCCGTCGAGTTCGTGGATCGGCTGCCCCGTACCAGCTCGGGGAAGATCGACCGGGCCGCGCTCGCCGAGCCGTCCGCTCACCGGGTGCCCACCGCCGGCAGTCCCCTGGAGCAGACCATCACCGGAATCTGGCGGCAGATCCTGGGCACGGACGCCGTCGCCGTGGACGACGACGTGTTCGATCTGGGCGCCCAGTCCCTCCAGGCGATCCAGGTCGCCAACCGGCTCGGCGTGGAACTCGGCCGGGACGTGAAGGTCGCCTGGCTCTTCCAGCACCCCACAGCAGCCGCACTGGCCCGCTTCCTGGCCGATGCCGACGCCGGTGTCGCTGACGGGCAGCCGAGCCCCGCCCCCGGCGCACTCCCGACGGCCCTCCTGGCCGACACCGCCCTCGACCCGGGCATCCGGCCCGGCATCAGCCGTGCTCCCCGGGACGCACCTCGGCGCGTCCTGCTCACCGGCGCCACCGGGTTCGTGGGCGCGCATCTGCTGGCGAGGCTGCTGGCGGACACGGAGGCCGAGATCGTCTGCACGGTACGGTCACGGAGCGCGCCCGAAGCCGGCGCCCGCGTCCACGCGGCTCTGACACACCACGGCATCATGCTCGACGAGCGGACGTCCGCCCGTCTGACCGCGCTCCCCGCGGACCTGGGCCGGCCCGGCCTCGGCCTGCCCCGGGAAGTCCTGTCCGACCTCGCCGCGACCTGCGACGCGATCTTCCACAACGCCGCGACCGTCAGCATCATGCGCGACTACGCCACCCTGCGCGCCACCAACACCGAGTCCACCCGGCAGCTGCTGCGCCTTGCGGCCGTGAACACGACACCGCTGCACTACGTCTCCACCCTGTCCGTGGCGCCGCCTACGAGCCACGGCCCCGAGGTGCCGGAGGCGTTCCTGCCGCCCCACGAGGGCCTGCGCTACGGCTACCAGCAGTCCAAGTGGGCCTCGGAGCGGCTCGTGGAACAGGCGGCCGAGCGCGGTCTGCCCGTCACGGTCCACCGACTGGGCCGGGTGGTCGGGCCCGCCGGCACGGGATACGTCAACGAACGGGACTTCCTGTGGAGCGTGCTGCGCGCGGGCATACCCGAGGGCATCGTCCCGGAGCTGTTCGAGGACGAGGTCTGGACTCCGGTGGACTTCGTCGCACGTTCCCTCGTCCACCTGTCCCTCAACCCGGACACGACGGCCACCGGCCCGGTCTTCAACCACGCCACCCTGCCCCGCGTACGGCTCTCGGACGTCTACGACTGGGTGCGTGACTACGGCTATCCCGTACGGCTGCTGCCGCTGGCGCGCTGGCGGCAGCAGCTGCCCCGCGCGGCCGACGCGGCGGCCACCACGCTCGCCTTCTTCGACTCCGCGGACGGCGAGTCGGCCGGACAGGGCACGAAGGCCGATCTGCGCCTCGGCCGCGTCCAGGCAGAGAACGTCCGCGCCGGCCTGAAGGGCACCGGCATCACCTGCCCGCCCGTCGACCGCGACCTGTTCTTCCGCTACCTGGACCACTGCGTGACGGCGGGTGTGCTGCCCGCCCCCTCCCGGCGGCGCGAGTCCCGACCCCGGGTGCCCGCGAAATAGTCGGCAACTGCCGGGAACTCACGGGCACTTCGTCCCGACTACTGCAACAGGGCACATCAGCCCACGAGTACAACCCTCACGCAAGGAGCCCGCATGCCGATCAACCGGCCGGTCGCCACCGCTCTGGCCGCAGCCCTGTGTCTGCTCACGGCGGCATGTGGCGGCTCGTCGTCCGACAGCAAGGCGAGCGACACGACGACAGGGGCCGCGGCCTCGAGGACCGGCTACCCGGTCACCCTCGACAACTGCGGTGAGAAGGAGACCTTCGAGAAGGCCCCCAGCCGGGTCGTCGTCATGAACGGCGCCTCGGTCGCCGAGGTCTCCACGCTCATCGCCCTCGGCGTCGGTGACAAGATCGTCGCCAATCAGCAGACCTACGGCATGTCGGAGGTGGAGGGCCGTGCCGCGGCCATCAAGAAGCTGCCCACCGGTGGCGTCAAGCTCAACGACGCCTACGACATCCCCCGCGAGGCGATGATCGGGCTGCGCCCGGACCTGGTGCTGTCCACGACGTCGTACGGCTTCGACGAGAAGAACGGCTTCGCCACCCGCGACCAGCTCAAGGACGTGGGGTCCCAGACCTATGTCTCCCCGCAGGGCTGCGACCAGGACACCTCGAAGATGACCATCGCCGACAGCTACCAGCTGCTGCGCGACATGGGCAAGGTCTTCAACGCCGGTGACAAGGCCGAGAAGCTGATCGCCGCCTCGGAGAAGAGCATCGCGGCCGTCTCGGACAAGGTGAAGGACGCGAAGACACCCAAGGTCATGGTGCTGTTCTCCAACATGGCCATGGGCGGCAACGACTTCAGCTCGGTCGTCGCCAAGGGCATCTACAACGACATCCTCGCCAAGGCGGGCGGCTCCAACGTCTTCGAGAACGCCTCCAAGACGTCCTTCGCCGATCTGAGCAAGGAGAAGGTCGCCGCGACCGACGTCGACGCGCTCGTCGTCATCGGCTACAACGACCCCGACCCGGCGGCCTACGCCAAGAAACTGCTGAAGGAGTTCCCCCAGTGGCCGGCCGCCAGGACCAACACGTACGTGACGCTGTCCGACTCGATGTACCTCGGTCCCAGCAACGACCTGGCCGTTCAGAAGATCGCGAAGATGCTGCACCCGGACGCCGTCTGACCCGGCTGAAGGTCCCGCTCGCGTTCACACTGCTGCCCTTCGCGCTGGCCGCCACCATGATCGTGGCGATCAGCATCGGAGCCGTCAACGTCCCGGTCGCCGACGTGTGGGGGATCGTCCTGCACCATGTCACCGGCGCGGGGCCGGCCCCCTCGGATCCCGCGCTGGACCAGATCGTGTGGAACTTCCGTACCCCGCGGGTGGTCCTGGCGGCCCTGGTCGGCGCGGGCCTGGCCGTGACCGGCGCGGTCCTGCAGACCGTGGTGTCCAACCCGCTGGCCGACCCCGTCGTGCTGGGCTTCTCCTACGGCGCCACGCTCGGCGCGGTCCTCGTCATCACCCTGGGCGGTGGCGTGGCGCTGGCCGGGCTGGGGGTGTCGGCCGCGGCCTTCCTCGGTGCGGTGGCCGCCGGAGCTCTGGTCTTCGCGCTCGGCCGGCGCCAGGGGCGGTTGGCCCCGACCCGGCTGGTCCTGGCGGGTGTCGCCATCGGCTACGTCTTCCTCTCCGCGACCAGCTACGTCCAGCTCCAGGCGACCCCCACCGAGCTGCGGACCGTCATGTTCTGGATGCTGGGCAGCGTCGCGGGCGCCCAGTGGGGCCAACTGCCCACGGTCGCCGTCGTGGTGCTGGTGACGACCGTGCTGCTGTCGCTCTTCGGCCGTCGGCTCAACGTGCTGCTCGCCGGCGACGAGTCGGCCACCGCCCTCGGCGTCGACGTCAGTCGGCTGCGGGCCGTCCTGCTGGTCCTCAGCGCGCTGCTGACCGGCACGGTCATCGCGGTCGCGGGCGGCATCGGTTTCGTCGGCCTGATGATCCCGCACCTGGTGCGCCTGACCATCGGCGCCGACCACCGTCGGCTGCTGCCTCTGACGGCCCTGCTGGGCGCCGTCTATCTGGTCCTTGTCGACCTGCTCTCCCGCACCCTCAACCGCCCCAACGAACTGCCGCTGGGCATCCTCACCGCCCTGCTCGGCGCCCCCTTCTTCCTGTGGCTGTTGCGCCGCAACAAGGGCCTGGACTAACCATGAAACTCATCGTCGACCGGCTCCACGTCACCCTTGACCGAACTCCGATCCTGCGCGACGTGAGCTTTGAGGCCCGCGCGGGCGAGATCGTCGGCCTCGTCGGCCCCAACGGCAGCGGCAAGTCCACCCTGCTGCGCGCCGTCTACCGCTCGCTGCGCCCGGCCGAGGGGGTGGTCAGGGTGGGCGAGGACGACGTGTGGGAGCTCTCCCCCCGGGCCGCGGCCCGCCGTACGGCGGCTGTCCTCCAGGACGGGGGCGGCAGCACCACCGGCCTGACCGTGGGCGAGATCGTCGCCCTGGGCCGTTCCCCTCATCACGGTCTGCTCGGCCGTGACGGTCCCCAGGACCGCGAGGCGGTGTCCGACGCCATCGACCGCTGCGGGGTACGGCCCTTCACGGACCGCGACTACACCTCCCTCTCCGGAGGCGAACGCCAACGCGTCCTGCTGGCCCGGGCGTTGGCCCAGAACCCCAGGCTCCTCGTGCTGGACGAACTGACCAACCATCTCGACATCCGGGCCCGGTTCGAGCTCCTGGACCTGATTCGCGCCACCGGCGTCACCACGCTCGCCGTGCTGCACGACCTCGATCTCGCCGCCCGCCTCTGCGACCACCTGGTCGTCCTGCACTGTGGCGCCGTCACGGCGGCGGGGCCGGTCCTGGACGTCCTCACGCCCGATCTGCTCGCCGACGTCTTCGGCGTCCGCGCGAGCACCGAACGGCACGCCGACGGCGTCGTCCGGATCACCTACGCGGCCCGGCCCCTCGCGCATGGTGAGACGCCCGAGGACGACGCTGCCGCCCGCCTGGCCGAGACGGCCGACCGCTGAACCGGCGGTGAGCGGGTGTCAGGCCCGGAGCCCGGGACGAGTTCCGGGGCCTCGTACTGGAGCCCTGCCCGCGTGAACTCCGCCGCCTCGGCCCCGTCGTAGCGCGCCACGAGATGCAGAGCGGCCCCGGCCGACACCCCCGGCGCTCGTGACGACGGTGCCGGCGTCGACGAACCGCTCCCCGCGCCGAACGTCGATCGAGGGGTCGAACTTCGAGAGCTTGCCGAGATGGTCACGATGGGTGGTGGCCGGCCGGTCGGCCGGCAGTCCGGCCAGGGCCAGCGCGAGTGAACCGGTGCACACGCTCGCCGGCACGGTGCCCCGGTCGTGCAGGCCGCGCAGCCACTCCAGGTGCGCCGTGTCCTTGACCAGGCCACGGGTGCCGTTGCCACCGGGATGAACGACGCCCTTCGAACCGTGGACGACTATGGCCTGCTGGCCCAGGCGCGCGGGTTCGACGGACGGCATGGGCTTCCCTACGCCGTCCGGCGGACGAGCAACAGCCTCCTCTCAGGTAGTCGTTGGCAGGAACCGACTGGTTCCCCAGGGACGCCGGGTACGTGAAGCACCGGGTGTGCAGCGGCGCACGGGCGCGCTCGCCCGTGCCCCGGCCGCTGTGCGTGCCGGCGCGTGGCGCCGTGCGCCTGGGGGTATGTCTCGGCCACCACCGGACGCCAGGCGACGGCAAGGACCTGGTTGCCCGGCCTCCCCGTCGAAAGGCAGCGCACGATGAACGAGACCAACGGTCTGGAGCCCCTGGCGACCTTCTGCGGAGAGTGCGACTGCGGATGTCCTCAGCTGTTCGTCGACCCGAGTGCCCCCGCGGACCGACGCGTTCTGCTCACCGACGACTTCGGGCAGCGCGTCCAGATGAGCGCCGACCAGTTCTCCTCCCTGGTGGCCGAGGCGAAAGCCGGAAAGCTGGACGGCATAGTCACCGCCTGACGGCCGCCCCGTCACCCAGTTCACGATGAACCGCCGCGCGGCTGAACGAAAGACCACTCCCGTCCGTAAGAGTCGATGAGCCTATCGGTACGAGGAGTTGACTGGTGTCCCGGAGCCGTCCCGGCGCGACGCGCCGGGCGAGCCGCGCGACGTCGGCCGCAGAACGCGTCGGCAGCCCACGCGCGCTGTCGGCGGCGGTCTTCGCGGCCGTCTGCGTGGTGACGAGCGCACTGGGACATGCCCTCATGTCCGGCGACTTGCTGCCCTGGTGGGTGCTGGGCGTGGCGTTCACGTGGACGGCCTCGGCCGGCTGGTGGCTCGCCTGCAGGGAACGCGGACCTGTCACCGTGGTCGGTGTCACGACCGTCGCACAGGGGATCCTGCACCTGTTGTTCGATCTGGCTCACGAGATGGTCCCTGGCCCGGCCCGCGCTTCGGAAGCCGGATCCGCTTCCGGCATGGACCACGCGATGATGCTCTCCCCCTCCGGAATGGTCATGCACATGGACCACTCCGGGGCGGGCATGACCATGGCTCACAGCGCAACGACCGGCACCTCCCACGTCTTGCTGATGCTCTCCGCCGTGGCCCACCAAGGTGCCGCAGCGATGTTCCTGGCCCACCTTCTGGCCGCCGTCGTGGGTGGGGTGTGGCTGTGGCGCGGCGAGACGGCGGTGTACCGGCTGGGCCGGGCCCTCGCGGTCGTCCTGTTCGCGCCGCTCAGCCGCGTCCGCCGACTGCTCGGACGCCCCGTACCCGATCTCCGGACTCGCGCGGGCCGGCCGTCGCTGGGAGCCGTCCCGGTCTCGCCGACGGCCTTCGCCGTGCTCAGGCACGCCGTCGTCCGCCGAGGGCCCCCGCGCGACCGGTCGGCAGTCCTGCGCGCGTCCTGTGGTCCGCTGTTCGCCATGTGCCCCTGAATCTCTCCGGTCCGCCGGGGCCGACAGGGCGGTCCGCACGCGCTGCTGCCATGCGCTCCGTGTGCTCGTCCACTTCGGCCCGGCACGCACCCGTCCGCCTGCGGGCGGCGGCGTGCGGTGCCCTGCAACGATCAGGATTCCCATGCACGACGTCACACCCGTCCCTCCGTCCGCGACTGACCGCCCGCCGACACCTCGACCCACGCGCCGAACAGGCCGGTTGGTCCTCGGCACCTTCCTCGCGACCACCCTGACGGTCCTCCTCACCGGCTGCGGAGGCGACTCGGCCGAGCACGCCTCCGCGCACAGCGGAGCGTCCGCCTCGTCCTCCGCGCACGACATGGACGGCATGTCCGACAAGATGATGGGCGACCCGTCGGCCACTCCCGCCTACAAATTGTCCGGGGTGACCGTGGTGAAGGGCACCTTCACGATGCTCGACACTCGGCCCCCGGGCATGAACGACGTCAAGGGCACCGCATGGCTGGCCCAGGGACCCAAGGGCACCACGGCCACCGTCTCTCTCACCGGACTGAAGCCCGGTCACGTCTACATGGCCCATCTGCACGCCCAGCACTGTTCGGACGACAACGGCGGATCACACTTCCAGTTCGACAAGGGCGGCGCGACCACGCCCCCGAACGAGATCCACCTGATGTTCACTGCCGACAAGTCCGGTATGGGCATGGCCACGGTGACCAACTCCCGTAAGACCGGCAAGGACGCGGTCGCGATCGTGGTCCACCCCAACGAGGCACAGGACAACCGGATCGCATGCGCCGACTTCGCCTTCTGACGGCGACGGCCGGGCCCGCCGTCTGCGCGGGTGCGCTGCTGCTCATGGGCGGCGCACCCGCGTACGCCCACACCGCGCTCAAGAACGCCGCTCCGGCCCCCGGTGCCACGGTCGGCACTGGAACCGACGTGGTCAGGCTGACGTTCGACAACCTGACCTCCGGTATTGCGCCGGAGATCAGGATGATCGGGCCGGACGGCAAGGAGATCCCGGTCGGACAGCCTGTCGTCGCCGACACGACCACGGCCTGCGCCGCCGTGTCCCCTTTGCCGAAGGGCGTCATCACCCTCACCTACTCGATCACCGCGGGAGACGGAGACGTCCAGACCAGCGCCTACCAGTTCGAGGCCGCCGACGGCACCAAGCCTGCCGACACCCCGGCGGCCTGTGCGGCCCTGAGCCTAACCGCCCCGGAAACTGGAGGCTCGGACTCCGTCCTGGGTCTCGGCTCCACCACGGCGGCCGCGACCCTCGCCGGGGTCGTCGCCGTGGCAGCGGGCGGCGGATTCTTCGCCGTCCGCACACTGCGGCGCCGCAGGACCCCGGAAGGGGGCGCCGACGAGTGACCTGATTCCCGGACTCCCTTACCCGGGGCGGGAGTCCGGCCCGGTGGGCCCGCGAGATGACGACCCACGAGTGCCCGAAGCCGAGCGTGCCACCGGCCCGCGACGCGGGCCCGGAGCGTGCGCCGTGCTGTCGCCGACAGCCTTCTGAACCCGCATGCCGCCGCCCCACCGAGGCGGCGAGGGCAGGGCGACACGGCGGTCGGCAGGCACAGAGACCGGGCCACGCTCTGGGAGGCGAATTCCATCCCTGGCCCGGGTCCCGTCATCGTGGCACGGCGCCACCGGGCACGGGAGCGCCGACACCGCAGCGTCCCACGTGAGGATCCTCCCCACGTCCATGGGGAACCACAGCGGTCCTCGCGACGACTATGTCGGAATGCCCGGTGCTCGTCGTCCGGTTTGACACCATCCGGGGGCTGTCTTTTCCGCCCCTGGATGGCCTCGGCGAATTCGAGCGTTTTCCCGGGAACTCGGAGCCCCTTCCATCCGGCTAGTTCAAGACAGCGGCTGAACGCAGGCCCCTGGAGCGGTGTTGCGGCGATCCACCGACAGGGCGCCGAGCGTCCCTGCACGGATTCCGGTGCCCGGTGCACAGCGGACCCAGCATGAGGTGAAGATGACGACCGTCGACTCCGGGGAACCCGTTCTGCCCGAACCAGCCGGTGACGGCACCGAAGCCACTTCCACCACGGCGGCTGTGAAACCGGCGATGCCCGCGCTGGCCCGGAAGGCGGAGCGTCTCGGCCCACTGTTGGCACCGCAACCTCAACCTCGGGACCAGCGGCCGCTACTACTCAGATACGGCGGCCAGTTGGCTATGGGTGCTCGTCCTCGGCGGCCTCGTCCTGTGGTGGCGTCGTCGGCACGGCAAGCGGACCGCGCGCCGTCTGCTGCTGCCGGACCGGGCCGCGAGGAAGGGCGTACGGCGCACCCGCAGCTGGCACGGCGCGACCGGAGTCTGGCTCGCCGCCGGACTACTGGGACTCTCGGCCACCGGCCTGACGTGGTCGCGCTACGTCGGCGCCAACTTCGGCGAGGTGCTGGATGCGCCGCACTCCCACACGCCCTCGGTGGTCACCTCCCTGACGACCGGCACGAGTGGGCCGAAACTTCCAAGAGCGTTGACCCGGCCGCGATGGACGGCGTCCTGAAGGAGGCCCGTGCCGACGGCGTGGATGGTCCCATGGAGATCACCGTGCCCCAGGATGGGGCCTCTGCCTGGACAGTGACGCAGACCCGCAACCTCTGGCCGGTCGGACGCGACAGCGTCGACGCCGCCACCGACAGCGTGACCGACAAGTTCGCCTTCGCCGACTGGCCGGTGATGGCCAAGTTCGCGCGGCCGGATCTGCCACTGCGGGCTGACCCGGGTACGGGGCCGGGGGGAAGCATCGCGCCCCGGCTCCGGGTTGTGGTGCCCCGGAAGAGTGACGCGCGCCACGGTCGGGAACTCGCCCCCTCGGCGTCACGACTGAGTGGTGGACGGCACCGGATGAACACGAGAACCGGTGCATCCGTATGAAGAGGTGTGCGAGCACCTCGCCGAAACTCAGGAGTTGCGCCATGGCACAGAAGCACTACTTCGTCACCGGCATGAGCTGCGAGCACTGCGCCGCGAGCATTACCGAGGAGGTTTCCCAAGTCCCCGGTGTCACCGACGTGGACGTCGACTTCACGGCGGGGTCGGTCTCCGTCGGCGGCACGGAGCTGGACGACGCGCGGCTGCGCGCAGCGATCGTGGAGGCGGGGTACGAGGTCACGGAACCGGCCGCGGCCTGATGGACCCGTTCTGCTCCCGGCCGCCGGGTGGTCTGCCGCCCTGGTGGCCGTGAGCGGAGGGACTTCTTTCGCCTGTAGGCGTTAGGAGGAGCCGGACTGCGGCAGACGGGACGGTGTCAACGCGGCTCCGACACAGCCCGGTTGACCGCCAGGTGCAGCGTCCCGCTCGTCACCAGCCCCGCGGCGGCCCCGACCAGGGCCCCAGGCGCACCGCCGATGATGAATCCCAGCCAGGCGTAGCCACCGGCGAGCACCGCCGTGGCCAGTACGGACAGGGACCACACCGTGCTCAGGTATTCGCACACCGCTGTCCACCCGCGTACACGGGCGACCGGCCGCTCCCAGGGCCATGCCCCATCCACGCCGGTCACCTGATTGCCGAGTGCTCCGGCCACGGCGCCTCACCCCCTGTGTTCCCGCCGCCGTCCCGCCCGCCGTGTGCCGGACACGGACGGCTCGACCCTTAACTCCCCACGAGGGGCCGCGGAAAACAACGGACCGGCAGGATTCTCCGGTGAGCCGGCCACGTCAGGCGAGCACGGCGAACATGACGGCCATCCCCAGCGCCATCGCCGCATGACACGCAGGGGCCAGGACACCGACCACATCCGTCGCCCCCACCCCGTCGCCCTCCGGACCGTGACCGTCCACGCGCCTGCCCCGCGCCCGGTCGAGGGCACGCGTCAGCCACACAAGTCCCAGCACACCCAGGGCGATCGCGAGCCCCACCGCCGTCGCGACGGACCCCGCGCCCGTCAGGCTCATGGAGGCGAGACCCGAGCCACCCGACATGTCCATTCTGGCCATGTCATGCATCCCGGCCGAGCCCCCGCCATCGGACGGCGTTCCCGATGAGCCCATCGCCGACACCATCCATGCCATGGCCCCCGTCATCACGACGTGCGGAAGAGCGGCGACCACCGCCCGGCCCCGGGACCCGCCACGCGCGCGGAACGGAGCGGCGGCCACGAACCACAGAGCGCCCACGCTGAAGAGCACCACCTGGGGAACGACCGGCAGGTCCGTTCCCCACGGCCAGGCCATCGCGGTCATCAGCACCCCCATGGCCGCGTGCAGCGCGTCATCCACGCGTTCCCCGGCGCTGGTTCCGGGCAGCAGCAGCCTCCACACGCCGTACGCGACAGGCAGGGCGAACAACAGACTCAGAACCCAGCGCAGCCCGCTCGCGGCAATCACCGCACCACCCCCACTCCAAGGACGCCACACGGCGCCGACGACCAGTTCCATGGCCGGACGCACGCGCAAGGACGCGCGAACGAACGGGAGGTGGTAGACGTGCCCTCCACAAGCCACCCCGGTGGCACGGGTTTTCGGGCGTCTGATCCTCTCCCGGTCGGAACGCGGACCTGGCGAACGGCCACAACAGGAGTCGGCGAGTGGCCTGAAAGAGTTCCAGGCATTCGGAACGAGCGCCGTCACAGAAGTGATGAGACAGAGACCCTCAAGCACAGGACGTGCCCGCACCCGCCGCATCGGAAAGGGCGCGCTCGCCATCGAGCGAGGCGGAACGGGTGATCACGACCGAAGGACCCTGACCTGGCGGGCTGGTACGAACCGGGGCCCACACCCGGATCCGCGGACCGGCACGACTACCCCAAGAACGTCGTCGTGTTCGCCACGATGACGGCGGTCGCGTAGAAGCCGTCGTGTCACCTGGCGCCGATCCGGCCCGCCACCCAAGGGACACTGCGGCCGGTCGCCGCCGCCAGTTCCCGCAGCGTGGCGCCCTCGGCAGCCCGCTCGCGCAGCCACCTCCTGATGTCGGGGGTGCCGACGTGCTCGGCGGCGGCCCGGTCGTTGAGCTGTACGCGTGAGTGTCGCCCGGCGGCGGAGTTCTGTCCGCTCGGACGGACCGGGATGCCGTACTCGACCAGAAGCCGCCGCAGTCGGTTCCTGCCGATGGCGAGGGCGCCCGCCGTGTGCTCTACGCTGTGCCGCCGGTCGACGTACAAGTCCCGCAGCGCCTCTTCGAGGTCCGCGTATCCCCCGGACCGGAGCGCGGTCGCCGTGCGTTCGTCGGCTGTACGAGCCTGAGTGCGGCGGCCTGCCGTCAGGGTTTCCTGCCGCGCACGCCGTAGCTCTTCCGAGTCCGTGCTGCGTGGAGCGCCGGTCCAGCGTCTGCGGGCCAACTCGCCCGAGCGGGCCATCGCCCGGCCCGCGGCGAAGCGCGCCTGGGCCTCCTTCGATGCCCGGTATCCGACGACGCGGGTGCGGGACTGCTGCTGGGAGAGGGACCGTGCGCTGAGCGCACGGGTGCGCAGCAGGCCGAACTCCCGCCGGTACTCCGCCGCGGTCATCTTGTGCACGCGTAGATGCGCACCCAGGGCACGGAAGGCCCGTCCGCATACATGACAGAGCACGGTGTCGTCGGCCTCGTCCCGTATCAGCCGGCCGAAGTCGGGGTGCCGGGTCTCGTCGCCGCTCGATCCCGTGCGGAGGTGCGGGGCGCTCACGATTGTCTCCCACCGGGGCGGCGTGTCCGGGAAGCGGTGCGGATCACAGCGGCTGGGGGGCGAGGGAGCGCGCCGGGTGGCGGGGGCCGAGGAAGACGGCGATGCCCTTGCCGCCGGGGGAAGGGTGGGTGGCCTGGGTCCAACCCTGCCCGTTGTAGAAGGACATGGCGCGCGCCGACCTGACGGAAGTGAGCAGCCAGGAGCGGCCGTCCGGGGCGTCCGCCGTGACCGCCTGAAGCAGGTCGGCTGCGAGGCCGGTGCCCTGGGCGGCCGGACGGACCGCGAGCTCGTCGATCTCGCGGGCACCGACCAGCCAGCCCCGGGTGCGCTCGGGACCGAGGCCGGCGGCGGCCTGGGGGTAGCAGCGGTCGGTGGGGAAGGGGGCGAGGGTCGTCCAGGCCGTGGCGAAACCTGCGATGTCGATGTCCGCCCCGGTGAAGGCGAGCGCGGCGGTGAACCCGGGACGGCGGACGTCGTCCATCAGCCGAGCCAGGAATGCGGCCGCGTTCTCCTCTTCCTCGTTCCAGGGCGGTGTGCAGAACGCCTCGACGTAGACGGCGCGCAGGGCCTTGGCGTGCGTGCGCAGTTCGGGGCCCTCGAAGATACGGATGGCGCTCATCAGGCCGCCGCCGTTCGTGCCGAGACGGGGTGAAGGGAGGCGTACTCCAGGGGTGCCGACGGGTCGATCGACACGTCCAGCGGCGCGGGCTCGGTTCCGGAACGCACGAGGAGGTCGCCCACGGCCGCGATCATCGCGCCGTTGTCCGTGCACAGTCCCAACGGCGGCACGCGCAGCTCGATGCCCGCCGCCCGGCAGCGTTCCTCGGCCAGGAACCGTACCCGGGAGTTGGCGGCGACGCCCCCCACCACGATCAGAGTGCCCACGCCGTACTCGCGGCAGGCCGTCACCGCCTTGCGCGTCAGCACGTCGGCGACCGCCTCCTGGAGCGAGGCGGCGCCGTCGGCGACCGGAAGCTTCCGGCCGCCCGTGTGCCCTTCGGCCCAGCGGGCGGCGGCGGTCTTCAGCCCCGAGAAGGAGAAGTCGTACGAGCCCGGCAGCGGACGCGGAAAGGGAACGGCGCGTGGATCGCCCTCGCGCGCTGCCCGGTCGATGGCCGGACCGCCGGGATACGGCAGCCCGAAGACCCGTGCCACCTTGTCGAAGCATTCCCCGGCCGCGTCGTCGAGAGTGTCCCCGAGGTGGACGATCGGATCGCGGGCCAGGTCGCGGACGAGGAGGAGCGAGGTGTGCCCGCCGGAGACGATCAGCACCATGCACGGATCCGGCAGCGGGCCGTGCTCGAGCGTGTCGGCGGCGACATGGCCGGCCAGGTGGTGGACGCCGTGCAGGGGGACCCCCAGCGCGTAGGCGATCCCCTTCGCCCCCGCCAGGCCCACCTGGAGCGCGCCGGACAGGCCCGGCCCGGTGGTCACCGCTACTGCTCCGACGTCCGACAGCCGCAGCCCGGCCTCGTCCAGCGCCCGCTGGACCACCGGTCTCAGGGCGTGCACGTGCGCGCGGGCGGCGATCTCCGGTACGACTCCGCCGTACCGGGCGTGCTCGTCCATGCTCGACGCCAACGCATGCCCCAGAAGCCGGCCGTCCCGGACCAGTCCCGCACCGGTCTCGTCGCAGGACGACTCGATGCCGAGAACGATCGGAGCGCCCATCGCCCACCCTTTCTGCACAGTGAAAGTTATTGCAAGTAGTGTGCAATAAGTCGAGCGGGATGTGAACCTGGCCAGGGATGCGGGGGTCACCGCTCCGTGGAGTGCGTCTCAGTCGCCGTCCTGAACACCGAGGTACCGAGCAGTGGCCGCCGCGGATTCCACCCCTGCGACCGTCGCAGGAATCGGAGCCGACGGCCGGCAATGCCTCCCGCGCCGCCCTGCACGACGGCCGCCGCGCTCTCGTGCTCAGTGCGGATGCCACCGGTCCCGGCGTGACCGCCGCCCTGCTGCGCGACCCTGGCTTCGGGCCGAGCCGGATGAGTCTGCTCGCCTTCGCTCGGCCGACGGGTCTTCCTCGCCACCGGCCGCACGGGCCTCGCGGCCCTGAGCGGCCTGTGGTTCCTCGTACGGTCCGCGGATGCGCCGGAGGCCCCGGCTCCGGCTCGTATGGAGGTCCTTGCACGACTGGGGCCCCTTCGCCTTCCAGGGGGAAGGGAGCTGCTGGTGTGTCACCGCATCGAGGTCGTGGTGACGATGGGTAGCGGAGGGTCGGCCACCGCACCGAAACTGACAGCGCCCGTGAGTCAGGGCTGCCCGTGGTGGCGGTGCGCGGACGGCCGCCGCCTGCCGGGGGCCCGGTCCTGGCCGATCCTGAGGCGGCCGCCGGCTGGATTGCGGAGCGGCTCGGCCTGGGCGCTTTCCGCGAAGCAGGCTGAACCCTGACCCGAGCTTTACTGCACTTAACTATTACTTGCAAACATGTTGCAGCAAGCTGGAGGGTGTGGCTGAAAACAATCATTCGAGATGGCACCGCATACACACGTCGATGACCCGCAAGGAGTGGGCCAGTGTCGGCGGGATGGCCGCCTTCATCGTGGCGTTGCATGTCATCGGCTGGTTCACGCTGGTCGCGATCGTCGCCCCGGAGCACTACAGCCTGGGCACCAAGACCTTCGGCATCGGTATCGGGATCACTGCGTACACCCTGGGCATGCGGCACGCGTTCGACGCCGACCACATCGCCGCCATCGACAACACCACGCGAAAGCTGATGAACGAGGGGCAGCGGCCGCTGTCCGTGGGGTTCTGGTTCTCCCTCGGTCACTCCAGCATCGTCTTCGCGCTCGCCTTCCTGCTCTCCCTCGGCGTCAAGGCGCTCGCGGGACCGGTGGAGAACGACAACTCCGAGCTGCACAGCATCACCGGATGGATCGGCACGACCGTCTCCGGCGTCTTCCTCTACGTCATTGCCACCATCAACTTGCTGATCATGGTGGGGATCTGGAAGGTCTTCCGTGAGATGCGCTCCGGACGCTTCGACGAGGCCGCGCTCGAGGAGCAGCTCAACAGCCGCGGTTTCATGAACCGTCTCCTCGGCCGGCTGATGAAGTCGATCGCCAAGCCCTGGCAGATGTACCCGCTGGGCCTGCTCTTCGGTCTCGGCTTCGACACGGCCACCGAGATCGCCCTGCTGGTCCTCGCGGGGTCGGGCGCTGCCTCCGGGCTGCCCTGGTACGCGATCCTCTGTCTGCCCGTCCTGTTTGCGGCCGGGATGTCCCTCCTGGACACGATCGACGGCTCGTTCATGAACTTCGCCTATGGCTGGGCCTTCTCCAAGCCGGTCCGCAAGGTCTACTACAACCTCACCATCACGGGTCTGTCCGTCGCCGTCGCCCTCATCATCGGCACCGTCGAACTCCTTGGCCTGGTCGCCGAGAAGGCCGATCTGCACGGCGTGTTCTGGGACTGGGTCTCCGGCCTCGACCTCAACATCATCGGCTACGTCATCGTCGGCCTCTTCTTCGCCACCTGGGCCGTCGCCCTGCTGGTCTGGAAGTTCGGGCGCATCGAGGAGAAGTGGACGGCGGGGCTGACGCAGCCCGCCGAACAGCGCGTCGAGTAGCAGTCCGCCCGACGCGGCGCCGCCCCGCTCGCCGGGGAGGCGCCGCGTTCTCATGCCGTCACGCCTCCGGGTAGCGCCGTGGAGTCCAGACGATCTCCTCGCCGTCCCCACGCTGAACAGTCTGCGTCTGCGCTGCGCGCTCATCCGACCGCTGGCCTCGTACGACGGTCCGGGCCAGCGGCCGGTGCCGGTCGGCCGAGGGCGCAGTCGCCCCTGTGACTCCGGTCATCAGCTCTGCGAGCCCAAGGGGTAGTGCGAGTGGCTTGCTCTTGCCAGTAATGTGCAACAAGCTTGTCGGGCCCTTACTTCCGTCGAGGACGTGGAGCCTTGCCATGCCCCGCCTGATACCGGACGCGAGGCCGCAACGCGTCCTCGCGGCCTCGAACTTCGTCTACACCGTCGGCAGCGGCCTCTATCTCACCGCAGGGGTCCTCTATTTCACCGATGCGGTTCATCTTCCGGCAGGTCAAGTGGGGCTCGGGCTCGGCATCGCCGGTCTGGCCGCGCTGGCACTGGGGGTCGCGGTCGGTCATCTGGCGGACCGGTACGGAGCGCGCGGCATCTACGCGGCCACCCTGGTCGTTCAGGCGCTGGCCACGGCCGGCTTCGTCCTGGCGGACAGCTTCTGGCCGTTCGTCCTCGTGGTCGGCGCGGCCGCTGCGGCGAAGGCGGCCGGAACAGCCGCCCGCTCCCCGCTCATCAGACACTACGGCGGGGACCGGCCACAGGAGTTCAGGGCCTACCTCCGTGCGGTGACCAACGTCGGCATCTCCCTCGGTGCCGTGTTCGCAGGCTGGGTCGTTCAGGTGGGCACGCTCACCGCCTATCAGCTCATGGTCATCGGCAACGCGATCGCCTTCGTGGTCTCCGCGGTGATTCTGGTCCTCCTGCCCCCGGTCGCGTCGGTTCCCATCATCGGCGGTCCCCGCTGGATCGCCCTCCAGGACCGCCCCTACCTGCTATTGACGGCCCTCGACGGTGTCATGGCGATCCAGTTCAAGGTGCTCACCGTGGCCATCCCGCTCTGGATCGTCGGTGCCACCACTGCCCCGCACTGGCTCATCTCGGCCACCATGCTCACCGGCACTGTCATGGTCGTCGTCTTCCAGGTACGAGCCAGCCGTAACGTCGATTCGCCCGCAACCGGTGCGAACGCCTACCGCAGGGCAGGCGTTGCTTTCCTCGTCGCCTGCTCACTGATCTCGCTGTCCGCGGGAACACCGGCGTGGGCGGCCACAGTCCTGCTCATCATCGCGGTGGTGATCCACACGGTCGGTGAACTGTGGCACTCCGCTGCGGGCTTCGAGGTCTCCTTCGCTCTCGCACCGCAGCACGCCACCGGCCAATATCTCGGTGTGTTCGGCCTCGGCGCCGGTCTTGCCGAGGCCCTCGGGCCTGGACTGCTCATCACGCTCTGTATCACCTGGGGCCGCCCCGGATGGTACGTCGCGGGAGTCATGTTCGCCCTCACCGGCCTGGCGGCGCCATCGGCCGTCCGCTGGGCACAACGCCACCAACACGCTCGGCAGGCGCAACCCGAGTCTAAGGAAAGGGTGTCAAGTGCCTGATCGGCCTGAAGGAACGTTTCCAATTCCGTCCCGGTGCGGGCGGATCGGATCGCCTTGAGCTCATCGGCGGACCGGCCCGCGCTGCTGTACGTCCGAGGGCCCTGGACCAGTGCCTGATCGGCCCCTCGCGGCGGACGGTGTGGGTGACCTCGCGGACGCGATCGCCGAATCGTCCGGTTCTTTCGCGGGATTCAAGGCGCAGCTGGCCAAGGCGTGGACGCTGTGAAGCCGTAACCGCGTCCACGCTCGCACAGGCGTCCTGCTCGTGATCGTCTTCTCAACCTTCACCGGCAGGCGGCGCAACGGAGGGCTCCCACAAGGACATGGCTTGCGGGAGCCCCTCTGCCGAAGAGGCCTCAGGGCATCCGGCAGTGAGCGGCCGGTGTAGGCAGCCGTTCGTGGAGGCTGCTCTTCGTAGCTGCCCGAGGGAAGACCTATGTCGTCGGATGAGATGATGACCAGCGACATAAGGCGACGGCGGTACGAGGAAGTCGGTGTGAATCCGGCGCGGTCCCGCCACTGTGACCGGTGAGCGAGTTCCGGCAGGCCACCGCCCCGACCGGGGTGGGAAGGCGGAACGAGCGGCGAACCGGGAGCCAGGAGACTCACGCGGTCGCCTCCTCGAGCGATACCGGGGCGGATCTCCCCGGGAGGGGAGTGGCACGCCGTGCCCAAGACACCGTCGGAAGAGACACCGGGCGAGTCCGTGGAAGTAGCCGGATCCGTGCCCTGCCGGGTCGTCGTGTGCCGGGACTGCTGCTGCGGCAGTCCCAAGGTGACCGGAGTGGACCACGCCGCGCAGACCGCGCGACTGCGGGCGGAGGTGCCGGTGCGCATCTCCGAGTGCCTCGACGTGTGCGACCAGGCCAACGTCATCGTCGTACAGCCGTCCGCGGCGGGGCGGGCCGCCGGTGCGCGACCGGTGTGGCTCGGACTCGTCAACGACCCGGACGCCACCGAGGACATCGTGACCTGGGTGCGCGACGGCGGTCCGGGAGTGGCTCCGCTGCCCGACATCCTCGACCTGTACACCTTCACCCCACCGCGACGCACGGTGGATTCCTGAGCCCGCCCCCTCAGGCCATCGCGGCGGGCCGGGACGCCCCAAGCGTCCCGGCCCGCCAGGATGTGGATCAGGACGAGGGCAGCTCACCCCGGACGGTGCGGGCCGCCGCGACCAGGTTCTCCAGCGAGGCGCGGGTCTCGGGCCAGCCACGGGTCTTCAGACCGCAGTCGGGGTTGACCCACAGTCGCTCGGCGGGGATCGCCTTCAGGCCGGTTCGCAGCAGTTCGGCGGCCTCCTGGGCGCTCGGGACGCGTGGGGAGTGGATGTCGTAGACACCGGGTCCGGCCTCGCGCGGGTAGCCGTGGGCGGCGAGTTCGCGGGCGACCTGCATGTGGGAGCGGGCGGCCTCCAGGCTGATGACGTCGGCGTCGAGGTCGTCGATGGCCTGGACGACGTCGCCGAACTCGGCGTAGCACATGTGCGTATGGATCTGCGTGTCCGGCCGCACCCCGCTCGTGCTGAGCCGGAACGCCTCGGTTGCCCACGTCAGGTACGCGCTGTGGTCGGCGGCCCGCAGCGGCAGGGTCTCACGCAGGGCGGGTTCGTCGACCTGGATGACCGAGGTGCCGGCGGCCTCCAGATCGTTCACCTCGTCGCGCAGGGCGAGGGCGACCTGTCGTGCGGTGTTGCCGAGAGGCTGGTCGTCGCGGACGAAGGACCAGGCGAGCATGGTGACCGGTCCGGTGAGCATGCCCTTGACGGGGCGCGAGGTCAGGGACTGGGCATAGGTCGTCCAACGTACTGTCATCGGTTCGGGGCGTGAGATGTCGCCGGCCAGGATCGGCGGGCGGACATAGCGGGTGCCGTAGGACTGGACCCAGCCGTGCTGGGTGGCGAGGTAGCCGGTGAGCTGCTCGGCGAAGTACTGCACCATGTCGTTGCGCTCGGGCTCGCCGTGCACGAGGACGTCGATGCCGGTCTTCTCCTGGAAGGAGATGACCTCTCGGATCTCTGTCTTGATGCGTTCCTCGTAACCGTGGGTGTCGATCCGTCCGGTGCGCAGGTCGGCGCGTGCGGTGCGCAGTTCGCCGGTCTGCGGGAAGGAGCCGATGGTCGTCGTGGGCAGCAGCGGCAGGCCGAGGTGGGCGCGCTGGGCGGCGGCCCGTTCGGCGTACGGCTGGGAGCGGCGGGCGTCTTCGTCCGTCACGGCCGCGGTGCGGGCCCGCACGGCGGGGTCGCGGGTGATGGGTGAGGTGGCGCGGGAGGCGAGGTGGGCGCGGTTGGCGGCGAGTTCGCCGGTGATGGTGTCGGTGCCCTGGGCGAGGCCCTTGGCGAGGGCGACGATCTCGGCGGTCTTCTGCTGGGCGAAGGCCAGCCAGCGCTGGATCTGCGGGTCGATGTCCCGCTCCGCGGACGCGTCCAGCGGGACATGGAGCAGGGAGCAGGAGGCGGACACGTCGACCCGGTCGGCGAGCCCGAGGAGGGTGCCGAGGGTGGACAGGGACTTCTGGAGGTCGTTGATCCAGATGTTGCGGCCGTTGACGACACCGGCGACCAGGCGCTTGCCGGGCAGTCCGCCGACGGCGGCCAGGGCGTCCAGGTTGGCGGACGCCGCCTCGGTGAAGTCGAGGGCGAGTCCCTCGACCGGTGCCTTGGCGAGCACCGGCAGGGCGTCGCCGAGGTGGTCGAAGTAGGAGGCGACGAGCAGCTTGGGCCGGTCGCCGAGGGCACCGAGGTCGCGGAAGGCACGCTCGGCGGCGTTCAGTTCGGCCGGGGTGCGGTCCTGGACCAGGGCGGGCTCGTCGAGCTGCACCCACTCGGCGCCGGCCGCGCGCAGGTCGGCGAGTACTTCGGCGTACACGGGCAGGAGACGGTCCAGCAGCGTCAGCGGCTCGAAGTCCGCGGCCACGCCCGGGGCGGGCTTGGCGAGCAGGAGGTAGGTGACCGGGCCGACCAGGACGGGCCGGGCCGTGAGACCCAGTGCCAGGACTTCCTTCAGCTCGGTGACCTGCTTGGTGGAGTCGGCCGCGAAGACGGTGTCGGGGCCGAGTTCGGGGACCAGGTAGTGGTAGTTGGTGTCGAACCACTTGGTCATCTCCAGCGGCGCGACGTCCTGGGTGCCGCGGGCCATGGCGAAATACCCGTCGAGCGCGTCGGCCGCCACCGCGTCGCGATGCCGCTCGGGGATCGCGCCCACCATGACGGTCGTGTCCAAGACGTGGTCGTAGTACGAGAAATCACCGGTCGGCACCTCGTGGACGCCGGCGTCGGCGAGCGACTGCCAGTTGCTCCGGCGCAGTTCGGCGGCGGTGTCCCGGAGGGCGCCCGCGGTGACACGGCCCCTCCAATACCCCTCGACGGCCTTCTTGAGTTCCCGGTTCCGGCCCTGGCGGGGGTAGCCGTACACGGTGGCCCGTGCTGCCGCGGCTGCGGACTTGCTGGTCACGGAGATCTCCTTCGCGAGATGAATCCCTGAGATCCCGGGAACGGGACGAGAGCGCGAAGGGGTGACGAACCGGACGGCGACGACTCCGCGCGACACACGCACGGTCGTCCCGTCTGGATGTACGCCGACCGCCCTCGAGGTCACCGGGGTGTCCGCGCGCGGAGTGGTCCGCACACGGGCAGTTGGCAGGTCTTCGGACTCGCGGACACGCCCTCCTTGACGGAGGACACCTAGTGGCCGTCGCTTCCCAGGCCCGGTACCTCGGACCCAGTGCGTATGACGGCGGTCGTTCCCGCTCACCGCTGCGGGGCAGTCCCGGATTCCCACCGGGTTCCCTCTTGCGACACCCCGCCTGGCTGACGGGGCGAACCAGCTGCCCGGCCAGCCTACGGGGTTTCGCCCAGTGCGGTACGGCGCCGTCCAGCATTCGGAAGGTGACACAGAGCACCCGGGAACGGAGAGCCGAATGGGCGGGAAGCGCGTGCGCACGCGCTTCCCGCCCATCCCCTGTCGGCCGCTACCGGGACCCCCACGCCGGTGACGGTGCGGGCCCGATGCCGCGTAGTGCCAGGACCTCAGCCCTGGTCGTACGTGTGGAACCCGCGGCCTGCCTTGCGGCCGAGCAGTCCGGCCTCCACCATCCGCTGGAGCAGCGGAGGCGGGGCGTAGAGCGGCTCGCGGAACTCGTCGTACAGCGACTCCGCGATGGAGGCGACGGTGTCCAGGCCGATGAGGTCGGCCAGCCTGAGCGGGCCCATGGGGTGGGCGCAGCCCAGTTCCATGCCGGTGTCGATGTCGGTGACGGTGGCGAACCCGGACTCCGCCATACGGACGGCGGCGAGCACGTAGGGGATCAGCAGCGAGTTCACGACGAACCCGGCGCGGTCCTGGGAGCGGATGACCGTCTTGCCGAGCGTGCCGGCGGCGAATTCCTCGACCGCGGTGGTCGTGTCGGCCGAGGTGTGCAGCGAGGTGACCACCTCGACCAGCGGGAGGACGGGGACGGGGTTGAAGAAGTGCAGGCCCACGACCCGGTCCGCGCGGGCGGTCGCCATGCCGAGCCGCATGATCGGGAGGGAGGAGGTGTTGGTGGCCAGGACCGCCGCCGGGTCCTCGACGATCTTGTCGAGGGCGGCGAAGACCTCGGTCTTGGCATCGGGGTTCTCGACTACGGCCTCGATGACGAGTTGCCGGTCGGCCAGGTCGTCCAGACTGCCGGTGAACACCATCCGGGCGAGGGCGTCCTGTGCCGCCACCCGGTCCAGCTTGCCGCGCCGGACCGCCCGGTCGAGGGACGCGCCCACCCGGTCCCGTGCCGTGCGGGCGGCGACCGCGTCCACTTCGCAGACCACGGTGTCCAGCCCGGCCCGCGCGCACACCTCGGCGATGCCGGTGCCCATCTGCCCGCCGCCGACGACGCCGACGCGTGTGATGCCCGCGCTCATGCCTGGACCTCGGTCCGGCGCACGAGGTGGCGGCTGTAGGCGTCCGGCGTGAAGAACATCGGCAACTCGCTCGTCATCGCGGTCCGTTCGAAGAGGGCGCGGATCTCGTCGACGGGCGCCCACGGATACGCGGCACCGAGGGCGGCGATCTCGTCGTCGACGAGTTGTTCCACCGTCCGGCGGTCGATGACCCGGTGCCGGAGCCACTGCCAGATCTGCACGCGGGCGATCTCCGCGGTGGCCGCGTCCTCCATCAGCCCGTCGAGCGCGACCGCGCCCTGCCCGCGCAGCCAGGCGGCGTAGTACCGCAGGGCGACCGAGACATTGGTGCGCACCCCGTCGGCGGAGGGCGGCCCACTGATCCGTCGCACCGACAGCAGGTCCGCGGGAGCCACGTCGGCATCGTCACGGGTGCGGTCGAGCTGGTGGGGCCGGTCGGCGAGGACGCTGTCGAAGACTTCGCGGCAGACGGGGACGAGCGCGGGATGCGCCACCCAGGAGCCGTCGAAGCCGTCCTCGGCCTCGCGCTCCTTGTCCAGGCGGACCTTGGCGAGGGCAGCCTCGTTCGCGGCCGCGTCCCTGCCCGGCACCTGCGCGGCCATGCCGCCGATGGCGTGCGCCCCGCGCTTGTGGCAGGTGCGCACGAGCAGCTCGGTGTAGGCCCGCATGAACGGGGCGGTCATCGTGACCTTGGCGCGGTCGGGCAGCAGGAAGTCCGTGCGGTGGCCGAAGGTCTTGATGACGCTGAACAGGTAGTCCCAGCGGCCCGCGTTGAGGCCGGAACTGTGCTCGCGCAGCTCGTGGAGGATCTCCTCCATCTCGAAGGCGGCGGTGATCGTCTCGATGAGGACGGTGGCGCGGACGGTTCCGCGCGGGATGCCGAGAAGCTCCTGGGCGAGGACGAAGACGTCGTTCCACAGGCGGGCCTCGTAGCGGTTCTCCAGCTTGGGAAGGTAGAAGTACGGGCCGTGCCCGGCGTCGATCTGCCGCTGGGCGCAGTGGAAGAAGTAGAGGCCGAAGTCGACGAGGGCGGCGGGCACGGGCCGGCCGTCGAGTTCCAGGTGCTCCTCGTCCAGGTGCCAGCCGCGCGGGCGGACCATGATGGTGGCGAGCTGCTCGCCGAGCCGGTATTCCTTGCCTTCCGGTGTGGTGAAGTCGATCCGCCGCTCGACGGCGTCGAGCAGGTTGAGCTGTCCGTCGACGACGTTGTCCCACAAGGGCGCGGTGGCGTCCTCGAAGTCCGCCATCCACACCTTGGCGCCGGAGTTGAGGGCGTTGACGGTCATACGGCGGTCCGGCGGTCCGGTGATCTCCACGCGGCGGTCGGTCAGACCGGGCGCGGGCGGCGCCACCCGCCAGGAGGGGTCGTCGCGCACGGGGGCGGTGACCATGGGGAAGTCCAGCGGAGAGCCCGACGCCAGCCGCAGTGCCTGCCGTCGGCGTTCCTTCAACAGGGTCTGGCGCCGCGGCTCGAACGTCTCGGCCAGACGGCGGACGAAGTCCAGGGCGGCGGGAGTGAGGATCTCGTCGTGCCGGGGGCCGGGCGCGGCCACGACACGGATCTGCTGCGTGAGTGTGGTGGTGGACATCGGGCTCTCCTGAGGGGTGGGAGCGGAGGGGGACGCGGACGGTCGTCCGCCCTCCGCCGGGCCAAGGGCTCGGCCGCCGGCAGAGCGTGCGGCCCGGCCGCCTAGTGGAACTGCTCTTCCTCCGTGGAGCCCGACAGGGCGGTCGTGGAGGAGGCGGGGTTGACGGCGGTGGAGACGAGGTCGAAGTAGCCGGTGCCGACCTCGCGCTGGTGCCTGACGGCCGTGAAGCCCTGGGCCTGCGCCGCGAACTCCTTCTCCTGGAGGTCGACGTAGGCGGTCATGCCGTGTTCGGCGTAGCCGCGGGCCAGGTCGAACATGCCGTGGTTGAGCGAGTGGAAGCCGGCCAGGGTGATGAACTGGAAGCGGTAGCCCATCGCGCCCAGCTCCCGCTGGAACTTGGCGATCTGGTCGTCGTCCAGGGCGGCCTTCCAGTTGAAGGACGGCGAGCAGTTGTAGGCGAGCATCTGGTCCGGGTACCGCGCGTGGATCGCCTCGGCGAACTCGCGGGCCTGCTCCAGGTCCGGGGTGCCGGTCTCGACCCAGATGAGGTCGGCGTACGGCGCGTAGGCCAGACCACGGGCGATCACGGGGGCCATGCCGTTCTGCACGCGGTAGAAGCCCTCCGCCGTGCGCTCGCCGGTCACGAATTGGGCGTCGCGCTCGTCGACGTCGCTGGTCAGCAGGTTGGCGGCGAGCGCGTCGGTCCGGGCGACGATCACGGTCGGCACGTCGGCGATGTCGGCGGCGAGCCGGGCCGCGTTCAGGGTGCGGATGTGCTGCGAGGTCGGCACCAGGACCTTGCCGCCCAGGTGCCCGCACTTCTTCTCCGAGGCGAGCTGGTCCTCGTAGTGGATGCCCGCCGCGCCGGCCGCGATCATCGCCTTGGTCAGTTCGAAGGCGTTGAGCGGGCCGCCGAAGCCGGCCTCCGCGTCGGCCACGATCGGCGCGAGCCAGTCGGTGGTGTCACCGGCGTTCTCGGCGGTGGCGATCTGGTCGGCGCGCAGCAGCGCGTTGTTGATCCGGCGCACCACCTGGGGCACCGAGTTGACCGGGTACAGGCTCTGGTCGGGGTAGGTGTGGCCCGCCTGGTTGGCGTCGGCGGCGACCTGCCAGCCGGACAGGTAGATAGCCTGAAGGCCCGCCCGGACCTGCTGGACGGCCTGGCCGCCGGTGAGCGCGCCGAGGGCGTGGATGTAGTCGCGCTCGTGCAGTTGGCGCCAGAGCCGCTCGGCGCCGCGCCGGGCCAGGGTGTGCTCCTCGCGGACGCTGCCGGACAGCCGTACCACATCCTCGGCGCTGTAGGTGCGCTCGATGCCCTTCCACCGGGGGTCGGTGGCCCAGCGCCGTGCGAGTTCCTCCGCCGCCTGCGTCGTCGCCTCTGCCATGACTGTCACCGTCTCCTCGTTCTGTACGGGTTGCCAATGCCGCTATCCGGATGGACCGGTGTGGCACTGTGTGTCCTTGCTGAATTGCGGCCCGCCGTCACCTGGGGAGGTGGAGCTGAGCGATGTTGCCGGTGCAGATCGCTGCCGTTGCCGGGATCTCCGACGTCAGGGCTGAAATCGCGCCCCGGTTCCGGGCTGCGCCTGCCGGTTCCGGCGGGCCGCACAACGACTCTGGCACTGGCACTGAGTGCCATCAACCTGGGATGAGTGCCAATCTTTGCGAATCTTGGCGACCGCTTTTGCCAATCTTGCGAAGGGTCGACGGCGCGTCGCTCCAGTACGCTGACCGGAGTCGGACGCGGGTACGGAGGAACAGCTCGATGAGCAAGACGTACGCGGGAGCACGGCTCCGGCGGCTGCGCGAGGAACGTCGGATGACCCAGGCGGATCTCGCCCGCGTGCTGGGCATCTCCCCGAGCTACCTGAACCAGATGGAGCACGACTCACGGCCGCTGACGGTGCCCGTTCTGCTGCGGCTGACGGAGACGTTCGGCGTCGACCCGGGGTTCTTCTCGGAGCGGGACGTGACGCGCTTGGTGGCCGACCTGCGTGAGGCGCTCGCCGGAGAGATCGCCGAGTCCAGGGTCTCCGCCGCGGACCTCGGTGACCTGGCCGCCCGACTGCCCGGCGTCGCCAAGGTGCTCCTCGACCTCGGCCGGCGCAACCAGCAACTGTCCGAGCGCCTGGCCGGTGCGGCGGACGGCCGGGGCCAGGGCGCGACAGCCGTCTCCTCGCCGCACGAGGAGATCCGCGACTTCTTCTACCGCCGCCAGAACTACCTCCACGACATCGACCTCGCGGCCGAGCGACTGGCAGTCGAGATCGGTGTCCGGCCGGGCGAGGTGATCGGCGCCCTCACCGCGAGACTTGCTGAGGCTCACGGTGTGCGTCTGGCGGCCGAGCCCGGCACACGGCTGCACCGCTACGACGAGAGGAGTCGCACCCTGCACCTCTCCTCCCGCCTGCGGCCTGGGCAGCGTGCGTTCCGGATGGCGACGCAGCTTGCCCTTCTGGAACACGGGGAGGATCTCGACCGGTTGGCCGCCGAGGACTTCTCCCACGAGTCACCGGCCCAGGCGCTCGCTCGTATCGGAATCGCCAACTACTTCGCCGCCGCGCTGATCCTGCCGTACTCCGCCTTTCACACGGCCGCCGAGGAAGCGCGCTACGACATCGAGCGCCTCACCGACCACTTCGGTCTCGGCTACGAGACGGTCTGTCATCGGCTGAGCACCCTTCAGCGGCCGCGACTGCGCGGCGTGCCCTTCTCCTTCGTGCGCGTCGACCGGGCCGGCAATCTGTCCAAACGCCAGTCCGCCACCGGGTTCCACTTCTCCCGGGCCGGCGGAACCTGCCCGCTGTGGAACGTCTACGAGGCGTTCGCCACCCCCGGACGCATCCACGTCCAGATCGCCGAAATGCCCGACGGGCAGCGCTACCTGTGGACCGCGCGAGCCGTCACCCGTCACCGAGGCGGCTGGGGGGAACCGGGCAGGACCTACGCCATCGGCCTCGGCTGCGAGATCCGGCACGCCCACCGGCTCGTCTACTCCGACGGCCTCGACCTCGCCAACGCCTCCGCCGCCACCCCCATCGGCATGGGCTGCCGGGTCTGCGAACGCCTCGACTGCTCCCAGCGGGCCACACCACCGCTGGGGCGTGCGTTGCTCATCGACCAGAACAGCAGCACGTTCGTGCCCTATCCGGTCGAGGACGACGGCGCCGCCGCCGGGTGACCACGGCTTTCGGAGTGATCGGTGCGAGGCGAACCAGTCAGCGAAGATCCAGCGGTCTCGCGCGGACGGCTTGCCGCTGACTCACCGTTGCGGACGTGACCTCGAGGTTCAGCTGTGGTGACACGCCTCGCGACCTGCGGTGTACCAAAGTGCCAACCATCTTGCTGATTTCGTGTTCCCGGTTGCCAGAGCTGCATGGCATCAGTGCAGGTCGCAGACGTTGTCCAGTGCCAATGATCGAGCCTGGTCACAGCGGTCAGTCGGGGCCATTCAGATCGCGGTCACGTGTCGCCGCGCCCTTCGCCCAGCAGAGTCAGCTGCCGGCGGACTGCAGCAGTCACTCTTCGTTCGTCCTCGGTGGCGAGAAGGTCTAGCAGTGCTCCACGCAGGACCGCGAGTGTCAGAGTGCGGCGGACGGCGCCGTCTTCGCCTTCTCGTTCCGACTGCGGCTGGCAGGTGGCCAGGACGTCGAGCCAGTCGTCCACGGTGGACGCGGCGAACCCGGCCCAGGGGCCGTCGGGCTCGACGAGGGAACGGGCGTAGACCTCGGTCCACAGGCGCAGGAGTGGGCGGTGCTCTTCGGCGGCGAGCCACGTCCATACCTGCTCGGCTGCCGGGAGCAGTCCGATGGGACGTTCGGCGCGGCGGAGGCGGGTCAGAAGTGCCAGCTCGTCGGCGCGGGCCCGTTGCAGCAGTGCCCGCACGAGACCGTCCTTGTTGCCGAACAGGAACATGAGGACCCGGGTGCTGGAGCCGATGGCTTCGGCCAGCGGGCGCAGGGACAGATCGGTAAGGCCGTGGGTGAGCGTGTACTCGTAGGCGGCTTCCAGCAACTCGACCTGACGTGCGGACGGGTTTGCGGCCCTCCGGGGTGAAGAAGGCGGCCGGCTGAGCCGGTTCCCAGGGCCGGATGGCCTCGAAGTCCCGTGCCCGGTGCGCGGCGATCGGGGCCGCATCGGCGGGTTCTATCTGGCGGATCCCGGTGCTGCCGTGCATGGTCCGATCCTCGTCGCGGTGCGTCGGATGAGACCGGCCGGCCTGCCCACGAGCACCCTGCCGGTGCCGCCCGAGGCGGTCCTGGACGCGATGCGCCGTCACCGCCCCGGACTCGAAGTGCAGCACTGAGGCCGCCTGCCCGCCGTTTCGGATGCGACCAATCCGCAGCTCGTGCGGCCCCGGATTGCACAGGGATTTTCTGCCCTGTCACGCACACAGGAGAACCATTGTGAAGGAACCAGTACATATCCGAAGGGCGCGACGCAGCGGTTGGTGGCGTCCAGGATCGTCGCGATCCGCTCGTCGGCCTGGCGCCCCTGCCCCCGCTCGCCCCCGTCTCCGACGCGGCCACCGCCGCCGAGCAGGACGCGCCGGCCGTAAAGACCGCCTCCGGACCGGTGCGTGGTGAGGCCGCGGACAGCCTGAAAGTGTTCCGCGGCGCCCCTACGCGGCACCTACGGTGAAGGAGCGCCGAGATCGTCTCACCTGTGACCAGCAGTTACGGGTCAACCCTTGGCAAGCCCGGTCACACGGGGGAGGGACGGGGTCGGGCCGGGTGACGGGCTGGTGTCCGGCGGTCCCGGGGGTCACACTGCGGGCATGGCGTCCCGAAGCACACCCGACCCCGGGCTCTTCGGCCCCGCGTCCGTGACCTGGCAGATGCACGGCGACCCCATGATGTGGGTGGCCGGCGTCCGCGCCCTCTACCTCCAGGCGCTGCATCCGCGCGCGGTGCGCGGGGTCATGCAGAACTCCTCTGTGTTTGATCGTGAAGAGAGTGGCCGGCAGGACGCCTGGGGCCGGCTGATGCGTACCGCCGACTTCGTCGGCACCACGACGTACGGCACCACCGAGGCCGCCGAGAAGGCCGGCGCCCGGGTCCGGAAGATCCACGCCAGGCTGACGGCGACGGACCCGGAGACCGGTGAACGGTACGGGGTCGACGAGCCCGCGCTGCTGCTGTGGATCCACTGCGCCGAGATCGACTCCTATCTGCACGTCCTGCGCCGCTCCGGCTTCCCGCTCACCGACGCCCAGGCCGACCGCTACATCGGCGAACATCGCGTCGGCGCCCGCCTGGTGGGCCTGGAACCCGACGCCGTACCCGGCGACCGGGCCGAACTGGCCGCCTACTTCGCGCGGGTGCGTCCCGAACTGGCCGCCGGACCCGAGGCGCACACCGTGGACGACTTCCTGCTGCGCCCGCCGACGCACCCCCTCCTCGTCCCGGCGCGCGAGGTGCTGTGGCGGCGCGTGGCGGAGCTGGCGTACGCCTCCCTGCCGCCGTACGCCCACGCGCTGTACGGCAGACCGGCCCCGCTACCCGCCACCGTCACCCGCCGGTTGCGTGCCACCGGCACCCTCCTGCGCTGTGTTCCCGCACGTCTGCGCTGGCAACTCCCGCCCAAACACGTCCTGCGGGCCATGGCCCGCCTAGGTCCCGGTGCCCGCCCGGCACCGTACAAAGTCGGACGATAGGCCGCCATACTGGACGAGCCAGGGGAGGGCGGGGCGAACGGGGGCGACCGTACGCGATGGCGGAGACCAGGCTGATCCAGGGCCGGTACCGATTGCTCGACATGATCGGGCGCGGCGGCATGGGCGAGGTGTGGCGTGCGCGGGACGAGTCGCTCGACCGGCACGTCGCCGTGAAGTGGCTCAAGCCGCGCGGTCCGGCGCACGACGCGAGTTTCACCCGGGTGCTGCGCGAGCGGTTCCGGCGCGAGGCCCGGGTGGCCGCGGGCCTCCAGCACCGCGGGGTGACCGTCGTCCACGACTTCGGTGAGTGGGACGGTGTCCTCTTCCTCGTCATGGAGCTCCTGGACGGCCGCGACCTGGGCCGGCTGCTGGAGGACGACGGGCACCGGCCGCTGCCCGTCGCGGACGTCGTCGAGATCGCCGACCAGGTCGCGGCCGCGCTCGCCTACACCCACCGCCAGGGCATCGTGCACCGCGACCTGAAGCCCGCCAACATCGTCCGGCTGACCGACGGCACCGTGAAGATATGCGACTTCGGCATCGCGCGGCTGGGCCACGACATCGGCTTCACGTCCCGGCTGACCGGCACCGGCATCGCCATGGGCACCCCGCACTACATGTCGCCCGAGCAGATCGCCGGCAGCGAGGTCGACCAGCGCAGCGACCTGTACTCGTTCGGCTGCGTGCTGTACGAGATCGCCACCGGGGCGCCGCCGTTCGACCTCGACGACGCCTGGGCGGTCCTCATCGGCCACCGCGACACCCCGCCCCGCCCGCCGCGCGAGCACCGCGCCGAACTGCCCGGGTACCTGGAGCGGATCATCCTCGACCTGCTCGCCAAGGAACCCGGACAACGCCCCGGTGACGCCCTCGAAGTGGGCCGCCGGATCGTCGCGGGCCGCACCCCGGCGGTGTACGTGCCGACCGTGGTGAGTCCCCGTCCGCAGCTGCGCATCCCCGAGCCGGCCGCCCGCGAACCGCGCCTGCCGTCCTGGACCCGGGGCATGACCACCGGCCACAAGGCGACCGCGGCCGGGCTGCGTCCGGCACTCCCCGACGCCGGGGCCGCGCTCACCGGCGAGTGGATCGCGCGCCCGGTCACCGGCCGGCCCGCGCTGCCGCCCCGGCCCGACGCGGTGCCCGCCGCGGGCCGCGAGACCCTCACCGCCCTCGCCGGGCGGCACAGCACGGGGCTCGGGCTGGGCCGCCTCGGCCGCTGGAGCGAGGCCGGCGAGGTGCACCGCGCGGTCGCCGACGAACGCGAACGCCTCCTCGGCCCCGACCACCCCGACACCCTCGCCAGCCGCTACGAGCTCGCCTTCACCCTCAGCCGCACCGGCCGCGCCGGCGACGCGCTGCGCGTGTACAAGCAGGTCGCCGCGGCCCGCACCCGGGCGCTGGGCGCCGACCATCCCGACTCGCTCGCCGTGCGCCAGGAGATGGCCTACGTCCTCGGACAGCTGGGCCGTCACTTCGACGCGCACCAGGTCTACCGCGCGGTGCTCGCCGCCCGCGAGCAGACCATGGGCCCGGACCACCCCGACACCCTGCGCTGCCGTCACAACCTCGCCTTCAACCTCAGCCGGCTCGGCCGTCCGCAGGACTCGTACCGCATGGCCCACGAGGTCGCCGCCGCCCGCGCCCGGGTGCTCGGCCCCGACCACCCGGACACCCTGGTGACCCGTTACGAGGTCGCCTACGCGCTCGGCCAGCTCGGCCGCTGGCCGGAGGCGCTCCAGCTGTACCGCGAGATCGCCGAGGCCCGCGCCCGGACCCTCGGCCCCGACCACGCCGACACCCTTGCCGCCCGGCACGAGATCGGCATCAGCCTCGGCCGGCTGGGCCGCAGCGCGGAGGCGCTCGTCCTCTACCGCGACCTCGCCGCGGACCGCACCCGGGTGCACGGCCCCGCGCATGTCGAGACCCTGCGCGCCCGCCACGGCCTGGGCGTCAACCTGGGCCGCCTCGGCCGCTGGGAGGAGGCCCTCGCCGAGGCCCGGGACGTGTGCGCGATCCGTGAGCGCGCGCTGGGCCCGGACCACCCCGACACCCTGGTCAGCCGGCGCGAGGTCGCCGTGGGTCTGGGCTGGCTCGGCCGCTGGCCGGACGCGCTGGCCGAGTACCGGCAGGTGGCGTCGGCCCGCGAGCGCGTCCTCGGCGCGGACCACGCCGACACCCTCGCCAGCCGCAACGACGAGGCCCACTGCCTGGAGCAGCTCGGACGCTCCGCGGAGGCGGTCGAGTTGTACAGGAGGGTCGCGGTGCTGCGTCAGCAACAGGCGGCGCAGGGCCGCTGACCCCGGCGTCCGCCCTCTGGCCGACCCGGATCACCTCGTGTTACCTGGGATCATGGCTGCTCTCGAGGGACAACACAGCGGACGACACGGCGGACGACACAACGGACAGCACGGCGGACAACACGGCGGACGACGCGGTTACGACGCGGTGATCGTCGGCGGAGGACACAACGGCCTGGTCGCCGCGGCCTATCTGGCCCGGGCCGGCCGGTCCGTACTGGTGCTGGAGCGACTGGAGCGCACCGGCGGCGCGGCCGTCTCCACCCGCCCGTTCACCGGCGTCGACGCTCGGCTCTCGCGCTACTCCTACCTGGTCAGCCTGTTGCCGAAGAAGATCGTGCGGGATCTGGGCCTGGACTTCCGGGTGCGCGGGCGGACCATCTCCTCGTACACCCCCGTCGAACGCGACGGACGGCACACCGGGCTGCTCGTCGGCGGCGGCGAACGGCGCAACCGCGAGGCCTTCGCCCGGCTGACCGGCGGCCCGCGCGAGTACGAGGCCTGGCAGCGCTTCTACGCCATGACGGGCCGCGTCGCCGAGCGGGTCTTCCCGACCCTGACCGGCCCGCTGCCCACCCGCGAGGAACTGCGCCGCCGGGTCGACGACGAGGACGCCTGGCGGATGCTGTTCGAGGAGCCCATCGGGGTCGCCGTCGAGAAGCACTTCGCCGACGACCTGGTCCGCGGCATCGTCCTGACCGACGCGCTCATCGGCACCTTCGCCGACGCCCACGACCCCTCGCTGAAGCAGAACCGCTGCTTCCTCTACCACGTGATCGGCGGCGGCACCGGAGCCTGGGACGTACCCGTCGGCGGCATGGGCGCCCTGACCGACGCGCTGGCCGCGGCCGCCCGCCAGGCCGGTGCCGTCCTCGCGACCGGGCACGAGGCGCTGCGGATCACCACGGACGGGCGGACGGCCGAGGTCACCTACCGCACGGCGGACGGCGAGGGGGTCGCCGAGGCCCGCTACGTCCTGGTCAACGCCTCCCCGCAGGCTCTCGCGGAGCTGACCGGCGACACCCCGCCGGACCCCGCCGAGGGCGCGCAGCTGAAGGTGAACATGCTGCTCAAGCGGCTGCCGAGGCTGCGGGACAGGTCCGTCGACCCCCGCGAGGCGTTCGCCGGCACCTTCCACATCGCCGAGGGCTACGAGCAACTGGCCACCGCGCACGCCCAGGCCGCCGCGGGCGAACTGCCCACCGCCCCGCCCTCCGAGATCTACTGCCACTCCCTCACCGACCCGACGATCCTCGGCCCGGACCTGGTCCGGCAGGGCTACCAGACCCTCACCCTGTTCGGCCTGCACACCCCGGCCCACCTGTTCGAACAGGACAACGACGCCGTACGCGCGGAGCTGCTGAGGTCGACCCTGGCCCAGCTCGACGCGCACCTCGACGAGCCGCTCGCCGACTGTCTCGCCGTCGACGCCGACGGACGCCCGTGCCTGGAGGCGAAGACCCCGCTGGACCTGGAGCGCGACCTGCGGCTGCCCGGGGGCAACATCTTCCACCGCGACCTGTCCTGGCCGTACGCCGACGAGGGCACCGGCCGCTGGGGCGTGGCGACCCGGCACGCCAACGTGCTGCTCTGCGGGGCCGGCGCGGTGCGCGGCGGCGGAGTGAGTGGGGTACCCGGGCACAACGCGGCGATGGCCGTGCTGGAGGAGGGAGCCGACTGAGCGGCTCCTGACACCTCGCCGGACAGGCCCTAATGTCGACGGATGGACATGGCAGCCGTACGACTCGAAGCGGCCGGCACCGCGACCGCCCCCGCCCTCCTGCTGCGCCCCTGGACCCCGGCCGACGCGCCCGCCCTGGTCGAGACGTACCGGGACGCGGTGCTGCGCCGCTGGACCAGTGGGGCGGTGCACGACGAGGAGAGCGCGACGGCCTGGGTACGGACGCAGCGACGGGGCTGGGAGGCGGGGGAGCGCTTCGCCTTCGCCGTCCTGGAGGCCCCGCAGGGCGGCGCGGGCGGGCGGCCGGCGGGTCACGTCGTCCTCAAGAGACCCGTCGCCGCGGCGCCCACGGCCGAGGTCGGGTACTGGACCGCGGCGCACGCCCGCGGCCGGGGCGTGGCGCCCCGGGCCCTGGGCGCGCTGGTCGACTGGGCCTTCACCGCCTTCGCCGCCGACGGACCGACCCGGCTGGAACTCGTCCACCAGGAGGACAACACCGCGTCCTGCCGCGTCGCGCAGAAGGCCGGGTTCGTCTTCACCGCCCTGTTGCCCGCGGCCCCGCCCGCCCACCCCCGCGACGGCCATCTGCACACCGCCGTCCGCGGGGCCCCACAGGAAATCTGACGGAGCATCAGAAAAGGTCTTCCGTCGGCAGGACGGCTGCGGCATCCTGCGCCCATGCAGACGGAGCTGAGCAGGAAACTGGGAGTCGAGCACGCCGTCTTCGGCTTCACGCCGTTCCCCGCCGTCGCCGCGGCCATCAGCAGGGCCGGCGGCTTCGGGGTGCTCGGCGCGGTCCGGTACACCGCCCCGGACGACCTCAAGCGCGATCTCGACTGGATCGAGGCGCACATCGGCGGGCGGCCCTACGGCCTGGACGTCGTCATGCCCGCCAAGAAGGTCGAGGGCGTGACCGAGGCCGACGTCGAGGCGATGATCCCCGAGGGGCACCGCCGGTTCGTCGCGGACACCCTCGCCAAGTACGGCGTGCCCGAGCTGGCCCCGGGCGAGCCGTCCGGCTGGCGGATCACCGGCTGGATGGAACAGGTCGCCCGCACCCAGCTCGACGTCGCCTTCGGCTACCCGATCCGGCTGCTCGCCAACGCCCTCGGCTCACCGCCCGCGGACGTCGTGGCCCGCGCCCACGACCGGGACGTGCTCGTCGCCGCGCTCGCCGGCAGCGCCCGGCACGCCCGCAAGCACCAGGAGGCCGGCATCGACATCGTCGTCGCGCAGGGGTACGAGGCCGGCGGCCACACCGGGGAGATCGCCACCATGGTGCTCACCCCCGAGGTCGTCGAGGCCGTCGCCCCGCTGCCCGTGCTGGCCGCCGGCGGCATCGGCAGCGGCGAGCAGGCCGCCGCCGCGTTCGCGCTCGGCGCCCAGGGGGTGTGGCTGGGATCCCTGTGGCTCACCACGACCGAGGCCGACCTCACCTCGCCCGCCCTGGCCCGCAAACTGCTGGCCGCGGGCTCCGGCGACACCGTCCGCTCCCGCGCCCTGACCGGGAAGCCGGCCCGCCAGCTGCGTACCGAATGGACCGACGCCTGGGACGCCCCGGACGGGCCCGGCACCCTCCCCATGCCCCTGCAGGGGCTGCTCGTCGCCGAGGCCGTCTCCCGTATCCAGAAGTACGAGATCGACCCGCTGCTCGGCACACCCGTCGGCCAGATCGTCGGCCGCATGAACAGCGAACGCGCAGTCCAGGACGTCTTCGACGACCTCACCCGCGGCTTCGAACGGGCCGTGGACCGGGTCAGCCGCATCGCCGGAAGGAGCGGCCGGTCGTGAGCACACCCAGCGCACCCCCCACCGGATTCTGGGCCCAGGCCACCGCGGACCCCGACCGTACCGTCCTCGTCGCCCCCGACGGCGAACAGTGGACCGCCGGGCGCCTGCACGCCGCCGCCAACCGGCTCGTGCACGGTCTGCGTGCGGCCGGGCTCGAACGCGGCGACTCCTTCGCGGTCGTCCTGCCCAATTCCGCCGAGTTCTTCGCCGCCTACCTGGCCGCCTCCCAGGCCGGGTTCTACCTCGTCCCGGTCAACCACCACTTCGTCGCACCCGAGATCGCCTGGATCGTCGCCGACTCCGGCGCCAAGGTCCTCATCACCCATGAACGGTTCGCAGGGCCCGTCAGGCAGGCCGCCGACGAGGCCGGGCTGCCGGCCGAGGGCCGGTACGCCGTCGGCACGGTCGAGGGCTTCCGCCCGTACGCCGAACTCCTCGACGGACAGCCGGAGTCGGCGCCCGCGGACCGCACCCTCGGCTGGGTCATGAACTACACCTCGGGCACCACGGGACGCCCCCGCGGGATCCGGCGCCCGCTGCCCGGCAAGCTCCCCGAGGAGTCCTACCTCGGCGGATTCCTCGGCATCTTCGGCATCCGGCCGTACGCCGACAACGTCCACCTCGTCTGCTCGCCGCTGTACCACACGGCCGTCCTGCAGTTCGCGGGCGCCTCGCTGCACATCGGCCACCGGCTGGTGCTGATGGACAAGTGGACGCCCGAGGAGATGCTCCGCCTCATCGACACCCACCGGTGCACCCACACCCACATGGTGCCGACCCAGTTCCACCGGCTGCTCGCCCTGCCCGAGCAGGTCAGGAGGTCGTACGACGTCTCCGCCATGCGGCACGCCATCCACGGCGCCGCGCCCTGCCCCGACCACGTCAAGCGCGCGATGATCGACTGGTGGGGGCACGCGGTGGAGGAGTACTACGCGGCCAGCGAGGGCGGCGGCGCCTTCGCCACCGCCGAGGACTGGCTGAAGAAGCCCGGGACGGTCGGCAAGGCCTGGCCGATCAGCGAACTCGCGGTCTTCGACGACGACGGCAACCGGCTGCCGCCCGGCGAACTCGGCACCGTCTACCTGAAGATGAACACCGGAGGCTTCGCCTACCACAAGGACCAGGCCAAGACGCGCAAGAACCGCATCGGTGACTTCTTCACCGTCGGCGACCTCGGCTACCTCGACGAGGACGGCTATCTGTTCCTCCGCGACCGCAAGATCGACATGATCATCTCGGGCGGGGTCAACATCTACCCGGCCGAGATCGAGTCCGCCCTCCTCGCGCACCCCGCCGTCGCCGACGCAGCCGCCTTCGGCATCCCGCACGACGACTGGGGCGAGCAGGTCAAGGCCGTCGTCGAACCGGCCCCGGGCCACGAGGCCGGCCCGGACCTCGCGGCCGCGCTCCTCGACCACTGCGCCGGGCGGCTCGCCGGCTACAAGTGCCCGAAGAGCGTCGACTTCGTCGCCGAGATGCCGCGCGACCCCAACGGCAAGCTCTACAAGCGGCGGCTGCGCGACCCGTACTGGGAGGGCCACGCGAAGAAGATGTGACCCCGGCGGGGTCCCGGGACGCGTGGCCGGGACCCCGCCGGGGCCGGGCGCTTGACCTCGCACTTCCGCGGGACCGAGGATCAGGTCCCATGACGCCTGGACACGGGAGCACGGTTGACGGGGTGGTGCGGCGCAGCGCCCGTCGCACCCCGGCGCGCGTCGCGGTGGACTACCGCGACCGCACCTGGACCTACGAGGAACTCGACACGGCCGTCTCCCGCGCGGCGAGCGTGCTGCTCGACCAGGGCCTCGCCCCGGGCGACCGGGTCGGCGCCTACGGCCACAACTCCGACGCCTACCTGATCGCCTTCCTGGCCTGCGCCCGCGCGGGCCTGGTGCACGTACCGGTCAACCAGAACCTGACCGGCGGCGATCTCGCGTACATCGTCGGCCAGTCGGGCAGCGCGCTGGTCCTCACAGATCCCGACCTGGCCGACCGCCTGCCCGCGGACGTGCGCACGCTGGCGCTGCGCGACACCGACGACTCCCTGCTGGCCCGGCTGGCCACGGCGGTGCCGTACGACGGCCCCGAGCCCCGCGGCGAGGACCTCGTGCAACTGCTCTACACCTCGGGGACGACGGCGCTGCCCAAGGGCGCCATGATGACCCACCGGGCGCTGGTCCACGAGTACTTGAGCGCGATCACCGCTCTCGACCTGAGCGCGGGCGACCGCCCGGTGCACTCCCTGCCGCTCTACCACTCGGCGCAGATGCACGTGTTCCTGCTGCCCTACCTGGCGGTCGGCGCGACGAACGTCATCCTCGACGCACCCGACGGCGACGCGCTGTTCGACCTGATCGAAGCCGGCCGCGTGGACAGCCTGTTCGCGCCGCCGACGGTGTGGATCGGACTGGCGGGCCGCCCCGACTTCGCCACCCGCGACCTCGGCGGACTGCGCAAGGCCTACTACGGGGCGTCGATCATGCCCGTCCCGGTCCTGGAGCGGCTGCGCGAGCGGCTGCCGAAGCTGGGCTTCTACAACTGCTTCGGCCAGAGCGAGATCGGCCCGCTGGCCACCGTCCTCGCCCCGGACGAGCACAAGGGCCGGATGGACTCCTGCGGCCGTACGGTCCTCTTCGTGGACGCCCGGGTCGTCGACGAGGACGGCAGGGACGTGCCCGACGGCACGCCCGGTGAGATCGTCTACCGCTCCCCGCAGCTGTGCGAGGGCTACTGGGACAAGCCCGAGGAGACCGCCGAGGCCTTCCGCGACGGCTGGTTCCACTCCGGCGACCTCGCGGTGCGCGACGCCCACGGCTTCTTCACGGTCGTCGACCGGGTCAAGGACGTCATCAACTCCGGTGGCGTCCTGGTCGCCTCACGCCAGGTCGAGGACGCCCTCTACACCCATGACGCCGTCGCCGAGGTCGCCGTCGTCGGCCTGCCCGACGAACGCTGGATCGAGGCGGTCACCGCGATCGTGGTGCCGCGCGGCGAGGCCACCGAGGCCGAACTCATCGCCCACGCCCGCGAGCAGCTCACCCCCTTCAAGGCACCCAAGCGCGTGCTGTTCGTCGAGACCCTGCCGCGCAACGCCAGCGGAAAGATCCTCAAGCGCGAGCTGCGGGACCGGTTCAGCGACCGTCCATGAGCCGCGGGGCGGCCGGCCGGGGAGCGCGCTCACGAGCCGCGGTGTCCGGGTCCACGCCCCGCTCCCGCAGCCGCGCGCGGACCCGCTCCCACCGGCCGGCGGGCAACTGCCAGCCGATCACCGATCCGGTGTCACTCGCGGAGAAGGAGACTCCTGATCCCCTCGGCCCCCAGATCTCCGCGGAGATGGTGTGCGGCACGAGGGTGATGAACCATGCGCGCTGCCGCTCGTCCGCCAGGTCCAGGAAGACGGCGGTCTCCCCTTCCCGAGCCCCCGTCGCACCGGTGACGGCGGTGAGGGCGGCCCGGGCGTCCGAAGGCCAGGGAAGGTCGGAAATGAGGTCGATGTCCGTCGAAGCCGCGTCGGGTGCCACCTCCCGGATCACCTCTTCCACCACTGCCCGCGCTGTTCCGGGGGCGGTGCCCTCGGCGAGGAAGAGGTCGAGCGGGCGTGGCTTGCGGTCACCGCGGCGTCGGAAAGGCCGCGCGAACTCGCTGAGTACGTAGGTGAGTGGGCGTCCGGCAGTCATCGGGTTCGTCGTCGCTTCCTTCGAGGTCCTGCGCGGATCGTCTCATCGGTTGCGCTCGTAGGCCGCACGAACTGCCCGCAGGAGGATCGGGCTTCGGCGGCGACGCGGGTGGTGATGCTGCCGTGGTGGGCCCGGTCCCCGGTCGAGGACGGAGGAGAGCCTGCCACGGCCTCGGTAAATCCTTCGACAGGGTGCCGACCGCCTGGCAGGCTTCGCCCATGACCTACGGAATCGAGTACCGCTCCACCCGGTGAGCGCCCGGGAAGAGCGCAGCGCGCTCACTCCTCCGACCGCTCTGCACGACCATGTCCTGCGTCTGCTGCGCGAGGCCGCCGACGGGTTCCCGCCCCGGCGCGGCTACTCCCTGCCCCGGAGGACCGCAACGGACGAGGACCCGCTCTCCCGGCAGGAGGCGCTGCGTGCCATCCGGGGAGCGCTCAGCCCGCTTCCGGACGAACCCGCCACGCTGCACAGCCGCTTCGAACGGGTCGGCATCCGGGACCGCCACCGGCACCTGATCAAGGCCGCCGTGGGCGGGCTGCCCCTGCCGGCCGAACAGGTGGACGCGGCCCGCACCCTGGGACGGCGGCTGGTGCGGACCGGCACCACGGTGCTCACCGTCACCGTCGGCATCGCCCTGCTGCGCCGCGTCGGCGAGCCCGAGGACGTCCCGTATCTCTCCGTTCTCGGCCTGTTGCGTGATCTCACCGGCCCAGCGGTCCACGCGCTCGACATCCTCGATCGCCGGTCCGCCGCCGTCCTGTGGCTCGCGGTCGGCGTCCGTCGCGACGAACTGCAGCCCCTCGTCCGCGCCCTGTGGACGGACGACCGGCAGGCCGTACGAACGGAGCTGATCGCGCTGCCCGACGCACCGCTCTTCGCCGACGGCACGGTCGCCCGCCGGATCGCGGAGGCGTCCCGGCTGCCCGGTCTGCTCGACGACCACCCCGCCGACACCCGCCTGCTCGCCCGCGCGGGCCGGCTGCTCGTGCGGATGGGGTGCTCGCGCGACGACCCGACCGACCTCCTCGCCTACCGCGACGCGCTCCGCGTGTACGACAGCGTCGCCGGCCGAGCCGGTCTGCTGCCGCCCACGCTCGACAACGCGGCCATGCTGCTGTCGCTCGCCCTGGACCTGAGCAGCGGCACCGGCGTGCTGCTGGACTGGCCGCCCGGGCGGCGCGCGGCACTGCGGGAATCGCTCGGACGGCTGTCGGCCGAGCCCCGGTGGACATCGGCGGGTGCCACCGGCGGCGAGGCGGCGCAGCGGCGGCGAGCCGACTGGATCCGCCGCACCGGACGACGGCCGTTCAGGCGACCGGCCACGCCCGACGGGTTCCGCATCGAGGTGGTGACCGGTGACCCCGCGGACCGAGAACCCGTCGAGACACGTGTGCTCATCGACGGCCGTCCGGTGGTCCCGGCCGTCTTCGGCCGTGGTCGCGCCCACGGCCCCGAGCATCTGCTGGACGAAGGCCGGCTGCGGGCGGGGGAGGAGCCTCGGGAGGTGCAACTCGCGGAGGCCGACTGCACGGAGGGATGCTGCGGTGCCCTCTACGTCACCATCCGGCGAGAAGCGGACCAAGTCGTCTGGGAGAACTGGCGGCAGACCATGACGGGCTCCCGCGGGCCCGGGGCCGAACCGCCCGCCCACCGGTTCGACGCCTCCGCCTACGACGCGGAGATCGCCAGGGCGGAGACCGACGACGCCTGGTCCTGGCGGGCTCTCACCGTCGCCCGTCTGATCAAGACGGGGCTGATCGGGGAACCGGACCTGCTGGGCCGATGGGATGCGAGCCGTGGTTGGATCAGCAGCGGCTTCGACGACCCCGACACCGCCGTGGTCACCTTCTGGCACGTGCCGGGGACGGCCTCCGGCCGACCGGAACGAGCCGACAGTCCCCTTCAGTTCCGCTGGGTCATCCCGGACGACGGCACCCCGCCCGAAGCACAGGCCGCCGCCGCGCTGCGGCGACTGGCCGAGGACGACCCGAAGTCCTACGCCCAGGTGTGCGGTGGCAGCCGTGAGCGTGCCGAAGAACTCGGGTTCCCCTGGCCCGGCAGCACCTGACCGACCGCCCTCGTCCCATCACCGGTCCTCGGCCACCGCCACCTCGCGTGCCCAGCGGTAGTCCGCCTTGCCGCTCGGGGAGCGACGGACGGTGTCGGTGATCACCAGCTGGCGCGGGATCTTGTATCCGGCGAGGTGGGCGCGGCAGTGGGTCTGGATGTCCTCCAGGGACGGCCGCCGCGCGCCCGCGCGCAACTGCACCACGGCCGCCACATGGCTGCCCCAGCGCACGTCCGGCACCCCGGCCACCAGGGCGTCGTACACGTCCGGGTGGGACTTCAGCGCCTGCTCGACCTCCTCCGGGTACACCTTCTCGCCACCGGTGTTGATGCACTGCGAGCCGCGGCCGAGCACGGTGACCACGCCCTCCTCGTCGACGGTCGCCATGTCGCCCAGCAGCACCCACCGTTCGCCGTCCTTCTCGAAGAAGGTCTCGGCGGTTTTCCGCGGGTCGTTGTAGTAGCCGAGCGGCACGTGCCCGCACTGCGCGACCCGGCCGGTCCCACCGGCGGCGATCGGCTCGTACGTCGCCGGATCCACCACCTGGGTACGGGAGTTGACGCGGATGCGGAAGCCGCGCTCGGGTCCCGAGTCCGCTGTCGCCGTGCCGTTGAAGCCGGACTCGGAGGAGCCGAAGTTGTTCAGCAGCATGGCGTTCGGGACCAGTTCGGTGAACTGTCTGCGCACGGTGTCCGACATGATCGCGCCCGACGAGGAGACGCTGAACAGCGCCGAGCAGTCGGTGCCCTTCATGGGCCCGGCGAGCGCGTCGATGAGCGGGCGCAGCATCGCGTCGCCGACCAGCGACATGCTGGTGACCCGTTCCCGCTCGACGGTCCGCAGCACCTCCTCGGGCACGAACTTGCGGTGCAGCACGATGCGTTGGCCGAAGTTGAAGCCGATGAACGCGGTCAGGGTGGAGGTGCCGTGCATGAGCGGCGGGGTGGGGAAGAACGTGATGCCCGCGCCGCCCGCGGCCACGCGCTCCGCGAGCTCGTGCGGTGCGCGCACCGGCTCGCCGGTCGGCGCCCCGCCGCCGAGCCCGGCGAAGAACAGATCCTCCTGGCGCCACATCACGCCCTTGGGCAGGCCCGTGGTGCCGCCGGTGTAGATGATGAACTGGTCGTCGCCCGACCGGGCCGAGAACCCGCGGCCGGGGTCGCCCGCGGCCTCCGCCTCGCCGAACGGCACGGCCGCCGGGTCCGTGGCGGGCGCTCCGTCCGCCGGTGACCCGACCCGCAGCAGGTGCCGCAGCCCCGGCGCCCGGGGCAGCGCGGCCGCCACCCGGTCGGTGAACTCCGCGTCGAAGACCAGTGCCACCAGGTCGGCGTCCCGGTAGAGGTAGGTCAGTTCCTCCTCCACGTACCGGTAGTTGACGTTCACCGGCACGATCCGTGCCTTGAGACACCCGAGGACCGTCTGGAGGTACTCGACGCCGTTGTAGAGGTGCAGTCCGAGGTGCTCGCCGGGGCGGATCCCGGCGCCGTCGAGGTGGTGGGCGACCCGGTTGGCCGCAGCGTCCAGCTCCGCATAGGTCAGCCGGCGTTCCGTGCCCGTGCCGGGGTGGTCGATGTAGACCAGTGCCTCGCGGTCCGGCACCACGTCGACGACCGACTCGAACAGGTCGGCAAGGTTGTACTCCACCGTTCCTCCTGACCCCGGGGGTGTCTGGCATCCGACGGTTCGCCGGTCATCAGAGCAAAGGGCGGGGCAACAGGGAAGGGTTCGCGTCAAGAAATCTGACTACCTGTCAGAAAACCCTTGAAGTGCCTCCTCCGCTCCTGCAACCTGTTCTCGTTCTCGAGAGGGGAGATGGGCGATGGGTGGGACGGAACACCTCACCGTGCGGCGCGAGGGTGCCACACTCGTGCTCACGCTCAACCGGCCGGACGCCAGGAACGCGCTCTCGCTGGGGATGCTCGTCGGCCTGTACGACGGCTGGGTCGAGGCCGACGAGGACGACACCGTCCGCTCGGTGGTGCTCACCGGTGCGGGCGGCTCCTTCTGCGCCGGGATGGACCTCAAGGCCCTGGCCGGGCAGGGGATGGACGGTGAGCGCCACCGCGACCGGCTCACCGCCGACCCCGACCTGCACTGGAAGGCGATGCTGCGCCACCACCGCCCGCGCAAGCCGGTGATCGCGGCCGTCGAGGGGTACTGCGTCGCGGGCGGCACGGAGATCCTCCAGGGCACCGACATCCGGGTGGCCGGCGAGTCCGCGACCTTCGGGCTCTTCGAGGTCAGGCGGGGCCTGTTCCCGATCGGCGGCTCCACGGTCCGGCTGCAACGGCAGATCCCGCGTACCCACGCCCTGGAGATGCTGCTCACCGGCCGCCCCTACACCGCCCCGGAGGCGGCCGCCATCGGCCTGATCGGACACGTCGTCCCCGACGGCACCGCCCTGGCGAAGGCGCTGGAGATCGCCGAACTGGTCAACTCCTGCGGCCCGCTCGCCGTGGAGGCCGTCAAGGCCTCGGTGTACGAGACCGCCGAGATGACCGAGAGCGACGGGCTCGCGGCCGAACTCAAGCGCGGCTGGCCGGTGTTCGACACCGCCGACGCCAGGGAAGGCGCCCGCGCCTTCGCGGAGAAACGACCGCCCGTCTACAAGCGCGCCTGACCAGCGCGTCCGACCTGCGCGACCTGCACGCCTGACCCACGCAGCCGATCTGCGCGACCTGCACGCCTGACCCGCGCAGCCGACCTGCGCCGCGTCCGACCCGCGCGCCCGGCCCCGCCGAGGAGAGAGAGCCGCCATGCCCGAAGTCCTCAAAGCCCCGCTCGCCGTCGAGTTCCCCTTCACCCGCTCCCTCGGTCCGGTGCAGAGCGCCTTCCTGACCGGACTGCGCGAACGCGTGGTCCTCGGGGTGCGCACGGCCGACGGCCGCGTCCTCGTGCCGCCCGTCGAGTACGACCCCGTCACCGCCGACGAGATACGTGACCTCGTCGAGGTCGGCGCCACCGGCACGGTCACCACCTGGGCCTGGAACCACGAACCCCGCCGCGGCCAGCCCCTCGCCACCCCCTTCGCCTGGGTCCTGGTCCGCCCGGACGGCGCCGACACCGCCCTGCTGCACGCCCTGGACGCCCCCGGCCCGGACGCCGTGCGCACCGGCATGCGGGTCCGGGTCCGCTGGGCCGCCGAACGCACCGGCGCCATCACCGACATCGCCTGCTTCGAGCCGTACGACGGACCAGCCGAGGAGGCGGGCACGCAACCGGTGCCGCACGGCGGGGAGTTCGAGGACGCGGTCACCGGCATCGTCGCCCCGGCCCGCCTCGACTACACCTACACGCCCGGCCGCGCCCAGGCCGCCTACCTCGACGCGCTCGGCGGGCGGCGGACCGTCGGCGAGCGCTGCCCGTCCTGCCGGAAGGTGTACGTCCCGCCCCGGGGCGCCTGCCCCACCTGCGGCGTCGCCACCGTCGAGCGGGTGGAGGTGGGCCCGCGCGGCACCGTCACCACCTTCTGCATCGTCAACATCAAGGCCAAGAACCTCGACATCGAAGTGCCCTACGTCTACGCCCACATCGCCCTCGACGGCGCCGACCTCGCGCTGCACGGCCGGGTCGGCGGCATCCCCTACGACCAGGTGCGCATGGGTCTGCGGGTCGAACCGGTGTGGACGCCCGACGCCCGCTTCCCCGACCACTACCGGCCCACCGGCGAACCCGACGCGGACTACGACACCTACAAGGAGCTGCTGTGACGCGCGCACAAGCCCCCGGGGGCCGCGAGATCGCCGTCGTCGCCTTCGCCCAGACCGATCACCGGCGTACCACCGACGAGCTCTCCGAGGTGGAGATGCTCATGCCCGTCCTGCACGAGGTGCTGGACCGGACCGGCCTGAAGACCGCCGACATCGACTTCACCTGCTCCGGCTCCTGCGACTACCTGGCCGGCCGCGCCTTCTCCTTCACCCTCGCCCTCGACGGCGTCGGCGCCTGGCCGCCGATCTCCGAGTCGCACGTCGAGACGGACGGCGCGTGGGCCCTGTACGAGGCATGGACCAAACTGCTCACCGGGGACGCCGACACCGCACTGGTCTACTCGTACGGCAAGTCCTCGCCCGGCTCGCTGCGCGATGTGCTGACCCGGCAGCTCGACCCGTACTACGTCGCGCCGCTGTGGCCGGACTCCGTGGCCCTGGCCGCGCTCCAGGCACAGGCACTCATCGACGCCGGTGACACCGACGAGTCCGCGCTCGCCGCCGTCGCCGCCCGCAGCAGGACCTCCGCCGGCGCCAACCCGCACGCCCAGCTGCGCGGCCCGGTGCCGCACGGCGGGCACACCGTACGTCCGCTGCGCACCGGGGACTGCCCGCCCGTCGGGGACGGCGCCGCCGCCGTGATCCTCGCCGCGGGGGAGCGGGCCCGGCAGCTGTGCGCGCGGCCCGCCTGGATCCGCGGCATTGACCACCGCATCGAGGCACACGGCCTGGGCGTGCGCGACCTGACCGACTCGCCCTCCGCCCGGCTCGCCGCCGAACACGCCGGGGCCTTCGAAGCCCCCGTCGACACCGCGGAGCTGCACGCCCCGTTCACCTCGCAGGAGGTGGTGCTGCGCAAGGCACTGCGGCTCGACGACCGGGTACGCGTCAACCCCTCCGGCGGGGCGCTCGCCGCCAACCCGATGATGGCCGCCGGACTGATCCGCATCGGCGAGGCCGCCGCCGCCGTCCACCGGGGGGAGTCCGACCGGGCGCTCGCCCACGCCACCTCCGGCCCCTGTCTGCAACAGAACCTGGTCGCCGTACTCGAAGGGGATCCGCGATGAGCAAGGAGCCCGTGGCCGTCGTCGGGATCGGCCAGACCAAGCACGTGGCGGCCCGCCGGGACGTGTCGATCGCCGGACTGGTCCGCGAGGCCGCCCTGCGCGCGCTCGCCGACGCGGAGCTGACCTGGGCCGACATCGACGCCGTCGTCATCGGCAAGGCGCCCGACTTCTTCGAGGGCGTGATGATGCCCGAGCTGTACCTCGCCGACGCGCTCGGCGCGGTCGGCAAGCCGATGCTGCGGGTGCACACAGCGGGCTCGGTCGGCGGGTCCACGGCGCTGGTCGCCGCGAACCTGGTCGCGGCCCGCGTGCACGGCACCGTGCTCACCCTGGCCTTCGAGAAGCAGTCCGAGTCGAACGCCATGTGGGGCCTGTCCCTGCCGATCCCGTTCCAGCAGCCCCTGCTGGCCGGGGCGGGCGGGTTCTTCGCACCGCACGTACGGGCGTACATGCGCCGCAGCGGAGCCCCCGACACGGTCGGCTCCCTGGTCGCCTACAAGGACCGGCGCAACGCGCTGAAGAACCCGTACGCCCATCTCCACGAGCACGACATCACGCTGGCGAAGGTCCAGGCCTCGCCGATGCTGTGGGACCCCGTCCGCTACTCGGAGACCTGCCCGTCCTCCGACGGCGCCTGCGCGATGGTCCTCACCGACCGGGCCGGCGCGGCCCGCGCACCCCGGCCGCCCGCCTGGATGCTCGGCGGCGCCATGCGCAGCGAGCCCACCCTCTTCGCCGGCAAGGACTTCGTCTCCCCACGGGCCGGCCGGGACTGCGCCGCCGACGTGTACCGGCAGGCCGGCATCGCCGACCCGCGCCGCGACATCGACGCCGTCGAGATGTACGTACCGTTCTCCTGGTACGAGCCCATGTGGCTGGAGAACCTCGGCTTCGCCGAGGAGGGCGGCGGCTGGAAGCTCACCGAGGCGGGCGTGACCGAACTGGACGGCGACCTTCCGGTGAACATGTCGGGCGGGGTGCTGTCCGCCAACCCCATCGGCGCCTCCGGCATGATCCGCTTCGCCGAGGCGGCCCTCCAGGTACGCGGCCAGGCCGGGGAACACCAGGTCGACCGGGCCCGCAGAGTGCTCGGGCACGCCTACGGGGGCGGATCCCAGTTCTTCTCCATGTGGCTGGTGGGGGCGCAACCCCCGGACGCCTGAGAAGGGGCCCCCGGGCATCGGGGGACAGGTGCCCCGAAGGTCCCTCTCACGTGGCCTGTCGGCCGTGGGAACCGGTCGCTAGGCTGGCCCGCGGACGACGAACCGGGAGGAGCACGGACGTGGCCGAGAGCACCATCCAGATGCAGCCGCTCGCGGGCTGGGACAAGCCGGAGCTGGACCTCAGCAACGCCGAGTGGCAGTCCAGCAGCCGAGGCCGAGGGGATGTTCAGATCGCTTTTGTCGAGGGATTCATCGCCATGCGCAACAGCGGCCGCCCGGAGAGCCCTTCCCTGATCTTCACACCGGCGGAGTGGGGCGCGTTCGTCTCCGGCGCTCGGGAAGGGGAGTTCGACCTCACCTGAACCGCGGGCCGATCCGGGCGTGTCGCACCCGTTTTTCCGGACACGCGACCTGGTACGCCGTCCTGGGGCCGATGCCTGAGCCAGGCTGACCCCAGGAACGGGAAGGTCGTATTCCGGAGGTGAGGAACCATGAGCGCCCTGCCGGTCATCGCGGCGGTCGACGGCTCGGACGACAGCATGCGCGCCCTGGAGTGGGCCCTCGACGCGGCCCGCAGGCGAGCGGCACTGCTGAAGGTGGTCCATGTGCGGGAGTTCGCCGCCTGGATGCCGGCCGCCGTCCCGGTGGCCGCCCCGCCGACGGCGGAGGACCCCGTTCTGAGCCAGGTCCGGGAACTCCTGGCCGGGCGCGCCGACCTGCCGGAGACGGAGTACGTCGCCGTCGACGGCGCCACCGGCGCCACACTGCCCGAACTGGGCTCGGCCGCCCAGCTCCTGGTGCTCGGCTCCCGGGGCCGCGGCGGCTTCGCCAGTCTGCTGCTCGGCTCCAACGGGCTGGCCGCCGCCCGGGACGCGGCCTGCCCGGTCGTCGTGGTGCCGCGGCCCGACCGCCAGGTCGACGACGCGCCGCCCGCCGGACCCGGGCCCCGCGTGGTCGCCGGCCTGAACGTGGACGCCCCCGACGACGCCACCCTCGCCTTCGCCTTCGCCGAGGCGGCGCTGCGCTCGGCCCGGCTCCAGCTGGTCGCCGCCTACACATGGCCGATCCAGATCTGGGGGGCGCCCGGCGAGATCCTCCCGCCGGTGGTCGAACAGGGGGCGGTGGAGAGCGAGACGCGCACCCTCGCGGAGGGCTTCCTCGCCCCGCACCGCGAACGGCATCCCGATGTCGCGGCCGAGGCGTACGTGCCGCCCGGCGACGCGGCGGGGCACCTCGTCGCGGCCTCCAAGGACGCCGACCTCCTGGTCGTGGGCCGCCACCGCCGCCGTCTCCTCAAGCCCGGCCACCTGCTGGGCTCCGTCACCCACGCCGTCCTGCTGCACGCGGCGAGCCCCATCGCGGTGGTGCCGCCCGCCCCCGCGGAGGAGTGACGCGGACCGCCCCCGCCGGTCCGGCGAACGGAACCGGCCTGGAGACCGGCCTGGAGACCGGCCTGGAGACCGGCCTGGAGACCGGCCTGGAGACCGGCCTGGAGACCGGCCTGGAGACCGGCCTGGAGACCGGCCTTGCGGCGGGTCCGGGAGACCGGCCTTGCGGCGGGTCTTGCGGCCGGTCCCGCTCGGCCCGTTCCGCACACGTACGTTCGACCTTGCCCCGTACGGGTGTCGGGCTGACGTTCGCCCTGCCCCGTACGAGTGCCGTCCCGGCGTCCGGGCCTGCCCCGTACGAGTGCCGTCCCGGCGTCCGGGCCTGCCCCGTACGGAGGCCCGGACGCCGGACCGGCCGTCGGCCGCGCTCGGCGCACCGCCCGACCTCGCCCGCACCCTGCCCACGGCCTCCCCCGACACTCTCCCCGACGGCCGTCGCGCCGGGCCCGCCACCGGCTCGGACCGAGGGCTCGGAAGAGGCGGCCGGGCCGCCCCTGTACACCGCCCCGCGCGACACCGGAAGGACGCCGCGAAGACTTCCACGGGTAAAGCTCAAGGGCGGGTCGTACCCGCCCCGCAAGGCGTACGCTGAGCTGCCTGTAGGTCACGATGTGCGCCCGCACCCCCGCGCGGGCGGATCATCGTGACAGGGGGTGCAACCATGGGGCAGTACTTCGCGCGCGGCAGCAGGACGATCTACGAGCGTGAGAGCGAACTCGCCGCCGTCGACGAGGCGTTGCGCGAGCTGACCGGCCTGCGCGCGGACGGCGCCGAACCGTCCGACCGGCCGCGCGGCGCGCTGCTCGCCGTCGCCGGGCACGCGGGCATCGGCAAGACCACCCTCCTCGCCGAGGTCCGCCGCCGAGCCGTCGCCCGCGGCTGCACCGTGCTCTCCGCCCGGGGCGGGGACCAGGAACAGCGCGTCGCCTTCCACGTCGCCCGGCAACTGCTCCAACCGCAGTTCGCGGGCACGGCGGAGACCGAACTGCGTTCCTCGCTGGGCAGTTGGTACGACATCGTCGGACCCGCGCTCGGCATCTGCGCCCCGACCGAAGGCGCCCCGCCCGACCTCCAGGGCCTGCGCGACGGACTCGACTGGGTGCTCACCCATCTCGCCGTCCAGCGCGCCCCGATGGTCCTCCTGCTCGACGACGCGCACTGGGCCGACCCCGAATCCCTGGGCTGGCTGGCCGCGTTCGCCCCGCGCGCCGAGGAACTCCCGCTCCTGGTCGTCGTCGCCTACCGGCCCGACGAACTCCCCGAGCATGCAGAGTCGTTCCGCCGCCTGCCCGGACGGGCCGGCGGACGCCCGCTCGACCTGGAGCCGTTGAGCGCCGCCGCCGTCGCCGGCCTGGTCCGCGAGGCGGTCGGCGGCCACGCCGACGACGCGTTCTGCCACGAGTGCTGGGCCGTCACCGCGGGCAACCCGTTCGAGACCGTCGAGCTGACCGCCAAGGTGCGCGACCGTGGGCTCAACCCGACCGAGGACGGCGCCCATCTGCTGCGCGACCTCGCGGCCGCCGCCAAGGGCAGCGGCCTGATCTCCCGCATCGAACGGCTCGGCAGCTCCACCGTCCGCTTCGCCTGGGCGTGCGCCGTGCTCGGCACCGAGATCCCCCTGGACCTCGCCGCCGCCGTCGCCGGGCTCGGCCACGAGGAGGCCGCCGACGCCGCCGACGCCCTGCGCGAAGCGCGCGTCCTGACCGGCGAGAGCACCCTGGAGTTCGTCCACCCCCTCATCGCCACCTCCGTCTACCGCAACATCTCCGCCGGTTTCCGGGTCGCCCTGCACGGCCAGGCCGCCTGGTGCGTCGTCGACGCCGGGCTCGGCCCCGCGGCCGCCGCCCGCCACCTCCTGGAGACCCACCCCGAGGGCGACCCCTGGGTCGTCCAGCAGCTGCGCGCCGCCGCCGGCGAGACCCTCAGGGCCGGCGCCCCCGACGCCGCCCGCAGCTACCTGGCCCGCGCCCTGCGCGAACCCCCGGCCGCTGCCGACCGGGCCGCCATCCTGTACGAGCTGGGCTGTGCCTCCCTGCTCACCGAACCGGCGACCACCGTCAACCACCTGCGCGCCGCCCTCGAAGAGCCCATCGCCGACCCCGAACTGCGCCACCACATCGTCTACCGCCTCTCCCAGGTCCTCGCCCACAGCGACCGGCTCGCCGAGGCCTGCGACACCCTGGCCGGCGCGATCCGCGTCACCCACGACGCCCGGGTCAAACTGCGCATGGCCTCCGAGGAGTTCATGTGGAACGCCTTCCGCGCCGACGAACCCGACCACCCCGCCCGCTCCCGCCGTCTCGCCCGGCTCGCCGACCGGCTCAAGGGCCGTGACCTCACCGAGCGGTACATCATCGGCCTGCGCACCTGGGACGCCATCCAGCGCGGCGAGCCCGCCCAGGTCGCCTTCCACCACGCCGAGCGCGCCCTCGCCGGCGGCCTCGGCTGGGCCGAACCCGACCGCGGCTTCGAAGTGCCCGTCCTGGTCGCCCTCGCCTACATGTACGCCGACCGTCCGGGCCGCACCGAGGAACTCTTCGCCGCGGGCATCGCCGATTTCGAACGCCAGGGCTGGCGCGGCGCCCACCTCTCCTTCGCCTACACGATCCTCGGCTACGTACGCCACCGGCGCGGCCGGCTCGCCGAGGCCGAGGACTTCGTCCGTGCCGGGCTGCGGCTGGCCGAACGCGTCGGTCCCGGCACCCCCGCCCACTGGTACGCGGTCGGCACCCTCATCGAGGTGCTGATCGCCCGCGGCCGGGTCGCCGAGGCCACGCAGGTCGCCGACCTCCACTGCTTCTCGGCGCCCTTCCCGGCGGCCGTCGTCTTCCCCGACGCCCAGACCGTGTACGGCGAGCTGCTGCTCGCCCGCGGGCTGACCGAGGAGGCGGCGGCCGAGCTGTCCGCCGCGGGCCGCCGCCTCGACCCGCGCGGCATCCGCAACCCGGCCTGGTGCCCCTGGCAGCTCCATCTCGCCCGCGCCGTGGCCCACGACGACCCCGAACGCGCCGTGGCCATCGCTCACGAAGCGCTCGCCCGCGCCCGCCAGTTCGGCGCCCCCTCCACGATCGGCCAGGCACTGCGTGCCGCCGCCGAGGTCTCCTCGGGCTCCGTCCGCATCAAGCACCTGGAGGAGTCGGTCTCCCACCTGGAGCGCTCCCCGGCCGCCTACGAGCTCGCCTGCGCACTGGTCTCCCTGGGCACCGAACTGCACCGCGCCGGCCGCGCCGAGGAGGCCGCCGACCACCTCTACCGGGGCCTGGAGACCGCGGCGCAGTGCGGCGCCGACGGACTCGTCCGGACCGCCCGCGACGGACTGGCCGCCGCCGGGCTGCGCCCGCGCCGACTGCACACCGACGAGACCGACACGCTCACCGCGCGTGAACGCACCGCGGCCGCACTGGCGGCCCGGGGTCGCAGCGACACCGAGATCGCCGCCGAACTGGACACCGACGAGCCGACCGTCGTACGTCTGCTGTCGGCGGTCTGCCGCAAGATCGGCACGGACCGTACGGGACTGCCGACGGCCCTGGCCGACCACCTTCCGGACTGACACCGGCCGGCACCCGAACGGATCACGGCGGGCGGAGATCCACGGGCCCCGCCGACCGCGGGACGGGCCGGCCCCGTCGGCGCGGCCGCCCGGCCGTCGAGGCCTGCGTCGCGCCCCACGCACCCCCGCGGACCGCGGCGCCGCCATGGACAACGGTCCGCCCACACGTCGCCGAACACGCGCGGGCACGTACCATGGCGGCATGTCGTTCCTCCGCCGCCGCAGCGCCACTCCCGCCGGGCCCGACTTCGACGTCCTGGCCATGGACCCGGGCGACTGGCCCGGCAATCTGGGCGCGGGCCTGCTGCCCGCCCCCGACGGCAGCTGTCAGGGCGTCTTCCTGCGCTACGACCTCTTCGGCGGTCGCGGCCCCGCGATGATCATCGGCAATCTGCCCGAGGGCTCCCCGGCCCGCGAGGTCGCCGAGGGCGAGATCCCCTTCGAGGTGGCCCAGCTTCTGCTGGCGCTGGAGAACGACGAGGAGGTGACCGTCGTCGGCACCGAGGACATGCCCGTGATGCAGGGCGACAACCTGCTGATCGTGCGTCGGCTGAAGCTGTCCGAGGGCCGCATCTCCTGTGTGCAGTTCGACCGCAGCGACAACGTCCTGGTGACCATCGCCGCCTGGGACCGCCCCATCACCGACGACCTGTACGCCCTGCTGAAGCCGCTCCCGGCGGAGCTTTTCCAGCAGGGCTGACCACCCGGCAGGGCCGACCGGCACCGGTCACGCCGGCACCGGTCGGGCCCCGGCGTCCGTCAGTGGGACGACGGTACGGCGTCGACGTCCGCGGCGCGCACGAACTCCACCCGGTGGCCGTACTGGATCTCGTAGTACTGGTCCTTGCCGACGACCACCTTGTGCGAGTCGGTGGCGAAGGTGACCGCGTAGAAGTACTCGCCCGGCACCTTCTCGCCGGCCGCGTACCGCTGGCCCGCCGGGATCCGGTACGGCAACGGTGACACCGTCTGGGCCGGGACCCCCGCCGGGTACGCCTCCTTCTCCGGGTAGGCACGCCCGTAGACGGGGATACTGTCGAGGCCCGCCTTCGGCGTGATCACGAGCCCGGACGCGTCCACCGCGGTCGGCTGTTTCTTCGGGTTCTGGAACCAGGCCTTCTGGCCCAGGAACCAGATCGCCGTCCAGTCGCCCCAGTGGTCGGCGACCGCGTACCGCTGGCCGGTCGACGCCCGCGAGGACAGGTCGTTCACGTTGTCCGTCGGTGCCGTCCCCAGACCGATGTCCTTGATCAGCGCGGAACCCGTGTCGTGGTCGGAGTACAGCCGCACCGCACTGGAGCCGTGGGCGTCGCAGGGCACGCCCTTGGTCACACAGCCCGTGTACACCGGCTGGTTGGCCGTGTAGCGGGGGAGGATCGTCACCAGGCCGCCGTCCTTCTTCGCGGTGCGCTTGAAGGGGTGGTCAAGGAGCTCGAAGTAGTGGCGCCAGTCCCAGTAGGGCCCGGGGTCGGTGTGCATACCGGGCACGGTCGCCGTGGTCGGGCCGGGCACGGTGTCGTGACCGAGGATGTGCTGCCGGTCCAGCGGGATGCCGTACTTCGTGGCCAGGTACTTCACCAGGCGGGCCGACGAGCGGTACATGGCCTCCGTGTACCAGGTGTCCGGCGCGGCGAGGAAGCCCTCGTGCTCCAGGCCGATCGACTTGGCGTTGATGTACCAGTTGCCCGCGTGCCAGGCCACGTCCTTCGCCTTGACGTGCTGGGCGATGTGGCCGTCGGTGGAGCGCAGTGTGTAGTTCCACGACACATAGGTCGGGTCCTGGACGAGGCTGATGGTCCCGTCCCAGGCGCCCTCGGTGTCGTGGATGACGATGTACCTGATGCTCTGCGACGCCGGGCGGTCGCCCAGGTCGTGGTTGCCGTAGTCGTTGTCGCCGAACTCCGCGTACGGTGCCGGGATCCACTCGCAGGACACCGTCTTCGGGCACTCCGTGCCGTCGGCGGAGACCGTGCGCAGGCCCGTGCGGGCCAGCTGTCCGGTGTCGGGCGCGAGGTCCGGCTGCGCGGCCAGGGCGACCCGCTGGCCGGCGTCGGTGGTGCGCTCCTCGCCGGTGTGCAGCACGTCGTACACGTCGTTCGCGTACGCCGCCGCCGTGGCTGTGTCGTCCGCGCCGGAGAACCGGGCGACCGCGCCGTACCAGTCGGCCGGATCGGCGCTCAGCGGCTCGCCCAGGCCCCGCTGGGCGGCGGCGAGCAGCGCGGCACCGCCGGTCACGTTGGCGGCGGGGTCGGTGCGCAGGGCCTCGGCGCTCAGGCCGGTCAGCTCGGCGGCCCTGGGCAGCGTCTTGAGGCGGTCGGGGAGCTGTGCGTCGCGCGGTACCTCGGAGGTGCGGACCCCGGTGGTGGGGGCCTTGGCGGGACGGGCGCTGTCGCCGCGCGCGTCCTCCGTGCCGTCGCTGTGGTGCGAGGCCTGCGCGAGGGCGGTGCGGGCGTCCGTGAGATGCATCGGGCCGTAGCCGCCGGTGACGCTCGGCGCTCCGTCGTGCGTGTCCCAGCGGGACTGGAGGTAGGAGACGCCGAGCAGGACGCTCTGCGGTACGTGGTAGGCGGCGGCCGCGTCGGCGAACGCCTGCTGGAGGCCGTCCGTCGGGTCCGTGGCGCCGACGGACGGAGCGGCGCCGAGCAGGGGCAGCAGCAGGGCCGCGCAGGCCACGGTGCCCGCGGCTGCGCGGGCGTGTCTGCGCCCGGTGGTTCGGTCGGGGGCGGTGGCGTTTCCGGGCAATGCGGCCTCCTGGGGCGATCGGGCGCGATGAGACGTGCGGGGCCGGGCGTGTCAGTGGTACCGGCTCTCCGACGATCCGTCAATCATGCCCAGAGGGAGGCGATTTCCCATGTCAGCAGGGGGGCGGCAAGTTTCGTGGCGACGGCTCGCGGGCCTGCGGGGCGTCAGTGGAGTACACCAATGGCCGTGCGGGACGGCAGTCGGTGGGTAGGACGAGGTCCGCGGTGTGCGTCGTCGGTCGGACACGCGCCGCGGACCGTCATCGCTGTCAGCGGGTGCCGACCGCCGCGCGTACGGCCCGGCGGGCCAGCTGGCAGTCGTCGTGCAGCCGCCGCAGCAGCAGCCGCTGTTCCTCGCCGGACGGCGCGGCATTCGCGGCGGCCGTGTTCGGTGCGGCCGGGGCCGCCTCGTTCAGCGAACGCTGCACGGCGGTCTCGTAGGTACGGATCTCGCGGGTCAGGACGAGCATCAGGTTCACCAGGAACGCGTCCCGTGACGCCGGTCCCGCCGACTGGGCGATCTGGCTGATCTGCCGACGGGCCGCCGGTGCGTCCCCGAGCACCGACCACAGCGTCGCCAGGTCGTAGCCCGGGAGGTACCAGCCCGCGTGCTCCCAGTCCACCAGCACTGGACCGGCCGGTGAGAGCAGGATGTTCGAGAGCAGGGCGTCGCCGTGGCAGAACTGGCCCATGCCCTGCCGGCCCGCGGAGAGCGCGATGCCGTGCAGCAGCTTCTGGAGGTCGCCCATGTCCCGGTCGGTGAGCAGCCCCAGCTCGTGGTCGCGGGAGATGCGGGCCGCGTAGTCCAGCGGTGCGTCGAAGGTCCCCGCCGGCGGACGCCAGGCGTTGAGCCGGCAGATCGCGCCGAGGGCCGCCCGGATGTCGGTACGGGGCGGAGCCTCGGCGGGGTGCCGCTGGAGGGCCGCCACCCGGCCGGGCATCCGTTCGATCACCAGGGTGCAGTTGTCCGGGTCCGCCGCGATCAGTCTCGGCACCCGCACCGGGGGGCGCTGCCGGACGAACGTGCGGTACGCAGCTATTTCGTGGCGGTATCGCTCGGCCCATACGGGCGAGTGGTCGAGTAAGCACTTGGCGACGGCCGTGCTGCGTCCCGTCGTACCGACGAGCAGGACCGAGCGGCCGCTTCGGCGCAGCACCTGCACCGGGCTGAACTCCGGGCAGATCCGGTGCACCGACGCGATCGCCGCGCGCAGCTGGGCGCCCTGCGGTCCGGACAAGTCGAGTCTCCCGCTGAGCGGTTGCGTACCGACGCCCGGGGCCCGCCGCGGCCGGCCCGTACCGATGACGGGGGCCGCGGTCGACCGCGCGGGGTCGAGGTAGGGGCCGCTGCCGCCCGGGCGGGGGTGCAGGAGCCGGGGCGGGGCGGACACGGAGGACGATGCTGCGTACATGGGCGAAACAGATCCCTTCGTGTGCCTGCGACGTCAGTGCGCTGCCCGGCCCGGCCGCCCGGGTGCACCCTGGGGAATGTCCCTCGGCGACCGGGTCGGGGTGGCGCGTTCCTACCTGACACCCGTCGCCCCGTGGCACACCATCTGGCGCACCCTGGCGAAGCCTGGCGAATAGTCGCCCGGCAACTCTCACCGGGCTACATTCAACTCAGCCGAGAACCTGGGGGCTTGACGTGAGCGGAGAACCCAACACCCGTCTTTCGGACCTGTTCGGCCTGGCCGGCTGGTCCAAGGGCGAACTCGCGAGGCTGGTCAACCGGCAGGCGGCGGCCATGGGCCACCCCCAACTGTCGACCGACACCTCACGGGTGCGGCGGTGGATCGACATGGGAGAGATCCCGCGTGATCCGGTGCCGCGAGTGCTGGCGGCCCTGTTCACCGAGCGACTCGGCCGTGTCGTGACCATAGAGGACCTAGGTCTGGTCCGGCACGGGCGTGCGGGGAAGCGGCAGGGCGCCGGGAATGCGGAGCATCCCGACGGTGTGCCGTGGGCGCCCGAGCGGACTGCCGCGGTCCTCACCGAATTCACGGGAATGGACCTCATGCTCAACCGACGCGGCTTGGTGGGCGCGGGTGCCGCGCTCGCCGCCGGATCCGCCCTCAGCAGCGCCATGTACGACTGGCTGCACACCGATCCGACCCTGACCGCCGACGCTCCCCGGTACGACCAGCCCCTGCACGCCGATCCCGCCGGGTTCGACCGCTACGAGGCCGCGCCCATCGGGGCGCAGGAGGTCGAGGAACTGGAGCGTTCCGTCGAGGTGTTCCGGGCCTGGGACGCGGCCCGCGGCGGCGGCCTGCAACGCAAGGCCGTGGTGGGCCAGCTCAACGAGGTGGGAGGCATGCTCGCCTACCACCATCCTCCGCATCTCCAGCGACGCCTGTGGGGCGTCGCCGCCAACCTCGCCGTCCTCGCGGGCTGGATGTCGCACGACGTCGGTCTGGAGCCCACGGCCCAGAAGTACTTCCTCATCGCCGCCCATGCCGCCCGCGAGGGCGGTGACCGGCCGCGCGCCGGGGAGGCGCTGTCCAGGGCGGCCCGCCAGATGGTGCATCTGGGGCGGCCCGGCGACGCGTTGGACCTGATGAGCCTCGCCAAGTCCGGTGCGGGCGACGAGGTGCTGCCGCGCACCCGGGCGATGCTCGACACCGTGGAGGCCTGGGCGCAGGCGTCGATGGGCAAGGGGCAGGCGATGCGCCGCACCCTCGGGCAGGCGGAGGACCTCTTCGTCTCCGACCGGGCGGACCGGGAGACACCGGACTGGATGCAGACGTTCAAGGAGGAGGACCTGTACGGCATGCAGGCCCTGGCCTACCGCACGCTGGCCGAGCACGATCCGGCAGCGGCCGTGCACGCCCAGCACTACGCGGAGAAGGCCCTGGCCCTGCGGGTCGACGGACGGCAGCGGTCGAAGATCTTCGACTTCCTGTCGATGGCCTCCGCCTGCTTCATCGCGGACGACCCCGAACAGGCCGACCGCTACGCCCGGCTCGCGCTGGTGTCGATGGGCTCGAACTCCTCGCACCGCACCTGGGACCGGCTGCGCGAGATGTACCGGCTCACCGCGGAGTACGCCGGCTATCCGAGGATCAGCGAACTGCGTGAGGAGATCCGGCAGGCGCTGCCGAAGACGGTGAAGCGCAGTGGCAGCGCGCGAGCCTGAGGGCTGCGTACGGCCGCTGTCGTGAGCCGTACGGAGGCGACGGCAGAGCACCGACGGCCCACCGGCTCGACCGGTGCCGACCGCGGGCCCGACCGACGACGACTATGCGACCACGACCGACGACGACAGCTGTACGGCCACAGCCGACGACAGCTGTACGACCACGACCGGTGACAGCCGGACGATCACTGCCGGTGACAGCCGGCCGATCACGAGGCCACGCGGGCCAGGAGCACACACGCGTCGTCCTGCCGCTCGGCCCCGCCGAACTCCTCCACGACCATCCGTACACAGTCCTGCGCGGTGCGTGCCTCGCCGAAGCGCGGGGCCAGGTCGAGGAGTCGGTCCACGGCTGTGTCCCGGCTGCGCCCGGGGACCAGTCCGTCGGTGTGCAGCAGGAGCAGGTCGCCCACCTGGAGCGTCACTTCGGCCTGTCCGTAGACGGCGCCCGAGGTGGCGCCGAGCAGCACGCCGTCCGGGGAGTCGAGCCTGCGCCCCGTCCCGTCGCGGTACAGCAGCGGGGCGGGGTGTCCGGCCTGCGCCCACACCAGGGTGCGGGTGTCCGGGCGGTAGCGGCAGCAGACCGCGCTACCGAGGGCCGGCTGGACGGTGGCGTCGATCAACTGGTTCAGCAGTGCCATCAGTTGGGCGGGTCCGGTGCCGGCCATCGCCATGCCGCGCAGGGCGCCGAGGAGCATCGCCATGCCGGAGGTGACGGTGGGGCCGTGTCCGGTGAGGTCGCCGACGCTCAGCAGGGTCTCCCCGTCGGACAGTTCCAGCGCGTCGTACCAGTCGCCGCCGATCAGTGTGCTCGTCGAGGCCGGCAGGTAGTGGGCGGCCAGGTCCAGCGCGCGCGGTCCCTGGTGCGGCAGGCGCAGGGCGCCGCGCCACGGGGGCAGTACGGCCTCCTGGAGTTCGACCGCGAGCCGGTGCTCGGTCTGGGCCCGGTGCTGGTGGTGCCGCAGCGAGTCCTGGGACTCGGTCACCGCCCGCTGGGTGCGCCGCAGTTCGCTGACGTCGCGCAGAACCGCCCACATGGAGACGGTGCCGCCGTCGGCGTCGAGGACGGGCTCGCCCATCATGTGCACGGTGCGCAGCCCGCCGTCCGGGCGCGTGATGCGGAACTCGCCGTCGATGGGCCGGGCGTCGACGAGGCAGTCGGTGACCATGGCGGTCAGCAGCGCGCGGTCCTCGTCGAGCACCAGGGAGGGCAGTTCGTCGAGAGTGAGCGGGGGAGCGGCCGGGTCCCGGCCGAGGATCGCGAACAGCTCGCCCGACCAGCTGGCCTCGTCGGTCAGCAGGTTCCACTCGGCGCTGCCGACCCGGCTGAGCAGGGAGCCGGTGCACGGTGCGGCGGGTGCGGGCGGCGGCGCGGGTGCCGTCCAGGGCGCGGGCGGCGCCGACGGGCCGTCCCGCAGCTGTGCCAAGTGCGCGTCCAGGTCGTCGAGTTGATGCAGCGCCAGATCGTACAGAGCGCGCTGCCAGCGTTCCTCGGGCTGCGACCCGTCGCCCGGCGCGTCGCGCCGTACGGCGTCCACCTCGCCCTTGAGCCGTCGCGCCTGCGATATCAGCGCGTCGACCGAACCGCGTCCGGGCGGCTGCGCGGCGGGGCGGTCCGCAGAGCGAGGGGACGGCATGACGCACTCCGATGCGGGAACGGTACGACCAAGGCTGACGGAAGGACCGTTACGACTGTTGCACAGCCCGCGACTCCGTGTAAGGGATTCGGCAACACCCGATCCGGTGGTGCTTCTGGCATATGTCAGCGTCTTTATGGCGCGGTGGGGCGGGGTGATTGACGTACGTGGTCCGAAGGGGCAAGTCGTAGACGGGGTACGTGCCTTGGCGGATCGACGGGGTCTTCGGGCCGTGTTCATTCGTGTGTTCGACGCCTCTTTGTTCTAAGAATGACCACATCGCCTATTCAGTGATGCAGGTCACATCAAATTGTTACCGTCTTCGCGTAATGCGAAGGCCCCCTACGGGGTCGTAAAGACAAGAACCGCGATCCGGCCGAGCGGCCAGCCAACCATCCGGGGGAGAACGACCATGGACGTCACCGTCGAGCAGCCCAGCCACGGCCGCCTGATCACCGCGGAGCAGCGGGAACTTCCCGTTCCCGCCACCTTCCGCTACACCGCCGCCGACCCGCTCGCCGTCCATGTCGACTTCCCGCCCGAGGTCTCCCTCGACGGCGCGGGAGCCACCTGGACCTTCGGCCGTACGCTGCTGGAGGCCGGCCTCCAGGGCCCGGCCGGCGGCGGCGACGTGCACATCTGGCCGTGCGGGGGGTCCCGTACCGTCCTGGAGTTCCACTCCCCCCACGGGATGGCGCTGCTCCAGTTCGACACCCCGGCGCTGCGCCGCTTCCTGGTGCGCACCTATGCGGTCGTGGCGCCCGGCGAGGAGGATCTCGCCGCCGCCGTCGACGAGGGGCTGAGGGCGCTCTTCCCCACCGCCTGAACTCAAGTCGCCGCTCAGGCAGCGCATTTGACTGCTATTCACCTGCGCCTCGCCGCGCGGGCAGGGAGCTCGACGACTGCCCCGTGCAGCCTTGCGGCGGTGTGCCGCACGGGCACTCCGCTGACGAGGGCGGGGCGAATGACACCGATCAGCCGAAGAGGTTTCGTGGGACTGGGCGCTTCCATGGCGGCGGGCATCGCGACCGGCACGGGCCCCCGGACGGCCGCCGCGGCCGGGGCGGCGGCCACCGGCACGATCTCGGACGTACGCCACGTGGTGATCCTCATGCAGGAGAACCGCAGCTTCGACCACTACTTCGGACGCCTGCGCGGAGTGCGCGGCTTCGACGACCGCAGCGGCATCACCCTGGCCGGCGGCCACGGCGTCTTCGACCAGCCGAACGGCTCCGGCCGCCAGTACCCGTGGCGGCTGAGCGCCACCCCCGCGGCCGGAGGTGCGGACGGCGAGACCCTCGCGCAGTGCAACGGGGAACTGCCGCACTCCTGGTCCTCGCAGCACGCGGCCTGGAACAAGGGCCGGATGGACAAGTGGGTCTCCGGCGTGGGCAATGTACGCTCCCTCGGCCACCTGGACCGCGCCGACATCCCCTTCCACTACGCGCTCGCCGACAACTACACCGTCTGCGACGCCTACTTCTGCTCCACGCTCAGCGCGACCGGCCCCAACCGCACCTACCTGTGGAGCGGCAAGGTGGACGCGGCCAGCTACGACGGCGGCGACGAGTCCGGGCTGACCTGGCAGAACTACGCCGAGGCACTCCAGGCCGCCGGGGTGACCTGGCGGGTCTACCAGAACGCCCGGGACAACTACGGGGACAACGGCTGCGCGTACTTCAAGAAGTTCGCCGCGGCCAGGGCGGGCGACCCGCTGTACGACCGGGGCATGTCCTCCGTGCCGAGGGCCACCGGCTCGACCCCCGACGACATCGCCGCCGCCATCAGGGCGGACGTGGTCGCGGGCACGCTGCCCCAGGTCTCCTGGGTGGTCCCCAACCAGGCCTTCTCCGAGCACCCCTACGCCCCGCCCGGCGACGGCGCCCACTTCGTCGACCTCGTCTACCGGGCACTGGCCGCGGACCCGGACGTCCTCGACTCCACCGTCCTGTTCCTCAACTACGACGAGAACGACGGCTTCTTCGACCATGTGCCGCCCCCGGCCCCGCCCGCCGGCACCGCCGGCGAGTTCCTCAACGGGGTCCCGTACGGATTCGGCTTCCGCGTCCCCATGATCGTGATCTCGCCCTGGACCCGCGGCGGCTGGGTCTCCTCCGAGGTCTTCGAGCACACCTCGGTACTGCGCTTCCTGGAGGCCTGGACGACGGCCCTGGGCAAGCCCGCCGCCTGCCCCAACATCAGCGCCTGGCGCCGCAGGGTCAGCGGCGACCTCACCGGCGTCTTCGACTTCGCCGCCCCGGTGTACGGCGCGGTGGACCTGCCCGCCACGAGCGTCATCGGCTTCGCCACGTGCGGGCCGCTGCCCAACCCGGTGCCCACCACCAACGCGCCGCCCGCCCAGGAGCCCGGCACCAGGCCCGCCAGGGCGCTGCCCCACCAGCCCGGCGGCCAGCTCGACCGGCTGGAGTTCGGCGCGAGCGGCCGGATCCTCGCCTGGTTCACCATGGCCAACCAGGGCGCCCCCGCGACCCGGGCGGCGCACTTCTCGATCCACCCCAACGCCTACCGTGACACCACACCCTGGCAGTACACCGTCGACGCGGGCGCCACCGCGACCGACTCCTTCAACATCGGCGCGGGGTACGGCGACGGCAAGTACGACCTGACCATGCTCGGCCCCAACCGCTTCCTGCGCCGGTTCCAGGGCGATGCGACCAGGGCCGGCAAGTCGGCGGAGGTGAGCGCGCGTTACGCCGTGGAGTCCGGCACGGGCCGCGAGGCCCTCTGGCTGCGGATGACCAACTCGGCCGCCGCCGCGGTCACGTTCACCATCACCGCCAACCACTACCGCGACGACGGTCCGTGGACCTACCGGGTCGCGGCGGGCGGGTCGACGGAGGACTTCTTCAACGTGGTCGCCCACCAGAACGGCTGGTACGACCTCACGGTCACCGTCGACTCCGACACCACCTGGTCGCGCCGGTTCACCGGCCACCTGGAGACCGGCGCCCCCAGCGTCAGCGGCTGACGTCCCCGTACAGGTCCGGGCGCGGGGCCAGCTCGACGGCCACCCGGCCGCCGCTCTCCAGCGCCCGGACCCCGGCCTCGGCGACGACGGAGGCGGCGTAGCCGTCCCAGACGCTCGCCCCGGTGACCCGGCCCCGCCGGGTCGCGTCGACCCAGGCCTGCACCTCACGGTCGTAGGCGTCCGCGAACCGCACGAGGTAGTCCAGCGGCACCTGACGGCTCGCGGCGCCCGCCGCCGTCACGGCCATGGCGTGCTCCTCGCCGATGCGGGCGCTGCCCTCCTCGCAGACCGCCTCGCAGCGCACCTGGTAGCCGAAGCCGCAGTTGACGAAGACCTCCACGTCGACCAGCGCGCCCCCGGCCGTCTCGAAGAGCACGAACTGCGGGTCCAGCAGGCCCTCGGGGGCACCCGAGCCGGGCCGGGGCCGGAACACGCTCACCGCGGTCAGCTCCTGGTCCAGCAGCCAGCGGGCCGCGTCGATCTCGTGCGACACGGAACTGTCGATCAGCATGGCGCTGGTGAAGCCGGGCGGCGAGGAGACGTTGCGGTGGGTGCAGTGCAGCATCAGCGGCCGCCCCAGCCGCCCGCTGTCCAGCAGGGACTTCAGCCGCCGGTACTCGGCGTCGTAGCGGCGCATGAACCCGACCTGGGCGAGCCGGCGGCCCAGCCGCGCCTCCGCCTCGACCACCCGCAGCGCCCCCGCGGACCCCGGCACCATCGGCTTCTCGCACAGCACCGGCAGACCGCGGGCGAAGGCCGCCAGCAGGGCCTCCTCGTGGGCCGGACCCGGCGACGCGATCAGTACGGCGTCGACGCCCGGCGCCGAGAGCGCGGCCTCCGCCTCGGTGTGCACCGCGACGCCGTCGAGTCCGGCGACCGCCTCCTTGGCCCGTCCCGCGTCGGGATCGGCGACGGCGGCCACCCGCGCGCCGCTCACCACGTGAGCGAGACGTCGTATGTGGTCGGCCCCCATGTGGCCGGCTCCCAGAACAGCTACCCCCAGCAGGTCGGACACGTCTCCCAGGCTCCTTTCCGGGGCCCGCGGCGGGCAGCGGTGCTGCCCGGGCGGGTCCTCGGCGACCAGCGTTTCATGGTCGTCAAGGGGACGGGAGAGCGCGCGGGCGGGCCGGTCCGCCCGCGCGTGCGGTCAGTAGCGCAGCACGCCCGCGATGCCCTGGGCGTCGCCCAACGTGCCGTCCGGGACGAAGCGGACGTCCGCGCCCGTCTCCAGACACTGTTCGACGATCTCGTCGATGATGTCCTCGCGGGCGTCCAGGTCGCCGCTCATCGCGGGGATCAGATGGTCGCCGGCTTCGCGGACCGTGACCCGGTAGTTCTCCTCGACGGCCAGCAGCCGGATCCGCGCCTGACGGGCGTTCTGCCAGATCTCGTCCACCCCGGCCGCGAACTCCTTGCGCCCGCGGGCGGATTCGAGCTCCCGGCGGACCGACTCCACGTTCCTGCGGGCCTCGGCGGCGATGACCGGCCGTACGGCCTGCCACACCGCGTCCGGGGACCCGTTCGCGAGTCCTCCGTGCGGGATGTGCACCGCGTTCCTGCTGGTGGCCCCGCCCACCTCGGCCAGCATGGACAGCGCCGCCGGTTCGCCGGTGATGTACAGGGCCCGCGGGCTGTGACGCAGGATCCGGCTCATCGCGATGTCGGCCTCGCGCAGGAAGTGGCGGGTCCCCTCGTCGCGGAAGGTGCTGGGCTGGTCGCCGATGCGCTGCTGGCGCTCGGCGTCGAAGTTCTCGGGCCCCCGGGCCATCGGGAAGTCCTCGATGCGCTCCTCGGTCACCCGGTCGGCGCCGCCGTTCCAGAGCGTGACGCGGTCGGCGGAGACCGACAGCACCCAGAACGGTCGTTCGGCGGCCTGCGCGGAGACCAGGTTGCGGGTCAGGAAGGTGTCCGAGAGTACGACCCGCTCCGGAACCGGACGGGCCAGCGACCACACCTGATGCTCTCCGGGGGCGGCGAAGATCACCAGACCGTCCTCGGCGTGCGCGAGGTCGATCTCGGCCAGCGCGCGGTCCAACTGGTCGACGACTGCGCTGCGTCCCGACCGGGTGACCGCGGGATCGGACTCCAGTTGCCGCTTGGCCTCGGCCACCGCATTGCGCAGCCGGACCGGATCCTGCGCGTTGTCGGGCTCGCGGCGGTGCGTGGGGGTCAGCACGGACACCGCCGGGTACGGTCGCGGCCGCCGCAGCTCGGCTAGGGTCGTTGGACTGAGTGCGTGCTCCATACCAGAACGATAGGACTGATTCTTCCGTCAGGCATTTGGGGCAGTTCATTCGGCTGTTTCCGGTATTTCACTATTAGTGTCACTCGCGTGGCTGTCGCGAAACTGAGCCTGCCGACCCTCACCACCATGGTCGTCGGATCCATGGTCGGGGCGGGCGTCTTCTCCCTCCCGAGCCGCTTCGCCGCGCACACGGGCGTGGCCGGCGCGCTGATCGCGTGGGCCGTCGCCGGCACCGGCATGCTGATGCTGGCGTTCGTCTTCCAGACGCTCGCGGTGCGCCGCCCGGATCTGGACGCCGGTGTGTACGCGTACGCCAAGGCGGGCTTCGGCGAGTACCTGGGCTTCTTCTCGGCGTTCGGCTACTGGGCCAGCGCCTGCGTCGGCAACGTGACGTACTGGGTGCTGATCATGTCGACGGCCGGTGCCGTCGTCCCCGCCCTCGGCCACGGCGACACGGTGCTCGCCGTGGCCCTGTCCTCGGTGGGCCTGTGGCTGTTCTTCCTGCTGATCAGACGAGGGGTGAAGGAGGCGGCGGCCGTCAACCGGATCGTCACCGTCGCCAAGGTCGTGCCGATCATCGTCTTCGTCCTGCTCGCGCTGTTCTACCTCGACCCAGAGATCTTCGCCGACAACTTCGCCGGGGCCGACTACGCCGGATCGCTCTTCCACCAGGTCAAGGGCACCATGCTGATCACGGTCTTCGTGTTCCTCGGGGTCGAGGGCGCCAGCGTCTACTCCCGGCACGCCCGCCGCCGCGAGGACGTCGGCCGTGCCACCGTGCTCGGCTTCCTGAGCGTCTTCGCGATCTTCGCGTCGGTGACGATCGTGTCGTACGGCCTGCTGCCGATGGGTGAGATCGACCGGCTCCGTCAGCCCTCCATGGCGGGCGTCCTGGAGTACGCCGTGGGCACCTGGGGCAAGGTCTTCATCAGCGTCGGGCTGATCGTGTCCGTCCTCGGGGCCTATCTCGCCTGGACCCTGATGGCCGCCGAGGTGCTGTTCGTGGCGGCCAAGGACGACGACATGCCGCGGTTCCTGAAAAGGTCCAGCGCGGCCGACGTGCCGGTGCCCGCGCTGGTGATGTCCACCCTGCTGAGCCAGGTCTTCCTGATCGTCACCCTGTTCTCGGACGACGCGTTCGACTTCGCGCTGGACCTCACCAGCGCGCTGACGCTGATCCCGTTCCTGCTGACCGCCGCCTTCGCGGTACGGGTCGCGCTCGCCAGGCGCCGGGACCGGGCGCGCGCCGCGGCGGCGAGCGGACCGGGCGCCCGCGACGGGACCGGGCCGCCGACCGCATCCGACGGCCGCGGTGACCGGGACCTGCTCGTCGCCGTGCTGGCCACCGTCTACACCGCGTTCCTCCTCTACGCGGCCGGCCCCCGGTTCCTGCTGTTCTCGTTCATCGTCTACGCCCCCGCCACCGCCCTGTTCGTGATGGCCCGCAGGGAGCAGGGCCGGCGGTTGTTCTCGGGCCGTGAACTCGTCGTCCTCGCCGTGTCGGTGGTCGGCGCGGTCGGCGGGATCGTCGCCCTGGCCCTCGGCTGGATCAGCCTGTGACCCCGGAAGGTGCACCATGACCGGTCAAGACACCCGCCCCGCGTACGGCGTCCACTCCGAGGTCGGAAAGCTGCGCAAGGTGCTCGTCTGCGCCCCCGGACTCGCCCACCGCAGGCTCACCCCCACCAACTCCGACGATCTGCTCTTCGACGACGTGATGTGGGTGGAGAACGCCCAGCGCGACCATGCGGACTTCGTCGACAGGATGCGCGAACGCGGTGTCGAGGTGGTGGAGCTGCACGACCTGCTCGCGCAGACCATGGCGATCCCCGAGGCCCGCGACTGGCTCCTCGACCGGAAGATCACCGCGAACGAGGTCGGGCTGGGCCTCATGGAGGGAACCCGCGCCTACCTGGAGACCCTCGACCCGTCCGGGCTCGCCACGTTCCTGGTCGGCGGCCTGGCCACCACCGATCTGCCGGAGGAGTACCGCACCGGCTACCTCGCCCTCGCGCGGGAGTCGACCGGGGTGCGCGAGTACCTGATGCCACCGCTGCCCAACACCCTCTACACCCGGGACACCACGTGCTGGCTGTACGGCGGTCTCACGCTCAACCCGCTGTACTGGCCGGCCCGGCACGGCGAGACCCTGCTGATGAAGGCGATCTACCTGTTCCATCCCGAGTACGTGGGGTCCACCGTCTGGTGGGGCGACCCCGAACGCGACTGGGGGCAGGCGACGTTCGAGGGCGGCGACATCATGCCGGTGGGCAACGGCGTCGTGCTGATGGGGATGAGCGAACGCACCTCGCGCCAGGCGGTGTCCCAGGTCGCCACGGCCCTGTTCGAACAGGGCGCCGCCGAGCGGGTGGTGGTCGCCGGTCTGCCGAGGCTGCGCTCCGCGATGCACCTCGACACCGTGTTCACCTTCGCCGACCGTGATCTGGTGACGCTGTATCCGGCCATCATGGAGGCCGTGCACACCTTCTCCCTGCGGCCGTCGGACAAGGTGTCCACCGGCATCGAGATCACGGACGAGGGCTCGACGCCCTTCGTGGACGTGGTCGCCGAGGCGCTCGGCCTGCCGGAGCTGCGGGTCGTGGAGACCGGCGGCGACGTGTACGCCTCCGAGCGGCAGCAGTGGGACAGCGGCAACAACGCGGTCGCCCTGGAACCGGGGGTGGTGTTCACGTACGACCGCAACACCCAGACCAACACGCTGCTGCGCAAGGCCGGTATCGAGGTGGTCACCATCGTCGGCGCCGAACTGGGGCGCGGCCGGGGCGGCGGTCACTGCATGACGTGCCCGATCGTGCGGGATCCGGTGGACTTCTGACACCGAACGCCGGGCACTGCCCGACCGGTCGGTATCCGTTTAATGTGCAATCAGTCCTGGTCATCGACCCCTTGTCGGACATCCAGGGTTTACGTGAGTCCGTCCTGTCGGCCGAACGGACTTGCTATGGTCTACCCGTTGGTAGCACGCCGAGCGGGGGACGCCGGGAGTGGGCGGCTGCGGTGCCGCGGTTTCCCGGGCAGGTCCTCGGTGCGCGCGATCCGGCAAGGGGGCCGGTTCGTCGGCGGATTCCGCGCACCAGCGGGACCTGAGTTTCGAACTCCAGTTCCCTTTCTCTTATATTCGGACAGGTGAAACTCGTCATATGGCTTCCCTGGTTGATGTCCTGACCACGCACGCCTCGCAACAGCCGGACCGCGTCGCCTACCGATACCTCGTCACCGGTGACTGTGACGGAGCATTAGAGGAGATCACCTACGCCCGGCTCGCCCGTCGCTCCCGGGCCGTCGCCGCCTGGCTCCAGGACCGCGGCCTGGCCGGGTCCCGCGCCCTGCTGCTCTACCCGCCCGGCCTGGAGTTCATCTCCGGATACCTGGGCTGCCTCTCGGCCGGTGTCATCGCTGTACCCGGCGTGCCCCCGCAGGGCCGGGCCCACAACCACCGTGCCCTGACCCGGATGCGACGGCTGATCGCCGACGCCGAACCCGCGGTCGTCCTCGGCGGGCGCGAAGTCGTCGCCGCACTCGACGAGATGATGCGTCACCTGCCCGAACTGAGCGACGTCACCCGGGTCGTCACCGAGGACATACCCGACGACGCGGCGGACGGCTGGCGCGCACCCGACCTCACCGCCGACTCGGTCGCCTTCCTCCAGTACACCTCCGGTTCCACCTCCGCCCCCAAGGGCGTGGTCGTGACCCACGGGAACCTGCTCGACAACGAACGGGTCATCACCGAACGGATGGGCCACACCCCGGAGACCATCGAGGAGTACGACGGTGAACTGGTCCTGAGCTGGCTGCCCACGTACCACGACATGGGCCTGATCGGACCGGTCCTGAACACCGTCCACCTCGGCCTGACCACCACGCTCTTCTCACCGCTGCACTTCCTCCAGCGGCCCGAGCGCTGGCTGACCGCGATCAGCCGGTTCCGCCCGCACACCAGCGGCGGCCCCAACTTCGCCTACGAGCTGTGCCTCAAGCACGCCACCCCCGAACTCGTCGACAGCCTCGACCTCAGCTCCTGGAAGGTCGCCTTCAACGGCGCCGAACCGGTCCGCGCCGCCACCCTGCGCCGCTTCACCGGCACGTTCGCCCCCGCGGGCTTCCGCCGCGAGGCCTTCTACCCGTGCTACGGCCTGGCCGAGGCCACCGTGATGGTCACCGGCGGCTCGGTGGACACCCCGCCGGTCCTGCTGGAGCCGGCCGACGCGGGAGCGCACACCGGTGCGGCGGACGCGGCCGCGATCGGGTGCGGACGGCCAGGACCCGGCGTCACCCTCGTCGTCGCCGACCCCGAGCAGGGCGTCGAACTCCCCGAGGGCGAGGTCGGTGAGATCTGGGTGAGCGGCGCGAGCGTCGCCAAGGGCTACTGGCGCAACGCCCTCGCCACCCGGCAGACCTTCCGCGCCGGCCTGGCCGGCCACGAGGGCCGCTTCCTGCGCACCGGCGACCTCGGATTCCTGCGCTCCGGCGAGCTGTTCGTCACCGGCCGGCTGAAGGACCTGATGGTCGTCGACGGGCGCAACCACTACCCGCAGGACCTGGAACTCGCCGCCGAGATGTGTCACCCCGCGCTGCGGCCCGGCTGCACCGCCGCGTTCTCCGTCGACGCCGGGGTGGAGGGCGAACTGCCGGTCCTGGTCGCCGAGGTGGACCCCGAGGCCGCCGGCGAGGCCGAGAAGATCACCGATCTGGTGCGCGCCGCGATCGGCGACGCCCACGGGCTGGCCGTGCACGACGTCGTCCTCGTCCACCCCGGCACCATACCCAAGACCTCCAGCGGCAAGATCCAGCGCCGCGCCTGCCGGGCCGCGTACCGCGACGGCGCCCTCTCGACGGTGGGTGCGTCCGCCACGGGATGACGCCGGGCGAGGGCACGTCCCTCCCCACGGGCGGTGCGAGGCCGCCGGCGGGACCGCGTCGGCGCCGACGGTACGACGACGATCGTGGGAGCCTTTGCCGCTGCCACGGATTCGACGCCGACGGCGGGGCGATGCGCCGGTCCCGACGGCAGGGCGCGCCCGCGGCGGGTACGCCTGGTCGTGCCCGCGGGGGTGCGTCCGTCACGGGCCCGCCCGCTCGTGCCGCCGGTCCGACTCCGGCGTCCCGCCCGGCATTTGGCGGGACCCGGCGGGACCCGGCGGGACCCGGCGGGACCCGGCAGGACACGGCTGCCCACGCCCGCCCCGCCGCCCGTCCGACTTCGCCCCGCCGCCCGTGCCTGCCCGCAGCCGCCGTACGGCCGTGCCCGGCAAGCACGGCATTCCGCCTGAACCCCAGCTCCTGAGGACACCTTTTCCCGATGCCTGCGAACGAGTCCCCGAAGCGGAACCCCGAGCCGTCCCCGACGACCGCCGAGGGCATACGGGCCTGGCTGGCGACGGCCGTCGCCGAGGCGGCCGGACTCGACCCGCTGACCGTCGACCCGCACCGGCCGATGGCCGAATTCGGTCTGGGTTCACGTCAGTTGGTCGCCCTGACCGTCGAGCTCGCGGAGTACGTCGGCCGGCCGCTGGAGCCGTCCTACCTGTTCAACCACCCCACCGTCGCGGCCCTGGCCGACGCGCTGCTCGACGACCCGGAGCCCGGGGGAGCCCAGCCGGCGGCGCCGGCGTCCGCGCGGCGGCCCGCACCGGCCCACGACGACATCGCCGTCGTCTCCATGGCCTGTCACTTCCCCGGCCGAGCCGACGACCCCGAGGCCCTGTGGCGGGTGCTGACCTCGGGCGAGGACGCCATCACCGAAGTGCCCGCGGGCCGTTGGGACACCCGGCAGCTCCTCGACCCGGACCCGGAGGCCGTCGGCCGGGCCTACACCCTGCGCGGCGGGTTCCTCGACTCCATCGACCGCTTCGACGCGTCCTTCTTCGGCATCTCCCCGCGCGAGGCCGCGGCCATGGACCCCCAGCAGCGGCTGCTCCTGCAGACCGGCTGGGAGGTGATCGAACGCGCCGGGATCCTGCCGGAGACCCTGAACGGCAGCAACACCGGCGTCTACGTCGGCCTCTACGACAGCGGCTACCTGTCCGCCGCGTCCCTCGGACAGCTCGACGGGCACGTGGGCACCGGCTCGGCGTCCAGCGTCGCCTCAGGGCGCCTGGCCTACACCCTCGGCCTCCAGGGCCCCGCCGTCACCGTCGACACCGCCTGCTCCTCCTCCCTCGTCGCCCTGCATCTCGCGTCCCGGGCGCTGGCGGGCGGCGAGTGCGACCTGGCCCTCGCGGGCGGCGCGAGCCTGCTGGTGACCCCACGCGGTCACGTCGAGTTCAGCAGACTGCGCGGCCTGTCGCCGTCCGGGCGGTGCCGGCCCTTCTCGGCCGACGCGGACGGCGTGGTGTGGGCCGAGGGCTGCGGCCTGGTGCTGCTCAAGCGGCTCGCGGACGCACACCGGGACGGCGACCGGGTGCTCGCCGTGATCCGGGGCTCCGCGATCAACCAGGACGGACGCAGTCAGGGGCTCAGCGCCCCGAGCGGTCTCGCCCAGGAACGGGTGCTGCGCGCCGCCCTCCACACCGCCGGGCTCCGTCCCGAGGACATCGACCATGTCGAGGCCCACGGCACCGGAACGCGGCTCGGCGACCCCGTCGAGGGCAACGCGCTGGCCGCGGTCTTCGGACCGGACCGCCCGCAGGACCGGCCGCTCGGCGTCGGCTCCCTGAAGTCCGTCATCGGCCACACCCAGGCCGCGGCCGGTATCGCCGGGGTCATCAAGACCGTACTGGCCCTCGGGCACCAGCGGATCCCGGGGTCCCCGCACGCCGGGACCCCGACCGAGCACGTCGACTGGGCGCGCGGCGGCCTGCGCCTGCACCAGGCCGGTGACGAGTGGCCGCGCCGCGCTGACCGGTTGCGGCGGGCCGGGGTCAGCGCGTTCGGCATCAGCGGGACGAACGCGCACGTGATCCTGGAGGAGGCACCCCGGCCGGCGCCCGCGGAGCCGCCGACGGAGGTGCCTGACACGGTGCCGACGGAGGTGCCCGGCGTGGTGCCGACGGAGGTGTCCGACGTGGTGCCGACGGAGGTGTCCGCGAAGGTGCCGACGGATGGGTCCGACGTGGCGCCGACGGATGTGCCCGCGGAGGTGTCCGACGTAGTGCCGACGGATGCGTCCGCCGCGGGGCCGACGGATGTGCCTGCGGAGGCGCTCGATGCGGTGTCCGCGGACCTTCTCTTCCCCCTCTCCGCGCGCACCCTTCCCGCCCTGCGTGGCCAGGCCGCCCGGCTCCTCGAAACCCTGGACGCCCGCCCCGGGCTGCCGTTGCCGACGGTGAGCGCCACGCTCGCCCACCACCGCACCCACTTCGAGCAACGCGCCGTCGTCCGCGCCGGTGACCGCGACGCGCTGCGGGCCGCGCTGCGCGCGCTGGCTGCCGAGGACGACCGGGGAGACCACGGCACCGAGGGCGGCCCGACCGTCGGGCCCCGGGAGAGCGGGCCGGCCGGCAAGCTGGCCTTCGTCTTCCCCGGGCAGGGTGCCCAGTGGACCGGCATGGCCCGGGACCTGCTGGCCCGGGACCCGGTGTTCGCGGACGAACTCGACCGCTGCGACGGCGCCCTGCGCCCGTTCACCGGGTGGTCCGTCGCGGCCGTCCTGCGCGGTGACGCGGGCGCTCCCGGCCTGGACCGCGTCGACGTCGTCCAGCCGGCGCTCTTCGCCGTGATGGTGTCGCTGGCCGCGGTGTGGCGGGCCCGCGGCATCCGCCCGGACGCCGTGATCGGGCACAGCCAGGGCGAGGTCGCCGCGGCCTGTGTCGCCGGGGCGCTCAGCCTCAACGACGCGGCGGCCGTGGTCGCGCTGCGCAGCCAGGCCCTGACCGGGCTGTCCGGCTCCGGGACCATGGCCGTCGTCGGCCTCCCGCACACCGAACTGGAGGACCGTCTCGCCGGACTCGACGGCCGTGTCTCGGTCGCCGCCGTCAACAGCGGCCGCTCCACCGTGGTCTCCGGTGCCGTCGAGGCCCTGGAGGCGCTGCTGGCCGACCTCGACCGGGAGCAAGTCTTCGTCCGCCGCCTCGACGTCGACTACGCGTCCCACAGCGCCGCGGTCGAGCCGGTCCGCGCGAGCGTCCTGGACGAACTCGACGGAGTCGTCACCACCCCGACCTCCGTCACCTGGTACTCCACGGTCACCGGCGAACCGGTCACCGGGGAACTCGAAGCCGACTACTGGTACACCAACCTGCGCGCGCCCGTCCGCTTCGGACCCACCGTGGCGCGCATGGCGGCAGACGGCTACCGCTGCTTCGTCGAACTCGGCCCGCACCCGGCCCTGTCGACCGCGCTGCGCACGGTCGGTGAGGAGGCGGGTCACGACCTGCTCGCCGTCGGCTCGCTGCGCCGGGACGAGGACGGGCCGGCCTGCCTGGACCTGGCGACGGCCGAACTTCACGTCCACGGAAGGCCGGTCGACTGGCGGCGGCTGGTGCCCGGCACCGGGCCGGCCGAACTGCCCACCTACGCCTGGGACCCGCAGCGGTACTGGATCGAGCCCGAGTCCGTCGCCGGCGGCGGTTCCGGGCTCCTCGACCGGGCCGCGCACCCGTTGCTGGGCATCCAGCTCCAGTCGGCCGACCAGACCCGCTGGACGTTCCGCAACGAGTGGTCCCCGGCCACCGCCGACTGGCTGCCCGACCACACGGTGTACGGCAGGACCGTGGTGTCCGGCACGACCCTGCTGGAGCTGTGCCGCGCGGCGCTCCACACGGCCCGCCCGGACCGTCCGGCCGACCTCGCCGACCTGCTCGTCGTCAGCCCGCTCACCCTGCCGTCCGCCGGTACCGTCGAGGTGTCCGTCGAGGTCGGCACGGAGGGACCGGTACCGGAGGTCACCGTCCACAGCCGTACCCGCGGCGCGGACGCCGCCGGATGGACCCTGCACGCGACCGCTACCGCGACCGCTAGCGCGACCGCTAACGCGACCGCTAACGCGACCGCTAACGCGACGGCGACCGTGGCGGATGGTTCGATCGGCGCGGCGGCGGACGGGCGGCCGCCCGTATGGCCGGAGGCCGCCGCACCCGCCTGGGGTCCGGACGCCTACGACCGGCTGGCCGGGCTGGGGCTGGGCTACGGTCCCGCCTTCCGGGGCGTCCGGGAGGCCGTCCCGACCGGCGACGGCGAGCTGCTGGCCCGGCTGTCGCTGCCCGCCGCGGCCCGGGACGTGAGCGACCCCTATCCCGTCCACCCCGCGCTGCTCGACGCGGCGCTGCACGTGGCCGCCGCGCTCGACCCGGCCGACGGCCGGGTGCTGCTGCCGGTCTCGGTGGGCCGTTGCGTGCTGCCGCCGGGTGACGGCGGGACCGAACTGACCGCCCGCGTACGACGGACCGGCGGCACGGCGGCCGACCGCACGCTGGAGGTGACCCTGTGGGACACCGACGGCTTCCCGGCCGGACGGCTGGAGAACGTACGACTGCGGGCGGTGGCGCCGGCCGACCTGGACCCGGCGTCCGAGCACGCCCGCCACCTGTACGAGGTGACGTGGACACAGGTGGACGCGACACCGGAACCGAAGACGGCCGAGCCGGGGACGGCAGCGCCCACGGCGCATCCGGACGCCGGTGGCTGGACCGTCCTCGGCGAGCCGTCGGACCCCATGGTCGAGGCGATGGCGCACGGCCTCGCCGCGGCGGGCTTCCCGATGGACGGGCCGGACGCCGACATCGTCGTACGGATCTGGCCGCACCCGGCGCGCGAGACGGAACCGGCGGTAGCAGCACAGGAGTTGGCCGCCGCCGCGCTCGCCGAACTGCACGCCCTGACGGCGCTCGCCCCCGACGAGGCGCCCGCCCGGACCGTCTGGGTCACGCGAGGCGCGGTCGCGGCCGCCGAGGGCGACCCCGTGACCGGGCTCGCCCAGTCCGTGCTGTGGGGCCTGGCCCGCAGCGCCCGCGCCGAGCACCCCGCCCTCGGGCTGACCCTGCTCGACCTCGACGATCTCTCAGCCGAGCGGCTGGGCGCCGCCCTCGCACACCCCGGCGAGCCCGAACTCGCCCTGCGCGAAGGGGTACTGCTCGCCCCACGGCTGGTGCGGGCCCGCGCGACGGAGCCGGCCGGCGGCCTGCCCGCCGACGGCACCGTGCTCGTCACCGGCGGGCTGGGCGCCGTCGGCCGCCACCTCGCCCGGCTGCTCGCCGAACAGGGCGTCCCCCGGCTGTTGTTGACCTCACGCCGGGGGCCGGACGATCCACGCGCCGCGGACGTCACGGCCGAACTCACCGCGCTCGGAGCCGAGGTCGGGGTGGTGGCCTGCGACGTCGCCGACGCGGACGCCCTCGCCGGCGTACTCGCCGGTGTCGGCGAGGAGCTGCCGCTGCGCGGAGTCGTGCACTGCGCGGGCGTCCTGGACGACGGCATCGTCGCCGAGCTGACCCCCGAACGGCTCGCCCGGGTCCTGCGCCCCAAGGTCGACGGCGCCGCCCACCTGCACCGGCTGACCGCCGGCCTGCCGCTCACGACGTTCCTGCTGGTCTCCTCGGCCGCCGGAGTCGTCGGCAACGCCGGGCAGGGCAACTACGCGGCGGCCAACGTCTTCCTGGACCAGCTCGCCCACCACCGGCGGGCGCTGGGCCTGCCCGCCACCTCCGTCTCCTACGGCGCCTGGTCCGGCGAGGGACTGGCCGCCGAACACGCCGACCTGGAGCGGATGGCCCGGTCGGGCCACCGCGCGCTCACCCCCGAACAGGGCCGCGGACTCACCGCGCTCGCCCTGCGGCGCGGCACCCCGCACCTCGTCGCCTTGGCGCTGGACCTGCCCCGGCTGCGCACCGGCACGGCGGCGGACGGGGCGCTGTGGCGGTCCCTGCTGCCCGCGCCGGCCACCGCCGGGCGGTCCGGGGGGCCGGCCGCGCGGCTGGCCCGGCTGCCCGAGACCGAACGGGCGGTCCGGGTCCTCGCCCTGGTCCGCGAGGAGGCCTCGCGCGCCCTCGGACTGCGCTCGGCCGAATCCGTCCGCCCCGACCAGCCGCTGCGCGAGCTCGGCATGGACTCGGTGACCGCCGTGGAGCTGCGCAACCGCATCGCCGGCCGTCTCGACGCCCGGCTCCCCGCCACCCTGCTCTTCGACCACCCCACCCCGGACCGTCTCACCGCGTACCTGCTCGCCGGTCCGCTCGCGACGCAGACCGGCGCCGCGCGCCGCACCGGGCCGGGCCGGGCGGCCACGACGGCGCCGGCCGGCGCCACGACGGCTCCGGGTGCCGACGAGCCGATCGCGGTGGTGGCCATGGCCTGCCGGCTGCCCGGCGGCGTCGGCGACCCGGAGGACCTCTGGCGGCTGGTCGCGGACGGCCGCGACGCCGTCGGTCCGTTCCCGGCCGGCCGGTGGGACGTGGCATCGCTGTACGACCCCGATCCGGACGCGGCGGGCAAGACCTATGCCCGCGAGGGGGGCTTCCTCGACGACATCGGCTCCTTCGACGCGGGGTTCTTCGGCATCACCCCGAAGGAGGCCGCCGCCATGGACCCGCAGCAGCGCCTGCTGCTGGAGACCGCGTGGGAGGCCCTGGAGCGGGCCGGGATCGTGCCCGCGGACCTGGCGGGCAGCACCACCGGTGTGTACGTCGGCATGTTCGGCAGCGACTACCTCTCCGGCTCCCGGCTCGACCAGCTAGACGGGTACGTCGGCACCGGGTCGGCGCTGAGCGTGGCCTCGGGCCGCCTCGCCTACGCGCTCGGGCTGCACGGCCCGGCGCTGACCGTGGACACCGCCTGCTCGTCGTCCCTGGTCGCCACCCACCTGGCGGCCCAGGCGCTGCGCTCGGGCGAGTGCGATCTCGCCCTCGCGGGCGGGGTGACGCTGATGGTGACCCCGCAGACCTTCGTCGAGTTCAGCCGGCTGCGCGGCCTGTCCACCACCGGCCGCTGCCGCTCCTTCTCCGACGACGCCGACGGCGCGATCTGGGCCGAGGGCGCCGGTCTGCTCGTACTGAAGCGGCTGACCGACGCCCGCCGGGACGGCGACGAGGTGCTCGCGGTGCTGCGCGGCACGGCCGTCAACCAGGACGGCCGCAGCCAGGGGCTGTCCGCGCCGAACGGACCCGCCCAGGAACGCGTGATCCGGCGGGCCCTGGAACTGTCCGGACTCGAACCCGCCGACATCGACCACGTGGAGGCGCACGGGACCGGCACCACACTGGGCGACCCGATCGAGGCGAACGCCCTCGCGGAGGTCTTCGGCGGCTCGCGGCCCGCGGACCGCCCGCTGTACCTGGGCTCGCTGAAGTCCAACATCGGCCACGCACAGGCGGCTTCCGGCGTCGCCGGACTCATCAAGGTGGTCCAGTCGCTGCGTCACGGCCGGCTGCCCGTCACGCTGCACGCGGACACCCCGAGCCGCCATGTCGACTGGGAGGGCAGCGGACTCGAGCTGCTCCGGCGGCCCGTGGACTGGCCCGCCACGACCGGCCGGCCGCGGCGCGCCGGTGTCAGCGCCTTCGGGATCAGCGGCACCAACGCACACGTCGTCGTCGAAGAGGCCCCGCCCCGGACCGAGTCCTCGTCCCGGCCCGAGCCTTCCTCCCGGCCCGAGCGCTCGTCCCGTTCCGAACCCGCCGCGGGCAAACGGCTGTTCGTGCTGTCCGGGCGGAGCGAGAGCGCACTGCGCGGGCAGGCGGCGCGGCTGGCCCGGCACCTCACCGACGACACCCGCCTGCCGGACGTCGCCCACACCCTCGCCCGGCACCGCGGCCACTTCGAGCGGCGCACGGCGATCGTGGCGGGCGACCGGGACGAACTCCGCGCCCATCTCGACGCGCTGGCCGCGGGCCGGGCGCCGCTCGCCGGGCCCCGCGAGGACCCGACCGGCAAGGTCGCCTTCGTCTTCGCCGGACACGGCGGCCAGTGGCCCGGCATGGCCGTGGACCTGCTGGCCGAGTCGGAGGCCTTCCGCGCCGAACTGACCCGGATCGACCGGGCGGTGCACCGCCGGGAGGGCTGGTCGGTGCTCAACGTGCTGCGGGCGCCGGAGGAGTTCTCCCCGCTCGACCGCACCGAGTACCTGCAACCGGTGCTCTTCGCGGTCAACGCCGCGCTTGCCGCCGCCTGGCGGGCGCTCGGCGTCGTCCCCGACGCCGTGTTCGGCCACAGCCTCGGCGAGATCGCCGCCGCCTACAGCGCGGGCGCCCTCACCCTGGACGACGCCGTGACCGTCGTGACCGGACGTGCCCGGACCGTCGTCCCGCTGGCCGGACGCGGCGGCATGCTCGCCGTGGACCTGCCGCCCGCCGAGGCCGAGGCCCTGCTCGCGCCCTACCCGGACCGGTTGTTCGTCGCCGCGGTCAACAGCGCCCGCGCCACCGCCGTCTCCGGGGACGGCGAAGCGCTGGCCGACCTGCGCCGCGACCTGGCCGAACGGGGGATCACCGTACGGCCGCTGTCGACGCCGTTCGCCTCGCACACCCCGCTGATGGACCCCCTGCGCGACGAGCTCCTCGACCGCCTGCGCGGCATCCGCGGCACGCACACCCACACCCCCCTCTACTCGACGGTGCTGGCCGAGCCGGTACCTGGCGACCGTCTCGACCCCGCGTACTGGCACGCCAACCTCGCCCGTCCCGTCCGTTTCGCGGACACCGTCCGGCGCCTGCTGGACGACGGCTACCGCTACTTCGTCGAACTGAGCCCGCACCCCTCCCTGCTGCCCGCCGTCGAGGCGGTCGCCGCCGAGGCCGGGATCGACGCGGTGGGCGTCGCCTCGCTCCGCCGCCAGCAGGACGGACACGCCGTACTGCTGCGCAGGGCCGGGGAGTTGTACAGCGCCGGACACACGCCCGACTGGTCCGCGCTGTTCCCGGACGGCGCCGGCCACCGGACCGACCTGCCCACGTACGCCTTCGCCCGCGAACGCCACTGGCTCGCCCCCGCACCCGCCACCACCGGCGGCTCGCCCCTGCTCGGCACCCATGTCGAGGTCGGCGACGAACCCGACCGGCACCTCTTCCAGACCGAACTCGACCTCAACGACAGCCGCTTCGCCTACCTGAGCGACCATCAGGTCGGGGGCGAGGTCTGGCTGCCCGGCGCCGCCCTGCTCGGCATGGCCCTGGAGGCCGCGGCCGGTCTCCAGGACGGTGACGGCGCCGAGGTCACGCTGGCCGACGTCACGTTCGTACAGCCGCTGCGCCTCGATGCGGACCGGCCGGTACGGCTGCAACTGCGGGTGCTGCCCGCCGAGAACGGCCTTCGGGAGTTCACCGTCCGCTCCGCACCCGCGGGTGAGCGGCGGGCGCGGTGGCAGCGGCACGCCGACGGCCGGATCGCCGTCGACGCCCTACCGGCCACGGCGGCCACCGCGGGGACACCCCTCGCCGAGCTGCGCGAACGCTGCACGGAACAGGTCGACACGGCGGCCCTCTACGCCCGCCTCGCCACCCTCGGCATCGACTACGGCCCGGCCTTCCGCGGCCTGGAGACCGGGCACCGCACCGCCACCGCCGGGCTCGGCCGGCTCACCGCCCGCCCGGCCGCCGGGCACCTGCTGCACCCGGCCGTCCTCGACGCCGCCTTCCACACGGCCGCCCTGCCGGGCGAGGCCCCGCAGGGCCGGGCGTTCGTGCCCGCCGGTCTCGGACGCCTGCGCCACACCGGACTGCGCACCGCGCCCGTCTGGGTGACCAGCGAACTGCGCGCCCACGCCGGCGACACGGCCGTCCTCGACCTGAACCTGTGGGACGCCGACGGGCAACTCCTGGCGGAGATACGGGACTTCCGGCTGGCGGCGCTCTCCCCGCTGGACGGCGCGCTGTTCGAGACCCGCTGGCGGCCGCGCCCGGCCGCCCAGGAGCCGCCCACCACCGGCAGGTGGCTGGTCCTCGCCGACGGCACGGGCACGGCCGACGACCTGGCCCGGCGGCTCGGCACGGCGGCGCCGCACGTGATCGCCCGCAGCGGACCGGCGTACCGGGCGGACGGGCCCGGCCGTTATGTGCTCGACCCGGCCGACCCCGGGCACCTGGCCCGGCTCCTCGACGAGGAGTTCGCGGACGCGCCGCCCGAGCGGGTGGTGCAGCTGTCCGCCCTCGACGCCCCCGCGATCGTCGACGAGCGTACGGCCGAGGAGGCGGCGCGCCTGTGCTGTCTGACCACCCTGCACCTGGTGCGCGCCCTCGCCGGCCGCCCGGGCGGCGGCCGCGCGCCCCGTCTGTTCATCGTGCTCCGTGGCACCCAACCGGTCCATTACAGCATGGAGGTGACGCACCCTCAGCAGTCGCTGGCCTGGGGATTCGGGCTCAGCGTGGCGCAGGAGCACCCGGAGCTGGCGACCACCCTCGTCGACCTGCCCGCCGACGGCGGCGCCGACGCCCTGTGGGCCCAGCTGTGGCACGCCGACGACGAACGCCTCGTCGCCCTGCGCGACGCGGGCCGGTTCGTACCGCGCCTGGCCCGCACCCGCCCCGACGGCCGGGGCGGCGACGGGATCGACCCGGAGGGCGTGTACCTCGTCACCGGCGGCCTCGGCGGGCTGGGCCGGGTCGTCGCCGAACGGCTCGTCGGCCTGGGCGCGCGTCGGCTGGCCCTGCTGAGCCGGGGCACGCCCGACGCGGACACCGCCCGCTGGATCGAGGGCATCGAGCGGCGGGGCGTCACCGTGCACCTCGCCCGCGCCGACGTCGCCGACCGCGCGGCTCTGACCGCCGCCCTGGATGCCGTACGACGTGACTGCGGACCCGTCGCCGGGATCGTGCACGCGGCCGGTGTCCTCGACGACGCCATCCTGGAGGGGCTGACCGACGCACGCGTCCGCGCCGTGCTCGCCCCCAAGGTGCTGGGCACGGCCCTGCTCACCGAACTGGTCCCCGAGGCGGGCGACACGGTCCTGTTCGCCTCGGTGGCCGGTCTCCTCGGCTCCGCCGGGCAGAGCCCGTACGCGGCGGCGAACGCCTTCCTGGACGCCTGGGCCCACCACCTGTCCCGCACCGGCCGGCGGGCGCTGAGCCTCGACTGGGGAGCCTGGTCCGGGGTCGGCATGGTCGCAGGGTCCCGCACCCGGGCCGCCGAGACGGGCCGGTCCGGTCTCGTCGCGTTCTCCCCGCAGGACGGCGGCGAGCTGTTCGAACGCCTCCTGGGCACGCCCCGGCGCCAGCTCGCCCCCGTCGCCCTCGACCGGGAGCTGCTGGCCCTCGACCCGGACGCGGTGCGCACCCGCCCGGCCCTGGCCGAGCTGATCACCGTACCGACGGGCACCGCTGCCACGGACGACCTGGTGAAGAAGGTGTTCGCGGCGACGAGCGACGACGACCGCGCAGCCTGGCTGGAGACCTACGTACGCGCCCGGGTGGCCGAGGTGTCCGGCGGCCTGGTGGACGCGGCCGCCGGGAGCGCGCTGAAGGAACTCGGGCTGGACTCCCTCATGCTGGTCCGGCTGCGCAACGCCTTCGCCCGCGAACTGGGCGTCGAGCTGCCCGCCGCCGACCTGTTCGCCGCGCCCGACATCCGCGGCGTCGCCCGCGCCCTCGCCGACGGCCTGCCCGACCCCGCCGACCGCGCCGACCTCCCCGGGCCGGCCACGCCGGACCGGCCCGCCGAGGTGCCCGAGAGCGAGCTGCGGCCCGCGACCCGGGACGTCGTACGCCTGCTGCGCAGCGCCCGGCCCGGCATGCCCGACGCGGCCCATGCGGTCGGACTCGCCGTCCGGCTCACCGCACCGACCACCGAACAGGCCCTCGACGGCATCCTCACCCGGCTCGTCGCCCGGCACGCGGCCCTGCGCACGGCGGTCGTCACCGCCACCGAGGGCGGACGCGCGCTGCGCGTGGACCGCGCACCGGACCGGCCGCTGCTGCGGTGGAGCGCGAGCGACGGCGCCCACGACGCCGCCGACCGGCTGCGCGCCCTGCTGGAGCCGTCGTTCGACCTGACCGGCACCCCGCTGTGGCGGTTCGAGCTGCTCGACGGCGGCGCGGCGGGCCAGACCCTGCTGTTCGGCGCCCACCACGCGGTGAGCGACCTCCAGTCCCTGCTGCTCGTCGCCGCCGAGATCGACGCCGAACTGTGCGGCACCGTGCTCGACGGCACCGTGACGAACCGGGACATCGACCTGCTGGTCGAGGCCCAGCAGCCGGGCGGCGAGGGGACCGGCGCGGACTGGCTGCGGGCCTTCCACGGCAGTGAGCGCCTCGACCTCGCCCACCCCGAACCGCGCCCGCGGACCCGGTCCTACCGGGCCGGCAGCGTCACCCTCGCCCTTCCGGACGGCCTGCTGGAACGCGTCACGGCCGCCGCGAGCGGCCTCGCCGTCACCCCCGCGGCCTTCTGCCTGGGCGTCCTGACCGTGCTGCTGGCGAGGAAGCGGCGACGCGAACGCTTCGTGCTCGCCGTGCCCGTGGACACCCGCATCCACGCCGACGCGTACGACGCGGTGGGCTTCTACGGCATCCCCGTGCCGTTCCCGGCCGAGGCCCGTGCGGCCGACACGGTCGAGGAGGTGCTGCGCCGCACCGACGGGCGGCTCCAGCGGATCCTGGCCAAGGGCGCCGTGTTCTCCGACGTGCTGCCCACCCTCGCCCGGCAGGGCCTGTACCGGCCCGACGCCCCGCTGGTCGAGGTGTACTTCAACTACGTACGCTCCACCGGCCGCCTCGGCGGGCTGGAGGTGCTGCCGGCCGGGACGGGCTACTCGGACCTCGACCTGATGGTCACCATGATCCCGGACGCGGGCCGCGTCCGGCTCGACCACAACCTCGACCTCCTCGACGCGGACGCCGCCACCGGGCTGGGGGAGGAGTTCCTCGGGCTGCTGGCTCGGACGGCGGAGCATCCGGGGACGAGGGTCCGTACGGATGCCGCCCCGTCCGGCGCCGGGTCCGCCGCCGTCCCCGTCCCCGATGCCGCGCCTGCCGCCGTCCCCGTCGCCGCGCCCGGTGACGCCGCCGCGGGGGCGGTCCGCGGGGAGCCCGTGACGCGCGGGTCACTGGCGCTCGCCGCCACGTTCGCCCTGGGCCATCTGCCGCCGCTGTGCGCGGCCGCCCTCGACGACGGTGACCTCACGGTCGCGGAAGCCCCGTACCACCAGGTTCTCGCGAGCATCCAGGACCCCTCCGGCGTCTTCGCCGATCCCGCCGCCGCGGTGGGCGTGGTGCTGCTGCGGGCGGCCGACCTGGAACGCTTCGGCCCGGTGGACGACGCCGTGCTCGCCGAACTGCGCACCGCCTACCCGGCCGCGCTGCGCGCCCTGGCCGAGCGGACCCGCAAGCCGCTGATCGTCGGCTTCCTGCCGACGGCCGGCGCGGCGGATCGATTCCTCCGCTGGGAGCACGAGACGGCCGCCGCGCTCGCCGAGCTGCCCGGCATCGCGGTGCTCGGCCCCGACGAGTGGACCCGGTACCACCCCGTCGACGAACCGTTCGACGAGCGGACCGAGCGGCTGGCCCACCTGCCCTTCACCCCGCCCTTCCAGGCGGCCGTGGCCCTGCGCCTGGCCGAGGTGGTACGAGCGGTGCGGCGCCCCGCGCCGAAGGTGATCGCCGTCGACGGCGACGAGACCCTGTGGGGCGGAGTGGCCGGCGAGAGCGGCCCCGACGCCGTGGACGTGACCGGGCCGCGTGCCCTGCTGGCCCGCAGGCTGCTCCAGTGGCGGGAGGCCGGCGCGCTGCTCGTCCTGGTCAGCAACAACGACGAAGCCACGGTCCGGGCGGTCCTGGACCGCCCGGACAGCCTGCTAGGGGCGGAGCACTTCAGCGTGCTCTCCGCCGCCTGGGACCCCAAGCCGGACCGGCTGGCGCAGGCGGCCCGCACCCTCGGCCTGGGCGTGGACAGCTTCCTGTTCCTCGACGACAACCCCGCCGAAATCGCCAGGATGCGGGCCCAGTTGCCCCAGGTGCTCTCGGTGACCTGTCCGGCCGCGGCCGAACTGGACGCCTTCCTGGGCAGGTTGTGGCCGATGGTCCCGGCCGCCGCGACCGCCGAGGACACGCTGCGGGCCCGCTTCTACGAGCAGGAGCGGGAACGGGACGCCGCCCGCGCGGAGGGTGGGTTCGAGGAGTTCCTGGCCCGGCTGGAACTCCGGGTCGACATCCGGGAGCTGGCCGGGGAGGACGTACGGCGCGCGGAGCAACTGGTCCGCCGCACCAACCAGTTCACGCTTCGAGCCCGGTCGGCGGACGGCGGCGACCTGGCCCGCTGGCGGCAGCGCGGCGAGGTGTGGACGGCCGCGGCCCGGGACCGGTTCGGCGACTACGGCCAGATCGGGCTGATCGCCGTCCGGGCCGAGGGGGACCGGCTCGACGTGCTCGCCTGGATGCTGAGCTGCCGGGCGCTCGGCCGCGGGGTCGAGGAGCACCTGCTGCGCTGGCTGGCCGACCGCGCCGACGTCCTGGGCTGTACGAAGGTCAGGCTGACGGCCGAGCGCACCGAGCGCAACGCACCGGCCCGCCGGGTGGTCGCCGCGCTGGGCGGCGGCCGGCCGGACGACGAGCGGCTGGAGGCCGTGACCACGCCGGACCACCTGCGCGCCTTCCGCTCCTGGAGCCGACGGTGAGCGCGGGGGAGCGGGCATGACGGAAAGGACCGTGCGCAACGTGAAGGGCTCTCATGCGTGACGTGAACAACGAGGACACCAGGGACACCGGGGACACCGGGGACACCGGGCGGCCGTGGTCGGTCGCCGAGTCGATCGAACGGGGTGGCGGCGGGCTCGGCGTGACCGAACTGCTGGCCAAGGTGGCGGCCGGCGAGGCCGCGGCACAGCCCTCCGACGGCTCGGAACAGGGTCCCGACCCGACCCGGCCTCCGGCTTCGGCGGCCGCCTCGGCTCCGGTGTCGGTTTCGGCTCCGGTGCCGGCCTCGGGTCGGGCTTCGGACGCGGTGGTCCCGGATCAGGACGCCGTCCCGGCTCCGGACGTGGACGACGTGGCGGCCGTCATCGCCGCCGTGGCGGGCCGTCATCTGCCCGAGGGGTCTCTCGCACCCGACGCCGACTTCTTCGACGCCGGGGGCACGTCCGTGCACGCCGTGGAGTTCGTCGCGGAACTGGAGCGCGACCTCGGCGTCGAGCTGGACCTCGACGAGGTGTTCGCCGACGCCCGGCCGATCAGCCTGGCCCGGCACTGGGTGGCGGCGGGCGGCACGGCGGCCGCGCTTGTGAACCTCGCGGCCCGCCCGCAGGGAGCCTCGGGAGCCCTCGGGGCTCCCACGGCTCCCGCGGCCGACGTCCGGGCTCCCGCAGCCGATGTCCGGGCTCCCGCAGCCCATCCGGCCCCCGCCGCCGACGTCCGGACCCCCGCCGCCCAGGCCCAGGCCCCGGCCCCCGCCGCCCGCGTGTCGGTTCCTGCCCCGTCGTCCGCCGTCGTCTCTTCGCCCGCCGTCCCCCACACCAGGGCCCGGCGCGAGGATCTGGACCAGATCCTGGCCGACCTCGCGCTGGCCGACCGGCTGCCGTTCACCGACGTGCCCGAGCCGCTGCCGCCGCGCCGGATCCTGCTGACCGGGGCCACCGGCTTCCTCGGCAGCCACATGCTGCTGGACCTGCTGCGGCACAGCGACGCGCACGTCCACTGCCTGGTCCGCGCACCCGACGAGGAGGCGGCCGTCGAGCGGCTCGCGGCACAGCTGCGCGGCTACCGGCTGCCCTGGTCGGCGGAGGTGCGGCGGCGGATCACCGTGCTGCCCGGCGACATACGCCGTCCGCGGCTGGGCCTGTCCGAGGAGCTGTGGCACACCCTCGCCCACGAGCTGGACTCCGTCGTCGGTGTGGCGGCGGCCGTGGACTTCCTGCGCGGCTACCCGTCGCTGCGCGGCAGCAACGTGCTCGGCGCGCTGACCCTGGCCGAACTGGCCGCCACCGGCAGGCCCAAGCCGCTGCACCACATCTCCTCCATCGCCGTCTTCAACGAGGTCGGTATCACCTCCATGGGCGAGGACGACCCGCTCGCCCACGTGGACCGCCTGGTCGCGGGATACGACCAGTCCAAGTGGGCCGCCGAGGTCGCGCTGCGCCGCGCCCGCGACCACGGCCTGGTGGTCTCGGCCCTGCGCCCCGGCGGCATCGGCGGCCACACCCGCACCGGCGCCCACAACCCGCAGGACCTCAGCAGCGGCCTGATCTCGGCCTTCGGCCGCTTCCGCACGGTCCCCGCCTTCCGCTGCCTGAACGCGGCGCCGGTGGACTGGGTCAGCCGGGTCGCGGTCGCCGTCGTCTGCGAGCCGGACGCCTGGGGCTTCGACTACAACCTCACCGGCGTGCCCAACACCCTCGACGACGTCGTACGCGACATGGCGCTCGGCGGGATGCATGTGCGCGTACAGGACTGGGACGAGTGGCGCACCGACGCCCTGGCCCGCCTCGAAGCCGACCCCGTCCCCGAACTCGGCTTCCTGAACCGTGTGTTGCGCAGTCCCGCCGCCCTCAGGCTGTGCGAGGCGACCCTCCAGGGCCCGGCCGCGACCGGCGACCGTACCGCCGCGCTCGTCGAGGCGCTGGACCTGCCGCGCGCCGTCCGCTACGACGCACGGGCGCAGGCGAGGACGTTCGAGCGCCTCGCCGCGGACGGCCTGGCCCGCCTCCCGCAGAAGGACGACCCGCCCTACCTGTGGTTCACCGAGACCACCCGGGGCGAGGTACGCCCGGCCGACGGCGCGGGCGACGACCGCCGCGGCGCCGTCGGCGACGAGGGCCGGGGCGCCGAGACCGCCGCCGCGACCCCCTGCTCCATGGCACTCACCCTCTCCATCGCCGGAATGCACCAGCTGGTCGGGGAGCGCCGTGTGGACGTCACCGGCGAGGTCCGGTGCCCGGCCGTGCACCCCGAGCCGCTGACCGTGGAGCGCGGCGACGTCTGGGTCCGGCCGGAGGAGGGCATCCCGCACCACCACGGGCTGCGCCACCCACTCCTGCGCTACCGGCTGCGGCTGCGCGACGCCGACGGCGGAACGTGGTGGCTGGAGGGCCACAAGTACGCGCGGGCCCGCCGCGACCTGTGGCGGCAGACCCGTGCGCTGAGCGTCGAGATCGGCCGCGAGGGCGGACCGGCCGTGCTGGCGGGCGAGGTCGTCGTGCCCGCCGACTCCTACGTCCGCGACCAGATCGACGGCATCCGGGTCGCCCCGCACCTCACCGAGCAGGAGGGGCGGGCCGCCAAGCTGACCTGGCTCGCCTGGTTCGGCCGGGAGATGGGCCGCGGGCTGCTCGGCCCGTTCGCCAGGGCCGCCGCGGAACTGCTCGACCTGCGCCGTACCCCGACCCCCAGGGAGCAGTACCGATGATCTTCAGAACCGCCACCACCGGCACCAGGCCCGCGCTGCGCCGGGTCCGCACCACCGTCGCACCGCGCCCCCTGCGCCACCGCCTGGGCCCGGCGGCCGTCGAGGAGATCCCCTTCCGGGCGTCCGACGGCGTCCGGCTGGGCCTGACCCGCGTCGGGACCGGGGACACCGGCCGCCCCGCCGTGCTGCTCCTGCACGGGCACACCGCGTCCGCCGACATGTTCCTCCAGCCCGAGACCCGCAACCTGGTCGACGTGCTGCTCGACGAGGGCTACGAGCCGTGGCTGCTGGACTGGCGGGGCAGTTGCCGGCTGCCGTACAACGAGACCGGGCAGCGCTACACCTACGACGACGTCGCCCTGTACGACATCCCCGAGGCCGTCTCGTACATCCGCGGCCGGATCGGGGACCGTCCGCTGTTCGTCGTCGCCCACTGCATCGGCTCCCTCGCCCTGTCGCTGAGCATGAGCGCGGGCCTGGTGCCGGGCCTGGCCGGGGTGGTCTCCCAGGGTGTCTTCCTGACACCGAAGCTCGCGGGCCGCACCTCCCTGCGGATGACGGTGGCCGGGGAGCTCCTCAAGGGCCGGATCGACCACATCCCCGTCGACTTCCGCAAGGTCGGCCTCCGCTCGAAGTACACCCCGCTGTTCGCGCTGGCCTCGCGCCGGGCGAGCTGCCCCGACCCGACCTGCCAGATGCTGCACAACTCGGCGTGGGGCACGGGCGCGTCCCTCTTCGTGCACGGGAACCTGTCGCAGGCCACCCACGACCGGCTGGCCGACCTGTTCGGTCCCGCGCCGCTGTGGATCCTGCCCCATCTGCGACGGATCGAGCTGGCCCGCAGCGTGGTCCGCTGGCACGACACCGACCACCGCTACCGGGCGCTGCCGCGCAACGCGCTGGACGCGGCCGGCCGTATCGACACCCCGGTGCTGCTGCTGGCGGGCAGCGAGAACGGGCTGTGGCTCGACTCGCAGAAGCTGTGCCACGACGTACTCGCCCGCAGGCAGCCGCAGTTGGACGTGACGTACACCGAGATCCCCGGCTACGGACATCTGGACCCGTTCCTGGGCCGGGGCGCGGCGCTCGACGTGTTCGGTCACATCCTCGAATTCCTCGGCGAACGCCGGTGACGGAACGGGTGGCGGCCGGTTACCGTACCGGTCAGTAACCGGTCGGTGGCCGGTCCGGCCGGACCGCACTCCAGGAGGCACCCATGCCGCAGCTCGAAGTCGAGGGCGCAGCTCTGACGTACGACGACGAGGGCCCCCGCGACGGTGACGGCGTACCCCTGGTGTTCATCCACGGCTGGACCGCCGACCGGCACCGCTGGGACCACCAGGTGGCGCACTTCGCCGAGCGGCGCCGGGTGGTCCGGCTCGACCTGCGCGGGCACGGCGAGAGCGGCGGGGCGGGGGTGCGCACGATCGAGGAGCTGGCGCGGGACGTGCTCGCCCTGCTCGACCACCTCAAGATCGAACGCTGTGTGCTGATCGGCCACTCCATGGGCGGGATGATCTCCCAGACGATCACCCTCGCCCACCCCGAGCGGGTCGAGCGGATGGTGCTGGTGAGCTCCATCAGCCGGATGACGTACAGCCGGGGGCGCGGGCTGCTGATGGCGACCTCGACCCTGGTCCCCTTCAAGCTGTTCGTCGCCACCAACATCCAGCGGGCGTTCGCCCCCGGCTACCCGCGTGAGGAGATCAAGCGGTACGTGCGCTCCTCCGGGGACACCCCGCGCGAGGTCGTGATGACGCTGTACGGCGCCATGCGCGCCTTCGACGTGCTGGACCGGGTCGGCGAGATCAGCACGCCCACCCTGCTGGTCCACGGCTTCCACGACATCCAGCTGCCGGTGAAGCAGATGCTGCGGATGGCCAAGGGCTACCCGGACGCGGAGGTCAGGATCATCGACGCCGGCCATGAGCTCCCGGTGGAGAAGCCCGCCGAACTGACCGCGGCGATCGACCGGTTCGTGACGGGCCGGGCGGCCTGAGGGCCGGGCGCCGGCGGTGGGCACCCGGCGCGGGAGGTTGGTGCCCCCGTGTGCCGGGTCCTCAGCCGTTCCCGTCGTCGGGGCCGCAGGAGCTGCCGTCGGCCGGCAGGGAGCCGTACAGCAGGAAGTCGTCCACCTTGCCGTGCACGCACTTCGAGGACGTGTAGCCGGTATGGCCCTCGCCCCTGTTGTCGAGCACCACGGCCGACGACCCGAGCCGCTTGGCCGTCTCCACGGTCCAGCGGTACGGCGTCGCCGGGTCGCCGCGGGTGCCGACCAGGAGCATCTTCGGGCCGGTGAGGTTCTTGACGTGGTCGCGGATGTAGGCGGTGCCCTTGGGGCGGCCGTAGCACATCAGCACCTGGGTGAGGCGGTACTCGCCGAACACCGGGGACGCCTGGTCGTACTCGGCGCGCAGCCGGGCGAGATCCTTGGTGACCTGCGCGGCGGTGGGACGGTCGGGGTCGTCCGCGCAGTTGATCGCCACGAGCGCCGCCGGGAAGTTGTCGACCGGGATGTCGTCCTCGTCGGCGAGGCCGCTGCCGGTCCGCGACCCGGACGGCGGCAACACGCCCTCTTGCCGGACCGGGGACACGTCCTTCCGTCCGGCCGGGAGCACACCCTTCTGTCCGGCCGGGAGCACGTCCTTCTGTCCGGCCGGGAGCACGTCCTTCTGTCCGGCCGGGAGCACATCCTTCCGCCCGGCCGGAAGCACGCCCTGCTGCGGGACCGGCAGCGGGCTCTGCCGCCCGGGGAGCGCGCCCTTCAACGGGACCGGGACCGGCAGTGCGCTGCCGCCGGAGACGAACTGCATGATCCCGCCCGTCGAGCCGTCCTCCACCAGCTCGGCCAGCGACCGTTCCAGCAGCGGCCAGAGCTTCTCGCTGTACAGGCCCTGGCTGAGGGCGGCCACGAGGTCCTGACCGGTGAACTGCTCACCGAAGTCCGTCGCCACCGGCTCCTCGTCGAGGGAGCGGACGAGCTGCACGATCTGCTCCCCGGCCGTGCGTGCGTCCTGCCCGAACGGGCAGGCGATGTCCTGGACGCACCAGTCGACGAAGTCGTCCAGCGCCACCTGCTGCCCGGCGGCACCGGCCACCCCCTGCTCGGCCAGCGGCTCGGTCAGCGTGTCCACCCCGTCGAGGGCCATCCGGCCCACCCGGTCCGGGAACCGGGCCGCATACACCGCGCCGAGCCGGGTGCCGTAGGAGAACCCCAGGTAGTTGAGCTTCTTGTCGCCGAGTACCTGGCGTATGACGTCCATGTCCCGGGCGGCGTCGACCGTGCCCATGTGGCGCAGCACGGGTCCGGAGTGCTGTGCGCACGCCTGGGCCGCCTCGCGCAGCAGACCGAGCACGGCCTGCGGGTCGTCGAGGGTGTTCCCCGCGTTGTCCGGCGCGCCCGCCGAGCCGCCGTACAGTCCGTCGCCGCAGGTGACGGGAGCGGACCGGCCGACGCCCCGGGGGTCGAAGGAGACCACGTCATAGCCGTTGGTCAGGCCCATGAAGTCCTTGCCGCCGATGGCCAGTTCGCTGACCCCGGAACCGCCGGGACCGCCGAAGTTGAGCAGCACCGAGCCGCGCGACTTCCCCGTCGCCCGGTAGCGGGCCAGAGCCAGGGAGATGGTGCCGGAGGCGGGCTTCGCGTAGTCGAGGGGGACCGTGACCTTGCCGCACTCCAGGTCCCGGGGCGCATCGCTGCCCCGGCACCGCGACCAGGTGATCTTCTGCTGGTAGAACCGGGACAGCTCGGGCCCGCCGTCGGCCGCGGCCGCCACCGGCAGCCCGCCGCCGAGCAGGGTGAGCCCGACGGCTGTGACAAGTGCGCGGCGCCGCAGGGCGGGCCGTGTTGACTGCTGTGCCGGCATGAGTGCCTCCAGCGCGCCCCACTGTGGTCCGGGCTCTTCCCGCTCACGATAGGCGGCGCCCGGAATACCCGCCTCCGGGCGTGCTGCCGCTGGTCCGGGCGCCATGGCCGGTGCTGTCGCCGGGGCCGGCGCCGTCGTCGGCCCCGGCCGTCGCGGCCCTCGTACCCGGCGGCGTCAGAGCGGTGAGCGATATGACGGTATTCATGCTAGTTCTACGGATCTGTCACTCGATGGGGTGAAAGCCCGATCGGCCATAACCACTCCGGTTCGACCCGCGTTCTCTCCGGTGCGGGTGAGCGCCCGCGACGATGTGTGGAAGGCAGGGAGACCTATGAGACGGGTAGCGCGAAACGGTGTGATCGCCGTGGCTGCCGCCTCCGGTGCGATGGCAGTCACGATTCCCGCGTACGCCGGTTCCGCGGCGGAGGGTTCCGCGGCCGGCTCGCCCGGTCTGATCGCCGGCAACACCCTTCAGCTTCCGGTGCACCTGCCGCTGAACGTGTGCGGGAACACCGTGAACGTCGCGGGGCTGCTGAACCCGGCAGCGGGCAACACCTGTGCCCACAGGGACTCGGCGCAGGCCGGGGCGTCGGGTACGTCCGGGACCTCGGGTACGTCCGGGACCTCCGGTGTCACCGGGGCGCACACCTCGGGCGGGGCACACGCGCACGGTGCGGCGGTGGATTCACCGGGGGTCGTCTCCGGCAACGGTCTTCAGTTGCCCGTGGACCTCCCGGTGAACGTCAGCGGCAACGCGGTCACCGCGGTCGGCATCGGCAACCCGGCCTTCGGCGACAAGTCCACGAACACCTCCGTGGACCAGTCGGAGGAGCCCGTCGAGCCCGTCGAGCCCGTCGAGCCCGCTCGGCCCGTGAGCCCGCCACCGGGGCGGACGGTCGTGCCGCCGAAGGAGCGCCAGGACCACCAGGAGAACCAGGTGCCCCGGCCCGTGTCGCACACGGGAGAAGAAACGGTCCCCTCCCTCGCCCACACGGGTTCGGACCAGACCCTCCCGGCGCTCGCGGGCAGTGCGGCCCTGCTGCTGGGCGGTGCCGCCCTCCATCGGCGCTTCAGGCCGCAGCGGCAACGCTGACCGCGGAGGCGACGCCGACCCGGGCGGGGCGGGGCGCAGCGCCGGGACGGTTCCGGTCCGGACGGAGGATCCCGGACGGGGCCCTCCGTCACACGGCGCCGAGGTGCGAGCGGCGGTGCGCGGCGCCCACCGCCTCGGCCGGGGGCGTGCCGCCCTCGGCCCGGGCGTACCGTCGGTAAATATGTTGAACCGGCTGTTCCGTGATGCTTGGGTCGGCGTGTGGATCACATGAACGGAACGGACCGGATGAACCGTACGCACGACGCGGAACGGGGGGCGCTGCTCGCCCTCTACGACCGGCTCATGCGGGAAGGAGCCCGACCGGACGGCCCCGGCACCCGCGTGGAACGCGTCGGGAGCGTGCTCCGCCAGGTCGCCTCCGCGCAGGAGTGGAACGGGATCGTCTGGTCGGCCCTGGACGCCGAGGGCGCCGACGCGGCGATCGCCGAGCAGATCGCCCACTTCACCGGCCTCGGCCACACCTTCGAATGGAAGATCTACGGGCACGATCTGCCGGTCGACCTCGGCGCACGGCTCCAGGCGGCCGGCTTCACCCCCGAGCCGACCGAGACGCTGCTGATCGCCGAGGTGGCGAAGTTGTCCCTCGACGCCGAGCCGCCCGCCGGCATCCGGCTGCTGCCGGTCACCGACGCCGTCGGCGTGGACCTGATGGCCGACGCTCACGAGCAGGCCTTCGGCGTGGACAGCGACCGGCTGCGGCACCGGATGCTGACCCGGCTGGCCGCCGACCCGGACACCCTCGTCGGCGTGGTGGCCCTCGCCGGCGACGTGCCCGTGAGCTCGGCCCGGATGGAACTGAACCCCGGCACGCCGTTCGCCGGGCTGTGGGGCGGCGGCACCGTCGAGAGCTGGCGCGGCCGGGGCATCTACCGGGCGCTGATCGCCCACCGCGCCCGCATCGCCGCCGACCGCGGCTACCGCTACCTCCAGGTCGACGCCACCGACGACAGCCGCCCCATCCTCGAACGCCTCGGCTTCACGCCACTGACCACGACGACGCCGTACGTGTACGTGCCTTAGAGCTCGGGGGCGGGTGACGGAGGCACCCTCGGGCCTCACAGGTCGCGCCGGTGCTCCACCGACCGGTGTGTGGGGAGGTATCCGAGGGCGTCGTTGACGGCGCGCATCGGCGCGTTGCCGTCCGCGGTGTCGGTGAGCAGCCCGCCCAGCTCCGGGTGCCGCTCGCGGGCCCGGCGGATCGACAGCGCCTTCATCCGGCGGGCGAGGCCGTGACCGCGGTGCTCCGGGAGGACCGCGGTTCCGTAGTGCTGTCCGTCGCCGCGGCCGTCGCCGGGGACGACGAGTTCGCTGAAGCCGACGACGGAGCCGTCCGCGCTGTCCACCGCGGCGACGGTGTGCAGCAGGTCGCCGCGGCGCGCCACCGCCTCGGCGGCCGCGACCAGGCGTTCCACGTCCCATACGACCCTGCCGTGGTCCGTGTCCCCCATCGGCATGTCGTCCATGGCCCGCCGGGCGTCGGCGTACGTCCGGGCCAGGGCGTCCGGCACGGTGCCGTCCCACTCCGTCAGCCGGTAACCCGGACCGGGGCGGTCGGCGGGGACGTCGAGCGCGGCAAGGTCGATGTCGGTCAGCGGCAGTCGCGCGTACGTCAGGGACAGTACGGGCCGAAAGCCCCGCGCCGCCAGGAACAGGTCGGCGGGTGAGCCCTGCTCGGCCTGGGCCAGCACCGAGCGCCGCCCCTGCGCCCGTGCCGCGGCCAGCGCGGCGTCCAGGAGCCGGGTGCCGACACCGCCCCGCCGCTCGGCGGGGTGCACCGAGAGTTCCAGCTCGGCCAGGTGCCGCTGCTCCTCGCGGTCGAACAGGCGCAGGAACGCGGATCCCAGCGGCTCTCCGGCGGGGCCGGCCGCCAGCCAGGCCAGCCGGTGGCCCGACGGTCCGGGCTCGGCTTCGGTGAGCGGGGTGATACGTAGGGACAAGACGGCTCCGTCAGGGTCGGGGCGGTGGTGGCGGACCACGGCAGCCAATCGTGACGGGGCGCCGCCCGCAACGGATTTGCGGGCGGCCGGATGCGTGACCCGCGCTACCGCCGTGCCCGGGACCTGTCCAGCGCGGCGACGCCGACCGCGGCGAGGCCGATCTGGATGAGCCACTCGATCCAGTCGACACCCTTGGTGTCGGCCACGCCGAACACGGAGGCGATCGCCGATCCGACGAACGCGGCCAGGATGCCCACGGCGATCGTCCACAGGATGCCGATGTGCTGGCGTCCCGGGACGACGAGCCGTCCGAGCACGCCGACGATGATGCCGATGACGATGGCACTGAAGATGCTGGAGATCTCCATTTCCGCCCCTTCTGGTCGGACCTCGCTTCACTGCATCTGCCCACTGGAGCGGGGTGCAGTCCCTTCCGGTTATTGCCCGCTCTTGATGGTCCGCCGACCTCGATGTCGTGTACCTTTCAGGCGTTCCACGCGTGTAGACACCCCCACCTTCGGTCTACGCGCGCAGAGTTGGCGCACGCACCCGCAATGTCCCCACCCCACACGGAGGTTTGACGGATGCTCGGATCAAGAAGGTCCCGCCGCAGACTCACCACCGGCCTCGCCGGTCTCGGGCTGCTCGTCACGGCAGCCGCCCTTCAGGTCACCACCGACGCGACGCCGGCCCACGCGGCCACCACGCACCGCGTCCTGTTCGACAACGCGCACGCCGAGACGGCCGGGAACGCCGACTGGATCATCTCCACCAGTCAGCCCGACCCGCTCGGCCAGAACTCCAGCCCCACCTCGGAGACTTCCTGGACGGGAGCGCTGTCGTCCTGGGGCGTGGCCCTCCAGAAGACCGGCAGCTACAGCCTGAAGACACTGCCGTCCGGCTCCAGCCTCAGCTACGGCGGCTCGACGGCGACCGACCTGGCGAACTTCGACACGCTGGTCCTGCCGGAGCCGAACACGCTCTTCACCACCGCCGAGAAGACCGCGATCATGAACTTCGTCAAGAACGGCGGCGGGCTGTTCATGATCTCCGACCACACCGGAGCCGACCGCAACAGCGACGGCTACGACGCGGTGGAGATCCTCAACGACCTGATGACGAACAACAGTGTCGACTCCACCGACCCGTTCGGCTTCTCCATCGACACGCTCGACGTCGGCTCGGACTACCCGACCGCGATCAGCGACAGCTCCAACGCGGTGCTGAACGGCTCCTTCGGCAAGGTCACCAAGAGCCTGATCGCCGACGGCACCACGGCCACCCTCAAGCCCGCCGACAACTCCTCGGTCAAGGGTCTGGTCTACCGCACCGGTTACTCCGGCAACACCGGCGCGTTCTTCGCGACCAGCACCTTCGGCAGCGGCCGCGTCGCCTTCTGGGGCGACAGCTCGCCCATCGACGACGGCACGGGTCAGTCCGGCAACACCCTGTACGACGGCTGGAACGACACCGGCGCCACCAACGCGGCCCTCGCCCTCAACGCCACCGCCTGGCTGGCGGGCACGGGCACCAGCGGCGGAGGCGGCACCACCTGCACCGCGAGCCAGCTGCTCGGCAACAACGGCTTCGAGTCCGGCAACACCGTCTGGAGCGCCAGCAGCGGCGTCATCACCAACTCCAGCAGCGAGGCGGCACGGACCGGTTCGTACAAGGCCTGGCTGGACGGCTACGGCACCGCCACCACCGACACCCTGTCCCAGTCGGTGACCATCCCCGCCGCCTGCACCACCGCCGCCCTCGGTTTCTATCTGCACATCGACACGGCGGAGACCACCACCAGCACCGCCTACGACACGCTCAAGGTCCAGGTCCTCAACAGCTCGGGAACCGTCCTGAGCACCCTGGCGACCTACTCCAACCTGAACGCCGCGAGCGGCTACACCCAGCGCAGCTTCAGTCTGGCGAGCTACGCCGGCCAGACCGTCACCCTGAAGTTCACCGGCGTCGAGGGCTCCACGCTCCAGACGTCGTTCGTGCTCGACGACACCGCGCTCAACGTCAGCTGACACCCCCCCCGCGGGCCTGGCCCCGGCCGGGCCCGCGGAATCAACCCGCCGGTACCGTCAGCTCCTTCGCGTTCCAGCCGGAGATCCGCACCCGGGGCGCCGGGCCGTGCGGACCGGCCGTGCGGTAGGTGGCGGTCAGTGTCGCCGCCTCGCCGGGCCAGAGGCTCACCTGGTTGTCCGACCAGCGCACCGGCAGCACCGGACGGCCGTTCGCGTCCACGAGACGGACGTCCGTCAGCAGCGACGGCGTCCGGCCGGCGCCCGTGTTGCGCACGGTCACCGTGGTCGTCGCGGTGCCGTTCCCCGACACCGTCGAGGCCGTCGCCGAGACCGGCACCCGCGCCATCGACGACAGCCCCGTCAGATCGGCGTAGCCCGTGGTCGGCGTGTGGTACCAGTCGCTGTGCGCCCAGTCGGGGGTGTCGGCCTTCCTGGAGAGCCAGTACAGGTTCCGTCCGACCTCCCGGCCGGCCCGGTCGGTCAGCACCAGCCGCGCCAGGTACGTCCGCGGCAGCCCGCTCACCGAGGCCGGCAGCGTGAGCGCCATCGTCTTCTCCGTCCTGGGCATCATGGGGATCTACCTGCTGCTCCAGATCGGCACGCTCGGCGTCGTCGACTGGCACCGGATGACCGATCCGGCCGACGTCGCCTCCACCTCGGTGGCGTCGGCGGTGCTGGAGGAGACCTGGGGCAGGGGCGCCGCCGACACGGTGACCGTCCTGATCCTGATCACGGCCTTCGCCTCGGTGTTCACCGGGCTGCTCGGCGGCTCGCGGGTGCCGTACGACGCCGTCCGCGACGGGGTGTTCTTCCGCCCGTTCGCCAAGCTCCACCCCCGGCACCGGTTCCCCGTGCCGGGCCTGGCCGCGATGGGCGCGATCACCGCGATCGGCTTCCTGATCGGCCGGCACACCGACCTGGCGACCCTGATCCAGCTGCTGACCACCGTGATGGTGATCGTCCAGGCGCTCGCCCAGATCGTCGCGCTGACGGTGCTGCGCAGGCGCCGGCCGACGCTCGACCGTCCGTACCGGATGTGGCTCTATCCGCTGCCGAGCGTCCTCGCCCTCGCCGGCTGGTGCGTCATCTACGGCTACGCCGACCGCAACTCCCCGGGCCGGCACCCCATCGAATGGTCGCTGGCCTGGCTGGCCCTCGGCTGCGCGGCGTTCCAGGTCTGGGCATGGCGGGAGAAGGTGTGGCCGTTCGGCGGGAAAGAGATCAGCGAACAGTACGACGCCACGGCCCAGCCGGAGGGGGAGCCCGCCGGAACCTGACCGGCCGTCGACGGGCGTCCGCGGGCTTCCGCGGGCGGACGCGGGCGGGCCGGTCCGTCGTGGAGACGCAGGCGGGCCGGCCCGCTGGATGCGGACCGGCCGGCCCGTCGACTCGCCTCCTGTGATAGTTGCGAGACTTTTATGGCTTGGGGATGCTGCGTGCCGCCGCCACCGCGCACATCAGGCCGAGGACGATGGCCAGCGCGCCGATGATGATGTTGTTCAGCACGACTCCGGTGTCGGGGCTCGTGCCGACGATCCAGGGCGCGATGATCATCCACACACCGAGGGCGCACATGGCCCAGCTCAGTCCGTACATCCGGGCCGGCGCGGCGGTGAACCCGAGGCCCAGCAGGCCGATGGCCACTCCCATGATCAGGTTGTGGGGCGCGAGCGCCGGCTGGCTCAGCGTGTAGTGGAGTATCCACGGGGACGCGGCGCAGTACAGGCCGAGCAGGAACACCGGCCCGTCCATGAGCACCACATCACGACCGCCGAGCACGCGGGCGTAGCGTTCCCGCATTTCGGCGGCATCCGGGTGAGTGGATATGTCACCCCTGGTCGGTGAGACGTGGGCCATGACCGTCTCCTTTGGCTGACAGGCCGAACCGCTGATGCGGTATGCGGCGAACACCGCTTACACCCCATTCTGCCCTTATTCATCACTTATGTGTAGAGGGTGGTGGGATCAGGTCGATCGAGACCCGTCCGGTCCGCCGGAAGAATGCCGACCGATGTTCGCGATGCTCGATGCATTGTTCGTGCATCGAAAATGACTTCGGGATCGCGGCGCGCGGTCACCCGCCTGCCCCGTGTCCCTTCAGGCGCACATGTCCTGCCGAAGGCTGCTGCGCAGTCGCAGCAGCCCACGCCGGGCGTGGCTCTTCACCGTGCCCAGGGGCAGGCCGGTGCGTTCCGCGATCTGGGCCTGGGTGAGGTCCTCGTAGAACGTCAGCCGCAGCACCCGCTGCTGGGGGGCCGGGAGCCGGGCCAGCTCGTGGTGGACGAGCACCCGGTCGAGGACGGCCTCGGGCTGCTGCCGCGCGGCGGGCGCGAGCGCGGGGCCGGCCGTGGCCACGAGTTCGGCGCGGCGGGTCCGGGCGCCGAGCGCGTCGGCGACCTTGCGCCTGGTGATGCCGACGATCCACCCCGCCAGCGTGCCCCGCTCCGGCCGGTAGCCCAGTCGGCCGCGCCAGACCCCCAGGAACACCTGCTGCGCGACGTCCTCCGCCTCCCTGGCGTCCCCCAGCGAGCGCCGGGCGAGCGTGTGCACCAGCGCCGACCAGCGGTGGCAGACGACGGCCAGGCAGGCCTCGTCGCCCGCCATCAGGCCACGGGCCAGTTCCTCGTCGGAGTACGACTCCTCCGGCCGGGTCCACAGCGGTGCGGCGGGCGGCGGCGCGGCGCTCGGATCCGGACTCATGACGGCGACTCCTCGCTTCGTACGGACCGGTCCGCGTCACCGTCGACGGGCCCCGGTACCGTCATCCTGCGAGCGGAGGAGCTGCCCGCTCAATGCGCATCGGTTGTGCATCGATCGACCGTCGTAGAGTCGGTTCATGAGCGAGTCCCCGAGCGGGTCCCCGGGCGGGATCCCGAGTGAGTCCCCGGACGAGTCCCCGGGCGAGGAGCCGAACGACGGTGCGGGCGGCGCGGGTCTGACCACCGGTGCGGTGGCTCGCCGGCTGGGGGTGTCGCCCACCACGCTGCGCTCCTGGGACCGCAGGTACGGCATCGGTCCCGCGGTCCGCTCCGGCGGACGTCACCGGCGCTGGACCAGGCAGGACGTGGCGACGCTGGAGGCGATGTGCCGGCTGACGTCCGCCGGGGTGCCGCCCGCGGAGGCGGCCCGCGCAGCGCAGAGCGAGGCGGCCGGTACGGCACTCCAGGCTGCCTTCCCTGCCGCTCCGGCCGTGTCCGGCGACCGGCGTGCGGCGGGTCGCGGTGGGTGGGCGGCGACCGGGTCGCTGCCCCTGGGCGACGTGCGTCAGGAGTGCCGGGGCCTCGCCCGCGCCGCCGTCCGGCTCGACGCCCCTGCGGTTCAGGAGCAGTTGGCCCGGGCCGTCGAGGAGCACGGCCTGGCGGTCGCCTGGCAGGAGGTGATCGTGCCGACGCTGCACGCGGTGGGACGCAAGTGGGCCTCGTCGGGAGATCGTTACGTCGAGGTCGAGCACCTGCTGTCCTGGCATGTCTCCGGCACCCTGCACCGGCACACCCGGCCCGCCGGACGGCACGGGGACGTCGACGCCGGTGCGCCGGGACCGGTGGTGCTCGCCTGCGTCCCCGGTGAACAGCACACCCTGCCGCTGGAGGCGCTCGACGCCGGACTGGGCGAACTCGGCGTGCCCACCAGGATGTTCGGGGCGGCGGTACCCGCCGAGGCACTGCTCGCCGCGGTCGGCCGGCTCGGGCCCGCGGCCGTGGTCCTGTGGGCCCAGGCACGCTCCTCGGCGAGCCTGCCGCTGGCCCAGCACGTCGCCGCCGCGCAGTGGGGCGTGAAGGGCGCCCGCCGACAGCCCCTGGTGATGCTCGCCGGCCCCGGCTGGCTCGGCCGGGCCACCCACGGAATGGCCAGGCCGAACACCCTGAGGGACGCGCTGGACGTACTGGCCGGCCTGTACGCCGGGTTCGGCCGCTAGGGCCTGTGGTTTGGATGGGCCTGTGGTTTGGATCAGCCCGGCGTCGCGGGGCGGTCAGGTCGGTGATGGCCGGCCTGATCCGAACGAAAGGCCCTGGCCGGCCCGGAAGGCGTGCCGACCGCGCCGCCCCCGTGCGCGGGCAGTACCCGCCCGGGGTGTGGGTCGGGCGCGTCCTCAGTCGCGTCCGCGGGCCTCCCGGAAGCGGGCGAGTCCCTCGGTGAGGTCGACGATCGGCTCCGGGTAGTCCACCGCCGCGCGCTCCAGCCCGCGGAGTTTCCACGGCTCGTGCACCGACGGCCCCTCGACGCCGGCCAGTTCGGGCACCCACCGGCGTACGTACTCCCCGTCGGGATCGTGCCGCTTCGCCTGGGTGACGGGGTTGAGCACCCGGTTGGGCCGGCTGTCGGTGCCGGTCCCCGCCATCCACTGCCAGTTGAGCTGGTTGTTGGCGACATCGCCGTCGACCAGCAGGTCCAGGAAGTGCCGGGCGCCGACCCGCCAGTCGACGTAGAGCGTCTTGGTGAGGAAACTCGCCGTCAGCAGCCGGGAGCGGTTGTGCATCCAGCCCTCGTACCGGAGTTGACGCATCCCCGCGTCGATCACCGGATAGCCGGTGCGGCCCTCCCGCCACGCCGTCACGTCCGCCCGAGCCGTGCGCTCGGAACGCCAGCGGTCCCGCTTGGTGCGGTAGTCGGCGGTGGCCGCCGCCGGGCGCGCGGCGAGCACCTGGCGGTGGAAGTCCCGCCACGCGAGCTGCCGTACGAACGCCTCGGCGCCGGGACCGCCCGCGTGGCGCGCCCGGTTGACGACCTCCACGGGGGAGAGGGTGCCGAAGTGCAGGTGCGGGGAGAGCCGGGAGGTCGCGTCCCCGCCGAGGTCGTCGTGGCCGGTCTCGTACGTATCGACGCCGTGGCGGAGCCAGTCCGTGAGCCGCTTGCGGCCCGCCGTCTCGCCGCCCGCGGCCAGTCCCTCCGACACCCCGGTGAGTCCCTCCCGGGACGGCAGTTCGTCGGAACCGACGCCGTCCGGGACCCGCACGGCGCGCGGCGCGCCGAGGGTGTCGCGCAGCGCCTGCCGCGACCACTGGCGGAAGTAGGGGGTGAAGACGGCGAAGTGGTCCGAGGAGGCAGGCGTCACGGCACCCGGCGGGACGGCCGTGCTCACCGTGTCGTGCACGTGCAGCCGTACGCCCTGGGCCTCCAGCGCGGCCCGCAGCCGCTCCTCACGCCGCTGGGCGAAGGCGCTGACGTCGGCCGCCATGTGCACCTCGTCCGCGTCCGACTCGGCCGCCGCCTTGCAGACCTGCTCGACGACGTCGCCGTGGCGCAGGACGAGCCGCCCGCCGCGCTCGCGCAGGCCCGCGTCCAGGTCCCGGAGGCAGTCCGCGAGGAACGCCAGCCGGTTGGAGGCGGCGAAACCGGCGCCGTCCACGGCCGGGTCGCGCACGAAGAGCGGCACGACCTGCCGGGAGCCGTCGAGGGCGGCGCGCAGCGGCGGATGGTCGTGCAGACGGAGGTCGGAGGTGAACAGGACGACCGAGACGTTCATGAGGCATGCTCCGGAGATGAGTGGGGGCCGCGGAGGTGTTTCCGGCCCGGGACGTCCGGTGGATGCGGGAGTACCCGAGTGCAGGTGTGCCCGACTGCGCGTGCAGCCGAGTGCGGGCGCGCCGGTGGGCTCGACCGCCGGTGTCGCCGACCGCGGGTGGCGCGGCGGACGCGGCGGTACGCCCTGGGGTGCCGGCGGTCAGCCCTGGGGTGCGTGGTCCCCGCCGAGGCGGACCGGGGTCGCCGCCGCGGCGCGGGCGATGTTGCGGGCCATCCCGCCGAACACGACGGCGTGGAAGGGGGAGACGCTCCACCAGTAGGCCTGGCCGAGCAGCCCGCGCGGATGGAACAGGGCACGCTGGCGATACCGGGTGCGGCCGTCGCCGTCCGCGTCCACGTACATCTCCAGCCAGGCCAGACCCGGCAGCCGCATCTCGGCGCGCAGCCGCAGCAGCCGTCCGGGCTGGATCTCCTCGACCCGCCAGAAGTCCAGCGAGTCGCCGACCCGCAGCCGTGCCGCGTCCCGCCGGCCCCGGCGCAGTCCGACCCCGCCGACCAGCCGGTCCATCCAACCGCGTACGGCCCAGGCCAGCGGGAAGGAGTACCAGCCGTTCTCACCCCCGATGCCCTCGATCACCCGCCACAGGGCCGCGCACGAGGCCTCGACCGGCTGCTCGCGCTCGTCGGTGTACAGGCTGCCCCCGGCCCAGTCCGGGTCGGTGGGCAGCGGGTCGCTCGGGGCGCCCGGCACGGAGGCGGACGACCACCGGGTCGTCACCTTCGCCTCGCGCACCCGGCGCAGCGCGAGCCGGACCGCCTCGTCGAAGCCGATCGGATGCCCCGGCAGGTCGGGGACGTACCGGACGATGTCGTGCTCGTGGCAGACGACCTCGTGCCGCAGCGACTCGGTCAGCGGCCGGGCGATCGCCGCGGGCACGGGCGTGACCAGGCCGACCCAGTGACTGGACAGGCCCGGGGAGAGCATCGGCACGGAGAGGATGAGTCGGCGCGGCAGCCGCGCGACGGCCGCGTAGCGCACCATCATCTCCCGGTACGTCAGGACGTCCGGCCCCCCGACGTCGAAGGTGCGGCTCACGTCCGCGGGCATCCGGGCGCTGCCGACCAGGACGCGCAGCACGTCCCGCACCGCCACCGGCTGGATCCGGGTGTGCACCCAGCTGGGGGTGACCATCACCGGGAGGCGTTCGGTGAGGTAGCGCAGCATCTCGAAGGAGGCCGACCCGGAGCCGAGGATGACGGCCGCCCGCAGCACGGTCGCCGGCACCCCCGAGGCGAGCAGGATGCGGCCGACCTCCGCCCGGGACCGCAGATGCGGCGACAGCTCGTGCTCGGGGACCTTCGCGGGGGTCAGGCCGCCGAGGTAGACGATCCGCCGTACGCCCGCGGCCCGGGCCTGCTCACCGAAGACCTCGGCGGCCTCCCGGTCCGTCCGCTCGAAGTCCTTGCCGGTGCCCAGGGCGTGCACGAGGTAGTAGGCGACGTCGATGTCCCGCAGGGCGTCGGCGACGGATTCGGCGTCCGTCACGTCGCCGCGGACCACCTCCGTCTCGCCCACCCACGGATGGTCGCGCAGCCGCTCGGGGGAGCGGGCCAGACACCGCACCCGGTGGCCCGCGCCGAGCAGTTCCGGGACGAGCCGGCCGCCGATGTAGCCGGTGGCGCCGGTCACCAGGCAGCGCAGCCCGGTTCCGGGATCGTCTGCGTTCATGTCCTTGCGGCCCTTCGCGTCGAGGCCCCCTCGATCGGCATCGATCCCCATCGATCCCTCCCGCATCACTTCCCCGCGCCGGACCCCTCCGGATGCGGCGTTCGGGTTTCTATACGCTGGCCGTGTGGCCACAGCGAACGACCGGGAGCAGCGCGCGCGGGGACAGCGGTCCCCCGACGACGCGGTGCCGACCGACCTGCCCGCCTTCGGCGTCCAGCTGCGCCGGATGAACGGTGAGATCAACCGTCTGATGCAGGGGTTCGCGGGGGAGCAGGGACTGCATCCGACGGACGTCCAGGCGCTCGCGGCCATCCTCGACGCCGACGGACCGATGACCCCGAAGCGGCTGCGTGAGCACCTCGGGCTCACCTCGGGTGCGGTGACCGCGTGCGTGGACCGGCTGGAGCGCGCGGGGCACATCCGCCGCGTCCGGGAGAGCGCCGACCGCCGGGTGGTCCACCTGCACTACGCGGCCGGGGCGATGCCGGCGGCCCGGACCTACTTCCGTCCGCTGGCGGACGCCACCGCGGCCGCCCGGTCCCGCTTCACCGAGGACGAGCTGGCGCTGGTCCTGAGCTTCCTGACGGCCCTGAACGAGGAACTCGCCGGGATCAGGGATCCCGGACACTGACGTGATCTGACGTGATCTGACGTGATCTGACAGGCGATCCGCAGGAGCGGCGAGTCGCCCGCGTCCCCGTGCGCCTGTGTGTTCGAACTTCCGCGTCCTCGCGCATCCGCGGGCCGGTCGACGGCGGAAGGGTGGGTGTCGTCTACGATCGTCGGCGGTCGATATATCTCAATCATCAAGATTGTTTTTCATTAAGATTATCTACCGCCGAGACACCCGTTCCCTCGGAGCACGGAGAACACGGAGAACCATGTCCACCACTGCACGACCGGCCCGCCGACTCGTCCGGCTCGTCCCCCTGGTCCTGCTCGCCGTGTGGCTCGGCGTCGGCGGACTGCTCGGCCCCTACGCCGGGCGGCTCGGCGAGGTCGCGACGAACGACCGCGCCGCGTTCCTGCCGCGCAGCGCCGAGTCGACCGAGGTCGTCGCCGAACAGCGGGCATTCCGGCAGGACGAGACACTGCCGGCGATCGTCCTGTGGACCGCCCCCGCCGACGCCGCCGCGGGTGCCCGGATCGCCGACAGCCGCGCGGCGGCCGACCGTGCGCTGGCCTCGCTCCCCGGCACACCGGGCGTCGTCGGGCGGGTGTCGCCCGCGATCCCCTCCGCGGACGGCGCGGCCCTGGAAGCCGTCGTCCAGCTGCGGCCCGACCTGGGAGCCGCACTTCCCGACACCCTCGAGCGGATCCGGTCCGCCGCGGCGCGTGTGCCCGGCACCACGGTCCAGCTGGCCGGACCGGCCGCCGCCCAGGCCGACCTGGCCGACGCGTTCTCCGGGATCGACGGTCTGCTCCTCGTCGTGGCCCTGGTCACCGTCCTGGTGATCCTGCTCCTGGTCTACCGCAGCCTGCTGCTCCCGCTGATCGTCATCCTCGGCGCGGTCTTCGCGCTGGGGCTCGCCTGCGCGTTGGTGTACCTGCTCGCCGACCACGACGTGGTCCGCGTCGACGGACAGATCCAGGGCATCCTCTCCATCCTCGTGATCGGCGCCGCCACCGACTACGCCCTGCTGGTGACCGCCCGCTTCCGTGAGGAACTCGCCCTGGGCAAGGACCGGTTCACGGCCGTCAGGGCCGCGCTGCGGCAGTCCTGGGGCGCCGTCGTGGCCAGCGCGGCCACCGTGGCCCTCGCGCTGCTCGCCCTGCTGTTCAGCGACCTCACCAACAACCGGGCGCTCGGACCGGTCGGCGCCATCGGCATCTGCTGCGCCGCGCTCAGCGCCCTGACGTTCCTGCCCGCGGCCCTCGTCCTGCTGGGCCGCGCCGCCTACTGGCCCGCGAAGCCCCGGACCGCCCGAGGTTCCGGTGCCGGAGAAGGGCTGTGGCACCGGGTCGCGCAGCTGGTCGACCGGTCACCCCGCAAGGTCTGGGCCCTCTCCCTCGCCGCCCTGCTGGCGTGCGCCGCGTTCGCCCCGGCCCTCGACTCCCGGGGCGTCCCCCAGGACGAGATCTTCGTCAACGACGTCCCCTCCGTCGCGGCTCAGAAGTCCCTCGGCGCCCACTTTCCCGGCGGTTCCGGCAACCCGACGGTGGTCGTCGCCGACGCCGGGGCACTGGACCGGGTGGTCGCGGCGGCCAAGGACACCGACGGCGTCGACTCCGCCGCCGGTGTGGCGAGCTCCGGCCGCCCCGGCGGCACGGCCCTGGTCGTCGACGGACGGGTGCTCGTCGACGTCACCCTCACCTCCGCCGCGGACAGCGACGAGGCCAAGCGGACCGTCGCCCGGCTGCGCACCACCCTGCACGCGATCCCCGGCGCGCACGCGGTCGTCGGCGGCTACACCGCCCAGCAGTACGACACCCTGCGCACCGCCGAGCGCGACCGCGGCCTCATCGTCCCCGTGGTCCTCGTCATCATCTTCGTCATCCTGACGGTGCTGCTGCGCTCGTTGCTGATGCCGGCGCTGCTCGTGGCCACCGTGGCGCTCAACTTCCTGGCCACACTGGGTGTCTCGGCCCTCGTCTTCCGCCATGTGTTCGGCTTCACGGGTACGGAGGCGTCGGTCCCGCTGTACGGCTTCGTGTTCCTGGTCGCCCTGGGCGTCGACTACAACATCTTCCTGATGTCCCGGGTGCGGGAGGAGTCGATGCGGCACGGAGTGCGCCAGGGCGTGCTGCGCGGTCTGGTCAGCACCGGCGGGGTCATCACCTCGGCGGGTGTGGTGCTCGCCGCGACCTTCGCCGCCCTCGGGGTCATTCCGCTGGCCTTCCTGGTGCAGATCGCCTTCATCGTCGCCTTCGGCGTGCTGCTCGACACCCTCGTGGTGCGCTCGCTCCTGGTCCCCGCCCTGGTGCTGGACATCGGGGCCAAGGCGTGGTGGCCGGGTCGGCTGAGCCGGACTCCCGCCCCGGACACCGCGCGGACCGGGGACGGCGGACCGCTCGGCACGGCGGACTCCGCGCCGAAGACGCAGGAGCACGCGCCGGGCTGACGGTCCGGCACGAGACCCGCACCCCGGTCGGCGGACATGGTCGCGCCGATCGGGGGCAGGCGGTCCTCACGGTTCTCACGGTCGATTCCGGAGGTGTCCGCCACCATGGGTGCGAAGGTGTTGCAGCGTTTTCCCGCGGGCGCCCCGCGGGGTTCCTGGCCCGCGGAGGAGTACGCGGCGGCCCGCCGCGCGCAGGGCGAGCCCGCGACCGTGGTCATGGACCTGAAGTCGGACGCCTTCCTCGTCGTGGTACCCGGCCACGACGAGGACTGACCACGACGACCGCCCCCGGACACCGCCGGTGAGGCGTCCGACTTCCTCCTGGTGGAGTCGGGTGCGGGGGTGCGGTGCGACAGTCATGGGGGAGATTTCTCAGATGTCCCGGCGCGGGGTGTCGATCCGGCGGGCCGCCGTTCGTGTAGGTGGTGGGGAAACGCCCGGACCGACCCACGACGCCAAGGAGTCCGCCATGAAGTACTACCTGCTCAGCGTGATCACCCCGACCGACGGAGAGCCGCCCTCGCCCGAGGGGATGGCGCAGATCCGGCGCAACCTGGAGACCTTCCACCAGGAGCTGCGCGAGGCGGACGCCTGGGTCTTCGCGGGCGGACTGCACGGCACGGAGACCGCCACCGTCCTGCGCCCCCAGGGCGACGACGTCCTGGTCACCGACGGGCCGTACGCCGAGGGCAAGGAGTATCTGGGCGGCATCTGCCTGATCAAGGCCCCCGACCTGGACGCGGCCCTGCACTGGGGCCGTCGGGCGACCTGGGCCACCACGCTCCCCATCGAGGTGCGCCCGTTCATGGGCGAGGCCTGATGCCACCCGACGTCGAGGCGGTCTTCCGCGCGGAGTACGGCCGCGCGGTCGCCGTCCTCGTCCGCTTCCTCGGCGACATCGACCTCGCCGAGGAGGCCGTCCAGGACGCCTTCACCACGGCCGTGCGCAGCTGGCCGCGGACCGGGGTGCCGCCGAGCCCCGCGGGCTGGATCATCACCACCGCGCGCAACCGGGCCGTCGACCGGCTGCGCCGCGAATCCACCCGGGACGCCCGGCAGGCCGAGGCCGCCCGGCTGTACGCCGCCGATCCGCCCGGCGAGGAGGGACCCGTGCGCGACGACAGGCTCCGGCTGATCTTCACCTGCTGTCATCCCGCGCTCGCTTCCCGGGCCCAGGTCGCCCTGACCCTGCGACTGCTCGGCGGACTGAGCACCGCGCAGATCGCCCGCGCCTTCCTCGTCCCCGAACCGACGATGGCCCAGCGCCTGGTCCGCGCCAAGGCCAAGATCCGCGACGCCCGGATCCCGTACCGCGTGCCCCGCGACGCGGACCTCCCGGACCGGCTGAAGGGCGTGCTGGCCGTGGTCTACCTGATCTTCAACGAGGGGTACACCGGGGATCCCGGGCTGTGCGCCGAGGCCGTCCGTCTCGGCCGCCTGCTGGCGGAGCTGATGCCGGACGAGCCCGAGGTCATCGGCCTGCTGGCGCTGATGCTGCTGATCGAGTCCCGCCGTCCGGCCCGGCTCGACGGCAACGGCGTCCTGGTCCCGCTGCCCGAGCAGGACCGCGCCCGGTGGGACGCCGGGCTGATCGCCGAGGGGCAGGACCTGGTGCGCCGCTGCCTGCGCCGCAACCGGCCCGGCCCCTACCAGGTCCAGGCCGCCGTCCAGGCCGTGCACGGTGACGCGCCGACGGCCGCGGCCACCGACTGGGGACAGATCCTGCGGCTCTACGACCGGCTCGCGGCCCTCGCCCCCGGTCCGGTCGTCGCCCTGAACCGGGCCGTGGCCGTCGCCGAGGTCCGCGGCCCCGGACCCGCCCTGGACCTGCTGGACGGCCTCGGCCTCGACGGCTACCACGTCTTCCACGCGGTCCGCGCCGACCTGCTGCGCCGCCTGGGCCGAACCGGCGAGGCGGTTCAGGCGTACGAGGCGGCGATCGCGCTCACCGACAGCCCGGCGGAGCGAGCCCACCTGGAACGCCGGCGCGGCGAGCTGGCAGGCGCACGGAACCAGGGAATGTATTTTGGTGCATGAAAGGTTGGCGACTACATCCAACTGCCCGGCCGCCGTGACGAGCCGACCGCCGGACGACCGAACCGGCGGGCCGAAAGGCCCGCTCACCACCAGCGAGGCACCGTGAACCAGACCCCCGAGCAGCCCGCCGCCACCGTGGCCCGGCTGCGCGCCACCTTCCGCACCGGCCGCACCAAGCCCGTCGAGTGGCGCACCGCCCAGCTGCGCCGCCTGCGGGACCTGCTCACGGAGCAGGGCGCCGATCTGGCCGCCGCCCTCCACGCCGACCTGGGCAAGAGCTCCACCGAGGCCTACCGCACCGAGATCGACTTCACCATCCGGGAGATCGACCACACCCTCGACCACCTGGACGGATGGCTGCGCCCCGAACCGGCCCCCGCCCCGGCACACCTCGGCGCCGACGCGACCGCCTGGACGCAGTACGACCCGCTCGGCGTCGTCCTCGTCATCGCGCCCTGGAACTATCCGGCCCAGCTGCTGCTCGCCCCGCTGGTCGGGGCCCTGGCCGCCGGCAACGCGGTCGTCGTCAAACCCAGCGAGCTGGCACCGGCCACCTCCGCCGTGATCGCCGCGCTGCTGCCCGCGTACCTCGACACCGACGCGGTCGCCGTCGTGGTGGGTGGCGTTCCCGAGACCACGGCCCTGCTGGCCGAGCGCTTCGACCACATCTTCTACACCGGCAACGGCACCGTCGGCCGCATCGTGATGCGTGCCGCCGCCGAGCACCTCACCCCCGTCACCCTGGAACTCGGCGGCAAGTCACCGGCGTTCGTCGACCGCGACACCGACCTCTCGGTGGTCGCCGACCGGCTGGCGCGCGGCAAGTTCCTCAACGCCGGCCAGACCTGCGTCGCCCCGGACTACGTACTGACCGATCCGGAGACGGCAGCCGCCCTGGAGCCCGCGCTCACCGCGGCCGTCGAGGCGCTGTTCGGCACCGACCCGGCCGCCTCCGGCGAGTACGGCCGCATCGTCAACGAGCGCCACTTCGACCGGCTCTCCGGGCTGCTCGACTCGGGCCGGACCGTGGTGGGCGGAGGCAGCGACCGTACGACGAAGTACATCGCGCCGACCGTCCTCGCCGATGTCGACCCCGAGTCGCCCGTGATGCGGGAGGAGATCTTCGGTCCGATCCTCCCCATCGTCACCGTGCCGGGCCTGGACGAGGCGGTCGACTTCATCAACGACCGGGACAAGCCGCTCGCCCTGTACGTCTTCACCGAGTCCGCCGCCACCCGCAGGCGGATCGCCGCCGAGACCTCCTCGGGCGGCCTCGGTCTGGGCCTCCCGCTGGCCCATCTCACCGTCCCCGACCTGCCGTTCGGAGGCGTGGGGGAGAGCGGCACGGGCAGCTATCACGGCCGCTACTCGATCGAGACCTTCAGCCACCGCAAGGCGATCCTGGAGAAGCCGCTGAGCTGAACCGGGCGGGCGCGGGCGCGACCGCCGGCGAGGGCGGCGGCGCGGGCGAGGGGAGCGGACGACGGCGAGGAGGGGCGGGCACGGGCGGCTCAACGCCCCGTGGCGGAAGTCCGGCCGACCGGCGGCCCGGCCCACTTCCCGTCCGTCATGAGATGCCGCCCCGGCAGCTCGTGCACCCCGCACCAGGCCTGCACCGCGCGCGGACGCACCCGGAAGTACGCGTACACCGCAGGATCCGCGCGAGGGTCCCAGCCGGTCTTCGTCCGGAACGCGTCCGCCGCCGCCCGCGGCACGTCCGCCGCGGCGAACGTCTCCACGTCACCGTCCACGAGGACGACGTCCTCGGTGTCCCCGAACGCCAGCCGGGCCCGCCGGCCGTCGCGCAGATTGCGGCCGGTGGGATTGGCCGGTCTGGTGGACAGCCACAGCGCCTCGCCGTCCCAGACGAACCACAGGGCCACCAGACACGGCAGCCCGTCGGCGTCCGCGGTGGCGACCCAGACGTCCCGCTCCCGCTCCAGCCGGTCCCGTACGTCGTGCCGGCGCTGTTCGAGGGTGCGAGGCGTGCCCGTGGTCGTCATGGTGGGGACGCTAGCGGGCGGCATCGCCGCCGCACCTCGGGCCGGAGGCGGAGAGTGGCCCGGTCCGCGGACCTACGTCGGGCCGGAGGACCCGTGCCGGACGACCCGTGCCGGACGACCCGTGCCGGACGACCCGTGCCGGACGACCCGTGCCGGACGACCCGGAGCGGGTAACTGGCGTGCACGGAGTTTTACGTATAACCTCACCCGTCAATCGCACGTACCGAAAGGCCCCGATGAGACGCATCGCCCTGGTCACCCTCGTCGTCGACGACTACGACGAGGCGATCCGCTTCTACACGCAGGCGCTCGGATTCCGCCTCGTCGAGGACACCCCGCGCCCCGACGGCTCGCGCTGGGTCGTGGTGGAACCCGGGACGGCCGATGCCGAAGCGCCGGGCACCGCGCTGCTGCTCGCGCGGGCCAAGGACGACGCGCAGCGCGGCCGGGTCGGCGACCAGGCGGGCGGGCGGGTCGGCTTCTTCCTGCACACCGACGACTTCGCCCGCGACCACGCCCAAATGCTCGCCGCGGGCGTGACCTTCCTGGAGGAGCCGCGCCACGAGCCGTACGGCTCGGTGGCGGTCTTCGAGGACCTGTACGGAAACCGCTGGGACCTGCTCCAGCCCGCCGGCTGAGCCTGCGCCCGCCGCACCCGCTGCCGCCACGGCTCCTGCCGCCGTACGATCTTCCGCCACGGCCCCTCCTGCCGTACCTTCTTCCGCCACGGCCCCTCCCGCCACGGCCCCCTGCTTCCGCCGCGGACCCGTCCGCCGCTCCGAACCGCCCGCTCAAGGCCCGCTCCGAGGAAAGACCCGCCATGACAGCTACGCGCGTAGATGCCGAAGTGATCCGCCGCCTGCCCAAGGCCGTCCTGCACGACCACCTCGACGGCGGTCTGCGCCCCGCCACCGTCGTGGAGCTCGCGGCCGAGATCGGCCACACCCTGCCGACCACCGACCCCGACGAGCTCGCCTCCTGGTACTACGACGCGGCCAACTCCGGCGACCTGGTCCGCTACATCGCCACCTTCGAGCACACCCTCGCCGTGATGCAGAACCGCGAGGGCCTGCTGCGCGTCGCCGAGGAGTACGTCCTGGACCTCGCCGCCGACGGCGTCGTCTACGCCGAGGTGCGCTACGCCCCCGAGCTGAACACCCGGGGCGGACTGTCGATGAGCGAGGTCGTGGAGACCGTCCAGGAGGGCCTCGCCGCCGGTATGGCCAAGGCGGCCGCCGCCGGCACCCCCGTCCGGGTCGGCACCCTGCTGTGCGGCATGCGCATGTTCGACCGGGTCCGCGAGGCCGCCGACCTGGCCGTCGTCTACCGCGACGCCGGAGTCGTCGGCTTCGACATCGCGGGCGCCGAGGACGGCTTCCCGCCCGCCGACCACCTGGCCGCTTTCGAGCACCTGCGCCGCGAGAGCGTGCCGTTCACCATCCACGCCGGTGAGGCCCACGGACTGCCCAGCATCCACCAGGCTCTCCAGGTGTGCGGCGCCCAGCGCATCGGCCACGGTGTGCGCATCACCGAGGACATCGTCGACGGCAAGCTCGGCCGGCTGGCCGGCTGGGTCCGCGACCGCCGTATCGCCCTGGAGATGTGCCCGACGTCCAACCTCCAGACGGGCGCCGCCACTTCGATCGCCGAGCACCCGATCACCGCGCTGAAGGACCTGGGTTTCCGGGTCACCCTCAACACCGACAACCGGCTGGTCTCCGGTACGACGATGACCCGCGAGATGACGCTGCTGGTCGAGCAGGCGGGCTGGGGCGTCGAGGACCTGCGCACGGTCACGGTGAACGCCCTCAAGAGCGCGTTCATCCCGTTCGACGAGCGCAGGGCCCTGATCGAGGACGTCGTCCTGCCGGGTTACGCGGCCGCGCTCTGAAGCAGCCCGCGGACGTAGGCGGCCTGTCCGACGTGCTGGAGATCGTCGGACAGGACGCTGACCAGCCGCACGCCCAGTGTGACCGGCGGGTCCCACCGGGTGTCGACGACCTGCTCCAGGTCCTTTGCGGCCACCCCGCGCAGGGCCGTCAGGCTCTGCTCGTGCACGGCGTCGTAGTAGCCGGTCAGCAGCAGGCCGGAGTCGACCCGCACCTCGGCGACCTGCGCCGAGGTGTGGCCGTACCCGGTGTCGAGGCGCGGCAGGTCGAGGCCGAAACGCTTCTCCCACTCCTGTGACAGCCACACCTGCTCCAGCCCGAAGGCGTCGGCGAGGTGGTCGTCCTGCACCCGGCTGAGGTGCCAGACCAGCCAGGCGACGGAATTGGCCTCGGGGCCGGGCCGGGCGTGGAGGTCGTCGGGGCCCAGCCCCTCGACCACGGAGTGGACCTCTTCCCGGATGCGGCCGTACGCGTCGATGAGGACGTCCTTTGCATGCATACGTCCACCATCGCCCAGTCCTCGCTCAGGCGCCCCCTGTTTCCAGCAGTGCCGCCAGGGCCCGTGCCGCGGGACTGGTGCTCTGCGCGGGCGGCAGCAGGGCGGCACTCTCGTACACCGTCTCGCCGGTGCCCTTCAGGGGCAGCGCGGTCAGCGACGCCCGTTTGTGCCGGAAGTGCCGCGGCACGACCGCGACGCCGAGGTTCTCGTCGATCAGGTCCAGCAGGCTGTGCACGTCGTTGACCTCCAGCGCGACGGTCCGCCGCAGTCCGGCCTCGGCGAACACGGCGTCGGTGGTGCGGCGCGGACCCCAGTCCGGGTGGAAGTCGACGAAGACCTCGCCGTCGACCTCCTGCGGTGTCACCGCGGCGCCCGCGACCGCCAGCGGGTGGGCGGGATGGCACAGCAGGGTCATCGGCTCCTTGGCCAGGGACACCGAACGCAACTGGTCGGTGTCGGCCCGGGTGCGGTAGGCGAAGGCCAGGTCCAGCCGTCCGGCCGCCACCTCCTCGGCCAGCGCGCCCGACCCGGCCTGCCGCAGCCGGATCTCCACCTCCGGGTGACGGCGCCGGAAGGCGGCGAGCAGGGCCGCCACGTTCACCCCCGCGATGCACTGCTCCGTGCCGAGCGCCAGGGTGCCGCGCAGCACGCCCTGCACCGCCGCCACCGCCTCGTGCGCGGCCCGGACCTGTGCCAGGATCCGTTCCGCCTCGGCGAGCAGTGCCCGCCCGGCCTCCGTCAGGGTCACCCGGCGGGTGGTGCGCACGAACAGCGGGGCCCGCAGCTCCCGCTCCAGCGCCCGGATCGAGGCCGACAGACCCGACTGGGAGACCAGCAGGCGTTCGGCGGCCCGGGTGAAGTGCTGGTCCTCGGCGACGGCGACGAAGTGCTGGAGGTGGCGCAGTTCCATGATTGAGAAGCGTATCCGCTGAATTCCATCGGATTCTTCTGTTGGACCACTGCCCACGGCGCAGGCGAGAGTGGGTACCGGTTCCCTGAACCGATCGACCGTGCCAACCCCTGATGGAGTCGCGTTGTACACCGCACACCCCGACCGCTACGCGGACATGCCCTACCGGCGCACCGGACGCAGCGGCCTCAAGCTTCCCGCGCTGTCGCTCGGCCTGTGGCACAACTTCGGCCCTGACCGCCCGGTACAGACCCAGCGGGCCATCCTGCGCCGCGCCTTCGACCTCGGCATCACCCACTTCGACCTGGCCAACAACTACGGCCCGCCGCCCGGCGCCGCCGAGTCGGCCTTCGGCGAGGCGCTGCGCGCCGACTTCGCCGGTTACCGCGACGAGCTGGTGATCTCCACCAAGGCCGGCTACCTCATGTGGCCGGGCCCGTACGGCGAATGGGGCTCCCGCAAGTACCTGCTGTCCTCGCTGGACCAGAGCCTCACCCGGATGGGCCTGGACTACGTCGACATCTTCTACTCGCACCGCCCCGACCCGGAGACTCCGCTGGAGGAGACGATGGGCGCGCTGCACTCGGCGGTGCAGCAGGGCAAGGCGCTGTACGTCGGCATCTCCAACTACTCCGCCGAGCAGACCCGGGAGGCCGCCCGCATCCTCGGCGAGCTCGGCACCCCGCTGCTGATCCACCAGCCGCGCTACTCGATGCTGGACCGGCGCCCCGAGGAAGAGGGCGTGCTGGACGCGCTGGACGAGCTCCAGGTCGGGTCCATCGTCTTCTCCCCGCTGGAGCAGGGCCTGCTGACCGGCCGATACCTGGACGGCATTCCGGAGGGTTCGCGGGCCGCGAGCGACAGCCCCTTCCTGAACTCGGACGCGGTCACCGAGGACCTGGTGGCCCGGCTGCGCGCGCTCGACGAGATCGCCAAGTCCCGCAGTCAGACCCTGGCCCAGCTGGCCCTGGCCTGGGTGCTGCGCGGCGGGCGGGTGACCTCCGCCCTGGTCGGCGCGAGCAGCGCGCAGCAGGTGGAGGACTGCGTCGGCGCCATCCGCAACCTCGACTTCGACGCGGAGGAACTGGCCCGGATCGACGCGGCCATCAAGCCGTAACGCCTCGGGAGGAACACCTCCCGGAACGGGAGCGGGGCAGGCCGACGGGGGTGCAGAAACCGTCGCCTGCCCCGCTTCCCTGAGATCGACCGGGCGCGAAATCCCGAAACGGCGTCCTCCGGTCATTCCGCGGATCTTGGCCGGTTTTCAGGTGCTGCGGAATTCGGCGGAGCCGGGCCGGTGCAGTACGGATCCCGCCGCGGCGCCGGTGTGCTTCCGCGGCGAAGCGCCACACTGAATTCCGCGTCCGTTTATCCGGCCGGACCCCTGGTGTCCTGCGCTCACGAAGATCCCGGCGGTCTCCATTTCGGGAGATCGCCGATATCCCGTCGAGCGCGGTGGAACGCGTTGCCGCGCCGGACGTCGTACCCGGTGGACAGCGGTCCGGGAATCCGGGAACGGCCGTGATCCGGCCTTCGGCGTCCGGCGGGCGCGTCGTCGCCGTCGCGGTTCTCGGCACGATTCTCGCCATGATTCTCGGCACGGTTCGCGTCATCGTTCCTGGGGTCGTTCCTGGGGCCGTTCTCGGCACGGCTGGAGATCGCGGACGGGGAAAACGGGCTGGGAAAACAGACCGCCCGTCACGTTTCAGCCAAATGGCGCGGTGAATATGCCAAGAGAGTGGCCGGAAAGTCATGGTGACAGTGTTTCAGTAGTCAACATACTCGAATGTCAGGGACAGTTCTTCATACACGAGCCGCACGGAAAGCGAGGCCCGACCGGCAAGCGAGAGTCGCTACGGGGGAGAGAACCGTGCACGACGAATTCCTGTGCCACGTCACCGCCTACGGCATGTGCGACGGAAGACGGATCGGCGTACCGCTCGGCACCTACCGGGCGCCCACTCTCGCCCTGGCGCTGTGGTGGCTGCGTGACCGGGCCTCGTGGATCGCCGAACGGCTCGACCCGCAGCCGGAGAATCCGCACTTCCCGCCGAGCTCGCTCGTCCCGGTCGCGGAGAGCGCGCCCGATGTGCCCGCACTGCTGCGCGCCTGGTGCGCCGACGTGGAACGACAGGAACTGGTCGCCGAGGAACTGGCCGACGGGCGGCTGGTGCGGATCGCCACCAGCGACGACACCACCGAGTACGAACTGCTCGCCGAGTCCGTCGACGCACTGCGGATGCAGCGGGCCGCCCCGGCGCTCGTGATGCCGGTCGCCTGACGCCCGGCACCAGGTACCCGGTATCCGAGGGGTCAGGGGCCGGGACCGGGGCGCGGCGCCTCGTCGGCCCGGCGCAGCCGGCGGGCCGGCAGACCGCCGAGGAGCCCGGTGACCAGCCCCCAGAGCAGGGCGAGGCCGAGTGCCGTCCACACCTGCGGCCGGAGGAGGAGCACCCCGGACAGGTGGCCGCCCAGATCGCCGATGCCGAGCAGGGACAGGCCGTAGTACGCGGAGACCCGGCCCAGCAGACAGATCATCAGGACGGTGACGGCGAGCGCGAGCGCCATCCGGACGGCGAGCTGCCAGGCCCGCGTCCGGGACGGCGAACACGCCGCCAGCACGAACGCCGTCATCAGCAGCAGTACGGCGGCGGCGACCAGGAGCCACCAGTACCGGCCGTCGAAGTCGGTCAGCGTGCCCAGGTCCACCGTGGCACCGTCCGGGGTGCGCAGCGCCCGGTCCGCCCCGGGCGGCAGCGGCAGCCGGAACGGACCCTGCACCCGCCCGTCCCAGGTGGCCCCCATCCCGATCGTGAGCGCGACCCAGACGACGTTGGGCAGGCCGAGCAGCAGCACGGCGACGGTCTCGGCCGGATGCCCCTGGGTCGCCGCCACCACCAGGGCGACACAGGCGCCCACGGCGACACTGGACAGCAGCAGTACGACCATGGCGTACGCGGCCGGCCGCACCGGCTCCTGGAACCGCAGCAGCCGGGCAGGCAGCGGGGCGGCGCGCGACACCAGCAGGGCCAGGAGGAGCACGACGGCCAGCCACAGCAGGCCGAGGGCGAGCGTCAGCGGCACGTTCGCGGCGAAACCCATCCGGGGCTCCACGCCGAACAGGTCACCGAGGTCTCCGAGGGTTCCCTCGCCCAGGGGGATCGCGAAGGTCTGCCGGGCGCCCAGCGCCAGTCCGAGCAGACCGAGCAGCCACAGCACGGCGATCCGCGCGGCCCACCAGGCCGGCTCGGCGACCGTGGTGACGACGCGGTGCCGCAGCGGCCACAGGAAACCGGCGCCCACGACGAGGGCTCCGACGAGGGTGACCGACAGCGGGGTCGCCGTCAGTCCCGCCCGGCTCTCGGCGAGCGACCCGACGTTCCCGGACAGCTCGATGCTTCCGCCGACGGCGGTCACCACCGTCGCCGCCACCACTCGCGGGAAGGCACCGTCCGGCAGGTCCGCCGCGCCCGCCGCCCACAGCCCCAGCGCGGCCACCACTGCCATGGCGACCAGCCCGGCCAGCACCGTCACGGCGGCCCGTACCCAGCCGGGACGGGCGACCGCCTGCTCCGAGGGGGTTCGCCGGCTCACCCTGCCACGCTATGCAGCCGCGGCGGCGGCCGCGCGCCGGGAGAGCCGTCCGCGTCCGCCGGACCCGCCCCCGCTCCCGGGGAGTGCGGCGCGCCCCGCGGGGTACGAGCACAGGTGCAGCAGCGTCCGGCCAGTCCGGCTTCCGAGAGAGAACCGCATGACCGAGCACCTGGGCGGGGCAGTGATACCGACCGGTTTCGACGTACCCGTGGAACCGCTACGGCGGGCGACCCACTTCACCGGCGAGCCCGGTTGCATAGCGGAGGCGCGGACTTTCGCCGCGCTCTTCGTCGAGCAGCTGCGCACCGAGTGGTGTGCCACGATCGGCGAACGCACGAGCGGCGCGCTGCTGCTGGTGGTGAGCGAGCTGGTCACCAACGCCGACCGGCACAGCAACGGACCGTACATCCTGGAACTGGAGGGCACGGACGCCGCGATCGCCGTGAGCGTCTACGACAGCAGCGCGGCCCTGCCGCTGCGCTTCCCCCGGGATCCCCAACGCGTGGGCCGGCACGGCCTGGAGATCGTCCACGCACTGGCGCGCCAGGTCACCGCCGAGCGGGTGCCGGTCGGCAAGCGGGTGCGTGCGGTGCTGGGGCTGAGCGCGGACTGAACAGGCGCGCCCGTGCCTCCGAGCTCCCGGCTCCGCTCGACCTCCATGTCCCTCCCCACGAAAGCGACGCTTCCCGTCGGTCTCCTCGGCCCCCGGACAGCGGCACCGGCGGCCCCTCGGGAATCCGGGTACCCGGGGTGCGCGATGCCATGCGCACCGTGTGCGCGGGAGGTGGACATCCGGTGCCGACGTCGACGGCGAGCCGGGGCGGAGCGGGAACGCGGCGCGCCCGGGGGTGCTTTGTCCGATTCCACCGAGGGCGCAACGCCGCACCCTTCCCGCCGCCGCCCGCGTCCCTACGCTGGGAGGGTGAGCAGCCAAGCGCCGAATGAAGCCCGCGTCATCCCCTTGCGCCCGCACACCGCCCGGCCGTCGTCGGCGCCCCCGGCGGCCCCTGTGGCCCCGGCACCCCCGTCGGCCCGGCCGCCCGCCGGCCGGGAACCGCTCTGGCGGGACCTGATCGGCGACGTGCTGCGCCGCGAACGCCTCGCCCAGGAGCGCACGCTGAAGGACGTGGCCGAACAGGCCCGTATCTCCATGCCGTACCTGTCGGAGGTGGAACGCGGCCGCAAGGAGGCCTCCTCGGAGGTCCTCGCGGCCGCCGCCCACGCGCTCGGCCTCGGCCTCGGCGACCTGCTGTCGCTGGCGCACCGGGAGCTCGGCAGGCAGTCCCGCGGCAGCCGTCCGACGCCCCGCGCCCCGCACGGCGGGCTCTGCCTGGTGGCCTGACGTCAGCCGGTCCGACGCCGGCTGAGTACCTCGTCCGCCAGGCCGTAGGCCACCGCCTCCTGCGCGGTGAACACCTTGTCCCGGTCCATGTCCGCGCGCAGCGTCGGGATGTCGTGGTGGGTGTGCCGGGACAGCACCTCCTCCACCTGGGCGCGGATCCGGACCATCTCCTTGGCCTGGAGGGCGAGGTCGGAGACCATGCCCTGCCGTCCGCCGCTGGCCGGCTGCCCGAGCAGCACACGCGCGTGCTCCAGCACGAACCGCCGCCCCGGATCGCCGCCGGCCAGCAGGACGGCCGCCGTCGAGGCCGCCTGCCCGACGCAGAACGTCGAGATGGGCGCCTGTACGAACGTCATCGTGTCGTAGATCGCCATCAGCGAGGTGAACGAGCCGCCGGGGGAGTTGATGTAGATCGCGATCTCGCTCTCCGGCGAGGACGACTCCAGATGGAGGAGCTGGGCGATGACGACGTTGGCGACGCCGTCGTCGATCTCGGTGCCGAGGAAGACGATCCGCTCCGACAGCAGCCGACTGAACACGTCGTACGACCGCTCGCCCTGCGGGGTGCGCTCGACGACGTTCGGAATCGTGTACGTCCCCATGTCAGAGCCCGATCCTTCGCCGTGCGGCGGCCGGGCGTACGTCCGCGAGGGACTCCACCACGCCGTCCACCATGCCGTACTCCCTGGCCTCCTCGGCCGTGAACCAGCGGTCCCGGTCGCCGTCCCGGGCGATGGTCTCCGGAGACTGTCCGGTGTGCTCGGCGGTGATCCGCTCGATGGTCCGCTTGGTGAACTCCAGGTTGTCCGCCTGGATCTCGATGTCCGCGGTGGTGCCGCCGATCCCGGCCGACGGCTGGTGCATCATGATCCGCGCGTGCGGCAGGGCGTACCGCTTGCCGGGCGCGCCGACGCTCAGCAGGAACTGCCCCATGCTGGCGGCGAATCCCATCGCGAGCGTGCCGACGTCGTTCGGGATCAGCCGCATGGTGTCGTAGATGGCCAGGCCCGCGTGCACGGACCCGCCGGGGCTGTTGATGTACAGGCTGATGTCGGTGCGGGGGTCCTCCGCCGACAGGATCAGCAGCTGGGCGCAGACCCGGTTCGCGGAGACCTCGTCGACCTGGGTGCCCAGCAGGACGATCCGCTGCGCGAGCAACTGCGCGGCCAGATGGTCGTCGAACCGGGTCACCGGGGTGTCGCCCTCCTGGGCGTACGGCAGTGAGGCCTGCCGGGGTGCTGGGCTGAGTGGGGACATCGACGCTCCTGATGGTCGTCCGTCGGGCGCGGCCGGCCGGCCGCGCTCCCCACTCTCGGCCGGGCACCGGGGCCGCCGGGGATTTCTCGGCCCGCGGCAGATTCGCCGTCGGCAGAGCTCCCGGCCGCTGCCGGTCCGCACCGGCACTGGGCCGGTCGGGGCAGACGGCTGCCCGGCCGATGAGTTTCGCGGCCGTCCGCGGTCGACACTGGTGAACCGAGTTCCACGCTCCAGGAGGTGCGCATGACCACCGACGGATTCACCACGTGCCTGTGGCTCGACGGTCAGGCGGAGGAGGCCGCCCACTACTACGTGTCGATCTTCAAGAACTCCGGCATCGTCCGGACCGGCCACACCACCGACGCGGGACCCGGCCCGGCCGGTTCCGTGCTGGCCGTGGAGTTCACCGCCAACGGACAGCGGTTCGTCGCGCTCAACGGCGGCCCGCAGTTCACCTTCAACGAGTCGGTCTCCTTCCAGATCTACTGCGAGAACCAGGAGGAGATCGACTACTACTGGACCAGGCTCACCGAGGACGGCGGCGAACCCGGCTCCTGCGGCTGGCTCAAGGACCGGTACGGGCTGTCCTGGCAGGTCATCCCCGACCGTCTCATCGACATGATCAGTGACCCCGACCCGCAGAAGGCGACCCGTACGGCACGGCTGATGCTCTCCATGGGCAAGCTCGACATCGCCGCCCTGGACCGGGCTTACGCGGGCGAGTGAACCGGCCGCGCAAGCCCGCCGGACGGCCCCGGGGGGCGGGAGACCCCGGGGCCGGGCCCGACGGGCCGTGGCTCAGACGCGGTCGGCCACGATCATCAGGTACTGGAAGCTGCCGTTGCGGTACGCGGACAGGAAGGTCTCCTCGATGCCCGTGACCAGATGGGGTGCCTGCCGGCGCAGATCCCAGTAGGGGATCGTCGCCTCGGTCAGGTCCTCCACGTGGACGGGTACGAGCCGGTTGCGCGCCATGGCCCGGAAGTACGCCGACCGCGGATGGATGTCGCAGATGTAGTGGGCGTTGATGAGCGACACCTCGCGGGAGGCCTGCCCGTAGGTGTCGTTGTAGCAGCCGGTGATGACCACGTACCGCCCGCCGCGGCGCAACAGGCGGGCGTGCTCGGCGAAGAGCTGGTCCAGCTCGACGTACATGGTGGACTCGTTGTTCCACGACGCGGCGTAGGCGCCGGACTCCAGGCCGGTGTCGAGCATGTTGCGGTGGTGGTAGCGCACCTGGTCGTCGATACCGCGCTTGCGGGCCTGCTCGTTGGCGAACGCGGCCTGCTTGGCGGAGATCGTCACGCCGTCCGTGCGGCAGCCGTACCGCAGATGCGCCACCACGCTGCCGCCACCACGGCCGCAGCCGGCGTCGAAGACCCGGTCGGCGGGGGTGAGGGGGCCGAGCCGGCCGGCCAGGATCTCGGCCTGGGCGTGCTCCAGGCGGTGCAGTTCGGCGGTGATCCGGTCCTGGCGGCGCAGCGGGTCGCTCTCCTCGACCACGGTCCAGTCGACGGCTCCGACGCCGTAGTGATGATGGTAGAGGTCGTCCAGCCTTCCGAGTTCGAGATTGACCGGGTTCTCCTCGGCGTTCCAGTAGTCCGCGACGCGGTTCTGGTACGTGGACTGGGTGGGCACCGACGCGGTCGTGGTGGCGGGGACGGTGGTCAAGTATGGCTCCTCGTGAGGCGTCTGACGCATGATCAGTGATCTGCTCGGCGTTACCAGTAGTCGGGCAGGTGGTAGCGGTGGGTGTTGGTCGCGTGCCACTCGTGGTTGCCGGCCACCCAGTCCGACAGGCTCTGGGCGTAGCGTTCGACGAGCGGCGAGCCTGCCGACAGCAGGGCGGACTCCGCCTCGAAGGCGTCCATGATCTCGTTGTGGATCCCGACGGCCTTCAGATAGGCGGCCTTCAGCCCGCACCGCTCGTTGGCGGCGACGACCTGGGGCAGGTTGAGGTGGGTGGGGTCGGCCAGTTCCTTGGTGAAGGAGTACAGGTCGTTGACGATCGTGGTCGCGTTCGCGGCCAGCACCGTGATGCGCTGGATCTCGGGGCGGGCGTAGACCGCCTCCGGCAGCTCGTAGCCGTCCACCGCGTCGACGATCGACAGACAGGGCCGGAAGTTGTTGAACTGCCGCATCACCAGGTACTCCCACACCCGCGGCAGATGACGGGCCTCGCCCCAGGCGGCCTCGGCGAGGTAGCCCAGGTGCAGCCGCGCGATGTCGTGTACGAAACGGTCGGTCTGGGAGGGGGTGGCGAGGGCGGCGTACTCCTTGAGGGCCCAGTGGTACGACCGCAGCGGCCCGTCGGCCTGCATACCGCGCAGCCATTCCTCCTGGACCGCGGGCGGGCCGTGATACGGGTCGAGCGCCGACTGGGCCAGGATCAGCCGGCCTCCCAGGCCGCTGCGCGATCCGCCCTTGTCCTCGTCCTCCTCGCAGTAGCAGTTGTCGACGATGTTCTCGGCCAGCAGCAGCTTGCCCGCGACGGTGAGGTGGTCCAGGCCGGCCGCCGCCGGGTGCTGGAGCACCACGGCCCGGCCGAACTGGAACCCCGCGAAGTCGCCGTTCCAGGCTTCGGGGAACAGGTCGAGGGCGCGGGCCCACTCCTCCAGCCTGCGGTCGATCTCCGCGGCCTTCTCGGGGTCGGCTGGGGTGACGGGGCGGTGCCTGAGGCCGGGTACCGCCCCGCCGCGCCGGGCGGTGAGGGAGCCGGCGAGATCGGGCGGTCCGGGCAGCGCGAAGCCGCCGCCGGGGGGTGTGCTCATGTCGTGCTCCCCGCGGTCAGTCGGCGGTCCGGCCGAGCTGCACGTTCTCCAGGACGCCCACCGCGTCGGGCACCAGGATGGCCATCGAGTAGTAGGCGGTGACCAGGTAGCGGATGATCGCGGCGGTGTCGATGCCCATGAACCGCACGTTCAGCCCCGGCTGGAACTCGTCCGGCAGTCCGGTCTGGTACAGGCCGACGACACCCTGGTCGGACTCCCCGGTGCGCAGTGCCACGATGCTGCTGGTGTGCCGGTCGCTGATCGGGAGCTTGTTGCAGGGATAGATCGGCACACCCCGCCAGGCCGGGATCTCGTGCCCGTCGACGTTCGCGGTGCCGGGCACCAGACCGCGCCGGTTGCACTGCCGGAAGAAGGCGGCGATGGCCTTCGGATGGGCGAGGAACAGCTTGGTCCTGCGGCGCATGGACAGCAGCTCGTCCATGTCGTCAGGGGTCGGCGGGCCGGTGAAGGTGCTGATGCGCTGCCCGTAGTCGGCGTTGTGCAGCAGCCCGAACTCCCGGTTGTTGACCAGCTCCCACTCCTGGCGCTCGCGGACCTCCTCGACGGTCAGCCGCAGTTGCTCCTCGGTCTGGTTCATCGGCTGGTTGTAGAGGTCGGCGACCCGGGTGTGGACCTTCAGCACCGTCTGGGTGAGCGACAGTTCGTACTCGCGCGGCGCGAGGTCGTAGTCCACGAAACCGCCGCTGAGCGTCGGCTCGCCGGTATGACCGGCCTGGAGCGGGACGTCTGCCTCGCCCTTGCGGTTCATGGGCCGTTCCTGCCGCTCTGCGTAGGCCCGCAGGTGCGCGGCGAGGGAGGGCGCCCGCTCGGTGAGGTCCAGGACGATGTCCCAGGGCAGGGTCAGCAGTACCCCGGCCGTCTCCGCCCGTACCGAGGTCAGCCACAGCGGGTCGGGCCGGCCGATGCCCTCGTCCCCCAGCTGGTCGCCGCCGCTGACGACCCCGAGGATCTCCTCCTCGCCGTACTTGCCGGCCGCGTACCGGGTGAACCGGCCGTGGACGATCAGACAGGCCTCCGTCATGGGCTGCCCGGCCTCGAACAGGACCTGGCCGGCCCGCACCCTGCGGAGCCGGAAGCGGGAGGCGAGCTCCTTGAGGACCTCCAGGTCGCCGTAGCCACGCAGGGTCGGCAGCTCGGTCAGCGTCTGGGGGACGACCCTGATGTCGTCGGCGCCGTTCTGCTCGAACTGCACCCGGCCCCGGCCGGTCCGCAGCGTCAGCCGTCGGTTCACCCGGTAGGTGCCGCCCCTGACGTCCACCCACGGCAGCGCGCGCAGCAGCCAGCGCGAGCTGATCGCCTGCATCTGCGGCGCCGACTTGGTGGTGGTGGCGAGCTGACGCGCCGCCTGGGTGCTGAGGCTGGTGAGGGGTGCGTCGGCGGAGGGCTGGGGTGCGGGCTCGTCGGTGACGGGACCGGTGGCACTGTCCGGAGTGGACACATTCTCTCCCGGAGGATCGGACAAGGGTGAGCGGAAGGGTCGTCGGTGCCCGGTTGGGCCGTGCGCTGGGACCAAGCCAAACAGCCGGGACGGCGGAGAGGTACGGCGCAAGAGGGGCGGATTTGCACAGCGGATGGTCAAACATCCCGAATGAGGCGGAAGGGGTGTCTTGTGGGCTTCCGTGCGCCGGGACGGCTGTGTGAACAGTGGTGTCGGGAGTGGCCACGAGGGGCAGGGCGCGGCCCGGCGGGATCAGGCGGGATCAGGCGGGATCAGGCGGGATCAGGCGGGATCAGGCGGGATCAGGCGGGATCAGGTGGGATCAGGTGGGATCAGGAGAGGTCGTCCACCAGGACCGCGGCCCCGTCGAAGCGCCCTGCCGCGAGGTCCGTCAGCGCCCGGTCCGCCCGCGACAGCGGATAGACGTGCGTGGTCGCGCGCACCCGGTGACGGGCGGCCAGGGCCAGGAACTCCCGGGCGTCCGCACGGGTGTTGGCGGTGACGCTGCGCACCTCCTTCTCGTAGAACAGCTCGCTCTCGTAGTGCAGCGCGGGCACGTCGCTCAGATGGATACCGGCGATCGACAGCACCCCGCCCCGGTCCAGGGCCCGCAGCGCGACCGGGACCAGTTCGCCGGCGGGGGCGAACAGGACGGCGCTGTCCAGGGGCTCCGGCGGCATGTCGTAGGCGTCCCGGGCCGAGGCCGCCCCGAGCTCCAGCGCCAGCCGGCGCGCGGCGGCACCCCGGGTCAGCACATGCACGGTGGCCCCCTCCGCCAGCGCGAGCTGCGCACACAGATGGGCGCTGCCGCCGAAGCCGTAGAGCCCGAGCCGTCCGCCCGGCGGCAGCGCGGCGCGCCGCAGCGCCCGGTAGCCGATGATTCCCGCGCACAGCAGCGGCGCGAGCGCCACGTCGTCGACGCCGTCCGGCAGCCGGTGGGCGAACGCGGCCGGAACGGTCGTGTACGGCGCGTACCCCCCGTCGGCGTCCCACCCCGTGTACCGCGAGGCCGGACAGAGGTTCTCGGCGCCGCGTACGCAGTACGCGCAGGTGCCGTCGGTGTGCCGCAGCCAGGCCACCCCCACCCGCTCGCCCGGCGCGAAGCCGCGCACCGCCGTGCCGAGGCCCGCCACCTCGCCGACCACCTCGTGCCCGGGCGTCACCCCGGGCCTGTGCACCGGCAGATCACCCTCGGTGACGTGCAGGTCGGTCCGGCACACCCCGCAGGCCCGCACCCGCACCAGCAGTTCGTCGTCCGCCGGGACCGGGACCGGCTTCTCGACCAGCCGGAGCGGTCCGTCCCCGAGCGGTCCCGGCGCGACCACCGCCCAGGCCGGCATCGTCGCGTCCGCCATCCCGCGCTCCGTCCGCCGCGGCGGCCCGCCCGCGCCCGTCTGCGGCCGTGTCCGCCCGTATCCGTCCGTATTCCTTCCAGTGTGTAACGGAGAGGCGTGTTCGGCGCGCGATGAAACCGGCCGATGGCTAGCGTGAGGAGCCGGACAATGCCACCGAGCCGAAAGGTCCGCAGCCATGGCCGTACCACCTGAGGGAACCCCGTGTTGGGCCGATGCGATGTTCAGCGACGTGGAGGGCGCCAAGACCTTCTACGGCGACGTCCTCGGCTGGACCTTCGGCGAGTCGTCGTCGGAGTACGGCAACTACACCCAGGCCTACGCGAACGGCAAGGCGGTCGCCGCGGTGGTACCGCCCATGCCCGGCCAGGAGGGGCAGTCGCAGTGGTGCCTGTACTTCGCCTCGCCGGACGCCGCCGCCACCGCGGCACGGATCCGGGAGAACGGCGGTGAGGTGCTGATGGAGCCCATGCAGGTCGGCGAGTTCGGCACCATGTGCCTGGCCCGCGAGCCCGGCGGCGCCGTCTTCGGCGTCTGGCAGGGCGGTGTGCACACGGGCTTCGAGGCGACCGCCGAGCCCGGCGCCTACTGCTGGGCCGAGGTCTTCACCCGTGAGCCCGCGAAGACGGACGCGTTCCTCCCGGCGGTCTTCGACTACACGGCGAAGCAGTTGCAGGACGACGCGGTCGACTTCCGCATGTTCGACCTCGGCGACCAGACGGTCCTCGGCCGGATGAAGATGACGGACGACTTCCCGCCCGAGGTGCCCTCGTACATCAACGTCTACTTCACCGTCGCCGACTGCGACGAGGCCGTCGCGAAGGCCACCAAGCACGGTGCGGTGCTGCGGTTCGGACCGATGGACAGCCCGTTCGGCCGGTTCGCGGCGCTCAGCGACCCGCAGGGGGCGAACTTCTCGGTGATCGACATCGCCAGGACGGCGGGGGAGATGCCGAAGAGCACGGACGTCTCCTGAACCGCCGAGCTTGTGAGCTTGTGAGCTTGTGCACCGTGGCCCGGAGCGGCGGCCGGGCGTGGCATGATCGAGACCATGCTTGAACGTGTGGTGGCCGCGTGCGACGGGGCTTCGAAGGGGAACCCGGGACCGGCGGGCTGGGCGTGGGTCGTCGCCGACGAGGCACAGACCCCGGCCCGCTGGGAAGCCGGGCCGCTGGGCAGGGCGACCAACAACATCGCCGAGCTCACCGCCCTGGAGCGCCTGTTGGCGGCGACCGACCCCGGACTTCCGCTGGAGATCCGGATGGACTCGCAGTACGCGATGAAGGCGGTCACCACCTGGCTGCCCGGCTGGAAGCGCAACGGCTGGAAGACGTCCGCGGGCAAGCCGGTCGCCAATCAGGAGCTCGTCGTACGCATCGACGCACTTCTCGACGGCCGCTCGGTCGAGTTCCGGTACGTGCCGGCCCACCAGGTCGACGGAGATCCGCTCAACGACTTCGCCGACCGCGCCGCGAGCCAGGCGGCGATCGTCCAGGAGGCCGCGGGCAGCGCGCTCGGCTCGCCCGAGCCGCCGCCCTCGCCCGACACCCCGCCGTCCGGCGCGCCGCGCCGCCGTCCCTCCTCCGCACGCTCCGCGGGCAAGTCCGCCGCGGGCAAGTCCGCCGCGGGGCGCTCCGGTGGCTCCGCGCGGACGATCAAGGCGAAGTTCCCCGGCCGCTGTGTCTGCGGACGCCCGTACGCGGCCGGCGAGCCGATCGCCAAGAACGACCAGGGCTGGGGCCACCCGGAGTGCCGGACCGCCGGAGCCGGCTGAGCACGGGGCCGTCCGCGGACGCCGTCCGATGCCCGGACGGCGTCCGGACCCGGACCGGGGACCGGACGCCGCGGACCGGGTCGGCCGGTCGGTCGGTCAGTCGGTGTCGAAGGTGTAGTGGGCGGTGTGGTCGAGCAGATCCGCCGGGGACGTGTCGTTCCAGGGCTTCATCCGCTCGTCACGGTCCACGACGTCCGGTGTCCCGCCGGTGGGCAGATATCCGGAGGCGGGGTGCCTGCGCTGCCACTGGGACCACAGCTTGTCTATGTACGCGTGGTGCAGCCAGAACACCGGGTCGTTCGGGGACACCCCGGTCGCCATCTGACCGCCGACCCAGACATGGACCCGGTTGTGCAGATTGACCCCGCGCCAGCCCTCCAGATGGTTGCGGAAACCGTCCGAGCCGCTGTTCCAGGGCGCCATGTCGTACGTCGCCATCGCCAGTACGGAGTCGACCTCGGCCTGCGTGGGCAGTTCACGCACCCCGGTGCCGAGTGAGCGCCGCAGATAAGTCCGGCCGTCCACGCGGACGTTGAGCGGCCAGTTCCCGCCGGACGCCGCGAACGGGCCGTCCATCACGCGGCCGTCCATGCTGCGTCCGGTGCCGCCGAGGAAGTCCGGCGCCCACAGCGAGGCCCGCGCGGAACGGTCGACGGACCAGTTCCAGTAGGGCAGCGCCACCGAGGGGTCCACCGACTGGAGCGCCCGCTCGAACTCCAGCAGGAATCTGCGGTGCCAGGGCAGGAAGGACGGCGAACGGTGGCCGGTGCGCTCGCCGTTGTCGGTGTCGCCGACGATGAAGGCGTTGTGCGTGGTGACGAAGGCGTCGTAGCGGCCGCTGCGCTTGAGTTCGAGGACGGCGGCGACGAAACGCCGCTTCTCGTCGGCGGTCAGGCTCGCCTGGTTCTTGCGGACGGTCATGTGCGGGTGCTCCCGAAGTGCTTGCGTGGCTAAGTCAGTTGGCGGGGAAGGGGACGAGCCGGGCGCCCTGGAGTTCGTCGACCGCGGCACGCGCGGCGGCGCGCGGATCGGCCACCGGGGCGTAGTGGCTGACGACGCTGATCCAGGTCCCGTCGGCGTTGCGCATCACGTGCAGTTCCACGCCGTCGACGAACACCGCGTATCCGTCGCCGTGGCCGCCCCCGTGGTGATGGCCGCCGCCGGCCGTCGCCCGGCCCTGTATCCGGCGGCCCTTGTAGACCTCGTCGAAGGGTTCGGGAAGGCCGTGGTCGTGAACGTCGGCGGCGGCCGGTCCGGCGGCGGTGACGGTCGTGGCGCCGGCCGCGGCGGCGAGGGCGGCCGCGGCGGTGAGCGCACGGCGTCGGCTGAGTTCCGGCATACGGGACCTCCCAGGTGAGTTCGGTTGACGACCCTGTATGCCTATCGGTTCGGTTCAGAGCGGGAGAAATCGCTTCGGGACGGTTGGCTACGATCAGGACAAGTAGCCACATGTCATGCAAGGTTGAACGAAGATGATCTTGCTGTCGCGGGTGCCCCCGACCCCCCGGAAGGGGGAAATCCTTCCCTCGGCGGGCCGGATTCGGATGATCTTTCACAGGGGCGCGGCCTGCGCGTGGCCTGGCTCACCTCGCGAGACTGGCTCGATCCGGGTGGCCGGAACCCGGACGTCCGGGCTGCTACTGTGCGTCGTCAACTGACCGCTTTGGGTAATTCCTAGGGGTGCGCGTGAAGGTCGCCTGTGTCGGAGGCGGGCCCGCCGGCCTGTATCTCTCGATCCTGCTGAAGGGGCAGAACCCGTCCCACGACATCACCGTCTACGAGCGCGACCCCGAGGGCTCCACCTACGGCTGGGGCGTCACGTACTGGCGTGAGCTGCTCGACAAGCTCCACGCCCACGACCCCGAGTCGGCGCGCGCTGTCGAGGAGAGCTCCGTCCGCTGGCACCAGGGCGTCGCCCATGTGCGGGACCTGTCGACCCGCAGGCCCGGCGACGCCGGCCACGGCATCGGCCGCCACCGGCTGCTGGAGATCCTCACCGCCCGTGCCCGCTCCCTCGGGGTGCGGCTGGAGTTCACTCACGAGATCACCCCCGAGCGGCTGCCCGACGCCGACCTCGTCGTGGCCGGCGACGGCGTGCGCAGCGCCCTGCGCTCCGCGCACGCCGGACACTTCGGCACGGAGCTGACGGCGGGCCGCAACACCTACACCTGGCTCGGCACCACCAAGGTCTTCGACTCCTTCACCTTCGCCTTCGTGGAGAGCGCGCACGGCTGGATCTGGTGCTACGGCTACCCCTTCGGCCCCGGACACAGCACCTGCGTGATCGAATGCGCCCCGGAGACCTGGACGGGCCTCGGGCTCGACCGGGTGAGCGAGTCCGAAGGGGCGGCCCTGCTGGAGAAGCTCTTCGCCCACGTACTGGACGGACACCCGCTGATCGGCCGCGCCTCGGGCGACGGCGGCGCCCAGTGGCTGACCTTCCGCACCCTCACCAACCGCACCTGGCACCGCGGCAACCTCGTCCTGCTGGGCGACGCCGCCCACACCACCCACTACTCCATCGGCGCCGGCACCACCCTCGCCCTGGAGGACTCCATGGCGCTCGCCGCCGCGCTGCGCGAGCACACCGGGCTCCCGCAGGCGCTGGCCCGCTACGAGCGCGAACGCCGGGCGGCCCTGCTCTCCGTACAGAGCGCGGCCCGTTACAGCGCCCAGTGGTACGAGAACCTGACCCGCTACATCGACCTGCCCCCGGAGCGGATGTTCGCCCTGCTCGGCCAGCGTCACTCGCCCCTGCTGCCCTATGTGCCGCCCCAGCTCTACTACCGGATCGACCGCGCGGCCGCGCAGTCGCAGGCGCTGCGACGGCTCAAGCGCTGGCTGGGCCCGAAGGTCGCGCGGAGCGTGCACGCGCGGGTGCTGTCCGGCCGTGAATAACCCCCTGGGAACCGGTGCCGGAGTTGGGTGAATGGCCATTCACCGATAGGGTGAATGGCCATTCACTTATATACTTTCTGTGTCGGCCACTGGAGTGCTCATGGCGTCGTCCGCCCCGATATCCGACCCGTCCGCTCCGGTCGGCGGGCCCCCGGCCGGTGGTTCCGGGAGCCTGCGGGAACGGCTGACCATCCCGGTGCTCGCCTTCGGCGGCACCCTCATGGCCGTCATGCAGACGGTCGTCGTACCGCTGCTCCCGGACCTTCCCCGGCTCACCGGAGCCGCGCCGGGCACGGTCTCCTGGATGGTCACGGCGACCCTCCTGTCGGGCGCCGTGCTCACCCCGGTGCTCGGCCGGGCAGGCGACATGTACGGCAAACGAGGGGTGCTGCTCGCGGCTCTCGGCCTGATGACCCTCGGCTCCGTGACCTGCGCCCTCACCTCCGACATCCGCGTCCTCATCGCCGCCCGCACCCTCCAGGGCGCCGCCACCGCCGTCGTGCCGCTGTCGATCAGCATCCTGCGGGACGAACTGCCCCCGGAGCGCCGGGGTTCCGCGGTGGCGCTGATGAGCTCGACCGTGGGCATCGGCGCGGCCCTGGGCCTGCCGGCCGCGGCCCTGATCGTGCAGTTCACCAACTGGCATGTCATGTTCTGGGTGACGTCGGCGCTGGGCGCGTCCGGCGTCGCGCTGATCCGGTGGGCGGTGCCCGAGTCGCCCGTCCGCTCGCCCGGCCGGTTCGACGTCGCCGGGGCGCTGGGGCTGGCCGTCGGACTGATCTGCCTGCTGCTGGGCGTGTCCCAGGGCGGCCAGTGGGGCTGGGGCAGCCCGCGGATCACAGGACTGTTCATCACCGCCGTCGTCGTTCTCGGCCTGTGGTGCCGGCAGCAACTGCGCGCCCGTCAGCCGCTGGTGGACCTGCGGCTGGTGACCCGGCCCAAGGTGGGCCTGTCCCACGCGGCCGCCCTGCTGACCGGGTTCGCCTTCTACGCCAACACCCTGGTGACGGCCCAGCTGGTGCAGGCGCCCGAGGCCACCGGGTACGGGCTCGGTCTGACCATCGTCCAGACCGGACTGGTCCTGCTGCCGAGCGGGATCATCATGCTGCTGTTCTCGCCGCTCTCGGCCCGTATCTCCGCGGCCCGCGGACCACGCGTCACGCTGGCCCTGGGGACCGCCGTCATCGCGGCCGGCTACGCGGTGCGCATCGCGGACAGCCACCAACTCTGGATGATCATGGTGGGCGCCGCGGTCGTGGCGACCGGTACGACGCTCGCGTACTCCGCGCTGCCGTCCCTGATCCTGCACGCCGTGCCCGCCGAGCAGACCGCCTCCGCCAACGGCGTCAACGTCCTGATGCGCACCATCGGCCAGGCCGTCTCCAGCGCCGCCGTCGTGGCCGTGCTGGTCCGGCACACCAGCCCCGTCGGCGGCGTCCCGGTGCCGACGCTGCACGGCTATCTGATGGCGTTCTCGATCGCCGGCACGGTCGCCCTGGTGGCGAGCGCGGTGGCGCTGACCATCCCCGGCGACCGGCCGTCCGGCGGGGTCCGGCGGACCCGGGGCGGGACCCGGTCGGCGCGGGACGGGGTGAAGGAGGGAGCATGAGTGCCGTGCGCACCACGCCCTCCGATCCCGCCCCGCCGTCGGATCCCGCTCCCGCCTCCGGCCGCCGGGACGCCGAGGCGACCAAGGCGGTCATCCTGCGCGCGGCCCGGTACCTGCTGGCCCGGCACGCCCACGCCGACATCACGCTCAAGGCGGTCGCCGAGCGCGCCGGGGTGAGTCCGCCGCTGATCCTGAAGTACTTCGGCAACAAGGACGCCCTGTTCGCCCGCGTGATGTCCTTCGAGACCGACGCGGGTGGTCTGCTGGACGCCCCGGTGCCCGAACTCGGCCGCCACATGGTCCGGTACGTCCTGGAGAGCCAGGTCGAGCGGGGCGCGGACCCCGTGCTGCGGATCGTCTTCGCGCCCCTGCACGGAGAGCACGGCGACGTGCTGCGCGCCAACTTCCGCAGCCAGGTCACCGCCCGGCTGGCCGCCCGCCTGGACGGCCCCGACGCCGGGCTGCGCGCCGAACTGGCCCTGGCCGCCCTGCTCGGCCTCGGGGTGATGTTCGGCATCGCCCGGGGCGTGGAACTCCGGGCGGCCCGGCTCGACGAGCTCGTCGACCGCTACGCCCCGGCCGTACAGGCTCAGCTGACGCCCTGACGCCCTGACGCCCTGACGCCCTGACGCCCTGACGCCCTGACGCCCTGACGCCCTGACGCCTTTCCGGAGGCCTTCGGCCCGCGAGCGGGGGCGGCATCGGCAGGAGGGGACGGAGGCGCCTGTTCCACGCCAGGGTGTGACGGATGACAGACTGACGGCATGGACGAGCGCGAATTCGGAAGGTCGGGCCGGCACGCATCCGTCGTCGGCCTCGGCACATGGCAGCTGGGCGCCGACTGGGGCGACGTGGACGACAAGGAAGCCCTCGCGGTACTGGAGGCGGCGGCCGAGTCGGGAGTGACGTTCTTCGACACCGCCGACGTGTACGGCGACGGGCGCAGCGAGCAGACCGTCGCCGCCTTCCTGAGCGGCCGGCCGGACCTGCACGTGGAGGTCGCCACCAAGATGGGCCGCCGGGTCGACCAGATCCCGGAGAACTACGTCCTGGACAACTTCCGGGCCTGGAACGACCGTTCCCGGCGCAACCTCGGTGTCGACCGCATCGACCTGGTGCAGCTGCACTGCCCGCCGACGCCCGTCTACTCCTCCGACGAGGTCTTCGACGCCCTCGACACCCTGGTCGAGGAGGAGCGCATCGCCTCGTACGGGGTCAGTGTGGAGACCTGCGCGGAGGCGCTGACCGCGATCGCCCGGCCGAACGTGGCGAGCGTGCAGATCATCCTCAACCCGTTCCGCATGAAGCCGCTGCGCGAGGTGCTCCCGGCCGCCCGCGCGGCAGGCGTCGGCATCATCGCCCGGGTACCGCTAGCCTCCGGCCTGCTGTCGGGCAAGTACACCAAGGACACGGTCTTCGCCGCGAACGACCACCGCACCTACAACCGGCACGGCGAGGCCTTCGACCAGGGCGAGACCTTCTCCGGCGTCGACTTCACGACGGGCGTCGAGGCGGCCGCGGAGTTCGCGGCCCTCGCCCCCGAGGGGTACACCCCGGCCCAGCTGGCGCTGCGCTGGATCATCCAGCAGCCCGGTGTGACCACCGTGATCCCCGGTGCCCGCTCGCCCGAGCAGGCGCGCGCCAACGCGACCGCGGCCAAGCTGCCCGAGCTGTCCGAGGCGACGCTCACCGCGATCGGCGAGCTCTACGACGGCCGGATCAAGGACCAGGTGGAAGGCCGCTGGTAGTCCCCGCGGACCGCTGATGCGCCGCACCGGGCGCGGGGCGGGACACTCGATGCCACGTCCGCCCCGCGCCTTCGGTGCCGCGACTCAGATCCGTCCGCCGGTCAGCCGGGTCAGCGGTCCGTGGGCCTGCCGCTGCGAGCGGCGTCCGGCCAGATAGGAGACGGTGGTCAGCGCGGTCAGTCCGGCACCCACCCCGGCGGCGGTGAGCTTGCGCCGGGCGACCGCCGTCCAGGCCGTCCGAGCCGTGGCCGTGACCTGTCCGGCGGAGGTGACGATCGCCTGGCGCCCGGTCTCGACCCCCTTCGCCGCCGAATGGGCCAGTCCGCTCGTCGCCTCGGCCGCACGGCTCACGGCGCCCTTGGCCGCCGACGTGGCGTCGTCCGTCCGCGCGGCCATAGCCCTCGCGGTGCGCGCGGCCGGGGCCGTCAGCCGATCCGCGGTCTGCCGCCCGTGTGCCGCGGCCGCCGCGTGCGCGTTCACGTCCTTGCTGGAATCACTCATGAGATCCGCCTTGCCGCTCGCCGCGGACGCAAACGCACCGGGTTCCGGGCCGGTGCCGCACCGTCACCGCCGTGAGGGCAGGGGCACCCGGGGGAACACGGAGCAGGACGGCAGCGGCGGCCGGAGCAGGGAGGCATCATGTCGGACGGCGTGGACGGCGTGGACGGCGTGGACGGCGTGGACGGCGTGGACGGGACGGACGGACGCAGCGGGCGCAGCGGGCGCGACGAGAGCGAGGACGAACGGGCGGACCGGATGTGGCAGGAGCTGATCCAGGAGGTCCGGGTGGCCCAGACCGGCGTGCAGATCCTGTTCGGCTTTCTGCTCACCGTCGTCTTCACCCCGAAGTACGCCCACCTCGCCCACACCGACCAGGTCATCTATGTCGTGACCGTCGTCCTGGGCGCCGCCGCGACGGGTGCCCTGATCGGTCCGGTGTCCCTGCACCGGGTCGTGTCCGGCCGCCGGGTCAAACCCCGGGCGGTGCGGCTGGCCTCCCGGATGACGTTCGTCGGACTCCTGCTGCTGCTCCTCACCATGACCGCCTCGCTGCTGCTGATCCTGCGGGTGGCGACCCACTCCGACTGTGTGCCCTACCTGGTCGCGGCCGTGGTCATCTGGTACGCGCTGTGCTGGTACGTGCTGCCGCTGTGGGCGCGTCGTCGTCACACGACCCGCTGAGCCGCAGCGCGGCCAGCTGCCGGTCGTGCACGCGTCCCAGCAGCAGCACCGAGACGGTGGCACCGATCAGCGCGCAGAACATGTCCCACTGGGTGTCCCAGACATCGCCCTGGGTGGCCAGGAAGGCGTCCGCCGAGTGTCCCCCGATCAGCGCCGCCGCCCACTCGAACATCTCGAACAGGGCGCTGAAGGCGAGACAGGCGCACACGGTGAGCGGGGCCAGCCAGCGGCTGCCGCGCAGCGGCGACGTGCGGCTGAGCAGCTCCCGCACCAGGACGGCCGGGACGAAGCCCTGCATCAGGTGGCCGAACCGGTCGTAGGGGTTACGGTCCAGTCCGAAGGTGTCCCGCACCCAGTCGCCGAGCGGCACCTGCGCGTAGGTGTAGTGACCGCCGAGCGCGAGCACCAGCGAGTGCGCCGCCAGCAGACCGCACAGCAGGCCGGTCAGCGGGAACCGGCGCCAGGTGAGCAGGACCAGCGGCAGCCCGACGAACACCCACACCGTCTCCAGGAACCAGGTGGTCCGCTCACGCGGATGCCAGCCGGACACGGCGAGACCGGCCACCGCCACGGCGGCGAACAGGACGGGCGGGACACGGCGGGGGAGGAGACGAGCAGCAGGCATCGGCGGGCTCCTTGTCGGCGAGGGGCCCCATCGTCGTGCCACCGGGCTGGCGCCGGCATGAGTACGGCTACCAGTCCAGTACTCATTCACAGTGCTCTGGCCTTCAGGCTGAGGGTGAAGCGAATCTCGTGGTGGCGTTCCGGCGGGGCCGGACTCCGCCGGTGACAGGTCGCTCGTATGTTCCCGGTGGTGGCACGGGTTCGATATGCCTAGGGTGCTCGTCATGCAGCTGCGGTACGCCTTCAGGCTGTACCCCGACGCTCCTCAACAGGCAGCACTGTCCAGGGCGTTCGGGTGCGCCCGAGTCGTGTTCAACGACGCGGTCCGGGCCCGTGAGGACGCCCGCAAGGCGGGGCGGCCGTTCCCGACGGCCGGGCAGCTGTCCCAGAAGCTGATCACTCAGGCGAAGCGGACGAAGGAACGGTCCTGGCTGGGCGAGGTCTCCGCGGTGGTACTCCAGCAGTCCCTGCGCGACGCCGAACAGGCCTACAAGAACTTCTTCGCCTCCCTCAGGGGCATCCGCAAGGGTCCGAAACTGGGTGCGCCCCGCTTCAAGTCCCGCAAGGACGCCCGGCAGTCGGTCCGGTTCACGGCCGACGCCCGCTGGAAGATTACCGACGGCGGCCGGCTGAGCCTGCCGAAGATCGGCGCGGTGAAGGTGAAATGGTCCCGCGCCGTGCCCGCCACACCAGCCTCCGTCACCGTGATCAAGGACGCGGCCGAGCGGTACTTCGCTTCCTTTGTTATCGACACCGACCCCGCCGCCGATGCCACCCGGATGCCCGACACCGGCCAGACGGTCGGTATCGACCTTGGCCTGACCCACTTCGCGGTTCTCTCGGACGGTACGAAGATCGACTCTCCGAGGTTCCTGCGCCGGGCGGAGAAGAAACTGAAGAAGGCCCAGCGGGAGCTGTCCCGTAAACAGAAGGGATCGAAGAACCGGGACAAAGCGCGCCTCAAGGTCGCCCGCACTCACGCCAAGGCGGCTGACGCACGCCGCGAATTCCACCATCAGCTCTCCACTCGGCTGATCTCCGAGAACCAAGGGATCGCCGTGGAAGACCTGTCGGTCCGGGGGCTGGCCCGCACCAGGCTGGCCAAGTCCGTCCATGATGCGGGCTGGGCGTCGTTCGTGAACATGCTGGAGTACAAGGCGGAACGGTACGGACGCACCCTGGTCCAGATCGGCCGGTTCACACCGACCTCGCAGACCTGTTCCACCTGTGGCGCCGTGGACGGACCCAAACCCCTCGGCATCCGGGAATGGACCTGCACCGCCTGCGGCACCCTCCACGACCGCGACCACAATGCCGCACTCAACATCAGACAGGCCGCCGGACTGGCGGCATCGGCCTGCGGAGCGCCGGTAGGACCAGAACCCGTTCTGGCGCAGCGCGAAGAAACAGGAAGCCACGGATTCCCGACCGGAAACCGTGCCGCGTAGCGGCACGGCAACCAGTCAGGGAAGGCCAGAATCCTCGCCCCTTCAGGGCGAGGAGCATGTCAATCAGCTCTTCGGGTGCCGCTCGCGGGAGGTGCGCAGCGCGGTGATGGCCGTACCGATCGCCGCCTGGAGCTCTTCGAGCCGCTGCACCATGTCGTCCTCGTAGAAGTCCTCGGCGTCGTCGAAGGTCAGCTCCTCGAAGACCTTCGTGGCCTTCTGGAGGCTGCTGTAGAACTTCGTCCGCCGTTCCTGGACCCGCAGCTCGGCGTCCGCCTCCACCGCCTCGACGACGAGGGACTTCATGGTGTCGTAGGCGTCGGCCGCCCACTCGACGGTGTCCTCGTCGTCCTCCAGCTCGTCCAGCAGCGACAGGTGCCGTTCGGCCTCCTGGCGCAGCGGGACGGGCGCGTCGACGGTCTGTCCGGCGGGCGTCCTGATCTGCCCGGACTCGGCGATCTGGCGGACGTACCCGATGCGGTCGGCGGAGCGGCTCTCGGAGGCCACCGCCTTCTTGAGATCGTCGGTGCGTACGACGTCGCGCGCCCACTCGGTCTGGAGCTCGGGGTCCTCCCGGACGCGGTCGAGCAGCGCCTGCCGGGCGGCCCGCGCGGTGGAGGGGTCGGCGAGGATGGCGGCGCGCAGGGCGGTGGGGTTCTCGGCCACCTCCAGCGCCTTCGTCGGACGGATGCCCTCGGCCTCGGCGGCCTCGGCGATGGCGGTGCCGCGCTCGGACGTGGCGCTGGACCGGGAGACGTAGTAGCTCAGCCACAGGTCGGCGTCCGGCAGCTCGACCTGCTGACCCGGTGCCAGCGCCTCGAAGTGCGGGACGACACCGTCGTCGGCGGCCCGGTCCCAGGCCTTGTAGTAGCGCATGACCCGCTCGGCGGAGCACTCCGCGAGTTCCGCGAACTCCTTGGCCGACACCTTGGCCGTCCCGTCCGCGCCCTGCCCGCCGGGCCGCACGCTGCGCGCCACCATCAGGCCGAAGGCCCAGCCGCCGGTCCGCGCGTACACGCCGAACTCGCGCGCGTCGCGCGCCACCAGGTCGGACAGGGGCGCGGGAGAGGTCTCGGGCGGGACGATCGCTACGGTCACGGGTGGCTCTCCTGATCGGTGGCGGCAGGGCTGGTCGGTCTGCACGGGTGCAGACCGACCAGCCTATATGGACCCATTGGTGATGTTTTCCGGGTTCGGGCAGGACCACCGGGCGCAGCCACCGGGTCCGGATGCGCCCGCCGGACCCGCCGGACCCGTCGGGTCCCTGCGCGCCGGGCGAATCCGGCGCGCACGCCGGGGGCGCCGGGCGGGAACCGGCGCACGGTGCGGGGGAGACTCGGCGGTCCGAGCGGAAAACCTCACATCGGGCGGAAGCCATCGTCCGCGAGGCGGGAAATGCCGTCGAACGCGACCGGGTCCAGGGGGAGGATGCCGGTATGAGCGAGCGAGCCCTGCCCACGAGCACCCCCGCCGCAGAGGGCGTCGACGCGTCCGGCGTCCACGCGTTCCTCGACGCCCTGCGGGACGCGCCGGACATCGAGCCGCACAGTCTGATGATCGTCAGACACGGCAGGCTGGTCGCCTCCGGCTGGTGGGCGCCCTACACGCCGGAACGCCCCCACCTGCTGTACTCGCTCAGCAAGAGCTTCACCGCGACCGCCGCCGGGTTCGCCCTGGCCGAGGGGCTGATCGATCTCGACGCCCCGGTGATCTCGTACTTCCCGGAGTTCGCGGCCGACATCACCGACGCCCGCAGCCGTGCGATGCGGGTACGGCATGTGGCGTCGATGTCCAGCGGGCACCTCGCCGAGACCGTCCAGGAGTCCCTCGCCCTCGACGCCGCGGAGCCCGTACGGGGATTTCTGCTGCTGCCACCGGAACGCGACCCGGGCACGGTCTTCGCCTACAACCAGCCGACCACGTACACGCTGGCCGCGATCGTCCAGCGGGTGACCGGGCAGTCCCTCACCGCATACCTGCGGCCACGGCTGCTGGATCCGCTCGGCATCGGCGCCGTGTCCTGGCTGCGGGACCGGGCAGGGCGCGAGCTCGGCTACAGCGGACTGCACGCCACCACCGACGCCGTCGCCCGGCTGGGCCAGCTGTATCTGAGCGGCGGGCTCTGGGCGGGCGAGCGGCTGCTGTCGCGGGAGTGGGTCGAGCTGGCCACCCGCGAGCACATCCCCACCTCGGTCGCCGTGGGCGCGGCGGACCGGCAGGACTGGGAACGCGGCTACGGGTTCCAGTTCTGGCAGTCCCGGCACGGCTACCGGGGCGACGGGGCGTACGGCCAGTTCTGCCTGGTGCTGCCCGAGTACGACGCCGTGATCGCGACGACCGCCGCGACCGTGCAGATGCAGGCCCTGCTGAACCTGGTCTGGCGGCATCTGCTGCCCGCCTTCGGCCCCGCGCCCCTGCCCGGCCGTGCGCGGGCGGACGCGGACCTCGCACAGCGGCTGGCGGCGCTCGCGCTGCCCCCGGCCGCGGGCCTGGGCGCGCCGCCCGAGCGGGCCGGGGACTGGGCCGGCGCCGAGTTCACCCCGGCCGGCGGGGTCTGCGCCGCCCAGCCGGACCTGACCTCGGTCGCCGTCGCGGCGGACCCGGACGGCTGGACGCTGACCCTGACCGAGGACGGCGAACCCCATCGGCTCCGGCTCGGGCCGGACCGGTGGAGCCTCGCGCAGGAGCCGCTGCCGACCGCGGTCAGCGGCGGGTGGACCGACGGGCGCACGCTCCAGGCGCACGTGCTGTTCCTGGAGACACCGCACCGGCTGGTGGTGACCTGTGCGCTCGACGACCGGACGTTCACGGCCCGCTGGTCCACCGAACCGCTGCACGGCGGGCGGCTGCGCTCCCTGCGCGCGCCGCGTGCCTCATTGCTGTGACCCCGGCCGGAACGTACGCAGCACGACGTCCAGCGCCTGCCGGTTCGCGGCGCTGCCCCAGTCGGCGGCGGGCGTCGTCCAGCGCAGTGAGAAGCTGCGGTTCCCGCCGAGCAGGAAGCCGCGGCCGAAGGTGCGCACCCCGGTGCCGCCCACGCCGGCGAGCCACTCCATGTCGGCGGCCTTGTAGCCCTGGTACGTGGTGGCGCGGATCTCCCCGATCCGCCGGAAGCCCGCGTCCTGCGCGAGGTTGGGCTCCACCTCGTCCCGCCACACGGCGACCGGGTCCGGGCCCGCGTTCTCGCTGTACGTCACCGCGAGCGTGCGCGGATCGCCCGCCGCGCCGAACGTGACGCGGTAGGCCCCATCGGCCGCGCGCTCGGTGCGCAGGGGCTGCCAGCCGCCGGGGAGGGCGACGTCGAAGCCCTCCGGTGCGGAGTAGACGCGGAAGCCGGCCGGCAGCGCGGTGGCGGAGCCCGAGGGGGACGGCGTGGGGGCCGTCGCGGTGGCGGTCGAGGTGCCGGCGGGTCTTTCACCGTCCGGCGCGCCGGCCGTGGCGGACGCCGCCGAGGACGTCGAGGGGCGGGACCGGGAGCCGGTCGCCGCGTCGCTGCCGGACGGCAGTCCGGTGGTGGCCAGCACGGCGACCGCGACGGTGACGACGGCCAGGCCGGTCCCCACGGCCATGGCCCGGCCGCTCCACTCCGGACCGGCGTGCCGGACGGCGACGTACGCCCCCCGCAGCCGGGGCGCGGGCGCGGCGGGCTGCGCCGCGTCGGGGTCAGCGGTGAGCACGCGGTCGAGGATCTCGCGCAGCTGCGGGCGGGTCAGCCGTTCCCGGGAGTTCTTGCGCAGCAGCCCCTGCACGGCCTGGGTCAGCGGCCCGCTGCGCACCGGGGTGCGCAGCGGCAGCCGGTCCACGCTCCGCAGCGTGGCCTCGGGCCGCTCCCGTTCCCGGAACGGCGGACGCCCCTCCAGCATCGAGTAGAGGATCGCGCCCAGCGCCCACAGGTCGGCCGCGGGGCCGATGCGTTCGTCACGTGCCTGTTCGGGGGAGGCGTACGACGGCGCCGTGACCCTGGGGGCGAGCGTCGCGCCCGCCAGCCCGAACCCGGTGACCGTGATCGGCCCCCGGTCGGGGACGTGGATCTGGCCCGGGCTGAGCTCGCCGTGCGTGATGCCCTGACCGTGCGCGGCCTCCAGCACGTCCAGCAGCTCCAGCCCGATCCGGGCCGCCCGCACATGGTCGAAGGAGCCCTGCCGGGCGAGGAGTTCGCTGAGCGGGGTGCCGTCGACCCACTCCGTGACGGTCCACAGGGCGCCCGCGTCCTCGACCGCGTCGACCACCGGCACGACCCGCCCGGGGCACAGCCGAACCAGGGTCTCCGACATGCGCAGGATGCGGCCGGTGGTCCGGCGGACGGCCTCCTCGCCCGTGGGACCGGTGCCGGCGGCGCCGTGCGGGAACCCGATCTGGGTGAGCAGACAGGGGCGTTGGGCTTCCAGGTCCTCGCCGTACCAGCAGATCCGGTTCACTTCGCGGGAGACGACATCGAGCAGCCGGTACCGCCCGGCCACCGACTCTTGTGTGAAGACATGCGCCTCGGCCATCGTCATCCCTCGCTGCAACCCGCGTAGTTCTGCTTTCCCATGGGTACGGGAGCCGTGACGGGATGTGTTCAATCGGATGCGACTTCCCGGGAATTCCTGTCCTTCGTTCAAAAATGGTCCGGTCCCGCGGTGCTGAAAATGCGTCAGACGACCGGAGCGCGGCCCGGCCGCCGCTCCCACCTCGGGCGGGGTGTCACGGCACCGTGCCACGATCGGGCGCCATGAATTCATCCACGCGTAACCCAGATAGCGATTGCTGACGGGTCCACCTGGCGGTAACCGGCGGTAAGAGAACCCCCATACGAAAAGTGCCGCGCCGGATTTTCTGCGCCCCGACCCACCCCCCTCGGCGAGCACCCGGGACGGTCGGCCTCAGAGCTCGCGGTCCACCAGGAACCCCAGCAGGGAGCGCAGGCCGGCGACGGCAGGCTCCCGCAGCACCGCGCCGCCGAGCGCCCTCTCCACGGCGGCGACGCGCCGCCCGGCCTCGGCCAGCGCCGCCCGGCGCCCGCCCGCCCGCTCGACCAGCTCCGCCGCCTCCTCGGCGTCCCCGCCCGCCGTCAGCAGCGCCGCGAGGCGGCTTGCCGCCGGATCGGGCGCGTCGAGGGCGAGCAGCACGGGCAGTGTCTTCTTCCGCTCGCGCAGATCGCCGTGCACGGGCTTGCCGGTGACGGCCGGATCGCCCCAGATGCCCAGCACGTCGTCGACGACCTGGAAGGCGACTCCCAGTTGGCGGCCCGCGCGGTCGAGCGCGGCCACCGTCGACGGCGGCGCGCCGCCGAGCCGGGCGCCCAGGGCGGCGGCGCAGCCCAGCAGGGCTCCCGTCTTGCCCTCGGCCATCGCCCGGTACTCGGCGGGCCGCACACGGTGCGGTCCGGTCCACGGGCGCTCGGCGAACAGCAGGTCGTCCGCCTGTCCGCGCACCACCTCACGCAGCGCCGCGGACAGCGCGCCCACGGCACCCGGCCCGCCGGGCGCGACGGCGAGCGTCTCCACGGCCAGTGCGAACAGCGCGTCCCCCGCGAGCACCGCCGGACCCGTGCCGTACGCCTTCCACACGGTGGGGCGGCGGCGCCTGGTCGCGTCGGCGTCCATGATGTCGTCGTGCACCAGGGAGAAGGCGTGCACGAGTTCCACGGCGACCGCGGCGGGGACGCCGGTCCGGGCCGGTGCGCCGGCCGCCTCCGCGCCCAGCACGGCCAGCGCCTGCCGCACCCCCTTGCCGCCGGTGCCGGCGGCCGGCGCACCGCCGACCTCGCACCAGCCGAAGGAGTACGCGGCCATCTCCCCGAGCCAGGGATGCAGTCGGCCCACAGCCTCCCGCAGGGCCGGATCCACGAGGGCGCGGCAGCGGTCGAGGACCTGGGAGGCGGAGGGGGCGAGAGCGTGGGGACCGGTGGTGGCCCGGGGGGAGGCGGGCGGAGTGGCGGGGAGGGCTTCGGGCATCGTCGTCATCGCGCGGCCTCCTCGCCGGTGGCGGTGGCGGTCGTCCTGGGGGTGGTGGCGGTGCCGGTCGTGCTGGTGCCTGTTTCCGGGGCGGCTCCCGTGTCCGTGCGCGGGGCGGTGTCGAGGCCCAGCTCCTCCTGCGCCCGTGTCACCATCTGCCGGGCGTGCCGCAGCCCGATCCGCTCCAGGGTCCGGGCCAGATCGGCCAGTTCGGCCGCGGTCTTCGCGCGGTCGCGGCCCAGCCGGGCCAGGGACTTGGCCAGACCGAGCCGGGCCAGCGCCTCGCCGCGAGGTTCGCCCATGGCGCGGAACTCGTCGAGCGCCAGCTCGTAACGCTGCCGGGCTTCGGCCCAACGCCCGGCACGGTAGAGGACGTTGCCCTGCATCTTGTGGTTGTAGGCGAGCGCGCTCGACAGGTTCATGTCCCGGCAGGTCGTCTCCGCCTCGGCCAGCAGCGCCAGTGCCCGCCCGGTGTCGCCGTCGCGCACCGAGACGACGTCGGCGAGCCCGCGCAGCGCCCAGGCGTGCCCGCGCCGGTCCTCCGCGCGCTCCGCAATCTCCGCCGCCTCCTCGAACAGGCCGTACGCGGTGTCGTAGGCGCCCGAGTTGCGGTGCATCTGGGCGATGCCCTCCAGCGCCCAGACCGTGTGCCGGGCCTCGCCGCGCCGACGGGCCTCGGCGAGGAGCTGTTCGTGCAGCCGCCCGACGGCCTCGTAGTCGCCCTGGATCCGGCCGGTCTCGGCCAGGCCCGCCAGCGAGTAGCCGCGGGCCACGATGTCGCCGCCGCGCTCACCGAGTTCGGCCGCGAGCCCCAGCAGCCGCCAGGCCAGGGGGAATGCGCCGCGCTGGCGGGCCAGTGTGCCGCCGCTCCACAGCGCCCAGGCCATCGCCGCGACGTCGCCCGCGTCCCGGGCCGCGCGGTAACTCGCCTTCCAGGCCAGGTCCGCCTCCCGCACCTGCCCCAGCCGTCGGTGCGCCTCCGCCACCGCCAGGCCCGAACGCGCGGCCTCGCCGCGCTGCCCGGCCCGTTCGGCGGCCCGGAGCTGTTCGGTGCCCGCGGCCAGCACGTCGACCAGGGACGAGTTCACGGAGAGGGTGGTGAGGGCGCCCTGGTACTCGGGGGCGCGTGCTTTGCCGTACATCGGTGCCTTTCCACGCAGGGGGACGCTGTCCGGCACTGCATCTATGCACTGTGCGTATACATACTGTGTATACGCGATGCGTATAGTGCGCCGGAAATCAGCCCCGGCACTGGAGGCCGGGGCCGTCGTCTGTTGTGGATCAAGACGTCGGAACGGGCGACGAGGTTGCCTCTCAGGCGCCGAAGAGCTGGGTCCAGTACGTACCCGCAGGTCCGCCGCCCGCGAAGCCGACCCCGATATGGGTGAAGTCGGGCTTGAGGATGTTGGCCCGATGCCCCGGACTGTTCATCCAGCCCTCGACCACCTCGGCGGGGGAGCGCTGACCGCAGGCGATGTTCTCGCCGATCGAGCGCCGGGTGGAGCCCGCCGCGGCGGCCCGGTCCCACGGCTGGGTCCCCTCGGGCGAGGTGTGGGAGTAGAAGGAGCGCGCCACCATGTCCGTGCTGTGGGCCCGCGCGGCGGTCGCCAGCAGTGGATCGGCGGACAGCGGCCGCAGGCCCGCGCGGGCGCGCTCGGTGTTGGTGAGGGCGACGACCTCGGCCTCGGTACGGGCCAGTCCGTCGGCGGTGAGCGGGGTCGCCCACAGCGCGGTCCAGTAGGTGTCGCCGCCGCCCGGCACCCGGGCCAGACCCGCGTGGCTGAACGCCGGGTCCAGGAGCGTGCGCCGGGGCTGGTCGGAGTCCAGGCAGTACGCGACGAACTCGGCCGGGGTGCGCGGTCCGGACACCAGATGCTCGCCGACGGTGAGATACGCGTATCCGGCGGCGGTGACGCGCTGGTGGACGGAGACACCGTCCCGTCCCTCGGTGTCGAGGCGGCGGGCCGCGGCCATGGCCGCCGCGTGCTCGCGCGCCGCACCGGCCAGCCGGGCGTCGAGGGCGACCGGCGGGGAGCCGGCCCGGGCGCGGGCGGAGTTGACCAGGTCCAGGAAGCCGTCCGGATCGGGGGCGGGCACGTGCCCCTGCCCGGGGCCGCCCGCCGCGACGGGGGCCCGGCCGTGCGCGGGCCGGACCCCGGACGCCGTCGGTGGCACCGGGCGGGCGGACGGTGCTGCCGGGCGGGCCGTCGGCGGTGCGGGGGGCGCGGCCGCCCCGGGCGGTTCGTCGGTGACGTCCACGCCGAAGTCCCGGGCGAGGCCCGCCAGCCCGTCCGCGTACCCCTGTCCTACGGCACGCAGTTTCCAGCCGGTGCCGCGCCGGTATATCTCCGCGAGCAGCAGGACCGTCTCCTGCCGGGGCCGCGGCGGGGTGAACCGGGCGAGCGGGCGGCCCTGCGGGTCGGTGACGTACAGGGTGGGGGCGGGCAGCCGGTCCAGGGAGGCGCCGGGGTCTGCGGGGCTGACCACCACCGTGACCCGGGTGGCGCCGCCGCGCAGCGCGGCCGGGTCGACCCGCAGGGTGTCACCGCCGAGCCGGGCACCCGGGGCGGACGGCTGGTTGTAGAAGACGAAGTCGCCGTCGCCCCGGACCCGGCCGCTGTCGTCGGTGACGAGCGCGGACACGTCGAACGGGCCGGGCACCCGAACGGTCAGCGCGCCGTCCGGGAGGGGCACATTGCCCCCGGGGACCAACTCGCTCATCCTGCCGCCCTGGTGTCGTGGTGCCGGGCCCTTGCCCGACATGCCGGGGCCCTCCATCCGACAACGCGCCCCGCGATGCGGAGGTTCCTGGCCCCGGCGCGCGGTGTCAGTCCCGCACGACCCCCGGGGCGATGTCCTCGTGCCGCTCCACCGACGAGGCCCGCCCGGCCGCGCCGCCCATGCGGTTGCGTGCACCGCAGAACGCGGATTCCAGCGTGCCGAGCATGGTGTTGAGCACCGCGCCGTTGTTGGAGGTCGTGGCGAGCGCGGTGAGGCTGCGACCGCCGTCCCCGGTGGTGAACGCGTAGCTGTAGTAGCCCTGTACGGCACCCGTGTGCCCGTACACGGACACCCCGCAGGACAGGTCGCGCCGCCGCAGTCCGAGCCCGTACCCCTGCGTGGGGTTGACCACGGTCCACCGCTTCATCTCGGCCAGCCGCGCGGCCGAGGTCAGCCGGCCGCGCAGCAGCGCCGCGTAGAAGGTGCCGAGGTCCCGGGTGCTGGAGATGATCGCGCCCGCGCTCTGCGCCCACGACGCCGTCTGCCCGGTGGCGTCGACCAGCGGGGCGCCGGCCTTGTCGGGGGTCAGATAGCCGTGGGCGTGACGGCCGGGGATCCCGGTGCCGGGATGGACGTAGAAGGTGTCGTGCAGTTTCAGCGGGTCGAAGATCCGCTTCCGGTACGCGGTGCCGACCGGCAGGCCGGTGAGCTTCTCGATCAGCAGCCCGGCGACGACGAAGTTGGTGTTGGAGTAGGAGTAGGCGCCGCCGGGCGCGGTGGTGCGCGGGTGCCGCAGCGACAGGGCCACCAGCTGGCGGTAGGTGAAGACCTTGGTGCGGACCGCTTCGAAGCCCCGGACCGAGTCGGCGAACATGTCGTTCGTGTAGTCGTACAGGCCGCTGCGGTGGCTCAGCACCTGGCGCACCGTGATCCGGGTGTCGGGCAGCAGACCGGGCAGATGACGGTCGACCGGGTCGTCCAGCTTCAGCCGGCCCTCGTCGACCAGCTGCAGCAGGACCACGGCGGAGAAGGTCTTGGTGATGCTGCCGACCCGGAAGCGGTCGGGGTCGGCCAGGAGCCGTCCGGTGGTCCGGTCGGCCACCCCGACGGCCGACCACCGGACCGTGCCGTGGTCGTCGATCCGGGCCATGGCACCGGGCGCGCCCTGCTGCTGCGCCGTGCGCAGGACCCCGCGCAGCCCCGTGAGATCGGGTTCGGGCAGCAGGGGCCGGGTGGTGGTGGCCGGGGCCGCGGTGGGGCTCGCCCCCCGGGGTGTCGCGTGTGCGGGTGCCGCCAGGAGCGACAGCAGGGCCGCCGTCGCCAGTGCCGTACCTCTTCGGGCCGTCGTCGTGACCATGCGGTTCCTCGTCCGTCGTCGGTCGATGGGGAAGTGGGTTCCACGGGCGGACGTCAATGCGATATGTGTCACACCCGCGCGAGGGCAACCTTCTCGCGTCTCGTCATATCTCCTCGGTCGACGCACAGTTGGTCGCTCACCGATCACTGAGCGGGACGGATTTGCAAAGTAATGCCATGAAAAGCAGTTAAAGAGACGATTTACTCTTTACATGGACATGACTGATCCATAAGGGTTCCACTCTGGGGCTCTCCCGGCCCCCATGGCGCTCGACCCGCCATGCGTCAGGGCGGTCGGTGTTCCCGGCCGTCTGTGAACTAAGGAACCCTCAGCAGTGCGCAGACCCCATATACGCAGCCTGGCGGTGGCCGTCGCCGTGACGACGACCGCCACCGGACTGGCGGGCACGGCCCTCGCGGCCCCGGCCACGGGGACGGGCGCGGGCACCGCCTCGACCTCGCCCGCGTCCGTGGTGGGGGCGGCCGTGGCCGTCGCCTTCGCCCACGCCTCGGCGACCGGCCTCACGCCCGGCGACGAACTGCACGCCCAGGACGTGATGATCGACCCGGAGGGCGGGCGCCACGTCCGGTTCGTCCGCACGCACGGGGGGATGCCGGTCCTCGGCGGCGACCTGGTCGTCCACCTCACGAGGAACCTGGCGTACGCGGGTGTCACCCGCGCCGTCGACCACACCGTGAAGCCCGCCGTCGCCAAGGCCAAGGTCACCGCGCGGCAGGCCGAGCAGAAGGCCGCCGCCGTCGCCAAGGGCGACGCGGGCAGCGCCCGGCTCGTGGTCGACGCCCGCGACGGTTCCGCGGCCCTCGCCTACCAGGTGCGGGTGAGCGACAGCGACACCACCGAGAGCGGCGGCTCGCGTACCGTCGTCATCGACGCCGTCAGCGGCTCGGTGCGCAGCAACGCCCCCGACCAGGACGAGTTCCTGTCGCCCCGGCTGGTGGCCACCCTGCGCCAGCGCGGCGAGACGATCTCCCCGGCCGTCGGCACCGCCCCGCGGTCCGCCTCCTCGATCGTGGGCTCCTCGATCGCCGGCTCGTCGGCCGCCGCGGTGTCGTCCGCCGCCGTGACCACCGGGCGTTACCCGGCGACCGCCTTCGGCACCGGCTCCTCGCTCTTCGTCGGCAAGGTCCCGCTGGTCACCACCCGGACCGCCGCCACCACGTACGTGCTGAAGGACCCCTCCCGCTGGGGCACCGAGACGCGCGACGCCAAGGGCCTGGAGCTGGAGGTCTTCGCGCAGGGCAAGCAGTTCACCACCACGAACGACCAGTGGGGCAACGGCGCCGTCTCCAGCCGCACGACCGCCGCCGTCGACGCCCAGTACGGCGTCACCAAGACCCTGGACTTCTACAAGAAGACCTTCGGCCGCAAGGGCATCGAGAACAACAGCAAGGGCGCCCGCGCCATGGTCCACTTCGGCAACAAGGTGGGCAACGCGTTCTGGGACCCGTACTGCGACTGCATGCTGTACGGCGACGGCGACGGGACCTGGTTCAAGAAGCCGCTCGTCGTCCTCGACGTCACCGGCCACGAGCTCACCCACGGTGTCGTCGACGCGACCGCCGCTCTGGAGCCCACCCGGTACGACAACCTGGGCAACCAGTACGGCGAGCCCGGCTCGCTCAACGAGTCGCTCGCCGACGTCCTCGGCTCCAACGTCGAGTTCAGCGCGAACAACCCGAACAACCCGCCGAACTACCTCATCGGCGAGAAGCTGGGCCTGTCCCAGAAGTTCCTGCGCCGCCTGGACAAGCCCTCCCTCGACACGCTGGAACGGACGATCGACTACTGGTCGCCGGCGGTGTACGACACCGAGGTCCACGCCGGCTCCGGCGTCTCCTCGCACGCGTACTACCTCCTCGCCGAGGGCAGCGGCAAGAAGACGATCGGCGGTGTCACCTACGACTCGCCGACCTACGACGGTCTGCCGGTGACCGGGATCGGCCGTACCAAGGCCACGGCGATCTACTACCGGGCCCTGACCCGCTACATGGTCTCCACGACCGACTTCCACGACGCGCGCGTCGCGACGCTGAAGGCGGCGAAGGACCTCTACGGGGCGGACAGCGCGGAGTACAAGGCGGTGGACCGGTCCTGGGCCGCCGTCAACGTCACCGCCGCCAACACCCCGGCCGCGCGCAACTGACACCGGGCCGGACCGGGCGTCCTGGGTGCCCCGCCCCTCGGGCGGGGCACCCGGTCCCGGACCTGCCGCCGGGCCGCCTCGACGGTCGCTGGCGAGAGGCCGGACGCGCCCGGCCCCGGGCGATCAGCCGGACGCGCTCGCCTGCCGGGGGATCAGCCCCTCCCGGTAGGCGATCGCCACCGCCTCCGTGCGGCTGGCGGCGCCCAGCTTGGCCAGGATGTTGGAGACATGGACGCTGGCCGTCTTGCCCGTGATGAAGAGCTCCTCGCCGATCAGCCGGTTGCTGCGGCCGAGCGCGAGCAGCCGCAGCACGTCCTGCTCACGGGCGGTCAGCGGCGAGAGGCGGTCGCCGGACGGCCGGGTGTCCGCCAGCCGTCCGCGCCGGACCAGATCGTCCACCTGCTCCCGCAGCGGCCCGGCACCGAGCAGGTCGGCGCTCTCGCGCACCGCGCGCGCCTGCGCGGCGGCCTCCTCCCGGCGGTCGGTGACGAGCAGCGCCTCGGCGAACCGCAGCCGGCAGCGGGCCTGCTCGTACACGTCGCCGTAGTCGAACGCGGCCACCGTCTTCTCCCAGACCGCCGGATCCGGCCCGGACACGGCCCGGGTCCACTCCGCCTCCGCGCGGGCCAGCCACGCCTGTCCCTCCGGGCCCTGCGGCGCACCGGCCTTGCCGAGCGCGGCCGTCTCCCGGGCCAGTTCGACCAGTTGCGTCGCGGTGTCCGTCCAGCGGCCCAGCTCGCCCTCAGGGCCCGGTTGCCCCGGCTGGCCCGTGCGCCCCGCCCGGCGCAGTTCGGCGGCCCGGTCGGCGACCGCGGACAGCGCGAGGGCCACCAGCCGGACCGCGGCATCCGGCAGCCGCCCCCCTTCGGACAGTGCCGAGACCGTGGTGCGCGCCCGCTCCACGGCTTCCTGCGGGTCCCCGCGCAGCGCGGCGTCGTCCGTCAGCACGATGCCCGCGACGAGCGTGGCGAGCCAGTCGAAGGGCTGGCGAAGCAACTCCCGGGCCCGGTCGGGGGCCGTCCGGTCGCCGCGCGCGACACCGACGTACCACGCGGGCCCCAGCGCGAACCCGCCCGACGGGGGCAGCGCCTCGGCGGCGGCCGCCGCCGCGACCAGGCACGCGTCCCACTGCCCCAGGGTGTACATCGCCAGCAGCTGGAGATAGCGCATCTCCAGCGGATAGGGCGCGGCCTGGAGCCCCGCGCGGCGGGCCCGGTCCAGCCCCTCGGCCAGCCAGGGCAGACACTCCTGGAGCTCGCCCGACTCGAAGCAGCCGATGGCCAGATGGAACAGCGCCCGCATCTCGACCGTCATGTTGCCCGAACGGCGCGCCAGTTCGCGGGCCTCCTTCAGCCGTTCACGGCCCTGCGGGGTGCGCCGGGTGCCGCCCTCCAGCCCCGTCAGCGAGATCAGCAGGTCGGCCTGTGCGTCCGTCACCCGCAACTCCCGTGCCACCGGCAGCGCCTGACGGGCGACGCGCAACGCGGTGTCGTCGTCGCCTAGCTGACGTGCCGCCAGGACGTGCGTGGCCGCCGCCCACACCCAGGTCGGCGACGGAGGGTCGGCCGGTATGAGCGCGAGCGCCTCCCCGCTGTGCGCGAAGGCCGCGCCGTGGTCGACGCCGAGCAGGTTCCCGGCGAGGGTGTAGCGGACCCGGGCGGCGAGTTCGGAGTCCGCGTCCTGCCCGACACCGGCCAGCGCGGCACGGGTGAGCGCGACCGCGCGATGACCCTCGCCCGCGTGCGCCGCCGCCACCGAGGCACGCAGCATGAGCGTGATCCGGTCCGTCCCCTCGCCCGTGGGCAGCGCCGCCGCGTCCACCGCCGACCAGAGGTCCAGGGCCGTCTCCAGGTGCCGCAGCTCCTCCGCGGGCGCGCCGACCCGCTGGGCGTGCCCGGCGGCCTCCAGCGACGCGGCGAGCGCCTCGGCCAGGTCATGGCTCTCGCGGTAGTGATGGGCGCGCTCCGCGGCCGTCTCGGCCGGGTGTCCCCGGCCGGCCAGCAGGCGCGCGAACGCCCCGTGCAGCCGCGCCCGTTCACCGGGCAGCAGATCGGCGTACACCGCCTCGCGGGCCAGCGCGTGCCGGAAGGCGTACGTGTTGCGGCTGTCGGTCACCAGGAGCTGATGCCCGACGGCCTCGCGCAGCGCCGACTCCAGCTCGTCCTCGGGCAGCCCGACCGCCCGGCTCAGCAGGTCGTGCTCGACCCGGCGTCCGGCGACGGCGGCCGTCCGCAGCATCAGCTGGGCGGTCTCCGACAACTGCTCGACCCGGATGAGCAGGAGGTCGGCCAGACCGCTGGGCACCCCGCCCGCCCGCGCGTCGGTGGCGGCGAGCAGCTCCTCCGCGTAGAAGGCGTTGCCCTCGGCCCGCTCCACGATGCCGCGGACCGTCGCGTCCGGCAGCGGACGGTCCTGCCGTGCCCGCACCAGCCGCGCGACCTCGCCGTCGGTCAGCGGTTGCAGCTCCAGGCGCTCGACGGCGGGCAGCCGCACCAGTTCGGCCAGCAGGGGACGCAGCGGGTGGCGGCGGTGCAGGTCGTCGGCGCGGTACGAGCCGAACACGGTGAGCCGGTGGGCGGGCGCACCGCCCACCGGGCGGGCCAGGACACCGCGGCTGAGCAGGAAGCGCAGCAGGTCCCGGGAGGACTGGTCGGCCCAGTGCAGATCCTCCAGGACGAGCAGCAGGGGCGCGGTCCCGGCCAGGTCGGCCAGCAGCGCCGCGACCGCCTCGAACAGCCGCAGCCGCCCGCCCGCGTCCCCGGCGGCGTCCGGCCCCGCGCCGAGCAGCCGGTCCACCGCGTGGTGCGCGGCCAGGACCGGCGCGAACCGCTCGTCGGCGGCGACCGCCGCCAGGATCTCGGTGAACGGCAGATACGGCAGCCCCACGTCCCCCAGATCGACGCAGTGACCGGTGAGCACGGCCGTACCGGACTCGGACGCCCGCGCGGCGGCCTCGTCCAGGACGCGGGTCTTGCCGACCCCGGCGTCCCCGGCGAGGAGCACGGCACGGGACTCGCCGGCGCGGGCTCGCTCCAACACACCGGCGAGACGGGCGAGTTCCGTCTCCCGGCCGACGAGAGGGGTGGTGAAGACGGGTTGCGGCACGGCTCCATCCTGGCACGGATCACCGACGGCGTACGGATCACCGACAGCGCCCCGGCCGTGGGACGGCAGGCTCAGTGCAGCGACTGCGACCAATTCGCCGGTACGCGCCCCGCCGGGCCCGGAGCGGGCTGGTCCGCCGGGTGGTGTGCGGGCGGCGCGAGATCCGGCCCCGACTCGTACATCTCGCTCGTCTCGTAGTTCCAGAACCAGTCCTCGCCAGGTTCGAAACTGCGCACCAGCGGATGCCCGGAGGCCTTGAAGTGGGCGGTGGCGTGCTGGGCGGGTGAGGTGTCGCAGCAGCCGACGTGCCCGCACTGCGCGCACCGCCGCAGATGGAACCACCAGCCGCCGGCCGCGTCGCAGTCGGTGCAGCCCTCACCGCTCGGCGGTACGCTCGGGTCGATGCCGTCGACGTTGCTCACAGCGCCTCCTCGGAAGTGGTTTCGGGATCCGCCCCGGTGAGCGGCAGGAGGATCCGGAACCGGGTGTCACCCGGCACGGACTCGACCTCGATGCTGCCGTGGTGCTTGTTGACGACGATCCGCCAGGAGATGTCCAGACCCAGCCCGGTGCCCTGGCCCACCGGCTTGGTGGTGAAGAACGGGTCGAAGATCCGGCTGCGGATCTCCGGCGGAATCCCGCCGCCCGTGTCCCGGAACACCACCACCAGCTGGTCGCTCTCCCGTGCGGTGCTCACCGTCAGCGTCCCCTCCCCGCCCGTGTCGGCGATGGCGGAGACCGCGTTGTCGATCAGGTTGGTCCACACCTGGTTGAGCTCCGCCGGGTAGGACGGGACGCGGGGCAGCGAACGGTCGTACTCCTTCACGACCTTGATCTTCTCGCCGAGCTTCGCGGAGAGCATCAGCAGCGTGCTGTCCAGGAGTTCGTGCACGTCGACGACCTGGAAGGGGGCGCGGTCGAGCTGCGAGTACTGCTTGGCGGCCTCGACCAGGTTCGAGACGCGGGTGGTGGAGTCCTCGATCTCGTCCATCAACAGCTCGGTCTCGACCGTGTAGTTGAGCCAGCCCACCGCCCCCGGCAGGATCTCCTCGTCCACCGCCGCGGCGACCTGGTCCAGCCAGTCGACGTGCAGACCGGCCTGGACGAAGGTCGGCGCGAGCCGCCAGCCGTCCGGGATGCCGTGGTCGTCGAGCCAGTCGGTGACGGCGTCCTCCCGGTCCGAGGCCTCCAGGGGGCTCAACGTGGGTGCCTTGGCGACCAGTTCGGCCGTCCGCTCCTGGATCTCGATGAGGCTGGCGAGGGCCTCGCGTGGATACGGGCCCGCCGAGATCACACTCAGCTTGTGCCGCATCTTCGCCACCCGCTCGCGCAGCGTGGCCGTGGCCCGCACGGCCGCCGCGGCCGGGTTGTTGAGCTCGTGCGTGAGCCCGGCGGACAACGAGCCCAGCGCCAGCAGCCGTTCGCGCTGGCCGATGACCCGCTGCTGGCTCTTCGAACCGAAGAACAGCCCCTCCAGCAGATGGACCGCCATCGGGAACCACTCCTGCATGATGCCCGCGAACGTGTCCGCGGGCAGCACGAAGAACCGCGTCGGCTCCGTGACCCGCAGCGAGTTCGTGTAGACCTGCCGCACCCGGTCGCCGATATAGGCCTGCATCGCCCCCGCGTACACCCCGGGCTGCGAGGTCCGGCCGACCTCGACATCGTCGTCGCCGACCCGGCGGAACAGCACGACCGTGCCCTCGACCATCACGTAGAAGCAGGTGGCGGGCTCTCCCTCGGTGTACACCGGCCCCGGTTCGAACCGCTCCACCCGCCCCTCGTGGCACAGTCTGCCGAGCTGCTCCGGGGTGAGCTTCTCGAACAGGAAGAGCGAACCGATCTCCTGCGGCCGGCACTCGACCCGCTGCCCGCTCACGACTGCTCCAGATAACGGTGGACGAGCATCACGGCCATGGCTCCCTCTCCGACGGCGGACGCGACGCGCTTCGCGGACTCGGCGCGTGCGTCGCCCGCCACGAACACGCCGGGAATACTGGTCTCCAGGTGGTAGGGCGGCCGGTCCAGCTCCCAGCCCGCGGGCGGCCGTCCGTCGGGTGTCAGGTCGGGCCCGGCCAGGATGAACCCGCGCGCGTCGCGCAGCACCGTGTCGGACAGCCAGTCGGTCAGCGGGGCCGCGCCGATGAACACGAACATCCACTGCGCGTCGACCAGTTCGCACTGCCCGCTCGCCGTGTCGCGCAGGGTCAGCTGCTCCAGATGGTCGGAGCCGTGCGCGCAGTCCACCACCGTGCCGGTGCGCACGGAGATGTTGGCCGCCTCCTCGATCTGCTGGATCAGGTAGTACGACATCGACGCCGCCAGCGACGCCCCGCGCACCAGCAGCGTCACCGACTTGGCGCCCCGGGACAGGTACATCGCCGCCTGCCCGGCGGAGTTGGCGCCGCCCACGATGTACACGTCGTGCCCCTGGCAGGAGGCCGCCTCGGTCAGCGACGACCCGTAGAACACCCCGCAGCCGGTGAGGTCGTTCGCGCCGGGCGCCGGCAGCTGCCGGTAGGAGACACCCGTCGCCAGGATCACGCTGTGCGCGGCGATCGCCGAGCCGTCCGAGAACCGTACGATCCGGGCCGCGCCGTTGACCTCCAGGCCCGTCACCTCGCGCGCGGTGAGGATCTCGGCACCGAACTTGGCCGCCTGCCGCCGGGCCCGGTCGGTGAGCTGCGCGCCCGACACCCCGTCCGGGAACCCCAGGTAGTTCTCGATCCGGGAGCTCTGCCCGGCCTGCCCGCCGGTGGCCGAGCGCTCCACCAGCACGGTCCGCAGTCCCTCGGACGCCCCGTACACGGCCGCGCCGAGTCCGGCCGGGCCGCCGCCGATGACGATGAGGTCGTAGAAGTCGGCGGTCGGTGTGGTGGCCAGCCCCACCCGGGCGGCCAGCTCCGGCGGCTCGGGCTCGACCAGCGGGGTGCCGTCCGGGGTGACGACCAGCGGCAGCCGCTGTCCGTCCTGCCCGGCCGCGTCGAGCAGCCGCCTGCCCTCCGGCTCGTCGGCCGAGTACCAGCGGTAGGGCACCTGGTTGCGGGCCAGGAACTCCCGTACGTCCGACGAACGCGCCGACCAGCGGTGCCCGACGACCTTCGTGACCGCCACCGACCGGTAGTCGCTGGCCCGCCAGGCGACCAGCAGGTCGTCCAGGACCGGGTAGAGCTTCTCCTCCGGCGGGTCCCACGGTTTGAGCAGATAGTGGTCGAGGTCGACCACGTTGATCGCGTCGATCGCCGCGCTGGTGTCCGCGTAGGCGGTCAGCAGCACCCGGCGCGCCCCCGGATACACGTCCAGCGCCTGTTCCAGGAACTCGATGCCGTTCATCTGCGGCATGCGGTAGTCGGCCAGGATCACCGCCACGAGGTCGCCGCGCAGCTTCAGCTCGCGCAGCGCGTCCAGCGCGGACGCTCCCGACTCGGCGCGCACGATCCGGTACGACTCGCCGTAGCGCCGTCTGAGGTCCCGGGCGACGGCACGGGAGACTCCCGGGTCGTCGTCCACGGTCAAGATGACGGTCCGCGCTGCCTCGGCGGCCTCTGCCATGCGTCTCCCACCCCGAGCGGTCGGATGTGCGGCACGGCGCCTGCGTCGCCGCCGGGCCGACTCCCGCCATCGTATGTTCGATCGCCCCGCTTCGCTCAGGTATGAGCCGGCCGGACCGGACCCCGTCGGCACCGGCGGTCACTCGGTGCGCCGCACTCGTCGCCCTCCGGCTCCGGGAGCGCCCCCGCGCCCGGACCGGCCGAGATCATGAAGGACGGGCGGCGCGGGAGGGCCGTGGGGAAGACTGGGGGTTCCACGGACGGCACACGACACAGGGAGGCGACGCGCATGACGCGCCCCATCACGGCAGGCGTCGACGGAACGGACGAGAGCCTGGCCGCGCTCGCCTGGGCGGCGCGGGAGGCCGTGCGCAGGCGGCTGGCGCTGCGGGTCGTGCACGCCTGGCGGTTCCAGCAGGACGCGGCGCCGGACGTGGCCGGGCGCGACGCACAGGAGCGGTGGGCACGGGACGCGTTGGACGGCGCCGTGCGCACCCTCACCGGGCGCCACCCCGACCTGGAGGTGTCCACCGACGTCCTGGAGGGCGACGCGGCCGAGTCGCTCATCGCCGCCGCGGCGGACGCCGAGCTGCTGGCGCTGGGCTCGCGCGGGCACGGCGGCGTCGTGGGCTACCTGCTGGGCTCCGTCGGACAGCATGTGATCGCCGAGGTGGTCCGGCCTGTGGTCCTCGTACGGGCCGGGGACCAGGCCGCCGCCGAGGCCGGCGGCCGCGAGATCGTCGTCGGGCAGGAGGGCGGCCCGGACGACAGCGCCGAAGTGCTGCGGTTCGCCTTCGAGACGGCCGCGGTCCGAGGTGCCACCCTGCGCGCGGTACGGGCCTGGACGCTGCCGCCCGCGTTCGCCTACAGCCCGGGTTCGCTCCGGCTCCTCGACGACGCCGGGGGCCTGGAGCCGTACGAGACGAAGGCGCTCGGCGAGGCCCTCGCACCCTGGCGGGCGCGCTTCCCGGGCGTGCCGGTGGTCGAGCAGGTGGAGATGGGCAGCGCGGGCCAGGTCCTGCTGTCGGTGGCCGGGCGGGCGCAGCTGGCGGTGGTCGGACGCCGGGCCCGCCGTACGCCCGTGGGGGCCCGGATCGGCTCCGTCGCGCACGGGGTGCTGCACCACGCGCCGTGCCCGGTCGCCGTCGTCCCGCACGGCTGAGCACCCCGGCGCCGGGGCGCCCTGGACCGCCTGCCTGCGGTGTCGCAGCCCCCGACGGCCGGCTAGGCCGCCCGTTCCCGGGCCAGTCGTGCCGCCGCCTCGACCGATCCCCGGTGCACGGGTCCGTGTCCGGGGAGCAGCACGTCGGCGGACAGGGCCTCGATGACGGACAGGGAGGCGACGGCCCGGGCCCGCTCGTGGTGGAACATGTCGGGCAGCAGCTGCGGCCCCTTGGCCCGCGCGGTGGCGTGGCCGCTGACCAGGGCGTCGCCGGAGACGAGCGCGCCGACCTCGGGCAGATGGAACACGGCGTGCCCGACCGTGTGGCCGGGGGTGTGCACGGGCACGGGCCGGCCGGGCAGATCCAGCGCGCCGGTGCCGGTGAACGGCGCGGGCGCCGCCACGGGGTGCTGTTCGGTGCCGCCGACGCGCAGCACGTGCACCAGCCACGGCAGCACACCGGGCCGCCACACGTTCCCCAGCACCTGCCCGACGCTCACCTGCTGGAGGAAGTCCCGGCGCGCGTGCGGTACTTCGTCCTCGTGCAGGTACACCGGGGTGCCGTAGGTGCTGCGCAGGTACTCGGCGGAGCCCAGGTGGTCGTTGTGCGCGTGGGTGATCAGCACGGCGGCGACGGCCTCCGGTGAACTCCCCACCGCGGCCAGGGATTCCAGCAGCTGCTGCCGGTCTCCCGGATAACCGGTGTCGATCAGGGTGGCGGCGTCCCCCTCGGTGAGGATCACCCAGTTGGTGTTGCTGCCGTGCACCAGGTAGGTGCCGTCCGCGACTTGCTGCACATCCGCCCGCATGATCGTCCCGTGTGGTGTGGTCCGTGCCCGACCCGCACAGCAAAGCAGATCACCGAGAAGGCCCGCCGGGCGGGGCGGCTCCGTAAGATCACCCGTATGCCTTGGATACGCCGCCGTGCGCGCAAGCCCGAGCCGTCCGCGGACCGCCTGCCGGACCTCGAGTTCCTCGCCCTCGTGAAGGCGAGCCTGGAGGAGTACGCGCCCGGTGTGACGCAAGGCGCCGAACTCAAGGGCCAGTCGCTGCTCAGTCCGCAAGGATGGGCGGTGGCGGTGGCGCCCCCGCACCACGGGGGCGGCCGGCACTACGACCTCGTCGCGCTGCCGGACGTGAGTCTCCAGCCGGACGTGCCGTGCTTCATGGACTGTGTCGTCGCCATGTCCGGCAACCCCCGGCAGGCGGCCGACGCGTGGGTGGAGACGGCCGGCGCGTGCCTGCTCGAACTCCTCGACCCGCAACAGCGCTTCGCGGAGCACGCGGGTCCCGGGGACGAGCGCGGTGTCCCCGGAATGCACTCGATCATCTCCGGCGTGGTCGGCTTCGGACTCGACGCCACCGAGAACCGGCGCATCCAGACCGCCCTGGTGGAAGCGAACGTGCTGCACCGTCTCGCGGACACGTTCGCCGCGGACCTGGAGTCCCCGTTCTTCAACGGGGTCAAGGTCTTCTACGGCGGACGGCCCGGCTCGATGCAGACCGAGATCCGGGTCAACGGGGAGCGCCACGAAGCCGCCTCGGCCGCGATGACGGCACTGGACCTGCCCGAACCCTCGGTGTTCACCGCCGTGCGCGGTTACGCGCTGCTGATCCCCGAACAGGCCGACGGCGGGGCGCCGCACCTCCCCGCGTGAGACCGGCGGCGGGGGCGGCCGGGCCACCCCCGCGTCCGCTGCACCCGGCGCTGCGATCGGTGAACCCCCGTCACCGCACCCCGTGCGGCCGGAACTGGATGCTGATGCGCGGCCCCGCGGCGCGCGCGGACTTGGGTACGCAGTGCTCCCAGGTGCGCTGGCAGGAGCCGCCCATCACGATCAGGTCGCCGTGGCCCAGCGGCCGCCGCACGGTGTCGCCGTGTCCGTGCAGCGGCCTCAGCAGCAGATCCCGGGGCGCGCCCACGGAGAGGATCGCCACCATCGTGTCCGCGCGCGCGCCCCGGCCGATCCGGTCGCCGTGCCAGGCGACGCTGTCCCGGCCGTCGCGGTAGTAGCACAGCCCGGCCGTGGTGAACGGCTCGCCCAGCTCGTCCGCGTAGCGCGCCGACAGCAGCTCGCGCGCCTCGGCCAGCACCGGGTGGGGCAGCGGGTCGCCGGCGCCGTAGAACGCGAGCAGCCGGGGCACGTCCACGACCTGGTCGTACATCTTCCGCCGCTCGGCATGCCACGGGACCTCGGCCGCCAGCTGTTCGAAGAGCGCGTCGGCTCCGGCGAGCCAGCCGGGCAGCACGTCGATCCAGGCGCCCAGGCCGAGCTCCGTGCGGCGTGTCCCGTCGAGCCGGCCCAGCCGCAGCCGGTCGGTCTGGTCGAAGAGCGAGCCCTGGAGGTGCGTGGTCATGGATCCAGCGTACGCCTTAATCGAAAATATGTTCCCTTCATAGGGTCGGGTGTCACCGGATCTCCTCGCCCGTCGCACACCTCTTTCGATGCACTCATGTATCGGATACATTCGCGTATCGAACGGAGGTGGGGCATGCCGGAAGCGACGCGACAGCCGGCGGGGCGGGTCACCAAGCGCCGTGTCCGCACCCGCGCCAACCTGCTCTGCGCCGCCTTCTCGGTGTTCGCGGCCAAGGGGTACGGGCGCGTCTCGATCGAGGAGGTCTGCGAGGCCGCCGGCTACAGCAGGGGCGCCTTCTACTCGAACTTCGACAGCCTGGACGAGCTGTTCTTCGCCCTCTACCGCGAACGCGCCGACCTCATCGCCGACCAGGTCGCCGGGGCGCTCGCCCTCGACGGGCCCGACCTCGACGTACCCGCCGCCGTGGACCGCGTCACCGAGGTGCTCCTGCTCGACCTGGACTGGCTCCTGGTGAAGACGGACTTCCTGGTGCACGCGGCGCGCGACCCGGTCGTCGCGCAGACCCTCCTGGAGCACCGGGCCCGGCTGCGGCGGGCCGTCGCCGACCGACTCTTCCGGGCCCGGGGGCACACCGAACTGCCCGCCGTGCTCGGCGACGCCGACGGCGCCGCCCACGCCGTGGTCGCCGCGTACGACGGCGTGACCACCCAACTGCTGCTGGACAAGGACGTCGAGCGCGCCCGCGCCTGGCTCAAGCAACTGCTCACCGCGCTGCTCACCGACGGCAGCGACAAGCCCGCCGCGCAGCGCGGCGGATGAGGAAGGAAACGGTCGCCATGGACGCGGACGTCATCGTCGTCGGAGCGGGCCTCGCCGGCCTGGTCGCGGCGCACGAACTCACCAGCCGGGGCAGGCGCGTCGCCCTGGTCGACCAGGAGAACGCCGCCAACCTGGGCGGCCAGGCGTTCTGGTCCTTCGGCGGACTGTTCCTCGTCGACTCCCCGGAACAGCACCGCCTCGGCATCAAGGACTCCTTCGACCTCGCCTGGACCGACTGGCAGGGCAGCGCGCAGTTCGACCGCGCCGAGGACGAGGACTCCTGGGCGGTGCGCTGGGCCCGCGCCTACGTCGAGTTCGCGGCGGGGGAGAAGCGCTCGTGGCTGGAGGGCCACGGCATCAAGCTGCTGCCCACCGTCGGCTGGGCGGAGCGCGGCGACCTGCGCGCCGACGGGCACGGCAACTCCGTACCCCGCTTCCACATCGCCTGGGGCACCGGCACGGGTGTCGTCGAGCCGTTCGTCGAGTACGCCCGTCAGGCCCAGCGCGACGGGCTGCTCACCTTCCACCACCGCCACCGGGTCGACGAACTCGTCGTCGAGGACGGCGCCGCGCGCGGGGTGCGGGGCACGGTCCTGGCCGAGGACGACTCGCCCCGCGGTGTGGCCTCCAACCGGGAGGCGGTCGGCGAGTTCGAGCTCACCGCGCAGGCCGTCGTCGTCACCAGCGGCGGCATCGGCGCCGACCACGACATCGTCCGGCGCTACTGGCCCGAGCGGCTGGGCACGCCCCCGGCCCACATGGTCACCGGCGTACCGGAGTACGTCGACGGGCGCATGCTCGACATCAGCGCGGCGGCGGGCGTCCGACTGGTCAACCGCGACCGCATGTGGCACTACACCGAGGGCATCCAGAACTGGAACCCGATCTGGCCCGGGCACGGCATCCGCATCCTGCCCGGCCCGTCCTCGATGTGGTTCGACGCCCTCGGCCGCCGGCTCCCCGACCCGTGCCTGCCCGGCTACGACACCCTCGGCACCCTCAAGCACCTGCGCACCACCGAGGACATCGCGGGCCACGACCACTCGTGGTTCGTCCTCACCCGGAAGATCATCGAGAAGGAGTTCGCGCTGTCGGGCTCCGAGCAGAACCCCGACATCACCGCCAAGGACCGCAAGGCGGTGCTGCGCGACCGGCTGCTCGGCAAGGGCGCGCCCGCTCCGGTGACGGACTTCCTGCGGCACGGCGCCGACTTCGTGATGGCCGACACCCTGGAACAGCTCGTCGAGAAGATGAACGGCCTCACCGACAAGCCGCTGCTCGACGCGGCCGCGATGCGCCGTCAGATCGAGGCCCGCGACCTCCAGATGGCCAACCCCTACAGCAAGGACTCGCAGATCCAGGGCATCCGCAACGCCCGCCGCTACATCGGTGACCGGCTCGGGCGCGTGGCCACCCCGCACCGGATCCTCGACCCGGCGGCCGGCCCGCTGATCGGTGTCAAGCTGCACGTCCTCACCCGCAAGACGCTCGGCGGCATCCAGACCGACCTGGACTCCCGCGCCCTGGGCGCCGACGGCACGGCGATCGACGGTCTGTACGCGGCCGGCGAGGTCGCCGGGTTCGGCGGCGGCGGTGTGCACGGCTACAACGCCTTGGAGGGCACGTTCCTCGGCGGCTGCCTCTTCTCGGGGCGGGCGGCCGGGCGGGCGGCGGCGAAGCAGACGGCCTGATTGCCCGTCCCCGGTGGCCGCCGATGCCGCGACCGCCGGGGACTGCCGCGACCGTCGGGGACTGCCGCGACCACGGCGACTGCCGCGACCGTCGGGGACTGCCGCGGCCGTCGGGGACTGCCGCCACCGTCGGGGACGGCCGAGACCACGGCGACTGCCGCGATCGCCGTGATGGGCGCGGCAGTCACGCCGCTCGCGGGCCGTCCGTCCGTCCGTCTCAGGTCTGCAGGAGGTGGGCCAGGACGGCCGCGTGGCTGTGCTCCGGGGACTTCGAGGCGGTCAGCAGGGTGACCGGCCCCTCGCCGGCCGACTCGCGCAGCACGTCGACGAGCCCGGCCGCCTGCGGCGCGGCGAGCTCCGCCTCGTAGCGGCGCGCGAACTCCTCGTACGACGCCTCGCCCGCGTGGTACCAACGGCGCAGTTCGGTGGACGGGGTCAGGCCCTTGGGCCACTCGTCCACCCGTGCCGCCTCCTTCGACAGGCCGCGTGGCCACAGCCGGTCGACCAGGACCCGCACACCGTCCTCGGGCTGCGGCGGTTCGTAGACGCGGCGCACACGCACGCTCATGGTCGGGCCCCTCCGTAGTGGCAGTGGTTCTCACGAGCCTACGACCGAGGGCCCGGTGACGCCCCGTGACTTGACCTGAACGAGGGGGACCGCCGGGCGAAGGGGCCCCTAGTCTTGGGTGGTTTGATCATCGTCACCCCCCCAGGAGTGCATGTGAAGCCCCCTCGGCAGCAGTCCGCCAGAAGCACCGCCGTCCTCGGCCGCAGGGCCGTCGTCGGAGCCGTCCCCGTCGCCGTCGCGGCCCTGCTCGCGACCGCCGGGCCCGCAGCGGCGGGCACCACGGGCGCATCCGGAGCCGCGGACCCGTACTTCCCGCTCGCCGGCAACGGCGGCTATCACGTCAGCCACTACGGTCTGACCCTGGACTACCGGCCGTCGAACCGTCACCTCGACGGCAGGGCCGTCCTCACCGCCCGCGCGACCGAGCACCTGACCCGCTTCGACCTCGACTTCAAGGGCCTGAAGATCACCGGCCTCACCGTCGACGGGCACACGGCGGCCTTCCGGCGCAGCGGCCAGGAACTCGTCGTCACCCCCCGTCATGCCCTGCGCAAGGGGCAGCAGTTCCGGGTCACCGTCACCTACGGCGGCACCCCCGGACCGGTCACCGACCCGGACGGTTCCGCCGACGGCTGGATACCCACCGACGACGGAGCCTTCGTCGCCGGTGAGCCGCAGGGTGCCATGACCTGGTTCCCGGCCGACAACCATCCCAAGGACAAGTCCTCCTACGACTTCACCCTCACCGTCCCCGAGGGACATGCCGCGATCGCCAACGGCGTCTACCTCGGCCGGCGCACCGCCCACGGGAAGACCACCTACCGTTGGCGCCAGGCCGAGCCCATGGCCGCCTACCTGGCGACCGCGACCGTGGGGAAGTTCGAGCTCCAGCGGTACACCACCCGTGACGGCGTGCAGGTCGTCAACGCCGTCGACCCGCGCGAGGCGGCCGCCGCCGCACCCGTGCTGAAGAAGCTGCCCTCCGTGCTGGATTGGGAGAGCAGGATCTTCGGCCCCTACCCGTTCCGGGCCGCCGGTTCGATCGTGGACCACGCGCCCGACGTCGGCTACGCCCTGGAGACCCAGACGCGGCCGCTGTACGACTCCGCGCCCGACCTGGCCACCCTCGTCCACGAGAGCGCCCACCAGTGGTTCGGCGACTCCGTCTCCCTCACCAGCTGGAAGGACATCTGGCTCAACGAGGGCTTCGCCACGTACGCCGAGTGGCTCTACAGCGAGCAGCACGGGGGCGACAGCGCCCAGAAGACCTTCGACAAGCTGTACGCCCGTCCGGCGGGCGACGAGCTGTGGGCGTACCCGCCCGCCAACCCGGGCAGCGGCGCGAACATCTTCGGCACGCCCGTCTACGCGCGCGGCGCGATGGCCCTGCACGAGCTGCGCACCGCCGTGGGCGATCGCACGTTCCTGCGCATCCTGCGCGCCTGGGCCACCGAGCATCGCGCCGGACACGGTACGACCGCGCAGTTCGAGCGTCTCGCGCAGCGGGAGTCCGGCAAGAAGCTCGACACCCTGTTCCGGACCTGGCTGTACGGCACCGACAAGCCGGCCAGGCCGTAGGGGCCGTCGCGTCGCGCACCCGTGTCGCTCCCGCCGGGGCGGGGCAGACACGGGTGCGGTCCGCGGGGACGCGACCGCCGCGGCTGCGGCCGTCGGGAGGGCGCGGGAGGGGCGCCCTAGCCCGACTGCCCCGAGTGCCGCCGGGCGTTCAGGCGGCGCTTCAGCGCGCGCCGTTGCGTCTCGTCCGTGCCGCCCCAGATCCCGAGGGCCTGCCCGGTGTCCAGCGCGAACTCCAGACACCGCTCCTGCACGGGACAGGGCGCGCAGACGGCCTTCGCCTGCTCGGCCTGGAGCAGCGACGGTCCCGAGGTGCCGACCGGGAAGAACAGATCGGGGTCCGCGGTCCGGCACTCGGCGCGGAATCGCCAGTCGTCCATGGAAGTCACCTGCGATCGGAATCGTGTGTGCGCTTGTGGAGGAACAATGTGAACCACTCGCCTGCGGGTGACCTCTCGACGCGCCGTCAAACAGCGCTGCCTTCCTCCAAGACGCACATCACTGTTCCCGGATGCTCCAGGGCGAGCCGTACTCGGTGAGCAGGTCCAGGAACGGCACGGCCGGGAACGCCTCGGGGCCGAGGACGCCCGCACCCGACCACACGCCGTCGGCCAGGAGTTCGAGGGCGACGACGGGATTGACGGCGGTCTGCCACACCACCGCCTGGCAGCCGTACTCGGCCATCGACCACTGGTTGTCGACCACGTGGTACAGATACACCTCGCGCGGCGCGCCGTCCTTCACGCCCCGCACCCAGGTGCCCGCGCAGGTCTTGCCGTGCATGCGCTCGCCCAGGGTCGCGGGGTCGGGCAGGCAGGCGGCGACGACGTCCCGCGGCGAGACGGCGACCGGACCGTCGGGGCCGGGCACGGTCACCGGCTCGGTGCGGTCGAGACCGAGCAGACGCAGGGTCTTCAGGGTACGGATGAAGTCCTCGCCGAGACCGTACTTGAAGGTGACCCGGCGGGCGTCGACCCAGCGCGGAACCAGCAGGACCTCCTCGTGCTCCACGTTCACGCACTCCACGGGCCCGATGCCCTCGGGGAAGTCGAACACCTCGGGCTCGCTGAAGGGTTCGGTGGTGAACCAGCCGCGGTCGGCCTCGTAGACCACCGGCGGGTTGAGGCACTCCTCGATGGTGGTCCAGATGTTGAACGAGGGCGCGAAGTCGTGGCCGTCGACGGTGAGGTCGGCGCCGTCGCGGATGCCGATCTCCTCGATCTCGTCGAACAGTTCGTCGGCGGCGTACCGGGCGAAGACGTCCGACAGGCCCGGCTCCACCCCCATGCCGACGAGCGCCAGGGCTCCCGCCTTCTCCCACTCGGCCGCCTGCGCGAACTGCGCGTCGCCGAGCATGACCCCGCACTCCTCGTACGGGCGCTCCGGGTGCGGCCGGGACAGCGACATCGCCATGTCGACATACGTGGCCCCGGCGGTGCGGGCCGCCCGGAACAGGGGCTCGACGAAGCGCGGGTCGGTGGCGTTGAGCAGCACGTCGCAGGCGTACCGCCGCAGCAGCGCGGCCACCGCCTCCTCGTCGTTCGCGTCGACGCGCTCGGCCCGGAACCGCGTCCCGTCGGCGCCCAGGGCGGCGACGGCGGCCTCGGCCCGCGCCGGGTCGTGGTCGGCCACCACCATCGCCTCGAAGAACGACCGCCGGGCCGCGATCCGGGTGATCGCGGTGCCCACACCGCCGGCTCCCACAAGCAGAACACGCATGACGAGGACTCCTTCTCGGGTGAAGTGGCCGACTCGGTGACACGGCTGATCCGTCGACCGGGTCGGATCGGGTCGGATCGGTCCACCAGATCGAACAGATCGAACAGATCGAGCGGGTCGACGAGGTCGAGCGGGTCGACGAGGTCGAGTCGGTCGACGTGGTCGAGTCGGTCGAGTCGGGTGAACGAAAGAAGTGGGGCCCCGCCGGTGATACAACGCCTTCCGTCGTCGTAAGGTCAATGGCGTTGGCATAAGAGCGGCCGGGCGGGGAAGCGACCGGGCGGGAAGCGGTCGAGGAGGCGGCGATGCCCAAACCGGTGGTGCCCGAGGACAAGCGGCGCCGGCGGCGGCCCACCAGGAGCGGCACCGTGCTCTCGGAGCGGCTGATCGTCGACACGGCGCTGCGGATGCTGGCCGAACACGGCAGCACCGGACTCAGCGCCCGCCGTCTCGGCCTGGCGCTGGACTGCGACCCGAGCACGCTCTACCGGTACTTCCGCGGCATGGACGAGCTGACCCTGGCCATCGGCGACGCCCTCATCGGACAGGCCCTGCGGGGCTGGCGGCCCACCGGACAGTGGCGGACGGACCTGCACGCCGTCGGGCTGCGCATCCACGCGGCGTACGTCGCCCATCCGCAGGCGGCCCTGCTCACCGCGAGCCGGGTCACCGGCCGCACCCATGAACTGGCCGCCGACGAGGCCGTACTGGACATCCTGCGCACCGCGGGCTTCCCGCTGCCGGACACGGTCCGCATCTACCACGCCTTCATCGACCAGACCCTCGCCTTCGCGGCCCTCGACGCGGCCTCGCTGGCCCTGCCGCGGGCCACGCTGCGCGCCGACGAGGACAAGTGGCGCTCGACCTACGGGCGGCTGCCGGCCACCACCCACCCGCGCATCGCGGAGGCCGCGCCGCTGCTGGCGGCCCGCATGGTCGACAGCGCCTACCCGACCGCGCTGGAGATGCTGCTGGACAGCGCGGCGGCCCGGCTGGCGGCGGTCTGATCCGGACCGCGGACCGCGGCCCGCGGGCACAGCAGGTGCTGCGATAGTGATCCCCGGCAGAAAGATGTATCGAGCAACCAGGAAGCCCGTGGACACCAGCGAGAGCAGTACCGAGTCACCCACCGCCGCCCCGGCGCCGCCCCGGCGCGGCTGGCGGCGCTGGGCCATGGACACCCGCCCCCTGCGCCGCCCGGCCTACCGCCGGCTGTGGTCGTCGACGATCGTCACGGCGGTCGGCAGCCAGCTCACCGCGGTCGCCGTGCCCAAGCAGATCTACGACATCACCGGCTCCTCGGCCTGGGTCGGGGCCGCGAGCCTGGCCGGCCTGCTGCCGCTGATCGTGTTCGCGCTGTGGGGCGGCGCGGTCGCCGACACGGTGGACCGGCGCAAGCTGCTGCTGATCACGAACGTCGGCATAGCCGTCACGTCGCTGCTGTTCTGGGTCCAGGCCGCCGTCGGACTCGACTCGGTGGCCGCGCTCATGGTCCTGCTCGCCGTGCAGCAGGCGTTCTGGGGGCTCAACGCCCCGGCCCGCAACGCCTCCATCGCCCGGCTGGTCCCCGCCGACGAGCTGCCCGCCGCGAACGCCCTCGGCTCGACCGTGATGCAGACCGGACAGGTGGTCGGACCGCTGCTGGCGGGCGTCCTGATCCCGATCATCGGACTGCCCGAGCTGTATCTCGTCGACGCGGTGGCGCTGTGCGTCACGGTGTGGGCGGTCCTGCGGCTGCCCGCGCTGCCGCCGCAGGCCGCCGTGGCGCGCCGTGCGGGGGTGCGCGAGATCGTTGCCGGTTTCCGCTACCTCTCCGCGCACAAGGTGCTGCTGCTGTCCTTCCTGGCCGACATCATCGCGATGGTCTTCGGCATGCCCCGCGCCCTCTTCCCGCAGCTCGCCGCGGAGAGCTTCGCGCCCTGGGGCGAGGGTCTCGCGCTCGGTCTGCTGTTCGCGGCGATCCCGGTCGGCGCGGTGGCCGGCGGGCTGTTCTCCGGCGCGTTCTCCCGGGCCCGCAGGCACGGCTGGATGGTGATCGGTTCCGTGGTCGCCTGGGGCGCTGCCGTCACGGGCTTCGGACTGAGCCGCAACCTGTGGTTCGCGGTGGTGTTCCTGGCCGCCGCCGGGGTCGCCGACATGGTCTCCATGGTCTTCCGCGGGGCGATCCTGCTGTCCGCGGCCACCGACGAGATGCGCGGCCGGATGCAGGGCGTCTTCACGGTCGTGGTCGCGGGCGGACCGCGCGTCGCCGATGTGCTGCACGGCACGGCCGGTGCGGCGTTCGGCCCCCACGCGGCCGTCGCCGGCGGCGGTCTGCTGGTCGTCGTGGTGATGCTGGGCCTGGCGGCCGCGGTACCCGCCCTGCGCCGCTACCGCATCTGACGCTCCGCACCCCGGCACCCCCGCGGGCCTGTGGGCGCGTGGGGCCGCGCGACCGCGCGACCGCCGGACCGCCGTGGACTACAGGGCGCTGCGCCGGCGCAGCGCGTACTGCTCCATGAGTTTGGTGCGGGTCATCTCCAGCCGGTGGGCGAGGATCTCCGCGACCGTACGGATCAGCGTCAGCCCGAGCTGGGCGTCCTCGTCGCACAGCTCCCGCACGGGCTGCGCGTCGAACTCGTAGGCGCGTACGGGGCTGAAGGCTTCCGCTCCGAAGTCCCACAGGTAGGGCGGGAACAGCCAGGACCAGCCGAGCAGGTCGCCCGCCCCCAGAGTGGCCACGGTCACCCGCTGTGCGGTCGTGACCTGCTGGTCCAGGGAGACGGCGCCCGAGCGGATCACCCAGAACCGGTCGGCCGTGCCGCCGGACTCGAAGATGCGGGTGTCCTCGGGGAAGGACGCCTCCCGGGCGAGCGACATCAGGCGCTCGCGCTGCGGCTGGGGCAAGGCGGTCAGGAGTTTTGTCGCTTTGGTCATGAGCGGGGCTCCTCGCCGGCGAAGTGGAGGGAGGGCGGCCGCGTGGCGGAATGTCACCGTCGGCGGTGTCTTCCCCTAAGCCCCATTTCAGCCGCTGCCGAGAACTCGGGCACCTCGGCGGGGTGGGCACCCGTATTCGTCGGCCCGACGCGCGGGTGGGGGTGGTAGAGGCAGTTACCCAGTCCCTCGCCGTTCAACCCGGGGAGGGGTGGCGCAGACGCGTCCGGGCATGAAAAAGCCCTGGCTGGACGGGGGAAACCAGCCAGGGCTTCAACGCGGTGGTACACGGAGGACGGTACGGTCGACTCCGTCACCGCGTATAGGTGAATGGTAAACCATCTGCTAAGGGTCTCCGCACCGGAAACCCGGTTGCGTGACCGGTTTCACTTGCCGTCCTCGCCGCGGTGCCTGCCGGGGGTGAGGATCTCGTCCATCACCCTGATCACCGCCTCGTAGGCCAGCGTCCGCACGGCCGCCTCGCGGGCCCCGTCCGGATCGGTCGCCCTCAGGTCCCCGCACCGCGCCTGCCAGGTCCGCGCCTCCTGCTGGGCACAGGCCCTGGCCCGCTGCATACGGCGCACCAGCTCGTCCGAGTCCACAACATCCGTCATGGCATCCGACTACCCCCGATGGCCCCGTCGATGACGGGGTCTCCGTCCCGGAACGGCAGGTTTGACGGCCCGCCTCCAGGTCATGCGAAGAGAGAAGGATCCGCTGATTCCGGGCGGCGCGACAGCGGGTGCCCGGTCCGGGTGCCCCCAGGTCCTCTCCGACGGGCGCCGCGGCCGGACGGAGCTCGGGGCGCGGGTCGCCCGCGAGCCCTGTCCGGGGCCGTGAAGAAGCGATCGCTCAGGGAGCGCGACCATGTGCGCGAAGCCACCGACCGGACCCGCCACCGATCCCGTCCGGGGCCCGGACGACTCGCACACCCGGGCCGGCTGCGACAGCCGGCAGCCCTGGTGCCCGGCCGACGTCCGCATCGCCGTACGGCGTGTGGTGGACCGGTGGTGCCGGGAGGAGGGCTCGCCCTGTGACGAGGACGCGCTCTCGGACGCGCTGCTCGTCGCCTCGGAACTGACCACCAACGCCATCCTGCACGGCGGCGGGGTCACGGGGGTCGACGTGGACCTGGAGGGACGGGCCGTACGGGTCTCCGTCTGCGACCGCAGCGAACGGCTGCCGGTCTTCACGCCCTTGACCGGTCTCCGGGAGCACCGGCACACCGGCGGGCGCGGCTGGCCGATCGTGTGCCTGCTGTCGCGGGACGTACGGGTGACGGACCTGCCCGCGGGCGGCAAACGGATCACCGCGGTGGTGCCGGTCCGGTGACCGGTCCGGTGACCGGTCCGGTGACGCGGGCGGAGCCCGTGCACCCGGCGGGTCCGCCGAAGTGCGCGGACCGCTGCCGGGGTTTCCCCCGGGCCCGGCGGGAGCGAGGCTTCCTCCCGGCCCCGCGGCCGCGCCGTCCGTCCCCGGCCTCCTGTCAGGCCGCCGAGTTTGCGCCCCGCAAGCCAGGGCAGACGCACGTTCGTGCTTCGGACCGGAGGCGCGCCCGCGGGAGCGGAGTGCAGGCCCCGGTGTTCTGGGGCCGCCGAGCGAGGCCCCTCCCGCGCACATCCCAGAAACCATCTGTCCGGGAGTGATTCCGCATGCTCATCGACGCATCGACAGACAGCACCGACGCACGCGATCGTCCCACCCCGCCCGCGCGGCGGCCGCACGACGACACCCCCGACACCGCAGGCCTGTTCACCCGTCTGGTGGACCTGGAGGACGGTCCCGAGCGGGACGACGTCCGCGACCGGCTCGTGGCCGCCTGGCTGCCCATGGCGCACCGGATCGCCGGACGCTTCCGCGAGCGCGGCGAGTCCCTGGAGGACCTGCGCCAGGTGGCGGCCCTCGGACTGGTCAAGGCGGTCGACCGGTTCGACCCGTCCCGCGGGGCGTTCGAGAGCTATGCCGTGCCCACCATCACCGGTGAGGTCAAACGGCACTTCCGCGACCGGATGTGGGCCCTGCGGGTGCCCCGCCGGGTGCAGGAACTGCGCAACAAGGTGCGCGTCGCGCGCCGTGAACTCACCCTGAACCCCGGCACCCCCGAGCCCTCGGTCACCGACATCGCCGCCCACACCGGGCTGACGGAGGACGAGGTCGGCGCGGGCATGGAGGCACTGGAGAGCTTCAGCACCCTGTCCCTGGACGCCGAGCTGTCGTCCGCCGACGACGGCCACAGCCTCGTGGACACCCTGGGCGAGCCGGACACCTCCTACGATGTGGTGGTCGACCGCGAGGCGGTCAAGGAAGGTCTGCGCCGACTGTCCGAGCGCGAGCGCGCCGTGCTGTACATGCGCTTCTTCGAGGACATGACGCAGAGCCGTATCGCCGACCGGCTGGGCATCTCCCAGATGCACGTGTCGCGGCTCATCAGCCGCAGCTGCGCCCGGGTGCGCGACCAGGCGCTGGAGCGGCACGGAAGCCGGCGCGGGCCGGGCCGGGGCAGCCGCGGCCGGACGGCCTGAGGGCGCGGAGGACGCGACGGACATGACTGTCAAGACCGACGGCGGGCGGAGCGAGGCCGAGCGGGTGGCGAGGGGATCCGTGACGGAGGGCGCCGCGCGGGCCGGGCTCGTCGCGCAGGGCGTCATCTACCTGCTCGTCGGGGTGCTCGCGCTGCGCATCGCCGTCGGCGACAGCAGCCACCAGGCCGATCGCGGCGGCGCCCTCGCCGAGATCGCCGACCAGCCCTTCGGCGACGTACTGCTGTGGGCGCTGGGCATCGGAGTGGTCGGCATGGCCGTGTGGCGGCTGTCCGAGGCGGTCTTCGGCGCGGTCGGGCCGGACGGCCACAAGCCGCACATGCGCCTGCTCGCCGTCGTACGGTGCGTCTTCTACGTCTTCGTCGCCTTCTCGGTGCTGGCCTTCGCGGCCGGGGCGGGCGGCAGCGGCAGCGGGGCCGGCGACCGGGAGTCCAAGGACGTCACGGCCCGGGTGCTCCATCTGCCCGCGGGGCAGTGGCTGGTGGCGGCGGCCGGGGCCGCGGTCGTCGTGGCGGGCGTCTGGATCGGGGCCCGCGCCGTCATGCGTTCCTACCGTGACGAGCTGAAGCTCGCGCAGATGTCGCGAGGCGCCCGGCGGCTGGTGGACGTGACGGGCGTGGCGGGCGGCGCGGCGCGCGGTCTGGTGTTCGCCGCGGTCGGCGCGTCCGCGGTACGCGCCGCGGTCGACTTCGACCCCGACCGGGCCAAGGGCCTGGACGACAGCCTGCGCGCGTTCGCCGCCACGCCGCTGGGCCCGTCGCTGCTCGGCTGCGTGGCCGCCGGTCTCGCCCTGTTCGGGCTGTTCTCCTTCGCGCTGTCCCGCTGGCGCAGGGTCTGACGGCGGGCCTGGCGCGGGGGGCTGTCACCGGCGGGCGCCTGGTCGTGGGTCGTCCTCGGGTGTGACCGGCGGGAGCTTGGCCGCGGTTCGTTCCTGGCCGTCGCGGACGGGAGCTCGCCCGCAGCCGGCCCTCGGCTGTCACCGGCGGGCGCTCGCCCGCGGTTCGTCCTCGGGGGTCACCGGCGGGCGCCTGCCCGCGGTTCGCCCTCGGGGGTCACCACCCGGACGTCCAGCGGCCGGGCCAGGCCCACCACCGCCTCGTCCAGGCGTTGCAGATGGCGCAGCACCCGGTCGGTGACCCGGCCGAAGCGGGGGCCGACGTCCGGTCCCAGCAGGGACGCGATGCTCGGGCCGGTCCACACCCGGAACTCTTCGCCGGCCTCCTCGTCCGCGAGGTGCCCGACCCGTGCGGCGATCGCCGCGATGTTGTCCACCACGCGCCGCCCCGCCCGCCGCAGCCGCGGGTCCGCCGCGATCGACGGGTGAGTGGGCAGCAGTTCGGCCGTCGCCGCCAGGGAACGGGCGTGATAGGCGCACGTCTCCAGCAGCGCGAGCACATAGCGAGCGGTGTTGCGCCGGTTCCGCAGCGGTGTCACCGGATGCGTCAGCGGCTGCACGGCGGCGCTCAGATCGCTCAGGGACCGGTCCAGCTCGCGCGCCCGGTCCAGCAGATCGGCCGGGTCCCCGCCACTGAGCTGACCGACCGCAGTGTCGGTGACCTCGCCGAGCCGCTCCAGCACCGTGACCAGCAGTTCGTCCGTACGACGGGCCGTGCGCACCGGCAGCACCACCGCCGCGGCGATGACCCCGCACGCGGCCCCGAGCGCGGTCTCCGCCACCCGCAGCATCAGGACCGACGGCGAGTAGGTGTGCAGCAGGGTGTAGAGCACCCCCAGCGCCGCGGTCACGAAGAACGACATCAGCGTGTACGACAGCGGAGCCGTGTAGAACATCGCGAAGAGACAGAACAGCACCAGCGCGAACGCCGTCCAGGTGTGGTGGCCGACCAGCCCCGCCAGCACGATGCCTGCGCACACGCCCAGCACGGTCCCCACGACCCGGCGGGAGCCCTTGACCAGGATCTCGCCGGTCGACGCCGTGTTGACGAACACGATCCAGCAGGTCAGCACCGCCCAGTACCAGCGCTGGCTGGAGAGCAACTCCCCGCCGACCATGGCCAGCGCCGAGCCCACGGAGACCTGCACGGCCGTCCGGGTGGTGGGCCGGTCCAGGCCGGTGAGCGTGCTCGTCCGCTGCTCCTGCTCCTCGGCACCGGCGATCGCGGCGTCCTCGGCGTCCAGCTCCTCGCGGGAACGGGCCGTCGAGGGGCTGTCGTCCGTCTCGTCCTGGGGCCCGTCGAGGGCGATGCGCAGACCCAGCACCGCCCGCGCGGCCTCCCCCACGCCCCGGAAGACGTCCCGGACGGCCGGGGAGGCGGGCGGCAGGTTCTCCTCCTCGCGGTAGCCCAGGAGCCGGTTGCGCAGTACGGCCGACGCGGTGCCCCGGCTCCCGGACACCGGGCGCAGCACCAGCAGGCGCAGCGCCTCCAGATCCCGCCGCAGCGTGTCCGTCGCCTCCTCCCGCACCGGCAGACGACCGCCCGACGGCAGCGGCGCGCCGGCCAGATGCAGGGTGAGAGTGCCGGGGTCGAGGGTGCTGTCGGCCTGGTGGGGACTGCGCGCGGTCAGCACCAGCAGCCCCAGCCGCTCGGCGGTGACCTCGGCGTCCGCGATCCGGCGTTGCAGCAGCCGGGCCACCGACGGGTCGGAGGTGCCGTCCTCCAGACGGCCCTGGATCAGCAGCGCCGTCTCGTGCAGCCGCGCGGTGCCGCCGCGCACGTGCTCCAGCGCCTTCTGCACGTCGTCGGGACCCGCGTCCAGCAGTTCGACCTGCGCGGACACCAGCTGGGCGAACCGGGCCCTGAATGCCTGGCGCAGCCGCTCCAGCACGCCCTCGGGAGTCTCCGGCACGACCACGAACCGCACGAGGGCACTGCACAGGAACGCCACGCACAGGACGCCGTACAGGGCGGGCAGCGCGGGGACGGTGGCACCGACGAACAGGGAGACGAAGTAGATCTGGAAGGCGATCAGGCCGAGCGCCGTACCGCGGTCGCCGAACCGGCGTCCGTAGACGGCGCCGAAGATGACCAGCAGGAAGATCAGGTCGCCCAGGACGACCCGGGAGTTCAGCAGCGCGCCCAGGGTCAGCGAGGCCAGTGCCACCGGCAGGCCCAGGGCCAGCGTGACGGCCTGCCGGTCGCGCTGCTTCTCCTGGACGGCGAACGAGGCGGCCATCGCCGTGATGGCCCCCGCCACCAGATGGGGCACGTCGGTCCCCAGCAGGGCGAGCACGACGAGGGTCAGGGCCACGGACCCCACGGTCCGCAGCCCGGCGGCCAGCCGCAGCAGCCCGGGATCGGATGCCGCGAGGTCGTCCCGCAGCCGGGCCCAGGCCCCTCCGGCCGCCCTCACGTCGCCGCGCTCTCTCCCGCCCCACGGCCTGCGCGCGCGCCGGACGCGGCGTGCCGTGTCACTGCTTCGGCGAATGCGTCCGGGCCACGTGGGCCCGTACCTCGTCCGGGGTCAGATAGTGGTTGGCGTACTCGAAGTCCTTGAGCTTGGCCGGCCTGCGGGACTGGAAGCCGGTGCGGACGAAATCGTCGCCGGCGAGCGCGTTGAGCGTCCAGTTGGTCAGCACCCGCGCCTTGGCGACGTTGGTGCGCAGCGCCGACCAGTGGTAGCCGCGCGCCACCGCCTGGGCGATCAGTCCGCGCAGTTCGATGCCCAGCGGCTTGGACACGGCGTCCGCGCCGCCGAGGTCGACGACCAGACCGAGATCCCGGTGGACGTACGGGGTCAGCGGCTGGTTGCGCAGTGTCGCGATGACGTTGTCGGCGACGTGCCGGCCCTGCCGCATGGCGTGCTGCGCGGTCGGCGGGCAGATCGCGTCGTCGCCCTTGGCCCTGTCGGGTACGGCGGCGGCGTCGCCGAGCGCGAACACACCGTCCTCGCCGGGCAGGTGCATCTCCGCGTTCACCGCGAGCCGCCCGCGGACCGTCTCCGCGCCGAGTGTGGCGATGAGCGGACTGGCGACCACCCCGGCGGTCCAGATCAGGGTGCGGGTGGGCACCACCCGGCCGTCCGTGAAGGTGACCTCCTCGGCGGCGGCCTTGTCGATCGAGACGCCCAGGGAGACCTCGATACCGCGCCGGGCCAGGATCTCCTGGGCGCTGCGGCCGAGCTTGTCGCCCAGTTCGGGCATCAGCTTCGGCGCGATGTCGATCAGATGCCACCTGATCAGGCTCGGGTCCAGCCGCGGATAGCGCCGGACGGCACCGTGCGTGAGGCGTTGCAGACAGGCGGCGGTCTCGGTGCCCGCGTAGCCGCCTCCGACCACCACGAACTGGAGCCGGGAGGCGCGCTCCGCCGGGTCGTCGCTGGCGTCGGCGAGATCCAGCTGCGAGATGACGTGGTCACGGAGGTACGCGGCCTCCGCCAGCGTCTTCATGCCGTACGCGTGATCGACGAGCCCGGGGATGTCGAAGGTGCGGGTGACGCTGCCCGGGGCCAGCACGATGTAGTCGTACCGCTCGTCGACGATCTTGCCGGTGATGGTGCGGATCACGCAGACCTTGGCCTTGAGGTCCACGCCGATGGCACCGCCCGGGATGATCCGGGTGCGGTACTTCTTGCTGCGCCGCAGGGACAGGGCGATCGACTGGGGCGTCAGCACGCCGGAGGCGACCTGGGGCAGCAGGGGCAGATAGAGCTGGTAGGACTGCGGCGTCACCAGAGTGATGTCGGCCTCGCCCGGGGGAAGCCTGCGTTCCAGGCGCCGTACGCACCCCACTCCCGCGAAGCCCGCGCCCACCACCAGGATCCTGGGTCGTGTCACGATGGTCCATCCCTTCTGCGGCTCCAGGCGGTCTGCCTCGGCACCATTCGCGTGCCCGCCGGGCGCTGCATCGCACCTCCCGATCGCACCGCGCCCGAAACACCCGCCGACCGGGTGCTGTGGCGTGCAGACGAACGAACAGATCTTCAGTCTGCCTGCTCGGCGGCCATGGCGCGTGGGGAGCCGGGACGCGACGACACTCCCGCGGGTCCCACCGGCCCCACGGGTTCCACGAGCCCGACGCCGTACACCTATGCGACCCTTCCGGACTCCCCGGACCTCGTCCGGCACCTTTCCGGGCTCCCCGGAGCTCCGCACGGGCCGCCGCGCGGTCAGGACGGCGCCGGCCCCGGCTGCCGGGTCCGGCCGCTCGGGCCGTCGACGTGGCACAGCAGCAGGCACACGTCGTCCTCGCGCGGGGAGTCGCCGAGCAGCGGACGCAGCATCCGGTCCGCCACGCCGTCCAGGTCCGCGTCCAGCTCCGCCGGGCGGAACGCGCCGAGCGCGGCCGCCAGCCGCTCGATGCCCGCGTCGATCCCCCGGGCCCGGCGCTCCACCAGACCGTCCGTGTAGAGCGCCAGCGTGCAGCCCGGGGACAGCCGCACCGTGTGGTCGGCGATCCGCTGCTCCAGCGGGATGCCGAGCATCGCGCCGGGTTTGGCGTCGAGGACCCGGACGCTTCCGTCGGCCCCGCGCAGCACGGGCGGCGGATGACCGGCGGCCGCCCAGGTCACCGTGGGGTCGTCCGGGTGGAAACGGGCGATGACCGCGGTGGCGTACAGATCGGGTTGCAGATGACGCAGCAGTACGTGCAGCCGGGTCAGCAACTCGCCCGGGCTGCCGCCGTCGACGGCGTACGCGCGCAGCGCGGTGCGCAGCTGGCTCATCATGACGGCCGCGCGCAGTCCGTGCCCGGTCACGTCGCCGATCACCGTGATCAGGCTCCCGTCGGGCTGACGGAACGCGTCGTACCAGTCCCCGCCGATGTTCAGCCCGTACGTGGCCGGCAGATAGCGGGCCGCCAGGCGCAGGCCCGGGGTGCGGGGCAGGTCCGTGAGCAGGGCGCGCTGAAGCGTCTCGGCGATGTCCCGGTTGTGTTCGAAACGCCGGGCGTTGTCGATGGCGATGCTGGCCCGCCGGGTGAGTTCGACCAGCATGACCGCGTCGTCGGGGTCCCAGCGTCCGCCGGGCGGGGACAGCGTCAGCACGCCGAGGGGTGCGTGCCGGGTGGGCAGCGGGACGCACAGCAGCGGCCGGGCCGGGTCCAGCGCCGAGGGCGGCTGGTCGTCGACGCCGGGCAGCCCGCCGGGGTGCCCGGCGGCGTACTGTGGCCGGCCGGTGCGGGCCGCGAGCACGGCGGCGGCAGGACGTGCACCGGACCGCCCGGGTCCGCCGCCCCGCACCGGCGCGTCGGCGTGGGGGCCGGCCGGCGCGGCGGCGCCGGGGTGCCGACCGTCGTCCTCGGCGGATGCGGTCCCGGGCGGCTGTCGGCCGGTGTCGGTCCCGGACGGTTCCGGGAGCCGTTGCTCGTCCTCGGCGTCGAACAGCCAGACGTCGACGCTGCGGGCGTACTCGGGCACCAGCAGCTCGGGCAGCCTGCGCACGATCTCGTCGTGGTTCAGCGACGCCGTCAGCACCGCACTCGCGTCGGCCAGGAAGGTCAGCCTGCGCCGGGCGCGCTCCGCCTCCCGGTGCGCCGCGCGTTCGGCGGCGAACGCCTCGCGCTGGGCCCGTCCGGCGGCGTCCAGCTCGCCGTGCAGCGCGAGCACGCCCTGGTTCGTCTGGTGCAGTTCCTCGCGGTGACAGGCGACCAGCGCCTCCTGGTCCGCGAGCTTGCCCAGCACGAGAGCGGTGTCCTCGTCGGCGCCGAGCAGGGCCTCCGCCAGCAGTCCGGGACCGTCGGCCACCGGGTCCGGCCCCGCCGTCCGGGCCTCCTCGGTGCAGCGCACCGCCATCCGCCACGTCGGCTCCCCGCCCTCCCGGGGACGCACCAGGACGCGCAGCGACCGCTGTCCGCCCGGCGCCGAGGACGCCTCCAGCGTGAGCCGCCAGCCGCCGCCCTTGGTGAGGCACTGCCGCAGCCGGGCGCTGAGCGCCGTGACCAGCCGGGTGCGCTCCAGGACGGGCACGCCGAGCGCGGCGGCGACCCGGGCCGTGGCGATCCGGGCCCGCGCCGCGTCGGTGACGGACGCGACCGGCCAGACCTGCCTCATGGGCCCTCCGGCGGGTTCGGCGCCAGTACGGCGACGGCGGTGTCGTCCCTGACCGGGCGGGCGGCACTGCCGGCGTCGCGCACGGTCACGGCGGCCACGACCGCCGGGTCGGCCAGCAGCAGACCGGGGTCGGACGGCGGGACCCACCGGCTGGGCAGCCCGTCGCTGTGCAGCACGAGCAGCCGGTCCGGGCCCCACGGCAGCCGGGTCTCGGGCAGGGTCGCGGGGCGGTGGACGCCGACGATGCCGGGCCGGGACAGCAGATGCCGCCAGGTGCCGCCCTCGCGCAGCCGCGCCCCGATGTTCCCGATGCCCGCGAAGGTCAACCGGCCGGTGTCCGCGTCGAGCTGGGCCAGCGCGACGGCCGCGCCGCGGGTGCCGCGCAGTCCGGCGTCCAGGTGCCGCAGCAGTTCGGCGGGGGAGAGGTGGGCCGATCGGCCGAGCACCCGCGCCGCCTCCGTCGACGCGTGAGCCGCCTGCGGCCCGTGTCCCAGCCCGTCGGCCAGCATCAGGGTCAGCCGGTCGCCCGCGCGGACCCACGCCCAGGTGTCGCCCGAGCAGTCCGCCCCGGCGAACGGGATGTTGATCCCGCCGGCCCGCGCCACGCACCGCTGCGCGCCGCCTGCCACCGCGGCGTCGGCGCGCCCGGCCCGGCCGGGGGCGGCGCCGATCCGGGCCAGGGCGACCGTGCCCCGGCCCGGCGCGCTGTGCAGGCCGAAGTCGTCGGCGAGGCGGACACAGGTGCCCAGGCCCGCGCCGAGCGAGTCGGCCGTCGAGAACCCGTCGCGCAGGGCGGCCCCGACGTCGGGCATGCCCGGACCGTGGTCGACCGCGGCGATCTGCACGACGTCGTGCCGGTCCCGGCCCTCGCCGGCCGTGGACGGCGCGACCAGGTCGACGAGGAGCTGTCCGCCGCCGGCGTGCTTGAGCAGGTTGGTGGCCAGCTCGCTGGCCACCAGCGCGGCCGCGGCGGTGCGCCGCTCGTCCAGCCCGGCGAGCGCCGCGGCCTCCTCGGCGGCGACCCTGGAGTCGCGCACCCGGGTCGAGTCGTGCACCGGTACGTCCCACAGCCGTGCCATCACCACTCCTCGCGCGGGTGCCCCGGCCGGGGCGGCCGGCCCGCCCAGGACGTCACCGTGACCGTGGTACCGACTCCCGGGGTGCTGTCGATCGCGAACCGGTGCACCAGCCGGCGCGCGCCGCCGAGGCCCATCCCCAGCCCGTCGCCGGAGGTGTAGCCGTCCCGCAGGGCTCGCTCCAGGTCCGCGATCCCCGGGCCCTCGTCGCTGAAGGCCAGCCGCAGCCCCTGCGCCCGCCCCTGGGCCACCCGGGCCGCCGTCAGCTGTCCGCCGCCGCCGTGGACGAGGGTGTTGCGGGCCAGTTCGCTCGCCGCGGTGACCAGCTTGGTCTGCTCGACCAGACCGAAACCGAGCCGGGCGGCGGCCTGGCGCACATGCTGGCGCACCCACACCAGGTCCAGGTCGGAACGGATCGGCAGGCGGGCGTCGACGCCCGCGGCCGCCTCCATCACCGTCTCCCCGGCCGAGGCCCGGCGGCGTCGACTCGCGCCGGGTCGCCGAGCAGGCGCAGAGCCGCCTCGGTGTTCAGGGCCGTACGCAGCCCCGGCAGCGTCAGCCCCATCTCCACCAGGGTGATCGCGACCGCCGGACGCATGCCCGCGACCACGGTCCTGGCCGCCAGCAGCCCTGCCTTCGCCGCGATCTCGGCCAGCACCCGGCCGAGGAAGGAGTCCACGATCTCGATGCCGGAGATGTCGATCACGACGCCCGTCACCCCGCTGCTGCCGATCCGCTCCGTGATGTCCTGCTGGAGCTGCTCGGCCGTGCTGTCGTGCAGGTCCCCCTGGAGGGTGACCAGGAGGACGTCACCGAGCCGGAGCACCGGCACGTGCGTCATGGGCGGGCGGGAGAACTCGTCGGTCACCGCGCCCCCGCACCGCCCGGCGTGGCGTGCACGATGTCCGCGCCCAGCCGGTGCAGGGCGTGCGCCAGGGCGTCGGCGAGGCTCGCCCGGGTGACCACCGTGCCCAAATCCAGACCGAGGTGGACGATGGTCTGCGCGATCGCGGGCCGGATGCCGGAGACCACGCACTCCGCACCCATCAGCCGGGCCGCCGCGACCGTCTTCATCAGATGCTGGGCCACCAGCGAGTCGACCGTCGGCACACCGGTGATGTCGAGGATCGCGTACCGCGCCTGCTGGTCGACGACGGCTTCCAGCAGCGTCTCCATGACCACCTGGCTGCGGGCGCTGTCGAGCGTCCCGATGAGCGGTACGGCCACGATGCCGTCCCACAGTTTGATGACGGGCGTGGCCACCTCCAGCAGTTGCAGCCGCTGCCGGTCGATGAGGGCCTCGCCCTCGCTCAGCGCCGTCTCCAGCACGACCAGCCGCAGGGTGCCGAGCAGCACGGTCAGCGCGGACTCGCACTCCCGCAGCTGTCCGGGCGGCACGTCGGCGAGGCCGGTGAGGTCGGCGACCAGGAGGTCCACGACCGGCGGCCGCAGCGCGTCGACCTCCCTCGACACCTGCGCGGTGCCCAGTCCGGCACGGGCGCGCGAGGCGGCCATCCGCGCCAACTGCTCCCGTACCAGGGTGAATCCGGTGGCCTCGGGATCCGCCACCCGTTCCGCCGTGGCGACTTCGGCCAGTGCGTCGGCCACCGACCGTCCCGCCTCGACCGCCTCGTCCCGCGAGACGGTGAACACCGCACGGAACAGCGGCTCGTCGGCCCACCGCTGCGCGATCTGCTCGCGGCGGCGGCGCAGGAAGACCCCGACCTGCCGGGCCGGTGATCCCTGCTGTGCTTCCGCTTCGTGCTCCGGCACCTGCTTCACTCCTCGTGTCTGTCGCGGTGGGCGGCGACCGGCGGCCGTCGCCCCGCCCCGGCCCGCCCGTCGCCCGGTCCTGCCCCGGCCGGGGCGCGTGGCCCGTCAGGTCCGCCGGTCCGGGGGGCCTGCGGCGCACCGTCAGGTTCGGGGGTCCGGGGAGGCCTGCGGCGCCGTGCCGACCAGCGCGAGGGCGTCGTCGACGGTCTCGGAGACGGGGACCGTGATGCTGACGCCGGTGAGGTCCAGGATCCGCCGTACGGCCGGGGCGGGCGCGATGACGTGCACGCTCCCCGACACCCCGCGTGCCTCCTGGTACACCCGCAGCACGATGTTCATGCCGGACGAGTCCATGAACGGGACCGCGGAGAGGTCGAGCAGGAAGTGCCGGCGGCCGTGGTGGAGCTGGTTGGCCAGCTGGTGCTGGAACTCGGTCGCGGTGTCGAGGTCCAGATGGCCCTCGACCGCGACCAGGGCGATGTCCTCCCGGGGCACGGTGACCTCGACGGACAGGGGGTTGCGGGCTCGTGTCACGAATGCCTCCACGCGTGCGGACGACCTGATCCGGTGCTGGTCTGCGGTGCGGGGGGCACAGGTCCCCGCACAAGGCTGTGCCCGGTGTCACCGCCCTCGGGCGGCGGCACCGGGCACAGGGGTGTCAGGCGATCTCGGGGCCCAGCAGTCCGGCGCGCAGCCGCCGGACCATGCGGGTGATCAGACGGGAGACGTGCATCTGGGAGATGCCGAGCTCCTTGCCGATGTCCGCCTGCGTGCGCTCCTCCACGAAGCGCATATGGATGATCAGCCGTTCCCGGTCGTCGAGTTCGGCGATGAGGGGCGCCAGGGAGTGGAAGTTCTCCACCAGTTCCAGCGCCGGTTCCTCCTCGCCGATGAAGTCGGCCAGCACCGACTCGCCGTCCGCGCCGCCGTCGGAGGTGAGGGCGGCGTCGAGGGAGGACGACGTGTAGCAGTTGGCCGCCTTGCGGGCCTCGATGACCTCTTCCTCCGACAGCGACATGAGCTGCGAGAGCTCGCGCGTGGTCGGCATCCGGTCCAGCCGGGTCTGGAGCTCCTCGGTTGCCTTGGCCAGCTCGACCCGGGCCTCCTGGAGCCGGCGGGGCACATGCACGGCCCAACTGGTGTCGCGGAAGAAGCGCTTGATCTCACCGACGATGTACGGGACGGCGAACGAGGTGAACTCGACCTCGCGGGACAGCTCGAACCGGTCGATGGCCTTGATCAGACCGATCGTGCCGACCTGGACGATGTCCTCCATCGAGTCCTGGCGGCTGCGGAAACGGGAGGCGGCGTAGCGCACCAGGGAGAGGTTCATCTCGATCAGCGTGTTGCGCACGTACTGGTGCTCGGGCGTGCCCTCCTCGAGGGTCGCGAGCCGGTCGAAGAACCGGCGGGAGAGTTCGCGTGCGTCCTTCGGGCTGACCTGTGAGGGGCTGTCGATGAACGGCAGACCGTCCCGAAGGCCGTCCGTGACCGTCTGCTCCGCTGCCGTCACGGCATTCATGCCGCCCACTCCGTTCGTCGTACGAGTTGCTGACAGGGGTCGACTGCCCCGGCTTCCCCAACTCATGTCAGGGGGAGGCGAAAGAAAGTGGTGCGGCTCGAAGACATGGCCGAAAAGCGCCGCTTGGGCAGGGTCGGCTGAGGAGGCGGGCCCGCCACACCGGACCCGGCGGCCCCGACGGTATGTCAGGACGGCGACGTACGCTGAGGGACGGGATGCGGAAGACGGGGGTGCGGGTGGTGCAGGAAGGGCGTGCGCAAAGCCCCGGGGAGTCGTTCGTCCACCCGGCATTCCTCTATCGCGGTGACGACGAGTACCGGGCGGAGATCGTGTCCTTCGTCCTCGAAGGCCTCGCGGCGGGGGAGCCGGTGGCCGTCGCCGTGCCCGCGCGTCGGCTCGAACTGATCCAGGACGGGCTCGGCGCGCGCGCCGCCGAGGTGCGCTTCACCGACATGACCGCCGCCGGCCGCAACCCCGGCCGCATCATCCCGACGGTGCTGCGGGCGTTCGCGGACGCCGTCGGCGACGACCGCCGGGCACGGATCGTCGGGGAGCCGGTCTGGCCCGGCCGGACCGCCGAGGAGTATCCGGCCTGCGTCCAGCACGAGGCGCTGATCAACACGGCCTTCCAGGGGCGGCCCGTGACGATCCTGTGCCCCTACGACGCCCGCGCCCTGTCCGCCGGGACGCTCGCCGACGCGCACGCCACGCACCCGCTCGTCGTCGGCGCAGGGCGTACGACCGTCAGCCGGGCCTACGATCCGCAGGGCGCGCTGGAACGCTGCAACCTCCCGCTGCCGCCCCCGCCGCGCGCGGTCACGGTCCGCTTCGACGCCGCGGCGCTGCCGGACACCAGGGACATCGCCGTGCACGAGGCGCGCAACCGGGGCATGAGCGCCGTCCGGCTGCCCGATCTGGCGCTCGTGGTGGCGGAGTTGACGACCAACAGCGTGGTGCACGGGGGTGGCGGGGGCACGTTCGGACTGTGGGCCGAGGGCGGCCGGATCGTGTGCGAGGTGCGCGACTCCGGCCGGCTCACCGACCCGCTGGCGGGCCGCCGCCCCGCGCGCCCCGAGCAGATCGGGGGACGCGGACTGCTTCTCGTGCACCGGCTCGCGGACCTGGTGCGCACCCACACCGGCGAGCACGGCACCGTCACGCGCGCCTGCCTCGACCTCTGCTGACGTCATGTCGCTCCGCACGATCTTGCCAGGCCCGAATGCGCGTGCGGGAAAAGGGTATTTGGTGCTGTGTGGGACAGGCGGGCGACCGTCGGCCGCCCGCACGGGCAGCACAGGCCCGGGGAGGAAGAGGGAGGAGCAGTGTGGCCACAGGCAGAATCTGGACGTACGCACCGGACAGCGGTCACGTCGAGGGGCAGGATCTGACGGGCTACGCCGTCGTCGCGACCGACGGCACGGTCGGGCACGTGGCGCGGCAGGCGGATCCCCACGGCATGCGGCACCTGGTCGTCGACAGCGGGGTCTGGCTGTTCGGCAGGAGCGCCGTGGTTCCGGCGGGTCTTGTCACCGGGGTGGACCCGAGGGCCCGCAGGATCTCGCTGGCCTGCACGCAGGGCGCGGTCAAGGCGGCGCCGCGGTTCCGCATCGACAGCGAGACGAGGGACGCGCGGTACCTGGCGACCGTGGGGGAGCACTACGAGCGGCTCGCCGTGCCCAGGAGCGCGAGGGACTGACCCGCCTACCGCCCCGCACCCGCAGCGGTACACCGACCGCCACGGCCGGCCCGGTGACCCACCGGGGGAGGGACGGCCGATCCGTCCGGCCCGGTGACTCACCAGGGGAGGAAGACGTGCACGTCCTTGCCCCGGTCGGCGGGCACCACGCTGACCTGGGTGCACAGCGCGTGCACCAGGTGCCAGCCGATCCCGCCGCCACCGGAGGCGGGGTTGAAGCGGCGGGGCGTCGGCGGGGTGGTGCTGCTGTCGTGCAGGGTGACGTGCACGCCGTCGAACGTACGGCGCAGCCGCAGCTCGAACGGGCCCGGCGCGTACTGGACGGCGTTGGCGGCCAGCTCCGTGACGATCAGCACGATGTCGTGCCAGCACTCCGGCGACGCGGGCGGTGAGACACCGGCCAGGGCGCGCAGGAAGTCCTCCGCGGCCAGGCGCGCACCGGTCACGTCCGCGGGCGCGCCGCTGAAGCCGACGGTACGGCTCGCGATGTCCTGGGAAGCCAGTGTGTCGTCCCCACGCTGCTCGGCTGCCATCTCGCCTCTCTTCGACCCCTGACGTCGGCAGGGCTGTCGTCCCTTCTCACACGTCTCTCTCGCTTCGTCACCTCTGCGAGTTCCCGGGGGTGCGCGGCGTACGCGTCCGAGGTGGGGGCCGGATGGGTGATCCTTCCCCGGCCCGCCGTCGGGACACACCGGGCCCGCCTCCGGTCACGGAGCGTACGGGGACGGAGCCGACGCTGCGCGGCGCGGGGAAATCGCGGCCGGGACGGCTGTCCCGGCGTTTCCGGGGAACCCGGACGCCACGGAAAGACCCCGACACCATCGACAAGAGGAGAACCTGTGCTGGCCATCGTTGCGGCGGTCCTGCTGTTCATCGCGTTCCTGATCAATGCCGCGGACATCTCCACCAACGACGTCTTCACATCGACCAACGTGATGCTGCTCGGGCTGACCGCGCTGAGCCTGCACCTCGCGGGCGTCGGCACCGCCTGGGCGGCGAGCCGCGGCCGCCGGCGCTGACCGGGGCGGCCGGTACCGACCGGGGCGGCCGGGGCTAGCGGAACATGTTGTCCGCGTCGTCCCAGCCGAGCACCTCCTCCGCGGTGGGCTGCCGCGGAACACGCGAACGTGCCTGGTACATCGCCTCGATCTCCTGCGCGTAGTGCCGGACGATCGCGTCCCGGCGCAGCTTCATCGACGGGGTCAGCAACCCGTTGGACTGGTCGAACTGGTCCGGGAGCAACCGGAACACCCGGATGGACTCGGCCCGGGACACCGCGCTGTTTGCGGCGGCCACGGCACGCCCGATCTCCTCCCGCAGCGCGTTCTCCTCCCGCGCCTCCCGGTTGGGCGTGTCGCCCTGGAGGGTCAGGGCCCCCCGCCAGTGCACCAGGTAGTCCGGGTCCAGGGTGATCAGCGCGCCCACACAGGGCCGGTTGTCACCCACTACCACCGCCTGGTGCACCAGCGGATGCATCCGCAGCCGCTGCTCCAGCGGGGCCGGCGCCACGCTGTTGCCGCCGCTGGTGACGATGGTGTCCTTCTTGCGGCCGGTGATGGTGAGGTAGCCCTCGTGGTCCAGATGCCCGAGGTCGCCGGTGGCCAGCCAGCCGTTGCGCAGCGTGGCCCGGGTGGCGGCCTCGTCGTTGACGTATCCCTGGAAGACCGACGGTCCGTGCACGAGGATCTCCCCGTCCTCGGCGACCCGGATGTCCGTGCCGGGCAGCGCCTGTCCGACCGTCCCCGACTTCTCCCGGCCCAGCGGCTGCATGGTGATCCCGCCGGCGGTCTCGGTCAGCCCGTAGCCGTCGTGCACGTAGATGCCGATGCCCTCGTAGAAGAGGGAGAGTTCGCGGCTGAGCGGTGAGCCGCCGGAGGTGGCGCGGGTCACCCGGCCGCCCAGCGCGCCGCGCAGCCTGCGGTAGATCGTCCGCTCGTACAGGGCGTGCTGCAACCGCAGGTCGAGGCCGGGACCCGAGCCCCGGCCCAGCCGCTGCCGCTCGTTCGCCGCGGCGAAGTCCCGCGCCGTCTCGGCGGCCCGCTCGAACAGCGCTCCCCGGCCCGTCTGCTGGGCCGTGCGCAGGAAAGTCTTGTACAGCTTCTCGAAGACCGACGGTACGGCGTAGAAGTACGTGGGCCTGAACGAGAGCAGCGCCGACGCCAGGGACTCCTCGCTGAGGTCGGGTTCATGGCCCATGAGCAGGCCGCCGCGCAGGCACAGGCCCTGGATCATGAGCCCGTACACGTGGGAGAACGGCAGGAAGGCGAGGACGGCCGGCTGTTCCCCGGCCTGCGCCGCCGTGTGGCCCCAGCCCTGCAACAGGGTGTCGCAGGGGCTCGCCAGACTCCGGTGGCTCAGCGCGCAGCCCATCGGGTGTCCCGAGGTGCCGGAGGTGTAGGCGACCACCGCCGTGGAGTCCGGCATGACGATACGGCGCAGCGAGTCCACCGTGGTGAGGGGGATGAACTCGCCCCGCTCCACGAGCTGTTCGAGCGCGCCCGCGTCCAACTGCCAGACGTGCCGCAGCCGGGGCAGTCCCGCGCACACCGAGCCCACCGTCATCACGCTCTGCTCGTCCTCGACCGCGACGCCCACGCAGCCCGAGTCGCGCAGCATCCATTCGACCTGGTCGCGGGAGGAGGTGGGATGGATCGGCACCACCTCGGCGCCGACCGTCCACAGCGCGAGGCCGAGGACCGTCCACTCGTAGCGGGTGCGTGCCATGACGGCCACCCGGGCGCCCGGTGAGATCCCGGACGCGATCAGGCCCTTGGCAAGATCGACCACCGTGTCCCGGACCTCGACGGCCGTCACCTCTTCCCAGGAGGCGTTCTCGGAGGTGCCCCGGCGGCGGGCGAGCAGCGGCAGGGCGGGGTTGCGCGCCGCCGTGTCGAAGACGGTGTCGGCGAGTCCCCCGGTCACGGACGGTGTGGCCGGGGGAGCGAAGGCGAAGTCGCGCATGCGCTGGCTCCTGGGGTGTACGGGGAGTGACTCCGCCTACGAGAACTGTTATCGACGGTGGTCGAATCTAGCCCAGGAGAGACCGGATGGGGCCGGGAACGGAGAAGTAATCGAGCCGTGATCATTTCCACACGGCGGACCGGGCCGGCCCCCGTTTGAATCCCGGGTCCGGCAAACCGGACGACCACCGGCGGGTCCGGGCACGGTGACGGCACCGCGCCCGGACCCGCCCGGTCCTAGAGCTGCGCCGGCGTCAGCCAGACCGTCGCCAGCGGCGGCAGCGTGAGCGTGATCCGGCCGTCCAGCTGCTTGACCGGTTCGGGGTGGACGAGGTCGCTGCCGCCGTAGCGTGCCGCGTCGGTGTTGAGGGTCTCCTGCCAGGCGTCGACCGAGTCCGGGACCCACAGCTCGTAGTCGTGCCGGACGACGGGGGAGAAGTTGCACACGGCCAGCAGCGGGCTGCCGTCCGCGGCGAACCGCAGGAACGCGAACACGTTGTCGTCGGCGGCGTCCCCGGCCACCCAGCGGAAGCCCTCGGGCCGGGTGTCGCGCTGCCAGAGCGCGGGGGTGTCCCGGTAGACGGTGTTGAGATCGCGCACGAGGTCGCGCACACCGCGGTGGTCGCCCTGCGCCGCGTAGGCCGGGTCGAGCAGCCACCAGTCCGGGCCGTGCTCCTGCGACCACTCCCCGCCCTGGGCGAACTCCTGGCCCATGAAGAGGAGTTGCTTGCCGGGATGGGCCCACATGAAACCGAGGTAGGCGCGGTGGTTGGCGCGCTGCTGCCACCAGTCGCCGGGCATCTTCGCCACCAGCGCCTGCTTGCCGTGCACCACCTCGTCGTGCGAGATGGGCAGGACGTAGTTCTCGCTGTAGGCGTACACCATCGAGAAGGTCATCTCGTTGTGGTGGTACTTGCGGTGCACCGGCTCGTGGCTCATGTACTCCAGCGAGTCGTGCATCCACCCCATGTTCCACTTCAGCCCGAAGCCGAGACCGCCGCCGTCGGTGGGCCGGGTCACCCCGTCCCAGGCGGTGGACTCCTCCGCGATGGTGACGACACCCGGCACCCGCCGGTACACCGTCGCGTTCATCTCCTGGAGGAACGCCTTCGCCGCCAGGTCCTCGTTGCCGCCGAAGACGTTGGGCTCCCACTGGCCCGAGTCCCGGGAGTAGTCGAGGTAGAGCATCGAGGCGACCGCGTCCACCCGCAGCCCGTCGATGTGGAACTCCTCGCACCAGTACACCGCGTTGGCGACCAGGAAGTTACGGACCTCGATGCGCGCGTAGTCGAACTCGTAGGTCCCCCAGTCCGGATGCTCCGCGCGCCGCCAGTCCCCGGGCTCGTACAGCGGCTCCCCGTCGAACCGGGCCAGCGCCCAGTCGTCCTTGGGGAAGTGCGCCGGCACCCAGTCCATGATCACGCCGAGGCCGGCCCGGTGCAGCGCGTCCACCAGGTACCGGAAGTCGTCCGGCGAGCCGAGCCGGGACGTCGGCGCGTAGAAGCCGGTGACCTGGTAGCCCCAGGAGCCGCCGAAGGGGTGCTCGGCCACCGGCATCAGCTCGACATGGGTGAATCCCAGCTCCCGGACGTACGCCGGGAGCTCCTCGGCCAGCTCGCGGTACGTCGCGCCCGACCGCCAGGACGGCAGGTGCACCTCGTAGACGGAGAACGGCGCCTCGTGCACCGGGGTGTCACCGCGGCGCGCCAGCCAGTCGGCGTCGCCCCACTCGTAGTGCGAGGCGGTCACGATCGACGCCGTGTCGGGCGGCACCTCCGTGCGGCGCGCCATCGGGTCGGCCTTCAGGAACCGGTCCCCGTGCCGGGAGGTGATCTCGAACTTGTACCGCGCGCCCTCGCCGATGCCCGGCAGGAACAGCTCCCACACCCCGGCCGCGCCGAGGGAGCGCATCGGGTACTGGGTGCCGTCCCAGAAGGTGAAGTCCCCGGCCACCCGTACGCCCCGGGCGTTGGGCGCCCACACGGTGAAGCGGGTGCCGGTCACGCCCTGGTGGGTCATCGGCTCGGCGCCGAGCGCCTTCCACAGCTGCTCGTGCCGGCCCTCCCGGATCAGGTGCAGGTCGAAGTCGCCCAGCGACGGCAGGAAGCGGTAGGGGTCGTGGACCTCGTACTCCGCGTCGTCGTACGCCACCAGCAGCGTGTACTCCGGGATCGCGTCGAACGGCAGTACGGCGCAGAAGAGGCCGTCGCCCTCCGAGACCAGGGCGCCGCGCGTGCCGTCCGCCACGACGGTGACCGAGCGGGCGAACGGGCGCAGCACCCGGAAGAGGACTCCGCCCGTCACCGGGTGGGCGCCGAGCAGCGCGTGCGGGTCGTGGTGCGCCCCCGACAGCAGGCGCAGGCGCTCCTGCGGATCCAGGGTCAGGGCCGTCGGCGGAACCGGTCCGGCCGACTCGGGAAGCGAGGTCTCTCGCAGTGCCACGGTGTCAGGCTCCTCTCACGGCGAGACGCTCGATCGCCGCCATAGGTACGGGCATCCAGTCCGGGCGGTGCCGGGCCTCGTACAGGACTTCGTAGACGGCCCTGTCCGTCTCGTAGGCGCGCAGCAGGGCGTGTTTCTTGCGCGGGTCCCAGCCCGCCCGGTCGGCGTAGCCCGCGCAGAAGGCCTCCCGGCAGCGCCGGGCCCACTCCGGTCGCCAGGGGTGGCGCTGGCGGGCGGCGTAGTCGAAGGAACGCAGCATGCCCGCGATGTCGCGCACCGGGGAGTGCGCGCTGCGCCGTTCCGCCAGCGGACGCGACGGTTCGCCCTCGAAGTCGATGACGAACCAGTCGCGCCCGGCGCGCAGCACCTGCCCCAGGTGCAGGTCGCCGTGGATGCGCTGGACCGGGGGACCGGGGTCGCAGGTGGCGAGCGCGGTGAACGCGGTGCGCAGGGCGCCGACGAACGGCCGCAGGGCCGGGACGTGGTGCGCGGCGGACTCCAGACGCTCGGTCATCGCGGCCGCCGTCAGGTCGTTGTCGGTGTGGGCGCAGGACGGCAGGGCCGAGGCCAGCGCCAGGTGCACCTCCGCCGTCGCCCGGCCCAGCTCGTGGGCCTCCGCCGTGAAGGTGTCGCCGGTGGCGAGCGCGCGCAGGGCGAGCGCCCAGCCGTCGGAGGCGCCGGGCAGGAACGGCTGGAGCACCCCGAGTGTCGCCTCCTGCGGATGCATGGTGCGGAACCAGGCCACCGGCGCGGGCACCCGCCCGCAGCCCTGCCCGGCCAGTGCGACCGGCACCTCCAGATCGGGGTTGATCCCGGGCTGGATGCGCCGGAACAGCTTCAGGATGAACGCGTCGCCGTACACCACCGACGAGTTGGACTGCTCGGCGTCCAGCAGCCGCGGCGGCAGCCCGGCCGGCACCGGCACGGACGCGTCGGACTCGAACCGCAGCGGGCCCAGGGTGCCCGGGTGACGCAGCCGCTCCAGGAGCAGATGCGTCGAACGGGGGTCCTGGAGGGCGTCGTAGACCGCAAGACCGGCCAGCGGACCGAAGTCCGCCCGGCCGATCAGCGCCCGCCCGAGCCGGGGCGAGAGATGTTCCTGGATGCCCAGCAGCAACTGGTAGCAGTCCCCGGCCGGGGTGGCGCCGCCGGGTGCGGGGACCCCGTTCTGGTCGGTCTGGACGAGCAGATGCAGACAGCCCGGGAACAGCTCGGTCATCGACAGCAGCCGGAGGTCGGTCAGGGGCCGGTCCTTGCCTGCGAACCAGCGCTGCCGCGGCAGCCACTCCCGCAACAGTCCGCCGAGCGATGCCATCGGCTGGATGCCGTCGGCAGTGATCGGGTGGAGATATGCGGTCTTCGGCATGGTGACGCGTCCTTTCCTCGGCGCACGCTCACAGTTGTCGGCCGGTGCGGGGTGCGACTCGGGCGAGCCGGAACCAGTAGAAGCCGTGTCCGGTGAGGGTGAGCAGGTAGGGCAGTTCGCCGATGGCGGGGAAGCGCACCCCGCCGAAGAGCTCGACCGGATGTCTCCCGTCGAACTCGCGCAGGTCCAGCTCGGTCGGCTGGGCGAAGCGGGAGAAGTTGTGCACGCACAGCACCAGGTCGTCCTCGTACTCGCGCAGGAAGGCGAGGACGGCCGGGTTGGAGCACTGGAGCTCGGTGTAGGACCCCAGTCCGAAGGCAGGATTCTGCTTGCGGATCTCGATCATGCGGCGGGTCCAGTGCAGCAGGGACGACGGCGAGGACATGGACGCCTCGACGTTGGTGACCTGGTAGCCGTAGACCGGGTCCATGATCGTCGGCAGGTAGAGCCTGCCGGGGTCCGAGGACGAGAAGCCGGCGTTGCGGTCCGGGGTCCACTGCATCGGCGTGCGCACCCCGTCGCGGTCGCCGAGCCAGATGTTGTCGCCCATGCCGATCTCGTCGCCGTAGTAGAGGATCGGTGATCCGGGCAGGGAGAGCAGCAGGGCGGTGAAGAGTTCGATCTGGTTGCGGTCGTTGTCGAGGAGGGGGGCCAGGCGTCGGCGGATGCCGATGTTGGCGCGCATGCGCGGGTCCTTGGCGTACTCCGCGTACATGTAGTCGCGTTCTTCGTCGGTGACCATTTCGAGGGTGAGCTCGTCGTGGTTGCGCAGGAAGATGCCCCACTGGCAGCCGGAGGGGATGGCCGGTGTCTTGGCCAGGATTTCGGAGACGGGGTAGCGGGACTCGCGGCGCACGGCCATGAAGATGCGGGGCATGACGGGGAAGTGGAAGGCCATGTGGCATTCGTCGCCGCCGCCGGCGTAGTCGCCGAAGTAGTCGACGACGTCCTCGGGCCACTGGTTGGCCTCGGCCAGGATGACGGTGTCGGGGTAGCCGGCGTCGATCTCCTTGCGGACCCGCTTGAGGAACTCGTGGGTGGCGGGGAGGTTCTCGCAGTTCGTGCCCTCCTCGGCGTAGAGGTAGGGCACGGCGTCGAGGCGGAAGCCGTCGATGCCCAGGTCCAGCCAGAAGCGGAGGGCGGCCAGGACCTCTTCCTGGACGGCCGGGTTCTCGTAGTTGAGGTCGGGCTGGTGGGAGAAGAAGCGGTGGAAGAAGTACTGGTTGCGGACCGGGTCGAAGGTCCAGTTGGAGACCTCGGTGTCGACGAAGATGATGCGGGCGTCGCCGTACTGCTTGTCGTCGTCGGCCCACATGTA
>NZ_JBVKBD010000005.1:0-490350 GCF_055657365.1 Streptomyces sp. NPDC107559 | reverse complement strand
CCACCGCTCGGGCACCGTCAAGGGCCTGAACTTCGAGGTCGGCGCCTCCGTCACCTCCGGCGCGGCCATCTGCGAGATCAAGGACTGACACCGGCACCTGTACCGGCGTACCTTCGAGCGCCCCGTGGACCGCAGCAGCCGGTCCGCGGGGCGTTTCGTTTCCCCGCGTACCGTGCAGAGAGGTCCAAGGGCTCGCGTCCACCCGCTGTCGAGCGGGCCTCGGCGGTCAGCGGCGGCGCAAATCCGCCACGCGTGCCCGTTCCGCGCCCGGCGACTGGTCGTTCAGGACCGCGGCGCTCCGCAGGCCGGGGCCCACGCCCGGGACCTGGCCGCGGCGAGGGGCGGGGAGGGGTACGTCCCGACGCTGCTGGCGCGCCGGGACGGCGTCACCCCCCGGGCTCCCCGCCGCCCCGGCCACGGCGATCTGCACCCCCTGGTCGGCGAGGGCCTGGAGTTCGGTGGCGGCACGGTCGTCGTGGGCGGGCGGCTCGTCGGTGATCAGACGGGTGATCAGGTCGGTGGGTACGGTCTGGAACATGGTGTCCGTACCGAGTTTGGTGTGGTCGGCGAGGACGACGACCTCCGCGGCGGCCTGGACCAGCGCCCGGTCGACGGAGGCCGACAGCATGTTGGACGTGGACAGCCCGCGCTCGGCGGTCAGACCGCTGCCGGACAGGAAGGCCCGCGAGACCCGCAGCCCCTGGAGGGACTGCTCGGCACCGCTGCCGACCAGGGCGTAGTTGGAACCGCGCAGGGTACCGCCGGTCATCACCACCTCCACCCGGTTGGCATGGGCCAGCGCCTGGGCGACCAGGAGGGAGTTGGTGACGACGGTCAGCCCGGGTACGCGGGCGAGCCGGCGGGCCAGCTCCTGGGTGGTGGTTCCCGCCCCGACCACGATGGCCTCGCCCTCTTCGACGAAGTTGGCGGCGAGGTCGGCGATGGCCGTCTTCTCGGCGGTCGCGAGATGAGACTTCTGCGGAAAGCCGGACTCCCGCGTGAACCCGCCCGGCAGTACCGCACCGCCGTGCCGGCGGTCGAGGAGTCCTTCTGCCTCCAGTGCGCGCACGTCCCGCCGTACGGTCACTTCGGAGGTCTGGACGACACGGGCGAGCTCACGGAGCGACACGGCCCCGTTCGCTCGCACCATTTCGAGGATCAATTGGCGACGTTCTGCAGCGAACACGAAACTGACAGTAACCCCAACGACCGTCTGGTTTCAGCTGTTTGCGCCGAATAACAGAAGTTGTTCGCACGGTGAAGGGCGAAGTGGTATAGAGCCTAGTCGCCCCGACTATGCCGCACGAATGGTCGACAACTCCCCGTGACCAGCGGGGAGTCACTTCCGGCCGTCAGCTCTCGCCCGTCGCCTTCCGGGTGTGCAGCTGCCGGGCCACTTCCGCGATCGACCCCGAAAGAGAGGGGTACACGGTGAACGCGTTCGCGATCTGTTCGACCGTCAGATTGTTGTCGACGGCGATCGAGATGGGGTGGATCAGTTCCGAGGCGCGCGGCGCCACGACCACACCGCCCACGACGATGCCCGTGCCCGGACGGCAGAAGATCTTCACGAAGCCGTCCCGGATGCCCTGCATCTTGGCGCGCGGGTTGCGCAGCAGCGGCAGCTTCACCACCCGGGCGTCGATCTTGCCCGCGTCGACGTCCGCCTGGGAGTAGCCGACGGTGGCGATCTCGGGGTCGGTGAAGACGTTCGAGGAGACCGTCTTGAGGTTGAGCGGGGCCACCGCGTCGCCGAGGAAGTGGTACATGGCGATGCGGCCCTGCATCGCGGCCACGGAGGCGAGGGCGAAGACGCCGGTCACGTCACCGGCCGCGTACACGCCGGGGGCCGTGGTGCGGGAGACCTTGTCGGTCCAGATGTGGCCGGAGTCGCGCAGCCTGACGCCCGCCTCCTCCAGGCCGAGCCCGGCGCTGTTGGGGATGGCGCCGACGGCCATCAGGCAGTGCGAGCCGGTGATGACCCGGCCGTCGGAGAGGGTGACCTCGACGCGGTCGCCGACCCGCTTGGCGGACTCGGCGCGGGAGCGGGCCATCACGTTCATGCCACGGCGGCGGAAGACGTCCTCCAGGACGGCGGCGGCGTCCGGGTCCTCGCCGGGCAGCACACGGTCGCGGGAGGACACCAGGGTCACCTTGGAGCCGAGCGCCTGGTAGGCACCGGCGAACTCGGCGCCGGTGACACCCGAGCCGACCACGATGAGCTCCTCGGGGAGTTCGTCGAGGTCGTACACCTGGGTCCAGTTGAGGATGCGCTCGCCGTCGGGCAGGGCGTCCGGCACCTCGCGCGGGTGACCGCCGGTGGCGATGAGGACGGCGTCGGCGACGAGGGTCTCCTCGGTGCCGTCGGCGGCCACCACGACGACCTTGCGCGAGCCGTCGAGGGCCTGCATCCCCTCCAGCCGGCCGCGCCCGCGCATGACGCGGGCGCCGGCCCGGGTCACGGAGGCGGTGATGTCGTGCGACTGGGCGAGCGCGAGCCGCTTCACCCGTCGGTTGACCTTGCCCAGGTCCACGCCGACGACGCGGGCGGCCTGCTCCACGTGCGGGGTGTCGTCGGCGACGATGATGCCCAGCTCTTCGTACGACGAGTCGAAGGTGGTCATCACCTCGGCCGTGGCGATAAGGGTCTTCGACGGCACGCAGTCGGTCAGCACCGACGCTCCGCCCAGACCGTCGCAGTCGACGACGGTCACCTCCGCGCCGAGCTGCGCCGCCACCAGCGCAGCTTCGTAGCCGCCGGGTCCACCACCGATGATCACGATCCGAGTCACGTACTCCATTGTCCCGCACGCGTCGAGGTGCTATTGCCCCGGGGCCGGACCAGGTCCCGGGGGACTCGACCGGGACGGGCGTGACACGCGGGACGGCTGCCGTACTCTCGGACCCATGTCGCTCTACACCGCGTACGCCGGCAACCTCGACGCGCGGCTGATGTCCCGCCGCGCCCCGCACTCGCCGCTGCGCGCGACGGGCTGGCTGAACGGCTGGCGGCTGACGTTCGGCGGCGAGCAGCTCGGCTGGGACGGCGCGCTGGCCACGGTCGTCGAGGACCCCGACGCGCAGGTCTTCGTCGCGCTGTACGACATCGCCCCCATGGACGAGGAGTCGCTGGACCGGTGGGAGGGCGTCGGCCTCGGCATCTACCGCCGGCTGCGGGTCCGCGTGCACACCCTGGACGGTCAGGAGCCGGCGTGGACGTACGTGCTCAACGGCTACGAGGGCGGACTGCCCTCCGCCCGCTATCTGGGCGAGGTCGCCGACGCCGCGGAGTCGGCGGGCGCGCCGCACGACTACGTGATGGAACTGCGCAAGCGGCCCTGCTGAGCCCGGCCCCGGACCGCCCTCGTGGGATCGGTCCGTACGGCGTTTCGTTGGAAACGACAAGACAACGATCGCCATCCCGTGAGCACTGTCATCTACGCGCGTAGGCCCAGACCGGCTACCCTCGTCCGCGTGAACGCATCTCTTCTTCCGGACGACATCCAGGGCGACCCCTATGCGGCCGCCGACGCCGCCGCCGCGCGCCTGCGCGAGCTGACGGGCGCCGAGACCCACGACGTCGCCCTCGTGATGGGCTCCGGCTGGGCACCGGCCGTGGACGCCCTCGGCGCTCCCGAGGCCGAGCTCCAGGTCACCGAGCTGCCCGGGTTCCCGCCGCCGGCGGTCGCCGGCCACGGCGGCACGATCCGCTCGTACCGCATCGGCGAGAAGCGCGCGCTCGTCTTCCTGGGCCGCACCCACTACTACGAGGGCCGTGGCGTCGCCTCCGTCGCGCACGGCGTGCGCACCGCGGTCGCCGCGGGCTGCAAGACCGTGGTGCTGACCAACGGCTGCGGCGGTCTGCGCGAGGGCATGCGCCCCGGGCAGCCGGTCCTGATCAGCGACCACCTCAACCTGACGGCGACCTCGCCGATCGTCGGCGCGAACTTCGTGGACCTCACCGACCTGTACTCGCCGCGTCTGCGCGCCCTGTGCAAGGAGATCGACGCCAGCCTGGAGGAGGGCGTCTACGCGCAGTTCCCCGGCCCGCACTACGAGACCCCGGCCGAGATCCGGATGGCCCGCGTCATCGGCGCGGACCTGGTCGGCATGTCGACGGTCCTGGAGGCGATCGCCGCCCGTGAGGCGGGTGCCGAGGTGCTGGGCATCTCGCTGGTCACCAACCTCGCGGCGGGCATGACGGGCGAGCCCCTCAACCACGAGGAGGTCCTCCAGGCCGGCCGCGACAGCGCGACCCGGATGGGCTCCCTGCTGGCGCAGGTGCTGGACCGCCTGTAGGCGACCGGCGCCGCGCCCTCGCCCCGCGGGGTTCGAGGAGCGGACTCCGGGGGCAGAGCCTCCGGGGAGGGACGTACGGGGCCGGTGGTGCCCACGGGACACCTGACACCCCGGGGCACCACCGGCACCGGACGCGCGACCCGCCCGGACTGCGACCCGCCCGGACTGCGACCCGCCCGGGCGGCGGACGCATCCGGGCGGCGGACGCACAGGGGGCGCGGGACGCGCAGGGAGCGCGGGACGACCGTGGCCGCGCAACCGTCGCGGGTCGCGCAACCGTCGCGGGCCGCGCAACCGTCGTGGACCGCGGGACGGCTGTGAGCGCGGGACGGCTGCGAACGCAGGGCCGCCGTGCCCGTGGGGCGGCCGTGACTCCGGGACGCCCGTGACTCCGGGGCGGCCGTGACCGCGGGGCGGGAGGCTCCGGGGGTGCCGGCACCCGCGGGTACGCGCCCCGCGTACCCGCACCGCCCGTACGCCGCCGTACGCACCGCCCCTACGCACCACCCGTGGGCGCGCACCACCGCACGCACCGCACGCACGCGCGCGCAGCGCGGCACACGAACGAGAGGTTGGACCGAACGTGCAAGACGATCTCATCGCACGGGCCACGTCATGGCTGGCCGAGGACCCCGACGCGGACACCCGCGCGGAACTCGCCAAGCTCATCGACGCGGGAGACCACGCCGAGCTCGCCGCACGCTTCGGCGGCACCCTCCAGTTCGGCACCGCGGGCCTGCGCGGCGAACTGGGCGCCGGCCCGATGCGCATGAACCGCTCGGTCGTCATCCGCGCCGCGGCCGGTCTCGCCGCGTACCTGAACAAGAACGGCAGTTCCGGCGGCCTCGTCGTGATCGGCTACGACGCCCGCCACAAGTCCGCCGACTTCGCCCGCGACACCGCGGCCGTGATGACCGGCGCGGGCCTGCGCGCCGCCGTGCTGCCGCGCCCGCTGCCCACGCCCGTCCTCGCCTTCGCCATAAGGCACCTCGGCGCGGTGGCCGGCGTCGAGGTGACGGCCAGCCACAACCCGCCCCGCGACAACGGCTACAAGGTCTACCTCGGCGACGGCTCCCAGATCGTCCCGCCGGCCGACGCGCGGATCGCCGCCGAGATCGACGCGATCGAGGCGCTCGCCGACGTCCCCCGCCCGGACCAGGGCTGGCAGACCCTCGACGAGAGCGTCCTGGAGGCCTATCTGGCCCGTACGGACGCCGTCCTGTCCCCCGGCTCCCCGCGCACCGCCCGCACCGTCTACACGGCGATGCACGGCGTCGGCAAGGACGTCCTGCTCGCGGCCTTCGCCCGCGCGGGCTTCCCGGCCCCGGTCCTGGTCGCCGAGCAGGCCGAGCCCGACCCGGACTTCCCGACCGTCGCCTTCCCCAACCCGGAAGAGCCCGGCGCGATGGACCTGGCCTTCGCGCAGGCCCGCGAGACCGCCCCCGACCTGATCATCGCCAACGACCCCGACGCCGACCGCTGCGCCGTCGCCGTCGAGGAGGACGGCGCCTGGCGGATGCTGCGCGGCGACGAGGTCGGCTCGCTGCTCGCCGCCCACCTGGTGCGGCGCGGGGTCACCGGCACCTTCGCCGAGTCCATCGTCTCCTCCTCGCTCCTCGGCCGGATCGCGGGGAAGGCGGGTCTGCCGTACGAGGAGACCCTCACCGGCTTCAAGTGGATCGCCCGCGTGGACGGCCTGCGCTACGGCTACGAGGAGGCCCTCGGCTACTGCGTCGACCCCGAGGGCGTACGCGACAAGGACGGCATCACCGCGGCGCTCCTCGTCACGGAGCTGGCCTCCGAGCTCAAGGAGCAGGGCCGCACCGTGCTCGACCTGCTCGACGACCTCGCCGTCGAGCACGGGCTGCACGCCACCGACCAGCTCTCGGTGCGGGTGGAGGACCTCTCGGTCATCGCCGACGCGATGCGCCGGCTGCGCGAGCGGCCGCCGGCCGAACTCGCCGGGCTGGCGGTGACCGCGGCGGAGGACCTCACCCGGGGCACCGACCGGCTCCCGCCCACGGACGGTCTGCGCTACACCCTCGACGGCGCACGCGTCATCGTCCGGCCCAGCGGCACCGAGCCCAAACTGAAGTGCTACCTGGAGGTCGTCGTCCCGGTGGGCGGCCACGCCGGCCTCCCGGCGGCCCGCGCCCGGGCCGCCGAACTGCTCGCGGCGATCAAGCGCGACCTGTCGGCGGCCGCCGGGATCTGACCCGGTCCTGCGAGGGGGGGCTGTGCGGCAACGGCCTTGTGCGGCAAGGGCTGCGCGGCCTGGAGCACCGTGATTCACCCGGAATTGGGCTGTCGCATGCTTCCCGGCTGCCTCCCGCGGGCGCGTCCGCCCCATCCTGGAAGCGCAGCACGGATGCACTCCTCACCCCCCTTGGAGGCATCCACCCCCTGGGTGTCCCAAGCCCCAGGAGTCACATGCGGCGGGACACCGCACCTGGGCCGGGCACGGGGTCCGGATCCGCGACGGCGGGCCGGACCCCGTGCCCGGTCGTCTGTCCGGGGCCCCGGCGACCGGCGCGGGGCGGCGCTCAGGGCGGTGTGCGGTGGCGCGCGTGGCGGCTCAGCCGAAGCGGCCGTTGACGTAGTCCGTGGTGCGCGGGTCCTGCGGGCTGTCGAACATCGCGCCCGTGGGGCCGTACTCGACGATCGCGCCTGGGGTGCCCTGCTCGGCGAGGAAGAACGCGCACTGGTCGGAGACGCGGGCCGCCTGCTGCATGTTGTGGGTGACGATCACGATGGTCACCTCCTCGGACAGCTCGTGGATCGTCTCCTCGATGCGCCGCGTCGAGGTCGGGTCCAGGGCCGAGCACGGTTCGTCCATGAGCAGCACCCGGGGCCGTACGGCCAGCGAGCGCGCGATGCAAAGCCGCTGCTGCTGGCCGCCGGAGAGCGCACCGCCGGGCTGCCTCAGGCGGTCGCGGACCTCCTTCCACAGGCCCGCCTTGGTCAGGCACTCCTCGACGAGCGCGTCCTTGTCGTCGCGGCCCGCCTTGATGCCGCCCAGTTTCAGGCCGGCGGTGACGTTGTCGTAGATCGACATCGCCGGGAAGGGGTTGGGCTTCTGGAAGACCATGCCGATCTGGCGGCGGGCGTGGGTGATACGGCGACCGCGGTCGTAGATGTCCTCGCCGTCGAGCAGCACCCGGCCCGCCAGGGACGCGGAGCCGACGAGTTCGTGCATGCGGTTGAGGATCCGCAGGAAGGTGGACTTGCCGCAGCCGGACGGGCCGATGAGCGCGGTGACCTTGCGGGCGGGCATGGTGAGCGAGACGTGTTCCAGGACCTTGTGGTCGCCGAACCAGGCCGAGATGGAGTCGGCCTCCAGGGTGGCGGGGTCGCTCTGCGCGGTGCCGCGGCCGGGCCTGACGGCGTTGATTCTCCGCGTCGGATCGAGGATCTCGTCGACGAGCGTGTCGGTCGGGTCGGACATGATGGCGGAACTCCTCGTCGGTCAGAGCAGGTTGGGCAGCAGGCGGGTGGCGGCGCCGGAGACGGCGAGGCCGAGGGCGGCCAGCACGGGCGCGCCGACGATCCAGGTCTGCCAGCGCCCCCAGACGCGGTAGGCGGCCATGGTGAGCAGGGCCGCGAGCAGCAGGGCCTGCGACCACAGGAAGACCGGGAGCCAGGCGGCGTCCTCGGTGCCCAGGGCCTGCTCGGAGTCGTCGATCCAGCCGAGGGCCAGCGGGCGCGCCGGGCTGGGCTGGACGGGGCTGGTCAGGGTCGCGTCGACGCGGACCGTGCCGGAGGGGGTGTAGGGGGCGCCTTCGGCGGTGATGAGCGTGAGCCGGCCCTCGTTCTGCTTGAGCGCGGCCGGCAGCGGGTCGCCCTCGTGGCGTAGGCCCGACACCCGGTAGACGGCGGTGCCCTGACCGGTGGTCAGCCGGATCTCGGTGCCGAGGGGAAGCCGGTGCAGGTCGTTGAACGGGCTGCCGTAGCCCCACTGGCGGCCCATGACCACGCTGGTGCCGGCCTGTCCGGGCAGCGGGGTGTCGCGGCGGTGGCCGGGGCCGGACATCAGCACCCCGGAGGCGGTGCCCTCGCCGACGACCTCCTTGAGGCCCAGGGCGGGGATGCGCAGCAGCGCCACGGGGGCGCCCGGCTCCAGCATCTTCCCGTCGTACGTCTGCTGGCCCACCGGGGCGATGCCCAGGGCGAGCTGGCGCCGGAACTCGTCGTAGGCGGTCTCCTGGTCGCGGCTGTGCTGGAGGTGGCCGACGATCGTCAGGTTGGCGGCGAAGCCGAGCAGCAGGGCGGCGAGCAGGCACAGCGCGGCCCCGGCGAACGCGAAGCCGGGCCGCTCGGCCCGCGCCGGGGCCGCGCCGGACCCGGGCTCGGGCGAGGGCGCCGGCACCGGGGGCGCCTCGGTCGGCGGGGGCGGGGACAGCACGGTCACGGCAGTGCTCCTGTGAAGAGGTGTGGGGCGGGAGGGCGCGGGCGCGGGCGGCGGGAGGGGCCCGCCGCCCGCGCCGCGCGCGTGGCCGTGGTCAGGCGCCGGGCTCACCGAAGGTCAGCAGTCCGTTGCGGCGGCCGAACCGTACGAAGACGATGCCGGCCGTGACGAGGACGACCGCGCCGACGCCGGAGAACAGGGCGATCTGGCTGCCGGTGGAGGCGAGGCCGCCCTGCGGGGAGGTGCCGCCGGAGCCGGAGCCGCCGCCGGAGCCGCTGCTCCCGCCGGAGCCGGAGTCCCCGCCGGAGGTGCTGTCGCCGCCGGTCGTGGTGCCGGAGGTGTCACCGGTGGGGTCGTCGCTCGGCTCGTCCGAGGGGCTCTCGCTCGGGTCCTCACTGGGGCTGGTCGACGGCGAGGCCGAGGACGGCTCGGCGAGGGTGAAGGAGACGGCGGCCACGCTTCCCACGCCGGTGCAGTCGGGGCTGTAGTCCCAGCTGGTCTGCCCGGCCACCGCGTCCTCGGGCACGGTCAGCGTGGGCCAGGTCACCGTGCCGTTCGCGTCGGCGACGGCGCTCGGGAAGGCGGTGTCGTTGTTGAACATCGCCATCGTGTAGGTCGCGCCGGCCGAGCACCCGCGGATGATGACCTTCACCGTCTGGCCGCGGGTCAGTTGGGGGTTGACGGCGAGGAGTTGCCCCGAGGCGTCGCGCATCTCGAACCGGGCCGTCTGCACGGTCACCGAGGCGGGTGACGCCACCTCGGAGGCTCCCCACTGGGCGGGGTTCTGCGGGGTGAACCGGGCGGTGACGCCGTGCTGGCCCTCGGTCAGCGCCGAGGTCTTGAACTCGGCCTTCCCGCCGGAGACCGCGGCCTGGCCGAGCGTGGTAGCGCCCTCCAGGAAGGTGACGGTGCCGGCCGCCTCGGCGGGCGAGACCGTCGCGGTGAACGTCGTCTCCTGGCCGGGCTCGATCACCGACGGGCTCGCGGTCACGGTGAGGCCGGTGGCCTGAGCGCCCTCCCCGACCACCCAGTCGTCACCGGTCACGGTGATCTTCTGGGTCCAGTAGTTGCCGTCCGGGTGGGTGCCGCCGAAGTCGTCGAGGCAGACGAGCTGCAGCTCGTAGGTGCCGTCGGAGGTGAAGATCTGCGACGGGTCGGCGAGCCCCAGGTCGGGGTTGTCCGCGGCGGCCAGCGAGGCGGTCTTGGCCGCGTCGTACGGCGACGCGCTCGTGATCGAGCCCATCAGGACGGCCGATCCGCCGCCCGGCTTCACCACGCTCAGCGCGAGGGTGTAGTTGATGGGGATCGACTCCAGGACGTTGCCCGCGTCGTCCTTGATCTCGAAGTCGGGGCAGGCCGCGGGGGTGGTGAGGGAGGGGCCGAAGGGCTGCGGGTCGCTGAGCTTGCCGCTGGTGGAGGCGAAGGTGAATTCCCCAATGGAGGCCGCCGCCCGGGCGGGCTGGGACTGGGACACCACCAGGCCCACCAGGCCCAGGGCGAGCAGGGCGCAGGCGGCCACGATCGCGGCCGCTCTTCGGAACGGATGTGGCACGGTCATTGCGAGGGCCCCCCGGGGGACGGTTGTCGGATGTACGGGACAGGTCGTGGAGCAGGCGTACGGCGCGTGGAGCGGACGTACGCCGAAGTGCGCGCGGAACGGACGTACGGGGACAGCACGTGGGGCCGGGCACCCGAGGGTGCCCGGCCGTCACGCGAGGATCAGACGACGATCACGGTTCAGCGCTCGGCCTTGAGGTCGGTGTTGCCGCAGTTGGTCAGGGTGCCGAAGCCGTAGTTGGTGATCGTGGAGCTCGCGGCGCACACCTTCGAGGTGGCGCCGACGAAGGTCTCGGCGACGACGGGGTCGGTGAGGTTGGCGGTCGGGACGACGTTGTAGACGTTGCGCAGGAAGTCCGAGGTGAACGCGGTGTTCAGCGCCAGGGCGCTGCCCGAGCCCGTGGTCGGGGCGGTGCCGTTGATGTTGCGCAGCCGCGAGGTGCCACGACGGTTCGGGACGTCGGAGAAGCCCTTGCCCTGGGAGATCCACTGGGCGATCGAGTACGGCATGAGCTGGTTGCCGTTGACCAGGGCCAGACCGTTGTGCTCCTGGATGGTCTGGTCCACGCAGGTGCCGACCTGGGACTCGGTGATGCCGATGGCGGTCAGCCAGAAGCTGCGGGTGCCCGAGCCGGACTGCGGCAGCAGCGGCTGCGCGTTCGGGAACTCGGTGGAGTTGCACTGGTAGATCGCGGCGAGCTGCGCCTTCGTCAGGTTCGTCGGCAGCGTGCTGCCCAGGGCGGTGGCGTAGGTGACGCCGTCCTTGGCGTACGGGATGAAGGTGAGGTCCGTGGTGCTGGTGTCCGCGGGGCCGCGCGAGGAGCGGGCGAAGTCGATGCAGTGGGTGCCCGCCGCGATGTCGGCGTTCAGCGCGTTGATGCCGGCCGAGGATCCGTCCGGACGGGCGACGGTGTCACAGCCCGTGGTCTTGGTCTTGATCGTGGTGGAACCGGGGACGAGGGCGTTCCAGGAGGCGATGATCTTGCCGTTGCCGTTCGTGACGACTTCGCCCAGGCCGTTCATGACGTACTGGGTGGTGTCCGAACCGACACCGGCGAGCTGACGGTAGTCAGTGACCGGGGTCGGGTCCGCCGAAGCCGGCGAGGCCAGGATGCCGAGACCGAGAGCCGCGACACCGAAAGCAGCGCCGACCTTGGCGCGAGACTTGACGTTCACTTCTGAACCCCTTGGTTTATGGATTTCGAAGACTGGACGCTCAAGCGGAATGCGATTTCCTTGCTGCCGACCCGCCGATCGGCCATCGCCTACGCTTCCAGTATTTCCGGGCGATGACCAACCAATTTCCAACGAGGGAAAGGTTACGGGGAGGCTTCCTAGGTGCCTCCTAGGGATTCCGGCGCTGCGCGAGACGAAGCATCAGCGGACCCGATATCCCCGCCGCACCACCCAGGATCAATACGGTCACAAGAACCCAGCGAATAATCCCCATGACGTCTTTCGGGGTGATTCCGGCGGCCGGGTTCGCGATGTTCTGCTGGGGCCCCGAGGAGGGGGGTGCGGAGCCGCTCGGGGGCGCGGAGGCGGGCGGCGTGGTGCCGGTGCCGCCGGCCGCGGCCGCGCCCGCGCTCGTGTCTCCGGACGTCCCGCCGGTGCCGTTGCCGCCGGAGGTCCCGCCGGTGCCCGTCCCGGAGGTGTCACCCCCGGAGCCGCCCGTGCCGCCCGGGGACTCGCTCCCGGTCGCACCGCGCTCCAGCGCGTCCGCGGCGGCCTCGGCCTGCTCGCGCTGGCGAGCCGGCAGCGGCGCGTAGCCCGCGGGCAGCTGGCCGGCCGAGACACCCGGTGTCTGGCCCGGCCCGGCGGCGTACCGGATGAACTGCGCGTACGCCGTGCGGGCCGCCGCGTCCTGGTTCATCGAGGCGGCGGCGTAGGCCACGGCGGTCAGCGGGTACGCCTGGCCCTTGGCGCGGGCCGGGTCGGGGTCGAGCACGGAGGCGTCGGCGGCGGTCGGCTTCATGGCCGCGACGCCGGCCGTGAGGGTGGCGGTGGTCGGATGGACGAAGGTGCCGTCGGCGTTGCGCAGGGCCGCGGTCGCCAGCCCGTAGCGCTGCGCCGACGCCGTGTCGACGATCGCCAGGACGGCCCGCCGGCCCCACAGGGCGGGGTCGTTGATGAGCTTGGGCGGGGAGTTGTCGCCCGCCTGCCACTGGATGGTGCGGTTGTCGTTGCCCCGCAGGGTGCGCAGCGCGCCGTCGTGCAGGTCGGCGGTGTACGGGTTCAGGTCGGTCAGGGTGTAGGTGAGCGGCGGAGTGCCGTTGGCGAGGGCGTCCGTCACCGTCGGGTCCACCTTGGGGAAATCGGTGAGCGAGGTGCTCTCGGCGAGTTTCAGATCCTTGAAGTAGGGGTTCACTTTCATCCCCCACGGATCAGCCTTGCCGGACAGGAAGTCCCGGGCCTCGGTGTCCGCCTGGAGCCAGTTCCAGACCAGCTTGGTGGTGTCGGAACTCTGCAGCGGGACCAGAAGGCTCCGCGGCTGTCCGCTCAGCGCGGGGAATTCCGGATTCAGTTTCTTGAATTCCGGGTCCTCGTTGAAGAAGGCGGGATTCCCGGCCAGATGCGGAGCATGCCCCTGGGCCAGCGACACATCCTTCTGGTACGAGTGCGTGAGCATCTTGGCGAGCAGCCGCGGGGTCAGTCTCATGTCCTGGACCACGCCGTCCGGGCCTTCGACGAAGAAGGCGACCGCGACCCCGGACACCGCCACCGGCGCCTGGACGATCTTCGTCCCGTCGTCCTGGGCGACCGGGGCGACGGTGAAGCCCAGCAGCGGCGACTCGGCGGTGGTGCCCTGCACCTGGTTGCGCGCCTCCTCCTCCCCGCCCTGGGTGAAGGCGAACGTGCTGTCGGTGGCGGAGCACAGCTTCGGCTGCCAGGAGGTGACGGCGTCCGTCACCAGTTCGGAGCCGGCGGTGGGCCGCTCGGCCTGGCCCTTCGGGCAGAACTCGTCGACCTGGAGGAAGTGCAGCGGGACGACCAACCGCTGGGCCCAGTTCGTGGCGCTCAGCGGCGACCCGTCGACCGTTCCGTCCTCGCCGGCCCGGGTGACGTCCGTGCCGTCCGGGTTGTGGGTGCCGCGCGGCACGACGACCAGCCAACACGACCGGGGCACGGGGGTGCTGCCCGCGGGCGCGGTGTTCGTGCCGCAGCCGAGGTGGGGTGCCTCGGTCGCGTCCTGCACCTCGAAGTTCACCTCGCCCGAGCCGCCCGCGAAGACCCGGGCGGCCGCCTGCTCGTTGGTGTCCAGCGGACCGAAGTAGGTCGGGTCCTTGGTGGACGTGGTCGGCGGGAGACCGCCGATCGGCCGGAACGGGACGAACGCGTTCGCGCCCGTGTACTGCGTCTCCTCGGGGTCGCCCGCGAAGCCCGTGCCGGCGACCACGCTCCGCGACTGGGCCAGGGTGCCCAGGGCGACGGGGACGCCGGTGGCGCCGAACACGCACTGCTCCCGGGTGGGGCCGGCCGGGTCGTCCCCCCAGCACTGCATGATCTGGAGGTAGTTGCGCCGGAAGTCGCCCTCCGACGTCGGCGTGCCGCCCTCCCAGCTGACCCGTACGCCCTGCGAGCGTAGGTCCTTCGTCTGTTGGACGGTCACCTTCAGACCGGAGAAGTCGTCGTACTTGCCCTTCTTCCCCGTCACCGTCACCGCGGAGTCCGCCGCCCCGCCGTCCGCCGCGGCGGCGGTCGTGGCGGACGGCACCGGGAGCAGCGCCAGGACCAGTGCGGCCAGCAGCGCGCCCAGCGCGAGGAGCAGCCGCGGCCGGGGCCGGTTCGCGGCGCCCGTCATGCCGCACCCCGCTTGCGTCGCGACCGGCCGGACATCAGCCGGGCGAGCGCGGGCGGGCCGACGACGACGCCGACCAGCAGTACGGCCGACAGCGCCATCAGCGCGGTGCGCAGCCCGAGGGCGTCGCCCGAGCCGAGGGAGACCGGGGTGGCGGCGACGGTGGTGTCGCCGCCACCGCTCCGGCCGTCGCCGATCACCTCGCCGGTGTCGGGGTCGACGACGGTCCCCCCGGTCGTCCCGCCGCCGCTCGTGCTGGTGCCGGCCGTGCCGGTGCCGCCGGTGCCGCCCGTCGTGCCGGTCGTGCCCGTCCCGCCGGTGGCGGCGGAGCCGCCCGTCGCGGTGGAGCCGCCGGAGGAGCCGGAGCCGCCCGAGCCGCTGCCGCCGGTGGCGCCGCCGCTGCCGCCGGCGCTCGGTGTGGTGGGCTGCTTGGCGCCGCCGGTGCCGGTGGCGCACTGGTCGGAGCCCTTCTTGTCGCAGGCCGCCGGGTAGGGGGCGTTCTTCGCCAGCAGGTTCTTGCCGTCGGAGGAGAACGTCGGGTTGTTGCAGTTCTTGATGTCGATGTCCGACGCCTCGGCGCCGGGGATCTTGCGCACCTGTTCCATGGCGGCCTGGACGAGGTTGATCGGCAGCGGCGAGTAGCCGAGCCGGTCGGCCTGCTGCTGGCCCTCGCAGAGGAAGTAGTTGTCGAACGCGCTCAGCGTCGCGCCCTTGGCCTTGGTGAAGCCCATCTCCTCCTTGGTCGGGATGATCATGTAGCTGTAGCTGGAGAGCGGGTAGGTGCGCTTGTCGGCGTACGTGTAGACCCCGTCCAGATCCTGCGTCAGGTAGTTCGCGGAGCGCGGGTCGTTGTTGATCCGGGCCTTGGTCAGGGCGACGGCCACGCTGGAGGCGGTCGGCTCGACGTAGTAGCCGGCGTTGTTGAGGACCTTGACGACCGGGAAGCCCGCGTTCCTGGCGTAGGAGTACTCGACGTAGGTGATGGCGCCCTCGGCCTGGGGCTGCTTGGTGTAACCCGCGACGCCGAGCGAGCCGGACTGGGCGACGAAGCCGGAGCCGGGGATGTTCGGGAAGTACGAGGTCAGCCCGCAGGGGGTGGGCTTGCCGGCGCGGCGGCAGTAGTCGTTCCACAGCGAGCTGTGCTGCTTGGACATCCAGAGCGTGAACTGCGCGGTCGTACCGGAGCCGTCGGAACGCACGACCGGGACGATCCGGCGGGCGGGGAGGTTCAGTCTGGGATTGTCGGCCTTGATCTCCGCCGCGTTCCACATGGTCAGCTTGCCGGTGAAGATCTTGGAGAGGACGTCCCCGGACAGCCGGAGGTTGGTGACGCGCCTGCCGCCGATCTGGAGGTTGTACATGAACGACGTGCCACCGGCGACGATCGGCATGTAGGCGTACTTGCGCCGGGGCGGCGTGTCCGTCGTGCCGAACTCGGTGAGGCCGTAGGGGATCTCGGAGACGCCGAAGTCGGAGGTGCCGTTGGCGAACTGGGTACGGCCGACCGTCGAACCGACCGACGCGTAGTTGACGGTCATGCCCTGCTGGCGGACGTTGCGCCGCCACTGCTCGATGGCGTTGGCGCTCCAGGTCGAGCCGGAGCCGCTGATCTTCACGTACGTGACGGCGAAGGCACCTGGCGGGTGACTGGCCAGCAGCGCGCAGACCAGGGCGGTCAGCAGCGCCAGCGCCTGGTGCGCACGCCGGGCGCGCGGACGACGGACAGGTGCGGGTATCACGGAGTGCTCCTCGTCGGTGCGGGTCTGACGGGCTGCCGGTCGGCGGACGTGCGGTCCGTGAAGCGCTGCGCGTCACGGCGGGACGCCTTCACCCGGCGGTGCTCCTGACGGCGGGTCAGCCGGCCCGGTCCGCGGCCGCCCACGACGCGGGCCACCACGAACAGGACGAGGACCAGCACCAGCAGGACGGCCGCCGTGCCGAAGCCGCGGGCGACATAGGTGGGTTCGGGGGACTTGACGAGTTCGAAGGCCGCCAGCGGCAACGACACCATCGGGTCCTTGAACGGGTCGGTGTTGAGCTCGGCGGTGAAACCGGCGGTCAGCAGCACCGGCGAGGTCTCCCCCACCCCGCGGGCGGTGCCCAGGATGACGGCGGTGGTCAGCCCGGAGCGGGCGGTGGGCAGCACCACGTGCCACACGGTGCGCCAGCGCGAGGTGCCCAGCGCGTACGACGCCTCGCGCAGGGTGCCGGGCACCAGCCTGATCACCACGTCCGCCGCCCTGATGATGATCGGCAGCATCATCACGGAGATCGCGAGCGCGGCGGCCAGACCGGACCGGTCGAAGCCGAGCCCCAGGATGAAGGTCGCGTAGATGAACAGGCCGGCCACGATGGACGGCAGCGCGGTCATGGCCTCGACGATGGTGCGCACGAACCGGCTGAAGGCGCCGGGCACCTCGTTGAGGAAGACCGCGCACACCAGTCCGGCCGGGATGCAGATCGTCAGGGCGATGGAGATCTGCCACAGGGTGCCGACGATCGCGTGCAGGATGCCGCCCACGCTGAGCGGCTCGACCGGACCGGCGTCGGCCATCGACTGGGTGTAGAAGTTCAGGTGCGGCAGCGCGTCGCGGCCCTCGTAGAGGGTGTAGACGACCACGAAGGCCAGCGCGGTCAGCATCACCAGGCCGAGGCTCTGGACGACCGCGGCGGCCACCCGGTCGCGGACCGCGGGGCCGTCCTCGTCGAAGGAGACCAGCAGCGCGTAGAGGCCGAGGAAGAGCGCGTAGGCGACGAGGAGGAAGCCCAGCGCGCCGTTGAAGGGCAGCAGCCGGTCGAACATCACCCAGGTCAGGGCGAGGGACGCGGCCCCGGCACCGGCCATGGCGTACACGTCGGTGGCGCGCAGGGTGGACAGGTTGCGGCGCGGCTGGGCGGGCCTGGCCGTGTCGCCGCCGGGACGGCGGCGGGGCAGGCTGGTGGCCGGCACCGGCGGTTTCGGTGCTCCCGCGGGGCTCGGCCCGGTCCCCGGCCCCGGATCGCCGGGCGGGCTCTGTGCGGCGGTGACGGTCATCGGACTCAGATCTCCTCAGGAGTCGCTCGCCGCGCCGGAACGGCTGCGGGCGACGATCGACGATGCGGCGAAGTTGACGACGAGGGTCATCAGGAAGAGCGCGAGACCGGCGGCCATCAGCGCCGACATGCCGAGGTCGGAGGCCTCGCCGTAGCGCAGGGCGATCAGCGAGGAGACCGAACTGGTGCCGTTCTGGAGGATGTGCGGCTGGATCACGAAGACCGGCGAGATGATCATGTAGACGGCGATGGTCTCGCCGAGCGCCCGGCCCAGGCCCAGCATGGTGCCGCCGATCATGCCGCCCTTGCCGAACGGCAGGACGACGCTGCGGATCATGCCCCAGCGGTGGGCGCCGAGCGCGTAGGCGCCCTCCCGCTCGCCCACCGGGGCCTGTGAGAACACCTCGCGCATCACCGAGCAGATGATCGGCGCGACCATCAGGGACACGATCATGCCCGCGATGAAGGTGGACGAGGTGAAGACGGTCGCGGTGGCGAGCGGGTCCCGCGGATCGGCGCCGTCGACCTCGAAGAGGGGGATCCAGCCGAAGTAGGTCGAGATCCAGCGCGCGACGGTGACGACGTGTCCCTGGAAGAAGAACAGCCCCCACAGGCCGTAGACGACCGACGGCACGGCGGCCATCAGATCCACCACGCTGATGAGGGTCCGGCGCAGCCGCGGCGGCGCGAACTCGGAGATGTAGAGCGCGGTGCCGAGCGCGAGCGGTACGGCGAAGACGATGGCGACGAGCGCGATCAGCACCGTGCCGACGAGCACGGCCGCGATCCCGAAGTGCCCGCCGTCCGGCTCCCAGGTCTCGGTGGTGACGAAGGACCAGCGCGCGGCCGACAGTGCCTGCCAGGCCCGGTACGTCAGGAAGCCGCCGACCAGCAGCATGATCGCGAGCACCAGGGTGCCGCCACCGCGCAGGATCCCCCGGAACACGCGGTCGGGCATACCCGGGTCGAGATGCAGGCGTCTGGGCGGGTCGTCCGCGGGAGCCACAGGTCGCTCATGGATTCGGGTCGTCACATCGGCCGACGCTCCTGAGGAGGGATGGACACCCGCGCACACGCATATGAACGAGACACCCCCGCGGGGCAACTTCCGGGTTTGACGTGAACGCAGCGACCACGGAATACGAAACGGAGGGGGCCGGGGTCCGCCGTGCGGCGGGCCCCGGCCCCCTCTCCCGGATCGCCGGGCCGTCAGCGGCGCGCGCTCACTCCGTCTCGCCCCACGGGATCACGTCCCCGGACCCGAGCTCGGTCAGCAGCGCCCGGAACCGTTCGTAGGCGGCCTGACACGTCGAGTGCCGCTCGTAGGCGCGCGAGGACACCGCCACGACGCCGCCGGCGCGATCACGCATCCGCCACACCCAGCCACTGCCTTCCGCGGTGTGGTGCACCGCGCCGGGTAATTCCGCGACATCGGCGCACAGCCGCTCGAACGCGGCGCGGCATTCGCCGTAGTCCCGGTAGGTCCGTGCGGCCACGGCGATCACCCGCCCGTTCGTGGCCGTGAGCCGCCACGAGTAAGTGCCGTCTGCACCGATGTCTATTTGGCAGCGCGTGCCGGGTACGGCCGCGCCTCCATTTCTTGCCACCATCCATCCCCACCCCTGTGTTCCCCGATGCCAGGAAGCCGCACGCGCCGGCTCTGGTTCGCCGTTCATGCAGCACACGCAGGGTAGTGAGGCGGCAGTGATAAGCGATCGCCGTAGTTAAGTGCCCATCGCACACTTCATGCGAAAGTTGCCCCTCGTTCACAAAGTCGGCCGAGCGGCCACGTCGAACGACATCCGACCCCGCAGCACGTCAAGTGTGCGCAAAAGATGGCGACTTGCACGCAAAGGATTGGCTTTTTCGGAAGCGTCTGGAGCCGGGACCAGCCCCGCCACGACCGTGCTCCGACCGGGCCGCCGCGGGCTCCGGTACGCGTAGGTGGCCGCCAGGTCCGCTGAAATTCGAACCGAATTTTCCCTTCGGTTTTCCACGGAATCGAAACACCGGATATTCGACGGAGTTTCCATTGCCAGGAAATCGGCGAATCTGTTCGCCGTCACCCGGAAACGTTCCTAAATCCGGATGGCATGAGTACGCTGCACACGTCATTTCCGGCCCGTCCGCCACAAATGACGGGCCGCGGCATTCACATTGGGGAATTCGCATGCGCATTAAGTCAGCTGTCGCCGCTGCGTGCGGCGTCGTGGCCCTGTCCGCCCTCGCCGTTCCGTCCGCGCACGCGGACGAGCGCTTCGGCGACACCGACATCACCGGCGTGGTGGTCAACGGCGGCAACCCGGTCGTCGTCGGCACCGGCGCGAGAACGGTCACGGTCGACGTCACCGCGACCGACCCGTCCGGCCTCGACCAGATCAACGCCACCCTCTACCACGGCTCGTACGCCGCCCAGGACAGCACCGTCGCCTCCACCGCGGCCTGCGGCCCGACGACGGCCGTCACCAGCACCTGCACCCTGACCTTCACCCTCACGCCCGGCACCGCCCCGGCCGACGACGCGCTGGCCGGCACCTGGCACGTCAGCGCCTACGCCATCGCCCCCGACAGCGACGCCGTCTTCCTGGACAGCGCGGCCTCCTTCCTGGTGCAGCGCGAGACCCGGCTGACCGTCGACGCCACCCCCGAGCCGGTCCGCTTCGGCCGGAACCTCACCGTGGCGGGCACCGTGCAGCACGCCGGCTGGGCGGCCGGCGCGACTGTCCCCGCCGCGGCCGGCCGGCCCGTGGACCTCCAGTTCCGCCCCGCGGGCAGCAGCTCCTACTGCACCCTCAAGACCGTCACCACCGCCGCCGACGGCACGGTGTCCACCACCGTCCGGGCCTACCTCGACGGCTCCTACCGCTGGTCGTACGCGGGTACGGACGACACCGCGCCCGCGGTCTCCGCGGGCGACTACGTCGACGTGCGCTGACCTGCGCCGACGTCCGGCCGGTCCCGTCCGGCACGTTCCCGCGCCCGCCCGGGGAGGGCGGCCGCCCGGGCGTGCCGGGCGGTGTCCGGTACCCGGGGCGCCGCTCCCGCGCATGCTCCGGGCCCGGGTGCCGCACCCGGTCTCACCGGCCGCTCACCGGCCCTGGAGCCACACCAGAGCGGCCACCACGGCCGTCACCCACAGCACGGCGAACGGCACGGCCAGCGGCCACAGGGGGCGCCCCCGCTCCCGCTCCTCGCTGTCGCCGGTGGGACGCAGGGCGGGATCGGCCTGCATGGCGGAGATCTCGGCGGCCGGGGCGTCGTACGGGTGCGTCAGACCGCGCCTGCGCTGGTACCAGGCCCAGCTGAACGAGGAGACCGCCCAGGACTCGCCGCCACGCCGGCGCAGCTTCAGCTCGAAGGCCTCCCGGCGGGCCGAGCGGACGTCGTCCCAGGGGATGTGGGTGGTCCCGCGCAGACCGTTCAGCCAGAGCCCGGTGCGGTCGGCGGTGATGCGCCAGCACAGCTTCACGGGGATGCGGAACGCGCCGTACAGGCCGAGGAGGGCGCAGAGGATCTGCTGCCAGAGCTCGTTGTCGCGGTCGGTGAACTCCGTCAGGCACAGCATGACGCCCGCGAGCACCATCAGGCACACGGACAGCCGGTCCAGCACGCCCGCACGCCAGCTCCGTACCGGCGCCGTCTTCGTCAGGCGGGCGGCCGCCACCAGGCCGCGGTGCCGCTCGTCGTCCGCCGCGGTCCAGGCGGCCTGCCGCCTCGCCACCCGGAGCCGCCACCGCACTCCGGCCTCCGACACCGGTCGTACGGGCCCGGTCGACCGTTCCGCCACCGGCGGGTCGCCCGGCTTCTGCGCGGCGCTGACGAGCACGACCTCGGCACCGTCGTACGGCGCCCCGTACAGGACGGCCTCGCGCAGCGGCTTGGGCCGCCGCTTGTCGTCGAGCTGCTCGAAGAAGGCGTCCAGCTCGGCCTCGCCGTCGTCCGTGCCGCCGTCCTCCTCGACGTCCAGCAGGATCGTGGCGACGGTGAACAGCGGTCGCAGGCCCGCCACGTCGTCCGCCGCGTAGACCTCCGCGTCGACGCGCCGGTCCTCGCGCACCAGTACGCGCAGGACGGGCGCGGGCGCGGCACGCAGCGCGACGGCCCGCCGCCGGCCCAGTACCCCGGAGAGCAGCGCGGTGAGGCCGAGCCCGGACACGAAGAACCCCGTGGTGGTCACCCCCTGGCGGTCCAGCTCCGCCTCCCACAGCCCGGTGGCCCCGGGCAGCGCCGAGCCCGCCAGACCCGCCAGGACCAGGACGATCCCGAGCCCGGACAGCAGCCGGCCGCGCCCGAGGCTCCGTTCCGTGTCCGGCAGGGGCGCGGTCACCCCACCGGCGGCGGTCAGGGCCGTCTCCCGCTGCCGCTGCCGGGCCCGCAGCCGCAGCAGGCAGACGGTCAGGGACACCACGGTCAGCAGCAGCGCACCGGCCAGCACGGGAAGCACCGGCTCGGGACGCACGGCGACGGCCACCAGGGCCAGGACCGGCGCGGACACCCGTACGATCTCGGGCCGCAGCGGCAGCCAGACGAGGTGGAGGGCGGCCGGTGCCGCGAGGTAGGGCGGCACACCGGCCCAGATCAGGCCCAGAGCGGCCAGCACACCCGTCATCCACACCAGCTGGTAGACCGGCAGCCCGGCCCAGCGCACCGGTATCCAGGCCGGTGGCAGTTCCCGCGTCCAGCGGCGGGCCTGTTCCGTGCTCCAGGGCAGGCAGCCGTCGGGTATCGCGGTGGCGGGCAGGGTCCGCCGGACGTCGGTGTTCATCGTTTCCCAGAGACTCGGACCACGGGGGTGGTCGTACGACAGCTCTCGGCTTCGTCTCCGGGTGGGGGAACGGCGGCCGCGACCGAGGCGGGGCGGGGCAGGTGTGCGTGAAGGGGGGAAGCGAGGTGGGGCGGGCGCGGGGCGCCCGTGGCTCACGTGACCGCGAGCAGCACCGCCAGCAGCACCGCGCCGGTCAGCAGCGGCACGATGATCTCGTACGCCCAGCGCGCGGTCACCTCGCCCTGCGAGCCCGCGGCCTTCTCCCGCGCCTTCAGCAGTTCGCGCAGCTCGTCCATGATCTTGTCGGTCTCGGCCCGGGCCGGCCCGAGGTCGGCCGCCGGGCCGTGCGCCGCGCCGCCCGTGGCGTCCATGCCGCCCAGACCGCCCGCCACGCTGCCGCCGAACAGCCCGCCCCGGCGTCCGCCGGACTCCACCCGCGCCTGCGTCCGCAGCGCCCGCTTGCGTGCGCGCAGTGACACGGGCACCGCCCAGAGCTGGTACTTGGCCCCGGCCTCGGTGATCACCTCGTTGGAGTAACCGGAGCGCAGCGAGGCGACCTGGCCCCAGGGCACCACGACGGCACGGAAGGGATTGCGGACGCGCATCCGGTCGTCGTTGGCGAAGACGGCGGGCCGCAGGGTGAAGGCGACCACCAGCGGTACGAAGAGGATCATCGCGGCGAGCGCCAGCCACGGCGTGCTGCCGTGCCCGGTGAAGATCGCGTCGAGGCCGAGCCAGCCGCCGAGCCCGAGCAGCAGCACCCCGCCGGCCAGGCCCGAGGCCGACCGGTAGACACGGTCCCTGGACTCGGGTGCCGAGGGCTGCGGCGCTGGTGACTGGTGCTCCGGGGTCGTCATGGTCCCGATTCTGCACGACGTCCGGGAAGACTCTCCTCCGCGGTACCGCGGGATGCGTCACACCTCGCGCGCCCCGGCCGCCCCACGAGGGGCCGGGCGCCCCGGGAGGACGTTCCGGGGGTGTACAGCCGCTACGCGCGTAGATATGCTCGTCTGGTGACCATGCCCACCTCTGCACCCGCTGCCCTCGCTGACGTCACCGCGTCCGACAGCACGCTGCGCCGCTTCCTCCACGGACTGCCCGGCGTCGACGCGGTCGGCCTGGAGGCGCGCGCCGCCTCGCTCGGCACCCGTTCCATCAAGACCACCGCGAAGGCGTACGCCATCGACCTCGCCATCTCGATGGTCGACCTGACGACGCTGGAAGGCGCGGACACCCCCGGCAAGGTCCGGGCGCTCGGCGCCAAGGCGGTCCATCCCGACCCGACCGACGCCACGACGCCCTCGACCGCGGCCGTCTGCGTCTACCCCGACATGGTGGCCGCCGCGAAGGCGGCCGTGGCCGGCTCGGGCGTGAAGGTCGCCTCGGTCGCCACCGCCTTCCCGGCGGGCCGTGCCGCCCTCGGCGTGAAGCTGGCCGACGTGGCCGACGCCGTCGCCGCGGGCGCCGACGAGATCGACATGGTCATCGACCGCGGGGCGTTCCTCGCGGGCGACTACATGAAGGTGTACGACGAGATCACCGCCGTGAAGGAGGCCTGCGGGACGAGCGCCCGCCTCAAGGTCATCTTCGAGACCGGCGAGCTGTCGACGTACGACAACATCCGCCGCGCCAGCTGGCTCGGCATGCTGGCCGGGGCCGACTTCATCAAGACCTCGACCGGCAAGGTCGCCGTCAACGCGACCCCCGCGAACACCCTGCTGATGCTGGAGGCGGTGCGCGACTTCCGCGCCCAGACCGGCGTCCAGGTCGGCGTGAAGCCGGCCGGCGGCATCCGCACCAGCAAGGACGCGATCAAGTTCCTGGTCCTGGTCAACGAGACCGTCGGCGCGGACTGGCTGGACAACCACTGGTTCCGCTTCGGCGCCTCCTCGCTGCTGAACGACCTGCTGATGCAGCGTCAGAAGCTGGCCACCGGCCGTTACTCCGGCCCCGACTACGTGACGGTGGACTGATCACCATGGCATCCGCATTCGAGTACGCACCGGCCCCCGAGTCCCGCTCGGTCGTCGACATCGCCCCCTCGTACGGCCTGTTCATCGACGGCGAGTTCACCGAGGCGGCCGACGGCAAGGTCTTCAAGACGGTCAGCCCGTCCACCGAGGAGGTCCTCTCCGAGGTGGCGCGGGCCGGCGCGGAGGACGTCGACCGCGCGGTCGCCGCCGCCCGCAAGGCCTTCGCCAAGTGGTCGGCGCTGCCCGGCGCCGAGCGCGCCAAGTACCTGTTCCGGATCGCCCGCATCATCCAGGAGCGCAGCCGCGAGCTGGCGGTCCTGGAGACGCTGGACAACGGAAAGCCCATCAAGGAGACCCGCGACGCCGACCTCCCGCTGGTCGCCGCGCACTTCTTCTACTACGCGGGCTGGGCCGACAAGCTGGACCACGCCGGGTTCGGCGCGAACCCGCGTCCGCTCGGTGTCGCGGGCCAGGTCATCCCGTGGAACTTCCCGCTGCTGATGCTGGCGTGGAAGATCGCCCCGGCGCTGGCGACCGGCAACACGGTCGTCCTCAAGCCCGCCGAGACCACCCCGCTGTCCGCCCTGTTCTTCGCGGACATCTGCCGTCAGGCGGGCCTGCCCAAGGGTGTCGTCAACATCCTTCCGGGGTACGGCGACGCGGGCGCCGCGCTGGTCGCGCACCCGGACGTGAACAAGGTCGCCTTCACCGGCTCGACCGCCGTGGGCAAGGAGATCGCCCGCACGGTCGCCGGCAGCCGCAAGAAGCTCACCCTCGAACTGGGCGGCAAGGGCGCCAACATCGTCTTCGACGACGCCCCGATCGACCAGGCCGTCGAGGGCATCGTCAACGGCATCTTCTTCAACCAGGGCCAGGTCTGCTGCGCGGGCAGCCGGCTGCTGGTCCAGGAGTCGATCCAGGACGAGCTGCTGGACTCCCTCAAGCGCCGGCTGTCGACGCTGCGCCTGGGCGACCCGCTGGACAAGAACACGGACATCGGAGCGATCAACTCCGCCGAGCAGCTGGCCCGTATCACCTCGCTCGTCGAGCAGGGCGAGGCGCAGGGCGCGGAGCGCTGGTCGCCCGCCTGCGAACTGCCCGCCGCCGGCTACTGGTTCGCGCCGACGCTCTTCACGAACGTCACCCAGGCGCACACCATCGCCCGCGACGAGATCTTCGGCCCGGTGCTGTCGGTCCTCAGCTTCCGCACCCCCGACGAGGCCGTGGCCAAGGCCAACAACACGCCGTACGGCCTCTCCGCCGGCATCTGGACGGAGAAGGGCTCGCGGATCCTCGCGGTCGCGAACAAGCTGCGCGCCGGTGTCGTCTGGTCCAACACGTTCAACAAGTTCGACCCGACCTCGCCTTTCGGCGGCTACAAGGAGTCGGGCTTCGGCCGCGAGGGCGGTCGTCACGGCCTGGAGGCGTACCTCGATGTCTGAGAAGACCGAGAAGACCGAGCAGCAGCGGCTGAGCGTCTTCAAGACCTACAAGCTGTACGTCGGCGGGAAGTTCCCGCGTTCCGAGAGCGGCCGGGTGTACGAGGTGAGCGACTCCAAGGGCAACTGGCTGGCCAACGCCCCGCAGTCGTCCCGCAAGGACGCCCGTGACGCGGTCGTCGCCGCCCGCAAGGCGTTCGGCGGCTGGGCGGGCGCGACGGCGTACAACCGCGGCCAGATCCTCTACCGCATCGCGGAGATGCTGGAGGGCCGCCGCGAGCAGTTCGTGCGCGAGGTCGCCGAGGCGGAGGGCCTGTCCAAGGCGAAGGCGTCCGCGGTCGTCGACGCGGCGATCGACCGCTGGGTCTGGTACGCGGGCTGGACCGACAAGATCGCCCAGGTGGTCGGCGGCGGCAACCCGGTGGCGGGGCCGTTCTTCAACCTCTCCTCGCCCGAGCCGACGGGCGTGGTGGCCGTCCTGGCACCCCAGGAGTCGTCCTTCCTGGGCCTGGTCTCGGTGGTCGCCCCGGTCGTCGCGACCGGCAACACGGCCGTCGTGATCACCTCCGAGAAGTCCCCGCTCCCGGCGCTGTCGCTGGGCGAGGTGCTGGCCACCTCCGACCTCCCCGGCGGCGTGGTCAACATCCTCTCGGGCCGTGCGGCGGAGATCGCGCCGTCCCTCGCGGCGCACCAGGACGTCAACGCCATCGACCTCGCGGGCGCGGACGACGTGCTGGCGAAGGAGCTGGAGATCGCGGCGGCGGACAACCTGAAGCGCGTCCTTCGTCCACAGCCTGTGGATTATTCCGCGACGCCCGGCACCGAGCGCATGACGGCCTTCCTGGAGACCAAGACGGTCTGGCATCCGACGGGCTCGCTGGGCGCGTCCGGGTCCGCCTACTGACCCGAGCGCACGCAGCACGCACACAGCCGCGCCCGCCCTCCGTCCGGGGCGGGCGCGGCTGTGTGCGCGCCGGGGTCGGCAGCCGGGCCGGGGTCAGCCTCCGAGCAGCCCCGTCACCTGACCGACGACCGGAATGCCGCCGATCGACCGGGCCTGCGCGACGGGCCCGGTGAGCGCCTTCGAGGACAGCGGCTTGAAGTCCGCGAGCCGGGTGCCGACGCCGTTGTCGAGCGGGTCCACACCGGTGCCGGCGAGCGGGTTGGGCTTGAGGTCGGACAGCGGGCCGGTGACGTACCGCACCGAGCCGAGAAGCCCGTTCAGGCCCGCCTGCGGGTCGACCGGGCCGACCGATCCGGGGTGCGTGCGCGGCGCGCCGAGCACCGGTCCGGAGTCCGCGGCGGCCGCCCCCGCACCCGCGCCGAGAGCCACCCCCGCGGTCGCGAGCGCGACCAGGACGCGCCGGCCGGTCGGGTTCTGGGGGGAGTCGTGTCGGGCCATCACTGCTGCCACCTTCTCGCTGCGTACGGTAATCATGACGTTACGTAGGGTAGTTGAGATGTGATGCGTGCTTCAAAGCCGACCCGCGGGGTCGGCAGCGGCGTCACCATGCCGCAAACTGGTGTTCCGTGAGCATCCATCACCCGTCATCCACCCGTGTCGTACTGCTGTGCGGTCCTTCGGGCTCGGGCAAGTCCCTCGTCGCGGCCCGCTCCGGACTGCCGGTGCTGCGCCTCGACGACTTCTACAAAGAAGCCAACGACCCGACGCTGCCGTTGGTGGCGGGCAGTTCCGACATCGACTGGGACCACCCCGAGTCGTGGGACGCGGAGATCGCGGTCGAGGCCATCGCCCGGCTGTGCGCCACCGGGTCGACGGGCGTGCCGGTGTACGACATCTCGCTGAGCGCCCGCACCGGCGAGGAGACGCTGCACATCGGCCGGACCCCGCTGTTCATCGCGGAGGGCATCTTCGCGGCCGAGATCGTCGAGCGCTGCCGGGAGCTGGGTGTCCTGGCGGACGCCCTGTGCCTGACCCGCGGTCCGCTCACCACGTTCCGCCGCCGCTTCCTGCGCGACCTCGAGGAGGGCCGCAAGTCGGTGCCGTTCCTGCTGCGCCGCGGCTGGCGGCTGATGCGCTCGGAGCGGTCGATCGTCGCCCGTCAGACCTCCCTGGGCGCGTACGCCTGCGACCGGGACGAGGCGCTGACCAGGCTGGCGGCCGCGGCGGTGGGCCGGCAGACGCAGACCCCCGCGGCGGCCTGAACCGGCCGCACGAGAACGCGGAAGCGGGACTGGACGGACCCCCCGGCCCTCCAGTCCCGCTCCCTTTTCGCGCTCTCCCGCGTCCCCCGTTGCGTGTGCGGCAGAGCTCCCCCGTACTTCCCCCGCTTTTCCCGTTACCCCCCGTACTTTCCCCCGTTGTCCCCCCGTACCGTTTCCCGCACCCCCCGATGCGGGCTTCCGGTACCGCTCTCCCCCGTGACCCTCAGGCGACAAGCTCCCCGAAGGCGTTCTCCTCGTCACGGCCGAAGCTGAGGACCTCGTCCTCGCGCAGCCGGCGGAGCGACCGCCAGATGCTGGACTTCACCGTGCCGACACTGATGTCGAGGATCTCCGCGATCTCCGGGTCGGTGCGGCCCTCGTAGTAGCGCAGGACCAGCATCGTCCGCTGGAGTTCGGGCAGCCGGGCGAGCGCCTGCCACAGGACCGCGCGCAGCTCGGTGCCGCGCATCGCGTCCGTGTCGCCGGGCGTCTCCGGCAGCTCCTCGGTCGGGTACTCGTTCAGCTTGCGGCGGCGCCACGCGCTGATGTGCAGGTTGGTCATGGTGCGGCGGAGGTATCCGCCGACCGCGGCCTTGTCACTGATCCGCTCCCAGGCCCGGTAGGTCGAGAACAGCGCGCTCTGGAGCAGGTCCTCGGCCTCGAAGCGGTCACCGGTCAGGTGGTAGGCGGTGGCGTACAGGGAGGCGCGGCGCTCCTGGACGTAGGCGGTGAACTCCGCCTCCGACAGCGAACGACGCTCCCCCGTGTCCTCCCCGTACGTGGCTCCCCCGACCGCGGCGGCGGCCGCCGCGGATTCCCCCGTGCTCGCGTCAACCACCGACATGAATGTGGTGTGCTGACGCCCGGTACCGCGAGCGCACCCCCGCCCGCTCACAGCACCGGACTTCTCGGAACCCCGGGTCACGTCGTGCAGACGCGTGATCACTGCGCTGGTGCTGACGCTGTGCAGCGTGTTCATCTCGCGCCCCCCGTCGTGGACTTCCGGTGTTCGGCTCGGTTCGACGTACTTCCTTGCCGTTGCCGAAAAGCTTGCCGGGGCCACTTCATGGACGTGTCCGCCGACTGTCACAGACCTGTCACAGGGGTCGTCCGCAGGGGCCGCACAGCGCCGTCACAGAGAATCGCGGTACGGCTACCCAGACGTACATACCACATTGATCATTTGCGGTAGATGCATGGGAGCGCTCCAAGTGTCGAAACGCCACCCCGACATGGGCCAGAATGAGCCCGTGCCTTCCCTGTTGCTGATCGAGGACGACGACGCCATCCGGACGGCCCTGGAGCTCTCACTGACGCGCCAGGGACATCGGGTGGCGACCGCTGCCAGCGGTGAGGACGGTCTGAAGCTGCTGCGCGAGCAGCGGCCGGACCTGATCGTGCTGGACGTGATGCTGCCCGGCATCGACGGGTTCGAGGTGTGCCGTCGCATCCGGCGCACCGACCAGCTGCCGATCATCCTGCTGACCGCGCGCAGCGACGACATCGACGTGGTGGTCGGCCTGGAGTCCGGCGCCGACGACTATGTCGTCAAGCCGGTCCAGGGCCGGGTGCTCGACGCCCGGATCCGGGCCGTGCTGCGGCGCGGCGAGCGCGAGGCGAACGACGCGGCGACCTACGGCTCGCTCGTCATCGACCGGGCCGCGATGACCGTCACGAAGAACGGCGAGGACCTCCAACTCACGCCGACCGAGCTGCGGTTGCTGCTCGAACTGAGCCGCCGGCCGGGCCAGGCGCTGTCCCGGCAGCAGCTGCTGCGGCTGGTCTGGGAACACGACTACCTCGGCGACTCGCGGCTCGTGGACGCCTGTGTGCAGCGGCTGCGCGCGAAGGTCGAGGACGTGCCGTCGTCCCCGACCCTGATCCGTACCGTCCGTGGTGTCGGATACCGCCTGGACGCGCCCCAGTAATGACCGACGCGCAAAGGGGTTTCCGCGGCTGGGTCGCGGCACGCAAGGGGGCCTGGTCCCGGCTGCGCTTCACCAGTCTGCGGCTGCGGCTCGTCGTGGTGTTCGGGCTGGTGGCGCTGACCGCCGCCGTGTCCGCGTCCGGGATCGCCTACTGGCTGAACCGCGAGGCGGTGCTGACCCGCACCCAGGACGCGGTGCTGCGCGACTTCCAGCAGGAGATGCAGAACCGCGCGGGGTCGCTGCCGGAGTACCCGACCCAGGACGAACTCCAGTACACCGCCCGGCAGATGGCCAACAGCAGCCAGCGCTTCAGTGTGCTGCTGGTCAGCGAGGACGCGAACGGCACGGCCGTCTACGGCAATTCGGGCGGCCTGAGCGGTCTCGCGCTGCGCGACGTGCCGCTCTCGCTGCGCACCGCCGTGAACCGGGAGCAGGACATCACGGCCGCCAACTCGTCGCCGTACCACCTGTACTGGCAGCGGATCGTCGACGACGGCACGCCGTATCTCGTCGCCGGCACACGGGTGATCGGCGGCGGCCCGACCGGCTACATGCTGAAGTCGCTGGAGCCGGAGGCCAAGGACCTCAACTCGCTGGCCTGGTCGCTGGGTATCGCCACCGGTCTCGCGCTGATCGGCGCCGCGCTGCTCGCCCAGGCCGCCGCCACGACCGTGCTGAAGCCGGTGCACCGGCTCGGGGTCGCCGCGCGTCGGCTCGGCGAGGGCCGTCTGGACACCCGGCTGCGGGTGTCGGGCACCGACGAACTCGCGGACCTGTCCCGGACGTTCAACAGCACCGCGCAGGCGCTGGAGAAACGTGTCGCCGACATGGCCGCCCGCGACGAGGCGTCCCGCCGGTTCGTCGCCGACATGTCCCACGAACTGCGGACGCCGCTGACCGCCATCACCACCATCACCGAGGTGCTGGAGGAGGAGCTCGACGCGGAGACCGGAAGCGTCGACCCGATGATCGAGCCGGCCGTGCGGCTCGTCGTGAGCGAGACCCGGCGCCTGAACGATCTCGTCGAGAACCTGATGGAGGTCACCCGCTTCGACGCGGGCACCGCCCGGCTGGTCCTCGACGACGTCGACATCGCCGACCAGATCACCTCCTGCATCGACGCCCGTGCCTGGCTGGACGCGGTGGAACTGGACGCCGAGCGCGGCATCCACGCCCGTATCGACCCGCGCCGGCTGGACGTGATCCTGGCCAACCTCATCGGCAACGCGCTCAAGCACGGCGGCTCCCCGGTGCGGGTGTCGGTGCGGGCGACCGGCGGGAGCGGGAGCGCGGAGGGGACCGGCGGCGCGGACGAGCCGGGCGTGCCCGCGGGCGGCGACGGCGCCACGGCCGGCGGCGAGCTCGTGATCAGCGTGCGCGACCACGGCCCCGGCATCCCCGAGGACGTCCTGCCGCATGTCTTCGACCGGTTCTACAAGGCCAGTGCCTCCCGGCCGCGTTCCGAGGGCAGCGGACTGGGGCTGTCCATCGCCCTGGAGAACGCGCACATCCACGGCGGCCGGATCACCGCCGCCAACTCCCCGGAGGGCGGAGCGGTGTTCACGCTGCGGCTGCCGCGGGACACGTACGAGCCGGCGCCGGAGGCCGAGAAGGACGGCACGGGCCCGAAGGGGGACGCCTCATGACCGTACGCCCGACCGTACGGGCCGTGGGCCGGCTGCTGGCGCTGCCCGCCCTGGCCTTGGCGCTCGCCGGGTGCGGGATCCGGTCCACGGAGGTGCCGACCGACTTCGGCCCCGCGCCCTCCCGGGTGCGCTGCGCGCTGTCCGAGCCGGACGTCGCGACACAGTCCTCGCCCGGCGTCCCGGTCCAGGTGTTCCTGCTGTGCGGGTCGTCGCTGGTGGCCGTCGACCGCTCGGTGAAGGTCCCGGAGGGCACGGCGGACTCCGAGCGCCGGGTGCTGGTCGCGCAGGGGCTGGTGGACCAGCTCGCCCAGACGCCGTCGTCCGCCGAGAAGGCGGCCGGGTACACCACGGACGTGCGCGGCGGGATGTCGGTGCACGGTCCCACCCCGAAGGACCCGGACGACGCCCTGCGGCTGAGCACCCCGCCCGGGGACCTCACCTCCTACGCCCTCGCCCAGCTGGTCTGCACGTTCTCCGACTCGGCGGCGGCCGAGGGCGACGGCTCGGTGATCCTCGGCGGACCGATCCGCGACGGTGAGCCGCTGCGCCGCTACGCGTGCACGGACGAGGTCCGCGCCCGGCCGGGCCTCAAGGAGCCGCCGTCGTCCGAGGTGACCGGCGGCTAGGGTCCGTCCGGCGGATCAAGCCGCAGGAGAGCAGCGATGCCGGATCGGCCCAGCCCTCTTCCGGGTGGTGGACGGTGTCCCGGAACCGATCGTGCCGGGGGACGCGTCTTGGGGGGCGTGCAGCGTCAAGGCTCGGTCGGCGGCAACGCCGCGTTCCGCATACGGGTGGCAGGGGGCGTCCTCCTTGCCGCACACCTCGCGTTCGTCGCCTGGTTCACGCTGCGCCCGCTCGACGTCCCCTGGGTGATGCCCGCCAATCTGCGGCCGTTCGCCGGTATCCGCACCGACCTGTCGCTGGGCCCGCAGGTGGCGGCCCGGCGGATCGGCGAGGGACTGGCTCTGCTCGCCCCGCTCGGGGTCCTGCTGCCGCTCGCGCACGGCCGGCTCGCCGTGTCCCCGCTGGCGTCCCTGCTGCGCACGGTCGCCGCCGCGGCCCTGTTGTCGCTGGGCATCGAACTGCTCCAGACCGGTGTGCCCGGCCGGGTCGTGGACGTCGACTCGCTGATCCTGAACACCGTGGGCGTGGCTCTCGCGCACGCGGCGGTCGTACCCGCGGCACGCTCCTGGCTCCGCCGCAGGACGGAGCGCCGGCAGCGGGCGGACGTCCGCAGGCAGGACGCGGCTCAGGGTCGGACCCCGACGATTCCCAGGGTCGGGATCGCACCGTGGAGCGACGTTCGCTCCAGTTCGTCCCCGTAGCGTCGAAGGCAGTCGAGGCAGCCGTCCGGCAGCCTCGGACCGACGCTCACGAAGGAGCCGACATGACCGCCCTTGCCCGCCCCACCCACGGTCGCGTGCTCGGCGGAGTGTGCGCAGCGCTGGCACGGCGCTTCGGCACCTCCGCGACGACGATGCGGGTGATCTTCCTGGTCTCGTGTCTGCTGCCGGGGCCGCAGTTCCTGCTCTACCTCGCGCTGTGGATCCTGCTGCCGGCCGAGGACAAGGCGCGCACCGCCTGGTGACCCGGTGCGCCCGGCCGGGCGCCGCGCGGGCAGGAACTCGTCCACGGACGTCGTCGGGCGCACCCGGATCCACCGGGTGCGCCCCGTTCCGTGTGTGCGCCGGTCTCAGCCGAGCGGAATGCCGTTCACCGGCAGGCCGTGGGTGGGCAGGCCCTGCAGGGGCAGTCCGCCGAGCAGACCGGCGACCGGCGCGGTCGGGCCCTGGGCGAGCACCCGCGTGACGGCCGGCTGGGCCGCGGACAGGCCCGCCTGGAGGGCAGGCTTCGCCTGGGTCAGCGCCTCACCGGCCCCCGGCAGCGTCTTGCCCACGTTCTCCGTCGGCAGCGTCCTCGTCACGGTGTCCAGGGCCTGGGAGGCGTCCGGAAGGGCCGGAGCGGCGTTCGCGGCGCCCGCGCCGACTGCGGCGAAGGCGGCACCGAGGGCGGCGACGCCGAGGGTCTTGGCAGCAGACTGCTTCATGGTGTGTGCGTCCTCGAAATGGGGTGGACAACGATGTGAGCGGTCCACGACCGTAATCACGCTCCGCCACCGGCCGCAAACACCGAAATGCGGACGGTCGATGAAAGACCGTCCGCATTCCGTTCTCCCCGGCGCCCCTGCCTCAGGCCTCCGTGGCCACAGAATCGCTGGTGGAGGCCGTCTGCTGGAACAGCCATTCGGACTTCAGTTCCGCGTATCCGGGCTTGACGACGTCATTGATCATCGCCAGTCGTTCATCGAAAGGAATGAACGCTGATTTCATCGCATTGACGGAGAACCACTGGAGGTCGTCGAGCGTGTAGCCGAAGGCCTCGACCAGGTGCTCGAACTCCCGGCTCATGCTCGTGTGGGACATCAGCCGGTTGTCCGTGTTGACCGTCGCCCGGAAGTGCAGCCGGCGCAGCAGCCCGATCGGATGCTCCGCGTACGAGGCCGCCGCCCCGGTCTGGAGGTTGGAACTGGGGCACAGCTCCAGCGGGATGCGCTTGTCCCGCACATAGGAGGCGAGGCGCCCGAGCCTGACGCTCCCGTCGTCCTTGACCTCGATGTCGTCGATGATGCGCACCCCGTGCCCCAGCCGGTCGGCGCCGCACCACTGGAGGGCCTGCCAGATGGAGGGCAGTCCGAAAGCCTCACCGGCGTGGATGGTGAAGTGATTGTTCTCGCGTTTGAGGTACTCGAAGGCGTCGAGGTGCCGGGTGGGCGGGAAGCCGGCCTCGGCACCCGCGATGTCGAACCCGACCACGCCCAGGTCACGGTAGCGGTTGGCGAGTTCGGCGATCTCCAGGGAACGGGCCGCGTGCCGCATGGCGGTGAGCAGGGCGCCGACCCGGATGCGGTGGCCCTTGGCCCGGGCGGTCCGCTCCCCTTGCCGGAAGCCCTCGTTGACGGCCTCCACGACCTGTTCGAGGGTCAGTCCGCCTTCGAGGTGCTGCTCGGGGGCGTAGCGCACCTCGGCGTAGACGACGCCGTCCTCGGCCAGGTCCTCGGCGCACTCGGCGGCGACCCTGACCAGCGCCTCACGGCTCTGCATGACGCCCACGGTGTGCGAGAAGGTCTCCAGATACCGCTCCAGGGAACCGGAGTCGGCGGCCTCCCGGAACCAGATGCCCAGCTTTTCGGGGTCGGTCTCGGGGAGTTGGGACCAGCCCGCGGCACGGGCGAGGTCGATGACGGTCCCGGGACGCAGACCGCCGTCGAGGTGGTCGTGCAGCAGAACCTTGGGCGCCCGGCGGATCTGGTCCGAGCTCGGGGTGGTGCCGATCCGGTCAGTCTGGCTCGTCATTTCCGCACCTTAACTCCTACGCGCGTAGATCAACGGCGGCTCACCCGCGCCGATACGCAACGGTGACCGCACGGACCGGTGGCGTACACCGCGCCTTCTGACACTGTTCTGTCATGGCACAGCAAGCGACACCGGTCCGCACGCCCCGGCTGGGGCGTTCACTCGGTCAGGAGACGACTTCGGTGAGCGGGGTGGTGCTGCTGCTGCCCGGCGGCGAGGAGACCTCCTCACGAAGACCCTCACCCATGCTCGCGGCCGCCTCCGTAAGGGCGTTGGGGCGCCGCCTGGCCCGCGCGGGCCGGGACGAGGGCCTGGCCGCGCACGTCGTCCACTACCGCTGGCGCGGCTGGAACGGGAGCGAGGCGCATCTGGCGCGCGACGCCGCCTGGGCCGCGGACGAGGCCGTACGGCGCTACGGGGACGTCTCCGTCTGCCTCGTCGGCGTCGACATGGGGGGCCGGGCCGCGCTGCACGCGGGCGGCCACGAGGCCGTCAACTCCGTGCTGGCCATCGCCCCTTGGCTGCCCGAGGAGGACGCCGCAGCGACACCCGAACCGGTGAAACAGCTCGTCGGGCGCCGGGTGATGATCGTGCACGGCACGAACGACGAACGCACCGACCCCGAGCTCTCCTTCCGGCTGGCGGCGCGGGCCAAGAAGGCGAACCGGGACGTGTGCCGGTTCGAAGTGCACGCGGACGGGCACGGGTTGCACCAGTACCGGGAGGAAGTGCACGCGCTGGCGGAGGACTTCGTCATGGGGACACTCTTCGGGCGGACGTTCTCCCGGCCGGTCGAGGACGCCCTGGCGGCCCCGCCCCCGCTGGGGCTGCGGATGCCGCTGGCCGCCGGGTTCGGCAGGTCGCTGCGCCGCTGAGACGGCACCGCCGCACCCGGGCCGGCCCTGCGACGGGAGGCGGCCGCCGGGCGTCGGCCGCCGGGCATGGGATGCGATCAGGTGGGGAGCAGGTTGCCGCGCCGGGAGAGCAGGAACTTCTTGAAGGCGGCCACCGGCGCGGTGTCCGGATGGCCGTCCAGCCAGGCCACGCCGATCTCGCGGACCGCGCGTGGGGCGGTCACCGTCAGCTCCACCACCCCCGGGCGCGCGACGGCGGGCGGCGGCAGCAGCGCGACCCCCAGACCCGCCGCGACCAGACCCCGCAGCGTCTCCGCCTCCTCCCCCTCGAACGCGACCCGGGGCTTGAACCCGGCCTCCTGACAGAGGTCGTCGGTGATGCGGCGCAGGCCGTAGCCGGGTTCGAGCGTGACGAAGGTGTCCTCGGCGGCCTCGGCGAGGCGGATCCGGCGACGGGACGCCAGCCGGTGGTCGGCGGGCACGACCAGGCGCAGCTTCTGTTCGTCGAGGCGAAGGGCCACCAGGTCGGGCGCGTCCGGCACGGGCGAGGTCAGACACAGGTCCAGTTCGCCCGCGCGCAGCTTCTCCAGCATCGCCTCGCCGTAGTTCTGGACGAGGCTGAAGCGGACCCGGGGGTGATCGGCGCGGAAGGCGTGCAGCAGTCCCGGCACCGTCTCCGCGCCCATGGTGTGCAGAAAGCCGAAGGCGACCTTGCCGGTGGCGGGGTCGGCATCCGCGCGGACCTCGTCGGCGGCGCGCTCGACCTCGGCCAGGGCGCGTTCCACGGAGGCGAGGAAGGTGCGTCCGGCGGGGGTGAGGGAGACCGTACGGCCGCGGCGGGCGAACAGTTCCACCCCCAGGTCCTGTTCGAGCCGGACCATGGCCCGGGACAGGGTGGACTGCGGTACCTGCATCTCCTGGGCGGCGCGGGTGACGTGCTCGGTGCGGGCCACGCCGGCGAAATGGACCAGGCGCGGGGCGAGCAACGCGACGATGGCGTCCCTGTCTCCCCTGTCTTTTGTGTCACTGCTCGGTGACAGTCGCCCCTGTGACCTCTGCTCATGCACCATGGGAACGATTATGGCGATTCCGTGCATTGGACGGATGAAAAAGGGGTGCCTAGGTTCGAGGTATGTCTCCCGCCAGTACCGGGGCGTCCACCACCGTGGCCGCCGTCGCACCCGTCTCCGTCCCCGACTCGCGCATGGCTCCCGGCAGCCCCGGCTACCGCCGGATGAGCCTCGCGCTCTTCCTCGCGGGCGTCGCCACCTTCGCTCTCCTGTACTGCACCCAGGCCCTGCTGCCGCTGATCTCCGGCGAGTTCGCCGCCACGGCGAGCCAGGCGAGCTGGACGGTGGCCGCGGCCACCGGCGGGCTCGCGCTGTTCGTGCTGCCGATGAGCGCCCTGTCCGAGCGGTTCGGCCGCCGTACGGTGATGACGGCCTCGCTCACGGTCGCGGTGACGGTCGGGATCCTGGTCCCCTTCGCCCCCTCGCTGGGCTGGCTGGTGGTGCTGCGCGGACTCCAGGGCGCGGCACTGGCCGGACTCCCGGCGTCGGCGACGGCGTACCTGGCGGAGGAGGTGCGCCCCCGGGCCCTGGTCACCGCGATCGGTCTGTTCGTCGCGGGCAACAGCGTCGGCGGGATGAGCGGCCGGGTGATCACCGGCTGGGTCGCGCAGGAGTGGGGCTGGCGGGTCGCGGTCGGCGCGGTCGGCGTCCTCGCGGTGGGCTGCGCGGTGGCCTTCCGGCTGCTGCTGCCCGCCCCGCGGCACTTCACGCCGGGCTCGCTGCGCCCGCGTCTGCTGCTGGGCACGGTCCGCGACCACCTGGCCAACCCGCTGCTGCGCCGCCTGTACGCGATCGGCGCGCTGTTCATGACGGTCTTCGGCGGTGTGTACACGGTCATCGGCTACCGCCTGACCGAGGCCCCCTTCTCGCTCCCGCAGGGCATCGTCGGCTCGATCTTCCTGGTCTACCTGGTCGGCACGGTGTCGGCGTCGACGGCGGGCCGTCTGGTCGGCCGCCTGGGCCGGCGCGGCGCCCTGTACCTGGCCGCGGGCACCACGGCGGCGGGTCTGCTGCTGACCCTGGCCGGCACGCTCCCGCTGGTCCTGGCGGGCCTGGTGCTGATCACGACGGGCTTCTTCGCCGGTCACGCGGTGGCGTCCTCGGCGGTCAGCAGCACGGCCACCACCGGCCGCGCCCAGGCCTCGGCCCTCTACCAGTCCGCCTACTACGTCGGCTCCAGCGCGGGCAGCATGGCCGGCGCCGCGGCCTACCACGCGGGCGGCTGGGCCGCGACCGTCGGCGTCGGCGTCCTGGCCGTGCTCGGCGTCGTGACGATCACGCTCCTCGGCACCCGGGCGGCCCGCGCCTCCGCCCTTCGGGCACGGCTGGCCTGACCAGGGCTTTTGTCCGGTCCAGGGACCTTTGTCAGTGGGGTGCGATAGCTTCCGGAGTGCTGGGGCGCGCAGGCGCGCGACAGAACGGCCACAGGGGTGGGTGGACCATGAGTGACGGCACGGCTACGGCAGAGAACCTCGACGTCCGGCTGGAGAAGCACCGCACCGAGCTGACGGGCTACTGCTACCGCATGCTGGGCTCCGCCTTCGAGGCCGAGGACGCGGTGCAGGACACGATGGTCCGCGCCTGGCGCAGCTACGCGAAGTTCGAGGGCCGCTCCAGCCTCCGCTCCTGGCTGTACCGCATCGCGACCAACGTCTGCCTGGACATGCTGGCCGCGGGCAACAAGCGCGCCCGCCCCATGGACCTGACGCAGTCGACGCCGCTGGCCCGGGCGGCGCTCTCGCCCCGCCCGGACCACACCTGGCTGGAGCCGATGCCGGACGCCCGGGTGCTGCCTGCGGTCCAGGACCCGGCGGAGGCGGCGGTGGCGAAGGAGTCGGTGCGGCTCGCCTTCATGGCGGCCCTGCAGAACCTCCCGCCGAAGCAGCGGGCGGTGCTGATCCTGCGCGAGGTGCTGGCCTGGCGGGCGAACGAGGTCGCCGAACTGCTCGACACCACGGTCGCCTCGGTCAACAGCGCGTTGCAAAGGGCCCGCGCGACGCTCGCCGAGCGCGAGCAGTCAGGCGCGGACGCGGCCGTCTCCGACCCGCTGGACGAGGAGCAGCAGAAACTCCTGGAGCGCTATGTGGCGGCCTTCGAGGGGTACGACATGACGGCGCTGACCGCCCTGCTGCACGAGGACGCCATCATGACGATGCCGCCGTTCGACCTGTGGCTGACCGGGCACGACGACATCACGGGCTTCATGACGACCCTCGGCGCGTCCTGCGCGGGTTCACGGCTGCTGCCGGTCGAGGTGAACGGCCTGCCGGGCTTCGCCCACTACAAGCCGGACCCCGAGGCCGGCGGGTTCACGCCCTGGTCGATCCAGGTCCTGGAGATCTCAGACGGCCGGCTCACCGGGTTCCACTTCTTCCTCGACACGAAGCGGTGGTTCCCGCTGTTCGGCCTTCCCCTCCACCTCGAACCGGAGACCGACCAGGTCCAGGAGGGCGCGTAGCTCCGGATCGGGGGCACGCAGCCTGATGCGGCCCCCGGCCCGCCGGGCGGCCAGTTCCAGCCGCGCCAGCAGGTCCACCGCGCCAAGACCGGGTGCATCCAGCCCGCCGACGTCGACCACGGCGACCCGGGTCGGACAGGCCCGCACAGCCGCCCGTACGTCCTCGCACAGCCCCGCCACGCCCTCCCGGGTGACGGGGCCGGCCGGCACGAGTACAGCGGGTGTCATGGCGTCCACGTGCGGTAGACCGGGCGGCGGGCCGTAACTCATCGCGTCGTACCGCGCCCGGCCGTGCCTCGCCGTACGGATCACATTGACCTTGTGGAGGCCGCCACCGGAGAGTTCGCTGTATGCCCCACATATCGTCTCGGCCCACACCGTCCACGCAGCCCGCACCACCCGTTCCCCACTCCCCTCTCTCGCCCTCGTCGCCCGCCCGGCCGTCGTCCGTGGCAGGGTCCGTCGAGGGGGTCCCGTGCAGGGGGTGCTGAGCGGTTTCGCGGTCATCGCGATCGTCATCTGCGTCGGCTACGTCCTGGGGCGGGGCGGTCATCTCGGGGAGCACGGCCGCGAGGTGCTGACCAAGCTGGCCTTCCACGTGGCGTCCCCGGCCCTGCTGTTCACCATGCTCGCCCGCGCCGACCTGTCGGTGATCTTCTCCAGCAGGCTCCTGGTCACGGCGCTGAGCACGGCCGCGGTGGCCGGTGTCTTCGTCGCGGTGGGCGTCGTACGCCGCTGGGGCGTCGGCACGACGACGATCGGCGCGCTGTGCTCCAGCTACGTCAACTCCGGCAACCTGGGCATCCCCATCGCCGTGTACGTGCTGGGCGACGCCTCACTGGTGGCACCGGTGCTGCTGTTCCAGCTGATCGGTGTCACGCCCGTCGCGCTGACGATCCTGGACCTGTCGGGCGGGGGCGCCAAGGGCCCGCTGTGGCAACGGCTGCTCACCCCGCTGCGCAATCCGATCGCGGTCGGCTCGCTCGCCGGGGTCACCGTCTCGGCGACCGGGCTGAGCATCCCCGGCCCGGTGATGGACCCGCTCACCCTGATCGGCAACATGTCGGTGCCCGCGGTCCTGCTCGCCTTCGGCATCTCGCTGTGCGGCAGCACCCTGCCGGGCCGGGGTCCCGACCGGTTCCCGGTGCTGCTGTCGGTCGCGCTGAAGTCGGTGGGTCAGCCGGCCGCGGCCTGGGCGCTGGCCTCGGGCGTCTTCGGTCTGCACGGAGCGCGACTGCTCGACGTGGTGGTGACCTCGGCCCTCCCGGCCGCCCAGAACCTCTACACCTACGCCTCCAGCTACGGCGTGGGCGAGCGCCTGGCCCGGGACTCGATCCTGCTGTCGACGATGCTGTCGGTGCCGGTCCTGGTGGCCGTGGCGGCGCTGCTGGGGTGACGGGATTCAGGCGACGGGGAACTCGGTGGTATCGAGTTCAAGGTCGAAGGGCTCCGGCAACGAGATCGTGGCGCCGAACTTGCCGGCGCGCAGGACACGGTAAACCGCACCCTGCGGCTCCCCGTACAACGTGATCGTCGGGCCTCCTGGAGCCCAACTGTCGATGAGGAGGTACAACGGGACTCCCGCCTGCGCATACCCCGCAGCCTTCTTGATCCGATCACTACTCGCGTTCGACTTCGAGGTGATCTCCACGATGAGTTCGGCTGCGACCGCCGGAACGTAGTTGCCCGCATGCGCGCGGAGCACTTCCTTCGGTGCCACCGCAATGTCGGGGATGTAGAGCCCACCGCGTGAGGGCACTGCCGCGCCCAGCGTCTGGTAGATGCCCCACGTCTTGGGAATCACCTCGTACAGGCTGCGCTGCACAAGGTCGGCAATGTCGTTGTGGGAGTTGGACGGCGGTGGTGCCACGGTGACGATCCCCTCGATGATCTCCACCTTGCAGCCCTCGGGCGCGTCCGTCTCCTGCCAGATCCGGACGAGGTCGTCCCATTCACGGCCGTCGGCCGTCGAGTGGTCGACGGTGAGTGGGCTCATGGCGATCTCCTATCGATGCGTCACCGAGTCCAGCATGCCGAACGGGACCGGCGAGGGTCCACCGGTCCCGTTCACCCGAAAGGGAGATCACCTGGTCAGGCGATGCGCTCCAGCACGACCGGCGTCGCCGTGAATGGCGTGTCGGCCGGGGCGACGTCGTACGAGCCCTCGACCGCCTCCAGCGCGTACTCGAAGCGCTCGGGAGTGTCCGTGTGCAGGGTCAGCAGGGGCTGGCCCGCGGTGACCGTGTCGCCGGGCTTGGCGTGCAGCTCGACGCCCGCGCCCGCCTGCACCGGGTCCTCCTTGCGGGCGCGTCCGGCGCCCAGGCGCCAGGCGGCGACACCGATGTCGTAGGCGTCGAGGCGGGTCAGCACGCCCGAGGCGGCGGCCGTGACGACGTGCTGCTCCTTCGAGGTGGGCAGCGGGGCGTCCGGGTCGCCGCCCTGGGCCGCGATCATGCGGCGCCAGACGTCCATCGCCGAGCCGTCGGCCAGGGCCTTCGCCGGGTCGGCGTCCTTCACGCCCGCCGCGTCGAGCATCTCGCGGGCCAGCGCGAGGGTGAGCTCGACGACGTCCGCCGGGCCGCCGCCCGCCAGGACCTCCACCGACTCGCGGACCTCCAGCGCGTTGCCCGCGGTCAGGCCGAGCGGGGTCGACATGTCGGTGAGCAGCGCGACCGTCTTCACTCCGTGGTCGGTGCCCAGGCCCACCATGGTGGAGGCCAGTTCCCGGGCGTCCTCGATGGTCTTCATGAAGGCGCCGGTGCCGACCTTCACGTCCAGGACCAGGGAGCCGGTGCCCTCGGCGATCTTCTTCGACATGATCGAGGAGGCGATCAGCGGGATCGCCTCGACCGTGCCGGTGACGTCGCGCAGGGCGTAGAGCTTCTTGTCGGCGGGCGCGAGGCCGTCGCCCGCCGCGCAGATCACCGCGCCGGTGGTGTCCAGGACGTGCAGCATCTCCTCGTTGGAGAGCAGCGCCCGCCAGCCGGGGATCGACTCCAGCTTGTCGAGGGTGCCGCCGGTGTGGCCGAGGCCGCGGCCGGAGAGCTGGGGCACGGCCGCGCCGCAGGCCGCCACCAGCGGGGCCAGCGGCAGGGTGATCTTGTCGCCGACGCCGCCGGTGGAGTGCTTGTCGGCGGTCGGCCGGGAGAGGGAGGAGAACTCCATGCGCTCGCCGGAGGCGATCATCGCCGCGGTCCAGCGGGCGATCTCACGGCGGTTCATGCCGTTGAGCAGGATCGCCATGTTGAGGGCGGCCATCTGGTAGTCGGCGACCTCGCCGCGCGTGTACGCGTCGATGACCCAGTCGATCTGCTCGTCGCCGAGCTCGCCGCGGTCCCGCTTGGTACGGATGACGGAGATGGCGTCCATGGCCATGGCTTTCCTTCCGGGGATTGCGAAGAGCGCGGCCCCTCTGCACTGGTCAGAGGGGCCGCACGGGAGTTACTTGGTGAGGTGGTCCGGGCCGAAGGCCTGCGGCAGCATCTCCGCAAGCGGCAGGATCCCCGCCGGGGTCTCCAGCAGGAGATCCGCCCCGCCGAACTCGTACAGCAGCTGTCGGCAGCGGCCGCACGGGACGAGGATGTCGCCCTTGCCGTCCACGCACGTGAAGTGCGTCAGCCGCCCGCCCCCGGTGCGCTGCAGCTCCGAGACCAGTCCGCACTCGGCGCACAGCCCGAGCCCGTACGAGGCGTTCTCGACGTTGCAGCCGGAGACCGTGCGGCCGTCGTCGACCAGGGCGGCGACGCCGACCGGGTAGCCGGAGTACGGGGCGTAGGCGTGGGACATGGCGTCCCGGGCCTGCGCGCGCAGCGCCTCCCAGTCGACGTCGGTGGACGGGGTCACTTGCCCTGCCCCTTCCGGTACGGCAGGCCGTCCGCCTTCGGCATCCTGAGGCTCTGCGCGGACAGCGAGAGCACCAGCAGCGTGACGATGTACGGGGTCGCCGTGACGAGCTGACGCGGCACCTCGTTCGTGGAGGCGTACCAGAGGAACATCAGGGCCGCGATCACGACCGTGACGACAGCCGGGACGTACTTCTTCTTCCACGCCAGGTAGGCCGCGCCGAACACCAGCAGGATCGCCAGCAGCAGGATCAGCGCGTGGACGTTGGTCGTGCCGCCGCGCAGGTTGAGACTGTCGGTGTAGCCGAACAGGCCCGCGCCGAGGGCGAGGCCGCCCGGCATCCAGTTGCCGAAGATCATCGCCGCGAGGCCGATGTAGCCGCGGCCGGCCGTCTGGCCGTCCAGGTACACGTTCGACGCGACGATCGACAGGAAGGCGCCGCCGAGACCGGCGAAGCCGCCGGAGATGATGACGGCGATGTACTTGTACTTGTAGACGTTGACGCCGAGCGACTCGGCCGCCACCGGGTTCTCGCCGCAGGAGCGCAGGCGCAGGCCGAACGCGGTGCGCCACAGCACCCACCAGGTGATCGGTACGAGCGCGACGGCGATGACGGTGAGCGGCGACAGGTCGGTGATCAGACCGCCGACCAGGCCGGCGATGTCCGAGACCAGGAACCAGTGCTTCTCGTTGAGCGTGTTCAGCCAGTCGGACAGGCCGGGGATGTCGAAGGTGCCCAGCGAGTCGATCGGCGGGGACTGCTTGGCGGAGCCCTCGGGAGCGTTCTCGAAGGTGAACTTCGACAGGTAGCGGGTGGTGCCGAGGGCCAGGATGTTGACGGCCACACCGGAGACGATGTGGTTGACGTTGAAGGTCACGGTGGCGATGGCGTGCAGGACGGCGCCGAGCGCGCCGCCGATGATGCCGAAGGCCACACCGACCCACGGGCCCCACTGGTAGCCGGCCCAGGCGCCGAACCAGGTGCCGAGGATCATCATGCCCTCGAGGCCGATGTTGACGACGCCCGAGCGCTCCGCCCACAGGCCGCCGAGACCGGCGAGGCCGATCGGCACGGCCAGCCGCAGGGCGGTGGACATCTGGCCGGTGGAGGTGATGCCGTCCGCGCCGGTGATCAGCCGGACGATCGAGGTCAGGACCAGCACGCCCGCGATGACCAGCAGGAGTACGGGCAGCGACATGCGGCGGCCGGTCTTGCCGGGCTTCGCCTGCGACTTCTTTGCGACGGTCGCGGTGGACATCAGGCCGCCACCTTCCTGTTGGTGTTCTGGGCGGCGGCGGCCAGCTCGGCGCCGACCCGGCTCTGCTGACGGCGCAGACCCCACTGGCGTACGAACTCGTACGAGATGACGACCGCGAAGACGATCAGGCCCTGCATGATCGTGGCGATCTCCTTCGGGTACGCCTCCGGAGTCGCGTAGTCCAGGGCGGGCGAGGCCTTGTCCAGGAAGGCCCACAGCAGGGCGGCGAAGGCGATGCCGCCCGGGTTGTTGCGGCCCAGCAGCGCGATGCCGATGGCGGTGAAGCCGAGGCCCGCCGGGAAGCTCAGGCTGTAGGTGTGGGTGTCGCCGAGCAGCAGCGGCAGACCGGACAGGCCCGCCACCGCGCCGGAGATCAGCATGGAGACCAGCACCATGCGCTTGGCGCTGACGCCCGAGGCGGCGGCGGCCGTCTCCGAGGCGCCGGTGGCGCGCAGGTCGAAGCCGAAGCGGGTGCGGTTGAGGACCAGCCAGTACAGGACGCCCAGCAGGATCGCGAGGAAGACCAGGCCGTAGATCTCACCGACGTCGGAGCCCAGGTCGATGCCCGGGAACCAGCCGGACTCGTGCATGACGCCGGTCGTCATGTTGTTGCCGACCTGGACGCCCCACACGTCCTTCTGGGTGAGGTAGACGATGAGGCTGGTGGCGATGGCGTTCAGCATGATCGTCGCGACGACCTCGCTGACGCCCCGGGTGACCTTCAGGACGCCCGCGATGCCCGCCCAGAAGGCGCCGGTGCACATGGCGACCAGCAGCAGCAGCGGAATCTGGAGGACGCTCGGCAGCGCGATGTTCGCGCCGACGACGGCGGTCATCACCGCGGCCAGGCGGTACTGGCCGTCGACGCCGATGTTGAACAGGTTCATCCGGAAGCCGAGCGCCACGCCGATGGCGGCGATGTAGTACAGGGACGCCTGGTTGATGATCAGGACCTGGATGTCCGAGTACGGCAGCTGCTGGAGCATCAGCGTGTACGGCTCGATCGGGTTCTTGCCCGAGGCGAGCAGGACGACCGACGTCAGCGCGATCGCCAGGACGAGCGCGATGACCGGGCCGGCCACCGCGAGGAGCACGCGCTCCTTGTCGAGCTTCTTCATCGGGCCTCGTCCTCCGGACCGGCAGCTTCCTCGGTGGTTTCCACGGTCTCCGCGGCTTCCACGGACTTCGTGGTCCCCACGGACTTCGTGGTCTCCACGGACTTCGTGGTCTCCACGTGTTCCAGGTGGCCGGACGCGGCACCGGTCATCGCCGAGCCGAGTTCCTCCGGCGTGATCGTGGCGGGATCCGCGTCGGCGACCAGCCTGCCGTCGTAGATCACCCGCAGGGTGTCCGACAGGCCGATCAGTTCGTCCAGGTCCGCGGAGATCAGCAGCACGGCCAGGCCTTCGCGGCGGGCCTCGCGGATGCGGTCCCAGATCTGCGCCTGGGCGCCGACGTCCACACCGCGGGTGGGGTGGGCGGCGATCAGGAACTTGGGGTTGTGGCTCATCTCGCGGCCGACGATCAGCTTCTGCTGGTTGCCGCCGGAGAGGGAGGCGGCGGTGACGTCGATGCCGGGGGTGCGGACGTCGTACTCCTCGACGATCCGGCGGGTGTCGGCCTGGGCGCTCTTCGGGTCCAGCCAGAAGCCCTTGGCGTTGGGCCGCTCGGTGACATGGCCGAGGATGCGGTTCTCCCAGAGCGGGGCCTCCAGGAGCAGGCCCTGGCGGTGGCGGTCCTCGGGGATGTAGCCGACGCCCGACTCGCGGCGCTTGCGGGTCGGCCAGGGCGTGATGTCCTCGCCCTGGAAGTGGACGGAGCCGGAGTCGGCGTTCTTCAGGCCGATCAGGGCGTCGATCAGCTCGGTCTGGCCGTTGCCCTCGACACCGGCGATGCCCATGACCTCGCCGGCGCGGATGGCGAAGGAGACGTCGTCTAGGACGCGCTTGGCAGCGCCGGGGGTGGTGGCCGCGATGAGGACGTCGGCGCCCTCCGGGGCACCGGACGAGCCGACCGTGGCGGTCTCGGGCTGCGCGCCGAGCTCACCGAGGGAGGCGCCGCTCGCGTACACGGTGAGGTTGCGCACTTCCAGGACGACCCGGTCGGTGACGGTCGACTCGGCCGTCTCCGGGGTGGGCAGCTCGCTGCCGACCATCATCTCGGCGAGCTGGCGCGGGGTGGTCTCGGCGGGGACGGCCGTGCCGACGGTCGTACCGCGCCGGATGACGGTGATGTCGTCGGCCACCGACAGCACCTCGCCGAGCTTGTGCGAGATGAAGATGACCGAGAGGCCCTCGGACTTGAGTTCGCGCAGGTTGTCGAAGAGCGCGTCGACCTCCTGCGGGACGAGCACGGCGGTCGGCTCGTCGAGGATCAGGGTGGTGGCGCCGCGGTAGAGGACCTTGAGGATCTCCACCCGCTGACGGTCGGCGACGCCGAGGTCCTCGACCAGGGCGTCCGGGCGTACGCCCAGGCCGTACCGGTCGGAGATCTCCTTGATCTTCTTACGGGCGTTGCCACCGATGCCGTACAGCTTCTCGCTGCCCAGCACCACGTTCTCCAGCACGGTCAGGTTGTCGGCCAGCATGAAGTGCTGGTGGACCATGCCGATGCCGCGGGTGATGGCGTCGGCGGGGCTGCCGAAGGCGACCTGCTCGCCGTCGATCTCGATGGTGCCCTCGTCCGGCTTCTGCATGCCGTAGAGGATCTTCATCAGGGTCGACTTGCCGGCGCCGTTCTCGCCCACCAGGGCGTGCACGGTGCCCTTGCGGACCGTCAGATGGATGTCGTGGTTGGCGACGACACCGGGAAATCGCTTGGTGATCCCCGCCAGCTCGACCGCGACTGTCGACGGGGCGGTGAGCGGAGGGCTGCTGGACGCGTCGATGGCGCACTCTCCTTGGAAAAAGGGCCGCTCTACGCGCGTAGCGCCCCTGCTTTAAATAGTGCCCGGATCTGATCGTTCATGATTCACTCACGATCCGTTCCGAGCATTCTGCCGCGCGAACGGGGCGCGGGGGGACATCCTCCCCGCACCCCGTTCCGTGACCGTAACGCTGCCATTACAGCGTCCTTTTGGCCATGTCTACGACAGGCCTACCAGCGCAGGTTCAGGAGGTCTTGACGGTGATGCTGCCGGACTTGATGGCCTCCTCGGCCTTCTTCACCGCGTCCTGGATGGCGGCGTTGCTCTCGAACGCGGGGTTCGAGTGCGACAGGCTCACGCCACCGTTCTCGAGGCTGCCACGGACCACACCGGTCTCCGGCTTGCCGTCGTGGACGGACTTGGCCAGGTCGTAGACCGCGCCCTCGACGTTCTTCATGGCGGAGGTGAGGATCGAGTCCTTGTACTTCGCCAGCGCGTCCTGCTTGTACTGGTCGGAGTCGACGCCGATCGCCCAGACCTTGTGCTCGTTGGCGGCCTTGATGACACCCTGGCCGGACAGGCCGGCGGCGGCGTAGACGACGTCCGCGCCCGCGTCGATCTGGCCGTTGGCCGCGTTCTCGCCCTTGTCGGGGCTGGAGAAGCCACCCTCCTGCGCGGTCTCGGTCAGGTACTGCTCCTTGACCGTGACGCCCTTCTTGGTGTCCTCGACGCCCTGCTTGAAGCCGGCACCGAACTTGTGGATCAGCGGGACGTCCACGCCGCCGATGAAGCCGACGGTGTTGGTCTTGGTGGCCTTGGCGGCGGCGACGCCGGCCAGGTAGGAGGCCTGCTCCTCGTGGAAGACCAGGTCGGCGACGTTGTCGGCCTTGATGGTCTCGTCGTCGACGATGCCGAAGGTGGTCTTCGGGTACTTCGCCGCGACCTCCTTGACGGCCGGCGCGTAGGCGAAGCCGACGCCGATGACCGGGTTGTAGCCCTTCTTGGCCAGCGTCTCCAGGCGCTGCACCTTGTCCGCGTCGGACTCGCCGTCCTGCGGCTCCACGGCCGCGCTCTTGTAGCCGAATTCCTTGTCGGCCTTCTCCAGGCCGGCGGTGGCGGCGTCGTTGAAGGACTGGTCGCCCTTGCCGCCGACGTCGTACGCCAGGGCCAGGCCCAGGTTCTTGTCACTGGAAGACGAGGAGGAGGAGGACGAGCTTCCGCAGGCGGAAACAGTCACGGCAAGAGCTGCGGTTGCAACGCCTGCAACCGCGATACGGGACACCCGGCGCATGGAACGAGACTCCTTTGTGCAAGCGCCCAAACCAGGCGCTGGTTCCGCCGCAGCGTAACGCGCGTAGACCAGACGAGAAAACCCCTTCTGTCCGGTCCGTTACCGAGCTGTGGCCACAGACGTAACCCAGACTACGTACAGCAGCGCGCCCCTTGCGGGAGGCAAGGGGCGCACGAGTTTCGCGGGTGCTCTCCGGAGCGGACGGGTCACCGTCCGCAGGTCGGAGCTCGCTGTTCCGCCACGACGCACGTCACCGTCGCGTCGCGTACTGCTGCGTACCGCTACTCCGTCTTGACGGTGACCGTGCCGGCGATGATGTCCGCCTTGGCCTTGTCGACGGCGGCGGCGACGTCGGCCATCGCCTTGTACTTCGGGTTGGAGTCGGCGAAGCCGACACCGCCGGACTTCAGGTCGCCCCGCACCTCACCGCTGAGCGGCTTGCCCTCGACGACGGACTTGGCCAGGTCGTAGACCGCGCCACCGACGTTCTTCAGGGCCGAGCCGAGGATGTAGTCCTTGTACTTCGCCAGCGCGCCCTGCGCGTACTGGTCGGAGTCGACACCGATCGCCCACACCTTGTGCTCGGCCGCGGCCTTGATCACACCCTGGCCGGACAGACCGGCCGCCTGGTAGACGACGTCGGCGCCGGCCTCGATCTGGCCGTTGGCCGCGTTCTCGCCCTTGTCGGGGCTGGAGAAGCCGCCCTCCGCGGGCGTCTGGGTGAGGTACTGCGACTCGATCTTGATGTTCGGGTTGACGGACTTGGCGCCCTGGTCGAACCCGTCCTCGAACTTGTGGATCAGCGGGATGTCCACGCCGCCGATGAAGCCGATGTGGTTCTTCTTGGTGGCCTTGGCCGCGGCCACGCCCGCCAGGTACGAGGACTGCTCCTCGTGGAAGACCATGTCGGCGACGTTGGCCGACTTGATGGTGGCGTCGTCGATGATGCCGAAGGTGATCTTCGGGTACTTCGCGGCGGCCTCCTTCACGGCCGGCGCGTAGGCGAAACCGACGCCGATGATCGGGTTGTAGCCCGCCTTGGCGAGGGTCACCAGGCGCTGCGTCTTGTCCGCGTCGGACTCGCCGTCCTGCGGCTCGACGTCCTGGCCGCCGATCTTGAACTCGGCCTTGGCCTTCTCGAAGCCGGCGAAGGCCGCGTCGTTGAAGGACTGGTCGCCCTTGCCGCCGATGTCGTACGCGAGGCCGATGCCCTTGGCCGAGTACTTGCCGGACTCGGAGTCACTGCCGCCGGCCGAGTCGGTGCTGGACTTGCCACAGCCGACCGCCGTGAGTGCGACGACCGCGACGGCCACCGCTGCTTGGGAGAACCTGGTCCTCCGAGAGATCAGACGCACAGCAAGCACCCTTCATCCCCACGGCACCGTCGCCGGCCCGCTACCCCTTGCGCCGCCACAGGTGGCGATTCCGGCGCACAGTAACGCGCGTAGAAGGGGAGGGGAACGGGGTTCCTCGCGGCCGTTATCGATTCGTGCCGCCGACGGGCCGCATTCCGGCGCCGCCGGTTACAGCCGGATAACTCAAGCGGACGAAGGGGCACATGACGGGCGCCCCTTGCTGTCGTCGCGTCAGGCGCCCTGTGGGCCGGGCCGATCGCCGCTCCGGATGCCAGGCGGACCGGGCCGATCGGCGCCCCGGGTGTCCGACAGGCCAGACCGACCGTCGACCCGGGCGGCCGACGGGCCAGGCCGATCGCCGAGCCGGGCTCGCGCCGACCCGTACTCCCGGCGGCCGGGCCGGTCCGCGACCCGGACTCCGGCGGCCGCTGCCTCGTCTCAGCCCGCCGCGTCCAGCAGTACGGCGGCGGTGAACAGCTCCACCCCGACCGTGATCGCGGACTCGTCGGCGTCGAAGTCGCCCTGGTGCAGGTCGCGCACCGTCCGCTCGCCGGGCGTGCGCACACCGAGGCGCGCGAGGGCCCCCGGCACCTGCTCGAGGTACCAGGAGAAGTCCTCCCCGCCGAGGCTCTGCTCGGTGCTCTCCACCGCCTCCGCTCCCCGGCGCACGGTCATGGCGTCCCGCAGCAGCTCGGTGACCACCGGGTCGTTCACCACGGGCGGGACCCCGCGCACATAGGTGATCTCCGACTTGGCCCGGTGCAGGTTGGCGACCTCGTCGATCGCGGCCACCACGACGTCGGGCGCCTGCCGCCACGCCGCGATGTCCAGGCAGCGCACGGTGCCGGAGAGCTCGGCGTGCTGCGGGATGACGTTCGGGGCGTGGCCGGACTCGATCCGCCCCCAGGTCACGGCCATCCCGCTGCGGGTGTCCACCCGACGGGCGACGATCGCGGGCACGTCGGTGGCGACCCGGGCCGCGGCGGTGACGAGGTCGGTGGTCAGGTGCGGCCGCGCGGTGTGCCCGCCGGGGCCGTTCAACGCGATCTCCAGCCGGTCGCAGGCCGAGGTGATGGGCCCCGGCCGCAGCCCGATCCGCCCGGCGTCGACCCGGGGGTCGCAGTGCACGGCGACGATCTGCCGCACCCCTTCCAGCGCCCCGTCCTCGATGGCGTCGACGGCGCCGCCCGGCAGCACCTCCTCGGCGGGCTGGAAGATCAGCCGCACGGGCTGGGGCAGCAGGCCCCGCTCGTGCAGCTCGGCGAGGACGAGCCCGGCGCCCAGTACGACGGTCGTGTGCACGTCGTGCCCGCAGGCGTGCGCCCGGTCGGGCACGGTGGAGCGGTAGGCGCACTCAATCTTCGCGTCCGGGATGGGCAGGGCGTCGATGTCGGCGCGCAGGGCGAACAGGCCGCGACCGTCCGCCGGCGCCTCGCCGTCCACGCCGATGTCACAGACGAGCCCGGTCCCGACGGCGAGCACCCGTGGCCGCAGACCGGCCTTCTCCAGCCGCTCCTTGATCGCCGCCGTGGTGCGGAACTCCTGGTTGCCGAGCTCGGGATGCATATGCAGGTCGCGCCGGAAGGCGACGAGCTCGGCACGCAGCTCCTCGGGCAGCGCACCGGGGAGCACGGCATCAGCGGGGATATCGGCCTCGGACTCTCGGGACATCAATTGGTTCACCCTCTGAAGGGTAGGTCTCCGGGGCGGCCAACTGCCCCTCGAACAACAAAACTTCAGCCCGTTAGGGGAAGAAAACCTGGCCGCCGGACGCATAGGCGTCGATTCAGGTGGGTAGACTCGCCCGCTTTCCGGACGGGCTTCGCACCCAGCCACCCTTCAGGCATACCATGCCCCGCCGTACGTACGCCGTTCTGTTCACCCGTCGGAACGCGACCGGGACACGCACCGGGCGGTGTCCCGCCGGGTCCCGCCCCGCCCCGGACGGCCGCGGGACGGGCTCGGCCATCCGGCGGACGCCCCGCCGGTGCGCTCGGTAACCTCCGGGCATGTGACCCACCCCGAGAGCGGTGAACTCACCGCACCCTTCATATCCGCGACCCGGACCTCGTACGACACCATCGCCCAGGACTACGCCGACAGCTTCGCGGACCACCTCGCCGTGCACCCCGTCGAACGTTCCCTCCTCGCCGCCTTCGCCGAGCTCGTGCGGGAGCGGGGCACGGCGCCCGTGGCCGACCTGGGCAGCGGGCCCGGCCATGTCGCGGCCCGGCTGCACGCCATGGGCGTGCCCGTCTTCGGGGTCGACGTGTCCCCGCGGATGGTTGAGCTGGCCCGCGCGGCGCACCCCGCGCTCCGCTTCCACGTGGGGTCGATGACCTCGCTGGACCTGCCGGACGCGACCCTCGGCGGGGTGCTCGCCCTCTACTCGATCATCCATGTCCCGGACGATCACCTGCCGAAGGTGTTCGCGGAGTTCCACCGGGCGCTGGCGCCGGGCGGCCAGGTGATGCTGGGGTTCCAGTGGCACGAGGGGGAGAGCGGGATGCATCTCGCGGAGCGCTTCGGCCACGAGATCTCGCTGGACTACCACTGGCACACCCCGGACGCCGTGGCCGACCTCCTCGTGAAGTCCGGTTTCCGGCTCCGGGCCCGCCTGCTGCGCGAACCCGACGCCGAGGAGAGGCTCCCGCGGGCGTTCCTGCTCGCCCACAAGCCCGAAGGGGCATAGCGACGCGGCCCGCGCACCGGGGTGCGCGGGCCGCATTCCGCTCCGTGGGTTCCTGCCGTGTGCCTACTGCGGGCTCGCCGCCGACACCCGGGTGACGTCCCGCGCCGTGCCCGTGACCCCCGACAGGAAGCCCTGGGCCCGGGGCGAGGCGTTCTCCGTCAGCCAGTCGGGGTCGATGTCGCAGACCGCGACCCGGACGTCCGTACCGGCCAGCGCGAGCGGCAGGGTGTGGACGACCGTCGACGGGAAGCTGAGTATCGTCCGCCCGATCGGGCCGCGCCGGGCGATCAATTCGAGCGGGAGTTCGGGGCGGACGATCTCCAGTCCCGTCTCCCGCGCGAGCCGGTGCAGCTTGTCCGTGCTCTCGCGGCGGTGCGCGAAGTAGCGCGTCGCGCCGTGCGCCCTGGCCAGGGCGCCCACCGCGGTCACGTACCGGTCCGCGTCGACCACGCCGGTCTCCACCAGCGAGGTGCCGACCAGGTCCGCACCCTTGGCGACCCGGGGCGGGCCGAAGCGGGAACGGGTCCAGGCGAAGGCGTTCTGAGTGATCGTCACGCCCTCGGGCGCCTCCTCTATGGGCATCGAGGAGAAGATCTCCACCCGGCGGCCGTCGCCCGGGGTCAGCCGGCGCCGGGCCGAGGACGACACCGGCGCGAACACCACGTCGCGCGGGCCGGGGCGGCCCCCCTTGCGGTGCCAGCGCACCAGCCGCTCGCCCCGGGCCAGCTGGGCGACGAACTCCATCGTCGCCGTGCCGTCGTCCACCACGATCAGGTCCCGGGCCCGGGTGATGGTCAGCAGCAGCTGTACGTAACGGGAGAACGGGTCTCCCATCACCACGCGTTCCGCCGCGCGCAGCAGCCGGGACAGGCCGCCGATGGTGCGGAAGGGCGCGGCCGTACCGCCCCGCGCCTCCTCCCAGCGGACCTCGTGACCGTCCTCGCGGGCCAGCTCCGCCATCCGGCGCAGCTGACCGCGGGTCATCGGGTCCATCGGGGACAGGACGACGAGGGTGAACCCCGCGCCGGACCGCTCCGGACCGCCCAGCCCGTGCGCATGCGCCCATTCGAGCACGTTCAGCAGCTGAACCGGGCTCTCCACGAAGGCGAGCGTGTGGGGGGTGCCGGTGGTCCCGGCGCGAGGGTTCATCGACGTACGACCGTCCCGTAAGCCACTCGGAGTCGGACTGGGGGCCGAGCGCGGACTCAGACCGAGACCGGCTCGCCCGCGGCGGCGGCGATCTCCGCCTCGGCGACGACACCGGTGACGCGGCGCAGCTTCTTCATCGGGCCGAGCTCGGAGTCGTAGACCTTCTTGACACCGTCGCCGAGCGAGGCCTCGATGGTGCGGATGTCGCGCACCAGGCGCTGCAGGCCCTGCGGCTCCACGGAGGCGGCCTGGTCCGAGCCCCACATGGCGCGGTCGAGGGTGATGTGGCGCTCGACGAAGGTGGCGCCGAGGGCGACCGCGGCGAGCGTGGTCTGCAGGCCCGTCTCGTGGCCGGAGTAGCCGATCGGAACGTTCGGGTACTCGGCCTGGAGGGTGTTGATGACGCGGAGGTTGAGCTCCTCGGCCTTCGCCGGGTAGGTCGAGGTGGCGTGGCAGAGCAGGATGTTGTCCGAGCCGAGGACCTCGACCGCGTGGCGGATCTGCTTCGGGGTGGACATACCGGTGGAGAGGATGACCGTGCGGCCGGTGGCACGCAGGGCGCGCAGCAGCTCGTCGTCCGTCAGGGAGGCGGAGGCCACCTTGTGGGCCGGGACGTCGAACTTCTCCAGGAAGGCGACGGCCTCGGTGTCCCACGGGGAGGCGAACCAGTCGATGCCCTGCTTCTTGCAGTGCTCGTCGATCTGGCGGTACTCGTCCTCGCCGAACTCCACGCGGTGGCGGTAGTCGATGTAGGTCATCCGGCCCCAGGGGGTGTCGCGCTCGATGTCCCACTGGTCGCGCGGGGTGCAGATCTCCGGGGTGCGCTTCTGGAACTTGACCGCGTCGCAGCCGGCCTCGGCGGCGGCGTCGATGAGCTTGAACGCGTTCTCCAGCTCGCCGTTGTGGTTGATGCCGATCTCACCGACGACGTAGACGGGCTGACCGGGGCCGGCGGTCTTGGAACCGAACGTGCGCAGACGGGAGTTGGTGCTCATGGCAGAGATGTCCTTACTGGGGGAGGGAGTCGAGAGAGGGGCCGAGGATCCAGCTGGCGATCTCTCGGATCGCGCCGTCGCCACCGGGGAGAGTGGTGACCGCGCGTGCGGCGCCGCGCACGACGTCGTGGGCGCTCGCGACCGCCACGGGCCAGCCCACGAGGGCGAAGCACGGGAGGTCATTGACGTCGTTGCCGACGTAGAGCACGCGCTCAGGCGCGATGCCCTGCTCCTCGCACCACTGCTTCAGTGCGAGGTCCTTGCGGTCGATGCCGTGCAGCACCGGGAGCTTGAGCTTCCGGGCCCGGGCGGCGACGACCGGGTTCTGTTCCGTGGACAGGATCAGCATCTTCAGGCCGCTCCTGCGGAGGGCCGCGATGCCGAGTCCGTCCCCGCGGTGCACGGAGACGAACTCCCGTCCGTCGGAGTCGATCAGCACCCGGTCGTCGGTCTGGGTGCCGTCGAAGTCGAGGACGACCGCGTCGATGTCGTCGGCGGTCGGCAGCGAACCGGGGAGGTCCGCGTCGAAGAGGGGGGCCAGGGCACGGGCGCGGGCGAGATCGTGCGGGTCGTCGATCTCCAGCACCCGGGCCGGGTCGGTGCGCACCAGTTCGGTGCGGCCGAAGAAGCGGTGCCGGTGCTCGCGGAAGCCGGTGGCCTCCATCGCGTAGGCGGCGCCGGTCTCCAGCAGGTCCTGGGGGCGGTCCTGGCGGCGCGGGCGGAAGGACTTGTCGTGGTTGACGCCGTAGCCGCCCTCGGTGACGGCCGGGTCGGCGACCTTGGTCCTGCCGCCGACCTCGTCGGCGCGTCCGGTCTCGACGACCGCCGGCTCGTCGGCCGCGTCCCGCCAGATGAAGCCGTGGAAGGGGGCCACGGTGACCGCCGTGTCGGCGCCGTTCTCGACGACCGCGCCGGCCACCCCGTCGATGTCCTCGCGGACGATGAAGGGGCTGGTGCACTGCACGAGGAGCACCGCGTCGACCGGGGAGCCGTGCAGCGCCTCGTGGGCGTCCATGGCGTGCAGGACGGCGGCCTCGGAGGTGGCGGTGTCGCCGGCGATGGCGGCGGGCCGCAGCACGACCTCGGCGCCGGCCTGCCGGGCGGCGGCGGCGATGGCGTGGTCGTCGGTGGAGACGACGACGTCGGTCACCAGCCGGGAGGCACGGCACTCGCGCACGGCACGGGCCACGAGCGGGATCCCGCCGACGGCCGCGAGGTTCTTCGCGGGCACGCCCTTGGAGCCGCCGCGCGCGGGGATCACCGCGAGCACCCGGCGCACCGAAGCGCCTTGGCCCGCTTCCGGGTTGGACATGGGGTCTACTCCTTGGGCTGTTGTCTCGGCGGCGCTCACAGCTCGCCCATCCGCCGGATCACGGGGGCGACGCGCTGCACTCCGTGGCGGTAGGCGCCGCGCGCCGCCCGGCGCACGATCTGCCGGACCGCTCCCGGCTCCTTGTCGGCGGCCGGGGCGCCGGGCAGCGGGGCGCCGTCGGGGCCGAGGTGGTGGCGGGCGAGGATGCCGGGCAGGTATCCGGGCGCGGTCTCGGGTGTGTAGTACGGGGCCAGCGGGGGCAGTCCGCCGGGGCGTTCGAGGAGCTTGGTGATCCGCTCGCGGGCCGCGTCGAAGGCGGTGGCGTAGGAGCCCGCCCCGGCGGGGGTGCCCGCCGGCGCGACGCCCTGGCGGGCGACCCAGTCCTCGTCGGGCACCGGCCGGTGCCCGGCGTCGAGCTGGTCCCAGGAGGCGAGCAGGCCGGAGCCGACGAAGTGGTGGTTGCCGAGCATCTCGCGCACGCCGAGGTCCGTCAGGACGACGGTCGGGATGCGGCGGTGCAGGGCCTCCAGGGCGGCCGTCGAGCTGACCGTGACGAGCAGGTCGGTGCGGTCCAGGACCTCGCCCATGTGCCCGTACACCAGACGGAAGTTGGACGGCGGGTCGGCCTTCTGCACCAGCTTCTGGTACGGCAGCTCCTCGATGTGCGTGGTGTGCTCGCCCGGCTTGGAGCGCAGCTTCAGCAGCACCTCGCGCTCGGGGTGCTTGCGGGCGTGCCGGATCAGCCGCTCCAGCAGGTACGCACGGTCCTTGCGGCTGGCCGGGACGGACGGCTGTGCGGCGAAGACGACCGTGTACGGGTCGTTCTCGCCGGTGTACGGCGCTCCGCCGAGGAACGGCAGCGCGACCTCCGTGACGGACGTGGCGTCGGCGCCGACCCCCTCGTAGACCGCGCGGAACCGGTCCGCGTCCTGCCGGGAGTTGGCGAGGACGAGATCGGCGCCGTGGCGCAGCAGCAGGCCGTCGGCGAGCTTCTCGTAGACGACGCCGACGTAGCCGGTGACGACGACGGGACGCTCGGCGCGGTCGGCCCAGACGTGGCGCAGGCCGTGCAGCATCGCCTGCACACCACCGCCGACCAGGGCGAGGACGAGGACGTCGTAGGACTCCTCGCCCATCGCGCGCAGGAACTCGGCGGCGGTCACCTCGCGGAGCGAGTCGGCGTGGACGCCGACCTCCTGGAGCTGACGGGCGGTGGGGGTGGCTCGGCCCCGCAGAAGGTAGCCGTCCAGGCGGATGTCCGTTTCACCCTCTTCGGCAGAAACGGTACGCTTCGCGGTGAGCGCGCCCCATTTCCACCGGGTGTCGGAATCCGCGAGTACGGCGACTCGCAGGGTGTTCGTTGCACTTGCTGGCACGTCGTCGACCGTAGGAAGGCATTCCTAGGATCCGCCCAACCCGAAAGCAACAAAGGGTTAACAGCACGTCGACGAATGGGGTTTTCGGGCTCTCCGGCTACTCGAGAAGGTCTGGTTCACGGGTTCGCCACACGTAGTTCACCTGACATCAAACCAACGGTAAAGACGGGTGCCGGGCGGCCCTCTAACGTCGGTGACGTGGTCAAGCTCTCCGTCATCGTGCCGTTCTACAACGTGCAGCAATACGCGCCGGACACTCTCAAAAGCCTGCGGGCGAACACTCGTGACGACTTCGAATTCATTCTCGTCGACGACTGTTCGCGCGACGGGACACCGGACATCCTCGCGCGCGCGGAGCGCGAGCTGCCGGGGGCGGTGCTCGTCAGACACGAGCAGAACGGGGGACTGGCGACCGCACGCAACACCGGGATCGACCGCGCGCGCGGGCAGTACCTGACGTTCCTGGACGGCGACGACTGGCTCGCGCCCGGCTACTACGAACGTCTGGTGGCCGCCATGGACGAGCTGAACTGCGACTTCCTGCGCACCGACCACGTGCAGTGCACCGGCCGGGCACGCACCGTGAACCGGGTGCCGCACGGCCGGCGGGGCGTGGTGATGGAGCCCCGCGCGGCGATCCTGCCCGCGGACCGGTCCACGTCGGTCGACTACGCGTACGCATGGGCGGGCATCTACCACCGCCGGCTCGTCGACCGGGGACTGCTGCACTTCACCCACGGACTGCGCACGGCCGAGGACCGGCCCTGGATCTGGAAACTGCACCGGGAGGCGGAGTCCTTCGCCGCGGTGAACCTGATGGGCGTGTTCTACCGGCGCGGGGTGGCCTCCTCGCTCACCCAGATCGGCGATGTACGCCAGCTCGATTTCATCCGGGCGTTCGATCAGGTAATCGAAGAAACGGCGCTCGATCCCGAGGCGGATAAGCTGCTGCCGAAAGCAGTGCGCACCTATTGCGCGATCATGGCTCATCATCTCGGATCAATCGAGAGGTTCGAACCCGCCGTGGCTCGAAAATTGCGCTCCCTGAGCTCCGCCGCCCTGAAGCGAATGCCGCAGGACGTGCTCGCGGAAGTGATGGACACGATGGACGCCCAGCGCGCGAGCCGGCTGCGCCGACTGCGCCGCAGGCCCGTGTCCGCCCGGACGGTGGCCGCCTGATGCCCCGCACCACCCGCATCTTCTGCGCGTCCACGCTGTACGGCGCCGCGACCCTGGCCGCCGCGCTGGACGCCGGGCTGTTCGAACCGACCGACCGGCGGCTGCTGCTCGTCTCCAACAACGCGGTCAACCCCGAGACCACGCCCGCCGTCGACGAGATGCCGGGCTTCGCGCGGATCGCCGAACGCTTCGACCAGGTGCTGTCCTGGAACGAGACGATCGCGCCGTTCCACCCCAGCGGCTGGAGCCCGCGCGGCGACGACATCCCCATGTGGGAGCGGTACGTACGGCTCCAGTGGGGGCTCGGCGACGACGAGATCCGGCTGACCGTCGAGTCCGTGCAGGTCAATCCCTCACTCGCGGTGTGCCAGCTGTTCACCGGCGCCCCTGTCGATGTCTACGCGGACGGCCTCATAAGCTATGGCCCCACCCGGGACAAGATCGATCCGCTGGTCGGCACCCGGATCGAACGGCTGCTGCACCTCGATCTCGTACCGGGCCTGACCCCGCTGCTGCTCACCGAGTTCGGCGTCGCACCCGAGCTGGTGCCGGGCGAGGCGTTCCTCAAGGTGCTGGGCGAGCTGGCGCAGGACGAGACCGGGCTGCCGGACGTCGACGGGCAGCCGGCGCTGCTGCTCGGCCAGTACCTCAGCGCGCTCGGCATCCTCGACGACGCCGAGGAGGAGCAGCTGCACCTGGGCATGGTCCGCGGCGCCGTCGCGCTCGGGCACCGCAGCCTGGTGTTCAAACCGCACCCGGTCGCGCCCGCGCGCTGGTCGCGGCTGCTCCAGGACGAGGCGGCCCGGCTCGGCGCCGAACTCACGCTGCTGGAGCGGCCGGTACTCGCCGAGGTGGCGTTCCAGCGGATGCGGCCCGCGCTCGTCGTCGGCTGCTTCTCCACCGCGCTGCTGACGGCCGCGGGGCTGTACGGCATCCCGGTGGCCCGCGCCGGCACCGACAACGTACTGACCCGGCTCACGCCCTACCAGAACAGCAACCGCGTGCCGGTCACCCTGGTCGACGCGCTGCTGCCCGACCTCGCCGACCGGACGGCGGTGGAGAGCTGGACGATGCCGTCGCCGGAGCGGGTGGAACAGCTGGCGGCGCTGGTCAAGGCGGTCGGGTTCGCCATGCAGCCCAAGATCTACCCCGGACTGCGCGGCGCGGCCGAGGACTATCTCTCCCGGCACCTGAACACGCGCACCTGGCGCTACTTCAAGCGTCGCCGGCTGACCGCGCTGGCCCTGCCGGGCGCCGTGCCCGCGCAGCTCGCCTTCATCCCGCGCAACGCGACCGTGCGCCGCCTGGCGCGCCGGGCCAAGGCCCTGTCCCGGCGCTGAGCGCACCCCGGGCCGGGGTGCGCCGTCCCGGCGCCGGTCACCCCGCCCGGCCGGACCCGTCCACTGCCCCGGAGGCAAGCACTCCACACACCGTTCCACCGCGTCACCCCCGTTCCTCCACAGGGTCGGGGGCGGCGCGCTTTCCCTTAACCCGGGCGTCAACCTGACGCCTGTTCATTCATCTGTGCGACATATATCCGATGCCTCGGCGTCAGCGCTGAATCCCCTGTCATACGTCAGTACTTCGTACCGTCCGGTCATCGACGACCACTTCGACGATGGACACGACCCTGCCGAGAAAGGCCCCAGGATGAATGCGGCTGACCAGGCCCTGGCCCCCACGAGCCCGGCGCCGGCGCCCACCGTGCGAGTGCGGGACCCCGAGAAGGCCCCCGCCGCCGCACCCCGCCCGCGCGCCGGCGACCGGCTGCGCGCACTGGACGGGCTGCGGCTGCTGGCCGCGCTGATGGTGTGCATGTACCACTTCGCGGGCAAGAACGGCCCCATCGCCGAGTCCTGGCACCAGTCGCCCGGCCTGAAGTTCCCGACCCTGTCCCTGGCCGCGACCTACGGCAGCCTGGGTGTGCAGTTCTTCTTCGTCATCAGCGGCTTCGTGATCTGCATGAGCAGCTGGGGCCGCTCCCTGGGCGACTTCTTCCGCTCCCGGGTCGCCCGGCTTTACCCCGCGTACTGGGTGGCGATCGTGCTGATCACCGCGGCGGCCTGCGTCCTGCCCGCCGTCGTCCACCCGCTGCGGTCCGACGAGATCCTGGTCAACCTCACGATGCTCCAGCAGCCGATGGGTGTGAACCGGGTGCTGGGCGTCGACTGGACGCTCTGGGTCGAGGTCCGCTTCTACGCGATGTTCGCCCTGTTCGTGGTCTGGCGGGGCGTCACCTACCGCCGGGTGGTGCTGTTCTGCGCCCTGTGGATCCTGGCCGGCGTCTTCGCCCGGGTCGCCGACATGCCGCTCACCGACGAACTGGTGATGCGCGACCACGCCCCCTTCTTCATCGGCGGCCTGGCGCTCTACCTGATCCACCGCTACGGCAGCGACCTGCTGCTGTGGGGCATCGTGATCATGTCGTTCCTGCTCGGCCAGCGCTACTCGGTGACCGCCCTGTGGCACCCGGGCATGCAGGGCGACTTCCACCGCAACCCGTACGTCATCCAGGCGATCGTCTTCCTCGCCTTCGCCGCGGTGGCGGTGGTGGCGGTGGGCTGGACCCGCTGGGCGAACTGGCGCTGGCTGACCGTCGCGGGGGCGCTGACCTACCCCTTCTACCTGATCCACGAGCACCTGGGCTGGTTCTTCGTCCGGGTGCTGAACCGCGACCTCGGCCTGCCGCCCTACGCGACGATCGTCATCAGCGTGACGAGCCTGCTGTGCATCGCCTGGCTGATCCACCGGCTCGTGGAGAAGCCGTTCGGGCCTCGGCTGAAGCGGGCACTGGTGGTACGGCGCCCGCAGCTCGGCAAGTGACCCGGGCGCACCGCGCGAGAAGGGCCGGGCCCCGTTCCTGAGGAGGAACGGGGCCCGGCCCTTCGCTGTGTCCGGTGCGCCGGGTGCGTCAGGACGACTGGGCCGCCCGGATCCGCCGTACGACCCTGCGCACGGTCGGGTTGCGGCGCAGCGCCTCCGCCCGGACCGGGCTGCCGCCGGGCAGGCGCAGCGTGGTCAGCCGGCGCTTCTTGAAGTACCGCTGGTGCTCAGCGAGGTTGGCGGTCAGCCAGGCGGCCGCCTCCTCGTGCAGGCCGGGGTACTTGCGGGACTGCATGCAGTAGCCGACGGTGTGCACCAGCGGGGCGAGGCGCTCGCTCAGCGCGGCCAGTTCGAGCGGGGCGCCGAGGGTCTCACGCTCCGCGTCGGGCAGGGCCGCGTCGATGATGGTGAGCGGGACGCGGTTGCTGTTCTCGTACGGCGTGATGCGTTCGAGGAGGAGCTCCGTGCCGACCCGGGCGACGGGGATGCCGTAGAAGGCGGCGGCGGTCATCAGGGCCGTGGAGAAACAGCCGATGACGAGCTGCGGCTTCAGGAAGGCGAAGACGGTCTCGGCCAGCACGGGCTCGTCGAGGACCGAGAGCCGCACACCGAGCTCGTCCGCCACCGTCTCCAGGGACCTGCCGTAGACGGCGGGCGCGCTGGGGTGCGGCTTGAACAGGACGTTCTCGTGGCCCGCGCGGACGGCGGCCCGCAGCATCCGGACGTGCAGCGCCTCTTCCTCGTCCTGGCTGATCAGGTCGATCGCGGAGAGGTACTGGCCGAGCAGCACGGCCGTCGGGCGCTCGCCCGCGGGCAGCCGCTCGGCGAGGATGCCGGCGCCGTCCTCGCCTATCTGGGCGAGTACGTCGACGATGGCCTCGTTGGGGATCGGCTCGGGCTCGACGCCGTACTCGGACAGCAGCATCGGGCGCAGCCCGGGTATGAGGTCGAGGTGGAGCACCCGGGCGATCCGGCTGTTCATGCCGTGCGGGATGCGGTTGCGGGTGGGCCCGTAGCTCATCAGGCCGTCCGCGTACACGTGGATCGGGCTGTCGGCGAAGATGTCGGCGACCGCACGGGAGGGGTTGGCCTGGATGGACTCGCAGGCGATCTCGACCTCCTCGTCCCCGAGGTTCCAGGCCAGGCGTACGGCCTTCTCCCACAGCTGGGCGTCCTGGGCGCGGGGCGACCAGCCGGCCGGGTGGTGCGGGGCGATGAACTCGTTCCAGGAGCGCACCTCGTCGAACTCGGGGCGCAGCTTCTCGAACCCGGCCATCCGGTCCAGCGGGGTGCCGACCTCGGGCACGGCGGCGGTGTTGCTGACGACCAGGATGCGCCGGTGGGCGGCGCGCGGGCCGAAGAGGCCGGCGCGGATGGCCGCGGTGACGGTGGCGGCGGCGTACTGCGTGGCCGAGAAGAAGATCTGTGTCCTGCCGCTCATGCCGCGACTCCCTTCATACCGCCGCGAATGCGCCGCAGCGTGTGGACGCGTTCCTCGCCCATTCCGACGAGTGCCTCGTTCAGTTCCGCCTCCGTCATCCGGCCCAGCGCCTCGGCCGCCAGCTGGCGCAGCTTGGCGTGCACGCTGCGCTCGAACCGGCCCCGGTCCAGCAGCTGGTGGGCGATGACGACGCAGTAGTTGCGCAGCGCCTTCTTCCGCAGCCGGGCGGCCTCGGGGTCGTCGGCGAGCTCGGCCAGGACGAGGTCGAAGGAGCGGAAGAAGTCCAGCTGTCGGACGTCGCCGATCTGGGTCAGCGAGCTGGCGATGCCCCGGCGGTAGAAGACCCCGCGCAGGCTGGCGACGGCGTAGGACTCGGCCCTGCGGTGCAGGTCCCAGATCCAGGGGCGGTCCTCGGCGGTGCGCAGCCCGTCGTGGAAGCGCAGCAGGCCCTTGTCCAGCAGCCGGCGGTGGTAGACGCCGGCCCAGGCGTACGGGTAGTCGACCATCGTCGTGTCGTCGACGGGGAGGATGGAGCTGCGCGGGTCGAGCGGGGTGTGCCGGCGGCCTTCGGGGGCCCGGTGGATCTGCCGTTCGACACCGAAGACCTGGACGTGGTCGGTGCGCACGAAGTCGACGTCGTGCCGTTCGATCTGGTGCACGAGGTCGCTCAGATAGCCGGGGGCGAGCCAGTCGTCGCCGTCCAGGAAGGTGAGGTAGCGGCCCTCGGCGGCGTCGATCCCGGTATTGCGCGCGGTGGCCAGTCCGCCGTTCTGCTCGTGCCGGATCACCCTGCTGTTCTTCAGCCGCTTCGTCAGGGCCAGCAGCGCCTCGTAGGTCTGGTCCTTGGTCGACCGGTCCTCGACGAACAGGACCTCGAACGAGTCGTCAGCGTTGTTGACGAGGCTGGCCACGGTCTCCGGAACGTACGCCTCGATATTGAAACAAGGGACGATCACGGACAGTTTTGGGGGGTGCTGAGGCACGCGGACACCTGGGCTCTCTCTGGGGCAGACCCCAGCGACCGTAAGAGATGTTCGATGCCGGACATCAACCCCTTGACCACTATCAGGTGAACGCAAGGTAGCTACACGCCCTCCCTTTCCCGCAGCACCGACCACCGGCCTCACCCGATCCCGAACCGGGCCCCGATGCCCGCCACGATCACGGCCAGGCCTTCCTCGAAGTTCCGGTCGTAGTCCTCGAAGATCAGCGCGCCCGCCTGTGCCGACAGTGGGAAGTCGGCCATCAGGCGGGCGCGTTCCGTCACGTCGTAGCCCTCGCGGCGCTCGCCCGGCAGGGGCTGGACGCCCTGCTCCTCGGTGACGAACCCGATGGTGTACAGGTACGTGGTGGACGTCGCGCGGACCGCCTGGGCGAGGGTGAATCCCGCCTCGGTGAAGAGCGTCAGGGTCCGCTCCATCTCGACGGCGTGCAGGGTGCCCGTGAAGCGTGAGCCGCTGAAGACCTTGGCGCCGTCGCGGTAGCTCAGCAGGGCGGCGCGCAGTCCGCGGTTGGCCGTGAGCAGCCGCTCCCGCCAGTCGGTGTCCGGCGCCTGCCCGGGCTCCTGGACCATCCGGCGGTACATCTCCGTGGCCATCTCGTCGAGCAGTTCCTGCTTGTTCTTGAAATGCCAGTAGAGCGCCGGCGCCTGGACGTCCAGCTCCTTGGCGATGGCCCGCAGGGTGAGGCCGTCGAGGCCCGTCTCGTTGAGCAGCCGCAGCGCCGCCTCGACGACCTGCTTCTTGTCCAGCCTGGGCGACCGCTGGGATCTCTGGGTAACCACGCTTGACAGTTTAACGCCGTTAAGGGCATGCTCGCGAACATGGAACTTAACAACGTTAAGGAGCGGTGACGGCAGTGGACACGGACGTTCTGATCGTCGGCGCGGGACCCACCGGTCTCACGCTGGGCATCGACCTCGCCCGGCGCGGCGTGGACGCGCTCGTCGTGGAGCGGGGCGCGGGGCTCGCACCGGGATCGCGCGGCAAGGGCATCCAGCCGCGCACCATGGAGGTCCTCGACGACCTCGGCGTCCTCGACGGGATCCGCGCGGCGGGCGGCGACTATCCGGTCGGGCTGATCTGGCAGGACGGCAGGCGGGTGGCCGAGCGGGCGATGTTCGACCCGGCCGAGGACGGCGAGGCGGGCTCCCCGTTCAGCGAGCCGTGGATGGTGCCCCAGTGGCGCACCCAGGAGATCCTGCACGCCCGGCTGACGGAGCTCGGCGGGCGGGTCGCCTTCGGCCGGGAGGTGACCGCGCTCCACCAGGACGAAGACGGGCTGACCGTGCACTTCGCCTCGGACGAGGGGGCGGGGACCGTCCGCGCGCGGTACGTGGTCGCCGCGGACGGCGGCCGCTCGGCCGTGCGCCGGGCCGTGGGCATCGGTATGACCGGGGCCGGGGCCGACGGCTCGGGCGTCGTCGACCCGGACCCGATCCTGGTGGCGGACGCCCGGATCAGCGGCCTGGACCGCGACCACTGGCATCTCTTCCCGCCGCGCGGGGACGGTGACGGCTTCATGGCCGTCTGCCCGCTCGCGGGCACGGAGTACTTCCAGATCGTCGCCGGGTTCCCGGCCGGAACCACGGTCGACAGCTCCCCCGACGGCGTACGCAAGGTGTTCGCCGCCCGTTCGCATCTGGCCGCCGACGCGGTGACCGGGATGAGCTGGGTCTCGGAGTTCCGGCCGCGCGCGGCACTGGCGGACCGCCTCCGCTCCGGGCGGGTCTTCCTCGCCGGGGACGCGGCGCACATCCACTCACCGGCCGGCGGGCAGGGCCTCAACACCAGCGTCCAGGACGCCTACAACCTGGGCTGGAAGCTCGGCGCGGTGCTGAGCGGCGAGGCACCCGAGGCCCTCCTCGACACCTACGAGGAGGAACGCCTGCCCATCGCCGCCGGGATGCTCGGCCTCTCTACGAAGATCCACCGGGGCGAGGCCCGCCGCGGCAGGGAGACCCGTCAGCTCGGCCTCGGCTACCGCGGCTCCGCCCTCGCCGTGGAGACCCGTGGCGACCTGCCGGAGGAGGCGGTGCGGGCGGGCGACCGCGCCCCCGACGCGGCCGTGGACGGCGTACGTCTCTTCGACGTGTTCCGGGGACCGCACTGGACACTGCTGGCCGTCGGCACGGACGCGGAGCCCCCGGCGCTCCCCGGTGTCCGCACCGCGCGGATCGGGTCCGACGAACGGTACGGGACCGGGGTCTTCCTGGTCCGCCCCGACGGGTACGTGGGCTGGGCGGGCACCGGCACAAGGGGCCTGCGGGAGTACGCGGCCCAGGTGGGCCTGAGCGTCGCCTAGCTACGCGCCGGGCATCGCTCGGCTGCGCGCCGGACGTCGCTCGGCTACGCGCGCGGCGTCGCTCGGCTACGCGCTGGCGAGCGTGAGTTTGACGGCGAAGCCGAGGAAGAGCGCGCCCGCGGCGGTCGTGGCGCCCGCGGAGAGCCGCCGGCGACGGCGGAAGGCCTCCGCGAGGCGCGTACCGCTGAAGATCAGCGCGGTCAGGTAGAGGACGCTCGCGAGCTGGGCGAAGGCCCCGAGCACGACGAACGACAGAGCCGGGTAGGCATAGCCCGGGTCGACGAACTGCACGAAGAAGGCGACGAAGAACAGGATCGCCTTCGGGTTGAACAGGCTGATCACCAACGCCCGTCGGAACGGCCGCTCCCCCGCCACCGCCTCGGGCTGCGCGCTCTGGGCGACCGGGTCCCGCCGGGCCCGCCACATCGCCCGCGCGGCGCGCAGCATCCCGATCGCCAGCCAGGTCAGATAGCCCGCACCGGCGTACTTCACGATGCTGAACAGCACGGCGTTCGCCTGGAGCAGCGACGCCACACCGGCGGCCGACAGGGTCATCAGCACGGTGTCCCCGCACCACACACCCGCGGCGGCGGTATACCCGGTCCGCACGCCCCGGCGGGCGGCGACGGACAGCACGTACAGCGAGTTCGGCCCCGGCAGCAGGACGATCAGGACAAGGCCCGCGAGATAGGTGGGAAGGTCGATAACACCAAGCATGAGAGGGAGTGTCGCACGGGGGTACGACATCGTGTCCAGGCGTCTCGCGGGTCAGTCACCGTCGAGGAGGGTGCCCACCGGGAGGTCGGACAGGACCCCGACGGACCCGGGCACCGGGCCGCTCCGGCCGCGCACTCAGAAGGTGTCCGACGGTACGTACGTGCCCCAGATCCCGCGCAGTGCGTTGCAGACCTCGCCGACCGTCGCGCGGGCGCGCAGAGCGTCCTTCATCGGGTACAGGACGTTGTCCGTGCCCTCGGCGGCCTTCTTCAGGGCGGCCAGGGCGGTGTCGACCGCGCCCTGGTCGCGCTCGGCGCGGAGCCGGGCGAGGCGTTCGGTCTGCCGGGCCTCGATGGCCGGGTCGACGCGCAGCGGCTCGTACGGCTCCTCCTCGTCGAGCCGGAAACGGTTGACGCCGACCACCACGCGTTCGCCCGCGTCCGTCTCCTGCGCGATCCGGTAGGCGTTGCGTTCGATCTCGCCCTTCTGGAAGCCGTGCTCAATCGCCGCGACCGCCCCGCCGAGCTCCTCGACCCTGCGCATCAGCTCCAGCACCGCCCCCTCCAGGTCGTCCGTCATCCGCTCGACGGCGTACGACCCCGCGAACGGGTCCACCGTCGCGGTCACGTCCGTCTCGTGGGCCAGCACCTGCTGGGTGCGCAGGGCGAGGCGCGCGCTCTTCTCCGTGGGCAGCGCGATCGCCTCGTCGAAGGAGTTGGTGTGCAGGGACTGGGTGCCGCCCAGCACCGCCGCCAGGCCCTGGACCGCGACCCGGACCAGGTTCACCTCCGGCTGCTGCGCCGTCAGCTGCACCCCCGCGGTCTGCGTGTGGAAACGCAGCATCAGCGACCTGGGGTCCTTCGCGCCGAACTCCTCCCGCATGACCCGGGCCCAGACGCGGCGGGCGGCGCGGAACTTCGCCACCTCCTCCAGGATCGTCGTACGGGCCACGAAGAAGAAGGACAGCCGGGGCGCGAAGTCGTCGACGTCCATGCCGGCCGCGAGCGCCGTGCGGACGTACTCGATGCCGTCCGCGAGGGTGAACGCGATCTCCTGCGCGGGCGAGGCGCCCGCCTCGGCCATGTGGTAGCCGGAGATCGAGATCGTGTTCCACTTCGGGATCCCGGCCCGGCAGTACGCGAAGATGTCCGCGGTCAGCCGCAGCGAGGGCTTCGGCGGGAAGATGTACGTCCCGCGCGCGATGTACTCCTTCAGCACGTCGTTCTGGATCGTGCCGGTCAGCCGGTCCGCGCCGACGCCCTGTTCCTCGGCGACCAGTTCGTACAGGAGCAGCAGCAGCGCCGCGGGCGCGTTGATGGTCATCGACGTCGACACCGTGTCCAGCGGGATCCCGTCGAACAGCACCCGCATGTCGTCCACCGAGTCGATGGCCACGCCCACCTTGCCGACCTCGCCGTGCGCGATCGGCGCGTCGGAGTCGTGGCCCATCTGGGTGGGCAGGTCGAACGCCACCGACAGTCCCGTCGTACCGTTCGCGATCAGCTGTTTGTAGCGGGCGTTGGACTCGGTCGCCGTGCCGAACCCCGCGTACTGGCGCATCGTCCAGGGCCGGCCGGTGTACATCGACGGGTAGACGCCGCGGGTGTAGGGGTACGACCCCGGATCGCCCAGCTGCCGCGCGGGATCCCGGCCCGTCGCCGTCTCCGGTCCGTAGACGGGTTCGATGGGCAGTCCGGACTCCGAGTCACGTGCCATGGAATCCACCATGCCGTGCCGTTCGTGTGCCGTCATCCGCGGGGAGCATCTTCGGTGACACCGTGCGCCCTCCGCGCGCCGCGCGGGGCGGGCGGCGCGGGGGCCAGTGAGACGACGGGGGCCGTGATGCGTTGTACGGGTATGAGGAGCTCGGGGAGCTTGAGGACCATGGGCGGGCGCGGCACCGCGGAACGGAAGAGACGTTTCGCCACCGGGTCCACCGGAGCCGTCCGGTCCGCCGTGGTCGCCGCGGCGGCCCTGACCGCGCTGGCGGCGGTGTGCGGCTGCACCGTGCAGCCCACGGACGGGGACGGCAAGCACCGCTCCCCCGTCCACATCAGCGTCACCGGCACGGCGGGCGCCGGCGGAGCCACCGGCACACCGGGCGCCTCCCCTACGCCCGCCGGCTCCGGCAGCCGGCCGGCCCCGGGACCGAGCACTCCCGCCGTCGCCCCCGCGGTGCTCTGGGAGCGCGGGGACAGCGGACCGGCCGTCCGTGAACTCCAGGCGCGGCTGCGCCAGGTCGCCTGGCTCTACGACGGACCGACGGGGACGTACGACGATCTCACCGAGGAGGCCGTCCGGGGCTTCCAGGGCAAGCGCGGGCTGCCCCGGACCGGCCGCGTGGACACCGTCACCTGGCGGCGGCTGCGGGACATGACCCATGAACCCGGCCGGTGGGAGCTCTACCTGATGGGCGGGCAGCCGGCCGCCGCGCCGGACCCGCGCTGTCTGACCGGCCGGGTGCTGTGCGTGAGCAAGTCGAGCCGCACCCTGCGCTGGATGATCGACGGACGGACGGTCTCGACGATGTCGGTCCGGTTCGGCTCCCAGTACACCCCCACCCGGGAAGGCGTGTTCCACGTCTACTGGAAGTCCCGCCATCATGTGTCGACGCTCTACGACTCCCCGATGCCGTACGCCATGTTCTTCAGCGGCGGACAAGCCGTGCACTACTCCTACGACTTCGCGGCCCGCGGGTACGCCGGTGCTTCGCACGGCTGTGTGAACGTGCGCGACGAGACGGCGATCGCCCGGCTGTTCGCGCAGGTGAGAAATGGCGACAAGGTCGTCGTGTACTGGTGACGGCGCGGGGCGCGGAAGAAGAGGATTCGGGGCGCGGGCGGGACCGGGGGAACGTGTCCCGCCCGCGCCAGGTGCACGTGCCGTAGGTACGGGGGGAACCCCGGCTCCGTGCGACGGCCGATGACCAGTCGGCTCACTTATCACTGCGTCAGGGCCGCCGAAAATGTCACACCTGTTGCCGAAAAACTTGAGCGCGAGACAAAACCGCAGGTCAGCGGGCTGTTCCGGGAGCGGGGACGCGGCCCGGCTCAGACGGCGAAGTGCGCCCGGGTGCGCGAGGAGGCGCGCGGGCAGCCGGCGTTCTTCGCGCCCTTCACGCCCTTCAGGTTCTGCGGGCTCTTCAGGCTCTTCGGGCTCTTCGCGTTCTTCGGGCTCTTCCACGAGCCGTGGGCGAGGGTCTGCGACAGGGACGGCGTCAGCAGGCCGAGGGCGCCCTCGCGAAGGCCGTCACCGCCGCCGCGGACCGTGCCCCGGCTGCCGCCAACCTCGCCCCGGCCGTCCTTGTCGCCCTTGTCGCCCTTGTCGCCCTGCTCACCGGAGCCGTCGCGGGCCGTGCCGTCCGAGCCGTCCGCGGAGCCCTGTCCGCCTTCGGTGTCGCCGTCCTGACCGCTGTTCAGGGAGTCGCTGAGGAGCGCCCTGCAGTACTTCCACACGCGCGGGGAACCGCCCGCGGCCTTCTCCAGGGCGCGTCTGCGCTCGCCGGCCAGCTCCCGGCCGGCGCGCATGTCCCGGCAGGCCGCGGCGGCACCGCTCCACGCGGAGCCGGAACCCGGGCCGGAACGGGAGCCGGCGGCGGCGCGGTCGTCCTTGCCGCCGTCACCGGCGGTGGCGCCGTCGCCGGCGCCCCGGGTCGTACCGCCGGGCGAAGCGCTCGTACGGCCGCCGGGGGTCGCCACTCCGCTGGTGCCGCCCATGATGTCGCCCGGCACGGGCGGGACGCGCGTGCCGTTCGGGCTCGGGGCGGCCGAGACGGAGGCGGCCGGGCCGTGTTCGGCACCGCCGAACGGTGCGGGCAGGACTCCGGTTCCGGCCGCCATGGCGACCCCGCCGACCATGCCGGCGGCCAGCGCGGCGGACAGCCCCAGGCGGACCGGGCGGCCCCAGTGGAAACGGCCGGCCGCCGGAGCCGCGCGGCCGAGGCGGACGAGTGCGGTGTCCGCGGAGCGGGAGGCAGCGGCGCGGCCACGGCGGCCCACGGCCGGCCGCTCGGCCGCGCGGGCGCCGCGCGCGGCCCGGAAAGCGGCCACCGCGGCGTCTTCTCCGGGCAGTTCGGTGCTGTCCGGCGCGGCTGCCGCCGTGGACAGTGCGCCGAGGGCCTCGGCGAGCTGTTCGGCCCGGTCCCGGGCCGTGGCGTCGACAGCGGGGGCCGGCGGCTCCCCGCGCAGCAAGCGCTCCGCCGTTTCGCGGTCCAGCCACCTGTACTGCTCGTCGGCCATCACATGTCCTTCTGCGTCCGCACGCGTGGATGCGTCACACCGGCGGACGTCACCGCGCGGGCGCGCGGTTCTCGCTGGGACGGCAGGGCGTCGAGCCCGCCGGCCGATTCCGGATCGGAGCCGAGGAGTTCGGCGAGCCGCTTCAGACCGCGGTGCGCGGCCGTACGGACGGCCCCCGGCCGCTTGCCCAGCGTCTCGGCGGCGCTCTTGGCGTCGAGGCCCACGACCACCCGCAGGACGACCGCCTCGGCCTGGTCCTGCGGCAGCCGGGCGATGAGGGAGAAGGCGCGACCGGTGGCCAGGGCTTCCATGGCCTCGCCCGCGGTGTCGGACGCGGCGGCCTTCGCGGTCAGTTCGGTCTCGTCGCCGCCTATCGCGGGACGGCGTCCGCGCATCCGTATGTGGTCCAGGGCCCGGTTGCGCGCTATCCGGGCGGCCCAGCCGCGGAAGCGGTCCGCGTCGCCGGTGAACCGCTCCAGGTCGCGGGCGATCTGGAGCCACGCCTCGGAGGCGACGTCCTCGGCGTCGAGGTCGCCGACCAGTGTCCTTACGTATCCGAGCAGCCGGGGGTGCACCGTGCGGTACACAGTCCGGAACGCGGTCTCGTCCCCGTCCTGCGCCGCAAGCACCGCGGCCGTCAGCTCCGCGTCGTCCCCCAGCACCGCGCCCCTTTTGCGCCTCGGCCGACACCGCTCTCGCGGGCCGGGTTCTCGCCGTCGTGGTTGCTCGATCGATGGCCGTCGATGGTTACGGTCACAGGCCCCGTGATGGTCAGGCAGTCCGCCGCTGTCAGCGGTACGGCGCGAAAGGCACGTTACGGCGTGAAACCGCTGCTCGTCCACGTCGGTAGAACATGCAACTAACTCGTGACTCAGTGGGTGTGACAGAAAACGCACTCTCGGCGCTGTAGGAGATACGGGCCGCCGCGCGGCCCGTGCCGCGCGACGGCCGGGGCCTCTCCTGTGGGGGGTGGCGGCCCCGGCCGTTGCCTTGGCGGCAGATCCGGGACCCCTGGGCCGCCCGGTGCGCGTGGAAAGCGATTGCCCGCAGCGGTGGCCGCTCAGGGCCGTGACGGCCCAAGTCCGTGAGTCGTACAGGGCGGTGACCGCTCAACGCGGCGGCCGGGGCCGCCAGTCGTCCCGCCGCCTGGTCCGCCCCGGCGGCGCCGTCAGGTCGCGTACGGCGAGAAAGGCGGCGACGGCGCGTTTCTCCGACTCGGCGTCGCTCTCCTCCTCGCGCAGCGCGGCGGCGAGCAGTTCGGTCAGGCGGGCGGCCCGGCCGGACAGGAGGTCGTCACCCGGGGCGCCGCCCGTACCGGCGCCCGTCCCCACTTGGCTCATTCCGTCCCCTCACCGGTCGATCCGCCACCACGCCGCACGGGCCCGCCCCGCGCCGCCGCGCGCCGGATCGCACCGGCTCGCGGATCCGTTCCCGCGCCGCCCCGCGCCGCCGCACGCCTTCGTCACCGCGCCCGCGCCGCCGTCGCCGCCGCGAACCGCACCGTAGTCCCCGCGCTCGTCCGGGTCTTCGCGGGGCGGCCCGCAGGATGCCCTCATGTCGACTCCCCCAGCGTCCGGGGCCCGTCATCCGTCACACCTGCGGACGCCGGGCCGTCCACGCCCAGTTCACGGGCGATCCGGCGCAGACCGCGGTGTGCGGCGGTACGGACCGCGCCGGGACGCTTGCCGAGGATCCGGGCGGCGGCCGGAGCGTCGAGACCGACGACGACCCGCAGCAGCACGGCCTCGGCCTGGTCGGGCGGCAGGGCGCGGATGAGGGCGAGGGCGCGCTCGGTGGAGAGGGACTCCAGGGCCTGGTCGTGGGTGCTGTGCGGGCCCGGCAGGTCCAGTACGTCCGGTTCGAGGGCCGCCGCCACGGGCCGTACCCGGCGCCGCCGCAGATGGTCGAGCGCCCGGTGCCGGGCGATGGTCGCGGTCCAGCCGCGGAACCCCGCCCCGTCCCCCGCGAACCTCCCGAGGTCGCGGGCGATCTCCAGCCACGCGTCGGCGGCGACGTCCTCGGCGTCGTCACCGACCAGTCCGCGCAGATATCCGAGCAGCCCCGGCTGCACGATCCGGTACGCCACCGCGAACGCGCTCTCGTCGCCCTGCTGGGCCAGCGCGACCGCCGCGCCCAGCTCCCCGTCGTACGCCTGCGCGCGCCGGGATTCGCCTCCCTGGCCCAAGACAGTCCTCGTCCATGCCGAGTCCATGGCCGCGGTCCACGGCCGCCCCGTCTGCCGGAGCCGCCGCGTGAAGTGGCTCCACGGGCATCTGCGTCTGTCCTGGCGGAAGTGTCACAGCGCACCGGATGGCGGCCCGGGCGCCGGGCCGGCCCACGCCCACGCCCGCGCTCGCACACAGCTCACCCGCTCACCCGCTCACCCGCCCGCGCCGCGCCCGGCCGCGTCCTGGCACAGCAGCCGCAGCGAACCCTGGCCCGCGAAACAGCGACGGGCCTCGTCGATCGGGTCCCACAGCCGGCCGTCCGGGGTGCGGATCAGGTACTCGCCGCCCGACACCCACCACTCCGCGCCGGTCTGACGGACGATCACCTCGCCCGCGTACGCGCCGAAGCCCCGCAGCACCCCCTCCACGGCGGCGTACGGGGTGCCCTCGCGCCCGATCTCCTCGATCGTCCGGTCGACCCGCCACAGGCTCGGTGCCCCGTAGTCGAGGCGCAGCCGCGCCCCCTCGCGCATGGCGCTCACCACGTCCGCCGCCCACCGCACCGGCCGGTTCGCCGCACGGGGTCTGGTCCCCCGCAGTGCGGCGTCCGTCGTCACCTGGCTCGTCAGATAGCTCGTCACATCGAGAAGAGCGAGGTCACCGGCCTTTTCGTCACCGGTTTCCGGGGCGATCGCGCAACCGGCTCAGGACCGCCCCACCTTCCCCGCACAACGCACACAGGACGCGCTCAGGAACGGGCCCTGGCCCCCTGCGCGCCGCGTGCCCGCCGTGACACCACCGCGCGCAGCACCCGCCGCCCCTCCGTGGACACGTCCAGCGCCGGGCGCAGTCCGCCCGCGCCGTGTTCGGCGAGCAGTTCCAGGACGCTGATCTGGCGGCGCAGTTCGGCGGCGACGAGCGGCGGCACGCTCACCAGACAACCCTCGGCGGGCGCCTCGCCCGCGCGGATGCGGTCGAGAGCGTCGTCCGGGGAGGCGTCCTCGACCGGATCGAGGATCCGGTGGATCTGCAGCGAGGCCACCGAGCAGGCGTCCGCCCACTGCCGCACCTCGGCGGTGGTCCGCCCGGCCGGGGCGGCGGTCAGCATCCGGTGGGCGAGGAGAGCGGCCTCGTTCCCCTCGGACTCCTCCGGCGCCACGAGCTTGCCGCGCACCTGTTCCAGCGACTCGCCCCAGTCGCCGCCGGAGCCTTCCGTCAGGCTGCCCCACAGCGGCCGCAGAACCTCGTCGTCACCGCCCAGCAGCGGCACACACCGATCCAAACAAGCCAGCCCGCTCGCGGTCAGCCCACGGTCGTCGGCCTGACCGATGAGGTCCACCAGGCTCATTCACGTCTCCCTTGTCGAGGCACCATTCCTTACGGAGCCCGCATCTCCCCTTACTGCGTGCGACCGCCCCGGTGTGTCACAGCGGGGCGGCCCGCCGATCCGGTCGAGCAGCGAAAAGCAGAGGGTTTTCAGCCAAAGGGACCACAGGAGTCACAGGAACACAAGGGGTCACTTAAAGATCACTGAGAATCACTGGACCTGGAAAGACCTCGGAAGCCGCCGGTCCCCGCGGCAGCGAACACCGGCCGGAGCGCGGCACCAGCACCCCGGGCTCACCCCAGCCGGGCCGCCAGTGCCGTGAACTGCGTCCAGGTCAGGGCGGGGGTGCCCGGGTCCCACAGTTTCTGGACGGTCGCCCGCAGCGGCATCCGGACACCGGCCGCGACCTGGTCCTGGGTCTGGGAGTTCGCGAGGTCGCACCAGACCGCGAAGGAACCGCCGAGGATCTGGTCGTCGTACTTGGCCGGCACGGCCGCCGTCTTGCGCAGGACGCGTGGGTTCCACTGCTCGTAGATCCGCTTGCCCGTGGGGTAGACGAAGGTGTTCGGCTCGCCGAGCACGTAGTAGAGGAACTCGTCGTTGTAGTTGAGCACCTTGCGGCCCGCGTCCAGGTACTCCTCCGGCTGCCGGGCGCCGATCTCCTTGCCGGTCCAGTAGGCGACCTGGAGGTCCTTGGCGGGCTGCACGGACGTGTGGCGGAAGAAGCCGTCGTTCCAGACCCGCATCGTGCGGTCGTGGCGGCGGACGGTGTCGGCGCGGTCGCCGAGCCAGCCGGTGGCGAGGTCGGCGACGGTGCCGGAGGAGCCGTACGCCGCCCTGGCCGCGGTGGCGAGCTGCGGATAGGCGGCCTCCGGGTCCGACGCCGTCAGCGCCTGGTACTCGTCGCCGCCGAGGTGCCACTGACCGCCGGGGAACAGGCCGGCGTACTCGCCGAGCAGATCGTCGACGAGGCCGGCGGAGTCGTCCTTCGCGATGTCGATCGCGCCGCGGGTGGCGACGCCCTGCGCGTTGCGCAGCTGGAGGTCGGGGTGGGCGGCGATGGCGGCGCCCAGGTGGCCGGGCGAGTCGATCTCCGGCACGACCGTGATGTGCCGGCTCTGTGCGAGCGCGACGATCCGCGCGACCTCCGCCTTCGTCAGATGCTGCGCGGACACGATCTCCGGATGGGTCGCCGACTCGATCCGGAAACCCTGGTCGTCGGAGAAGTGCAGCCCGAGCTCGTTGTACTTCAGGTCGCCCAGTTCCCGCACCCGGTCCTCGATCCAGGCCGCGGTGAAGTGCTTGCGCGCGATGTCCAGCATGAACCCGCGCCGCGGCTTGGCCGGCTCGTCGTGCACGACGCCCTCCGGGGCCGTACCGCCGCCGTGCACCTCCTGTTTGAGGGTGCGGGTGCCGTAGAAGACGCCCGCGTCGGCGGGCCCGCTGATGGTCACCCGGCCGCCGCGCACGGTCATGGCGTACGACTCCGGGTCCGCGCCCTCGTCGTCGTTCAGCGCCAGCCGTACGTCCCCGTCGCGCACGTCGTCCTTCTCGCCCCCGTACGCCATCCCCAGCTCACCGGCGATCAGCCGCCCCTCGTCGGCCAGCTCGGGGTCGCTGACCACCACCCGGTAGCCGGACCGCGGCCGCCAGCCGGGGCCGCGCGCCGGGGTGTGGTCGCGCACCGCGGGGATGGTCTGCGGGGCCTGGGAGAGGGGATAGACCCGGGTGGACGACGGGCTGGGGGTCGCGGCCTGGCCGGCCGAGGAGGCGGCACCGGAGTCCCGGCCCGCGGGGGCCCCGTCGTCGCCGAAGGCCCAGACTCCGAGCCCGGCGCCGAACGCGGTGACCGCGGCCCCGATCCACAGCGCCCGCCGGCCCGCCCCCTTCTTCGGCGCCCGGCGCCTGCGCCGGCCCACGCCTTTCTGCTGGCCCACGCCTTTCTGCGGCGCCCGGCGCCTGTGCTGACTCACCACGCCAACCTACGGCCACTCGCAGGCCGCGGCTGTCCACCACACGTTCCGAAACTCTCCCGTGCGGGTGAAAACCGGGCATCCGCCGGACATGAACCCGACCACTCTCGATACGGTGTCGTCACATCTCTCTCAGCATCCCCTGCCGACACACACGTGACGCGAGGACCCACGCTGCCTGCGCACCGCATTCCTCATCTCCCCGGCCGAGTGGCCATACCCACCGTCCCGGCACAGACCCGCACCGCGCCCTCCGCGCATCTGCTGGAGGGGTTCAACACCGCGCCCGCCGACGACGCCCGCCGGCTGCTCCTGGACTGCCTGCGCAGCCTGCGCTGGGCCAGGCGCGTCGCCGACCACCGCCCCTATCCCGACCTGGAGTCGCTGCTGGCCGCCTGCGACGAGGCGGCGTACGACCTGACCCCGGGCGATCTCGCGGAGGCACTGGCGAGCGAGACCCTGCCGACCCTGCCGTACGGGACCTACTCGGCAGCCCATACTGCACTGAGCGCGGCCCACGCGGCCTACGAGGCGCGCTTCGGACATGCGTTCGTCATCTGTCTGGACGAAGTGGCCCGGGACGAAACGCCCGACCGTGTACTCGAAGGCATCCGGTCACGATTGACAAACGATCCGGAGGAAGAACGGGTCGTCACGGCGGAGGAACTGCGGAATCTGGCCAAGGGAAGGCTGGCCGCCCGCCTCCGGGGCGCAAGGAACCCAGCACTCGGAACAAATGGTCCCTCATCCGGCGAATAAGACATGATCCCCCGTCATGACGCGCCCGCCAATAGCCCGTACGTGCCCCTTTGCGTGCCAGTTTGATCACACCGGCAGGCCCCGTGTAAGCGCCACGCGCACACGTCGCTACGATGCTGGGGGCCGGTGGACCGTACCCGGCCGGGCCCGACCGACACCCAAGCCGGCGCGGCCCTAATCCCCGCTCCCGGAGGGTTCTTCCGTGCCGGCTGGAACGCTGTACCGCGGCCGGGAAGGAATGTGGTCCTGGGTGGCTCATCGAGTCACCGGCGTCCTCATCTTCTTCTTCCTGTTCGTTCACGTGCTGGACACCGCTCTCGTTCGCGTGTCCCCCGAGGACTACGACAAGGTCGTAGCCACGTACAAGACCCCGATCGTCGGGCTGCTGGAGTATGGCCTCGTCGCGGCCATCCTCTTCCACGCGCTCAACGGCCTGCGCGTCATCGCCGTCGACTTCTGGTCGAAGGGCCCGCGCTACCAGAAGCAGATGCTCTGGTCCGTCGTCGGCATCTGGGTCGTGCTGATGATCGGGGCGATCTACCCCGTCCTCGGCCACGCCGCTCGTGAACTGTTCGGGAGCTGACGTCGATGTCCACTGCTGAAACCACCGCTTCCGGGATCGGCCCCGTCGAGGGCGCTCCCCTTTTCGACGTCGACAACCCGGCGCCCCTCATCGAGGCCCCGCGGGCCCGCACCAAGAAGACCCCGAAGTCCACGCGTGGCAACTTCGAGATGTACGGCTGGCTGTTCATGCGCCTGTCCGGCATCGTGCTGGTCGTCCTGGTCCTGGGCCACCTGCTCATCCAGCTCGTGCTGGACGGCGGCGTCTCCAAGATCGGCTTCGCCTTCGTGGCCGGCCGCTGGGCCTCGCCGTTCTGGCAGGTCTGGGACCTGCTGATGCTGTGGCTGGCCATGCTCCACGGCGCCAACGGCCTGCGCACGGTCATCAACGACTACGCGGAGCGCGCGAACACCCGGCTGTGGCTCAAGGGCCTGCTCTACACCGCCACGGTGTTCACCATCCTGCTGGGCACGCTGGTGATCTTCACCTTCGACCCGAACATCCGCTAGGCACGGGGCTGAGGCAACCACCATGAAGATCCACAAGTACGACACCGTCATCGTCGGCGCCGGCGGCGCCGGCATGCGCGCCGCCATCGAGTCGACGAAGCGCAGCCGCACCGCCGTGCTGACCAAGCTCTACCCCACCCGCTCCCACACGGGCGCCGCGCAGGGCGGCATGGCCGCCGCGCTGGCCAACGTGGAGGAGGACAACTGGGAGTGGCACACCTTCGACACGGTCAAGGGCGGTGACTACCTGGTCGACCAGGACGCCGCCGAGATCCTGGCGAAGGAGGCCATCGACTCCGTCCTCGACCTGGAGAAGATGGGCCTGCCGTTCAACCGGACCCCGGACGGCACCATCGACCAGCGCCGCTTCGGCGGTCACAGCCGCAACCACGGCGAGGCCCCGGTCCGCCGGTCCTGCTACGCGGCCGACCGCACCGGCCACATGATCCTCCAGACGCTGTACCAGAACTGCGTGAAGGAGGGCGTGGAGTTCTTCAACGAGTTCTACGTCCTCGACCAGCTGATCACCGAGGTCGACGGCGTCAAGAAGTCCGCCGGTGTGGTCGCGTACGAGCTGGCCACCGGCGAGATCCACATCTTCCAGGCGAAGGCCGTGATCTACGCGTCCGGCGGCACCGGCAAGTTCTTCAAGGTGACCTCCAACGCGCACACCCTGACCGGTGACGGCCAGGCGGCCGTCTACCGCCGTGGTCTGCCGCTGGAGGACATGGAGTTCTTCCAGTTCCACCCGACCGGCATCTGGCGCATGGGCATCCTGCTGACGGAGGGCGCCCGCGGTGAGGGCGGCATCCTTCGCAACAAGGACGGCGAGCGCTTCATGGAGAAGTACGCGCCGGTCATGAAGGACCTCGCGTCCCGTGACGTCGTCTCGCGCTCCATCTACACGGAGATCCGGGAGGGCCGCGGCTGCGGTCCCGAGGGCGACCACGTCTACCTCGACCTCACCCACCTCCCGCCGGAGCAGCTCGACGCCAAGCTGCCCGACATCACCGAGTTCGCGCGCACCTACCTCGGCATCGAGCCCTACACGGACCCGATCCCGATCCAGCCCACCGCGCACTACGCCATGGGCGGCATCCCGACCAACGTCGAGGGTGAGGTCCTGTCGGACAACACCACCGTCGTCCCGGGCCTGTACGCGGCCGGCGAGGTCGCCTGCGTCTCGGTGCACGGCGCGAACCGCCTCGGCACGAACTCCCTGCTCGACATCAACGTGTTCGGCCGCAGGGCGGGCATCGCGGCGGCGGAGTACAGCCAGAAGGCGGACTTCGTCGAGCTCCCGGAGAACCCGGAGTCCCAGGTCGTCGCGCAGATCGAGCATCTGCGCACCTCCACGGGCACCGAGCGGGTGGCGACGCTGCGCCGCGAGCTCCAGGAGACCATGGACGCCAACGTCATGGTGTTCCGCACCGAGCAGACGATCAAGACGGCGGTCGAGAAGATCGCCGAGCTGCGCGAGCGCTACCGGAACGTGTCGATCCAGGACAAGGGCAAGCGGTTCAACACCGACCTGCTGGAGGCCGTCGAGCTGGGCAACCTGCTCGACCTGGCCGAGGTCATGGCCGTCTCCGCACTGGCCCGCAAGGAGTCCCGCGGCGGTCACTACCGCGAGGACTACCCGAACCGCGACGACGTCAACTTCATGCGCCACACCATGGCGTACCGCGAGGTGGGCGACGACGGCTCCGAGTCGATCCGTCTCGACTACAAGCCGGTCGTCCAGACCCGCTACCAGCCGATGGAGCGTAAGTACTGATGGCAACCCCCGTTCTGGACAAGGTCGAGGCGGAGTCCGCCGCCTCCCCCTACATCACGGTCACCTTCCGGATCCGCCGCTTCAACCCGGAGATCTCGGACGAGTCGACCTGGGAAGACTTCCAGCTGGAGATCGACCCCAAGGAGCGGGTCCTCGACGGCCTCCACAAGATCAAGTGGGACGTCGACGGCACCCTCACCTTCCGCCGCTCCTGCGCCCACGGCATCTGCGGCTCGGACGCCATGCGGATCAACGGCAAGAACCGTCTGGCCTGCAAGACGCTGATCAAGGACCTCAACCCCGAGAAGCCGATCACGGTCGAGCCCATCAAGGGCCTGACGGTCCTCAAGGACCTGGTCGTCGACATGGAGCCGTTCTTCCAGGCGTACCGCGACGTCATGCCCTTCCTCATCACGAAGGACACGAACGAGCCGACCCGCGAGCGTCTGCAGTCGGCCGAGGACCGCGAGCGCTTCGACGACACCACGAAGTGCATCCTGTGCGCGGCCTGCACCTCGTCGTGCCCGGTCTTCTGGAACGACGGCCAGTACTTCGGTCCGGCGGCCATCGTCAACGCCCACCGCTTCATCTTCGACTCGCGTGACGAGGCCGGCGAGCAGCGGCTGGAGATCCTCAACGACCGCGACGGCGTGTGGCGCTGCCGTACGACCTTCAACTGCACGGACGCCTGCCCGCGCGGTATCGAGGTCACCAAGGCGATCCAGGAAGTGAAGCGAGCGCTGATCACGCGCCGCTTCTGATCTTCTGGTCATACCCTCGGGGCCCTGTTTTCCGTCACTTCGGAAGCAGGGCCCCGAGGCGTTCTCACAGCTGGCTGAGGATCGTGGGATCGGTGATCGCCAGATCGTCCGCCAGCAGCATCGCCTTGCTGAGGATCACCGCCAGCATCCGGTCGCCCTCGAACGGCAGGTAGCCGGTCTGGGGTTCGCCCGCCCCGGACTTCGCCACGATGCACAGATACCGGTCGTCCGGGCTCATCAGGATGTTCCCCGAGCCCAGGTGGATCCGGTACGTGTGGCGCTCGCCCTTCACATGCAGGAAGCGCCCCTCCAGGGTGCAGCGGTCGGCTATCGCCAGACGGGGTATCAGCCGGTCGAGGAGCGCGCGGCGGGTCTGGGCGGTCTCCGTCAGGTCGCCGAAGCCGTACGACGTCCAGTACTCCTGGAAGCGGCCGCCGGGGCCGCCGTCCTGCCAGGTCGGGTCGTTGCCGACGCTCGCGACCCCCACGAACAGATCGACGTCGCGCAGGACCTCGGACAGGACGAGGGGCGGGATCTCGGTGAGGGGCAGGGGCTCGACCGGGTTCTCGTCGGGGCCCAGCCACATGCGGTACTCGCCGCCGTGGCAGTGCGCCGAGTTCTCGGGGGCGTCGATCGGGTAGAAGCGCACCTGGTCGGTGCGCAGCCGCAGATAGCTGCCGGACTCGGTGGTGTCGTCGCCGTACTGGCCGTCGCCCTCGATCCAGTACTCGGCGCGCAGGCCCCACTGGGGCAGCTCCCGGGTGGCCGGGGGCGCCTCGTCGTCGACGCAGAGGCGGAGCTTGTTGCGCCAGCCCCTGACGGCGGCCAGGGAGTTGAACTGGTGCTGGCGCACGAAGTGGGCGGCGAAGCGGTTGGAGTAGGTGCCCGTGGCGCGCTCGGCGTCGGTGAGGAGGTACACCTCGCGGTGGGCCTGCTTGAAGGGCTGGGTGATCTCGTGCCGCTCCAGCCAGTCCCGCCAGGCGACGACCTCGGCGGGCTCCCGGCCGACCGGGTGCCACAGGGCGACCTCCGCGCCGCCGGTGACCGGATCGTCGGTGAGGGTGCGCAGTTCGCCGTCCGCGAAGCCGACCGGGGTGCCGTCGACGGTCCACAGCAGCCGGCGGGCCAGGGTGCCCACGAGCGGGTGGTCGAGGTAGCGCTCGCGCCAGGTGCCGTACGCCCAGGTGCGCCGGGCGAGGAGCTGCCGGTCCAGGCGCTCGGCCTGCGCCGACAGCATCTTGTCGATGTCCTTGACCGCGGCCTTCAGCTCTTTGAGCTCGTCGGCGTGGTCGCGGCGCACGGCCGCGGGCACGCTCTTCACGGCCTTTCCGGCGGCGTTGCGCCAGCTCAGTACGGCACGGGTGCCCTGGACCTCGACGAGGGCGGTGGTCTCGCCGAGGACGCGCCGGGTGTGCCCGACCTCGTCGAGCCCGTAGGACGGGACGGCGAGCTCCTCGATCTCCTCGCGGCTGAGCCCGAGGGCGGCGGCCCGCGCCTCCAGGGCGCCGTCGACGAGCTTCGCCGTGGCCTTGTACGTCACCCGGGTGGCCAGCCGGGCCAGTTCGGCGAGAGCGGCCTCGCTGTCGACGCGGGACAGCGCGATCACACCGGCGTTGGCGACCTTGGGGTTGCGCGGGCCGACTCCGGCGACCTTCTTCAGGGAGGTCTCGACGAGCGCACCGAGGGCCCGGGCGGTGTCCGGGTGGGGCGGCAGGAGGGAGACCAGCCAGGCGAGGCCGCGCAGGGCGTTGGCGTTGTAGGGGTCGTAGAGGTCGTTCAGGTCCGACCCGTACATCCGGCCGGACAGCGGGAAGGTCCGGGGGCGGCCGGCGAGGGCGAGCCAGGGCAGCACGGTGACGCGGACCCGGTCGGCGCCGAGGGCCTCGACGAGGGCGCGGGCCCGCTGGTCCCACTTGGCGGAGGGCTTGGAGGCGGTGGCGGTCGTCAGGTGGGTCAGCAGGGCCTGCCAGTCGGGGCCGGTGCCGTCCCGCAGGGCCCGCTCGGCCCATTCCTCGCCGACGTTGAGGGCGGGCTCCGTGAGCTTCTTCGCCAGGTCTCCCGCGTCCGAGACGCGGTAGGTGTCCATGACGGTGCGGCGGATCACCGCGACGACGGCAGGGGCCAGCGGGCGGCCGGTCGCCAGCTCGGCCTCGACGAGCCCGGCCAGCCGCTCGTACCAGAAGATGTACTGCGTGCCGAGTTCGTCGAGCTGCCTCAGCCGCTCCGCAGCGAGCCGGTCTCCGGGCAGGCCCCGGCAGACGACGCCGAGCAGGGTGAGCGCGTTGGTCCGGGCGTCCGACTCCTCGCCGACCGAGGGGTAGCGCTTTACCAGCGCGTCGGCGAGCCGGGTCCGCTGCTCGGCGGGCAGCTCCTTCAGCAGGTCGAGGACCGCGGTCCAGCCGGCGCCCCAGTGTCCGTCGTAGGCCACGGCGACCTTGAGGGCCTCGGTGGCGAGCTCCCCCATGTTGCCCTCGTCCGCCCACGCGCGGATCCGCTGCAGATGTGAGCGGGCCATCGTCATCCCCCCACCAGCGCGACGAGCTTGAGGAAGGTGACCTCGGTGCCCAGGAGCAGGTCGATCTCCTCGTCGAGGTCCGTCACCTGACGGTCTCCCACGAGCACCAGGAAGCCGTTGCCCGCGAACGCCTTGAGCGCCAGAGCGGTCTGCGCCTCCGGGTCTATCCGGCGGGGGGTGCGCAGCGCGTAGCCGTTCAGCACGCGCTCGGTGTCCTCGGGCTGCACGAGCCCCTGGAACACCCCCGGCTGCCGCGCGTTGTACTCGGCGACCTCCTGGAAGACCCGCCGCCGGATCAGCTCGCGCAACGCGAGCCGCTCCTCGGCGATCTCGATCCCCCAGCCGGCGCCCCGGTCCCCACTGGTCGTCTCGTCGACGAACGTCACCATTCCCATGCCGAAGACAGTACGAGCCGCCACTGACAACCGGCCGCCGGGTCCGGATCCCCGGGCCCACCGCGGCTGTTCGGGGCGGGCCGGGCGGGAGCGGACGGCGCTTCACCTCAACGGGTGATCACATGTTCGGCCCGCGGTCAGCCCCTCCGCACCGCATCCGGCCCGCCCCTAACCTGACGGAATGTCAGACGACGTGTCATACGAACTCCTCGGACTCGACAACGTACTGCTGCCCGTAGGGGATCTCGGCGAGGCCGTGGGCTTCTACGAGCGCGCCGGACTCCCGGCGGCCTTCCGGCTCGACGACGCCGGGATCGCGCTGCTGAAGGTGGGCAAGGAGACCCCGGGCGTACTGCTGCGGCTGGACGAGGCGCTGGGCCACCGGCCGCCGCCGTGGGCGTCGCCGCGGCTGTGGCTGGAGGTGCCGGACGCCCGGTCGGCAGCCCGCTCGCTGGCCGCCGCCGGCATCACGCCCCTGGAGGAGCCCTTCTCCACCGCCACCGGCTGGACCGTCGAGTTCGCGGACCCCTGGGGCAACGTCATCGGCCTGACGGACTACACCAAGCGCCCCGAACTGGCCCGCAGCGCAAGGCGGTAGACCGGCCGTCAGGCAGGGCCGGGATTCGACTTGAACATGTTCAAAAGGAGGTCTACATTCATCCCCGACAGCATTTTGAACGCGTTCAAGAAAGGCGCGTTCAAGGAGACGTGTTCAAGAAGGGGAGGGGACGGACATGGATCTCACGGTCGTGGCGTACGTCATCTATCTGGTGGTCAGCATCGCGCTGACGATCTGGGTGGCGCGCACGCTCAGCCGCAACGGGCGGGTCTTCCTGGCGGACGTGCTGCACGGGAACGAGAAGCTCGCGGACGCCGTCAACCATCTGCTGGTGGTCGGCTTCTACCTGGTCAACCTCGGCTTCGTCGCGCTGTACCTGAGCGGCGACGACACCATCGGCGACACCCGCGAGGTCTTCGAGGCCCTGTCGACCAAGCTGGGCGTGGTGCTGCTGGTGCTGGGCGTGATGCACCTGGGCAACGTGTACGTGCTCAGCCGGATCCGGCGGCGCGGGGTGCTGGAGCGGGAGCAGGTGCCGCCGGTCGCCCCGCAGGGCTGGGTCGCCCCCACCACCGGGGCGTGAGCGGCGTGCCGGCCACCGCCGCGGACCGGGACGCCCCGCGCGTCCCGGTCCGCGGGCTCACCGTGCTGTACGACGCGCAGTGCTCACTGTGCACCTTCGTGCGCGACTGGCTGGTGCGCCAGCGCCAGCTGGTGCCGCTGGAGTTCGTCCCGGCCGCCTCGGCCGAGGCCCGGGGGCGCTTTCCCGGCCTCGACCACGACGCCACACTGGACGACGTGACGGTCGTCGGCGACGGCGGCCAGGTCTACCGGGGCGCGGCCGCCTGGGTCGTCACCCTGTGGGCACTGCGCGAACACCGGCCGCTCGCCCACCGGCTGAGCACCCCGTCCGGGGCGAAGCTCGCCAAGGGCGCCGTCCTCGCCGCCGCCAGGTGGCGCGGGAGCCAGTGGGGCGGCCGGGCCTACCCGCGCACGGACGGCTGGTCCTACGATCCCGCCCACGGGTGGACGTACGACGGCCCAAGCTCCCCCGGCTGCGACGACGGCACCTGTCGCACTCGTTAGGCTCTCCTACCGTGCCTGCGAACAACGAGAGCCCCGGCGACGGCGACACGCCCAGCAAGTCCGAGCAGACCCGCGCGCTGATCCTGGAGACGGCGATGCGGCTGTTCCAGGAGCGTGGCTACGACAAGACGACCATGCGGGCCATCGCCCAGGAGGCCGGGGTCTCCGTCGGCAACGCGTACTACTACTTCTCCGGCAAGGAGCACCTGATCCAGGGCTTCTACGACCGCCTCGCCGCCGAGCACCGGGAGGCGGTCCGGGAGATCCTGGACCGGGAGACGAGTCTGGAGGCGCGGCTCGCCGGGGTGCTGCGGACCTGGCTGGACGTCGCCACGCCGTACCACGAGTTCGCGGTGCAGTTCTTCAAGAACGCCGCCGACCCCGACAGCCCGCTCAGCCCCTTCTCCCCGGAGTCGGAGCACGCGCGCGTGGAGGCCATCGGCGTCCACCGGGAGGTGCTCGCGGGGGCGAAGACCAAGGTGGCCCCCGAACTGCGGGACGTGCTGCCGGAGCTGATGTGGCTCTCCCAGATGGGGCTCGTCCTGTACTGGATCTTCGACCGGACGGCGGGGCGCGAGCGCAGCTACCGCCTCGCCGAGCGCGGCGCCCGCCTCACCGGACGCGGCGTGGCGCTGGCCCGCTTCCGGGTGCTGCGGCCGCTGGTGCTGGAGGTCCACGAGCTGTTCACGGACTTCCTGCCGGGGATGACGAAGGCGCTGCCGGACCCGGCGCGCAAGGGGCGGGGAGCCGAGGCGGAGTGATCACTTTCGGATGAAGCGGTTCGAAGGGGACACCGATGGTCCCGGCTGCCTACGATGATGCTCTCGACACCAGCCCACGAGAGGCACGCGATGTCCGCAGCATCCGTCGAACGGCCCCACGGAGACCGTCCGCTGATCGCGGAGGCCAATCGGCTCATGGACCGCAATCCGGGCTACCGCGTCGAGATCATCGGAGGCCAGATCCTCGCGTCCCCGCCGCCCGACGGCCCGCACGCCGTGGCCCTGACCGACCTCATGGTCCCTTTCATCTCCGCAGGACTGCAGGGCATCGACACCCGGGTCGTCCAAGGCGTCGGCCTCTGGCTGCCGACCGGCGCCGAGGACTACGCGATCCCCGACCTGTCCCTGGTAGACGCCGACTTCCGGGACCACTTCGTCGAGAACAACTGCTACGACCCGGTCTGCTTCCGCCTGGTCCTGGAGGTCACCTCAAGCAACTGGAAGACCGACCTGCGCCACAAGGTCAAGGCCTACGCCGGCGCCAAGATCCCGGTCTACGTGATCGTCGACCGCAAGCACCAGCGCCTCCACGTCCTGACCGACCCCGCCGGGGACGACTACGAGAACCACCGCCCGTACTCCCCCGGCGAAGTCGTCACTCTGCCCGCGGTCATCGGCGCCGAGGTCACTCTCGACGTCAACGCGATTCTCGAGGCGGGCCGGTCGGACGCTAGTTGACCGCGTCCACCTCCCCCTCGGCCAGCTCCACGTCGTACACCAACGGTCCGTCCGCCACCGTCACCTGCCGGACCTGCGGGCCGTACGGTCCCGCCGTCACCGTCAGCAGATAGGCGCCCGGTCCCGGTACCGACACGATGTACGAGCCGTCGGCCAGGGAGGTCACCCGGTCCAGCCGGCTGCCGTCCGCGGACAGCAGCGTCACGCTCGCACCCTCGGCCGGCTCATCGTCCGCCGTACGGACGAAGCCGTGGACCACCGTGGCGGGGCCCTCGTCCTCGGTGTCCGGGCGGGGCGGGTCCGACGGGGCCTCCTTCGGCTCCACCGCGAGATGCGGCAGCCGCTTGTCCAGCCAGGCCGGCAGCCACCAGTTGGAGCCGCCCAGCAGGTGCATCACGGCCGGCACCAGCGCCGTACGCAGGACGAACGCGTCCAGCGCCACCGCGGCCGCCAGGCCGACGCCCGCCACCGCCGCGCCCGCGTCACCGCTCAGGACGAACGCCAGGAACACACAGACCATGATCAGGGCCGCGCTGTTGATGACCCGGCTGGTCTCCGCCAGGCCGACCCGGACCGCGCGGGCGTTGTCGCGGGTGTGCACCCACTCCTCGTGCATCCGGCTGACCAGGAACACCTGGTAGTCCATGGACAGGCCGAACAGCAGGGACAGCATGATGACCGGCAGGAAGGCGTTGATCGGCCCCTCCTTGCCGAGGCCGAGCAGGCCCAGGCCCCAGCCCCACTGGAAGATCGCGACCAGCACGCCGAAGGAGGCCGCCGCGGCGATCAGGTTCATCACCGCGGCCGTCAGCGGCACCATCAGGGAGCGGAAGGCGACCAGGAGCAGCAGGAAGCTCAGGCCGATGATGGTGACGACGAAGAGCGGCAGCCGGTCGCCGGTGACGGACGCGAAGTCCTTGGAGACCGCGGTGACCCCGCCGACGTGCGCGCTCACGCCCGAGCGCGGGATGACCTCGTCGCGCAGGGTGTCGATGAGGTCGTCGGTCTCCTTGGACTGGGGCGAGGTGGTGGGCACGACCTGGATGACGGTGACGCCCTGAGCGGGCGGCAGCGCGGCCACCCTGGCCACCCCGTCGGTCGCCTCGATCCCCTTGACGAGCGCGCTCGTGCCTCCGTCGGACGTGACCACCTGGAGCGGGCCGTTGAAGCCGGGCCCGAAGCCCTCCGCGAGCAGGTCGTACGCCTGCCTGGTGGTCGTCGTGGTGTCGTCGTTGCCCTGGTCGGTGGCGCCCAGCCGCAACGACAGCACGGGCACGGCGAGTACGGCCATGACGGCCACGGCGACCACCGCGACCAGGCGCGGACGCCGCTGCACACCCGCCGACCAGCGCGCCGCGAGCCCGCTCGCACGCTCCGGCTCGGGGCCCTCGGCGGCCAGCCTGCGCCGCTGCCTGCGGCTGAGGACGCGCGGACCGAGCAGACCGAGCAGGGCGGGCAGCAGGGTGGTGGCCGCGAACACGCTCAGCACCACGGTGAGGGAGGTGCCGATGACCACGCCGTCCAGGAAGCGCAGGTTCGTCACCAGCATCCCGGCCAGCGCGATGCACACCGTGCCGCCCGCGAACAGCACCGCCCGGCCCGAGGTGTTCAGGGCGGTGACCGCCGCCTCCTCCGGGTCGACGCCGCGCAGCAGGCCGCGCCGGTGCCGGGTGACGATGAACAGGGCGTAGTCGATGCCGACGCCGAGGCCGATCAGCGAGGAGAGCAGCGGGGCCAGGTCGGGGACGGCGGTGACGTGGCTGAGCAGCTGGGTCGAGAACAGGCCCGTGCCGACGCCGAAGATCGCCACGCCGATCGGCAGGGACATCGCGGCGAGCGAGCCGAAGGCGAGGAACAGCACGACCGCCGCGGCCGCGAGACCGACCATCTCGGCCAGGCCCGTGGGCGGTTCCTGCGCGCGCTGGATGGCCTGGCCGCCGAGCTCGACCTGGAGCCCCCTGGCCTGGACCCCCACCTTCCGCGCGGTGTCGACGACGTCCTGGACGAGCTCCTTCGGGACGGCGTTGGCCCGCTCGGTGAAGGTGATCTGGGCGTAGGCGATGCGCCCGTCGCCGCTGATCTGCGCCGCGCCGCGCGGGGAGTAGGGGTCGACGACCTCCCCGACGCCGTCCATCTTCGCGATCTTCGCCAGCGCGGGCTCGATCAGGTCCCGTACGTCCTGGTCCCGGACCGTTCCCCGGTGGAGGTCGTCGACCTTCCACACCACCGTGTCGGTGTCGCCCGCGCGCTCGGGGAAGGCCTTCTCCATCAGGTCGTAGGCCTTCGTGGAGTCCGTGTTCGGCAGGGCGAAGACGTTCGCGTAGTCCGTGCCCGCCGTCGAGGCCGAGAAGCCCAGCCCGAACAGCGCCCCCACCCACAGCAACAGGACCACGAGCCGGTGCCGGTAGCACCACCGTGCCAATGCCGCCACGTTCACATCTCCTTGTTCGATGACCGGCCGGTCGACCGGTCCCCCCGGGCCAGGGCAACAGCATCGGCGGCGCCGGGCGCGCAGGGACACGGCTCACGCACGACTCTCAAGGAACTCCAAAGCGGCAACCGGCCCGGCGCCGGGTCTGCGCACCGATACTGGGGGCATGTCGACCGCCCCCGGCACCGTGCTGGTCGTGGAGGACGAGCCGAGCATCGCGGACGTCCTCACCATCGCGCTGCGCTACCACCGCTTCGAGGTGATGACCGCGGGCACGGTCCGCGAGGCGCTCGCCCTCGCGGAGCGCACGCGGCCCGACGTCGCGCTGCTCGACGTCATGCTGCCGGACGGCGACGGCCGCGCCCTGGGCCGTGAACTGCGCCTGCTGCAACCACAGTTGGCACTGGTGTTCCTGACCGCGCGGGACTCCCCTGCCGAGATCGTCGGCGCGCTCGGCTTCGGTGACGACTACATCACCAAGCCGTTCAACATCGACGAGGTGATCGCCCGGATCACCGCGGTGCTGCGCCGCACCCGGCCCGCCGACGTCCTGCCGCAGCGGCCCCCGCTGCGCCACGGCGACCTGGAGCTGGACGAGACGACGTACTCGGTGCACCGCGCCGGGCGCACGGTCGAGCTCACCCCCACCGAGTACGCGCTGCTGCGCTTCCTGGTGCGCAACGGCGGACAGATCGTGCCCAAGGAGCAACTCCTGCGCCACGTCTGGCAGTACGAGCACACCCCGCCGGAGTCGACGGTCGTCGAGACCTACATCAGCTATCTGCGCCGCAAGCTGCACATCCCGGGAGAAGCGCCGGTGATCACCACCCGGCGGGGCGTCGGATACGGGCTGGCATGAGACTCCCGGCACTCCCGCCGCGCCCCGCGCTCGCGCGGCCCCGCCGCGCCCGGGGCACCCACTCGCTGCGCGTCAAGCTGACCCTGGCCAACGTGGGGCTGCTCGCCCTGGGCATCATCGCCGCCACCGCCGTCAGCATCATGGGCATGCAGCACTACCTGCTCGGCCAGATCGACTCCCAGCTGACCAAGACCCGTGACTCGCTGTCCGGTTCGCATCTGACGCTGCGGCAGATCGACTCGTTCGCCGCGCTGGGTCTCATCCGCGAGCACATCACCTCCGAGCGGGCCGAGGACCGTCCGGCGCCGGACACCGTCTTCGTCGCCGTGGACGGCGAGTCCGGCACGGCCGTCTCGGTCCTCGGGATCGCCCCGACCGACACGCAGCGCGGACTGGCCCGCGCGGTCGGCGACCCGCGCGGACTCGTCGACGACGCCGAACCCCGGGACGTGACGGTGGACGGCACCCCGTACCGGGCCACCGCGATCCGGCTGTCCGACGGCACGGACATCCTGCTGGCCATCTCGACGGACGCCCTGCACAAGGGCATCGCCAAGGCGCTCAAGCTGGACCTCGCCGTCGGCACCCTGCTGCTGGCGCTGCTCGCCTGTCTCACCCTGTTCAGCGTGCGCCGCCGGATGCTGCCGCTGGAGGACATGGTGGAGACCTCGTCGGCGATAGCCGAGGGGGACCTGACCCGGCGGATACCGTCCCGGCACCAGCCGACGCACGAGGTCGAACAGCTGCGGCTGGCCCTCAACGCCATGCTCCACCAGGTGGAGTCGGCCTATCGCACGCGCGAGCGCACGGCGGCGCAGCTGCGCCGGTTCGTCGCCGACGCCTCGCACGAGCTGCGCACCCCGCTGTCCGCGATCCGCGGCTACCTCCAGCTGTACGACCGGGGGATGCTGCGCGAGCCCGCCGAACGCAAGCGGGCCTGGGACCGGATGATGGCGGAGGCCGACCGCATGGGACATCTGGTGGACGAGCTGCTCCTGCTCGCCCGTCTCGACCAGCAGCCCGAACTGCGGCTGCACAACGTCGACGTCAGCGCCCTGGTCCGGGACGCGGCCCAGGACCTGCGGGCGCAGCAGCCCGGACGGCCCGTCTCGGTCGGCGCCGACGGCGCGCTGCTGGTGCACGCCGACGAGTCGGGGCTGCGTCAGGTGCTCGGCAACCTGGTGGCCAACGTGCGCACCCACACCCCGCCGGACGTGCCGGTGCGGCTCGGGGTGGAACGCTCGGACGGTGTCGTACGGCTGTGTGTGGCGGACGAGGGTCCCGGGCTGGCGGCGGAGGACGCGTCGCGTGTCTTCGACCGCTTCTTCCGGGCCGGCGGCGGCGCGGGCAGCGGTCTGGGCCTGGCGATCGTGCAGGGCGTCGTACGGGCGCACGGCGGCGATGTCGCGGTGCGCACGGCGCCCGGCGCGGGCCTCGCGGTGACGGTGACGCTGCCCGCGGCCCGTGGCACGGCCGTGCGGGCCGGCTCCGGCTCCGGCTCCGGCTGAGGCTGGAACTGGGGCTGAGGCTGGGGCTGGGGCGGTGTGTCCAGGTTCCGTGCGGAGGTCAGGCGCCGGGGGCCAGGACCAGTGCCCAGACCGTCTTGCCGTGCCGGCCCCGGCCCCACACTCCCCAGGCCGCGGCGACCCGCTCCACGAGGTGCAGGCCCCGTCCGGCCTCCGCGTACTCCCCGACCACCCGCAGCCGAGGCTGCACACGGCCCTCGTCGGACACCTCGATGAGGCAGGAGCCGTCGGCCAGCGCGGTCACCGCCACCTCGAACTCCCGCTCCTGCAAAGGCCCGTGGCGTACGACGTTGGTGGCGAGCTCGGACACCAGCAGGACCGCGTCGTCGAGCGCCGGTTCGCCGGGCGAGTGCCCCCAGTCGGACAGGTGGTCCCGCACCCGGCGCCGGGCCAGCCCGACGGACGCCGGGTGCCGGGGCAGCCGGAAGGAGTTGCGTCTCATCACGTCTGCTCCCCGTCCCGCACACAGCTTCGCCACAGAGTGCCGCCCGGGGGTGACTGCCCGCCGGGACCCCGGTCCAAGCCAGGTCCCCGGATCCGGGCCGGGCGCGATGGTCAGATCCAGGTCAGCCGCCAGAGCCGGAACATGCCGTTGCCGTCCGAGAGGTACTGACCGCCGCCGACGTCCTCGGTGCTGACGACGTACTCCTTGCGCTGCCACAACGGGATCAGCGGTACATCCGCGGCGACGTCCGCCTGGAGCGCCCGGAAGTCGTCGCTGACCCGGCCGCGGTCGGCGGTCTGCCGGGTGGCGAGGATCAGTTCGTCGACGTGGCTGTTGCGGTAGCCGGTGTTCATGGTGCTGCCGGTACCGACGAGCGGGGCGGCGAAGGTGTCCGGGTCGGGGTAGTCGGCGACCCAGCCGACGGCGTACGCGTCGAGCCTGCCGCCGGCCCACCGCTTCTGGAAGTCGGTCCACTCGTATCCCTTGACCGTCACCTGGAACAGGCCGCCGGCCTCCAGCTGGCGCTTGAGTTCCGCGGCCTCCTCGGCGGCGGCGCCGCTGCCCAGGGCGTAGCCGTAGGTGAAGCGGACCGGGGCGCTCACCCCTGCCTCGGCCAGCAGCTGCCCCGCCCGGGCCGGATCCGGCCCGGGGTAGGCGTCGAAGAACGGCGTGCTGTGGCCGGTGATACCGGCCGGGATCAGCGAGTACAGCGACTCGACGGTGTCCGCGTACACGGTCGCGGCCAGCCGGTCCCGGTCGACCAGCCAGGCCAGGGCGCGGCGGACGCGGGCGTCGTGCAGCGGGGAGCCGGCGCGGGTGTCGAAGTACAGGTTGCGGGTCTCCGAACCGGCCGACTCGAAGACCCGCCGGTCGGGGTCGCTCGCGGAGAGGCCGGCGAGGAACCGGGGCGGCAGCTGCCGCCCCGCGACCTGGACCCGGTGGCTGTTCCAGGCGTTCTCCAGCGCCCCGGCGTTCTTGTAGTAGCGCAGCTCGACGGGCTGCCCGATGCCCAGGGCGCCCCGGTACCGCTCGTTGGGCGCCAGGACCGCCGTACGGCCCTTCGTGTACGACGTCAGGGTGTACGGCCCGCTGCCGTCGACGCCGGAGCGGGTGCGCAGGGCGTCCCCCGGATAGCGCGTGCTGTCGACGATCGAGCCGGCGCCGGTGGCCACCTTGAACGGGAAAGTGGCGTCGGACGCCGACAGATGGAAGGTGACGGTCGAGCCCTGGGCGTCCACCGAGGCGAGGGTGGAGAACAAGGACACCGGCCCGACAGGTGAATTGATCTTCTTGATCCGGTCGAAGGAGAACTTCACGTCCTCGGCGGTCATCACCCGGCCGCTGGGGAATGTGATGTCCTTGCGCAGCCTGCACTGATAGGTGTGTAAGCCGCCGTCCGGGAAGGAACAGCTCTCGGCCGCGTCCGGCACGGGGTCGCTGCCGCCGGGCTCGAAGGTGAGCAGCGACTGGAAGACATTGCTGTACAACGCCCAGGATCCGGCGTCGTAGGCACCGGCCGGATCGAGCGAGGTGACGTTGTCCGTCGTACCGACCGTGATGGTGCCGTCCTTGCCGCTCTTCGCCGGCAGCAGCTGCCAGCCGCCGGCCGCGACCGCCGCCAGCACGAGCAGCGTCGCCAGAATTCTCCCGCGAACGGATCGCACGGTGCCCTCCCCAGGCGCCCCAGCGCAATGCCGCTCCTCTCGGGACCTGCCCGGCAAGCCCTGGCGGCGCCGTCACCTAACCACAGGCGATTCCGGTGGGGAAAGGGAATTCAGGTGAGATTCCGGTGACCGGAGAAAGAACATGCAGGCCGTTATCCAGGAACGGTTGCACAGGAATCTCACAAGGCGCTGACGAGGAACCGGAATCCACAGTGTCAAAGAGTTCCCGACCGAATTCCGATCATTCTCGATCCGGCCCTTCTTGATCCGGTCATTCTCGATCTGACCCCTCTTGATCCGGTCAGGTCTGATCCGATCAAGTCTGCTTCGACGCCAATTCGATCACGGTGATGTCCGAAGGCGCGCCCACCCGGGTCGGCGGCCCCCAGGCGCCCGCGCCCCGGGAGACGTACAGCTGGGTGTCGCCGTAGCGCTCCAGGCCCGCCACCGTCGGATTGGCCGCCGCCGCGATGAAGTTGCCGGGCCACAGCTGACCGCCGTGGGTGTGGCCGGAGAGCTGGAGGTCGACGCCGTGCTCGACCGCCTGGTGGATCTGGACCGGCTGGTGAGCCATGAGCACGCACGCGCGTGCCGGGTCGCGGTCGTCGAGCGCCTTGGCGAAGTCGGGCCCCTGGCCCTCGCTCTCGCCGCGCAGGTCGTTGACACCGGCGAGGTCGAAGTACGGCATCTCGGTACGGGCGTTCTCCAGGGGGTGCAGGCCCAGACGGCGGACCTCCGCCACCCACTGGGCGGCGCCGGAGAAGTACTCGTGGTTGCCGGTGACGAAGAAGGACCCGTGCCGGGCCCTCAGTTGCGCGAGCGGTGCCGCGGCCGGACCCAGGTCCTTGACGCTGCCGTCGACCAGGTCGCCGACGACCGCGATCAGGTCGGGCTGGGTCGAGTTGATCGTGTCGACGACCTTCTGGGCGAAACCGTGCCCGAGGACCGGGCCGAGGTGGATGTCGCTGACCACCGCGATCCGGTAACCGTGGGCGGCGCGCGGGAGTTTGGCCAGCGGGACGGTGACCCGCTTGACCCGCGGGCCGCGCAGGACGCCGTAGGTGCCGTAACCGACCGTGCCGACGGCGGCCGCGGCAGCGGCGCCGGCGACGACACGGGAGACGAAGAGCCGACGGGAGGGCTCGGCGGACGGCCGGGCCGACTCGGGGGATCCCGCGGGGTCGGCGGGGCCGTCGGATTCGGCGGAGGCCGCGGGGTCGGCGGGCGTCGCGGGAGGCGGGGAATCCGGGAGACCGGCCTGCTGCATGCCGGTCTGCGGCACGGTCGCCGGTGCGGTCTCGGGCCGCGGTACGGCCACGGCGGCGGCCGCCCGCCGGTCGGGGAAGCGGCGCAGCAGGGGCCGTACGGCCTCGCCGGCCAGCATCGCGAGCAGCAGGTAGATCGACAGGGCCAGCCACAGGAAGCCCGGCCAGGCCAGCGTCCGCTGGAGCCAGAAGGGGGCCCCGGCGCGCTCGGCGACGAGGGCGCCGACCGCCAGCACCCAGCCGCCCGCGATGACGAGGGCACCCGCGCGGCGCGCGCGTCCCGGGCCACGGGTCGTGTCGCGGAACAGCCGTTGCCACAGGTAGCGGTTGGCCGCCACCAGCACGCCCAGGACCGTCAGGGCGAGCAGCGCGAAGACGATGACCACTGTGCGTATCCCCTGTGTCCGTTATGACGTGCCGCGCAGTGCGCGCAGTCCGCGCAACCCGATGAGCCCGATGACCGTCCCCCATACGAAGGAGGCGACGGCGAGCGCCAGATGCACCCAGAAGTACGCGGTGGGATGCCCGTTGTCGAACGCGAGCCCGCTTGTGTCCTTGAACAGGTTCTTTACGAAAGTGACCCAGATGACCAGACTCCACACCCCGAAGGCGAGCAGGAACCAGGAGACCGGGCGGCTGAGCTTCATGCGTTCAGTATCGCCGCCCGGTGTCCGGTTCCGTGACCGGGGTGGGGTGGCTGCTGGGACTTCGCGGGGTGGGACATGTACGTTCTCGATCGTGCCCGCACTTCATACGACCGTCCGGCGATCCCTGTTGGTCATTCCCGCGACCTGTCTGTCCCTCGCGCTGACCGCGCCCGCCTCTTTCGCGAGCCCGAGTCCGTCGACCAGCCCGTCGGCGAGTCCGTCGGCGAGTCCGTCGGCCACGCCCCCGGCGAACATGTCGCGCGTGGGCGGTGAGCGGCTCGGCCGGGCGGGGGCGCAGGCCGATCTGGGCGCCGGTGCACCCGTACTGCCGAAGGACCTGACCGCGCGCTCCTGGATCGTCGCCGACGCCGAGTCCGGCCAGGTGCTCGCCGCGGCCAACGCCCACTGGCGGCTGCCCCCGGCGAGCACGCTGAAGATGCTGTTCGCCGACACCCTGCTGCCGAAGTTCCCCAGCAGCGAGAAGCACAAGGTCACCACCGCCGACCTGGCGGGCATCGGGTCCGGCTCCAGCGTGGTGGGGATAAAGGAGGAGGAGACCTACACGGTCCACGACCTGTGGCTCGGTGTCTTCCTGCGCTCCGGGAACGACGCGGTGCACGTGCTGTCGGCCATGAACCATGGCGTGGACAGGACCGTCGCGGAGATGAACGCGCATGCCGAGGAACTCCAGGCCCTCGACACGCATGTGGTGACACCGGACGGCTACGACGCCCCGGGGCAGGTCTCCTCCGCCTACGACCTCACCCTGTTCGCCCGCTCGGGACTTCAGAAGAAGGACTTCCGCGAGTACTGCTCGACCGTGCGGGCCGAGTTCCCCGGCAAGACGTCGAAGAACGCCAAGGGCAAGTCGGTCCGCGAGACCTTCGAGATCGAGAACACCAACCGGCTGCTGAGCGGCGACAGCGACGTCTCGGTCTACCAGGGCATCGCGGGCGTCAAGAACGGCAACACCACCAACGCGGGCGCCACCTTCACCGCTGTCGCCGAGCGAGGCGGCCGGGTACTGCTCGTCACGGTCATGAATCCGGGCAAGGAAGAGCACAACGAGGTCTACAAGGAGGCCGCGAAGCTGCTGGACTGGGGCTTCAACGCAGCAGGCAAGGTACGGCCGGTGGGTGAGCTGGTGGCACCGAGGGGTGCCGCCCAGTCCGTCGTCCAGCCGGGCGCCACCGGGCCCGACGGGGAGAACCCCGGCGGCGTCGCGGGGTCCGGGAAGCCGGTGGCCTCGGCGCCCTCCGGCGGCTCCGGCGGGATGGGGATCGCGCTCGCGATCAGCGGCGGGCTGCTGGTGGTCCTGGCGGCCGGCGCGTTCCTGGTCAACCGCCGCTGGCCGCTGCCGGATCTGATGCGCCGCCGCCGCTGACCTCGCCGCCTCCGGCCTCGACGCCCTTGCCCTGCGTCGCCGTCCAGGCGGCGCAGTACAGCAGCAGCTTCGCGGTGAAGTTGATCCACAGCAGCAGGGCGACGGGCACGCCGAACGCCCCGTACATGCTCTTGGTGGCCACGCCCTGCATGTAACCGCTCAGCAGCAGCTTCAGCAGCTCGAAGCCGACCGCGCCGAGCAGCGCGGCCACCAGGAGCCGGCGGCGCTGCGGTTCGACGCCCGGCAGCAGGGTGAGGAGATAGAGCAGCAGCAGGAAGTCGGCGAGCGCGGAGACGGCGAACGCGGCGACCCGCAGCAGGACGCTGCCCCAGCCGTGCTCGTCGAGCCCGACGCTCCTGGCGCCCCACCCGACGGCGGAGGAGGCGAGGGTGGACGTGCCGAGCGTGATCATCAGTGCGCCGCCGAGGCCGACGAGGACACCGGCGTCCTTGGCCTTGCGCAGGAAGGGGTTCTCGTCGCTGTCGGGCAGCTCCCAGACCGCGCGCAGACAGTCGCGCATCTGGCCGACCCAGCCGATGCCGGTGACCAGCAGCACGGCGGCGGCGATGAGACCGACGGTACCGGCGTTCTGGATCAGGGCGTCGAGGTCCAACTGGTCGGAGATGCCGGGCACTTGCTCGGAGATCTTGTCCTCGATGGCCTTCTGCCGTGCGGGGCTGAGGGTGGCGGCGGCGATCGCGGCACCCACCGTCAACAGCGGGAAGAGCGCGATGAAGCTGATGAAGGTCATCGCGGCGGCCAGTCTGGTCCACTTCACCCGGTCCAGACGTTCGTACGAGCGCCACGCGTGCGTGGCCATCAGGCGCGTGGCCGGCGGCCCGATCCAGGGGAGCTTCTTCAGCCAGTCCATGATCCGCCCCTGCCCGTCGCGCCGCCGTCGTGCCCGTGTCCGTGGCCCTCGCGAGGGAACACCGATGCGGGCCCTCGTGAAGAAACACCGATGTCCTCGTACCCCGTAAACACGGGATCGTGACCGGCGCCACGCCGACGAGCGTCCGATCGGCCTGCGGCGGGCGGGGTTCCGGCGGCGGGCGGGGTTCCCGCGGCGGCCGGACGGACGGACGGGGTCTAGCGGGCCGGCAGGGTTCCGTGTTCCACGTGGGTGTTCTGTTCCGCGTGGCTGCTCTGCGACGGCACCATCGAGCCGCCGAAGGGGAACTCCCGCAGTTTGCGCCACACCCCGTCGGGACCCTGCTCGTACAGGGCGAAGCCGGTGCACAGCCAGTCGGCCTCGTAGTCGGCGAGCTCGCCGAAGGCACGGTCCATGGCCGCGTCGTCGATGCCGTGCGCGACCGTGACATGCGGGTGGTACGGGAACTGGAGCTCGCGGGCCACCGGCCCCGAGGCGGCACGGATCTGCTGCTGGAGCCAGGCGCAGGACTCGGCGCCCGCCACGATCCGCATGTACACCACGGGCGACAGGGGCCGGAAGGTGCCCGTGCCGGACAGCCGCAGCGGGAAGGACCGGCCGATGCCCGCGACCTCGACGAGGTGGGCCTCGACCGCGGGGACCTGGGCGCCCTCGATCTCGGTCGGGGGCAGCAGGGTGATGTGCGTGGGGATGGCGTAGGCCGCGGCGTCGCCGAAGCCCGCGCGCAGCTCCTGGAGGGCGCTGCCGTGAGGCTCCGGGACCGCGATCGACACTCCGATCGTTACGGTCCCCACGTCATCTCCTGTCGTCGTGTCGGATGTGCTCGGCGTGTGCCGGTGGTGTGCCGGGTTTGTTCTCAGCCGTCCGGCTTCGACTGTACGGGCACGACCGCCGTCTGGGCAGGCGCAGCCGTAGTGATGTGCAGCGCTCTGCTCGTTCGTGCGGGCGTGCGGTGGTGCGCCTCAGTGCTTGGCGGGCAGGAAGCCGACCTTGTCGTACGCCTGGGAGAGGGTCTCCGCGGCGACCGCGCGCGCCTTCTCCGCACCCTTGGCCAGGACCGAGTCGAGCGTCTCGGGGTCCTCCAGGTACTGCTGGGTGCGCTCCCGGAACGGCGTCACGAACTCGACCATGACCTCGGCGAGGTCCGTCTTGAGCGCGCCGTACATCTTGCCCTCGTACGCCTGCTCGAGCTCGGCGATCGACCTGCCGGTGAGGGTGGAGTAGATGGTCAGGAGGTTGCTGACGCCCGGCTTGTGCTCGGCGTCGTAGCGGATCACGGTGTCCGTGTCGGTGACCGCGCTCTTGACCTTCTTCGCCGTGGCCTTGGGGTCGTCGAGGAGGTTGATGAGGCCCTTCGGCGTGGACGCCGACTTGCTCATCTTGATCGACGGGTCCTGGAGGTCGTAGATCTTCGCCGTCTCCCGGAGGATGTACGGCTTCGGGATGGTGAAGGTCTCGCCGAAGCGGCTGTTGAAGCGCTCGGCGAGGTCGCGGGTCAGCTCGATGTGCTGGCGCTGGTCCTCGCCGACCGGGACCTCGTGGGCCTGGTAGAGCAGGATGTCGGCGACCTGGAGGACGGGGTACGTGAACAGGCCCACGGACGCCCGGTCGGCGCCCTGCTTGGCGGACTTGTCCTTGAACTGGGTCATCCGGGAGGCCTCGCCGAAGCCGGTGAGGCAGTTCATGATCCAGGCGAGCTGGGCGTGCTCGGGCACGTGACTCTGCACGAAGAGCGTGCAGCGCTCCGGGTCGAGGCCGGCCGCGAGGAGTTGCGCGGCCGCCAGGCGGGTGTTCGCGCGCAGCTCCGCGGGGTCCTGCGGGACCGTGATCGCGTGCAGGTCGACGACCATGTAGAACGCGTCGTGGGACTCCTGGAGGGCCACCCACTGGCGGACGGCGCCGAGGTAGTTGCCGAGGTGGAACGAGCCTGCGGTGGGCTGGATTCCGGAGAGCACGCGAGGTCGGTCAGAGGCCATGTTCATCATTCTCTCAGGTCTCGTGGTGCGGTCCGGAACTGGTGGGGAACCGAGGGCGGAACGGACCTGTCACTCGAGTTGCGCAGCCCGTGTCACCTGAGCGTCCGCACCGGACCGGCCGGCGACACGCTGTCGGCGCGCCGCGCGGCGGCCCGGCGCGCGGCCGGGCCCCGGCGGGAGCTGATCGATCCGTGGTCCGCGCCGCCGGGGTCCGGGCGCGTGGGTCAGGCGCCGAGGTCGATCTCGGGGTACAGCGGGAAGCCCGCGACCAGGTCGCTGGCACGGCGGGAGATCTCGTCCGCGATCTTGGGGTCGAGGACGTGCTGCGCCTTGGAGGGGGCGCCCTTGGCGGTGGTGCCGGCCTCGGTGGTGGTCAGGACGCGGTCGATGAGCCCGGCGACCTCGTCCATCTCGGCGGTGCCCAGGCCGCGGGTGGTCAGGGCGGGGGTGCCGATGCGGATGCCGGAGGTGTACCAGGCGCCGTTGGGGTCGGCGGGGATGGCGTTGCGGTTGGTGACGATGCCGGACTCGAGCAGGGCGGCCTCGGCCTGGCGGCCGGTGAGGCCGTAGGAGGAGGCGACGTCGATCAGGTTGAGGTGGTTGTCGGTGCCGCCGGTGACCAGGGACGCGCCCCGCTTCATCAGGCCCTCGGCCAGCGCGCGGGAGTTGTCGACGATCCGCTGGGCGTAGTCCTGGAAGGCGGGCTGCCGGGCCTCGGCCAGGGCGACCGCCTTGGCGGCCATGACGTGCGGGAGCGGGCCGCCGAGGACCATCGGGCAGCCGCGGTCGACCTGGTCCTTGAGGGAGTCGTCGCACAGGACCATGCCGCCGCGCGGGCCGCGCAGCGACTTGTGGGTGGTGGTGGTGACGATCTGGGCGTGCGGGACCGGGTCGAAGTCGCCGGTGAGGACCTTGCCCGCGACCAGGCCCGCGAAGTGGGCCATGTCGACCATGAGCGTGGCACCGACCTCGTCGGCGATCTCGCGCATGATCCGGAAGTTCACCAGCCGGGGGTACGCGGAGTAGCCGGCGACGATGATCAGCGGCTTGAACTCGCGGGCCTGGGCGCGCAGGGCGTCGTAGTCGATGAGGCCGGTGGCCGGATCGGTGCCGTAGGAGCGCTGGTCGAACATCTTTCCGCTGATGTTCGGCCGGAAACCGTGGGTGAGGTGGCCGCCCGCGTCCAGGGACATGCCGAGCATGCGCTGGTTGCCGAAGGCCTGGCGCAGTTCGGCCCAGTCGGCCTCGGCGAGGTCGTTGACCTGGCGGACGCCGGTCTTCGCCAGGAAGGGGACCTCGACGCGGTCGGCGAGGACGGCCCAGAAGGCGACCAGGTTGGCGTCGATGCCGGAGTGCGGCTGGACGTAGGCGTGGCGGGCGCCGAACAGCTCGCGGGCGTGCTCGGCGGCGAGGGACTCGACGGTGTCGACGTTGCGGCAGCCGGCGTAGAAGCGGCGGCCGACGGTGCCCTCGGCGTACTTGTCGCTGAACCAGTTGCCCATGGCCAGCAGGGTGGCCGGGGAGGCGTAGTTCTCGGACGCGATCAGCTTGAGCATCTCGCGCTGGTCGGCGACCTCCTGGCCGATGGCGTCGGCGACACGGGGCTCGACGGCTCGGATCACGTCGAGGGCGGCGCGGAAGGCGGTGGACTCGGTGGAGAGGGGTTGCTGCTCTGTCATCTCGGCCTCCGGGTGGCGTGGCATCGAAGCGGTCACGGTTCACGGCACGGCCCAGGCGCACGGCACTGGTCACTACCGGGCCGCTCCCCGATGGTTCGTCCCATCCCAGCGCGCCAGTCACGGCCCGCGGGAAAGCCTACCGGGCGTGTCGTGGCGCATGGTCCCGCGTCCATCATGCGAGCGACCATAGGAAGGGGGCCCGTCCCACGTTCTGGAGGGCACAGTGACCGACCCCGTGACCGCCACAGAGTCCCTGGTCCGAGCGGCCGAGGAGCACAGCGCGCACAACTACCACCCGCTGCCGGTGGTCGTCGCCACCGCCGACGGCGCGTGGATGACCGACATCGAGGGACGTCGGTATCTGGACCTGCTCGCCGGTTATTCCGCGCTCAATTTCGGGCACGGCAACCGGCGGCTGATCGAGGCGGCGAAAGCCCAGCTGGACCGGGTGACGCTGACGTCCCGGGCGTTCCACCACGACCGCTTCGCGGCGTTCTGCGCCGCGCTCGCCGAGCTGTGCGGGATGGAGATGGTGCTGCCGATGAACACGGGCGTGGAGGCGGTCGAGACGGCCGTGAAGACCGCCCGGAAGTGGGGGTACCGAGTCAAGGGCGTGCCCTCGGAGATGGCGAAGATCGTGGTCGCGGGCAACAACTTCCACGGCCGGACGACGACGGTGATCAGCTTCTCGACCGATCCGGAGGCACGGGCGGACTTCGGGCCGTACACGCCGGGCTTCGAGATCGTGCCGTACGGCGACCTCACGGCACTGCGGTCGGCGCTGACCGAGAACACGGTGGCCGTGCTGCTGGAGCCGATCCAGGGCGAGGCTGGGGTGCTGGTGCCGCCGGCCGGGTATCTGCCGGCGGTGCGGGAGCTGACCCGGGAGCGGAACGTGCTGTTCGTCGCCGACGAGATCCAGTCGGGCCTCGGCCGGACCGGACGTACGTTCGCCTGTGAGCACGAGGGCGTGGTGCCCGACGTGTATGTGCTGGGCAAGGCCCTGGGCGGCGGGATCGTGCCGGTGTCGGCGGTGGTGTCGAGCGCCGCGGTGCTGGGGGTGTTCCGGCCCGGGGAGCACGGGTCGACGTTCGGCGGGAACCCGCTGGCCTGCGCGGTGGCCCTGGAGGTGATCGCGATGCTGCGGTCGGGCGAGTACCAGGCCAGGGCCGCCGAGCTGGGCGCGCACCTGCACCGGGAGCTGGCCGCGCTGACCGCGGGCGGGCGGGCGACGGCGGTGCGCGGGCGCGGACTGTGGGCGGGCGTCGACATCGCACCGGCGTACGGGACGGCCCGGGAGGTCTCCGAGAAGCTGATGGACCGCGGGGTGCTGGTGAAGGACACCCACGGCGCGACCATCCGGATCGCACCCCCGCTGGTGATCGCGAAGGAGGACCTGGACTGGGGGCTGGACCAGCTGCGGGCGGTGCTGGAGGTGTGAGCGGGCGGCGGCCCGCCCGGGTGCCTGCCCGGGTGCCTGCCCGGGTGCCTGCCCGCGCGGCCGGTCCGGCGGGCCGCTACAGGATCACGTGGGGCAGGAAGCGGGCGTACTCGTCGGTGATCGGGCCGGCGGACTCCCGGATCCCGAGACCGGCCGACTCGTCCCCGACCACCCAGGCGCCGAGGACGACGTGGTTGCCGTCGAAGACGGGCAGCTCCGCCAGCGCCTGATAGCAGCAGGGTTCGTCGCCGGGTGCCGGAGCGGCGGGGCCGGGAGCGGTGGAGCCGGGCTCGTGGATCGTCACCCCGGCGCCTTCGCGGCCGAGCAGGGGCTTGGCCACGTAGCCGGTCGTGGCCGCCAGGTCGCGGGGGCCGTCGAGGTAGGCGGGGAGCAGGCTGGGGTGCCCCGGGTACAGCTCCCAGAGGATCGCCAGCAGCGCCTTGTTGCTGAGCAGCATCTTCCAGGCGGGCTCGATCCAGAGGGTGGAACCGGTGCCGCCGCCGTTGTCCAGGGTGTCGAGGACATGGCCGGCGAAGGCGTCGGTGGTGAGCCATTCCCACGGGTAGAGCTTGAAGATGCTGCGGATGAACCCGAGCTGCTGGTCCACGAAGCGGCCGGAGAGGCTGTCCCAGCCGATCTCCTCCATGGAGATCCACTCGGTGGCGAGGCCGGCCTGTTCGGCGGTCTCCTTCAGGTACGCGACCGTCATCAGGTCCTCGCCCAGCTCGTCGGCGGAGGAGTGCGCGAAGTGCAGGGGGCTGCCCGGCGGCAGCAGCCCGGCCTGCTTGCGCCAGCTGTCGACCAGCCGTTCGTGCAGGGAGTTCCACTGGTCGGCGCCGGGAAAACGTTCCTCCATCCAGAACCACTGGGGTGAGGCGGCCTCGACCAGGGAGGTGGGCGTGTCGGCGTTGTACTCCAGCAGTTTGGCCGGGCCGGTGCCGTCGTACCGGAGGTCGAAGCGGCCGTACAGGGAGGGCAGTTCGGCGCGCCGGTGCCAGGCCTCGGTCACGGCCGCGGCGACGCGCGGATCGGTGATGCCGAGGTCGGCGAGACGGTCCTGCGCCACGATGTGCCCGGCCGCGGCGAGGCACATGCGGTGCAGTTCCTCGACCGTCTCCTCCAGCGTCTCGACCTCGTCCAGGGTGAAGACGTAGTAGGCGCTCTCGTCCCAGTAGGGGCGCAGCGAGCCGTCGGGATGGCGGGTGAGGGGGTAGACGAGTCCCTGGCCCTCGACGGTCTGCTGCCAGCCGGGGCGGGGGGTGGTCGTACGGCGTTCCACGGTCCGGATACCCGTCAGCCGCCGGAGCTGCCGTGGCCGCCGCCGAAGCCGCCGCGGTGGACCCCGCTCTTGTGGCTGTCGTCGTCCGAGGAGCCGCCCGAACCCGAGCCGGAGCCGGAGCTCTTGCGCGGCTTGGTGAAGGAGCCCCCGGTGACCCAGGACTTCTTCTCGTTGCCGCCGTAGTACCAGGCGCCGTTCACGGAGGTCTTGGACGTCTTGGAAGGCGTGGTGGACTTGCAGTTCTTGTCGGAGACGACCTTGTAGCCCTTGCCGAGCTGGTAGCTGTTCCGGTCGACGCAGCGCTGGTCCGGGGCGGAGGAGCAGGCGGTCAGGGCGGTGGCGAGGAGGCCCATGCCGCCGAGGATCACCGTGCCGGAGCGTAGTTGTCTGCGTGTGTCTGCCATGTTCGTGTCCCCCGTCGGTCCGTGATGTCCGGCGGTCATCCTAGAGACAGGCGCGCCGGGCCCGGCAGGGGGTCCGGCGGTCTCCCGCTCCCCTGGGGTCGCTTTCGTGCTGTTCGGGATGGTGTGCGCATTAGGTGCCGCGGTGTGTTTCGGCACGGCGACGGTTCTCCAGGCGATGGCCGCGCGGGAGGCGGGCGCGGCCGGGGGCGGCGGGGATGCCGCGCTGCTGCTGCGGGCGCTGCGGCAGTGGCGGTATCTGGCCGGACTCGCGCTGGACGGGCTGGGGTTCCTGTTCCAGATCGCGGCGCTGCGTTCGCTGCCGATCTACGCGGTGAGCGCCGCGCTGGCCGCGAGCCTCGCGGTGACGGCGGTGGTGGCGGCGCGTCTGCTGAAGGTGCGGCTGAGCGGGGTGGAGTGGGCCGCGGTCGCGGTGGTGTGCCTGGGGCTGGCGATGCTGGGACTGGCGTCCGGGACGGAAGGGGCCGAGAGCGGGCCGGGGGCGCTGAGGTACGCGATGGTGGCCACGGCCCTGGCGGTGCTGTTGCTGGGCCTGCTCGGCGGACGGCTGCACGGGCGGACCCGGGCCCTGGTGCTCGGACTGGGCGCGGGCTTCGGCTTCGGGGTGGTCGAGGTGTCGGTCCGGCTGGTCGACTCGTTGCGGCCGGTCGACCTGCTGACCAACCCGGCCGCCTACGCGCTGCTGCTCGGCGGGGGTGCCGCGTTCCTGCTGCTGACCTCGGCGCTGCAACGCGGTTCGGTGACGACGGCGACGGCCGGCATGGTCATCGGCGAGACGATCGGTCCGGCGGCGGTGGGCGTGATCTGGCTCGGCGACCGCACCCAGGAGGGGCTGACCTGGCTGGCGGCGCTGGGATTCGCGGTGGCGGTGGCGGGCGCGCTGGCGCTGGCGCGGTTCGGGGAGGCGCCGCAGGAGACGGCGGCGGCGCAGGTGCCGACGGTGCCGCCCCCTACGGCAACGCCCTGAGCAGTGCCTCCAGCGTGCCGGCCCACGCGTGGTCCGAGGGCGTGCCGTAGCCGACCACCAGGGCGTCCAGCGGCTCCACGGTGGCCAGTTCATGGCGGAAGCGGGACAGGCCCTGGACGGCCAGCCCCTGCCAGGCGGCCGCCCTGACCACCGACTGCTCGGTTCCGGGCGGCAGCCGTACGACGGCGTGCAGACCGGCGGCGATACCGGTGACGCGGATGCCCGGCGCCCGGTCGGCGAGGGCCGTGACCAGGGCGTCACGGCGACGGCGGTACCGCTGGCGGACGGCGCGCACATGACGGTCGTGGGCGCCGGAGGTGATGAACTCGGCGAAGGTCAGCTGGTCCAGCACGCCGGTGGCGGAGCCCGCCCCCGCCACCTCCGCCGGGTCCAGGGACGGCGGCAGCACCAGCCAGCCCAGGCGCAGGCCGGGGGCGAGGGACTTGCTGGCCGTGCCGAGGTAGACCACGTGCTCGGGGTCCAGGTCCTGGAGGGCACCGACGGGCTGACGGTCGTAGCGGAACTCGCCGTCGTAGTCGTCCTCCAGGATCAGACCGCCGGTGCGACGGGCCCAGTCGACCACGGCGGCCCGGTGCTCGGGGCGCAGCGCGACGCCCATCGGGAACTGGTGGGCGGGGGTCAGCAGCATCGCCCGTACGCCGGTCAGGTCCCCCGGGCGGGTGCCGCGTTCGTCGAAGGGCAGCGGGACGGTACGCAGGCCGGTGCGCTCGACGAGGTCGCGGTGCGCGTCGAGGCTGTACGACTCCACGGCCAGGGTGCGCAGCCCGCGGGCGTGCAGCAGTTCGCCGAGCAGCCGCAGACCGTGGATGAACCCGGCGCAGACGAGGATGCGCTCGGGGTCCGCGCGCACGCCCCGGGTCCGGGAGAGATAGCCGGCGAGCGCGGTGCGCAGTTGGGCGCTGCCACGCGGGTCGCCGTAGCCGAGGGCGTCGTTCGGGGCGGCGGCCAGGGCGCGGCGGGCGGCCCTGAGCCACTCGGCGCGCGGGAAGGTCGCGAGGTCCGGGTTGCCCGGGAGGAGGCTGTAGGCGGGCCGGCCGGGCGGTCGCCGCCGGGGTGCGGGGCCCCCGGCCGACCGGGGCAGCACGCTCCCCCGCTGTCCGAAAGACGTGGGAGGTACCCCCATGGCCACCCGGGTGCCGGAGCCCTGCCGGGCGGTCAGCCAGCCCTCGGCGACCAGGTCGGCGTAGGCGTCGGCGACGGTGTTGCGGGCGATGCCCAGGTCGGCGGCGAGGGCCCGGGAGGACGGCAGCCGGGTGCCCGCGGTCAGCCGTCCGCTGCGGACCGCCTCGCGCAGAGCGTCGGTCAGCCCTCGGCGCAGGCCTGGTCCGGACGGTTCCAGATGCAGGTCGATGCCCAAAGTGGCCCAGGATTCAGCCATGGAAATGGACCATACCCGTGGGCTGCCCGGCGCCTAGGGTCGACATCATGAGTGCGAACGACAACCACACCGGCCACGACGACCACACCCCCGACACGACCGGCGCCACGTCGGCCGACGAGTACGCCCCCGAGCACACCCCCCGGCTCGCCTGGGCACAGCACGCGCCCGAGGTCTACAAGGCGATGGTCCGGCTGGACCGCGCCGCGCGGACCGGGCTCGACCCGCGGCTGGCCGAGCTGGTCAAGATCCGCGCCTCGCAGCTCAACCACTGCGCGTTCTGTCTCGACATGCACACCAAGGACGCGCTCGCGGCGGGCGAGAGCGTGGAGCGGATCATCCAGGTCGCCGCCTGGGAGGAGTCCCGGCACTTCTACACGCAGAAGGAGCTCGCGGCGCTGGAACTGACCGAGGCCGTCACCGTCCTCACCGACGGGTTCGTACCGGACGAGGTGTACGAGCGGGCCGCCAAGCAGTTCGACGAGGCCGAGCTGGCGCAGCTCATCGCCGCGATCACGGTCATCAACGCATGGAACCGGTTCGCGGTGAGCACCCGGATGGTGCCCGGGCACTACACGCCGGGGCAGCACGCGTGACCGCGCCCACGGCCGCGGCGCCCGCCGGGAGCACGCGATGGTGAGCAGGGCGGAGACCTTCCGCGCGCTGCACGACCGCGCCGCTCCGGGCGACCCGCTGGTGCTGCCCGGCCCGTGGGACGCGGCGAGCGCCCGGGTGTTCGCCGACGCCGGGTTCCCGGCGCTGGCCACCCCGAGCGCGGGCGTCGCGGCCGCGCTCGGGCACGCCGACGGGCAGACCCCGGCCGACGAGATGTTCGCCGCGGTGGCGCGGATCTGCCGGGCCGTGGACGTGCCCGTGTCGGCCGACGTGGAGGGCGGCTACGGGCTGCCGCCGAAGGAGCTGGTCGAACGGCTGCTGGAGGCCGGCGCGGTGGGCTGCAATCTGGAGGACTCCACCGGCGGTGTCCTGAAGGACCCGCACCGGCACGCGCAGTGGCTAGCCGAAGTCGTCGCGGCGGCGAGGGGCGAGCTGTTCGTCAACGCCCGCGTCGACACCTTCGCGTACGGCGACGGCGACCCGGAACAGGCCATCGCGCGGGCCGCGGCGTACGTCGCCGCGGGCGCCGACTGCGTCTACCCGATCTTCGCCCCGGCCGAACTGCTGCCGCTGCTGCGGTCGGACGTCCAGGGCCCGGTCAACGCGCTGGCCCGGCTGGACGGCACGGGCCCCTCGCCCGCCGAACTCGGCGAACGGGGCGCCACCCGGATCACATTCGGTCCCGGCCTGCAACGCCGGGCGGCCGCGGCGCTGCGGGAGATCGCCGAAGGGCTGCTGCCGACCAGTCGGCCAGGATGCCCTTGACCGCGCCGCGCAGCCAGGCGTGGGCCGGGTCGGCGTCGTGCCGGGGGTGCCGGGCGATGCCCGGGCGCAGCGGGGGCAGGTCGAGCGGGACCTCGAAGACGGCGCGGCCCTCGGTGTCGCGGTCACCGGCACGATCCTCTCCTCCCACCCCGGCCTCACCCACGGCACGGCCCCGGCGCTGCGCACGGTCGCGCTGCCGGTGCCGGCGGCGACGTCCCTCGTGATCGCCGGGTACGGCGGCGGAAAGACGCGTACTGTCGCGTCAGGCGCGGAACGCGTACTATCGCGTTCGGTCAGGTAGCGTGGTGCAACTCCCGCGCCCCCCTGCCGACTTCGCCACCCGCGCGCCCCACGCACGCCACCACTGAACGGCAAGGAGCGGCCATGCCCGCACTTCTGGATCCGGTACTCGACCTGCTGACTCTGCGCGCCACGGTCACCGAGGCCGAACCCGTCGCGGCCCGGATGCGCCGGCTGCACCTGGAGGGCCACGCCCTCGCAGGGCTCGACGTGCGCCCCGGGCAGCAGGTACGGGTGCACGTCACCAGCGGACTGACCCGCCGTACGTACTCGGTCTGGCGCTACGACCCCGAAGGCGCCCTGGAGTTGTGCGTGCTCGACCATCCCGGCGCCGGGCCGGGGGCGCTGTGGGCGCGGGCCGTGGCGGTGGGCGACGAGGTCCGGCTGAGCAGGCCCGAAGGGTCGTTCACGGTGCGCCCCGACGCCACCCACCATGTGTTCGCCGGGGACGAGACCGCCGCCGTCGCGTTCGGCGCGATGCTCGCCGCGCTGCCCGCGACGGCCCGGGTCTCCGGCCGCGTGGAGACCGAGTCGGCCGCCGACCGGCTGCCGCTCGCGCACGGCGACCGGATCGGCTGGCTGGTCCGGGGCACCATCGCACTCCCTGACGCCGTACGGGAGTTGGCGCCCGAACCGGGCGGGGTGGCGTATGTCGCGGGCGAGGCGCGGACCGTGCAGCGGGTGCGGCAGGTGCTGCGGGAGGCCGGCTGGGACCGGCGCTCCGTGCTCACCAAGCCGTTCTGGGCGCCGGGCAAGCGCGGCCTGGAGTGAACCGTGTCCGGCGGCAGGCGGCCCGACTCAGCCGCACTGCGCGCCCGCCGGGCAGAAGGACGCCACGGCCGTGGTGAGCGGGGCGCGGACCAGGTCGGCGGCGAGGTTCTCGGGGCCGCTGGAGCGGATCGCGTAGAGCGTGCCGTCGGCGGCCCGGAAGCGGTGGTCGATCACCTGGCGGGGGCCGCCGTCCGCGTCGTCGTAGCGGTAGGTCAGCTCGGACCACGCGGTGTCGGACCGGCGGTCGAGGACCCGGTAGCCGGGCTGGCGGGCGAAGCCGTAACCGGGGTCGTGCTCGGCGAGGTCCAGCGACTCGGCCGGGGTGCTCTCGGCAAGCGCGAAAATCTGGAGCCGGCGGCCGTCGTCCGGGGCGTCGTAGGAGACGACCGGGGCCAGCTCGCCCTGCTTCTGCCTGCGGGTCCAGCCCTCGGGGACGGTCACGGCGTAACCGACCGGGTCACGGACCGTGCCGTAGCCCGGGGCGGCCGGCCCGGTCGGCGCGGCGGGCGACTTCGCCGGTGCCGTGTCCGCGGGCGGCGCCGAGGTCGCGTCGGCGTCGGTGGCCGGAGTGGTCGCGGTGTCCTCGGAGGCGGCCGTGTCGTCGGTGGCCGCGGTGCCCCCGGCGGCCGGGGCGGCGACGGTCGGGGCCGCCCCGGGCCGGCCGGCGGGGTCGCGTGTGAGGTACCAGAGCCCGGTCCCGACGCCCGCGCCGAGGACGACCGTGGCGGTGATCACGAGCAGCAGGCGCGCCACCCGGGCACGGGCGGGGGCGGGGGCAGGAGCGGGAGCCCGGGGGTGACCGGCGGCGGGCGTCCAGGGCGGCGGGAGAGGAGCCACGGGGTGGTCCGGCGGGGGCGTCCACGGCGGTGGCAGCGCATTGCCGGTCCGGGTCTCGGCGGACGCCCACGGCGGCGCGGAGCCCTCCCCGCCCGACTCGTACCAGGAGCCGGGCTCACGCCCCGAGCTCGACTCGTGCCCTGAGCTCGGCTCGTGCCCGGAACCGGGCTCGCGCCCCGGGCTCGGCTCACGCCCTGAACTCTGCCCATGTCCGAAACCGGCCTCACGCCCGGCACCCGGCTCGTGTGCCGGACCGGAGCCGTCCCATCCGAATGCGTCCATCGCGGACCCCCCGAACGCCCTGTTGGCCACCACTTGCGACGGTAGCGGCGAAAACGGCCACAGGCCCCGTTCCGGTCGTAACCGGAACGGGGCCTGTGCGAGGTCGTGACAGAACCGCGAAGGCGCGATCAGCCGAGGACTGCTCAGATGAGGCCGAGGGCGCGGACGGCCTCGCGCTCCTCCTCGAGCTCCTTGACGGAGGCGTCGATGCGGGCACGCGAGAACTCGTTGATGTCCAGGCCCTGGACGATCTCGTACTTGCCGTCCTTGGTGGTGACGGGGAAGGAGGAGATCAGACCCTCCGGGACGCCGTAGGAGCCGTCCGACGGGATGCCCATGGAGGTCCAGTCGCCGTCGGCCGTGCCGTTGACCCACGTGTGCACGTGATCGATGGCGGCGTTGGCGGCGGAGGCCGCGGAGGACGCGCCACGGGCCTCGATGATCGCGGCACCGCGCTTGGCGACGGTCGGGATGAAGTCCTCGGCCAGCCACTTCTCGTCGTTCACGACCTCGGCGGCGTTCTTGCCGGCGACCGTGGCCTGGAAGATGTCGGGGTACTGGGTGGCGGAGTGGTTGCCCCAGATCGTCAGCCGCTTGATGTCCGCGACCGTGGTGCCCGTCTTCTTCGCGAGCTGGGTCAGCGCGCGGTTGTGGTCGAGGCGGGTCATCGCGGTGAAGCGCTCGGCCGGTACGTCCGGAGCGGCGGCCTGCGCGATGAGCGCGTTGGTGTTGGCCGGGTTGCCGACGACGAGGACCTTGATGTCGTCCGCGGCGTGGTCGTTGATGGCCTTGCCCTGCGGCTTGAAGATGCCGCCGTTGGCGGAGAGCAGGTCGCCGCGCTCCATGCCCTTGGTGCGCGGGCGGGCGCCCACGAGGAGGGCGACGTTGGCGCCGTCGAAGGCGACGTTCGGGTCGTCGCTGATGTCGATGCCCTGGAGCAGCGGGAACGCGCAGTCGTCCAGCTCCATGGCGGTGCCCTCGGCGGCCTTGAGCGCCGGGGTGATCTCGAGAAGGCGAAGCTTGACCGGCACGTCCGCGCCGAGCAGCTGACCGGAGGCGATGCGGAAGAGCAGGGCGTAACCGATCTGGCCGGCCGCGCCGGTGACGGTGACGTTCACGGGAGTGCGGGTCATGGCGTTCTCCGTATGACAGCTGGCGGTGGGGCGTCCCTGCCCCGGGGGTTCGGGATCCCCGCCGTCGGCTCGTGACCGGCGCCGGCCGCGATGATCGATCACTGGTACGAATGATCGATCTCTTGGCGTCAAGAGAGATCCAGCGGTCAGGCTATCGCGCCTCCGGGACGCCGGATGCGCGGACCCCTGTGGCCCGCCCCACAGAGGGACGCCGACCGGGCGAACGTCCGGGCGGAAATACGGCGGTTGGCGTATCGCCCGAAGGGCGAGCACGACGGCGGGTCCTACGGCCCGGAGGATGAGCGCCGCGGCGGGGCCTACGACCCGGACGGCGTACGCGACGGCCGGACTTACGGCCCGGAGGATGAGCGCGACGGCCGGGCTTACGGCCCGGAGGATGAGCGCCGCGGCGGGGCTTACGACCCGGACGGCGTACGCGGCGGCCGGACTTACGGCCCGGAGGGTGAGCACGACGGCCGGGCTTACGGCCCGGAGGGTGAAAGCGGCGGCCGCCGGTCCGGGAGAGGGGGACATGGGCGGCCGCCGTGGGGGTGCCGGATTGCCGGACTCCCGTGGGGGTGATGTCCGCCTGCCCCGGATGCCGACGGTCATGCCTGTCCGGCACCGAATTGTTTCGTGACGCCGGTCGCACCCCACGGCTCGCTCCACTACGGCCCGCACTGCCGACACGGCCGACACGGCCGACACCACCACGGCTCGGACCGCCGCCACGTGCCGCGCCCTTCGGTCCGGACCGCTACCGCGTGCACCCCTTGCGCCCGGACGCCAGGGTCGCGCACGCCTTCGCCTCGCCCGCGTCCCGTACGGCCAGCATCGGCGTGTACGCGATGGTGTCCCCGGCGGCCGTGATGCTGCCGGACTGCCGGGCCGTACCGACGGTGACCTGGACCTTGTCCCCCTGCGTGGCGCCCGTGATGCGCCCCCACGCGGCCTTGCAGGTCGCGCTGTAACGGACCTCGACGACGGTCGTGGCGACGGTCGCCCGCTCGGCGGTGGCCACCAGGGCGCCGCTGCACCCCATGCTCTCCGCGTCCTTGCCGGTGCAGCCCGCTCCGCTGCACTTCACCCCGGCGGGCAGCGCGGCGGTGGTACCGGCCGACGCCGAGGGTGAACCGGCCGTCCCCGCCTTGCCCTTGCCGTCGCCGTCGCCAGCGGCGAACCAGAACACCCCGGCCATGACGACGAGGACACCGACGAGACCCGCGAGGAACATCGTCGCCCGCCGCTTTCCGGGCGAGCCCACCGGACCGTCGGCCGACGGTCCGCCGGTCCCCGGTCCCTCCCCCTGCGGCGGGGCGCCGTACGGACCCGGGCGCGGGCCCGAACCTCGGCGGGCGGCGTGGTCGTGCTGCCGGGCGTCGACGTCGGGTCGTCCCGACTGCTGCGGCACCGTCGGGGCGACACCCGCGGGGCCCGCGATCCCGGGGGTCGCCATGGCGCCGCCGCCCTGGCGGGCCGCTCTGCCCGGTCTGGCCTTCCCGGGCGGCCCGGTGCCCACGGACGGGGCGCCGAACTCCCCCAGCGCGGCCCGCGCCTGGGAGATCCGGAAGGCTTCCATGGTCATGTCGTGGCGCATCTCCGAACGGCTCCAGGCGCGTTCGGCGAGTTCCCACATGGTGGTCAGATGGACCGGACTGGTGTCGGTGACCTCGGCCAGGGCCACGATCGCCCCCTTGGGCGCCAGGAGCCGGCCGTTGAGATAGCGCTCCCAGGACGTCTTGCTGTAGCCCGTGCGGTCGGCCAGCGCCGAGACGCTCAGACCGCCGCGGTCCACCAGCCGACGTAACTGGCTGACGAACTCCCCCACCTGCGGATCGAGTTCATCCGGCAAGGCTCTCCAACGAGGCATCGAACCCCCTCTTCCCCCCGGTAGGTGCCGCTCGTTCCCGTGCGTGACGCCCTCCGCCAGATCCCCGTTCCGGCTACCCACAGGGATGCGCCCGGCCGTGGTCCCAGTTCCCGGGGTGAAGGCGCACGGGAGCGTGCGGACCGCGCGCGTGCACCTCTGCACGGCCGACTGATCGGCGGACGTCCCGGACCGTCCTGATTGGACACGTTAGTCGCGGCGTACGCCTGATTCGGGTCGCTTTCCGAACTTGTCAACTCATCGACACAGTGGGCACACAAGCGTGACCTCACGTGCCTCAAATGCCTCCGGATCACCCGGTCGAGGCATCACACCGGCGGCTTCACGCCGAGGGCTTCACACCGGCGACTTCACGCCGAGGGCTTCACACCGGTGACTTCACGCCGTCGGCAGCACGCCGGTGGCAGCACGCTTGTGGCATGGCGCGGACACGGTAGCGGAACGGTCACTTCCGTGACACAGCGCATCGGCAGCGGTTGAACCGCGCGTTCGCGGCGGGGGAGGGTGGTGTCCGGCGGCGGGCCGTCCTCCGACGGGGGTGAGGACGGACCGCCGTACGTCGTACGCGGGAATCAGCCGCTGACGCTGAAGTGCAGGGCGCCCTTCAGGAAGGGGATCACCAGCCACGGGTTCGGCTGCGCCATCAGGGCGAGCAGCACGATGGCGAGGCCCAGCACGCCGTAGGTCGCGATGTCCGTGAAGCGGGAGCGCACCGCGAGCATGCCGACGCCGGGCAGCATCCAGCGCATGACCGCTCCGGCGAGGAGGGCTGCGCCGATCAGGATCGTCCCGACCCGGAACTGGTCCAGCGCCGTCAGCAGCAGGCCCAGCCCGACCACGACCAGCACGGCGAGGATCGGCCACTGCCGCGCGGGGGCCGGGGCGTCGCCGGGCGCGGCCCGGCCGCCACCCTCGGGGCGCGCGGTGTCCTTGGTGAACAACGGGAACCGGCGCGTGGCGCGCTTCGGCTTCCCGCTCGCGTCGGGCGCGCTGACCGGGTCGCGAACCGTGAGTTCCGCGTCCGCCTGCTCACCACCCTGCTCGCCGCCCTGCTCACCGGCCTGCCCGTCGGCGCGGGCGTCGGCCTGTCCGTCGGCCCGCTCGCCGTCCCGGCTCCCGTTCCGCACGTCGCCCTCCGCGGGGTCCGGTGCGGTGACCTGCGCGGACCCCCGTACGGAGGTCTGCGCGGAGGTCTGCGCGGAGGTCCCCGCGGCCTCCTTCCGGGTCTCGTCCGCCTCAGCCGGCACTGCGCTCCGCCGCCTCGACCACGTTGACGAGCAGCTGGGCACGGGTCATCGGGCCGACCCCGCCCGGGTTCGGGGAGATGAAGCCGGCCACCTCGGCGACGCCCGGGTGGACATCCCCGACGATCTTGCCCTCGGCGTTGCGCGAGACACCGACGTCGAGGACGGCGGCACCCGGCTTGACGTCCTCGGGGCGGATCAGGTGCGCGAAGCCGGCCGCGGCGACGATGATGTCGGCCCGCTTGAGGTGGGCGGACAGGTCACGGGTGCCGGTGTGGCACTGGGTCACCGTCGCGTTCTCGCTGCGCCGCGTCAGCAGCAGCGGCATCGAACGCCCGATGGTGACGCCACGCCCGACGACCACCACCTCGGCACCCTTGGTCTCCACGCCGTAGCGGCGCAGCAGCGTCAGCACGCCGTTGGGGGTGCAGGGCAGCGGGGCGGGCTCGTTGAGCACCAGGCGGCCGAGGTTGGTCGGGTGCAGGCCGTCGGCGTCCTTGTGCGGGTCCATCAGTTCGAGGATGCGGTTCTCGTCGATGCCCTTGGGCAGCGGCAGCTGGACGATATAGCCGGTGCACGCCGGGTCGTCGTTCAGCTCCCTCACGACCGCCTCGATCTCGTCCTGCGTGGCGGTGGCGGGCAGTTCGCGCTGGATGGACGCGATGCCGACCTCGGCGCAGTCGCGGTGCTTTCCTGCGACGTACTTCTGGCTGCCGGGGTCGTCCCCGACGAGGATCGTGCCGAGGCCGGGCGTGACGCCCTTCTCCTTCAGCGCCGCAACGCGGACGGTCAGATCGGACTTGATCTCGGCTGCGGTGGCCTTGCCATCGAGAATCTGGGCGGTCATGACCCCATCCTCCCGGATGACCGCCCCCGTGTTCCAATCCGGGTCCGTCACGCGGTGCCCGTGTCCGCCATACCAGCCGAATCCGCAGTATCCGCCCATGATCGGCGATGTTGCACTTGCACAACACATGCGGAATGCCGCTGGACAAGTAAGAGGCGTCTAAAGAACGATGAGCAGCACAGTGTCGCGGGCAGTACCGGGGGGACGGACCGCATCTGTAGAACTTTCCTCCGAAACCGTGCCGCGCGTCGTCCCCGCACCTGGGCAACACGGAGGAAGGACCGCCATGAGTTTCGGCGACCCGAACAACCCCTACGGGCAGCCGCCCCAGCAGCCGCCGGCCGCACCCGGTTACGGCTACCCCCAGCAGCCGCCCGGCATCCCGCCGCAGCAGGGCTACGGATACCCGCAGCAGGCGTACCCCGGCTACGCAGGTGTGAACGCGATGCCGCAGACGATGCCGGGCCTGATGACGACCGCGCGGGTCCTGCTCTACATCGTGGCGGCGGTGCAGGCCATCGGCGGCCTCTTGATGATTCTCGGCGCCGCCGCGGTCAACGACGCCTCCAACTCGGGCGAGGACACGTTCGGCAGGAACGGGTTCTCCGACCTCGGTCACGCGTCGGCGGGCATCATCGTCGTCTTCGGGGTGATCTTCCTGGGCTTGACGGCACTGTCGATCACCTTGGGCGTGAAGTTCTCCCGCGGCGGCCAGGGCATCCGCATCACCACCATGATCTACGGCATCCTGGGCGCCCTCTTCGGCGTCCTCATCCTGATCGGCGCGGCCGACGCCAAGTCCTCGGCCGCCTTCGTGTGGGCGCTGCTGTGGATCGGCTTCGGCGGCATCATGGCGGCGGCGATGATCGCCCCGTCCGGCGCCGCCTGGTTCAACCGTCCGCGGTACTGACCGGACGACGCGAGCGGAAGATCCGTACCGGCACGCCACCGGCACGTCCAAGGGCCGTGTCCCGCCCCCGCGCAGGGGAGGGACACGGCCCTGGTGCTCTTCCGCCGCGGCGGAAGCTCCGGTCAGTGGAAGAAGTGCCGCGTCCCGGTGAAGTACATCGTGACGCCCGCCTTCTGCGCGGCCTCCACGACCAGCTCGTCACGGACCGAACCGCCGGGCTGGACCACGGCCTTCACACCGGCCGCGGTGAGGATCTCCAGACCGTCGGGGAACGGGAAGAAGGCGTCGGAGGCGGCGTACGAACCGCGCGCCCGCTCCTCGCCGGCCCGCTCCACGGCCAGCTTCGCGGAGTCGACCCGGTTGACCTGGCCCATGCCCACGCCGACCGAGGCGCCGTCCTTGGCGAGCAGGATGGCGTTGGACTTCACGGCCCGGCACGCCTTCCAGGCGAAGGCCAGCTCGGCCAGCTCGGCCGCGTCGAGCGCCTCACCGGTGGCGAGGGTCCAGTTGGCGGGGTCGTCACCGTCGGCCTGGAGGCGGTCGGTCACCTGGAGCAGCGCACCGCCGTCGATCGCCTTGACCTCGACCGGGTTCGCGGGGGCGCCGGCCGCCTTCAGCACCCGGATGTTCTTCTTCTTGGCGAGGGCCTCCAGGGCCCCCTCCTCGTAGTCGGGCGCCACGATGACCTCGGTGAAGATCTCCGCGACCTGCTCGGCCATCTCCTTGGACACCGGGCGGTTGACGGCGATCACACCGCCGAACGCCGACAGCGGGTCGCAGGCGTGCGCCTTGCGGTGCGCCTCGGCGACGTCCGCGCCGGTCGCGATGCCGCACGGGTTGGCGTGCTTGATGATCGCGACGGCCGGCTCGGCGTGGTCGTACGCGGCACGGCGGGCGGCGTCCGTGTCCGTGTAGTTGTTGTACGACATCTCCTTGCCGTGCAGCTGCTCGGCCTCGGCGAGGCCGGAGCCCGAGCCGTCGACGTAGAGGGCGGCCGGCTGGTGCGGGTTCTCGCCGTAGCGCAGCGTGCTCTTGCGCTCCAGAGCGGTGCCGTGGAAGTCGGGGAACTGCGAGTCGTCGACGGGGGCGTAGGAGCTCGCGAACCAGCCCGCGACCGCCATGTCGTACGACGCCGTGTGCTGGAAGGCCTCGGCGGCGAGCCGCTTGCGGGTGGCGAGGTCGAAGCCGTCCTCCTCGACCGCGGCGAGGACGTCGCCGTAGCGGTCCGGGCTGGTGACCACGGCGACCGACGGGTGGTTCTTGGCGGCGGCGCGGACCATCGACGGGCCGCCGATGTCGATCTGCTCCACGCACTCGTCGGCGGAGGCACCCGAGGCGACGGTCTCGCGGAACGGGTAGAGGTTGACGACGACGAGGTCGAAGGGCTCGACGCCCAGCTCGGCCAGCTGCTCGCGGTGGCTGTCCAGCCGCAGGTCGGCGAGGATGCCGGCGTGCACCTTGGGGTGCAGGGTCTTGACCCGGCCGTCCAGGCACTCGGGGAAGCCGGTGAGCTCCTCGACCTTGGTGACGGGGACGCCGGCGGCGGCGATACGGGCGGCGGTGGACCCGGTGGAGACCAGCTCGACTCCGGCCTCGTGGAGCCCGCGGGCCAGCTCTTCGAGCCCGGTCTTGTCGTAGACGCTGACGAGCGCGCGACGGATGGCCCGCTTGTTCTCGGCGGTGGCGGTCACTGGATAACTACCTTTCGTCCCTCAATGCGATAGCCGTTGCGGGCGAGCCGCCCCACGACATCGACGAGCAGCCTTCGCTCGACTTCCTTGATGCGCTCGTGCAGAGCGCTCTCGTCGTCCTCGTCCCGGACCTCCACCACGCCCTGCGCGATGATCGGCCCGGTGTCGACGCCGTCGTCGACGAAGTGGACGGTGCAGCCGGTGACCCTGGCGCCGTACGCGAGCGCGTCGCGCACACCATGGGCTCCGGGAAAACTGGGCAGCAGGGCGGGGTGGGTGTTGATGAACCGCCCGCCGAACCTGGCGAGGAATTCCTTCCCCACGATCCTCATGAACCCGGCCGACACCACGAGGTCGGGCTCGTGGGCGGAGACGGCCTCGGCGAGGGCCGCGTCCCACTCCGGCCGGCTGCCGTGGTCCTTGACCCTCGTCACGAAGGTCGGCAGTCCGGCGCGCTCGGCGCGGGCGAGCCCCTCGATACCGTCGCGGTCCGCGCCGACGGCCACGATCTCGGCTCCGTACGCCTCGCTGCCGACGCTCTCGATGGCGTCGAGGAGCGCCTGAAGGTTGGTGCCTGATCCGGAGACCAGCACGACCAGGCGCTTGACCACGGGCTTGGCGGCCACGGTGGGGCCCTTTCTCGGGGAAGCGTTTGTACAGTCGCACGAATGCTTCGCGCCCCCGGATACGGGGAAGTCTACGAAGCGGCCGACCGCCAGCAACGATACCGGCACACGAAGCGGCCCCCACGGGACGGGGGCGTGGCCGGAAGGTAGCGTCTGGGAGGAGCGGGCTCGGGAACGCCGTCGGTCTGCGACGCGTTCACCAGGGAGACGGCTCACGGGGCCGGCTCACGCAGGACCCGTCGCGCCACCCGTCGTATTCGCCAACGCGACATCAGTCGTACTCACCAAGGGGAAGACGCTCACTTGATGCCGGACCGCAGCCAGCGACTCCTCACGCTCGCCCCGCAGTCGCCGCAGGGCGTGGTGCGCAGCGGCGTACTGCTGCGCGAGCGCCCCAGCTCGCCGCCCGACGCGCCCTCGGGCAACGGCGGTGGCGAGCAGGGCGGCGGCGATGGGCCGGCCCAGGAGGACAACCCGTTCGCGCCGCCGCCGGAGGGCACGCCCGACCGGCCGTGGCAGCCGCGCCGCCCGGCGGGCGGCGAGGGCGAGGGCGACGGCGGCGGCTCCCCCTGGGGCGGCCACTGGAGCGACCGGCAGCCCGGCCGCTCCCAGGGCGGCTTCGGCGAGCGCCCCGGCGGCAACAACGGCGGCGGGCCCGAGGGCCCCTCCGGCGGCGGACCCGCCTCCGGGACGCGCTGGGACCCGACGGACCCCGCCCAGCGCCGTGCGCGCTACGCCCTGCTGGGCGGCATGTGGGCCTTCTTCTTCGCGCTCTTCGGCTGGTCGTACCTGAGCCTGCTGCTCGGCGCCCTGGCCGTGTACTGGGGCGTCAGCGCCCTGCGGATCAAGCTCCGCACCCCCGACCCGAACACCCCCGCCCAGACCACGACCGGGCGCCCGCAGACCACCGCCGCGGTGAGCGGTCTGGTCACGGCCTCGCTGGCCATCGCCCTGGTCGCGGCGGGCTTCACCGCCCAGTTCGTCTACCGCGACTACTACACCTGCACGAACGACGCCCTCACCAACGCGGCGAAGCAGTCCTGCAAGCAGCTGCTGCCGGAGGAACTGCGCGGGGTACTGGGCACCAACTGACGGCCGGGGCCTCCGCCTCCCGAGGGGGAGGGATTCCGGCGGGGAGGGGTTCGGGCGGGGAGGGGTTCCGGCGGGCGGAGGTGCCGACGGGCGGTGCCGACCGACAGAGGGCTCCGACCGGTAGGGGTCCCGACAGGCAGGGACTCCGGCTCGCAGAGATTCCGACCGGACCGGCAGAGGTGCCGACGGGCGGAGTGCCGACCGGCAGAGAGGCCCGACCGGCAGAGAGGCTCGACCGGTAGGAGGTTCCGACAGCCAGGGACCCGGCCGGCAGAGACTCCGGACGGCTGAGGTGTCGATGGTTTCCCGTAGCTGACGTCAGGGGTGTGGGCCGGTGGCGTCGCCCGGGGGGCCGGAGGCGTCCCGCAGCGCCGCCCAGCGGGCCTCGCGCGCCGCGTCGCCGTGCCAGGGTCCGGGCAGCGGCTCGACGGCTGGAGGATCGGCCGGGAGGAGGTCGTACGGGCTCTCGTCCTCGCGGCGCCGGGCCGCGCCCCGGGTGTTCCCCGGCTTCGTCCCGGCCCCGCCCGCACGCCGACCCCGCAGCAGCCTGCCGACCGCCGGGCGCCCCGGCATCCGGAACCGGCGTCCGTGCGCGTCCCGGCCTTCCCTAGTCCGCCCTGGTTCCGCCCCGGGCGTCCGCTCCGGCACCGGCCGGGGCACCGACGCCGACGCCTCCCCCGGCCCGGCCGGCCGGTCGGCCCGCGTACGCCCCGGGACGCGCGGCAGACGTCGGCGCACCCGCACCCTTTGCTCCGCCGGCCCTGCCTGCTCCCCCGGCTTCCCCTGGGTCCCCTGCGTCTTCGGTGGCTGCCCGGGGATCGTCCCGGTGACCGCCTTCGGCGTCGGGCCGGCCGTCGGTCCGGGTGCCGGGTCCGAGGGCGGCTCCGGCACCGCCCTCGTCCTCGCGCCCAGCTTCCACGTCCGCTTCGGCCTCGACCCCTGCGTGGACTCCGATACCGGAGCGGCTGCCGGTACCGATGCCGATGCTGGTACCGATGCCGGGGCCGAGGGCGGCTTCTGCAGCGTCTTCGTCCTCGGGACCAGCCTCCACGTCCGCTTCGGTCTCGCCCCCGGCGTCGGCTCCGACACCGGAGCGGCTGCCGAGGCGGCTGCCGAGGCGGATGCCGGTGCCGAGGTCGGTGCCGAGGTCGGCGCGGGCTCGGCCGCCTCGGCGCGCTGTCTGCCGATCGTCGACTCGGGGCCCGCCTTCGCAACGGCGTCCCGGTTCCGCCACCATCGTGCCGCCACCGCCAGCGGCACCCCCACGCCCGCCGTCCAGGCCAGCGCCGCACAGCCCACCTGCCACCACACCGGCCCGAACCGGGCGAGCGCGGCGACGCCGAGCGGGCCGCCCGCCAGCGCGGCCAGTACCGCGAGCGCCCCCGCACACAGCACGGCCGCCAGCCCGGCCGAGGCCACGGTCCGCTCCCGCGACCAGCCTCGGGTCCCCGGCCTGCGCAGCGCCGCCCTCGCCGTGAACCAGCCCACCGTCACCCCGGCCGCCACCGGCACCGCCGCGCACGCCCAGTTCAGCGGCGTACCCGGCCCGGCGTCCGGGACCGCGGCCAGCAGCGGGAAAGGCGGGAACAGCGGAGCGGGAGCCGAGGCGACGGGGGCCGCGACATGGCCGACGCCCAGCGCGAAGCCCGGACCGAGGGCGTACGCGGCCGCCCACACCACCGCGTTCGGCATCAGCGCGAGGCACAGCAGCAGCACGGCGAACCGCCCCGACCAGCCCTCCGTCAGCTGCCAGAAGGACGCGCGCGCCGCGTCCCCGTGCCACACCAGCGACACCCCCACCAGCAACGCGCCGCCCCCGACGTACACCGCCGTCCCGGCGGCCGCGGTCCGTACGACGGCGCCGAGCCGGGCCCGCGCGTCCGCCCCGAGGAGCAGCCGCCGCAGCGCGCCCGGCAGCAGGCCCAGCACGCGGTCGACCGGGCCGCGGGGCCGCCCGTACGCCGTCCACACGCCCGCCCCGGCCATCACCACGGCGACCAGCGGCAGGCTCACCTCCGTCGATCTCCACGAGGGCCGAAGATCACCGCCCGCCGTATAGAGGGCGACGGCCGCGCCGACGGCCAGATAGCCGAGGACGACACCCGCCCAGGCCGTGTGCGCCGCGACCGGTGGCAGGTCCGCGTCCACCTCGGTGTCCCCGTCGCCGTCCACCGCGTCCCGTGCCGCCCGGTACACCAGCCAGGCCGGCAGCGCGCACAGCAGCAGCGGGGTGAGACCCACGGGGGCCGGAACGCCGGAGAGGGTGTCGGTGCGGACCAGTTCGGCCCCGTGCGCCAGCAGCCACAGGGCGGCGGCGACATGCAGCGCGCCCCCGGGGCCGCTGTCGGGATACGGCGAACTGATCCAGAGCATCATCACGAGCACGGCGAGCGCGCCGAGCCCGAGCCCCGCGGCGACGGCACCGCCCAGGAGACTGGCGCCCAGTCCCGGCGAACGGTCGCGCATCCGCATCAGCAGGGGTGACAGCAACGATCGGCGAGCGGTCATCTGGATCACGTCGCCATGCTCCCAACGACACGCGCTTTACCGTCGTAACAGGCGAACCTCCGACGTGTCACTCAATATAAATTTATGTACTTTTTCGTACGGAAGGGCGTCCTGTGACACAGAGCCCTGCACCCCCGCTCCCCTCTCCGGGCGAACGCCGACGCCTGCGCGAGAAGGGTGCGTTGACGCAGGATCAGGTCGCTGCGCGGATCGGCGTCCCTCTGCGGACGGTGCGTGCGTGGGAAGCCGGCCGCGCCGCTCCGCGCGGCCGGAAGCTGGAGGAATACGCCAGGCTGCTGGCCGCGTTCGCGGAGCCCGGCCCCGGCGGGACGGCCGACCGGGGGACGGACGGGACCGAGACGACCGCGCCGCTGGAGCGGCAGACGCCACCGGACGCCGGACCGGCACGGGACGGCCTGGAGACCGCGACCCTGACACCGGATCAGGCCTTCGACGCGCTGTACTCGTTCTGCGCCCCCGCCCTCGTCCGGCAGGCGTATCTGCTCACCGGCCGCCGTGCGCTCGCCCGCGAGTCCGTCGAGCGCGCCTTCCAGAGCGCCTGGCAGCACTGGCCCGAGGTGGCCCAGGACTGTGACCCGGCCGGCTGGGTGCGGGCGTCGACGTACGAGTACGCGCTCTCCCCCTGGCACCGGTTCCGCCCCGGTCACCGGCGCGTCGAAGCCCCGCCCGCCGACGCGGCCGACCGCGTGCTGATGGACGTACTCCTGGGGCTCCCGCCGTCGTACCGCCGCACTCTTCTGCTGCACGACGGGGTCGGTCTCGGTCTGCCGGAGACGGCGGCGGAGACGGAGGCGAGCAGACGGGCGACCGCGAAGCGGCTGCTGCACGCGCGCGAGGCGGTCGCGGCGCGGGTGCCGGAGCTCGCGGACCCGTCCGGCCTGCACCGGCGGCTGATCGAACTGGCCGCCGCCGAACGTCTGTCGGCGGCGGCCAAGCCGGCGACGGTACGGGCGGACGGGGAACGCAGGGCGCGCTTCTGGACCCGGGCCGCGATCGCGTTCACGGTCGCCATCATCGGCGCCACCACGCTGACCCTGCGCACCGCGCCGACGCGCTACGAGCCGCCGGTGCCCGCCGGGGAGACGGTGCGGGGAGTCCCGCCGAAGGCGGCGCCGGGCCCGCTGTCGTACCAGCAGGAGATCCTGCGGGACATGCTGCGCTCGCAGACGCAAAGCGGGCCGGAGCGGCTGGTGCCGGAGACCCGGTGAAGGTGCCCGCCGCCACCCGGCATAGAAGGGCGACCGGCGAGGGTGCCCGCCGCCACCCGGCGTAAATGGGCGACCCGTGAGGGTGCCCGCCGCCACCCGGCGCGCAGCGGGGTGACACGCCCGGTGCGCCCGGGCGTGAGGCGGCGGGCGACATGCGGCAGGGCCCGCACCCCGTGAGGGTGCGGGCCCTGCCGCGGCCGCGACGCGCGGGGCGTCCGCCGGCCGGTGGTGCGGTGTCCGGTCAGCCCGCGAGGATCTCGCGCGCCAGCTTCGCCGTCTCGGTCGGCGTCTTGCCGACCTTGACGCCGGCGGCCTCGAGGGCCTCCTTCTTCGCCTGCGCGGTGCCGGAGGAGCCGGAGACGATGGCGCCGGCGTGGCCCATGGTCTTGCCCTCGGGCGCGGTGAAGCCCGCGACGTAGCCGACGACCGGCTTGGTCACGTTCTCCTTGATGAAGGCCGCGGCCCGCTCCTCGGCGTCGCCGCCGATCTCACCGATCATGACGATCAGGTCGGTGTCGGGGTCGGCCTCGAACGCGGCGAGCGCGTCGATGTGCGTGGTGCCGATGACCGGGTCGCCACCGATGCCGACGGCCGACGAGAAGCCGATGTCACGGAGCTCGTACATCATCTGGTACGTCAGCGTGCCGGACTTCGACACCAGGCCGATGCGGCCCGGCTTGGTGATGTCGCCCGGGATGATGCCGGCGTTCGACTGGCCGGGGGTGATGAGACCCGGGCAGTTGGGGCCGATGATGCGGGTCTTGTTGCCCTGCGACACGGCGTACGCGTAGAACGCGGCCGAGTCGTGGACGGCGATGCCCTCGGTGATGACGACCGCGAGGGGGATCTCCGCGTCGATCGCCTCGACCACGGCGGCCTTGGCGAACGCCGGCGGTACGAAGAGTACGGACACGTTGGCGCCCGTCTTCTCCATCGCCTCGGCGACCGTGCCGAAGACCGGGATCTCGGTGCCGTCGAAGTCGACGGAGGTGCCGGCCTTGCGGGGGTTCACGCCACCGACGATGTTCGTGCCGTCGGCCAGCATGAGCTTGGTGTGCTTCATGCCCGTGGCACCGGTCATGCCCTGGACGATGACCTTGCTGTCCTTGTTGAGGAAGATAGCCATGGCTGTTTAGTCCCTCGTCCCTTACTTCGCAGCAGCCGCGAGCTCGGCGGCCTTGTCGGCCGCGCCGTCCATGGTGTCCACGCGCTGGACCAGCGGGTGGTTGGCGTCGGAGAGGATCTGGCGACCCAGCTCGGCGTTGTTGCCGTCCAGACGGACGACGAGCGGCTTGGTGACGTCCTCGCCACGGTCCTCGAGGAGCTTCAGCGCCTGGACGATGCCGTTGGCGACCTCGTCGCAGGCGGTGATGCCGCCGAAGACGTTGACGAACACGGACTTGACGTCCGGGTCGCCCAGGATGATCTCCAGGCCGTTCGCCATCACGGCCGCGGACGCGCCGCCGCCGATGTCGAGGAAGTTGGCGGGCTTGACGCCACCGTGGTTCTCACCGGCGTACGCGACGACGTCCAGGGTGCTCATGACGAGACCCGCGCCGTTGCCGATGATGCCGACCTCGCCGTCGAGCTTGACGTAGTTGAGGTTCTTCGCCTTGGCGGCGGCCTCGAGCGGGTTGGCGGACTCCTTGTCCTGGAGGGCCTCGTGCTCCGGCTGGCGGAACTCGGCGTTCTCGTCCAGGGAGACCTTGCCGTCCAGGGCGATGACGTCGCCGGAGGCGACCTTGGCCAGCGGGTTGACCTCGACGAGGAGCGCGTCCTCGGCGATGAAGGTCTTCCACAGGGTGACCAGGACGTTCGCGACCTTGTCGGCGACCTCGGCCGGGAAGTTCGCGGCCTCGACGATCTCGCGCGCCTTCTCCGGGGTCACACCCTCGTTGGCGTCGATCGGGGTCTTGGCGACAGCCTCCGGACGGGTGGCGGCCACCTCCTCGATCTCCATGCCGCCCTCGACGGAGGCGATGGAGAGGAAGGTGCGGTTGGCGCGGTCCAGGAGGAAGGAGACGTAGTACTCCTCCAGGATCTCCGGGGCCGTCTCGGCGATCATCACCTTGTGGACCGTGTGGCCCTTGATGTCCATGCCGAGGATGTCCGTCGCACGGGCGACGGCCTCGTCCGGGGTCGCGGCCAGCTTCACGCCGCCGGCCTTGCCGCGGCCACCGACCTTCACCTGCGCCTTGACGACGGACTTGCCACCGAGACGCTCGGTGGCTGCGCGGGCGGCCTCAGGCGTGTCGATGACTTCACCGGCCAGCACCGGTACATCGTGCTTGGCGAAGAGGTCCCTCGCCTGGTACTCGAACAGGTCCACGCGCTTCCGTCCCTATCAGTGATCTCGCGGTTCGTTGGATGCGTGGGCGTGCCGCGAGGGCAACGTGACGACCGCTGTGTCACAGGGGGTGCGCACACGGTGTCCGAGCGCGCGGCATGTCCGTCTCGCAGGTTATCGCCGGTTGCGGAGGGTCTCTAAATCGAGGGTCACACCGCAGCGGTGATACCTGTCACATGATGCCGCGTATGCGGCACTCTTTGGCACGCCGTGCCGCGAAGGTGGGGCCTCACCGGGCTGGGGTTGACCCGGTGAGGCCCCTGGAACGGACCCCGGAAGGGGCCAGGACGGCCGATCCTCACCCCAATGGGGATCTTTCCGCCCTCCTCCGCAGGAACCGCCCCGGACCGACCGACGGCTTTCGGCCGTCCGGGTCCTTCGGTTCCGCGGAGTCGCTTGTCGGCCACGCCGCGGCGAGTGTCGCCGCGGGTGTCGCCGCGGGCAACGGGTCGCATGTCCCGCGGGGCGTGCACGCTCTGTGTGCACGGAACGTCCGGTGCACGATCCCGCGCGCCCCGCAACCGACGGCGCGGCAAGGCCCCGTCCCGCTAGGCGGGGGATACGGGGATGTCCCGGTGCCTGTCCCCGGTCCCGGTGGCGTCCGCGGCCGCCGTGGGGCCGGTCACGAACCGCAGCGCAAGCCGGCGGTCCAGGGGGACGGCCCGCGTGTCGCCGCAGCGCGGCGTTGCGTCGTCGAGGTCCGGCCGGCCGGCCTGAACACGGTCGGAATCACCGGACCGCGGCTCGTACGACGCGCCCGGCACCCGGACCCCGCCCACCGCGACCGCGGGGACGGCGGCGGCCGGGGCGTGAACCGGGGCGGAGGCCGGAGCGGAGGAAGGGGCGAAGGCCAGGGCGGAGGAAGGAGCGGAGGTCGACGCCGGGGCGAAGGCGGCGGCCGATGCGCGGGGCGGAGCTGGGGCGGCGGCTCGGGGCGAGGCTGAGGCGGCGGCTCCGGGCGGGGCCGAGGCGGTGGCTCGGGGAGGTGTGCCTTGCGCCGCGTGCGCACGCTCCCCGCAGAGGAATCCCAGCGCGAACAACCCGCCCGCCAGCAGCACGCCTTGCAGCGCACGCCGCCCGGCCGCCGTGCGCACCACGCGCAGAGCGGCTCCGGACAGGACGGCCGGCCAGATCAAGACGGGGGGATCCTCGGATACGACGGAACGGGTGACACGCGGGAGGCGGCGTCGATCCTCGCACGCGCCTCCCCGCGTCGCGCAAGCCCCCTGTTACCGATGAGTAGGCATGTCCGTTTTCCGCTTCCCTCCCTCCGTGACCTTCATGCCCCGGCCGTCCCGCCGTGGCCGTCCCTTCACCGCCTGTTCTGCGGGGCCGATCCTTGCGGGGCGTGTCACTCGGTGTCCGGCACCGGGATCGGCCGTTTCTCGATCGCCGCCGCCATCACCTCCGGGAACAGGTCGGGGGTGCAGGCGAACGCCGGGGCCCCCAGTGCGGCGAACGCGGCCGCGTGCTCCCGGTCGTAGGCCGGTGCCCCCTCGTCCGACAGCGCGAGCAGCGTCACGAACTGCACGCCCGACGCCTTCATCGCCGCGACCCGCTTGAGCATCTCGTTGCGTATCCCGCCTTCGTAGAGGTCGCTGATCAGCACGACCACCGTCTCCGCGGGCCGGGTGATCCGGGACTGGCAGTAGGCGAGCGCCCGGTTGATGTCCGTCCCGCCGCCGAGCTGGGTCCCGAAGAGGACGTCCACGGGGTCGTCGAGCTGGTCGGTGAGGTCGACGACCGCCGTGTCGAAGACGACGAGCCGGGTGCTGATGGAGCGCATGGACGCCAGCACCGCCCCGAACACGGCCGCGTAGACGACGGACGCCGCCATCGACCCCGACTGGTCGATGCAGAGGACGACCTCCTTCTTCACCGACTGCGAGGCACGCCCGTACCCGATGAGCCGCTCCGGCACGACCGTCCCGTACTCCGGCAGGTAGTGCTTGAGGTTGGCCGCGATCGTGCGGTTCCAGTCGATGTCGTGGTGGCGCGGCCGGGCGACCCGGGCGCTGCGGTCGAGGGCGCCGGTGAGCGTGGCCCGGGTGCGGGCGGCGAGCCGCTTCTCCAGGTCCTCGACGACCTTGCGCACGACGGCCCGTGCGGTCTCCTTCGTGGTCTCGGGCATCACCTTGTTGAGGGAGAGCAGGGTGCCGACCAGATGCACGTCGGCCTCCACCGCCGCCAGCATCTCCGGCTCCAGCAGCAGCGCGGACAGTCCGAGCCGGTCGATGGCGTCGCGCTGCATGACCTGGACGACGGAGGAGGGGAAGTAGGTCCGGATGTCGCCCAGCCAGCGGGCCACGGACGGCGCCGACGCCCCGAGCCCCGCCGCGCGGTCCCGCCCCGACTGCGGCCGGTCCCCCTTTCCGTAGAGCGCGGTGAGTGCCCCGTCCATCGCGGAGTCCTGCCCGGACAGCGCACACCCGGTGCCGTCGGCTGCGTCGCCGCCGAGCACGAGCCGCCAGCGCCGCAGCCGCTCCCCCGCCGCGTCCGCCGGATCCGGGTCCGTCGCTGCCGCCGGTCCGGTCGTCATCTGTCCACCCCCACCAGGTCGTCCGTCGGGCTGTCCGGCACGTCGTCGCCGTGGGCGGCGGACGCGGGGCCGGTGTCGAGGCCGAGCAGCAGCACCACCACCGGCAGCACGGCGTCCGCACGCTCGGCGTCCGGCCGCGGGTCGAAGCCGGGGAGACCGGAGCCCGGCCCGCCCGCCGTCCGCCCCGCAGCTCGGGGTCCGCGCCGCACCAGTTCCCCGAGCGTTCTGCGCACCCCCGGTTCGTACGTCGAGAAGGTGCGCCGCAGCAGCGGCAGCACGTCCGTGAACGCCCGGGCCGGTACGGCGGTGAGCCATCCGTCGACCAGAGCGAGCAGCCGCTCGTCGTGCACCAGGAGCATGCCGCCCCCGCCGCCTGCGAAGCCCTCGATCCACGCGGCCGCCTCCCCGGGCGGTGTCCCCGGTGACAGCGCGAGCCCCATGAGCCGGGCCGCCTCGTCCTGCGCCAGCTCCCCGTCGTCCAGCAGCAGCCGCACGGCCCGCCCGCGCACCACGCCGGGAACGGTGTCCCGCCCCGACACCACCCCGAGCACCCGGTGCCAGCGCCCCCGCAGGTCCGCGCGCTGCGGTGAGAGCACGTCACCGAGCAGGGCCACCGCCCCGTGCACCTCGTCCAGCCGGTGCCGCATCTCGTCGGCCGCGTCGGCGTCGAGTCCGGCGCAGGCCGGGGGCAGGCCGACGAAGATCCGCTCGGCGAGGCCGACGGCGACCTCGGCGAGCGCCCCGGTGTCCGTGCCGCGCACATCGCCGTAGCGCAGGGAGCGGACCAGGGCCGGCAGCGCCTGGGCGAGATGGCCGACGTCCGTGTCGAGGGCCGCGCGGTCGGCGAGGACCCGCATCACCGTGGGGAGCGCCGCCGGGAGGCCGGCCAGCAGGCAGTGCTCGGCCAGCGCGGTGACATCGGCGAGGCTCCGTGCGCCGACGGCGTCCGCCCGGGCCTTGCCGGTCGCGGCGGCGAGCAGGGTGGTCCCCCACACCCCGGCCTCGGCGACCCGCACGGACAGCTCGGGCTCCCAGCGCAGCCGCCAGGTCTCCCGGAACGTGCCCGTGCTGCCCCGCGAGGCGGCCGGCTCGCCCCAGTCGACGCCCAGCAGCCGCAGCCGGTGCAGGAGGGTGCTGCGGCCCGCGTCGGTCTCCTTGCGCAGGTCGAGCTCCAGGTCCCGCGCCGACGCCTCCGGTCTGAGCCGCAGCCGGCGCTGCGACCGGTCGAGGTCGCGCTGCAACGGCACCGCCGGGGCGGTCCGCGGCACCTCGCCCAGGACGTCCCCCACCACCAGCCGGTCCTGCACCAGCGCCAGCGGCACGTCCGAGCCGTCGCACATCACCGCGCGCACGGCGTCCGTCATCTCGCTCAGTCCGGGCAGCGGGCGGCCGCGCATCGCCGCCAGTGTGTCGGCGAGCCGCACCGCCTCGATGACGTGCGCGGAGGAGACGGGCCGGTCCTCCTCGCGCAGCAGTCCGGCGACCCTGGTCATCCAGCGCTCGACCGGCCGGTCCGGCGCGGCGAACAGATGCCCGTACCAGCCCGGCGAGTCGACACCGGCGCCGTACCCGCCGGCCCTGGAGAGCCGGCGGTGGGTCCACGGCACCCAGGTCACCTCCGCCCTGACCTTGGGCAGCCCTTTCAGCAGGGCCCGGTCGGCGGCCACGGTGGTCCGCTGCCGGAGCGCGGGCACGTGCCAGGCGCCGCACACCACGGCGACACCGTCCCCGAACTCCCGCCGCGCCGCCCGCAGCTGGATCCGCATGTACGCCTCCCGCACGGGATCCCGGTCGTACCCCCCGCCCCCGTACGTCTCGCGCAGCGCCGCCATGGCCTCCTCCAGTGCGGTGAACGGTGCGAGCGCGTCGCCCTCCTCCCCCGCGCCCCGGTGCTCGACGACGTCCTCCCACCAGCGCTCGGGATCGTCGTGACCGGCGATCCCGGCGAGCACGCCGAGGGGGTCGATCCGCAGGTCGGCGCCGGGAGTGCGCCCCTCCGCCCCACCGCCCGCGTCGCCTGCGCCGCCCGCGTCACCCGAGTCGCCCGCGTCACCCGAGTCGCCCGCGTCCGGCCCGTCCCCGTCCCTGTCGGCCCCCGTCGGTCCCCAGGCCAGGGTGTGGGCGGCCGGGAGGTCGATGAAGCGGGCCGGCACGCCGTGCTCCAGGGCCCAGCGGATCGCCACCCACTCCGGGGAGAACTCCGCCAGCGGCCAGAACGCCGAACGGCCGGGCTCGTCGACGGCATGGGCCAGCAGGGCGACCGGCGGCCGCATGTCGTCGTCGGCGGCCAGCGGGATCAGGTCGTCGGCCTCGGCCGGCCCCTCGACCAGGACCGCACCCGGCCGCGCGACGTCCAGGGCGGCCCGCACGGCCCGCGCCGACCCCGGCCCGTGATGCCGCACGCCGAGCAGCACCGGTTCCCTCCCGCCCCCGGTCGTCATCCCGCTCCTCCCCCTCGTCCCCCTCGCCCTCGACGGTGTCGCTTCCGGTGCTGCTCCGCTCGGCGCCCCGGGGGCCGGTCCGGCAGGCAGCGCCCGGTGGCGTTCATCCGCTCACCTCCCGGCAGGCCCGGTAGAAGTCCTGCCAGCCGTCCCGCTCGCGCACGACCGCCTCCAGATACTCCCGCCACACCACCCGGTCGGAGGCCGGGTCGCGGACCACGGCGCCGAGGATGCCCGCGGCGATGTCACCCGCCCGCAGCACGCCGTCACCGAAGTGGGCGGCCAGCGCGAGGCCGTTGGTGACGACGGAGATCGCCTCCGCGGTGGACAGGGTGCCGCTGGGCGACTTCACCTTCGTACGGCCGTCGGCGGTGATCCCGTCGCGCAGTTCGCGGAAGACGGTCACCACGCGGCGGATCTCGTCGATGCCGTCGGGCGCGGCCGGCAGGTCGAGGGAGCGGCCGATCTGGTCGACGCGGCGGGCGACGATGCCGACCTCCGCATCGACGCTCTCCGGCAGCGGCAGCACGACCGTGTTGAAACGCCGGCGCAGGGCGCTGGACAGATCGTTGACGCCGCGGTCGCGGTCGTTCGCCGTGGCGATCAGATTGAACCCGCGGACCGCCTGCACCTCCTGTCCCAGCTCCGGTACGGGCAGCGTCTTCTCCGACAGGATGGTGATGAGCGTGTCCTGCACATCGGCCGGGATGCGGGTCAGCTCCTCGACGCGCACGGTCAGCCCCTGCGCCATGCCCCGCATGACGGGGCTGGGCACGAGGGCGTCGCGGCTCGGGCCGTGGGCGAGCAGCTGCGCGTAGTTCCAGCCGTAGCGGATCGCCTCCTCCGGAGTGCCCGCCGTGCCCTGCACCAGCAGGGTGGAGTCACCGCTGACCGCCGCGGCCAGATGCTCGGAGACCCAGGTCTTCGCGGTGCCGGGCACACCGAGCAGGAGCAGGGCGCGGTCGGTGGCGAGTGTGGTGACGGCGACCTCGACGAGGCGGCGCGGGCCGACGTACTTGGGTGTGACGACGGTGCCGTCGGGCAGGGTGCCACCGAGCAGGTAGGTCGCCACCGCCCAGGGCGACAGTTTCCAGCGGGCCGGGCGCGGACGGTCGTCCTGCGCGGCCAGGGCGGCCAGTTCGACGGCGAAGGCGTCCTCGGCGTGCGGTCGCAACGCCTCCCCCGCACCTTGCGCGGGCGGATCGACCACCGTCGGTTCCACGGACACAGTCATGGCTGAGGTCCCCTCCAGCTCGGCCGGTTCGGATCTGGTGTCCACCGTGCACCACGCCACTGACAATCCGCTCCGACCTGCTCGGACGTCGGATCCGCAGGAGTCAGGTCCCGGCCCCGGGGCCGATTGTCAGTGGGGGGACCTACCTTCGATGTCATGACGCAGCAGGGGGTGCGCTGGACGGCGGACCAGGTGCTGGCACTGGCACCTGACGCCGCTTCAGGCAGGGCGGGGAGCAGGCTCGGCGAGGCCGGGCCGTGGTCCGAGGCGGGCAGTTCCGGCGAGGGGGCGGTGTGGGGTCTGTGCAAGGGGAGCGGCAGCGATCCGTACCGGACGGTGGTCGATGTCGCGGACGCGTCCGGTCCGGCGTACCGGTGCAGTTGTCCGAGCCGGAAGTTCCCCTGCAAGCACGCGCTCGGGCTGCTGCTGCTCTGGGCGGGCGGGGACGGCGCGGTGCCGCCCGGAGAGCCACCGGCGTGGGCCGGGCAGTGGCTGGAGGGGAGAAGGAACCGGGCGCAGGCACAACGGACGGAGGGCGCCGGGGGTTCCGCGCCGGGTAGCGCCGATCCCGAGGCGGCGCGGCGCAGGGCGGAGCGCCGGGCCGCCTCGGTGACGGCGGGGGCGACGGAGCTCGAGGAGCGGTTGACGGACCTGCTGCGCGGCGGTCTGGCAGCGGCGGAGCAGGCGGGGTACGGGCTGTGGGAGGAGACGGCGGCCCGCATGGTCGACGCCCAGGCGCCCGGACTGGCCTCCCGGGTGCGGGAACTGGGGGCGATACCGGCGTCCGGTTCCGGCTGGCCCGTGCGGCTGCTCGAGGAGTGCGCGCTGCTCCACCTGCTGGCCCGGGGCTGGCTGCGCCGCGAGCTGCTGCCGGACGGCCTGGCGGCGGCGGTCCGTACCCGCGTCGGTCTGCCCGGCGCGGCGGACGGCCCGCCGCTGCGCGACCACTGGCTGGTCCTCGCCCAGTACGACACGGGGGACACGAAGCTGACGACCCGCCGGATCTGGCTGCACGGTGCCACGACCCGGCGCACGGCACTGCTCCTCTCCTACGGAGCCGCCGGCCGGTCCCCGGAACTCGCGCTGCCGGTGGGGCTGTCCCTGGAGGCCGAGGTGTCCGCCTACCCGGGCACCGGGCAGCCGCGGGTGGCGCTGGGCGAGCAGTTCGCGGCCCCCGTGCCGACCCGGCTGCGGCCGGCCGGCGGGTCGGCGGCCGACGCGACCGTCCGCTACGGCCTGGCGCTGCGGGACGATCCCTGGCTGGACTCGGTCCCGGTGACGCTGGAGCGGGTGATACCCGTCCCGGACGGCGACTCCTGGCAGCTCGCGGACGCCGAGGGGGACACGGCCCTGCCGCTGACGCCCGCCGCCCGCTCCCGGCCCGGCCTGTGGCGGCTGGTCGCCCTCTCGGGCGGCGGCCCCGTCAAGGTCTTCGGCGAGTGCGGCCACCGGGGGTTCACCCCGCTGACGGCCTGGCCCGAGGGCGCGGGCGAGGCGGTGTCCCTGTGCTGACCCGCCGGTCGTCGCCCAGCCCTGATCTGCCGCACGGCCCCCGTCCGCGGAGAGGAACCCGATGAAGCGGAAAGGAATCCGATGAACAGGACGTCCCCGCCGGTGGACACGCCCGCACCGGGCTCCTGGGAGGACCTGGTCACCACGGCGCTGCTCGGCACCGACCGGCGTACACCCGCCGTCTCGGTGCCGGGCCGGGCGGCCCCGGCGGCGCTGCTGGACGCGGCGGCCGTCCAGACCGTACGCAGACGGGCCGGGCTGCGGCCGGCCCGCGCGGCCGGGCGGCCGCAGCCCGCGCCCGCCGACCCGCGTCCGGCGCTGCCCCTGGCGGCGGCGCGACGGCTGACGATGCTGCTGGCCGACCGTCCCGGTGCGGGCGGCGGAGGCCGCAGGGGTACGGCGCCGGACCTGTTGGAGCTGCTGCCCCAGTGGCTCCAGGTGGCGAACTCCCATGGCTTCGCCGCACCGCCCCAGTCCATGCCCGCGCTGCTGGACGCGGCCCGCGGCCGTACGGATCTGCGCCCGGCGGTGCTGAGGTTCGTGGGTCCGCGTGCCGTGTGGCTGGCGCGGCTGAACCCGGACTGGAGGTTCGCCCTGCGGGCGACGCCGGGTGCGGGGGCGGCGCTGCCCGGTCCGGGGGAGGCCGACCGGGTACGGCAGCTGTGGCAGGAGGGTCTGTTCGCCGAGCGGGTCGCCCTGCTGTCGGCGATCAGGGCGCATGAGCCCGGGGCGGCTCGCGAGCTGCTCGACTCGACCTGGGCGGCGGAGCGCGCGGAGGACCGGCTGATGTTCCTCGACTCGCTGCGCACGGGCCTCGGCCCGGGGGACGAGGACTTCCTGGAGCGGGCGCTGGCGGACCGCAGCCGCAATGTGCGGGCGACGGCGGCGGAGCTGCTGTCGGCACTGCCGCACTCCGCACTCGCCGCCCGGATGGCGGTGCGGGCCGGGGCGTGTGTGGCCGTCGATCACATGCGGACCGCGCCGACGCTGACCGTGGAGGCACCGCACGCGTGCGACGCGGACATGGAACGCGACGGGGTGGTGGCCAAGGCGCCGGCGGGCCGTGGGGAAAGGTCCTGGTGGTTCGGCCAGCTGGTGGAGGCGGCACCGCTCGCCACCTGGCCGGCCCGGCTCGGCGCGCGCACGCCCGGGGAGATCGTGGCGCTGCCCGTGGCGGACGACTGGCAGGGCGAGCTGCACGCGGCCTGGTGCCGGGCGGCGGCGCGGCAGGGGGACGCCGGGTGGGCGCGGGCGCTGCTCGGCACCCCCTCGGCCCCCGAGGCGGGCGGACCGGGGGCGGTGTCCCTCGCGGAGCGGGCGAGACTGCTCGGGACGCTGCCCGCGGGCGAGCGGGCGGCGTGGGTCGCCGGGTTCGTCGCCGCGCACGGCCTGTCCGAGGCGTTCCAGCTGCTCGGGGTGTGCGCGGTGCCCTGGGCCGAACCGCTCGGCCGGGCGGTGGTGGACGCGCTCAACATCGCACGGGACGCCGGAAGCTATCCCTGGAGCTTCAGCGGGGTGATGGGGCTGGCCGAGCGCTGTCTCGACCCGGCGGAGGCGGGCCGGCTGGACGGGCTGCTGGCGGTGCCGGACGAGCCGGAGGACGCGTCGCCAGGGGCCGGGGGTTACTGGGCGGAGGCGTTCCAGCGCCTGGTCACCACCTTGCGCCTGCGCGCGGTCATGATCAGGGAACTGGGCGTGATGACCACCGGGCACCCCCCGACGGCACACGACTCAGCCCCGGACGACCCGGCCCCGGACCGCGCCACCCCGGACAACCTCGCCCCCGACGCCCCCGGCCCCAACGCCTCGAACGACCCCGCCCCGGACCACGCCACCCCGAACACCCCCGACTCGGACCGCACCGCCTAGGACGCCCCCGCCCCACCCCGTGCCGAGGCGCTGTGGACGCGCCCTTAGCACCGCGCCCGTAGCGACGCGCCCACAGCGACGCAGGCGTCCACAGCGGCACGCCCGTCCGCGGCGGGGCGGCCGTCCGGGTGTGTCGCTACGCTCCGGCGGGCTGGCGTACGTTGGCGCGGACCCAGTCCACGATCGACGCCGTCGTCGCGCCGGGTGTGAAGATCTCCGCGACGCCCTTCTCCTTCAGCGGCAGGATGTCCGCCTCGGGGATGATCCCGCCGCCGAAGACCAGGATGTCCGCCGCGTCCCGCTCCTTGAGCAGGTCGATCACCGCCCCGAAGAGCGTGTTGTGCGCCCCGGAGAGGATGGACAGCCCGATGGCGTCCGCGTCCTCCTGGATCGCCGTGTCGACGATCTGCCCGGGGGTCTGGTGGAGCCCGGTGTAGATGACCTCCATACCGGCGTCGCGCAGGGCTCGCGCGATCACCTTGGCCCCACGGTCATGACCGTCGAGCCCCGGTTTGGCCACCACGACGCGGATCGGACCGGCTGCCACACCCATCACTGCCTCCATGAAGCGACTGCATCCATCCCTACCGACGAGTACCGCACACATCGCGCCGCCCGGGAGGTGAACGAACGTTATCGCCAGCATCCCGCAACCGGCAGTTTCGCGAAGGTGGCCAGGGGGGAAATCACACGATGGGACACGTTAGCCGCGCATAGTTCCGAGTCTCCGCGGCCTCCCGAGCCACACTCCCGTGGGGCCGAGGGGCGAGGAGGGAACCAGCGCACGGGAGCCGCAACGAGGTCGCCGCACCACCGGCCGAGCGCCGGTGCGGTGCGGCGGGTCGACACAGGAAACGCCGGGCACACCGACCGCACGACCCACCCGGAGCACCCGTCCGGGGCACAGCATCCGATCGGAGCCGCAGAGCGCTCGGAGTACCAGGAGCGCGGAAGGCGGAGGGAACAGAGAGCAGCAGGAGACCATCGCGCACCCGGCGCACCCCACCGACACGCTCCGTCGCGACTTCCACGAGAGCACACGGGGAACAGAGCCGTCCTCCGCGTGCCGACAGGAGGTCGGCCATGAAGGTCACCCGGGCGCTGCCGCCCTTTCTGCCTCTCTGCCAGCGGATGCTGCCGGTTCTGCCGGTCAGGCTGGCGGGACTCTCCCTCACCCTCCTGAAGGCCACCGCCCTGGAGATCGCGATCCTCGCCGGACATCTGCTGCTCTACCCGTCCGGGATCATCCAGGAGCGTGGCGCGTCGGCCGCCCTGGACGGCCCCGGGACCCCCGGCACCCCGCAGTTGCCGGCCCGGCCCGAGCCGCCCGTCGTCCTGCTGCACGGCTTCATCGACAACCGCTCCGTGTTCGTCCTGCTGCGGCGCAGTCTCGCGCAGCACGGCCGGCACCAGGTGGCCTCCCTGAACTACTCGCCGCTCACCTGCGACATCCGCACCGCCGCGGAACTGCTCGGCCGCCACATCGAGGAGATCTGCGAGCGCACCGGCAGCACGCAGGTCGACATCGTCGGGCACAGCCTCGGCGGTCTGATCGCGCGGTACTACGCCCAGCGGCTCGGCGGCGACCTGCGCGTGCGCATCCTGGTCACGCTCGGCACCCCGCACTCCGGCACCCGGGTCGCGCGGCTGGCGAACGCGCATCCCATCGCGCGCCAGATGCGCCCGGGCTCGGAGGTCATCGAGGAGCTCTCGCTGCCCGCGCCCGGCTGCCGTACCCGGTTCGTCAGCTTCTGGAGCGACCTCGACCATGTGATGGACCCGCTGGAGACGGCCTGCATCGACCACCCTGACCTGCTGGCGCAGAACGTGCGGGTGAGCGGGATCGGACACCTCGCACTGCCGGTGCACCCGGCCGTCGCGACCGGGATACGGCAGGCGCTCGACACCGCACGGCAGTCCGCCGCGGGTCGCGTCGCCGGCACCACCGGGGGCCCGGGCGACGCGACGGTGGCCTGACGGCTCGACAGGGACGACAGGGACGACAGCCAGCTCGACGGAGACACTCGACAGAGACAATCAGAGACAACAGGCATAGGGGACATTTCCCCTGGGAGGCCGTTCGCCGGGACCGCCTCCCGCGACCCCAAGAGCCCTTTACATTCGAACAATCTTCGAACGCCAGGCCAAAGTCGTGCCCGCAGTCCCCCGAAACACGGCCGATTGCCCGTTTCCCGCAAGCACGAAACCTGCCGAAGATTGTCGTGCGCTCATACCGACGGGTACAGTCGCCGCACTGCTCTGGCAGCCCCTGTTGTCGAGGCGAAAGAGAAGTTGGTGAACGACCGTCACCCGTCGGGGACCATGACCACCCCGGCTCCGGCTTCCGAGCCCGCCTCGGCGCACTATGCGCCGTACGGCACCCAGGAGGCCCAGTACGGCGGCTTCACCACGTACGGCGTCGGCTACGACGCGAGCGGTTTCGGCATGACCGGCCCCGACAACGGAGCGCACGCCTCCGGGACCTTCACGACCGGCCCCTTCTACGGCGACGGCGGCCTCCAGGGCAACGCCACCGACGCGGGCGCCTACGGCTCGTACCAGGACGGCGCCGCCTACGACACCGGCGCGTACGACGGCGGTCACCACACCGGTCACCACCACACCGGCCACCACACCGCTCACGACTCCGGTTCCTACGACGCGACCCAGTGGTCGGGCTACGACCCGTACGCGGCCCAGCAGAGCGGCTACGACACGGGGGCGTACGAGACGACGGCCTGGGCCGCCGGCCACCAGCAGCTGTCCGCCGTCCCGCCGCAGACGGCGGGCTCCGACACCTCCGGGCAGTGGGACGCGCACACCTGGCTCCAGACCGACGGCGCCCCGGCCGACCCGACCCAGCAGTGGGAATGGGGCACGCAGGCCTTCGACACCGGCGCCTACGACGCCACGCAGTGGAACGCCGACGGCAACGCGCCGGACCTGTCCGACGAGCACTCCGAAGAACCCTCCGAAGAGCCCTCCGCCGAGGAGCCGGCTCCGGAAGAGGACGAGGATCCGACCGCCACCGGTGAGCTCCCCGCCGTGGCGCCGCTCCTCGACGACCAGGAGGAGCTCGCCCCGCTCCCGGCACCGCGCACGGCCTCCCGCTCCCGCCGCCGTATGCCCGCCAGGCGCTCCGCGCTGCTGACCGTGGCGGTGCCCTCGGTGTGCGTGATGGGCGTCGCCGGGGTCGCCGCCGCCTCGGTGGTGGGCAACCTGAACGACGACGGCAGGGACACGACCGCATCCGCCTCGGACGCGAAGGCGGTGAAACCGTCCGCCGCCAACAACAAGCTGGACAGCCAGCTGCGCAGCCTCTCCGCCGGCGCCGACGACTTCGCCGACCGGGCCAGCCGTACGCAGGAACGCATCGACCTCAGGACCCAGCAGGAGTCCGAGAAGAAGAAGGCGGCGGCGGAGGCGGCCCGCAAGGAGCGGCTGCGCCCGAAGTACGCCATCCCGGTCGAGCGCAAGGGCCTGAGCGCCTACTTCGGCCAGGCCGGCGTGAACTGGATGTCGGTGCACACCGGCATCGACTTCCCCGTCTCCTACGGCACGACGGTGATGGCCGCGACCGACGGCACCGTCCGCACGCAGTGGAACAGCGCGTACGGCAACATGATGATCGTGACGGCGATGGACGGCACGGAGACCTGGTACTGCCACCTCTCCACCTACCGTGTCGCCTCCGGTACGACGGTGAAGGCCGGCGACCCGATCGCGTACTCCGGGAACTCGGGCAACTCGACCGGCCCCCACCTGCACTTCGAGGTGCGGCCCGGCGGTGGCTCGGCCATCGACCCGCTCCCCTGGCTGCGCAGCCACGGTCTCGACCCGACGTAACCGCGCACCACCGCCCGAATCAGTGTCGATCGAGCCCCCGGAGATCCCGAGGGCTCTTTCCACGACCCCTAGAGCTTCTCCACCGGCGCGTACCGCAGCAGCAGCCGCTTCGGCTTGGTGTCGCCGAAGTCGATCGTCGCCTCCGCGTTCGCGCCCGTGCCCTTCACGCCGACGACCGTGCCCAGCCCGAACTGGTCGTGCGTGACCCGGTCGCCGACGGACAGGGACACCACCGGCTTCTCCGAGGTGCGGCGTGTGGCGAAGCCGGACGCGCCGGACGCCGACGAACGCGAGCGCGAGGACGACAGCGAGGCCGCCACCCCCGAGACCGGCCCCGACGACACCGGTGCCGTCGCGCCCGTCCGCTTCCACTCCAGGTGGGCCGGCGGGATCTCCTCCAGGAAGCGGGAGGGCGGGTTGTACGAGGGCTGTCCCCAGGCGCTGCGCATCGCCGACCGGGTGAGGTAGAGCCGCTCACGCGCGCGGGTGATGCCGACGTACGCCAGGCGGCGCTCCTCCTCCAGCTCCTTGGCCTGGCCGAGGGCACGCATGTGCGGGAAGACGCCGTCCTCCATGCCGGTCAGGAAGACGACCGGGAACTCCAGTCCCTTGGCGGTGTGCAGGGTCATCAGCGTGATGACGCCGTCGCCGTCCTCCTCGTCGGGGATCTGGTCGGAGTCGGCGACCAGCGCGACCCGCTCCAGGAAGTCGGAGAGCCCGCCCGTCGCCTCGCCCTCGCCGGTCTCCTGCTCGAACTCCAGGGCCACGGCGGCGAGTTCCTGGAGGTTCTCGATGCGGGTCTCGTCCTGCGGGTCGGTGGAGGCCTGCAACTCGGCGAGGTATCCGGTCCGTTCGAGGACGGCCTCCAGGACCGTCGCCGGACCGGCGCCCGACTCGACGATCGTGCGCAGGTCGTCCATCAGCACGTTGAAGCGCTGGACGGCGTTGGTGGAGCGCGCGGCCATGCCGTACGCCTCGTCGACGCGCCGCAGCGCCTGCGGGAAGCTGATCCTCTCGCGCTGGGAGAGGGCGTCGATCATCGCCTCGGCGCGCTCGCCGATACCGCGCTTGGGCACGTTGAGGATGCGGCGCAGCGGGACCGAGTCCTCGGGGTTGGCCAGGACACGCAGATAGGCCAGGACGTCCCGGACCTCCTTGCGCTCGTAGAAGCGGACGCCGCCGACGACCTTGTACGGCAGGCCGACCCGGATGAAGATCTCCTCGAAGACACGGGACTGGGCGTTGGTGCGGTAGAACACCGCGACATCGCCGGCCTTGGCCTGGCCCGCGTCGGTGAGACGGTCTATCTCGTCGGCGACGAACTGCGCCTCGTCGTGCTCGGTGTCGGCGACGTATCCGGTGATGCTCGCGCCCGCGCCCGCGTTGGTCCACAGGTTCTTGGGACGGCGGGACTCGTTGCGCTCGATGACCGCGTTGGCCGCGGAGAGGATGGTCTGCGTGGAGCGGTAGTTCTGCTCCAGCAGGATCGTCGTCGCGTCCGGGTAGTCCTCCTCGAACTGGAGGATGTTGCGGATGGTGGCGCCGCGGAAGGCGTAGATCGACTGGTCGGCGTCACCCACGACGCACAGTTCGGCGGGCAGGAGGTCGAACTCACCGGGCGGCACGTCCACGGGGTGCTCCGAGGTGCCGACGAGCTCACGGACCAGCGCGTACTGGGCGTGGTTGGTGTCCTGGTACTCGTCGACGAGCACATGCCGGAAGCGGCGGCGGTAGTGCTCGGCGACGTCCGGGAAGGCGCGCAGCAGGTTGACCGTCGTCATGATCAGGTCGTCGAAGTCGAGCGCGTTGGCCTCGCGCAGCCGCGACTGGTACATCGCGTAGGCCTGGGCGAGGGTCTTCTCGAAGCCGTCGCCGGCCTGGGCCGCGAAGTCCTCCTCGTCGATCAGCTCGTTCTTCAGGTTGGAGATCTTGGCGCTGAAGGACTTCGGCGGGAAACGCTTGGGGTCGAGGTCCAGGTCACGGCAGACCAGGGCCATCAGACGCTTGGAGTCGGCGGCGTCGTAGATCGAGAACGACGACGTGAAGCCGAGGCGCTTGCTCTCGCGGCGCAGGATGCGCACGCACGCGCTGTGGAAGGTCATCACCCACATCGCGTTCGCGCGCGGGCCGACGAGCTGCTCGACGCGCTCCTTCATCTCGCCCGCGGCCTTGTTGGTGAAGGTGATCGCGAGGATCTGGCCCGGATGCACGTTCCGCTCGCCGAGCAGGTGGGCGATGCGGTGCGTGAGCACCCGGGTCTTGCCGGAGCCGGCGCCGGCCACGATGAGCAGCGGGGAGCCGGAGTGGACGACGGCGGCGCGCTGGTTGTCGTTCAGCCCGTCCAGGAGGGCGGCCGGGTCGACCACCGGGCGCGGGGCGCCGTCGCGGTAGTAATCGTCCCGGTCCGGCGGCACGTCGAACTTCCCGCCGAACAGATCGTCCGGGACCGGCTCCGGCACGTGCTCGTCCTCGGGCGGAGGCGGGGGCTCCTCCCCATGGGCCCGGGGGGCCTGGAGATCCGCCAGGAAGCTGTCGTCAAAGAGGCTGCTCATCGCTCTCCGAGTCTAGGGCGCCGCACCGACAACCCGCCGCCGTCCCGGGAACATCCCCGCGTCCGGACGGCCCCGACCGAGGGGCCGGGAGGGGAACGTCACATTCCGTGGCCGGGCCGGGGAGGGTCCCCCTCACCCTCGGCGACCCGGGCGCCACGGTGCGACAAAGCCGGAAAACGTGTCCGAACACCAACAAGCCTGAGCATCCATGCCGGATCGACCGCACCCCGTCACAGCCGGGGCCCAGGTCACGAAAATGTATCGGGCATATCGCCCATCAACCTTCACAAGGGCCACAGGAGTTGGCTAGCGTGCCGGGCGGGCCGCACGACCCCCACCGGCGATCGTCGCCGGGCCGCGCGGCCTCCGCCGAGTCCGGAACGCCCGCAGGGCAACCGGAGCCGGGGACCCAACCGAGAACCGGGGTGAATCGGCCCGCATCCCCGTCGGGGGCAGGCCGTAGGGCAAACCTTCCGATCATCCGCCCGAACCCGACAGCTAACCCGGTAGGCGGAGTGTGGAAGGAGTCGCCTCTCTTGGCGTCGCACCGCAAGTCGCGTCCCGCAGGCACGCGCGCAGCAGGCATACGGACCCCCGCCCTGGCCACGGCGGCCCTCACCTCGATCGCCCTGTTGTCCCAGACGGCCCACGCCGCCCCCTCGGCCGACGACGGCCGGCCGAGCCTGGAAGAGGTCGAGAAGAAAGTCGACGACCTGTACCGCCAGGCCGAGTCGGCGACCGAGAACTACAACGCGGCCAAGGAAAAGACCACCAAGCAGCGCAAGCACGTCGACACCCTGCTCGACAACGTCGCCCAGCGCACCCAGAAGCTCAACGAGGCGCGCGAGGAACTCGGTTCCTTCGCCGCGGCGCAGTACCGGACCGGTGCCACCGCGCCGGACACCGCGACCTTCCTGCTCGCGGACTCGCCCCAGGACTACTTCGACCAGGCCCAGCTCATGGGCCGGCTGACCTCGCGGCAGAAGGGCGCGGTCGACGACTACGTCACCGAGCAGGCCGCGACGATGAAGGAGCGCCGCGAGGCCACCGAGAGCCTCGACACGCTCACCGACGCCCAGAACGACCTCCAGACCGCCAAGGCGACCGTCCAGAAGAAGCTCGCCGCCGCGCGCGTGCTGCTGTCCCAGCTGACGGCCGAGGAGAAGGCCCGGCTGGCCGCGATCGAGAAGCAGAAGCAGGAGGCGGCCGCGCGCAAGGCGGCGGAGCTGGCGAAGCAGCAGGCGGCAGCGGCCGCTGCGGCGGCGAAGGAGAGCGCGGCATCGGGCTCGTCGTCCTCGTCCGGCTCTTCCTCCTCGACCTCGTCCTCCTCGACCTCGTCCTCCTCGTCCGCGGACTCCACGGTCGGCACCCGGGCCGAGAAGGCGCTCGCCTTCGCCCGCGCGCAGATCGGCAAGCCGTACGTCTGGGGCGCGACGGGCCCCGGCTCCTACGACTGCTCCGGCCTCACCCAGGCCGCCTGGAAGGCCGCCGGCGTCACCCTGCCGCGCACCACCTACGACCAGGTGAACGCCGGCACCACCGTCTCCCTCGCCGACGCCCGCCCGGGTGACCTGGTCTTCTTCTACGACGACGTCAGCCACGTCGGCATCTACATCGGCGACGGCATGATGATCCACGCCCCCAAGCCCGGCGCGTACGTCCGCGAGGAGTCGATCTACTACGACGGCGAGTCCGGGATCCACAGCGTGGTCCGCCCGGCCTGACGCCCGGCCCCGGCACCCGTCCGCCCTCCGGCACCCCCACGCGGGTGCCGGGGAGCGGGCGGAGCCGCCTGCGACCACGGGTGATTCCGGGCGCCCGCGCGCGTGCCCCGCTCGCGCCGCGCGCGGCGCTCCTTAGCATCGACCGCATGCCCTCCACCCCCCGTACCCCACCGCTCCGCGCCCGGTGGGCGTTGCGTGAGCCGGCCACCGGAGCCGTGGTGCTGGCGACCGGCATCCTGTCGGTCGGACTGGAGCAGACGGGGTACGAGGTGCTGTCCCGGATCGCCCTGGTGCCGGCCTGCGCCGCCTGGCTGGCCCTGGCGGCGGGCTTCGCCGTCCAGCTGCTGTGGGAGCGGGAGGCATGGGTGCGCCGGGCGGGCACGCCGGCGGCGCTCACCGCGGTCGCCGCGACCACCGTGCTCGGCACCCGTTTCTCGCTGCTGGGGTGGCAGACCCTGGCCGAGGCGCTGCTGGCGCTGGCCGCCGTGCTGTGGCCGGGGCTGCTCGTCGTGGTTCTGCGGCACTGGGGGCACCGGATGCCGGGGGCGGTGTTCCTCGTGTGCGTGGCCACCCAGGGGCTCGCGGTGCAGGCGGCGACCCTCGCCGCGGCCCTGTCGACGGCCTGGCTCGCGCATACGGCGCTGGTGCTGTTCTGGCTGGGGCTGGTGCTCTACGTCCTGGCGCTGGCCCGCTTCGACCCGCGCCAGACGGTCGAGGGCGCCGGCGACCACTGGGTGGCCGGCGGGGCGCTCGCCATCTCCGCGCTGGCCGGGGCGCAGTTGCTCGCCGCCGACAGCGCGCGCCTGTATCTGTGGAACGACGACGACCGTGGCGTCCTGCGCGTCATGACCGTCGGCCTGCTCGTCCTCGACCTGTGCTGTTACGCCTGTCTGCTGACGGCCGAGCTGCGGTGGCCGCGGCTGCGCTACGACGTCCTGCGCTGGTCGACCGTGTTCCCGATGGGGATGTCGGCGGCAGCGGCGTCGGCCGTCTCCTCGGCGCTCGGTGTGCCGTGGCTGAAGGGGCTCGGTGAGGTGCTGCTGTGGGTCGCGGTGGCGGTGTGGGCCGCCGTCGCCGTGGCGGCCGTGCGGGCGGTCTCGGCGGCCGCCCGAGCCGACGTCAGGTCCACAGCACCGCGATGAAGATGTTCGCCGTGGTCAGCAGGCCCACCAGGCCGAACAGGTTCTTGTCGACCGTCTCCTCGTCCCGCTTCACGTAGACGAGACCGAGGATCACGATCAGCAGGGCCAGTTTCACGCCGATCTTGATGTTGTTGACCGGGTGGTCGTCGGCCTGGTTGAGGCCGACCAGGATCACACCGGTGACCAGCATCGTCGCCGCGCCGTGCAGCATCGCGGGGACGAAGCGGGCGGTGCCGCGGCCCATCGCCTTCATCTGGGTGAGGAAGCCGCCGAGGAGCGCGGCGATGCCGATGATGTGCAGGCCGACGAAGAGATGGATGAGTACGTCCATGAGGCCGGAGCCTAACCAGAGGCGCCCGTACCGTCGGACACCGCCCCGCCCCGCCCCGCCCGCACGCCTCGGTGACAGCTGCATATATGCGCGCCATAGCACCGCGTAACCCGCTCGCGGCCGGAAATCCTGCCATCGGTCATCACACTGCGTGAAGTCGACGACTCCCGATGCCAATCATGGTCACCAGGGGGCGCCATTCGATCCGATCGCGACAGTTCCGTACATGGCGTTATCCACCCGACATAAACGGGCTTAGCGTCCTCCCCCAGGTGACCGGCTCCCCACCGCCGTCCGGACCAGGGGCGGCAGTCGGCCACCACCGCCGAGAAAGTCCGGCGGCGGCCCGCTCCCCCTGTGTGTGGCCGCCGCCGGACGCGTGGACCGCCCCCGGGCGGCCGTACCTCCGCTCCCCTGGCGGCCGTGCGTCCGCCCGGCGGCCGGCCCGGGACAGGCGGTCGTACGAAAGGACGTGCAAGGCCACGTGGCAGCGCACCGAAAACCCCGTCCGCGCTCGCTCAGCGGCAATACGGTCCGTACCGCCGCCACGCTCGCCCTCGCGGGCGCGGCGACCGCGACCGTCTTCGACGGGACCGGTCACGCCGAGCCGAATCTGACGCCGGGGCAGGTCAGGGCCAAGGTGGACAAGCTGTACCAGGAGGCCGAGGCCGCCACCCAGAAGTACGACGGCGCGCACGAGAAGGCACAGGCCGCCGAGAAACGCCTGGAGACCCTGCGGGACGAGGCGGCCCGCCGCGAGGACCGGCTCAACTCGGCGCGGGACGCCCTGGGTTCGATAGCCGCCGCCCAGTACCGCGCCGGCGGCATGGATCCCGCGCTGCAACTCGCGCTCTCCGACGACCCCGACCGGTACCTCGAAGGCGCCGCCTTCGCCGAACGGGCGGGCGACCGGCAGGCGGGCGCCGTCGCCCGGGTCCGCGGGGAGCTGCGCGAGATCGAGCAGCTGCGCGGGGCCGCCCGCCTCCAGCTGACCTCGCTCGAGGCACGGCAGGCGGAACTGCGGCGCGAGAAGCGGACGATCACCGGGAAGCTGGCCGCGGCACGGCAGCTGCTGGCCCGGCTGCCGGCCGCCGAGCGTGCGCAGGCGCTCGGCGCCGGCGCCACCACGGCCCGGGCCTCGCGGGGGACGGCGGCCGGCCGCGTCGGCCTCCAGGCGCCGGGCGCCGCCACGTCCGCGGCCCCGGACTCCCGGGCGGCGGACGCCGTCGCCTACGCCTACTCCAAGCTCGGCAGCCCCTATGTGTGGGGCGCCACGGGACCGGACGCCTTCGACTGCTCGGGGCTCGCCCAGGCCGCGTACCGCGCCGCCGGAGTCTCGCTGCCCCGCACGACGTACACCCAGATCGGTGCGGGCCGACGGATCTCCCGCTCCGAACTGCTCCCGGGCGACCTGGTGTTCTTCTACTCGGGCATCACCCACGTCGGCATCTACGTCGGCGACGGCCAGATGATCCACGCCCCCAACCCCTCGGCGCCGGTGCGGCTCGCGCCCATCGACGAGATGCCGTTCGCGGGGGCGACCCGGGTCGTGTGAGGGCCCCGGCGGACGGGCCACGAGGGACGGACACGAAGCGCCCGGCGCGCCCGGAGGCGGTCAGGAACCGCGCGGGGACGGCCGGAAAGAGACCGGGCCGGGCGGCGCCTGAACGATCAAGTGCACCACCGCACGGTAGCGTCGGCGCGCGGAGCGGCAGTGTGCAGCCGCCCGTACACCGTCCGCCGTCGCGCCGTCGTCCAGGCGCCGTCCGAGAGGGTCCCGATGCCCGGGTCCATGCTGCCGCCTCCCCCACCGCCGCCCCACGACCGGACCTGGCCGGACCGCGGGGCGCTGCTGGCCGACCGGTGGCGGGCGCTGGAGGAACTGCGGGGGCACAGTCTCGGGGTGCACCGGGTCCTGCTGCTGTGGCTGCTGGCGCTCGCGGCGGTCATCGGCTGGTCGCTGCTGGTGCTGCCACTCCAGCAGCGGCAGGAGGCGGACGCGACGGGCCTTGTCCTCGCTCCCCTCTTCGTGCTCCTCGGCCTGGCCGCCCTCACCCCGCCGGTCGTCGCCGTCTTCCTCGCCATCCGCCGGGACCGCCAGCTGAGCGGGCTCCTCGACGCCTGGCTGGCCCTGGACAGCCACCCGCAGACGGACGCCCGGCTGCGCTCCCCCGGCCTCAGCCTGTTCTGGCTGCTGTCGTCCTCGGTGATCGGCGCCACGGGACTGTGGGCGTCGCTCGCGACCGCGGCGGGCGCGGAGCCCGGCCGCTCGGCCTACGGCGATGTCGCCCTGCGCATGGGCATCGGCACGATCCTGTGGCTGACGGGCCTGATCGGCGTGGTGAAGGCGGTACGGCACTACCGGTGGGCGCTTCGGGCGCTGGGCCCGGCACCGGCGCCGGGGCACCGCTAGAGCCCCTGGGGGGCCACATGCTCTCGGGCCCGGCGCCCGGCGCTCACACCAGTCGGCGCGCCGTCGCCCACCGCGTCAGCTCGTGCCGGTTGGAGAGCTGGAGCTTGCGCAGTACCGCCGAGACATGCGACTCGACGGTCTTGACCGAGATGAACAGCTGCTTGGCGATCTCCTTGTAGGCGTACCCGCGGGCGATCAGCCGCAGCACCTCCCGCTCGCGCTGGGTGAGTCGGTCGAGGTCCTCGTCGACCGGCGGGGCGTCGGTGGAGGCGAAGGCGTCGAGGACGAACCCGGCCAGGCGCGGGGAGAAGACCGCGTCGCCTTCCTGGACCCGGAAGACGGAGTCGACCAGGTCGGTGCCGGTGATCGTCTTCGTCACATAGCCCCGCGCGCCGCCGCGGATGACACCGATCACGTCCTCCGCCGCGTCCGAGACGGACAGCGCGAGAAAGCGCACCGGCCGCTCGGCGTCGGCCATCAGCGGGGCGCAGCGGCGCAGCACCTCGACACCGCCGCCGCCCGGGAGGTGGACGTCGAGCAGGACCACCTCGGGCCGGGTCGCGGTGATGACCGTGACCGCCTGGTCGACGTCCGCGGCCTCCCCGACGACCTCGACACCGGTCTCGTCGGTCCGTCCGATCTCGGCCTGCACCCCGGTACGGAACATCCGGTGGTCGTCGACGAGGACCACGCGCACATGACGCCCGGCCCCGCCCGCCGTGCCCGCCGTGCCGTTCGTCTCGGTCGGCTCGCTCATGACGTCTTCTCCGCCCTCTCCATCTCCAGTTCGACCTCCGTGCCGCCGTCCGGCACCGCCCGCAGCCGGGCCGTGCCGCCGTGCCGCTCCATGCGGCCGATGATCGATTCCCTGACGCCCATGCGGTCGGCGGGTATCGAGTCGAGGTCGAAACCGGGACCGCGGTCCCGGACGGACACGAAGACCGACCTCCCCTCGACCTCCGCGTAGACCTGCACGGCGCCGCCGTCGCCACCGTACTTGGCGGCGTTCACCATTGCTTCCCGCGCGGCCTGCATCTGTGCGCCGGTCCGCTCGTCGAGCGGGCAGTCGCCGACGACCACGACCTCGATGGGGACGCCGTGCTTGTCCTCGACCTCGGCGGCGTTGCGCCGCACCGCGTCGGCGAGGGTGGCCGGCTCGTCGGCCTCGTCCTTGCCGGTGCCCTCCGGCTTGTACAGCCAGGTGCGCAGATCGCGTTCCTGGGCGCGGGCGAGCCTGCGCACCTCGTTCGCGTTCTCCGCGTTGCGCTGGATCAGGGTCAGGGTGTGCAGCACCGAGTCGTGGACGTGGGCGGCGACCTCCGCGCGCTCCTGGGCGCGGATGCGCATCAGGCGCTCCTCGGAGAGGTCCTGGGTCATCCGGACCAGATAGGGCCCGGCGAGGAGGGTGATGCCGACGAGGACCGCGAGGGCCGCCTGGAGCACCGAGCCGAGATGGGCCGCGGAGCCCTGGAGCACGAAGATGCCGGAGACACCCGCGGTGACCAGCAGGACACCGCCCACCGCGCGCAGCAGGGACAGGGTGCGCTTGCGGCGCCCGACCTCGACCCAGCGGGCCCGCCGGGCGTTGTCCGCCTGGCGCCAGACGAGGGCGACGCCCGCGCCGACCAGGACGGCCGGCAGGAGGTACGCCTTGGCGCCGTTGCCCAGGTTCACACTGCTGACGAAGACCATGGCCACGACGACCATGAGCAGCAGGGCGACGATCTGCCCCTTGTCGGGCTTGCGCGCGACGAGTCTGCGCCGGCCGTCGGGCGAGGTCTCGGCGCTGACCAGGGACGGGGGTCTCTGGCCGCCCACACCGCCGACGCCGAGCGGGACGAAGAACCAGAACGCGGCGTACAGCAGGGCGCCGAGGCCGTCCGCCATGAACAGGCCGACGAAGACGAGCCGCACCCAGATCACGGGCAGCCCGAGATGCCCGGCGAGCCCCCGCGCCACACCGCCGAGCCAGCGTCCGTCGCTGCTGCGGTAGAGCTTGCGCGGGGGCCGTGGTTCGGCGAGAGGCTCTGTGACGACGTCCGGCATGCCACCGATGGTCACACGGACGGCGAGGCCGGGGCATCAGGGTGGAGCCCCGAGACTCCCCTGATCTCCGCCGGGTTCGGCGTGCACCCCGGGGAAGCCGAAATATCAGGGTCCGGCCAGGGTCGTCCCGGCTGCCGTCACGGTGGCCCGGCCGTCACCATGGACCCATGACCGATCACCCGCCTGCCGCGGACGCCGTGCCCGACGAGGACGCCTCGCCGGGCAACACGCCGACCCGGCCGCCGCTGGTGAGGAAGCGCGCGCGGCCAGGCGGGCGGGAGCAGGCGAGAGGACGAGCGTGGCGGAGGAGGCGGTGATGGCCGACGCGACGGGCAGGACCGAGGACGGGACGTCGGCCGACGGGACCGGCGGGACCGCGGGAGCCGGCCGGACCGGGAGCGGGACCGGCCGGGACAAGGGCGGCCGGCCGCCCGCGGCTCCGCACGGATTCCGGCGCGACCGGCGGTACAAGACGCTCGCCGGGGTGTGCTCCGGGCTCGGGCGGCACTTCGACATGGACCCGGTGATCTTCCGGATCACGCTCGCGGTGCTCGCCGCGACCGGCGGCGTCGGCCTGATCTTCTACGGCTTCGCCTGGCTGTTCGTCCCGTACGAGGACGAGGACGAGAACGAGGTCCGCAAGCTCCTGACCGGCCGGGTCGACGGCCAGGCGCTGACCGCCGTGCTGTTCGCGCTGGTCGGCTGCGGGATCTTCCTGTCGATGCTGAACAACGGCGGGGTGCTCGCCTTCGCCGTCGTCCTGTCCTTCCTCCTCGCCGGCGCGGGGTACTGGTCGCAGCGCCGCGGCGCCCCCGACCCCGACCCGCTGGCCGCGCAGGCCGTGGCCGACGCTCCGCCGGAGGCCCAGGCGCCACCGGTGCCCGCGTCCTACCCCTCCTGGTGGCGCGACCCGATCGTCAAGGACGGGACGCATGTCGGCGGCACGGGCTATCTGTGGGGACCCGCGGACTCGCGCCGTCGCGAGTCCGCCGTGACCGTCGACGTCGGCCTCGGCAGCGGCGTGCGCGGCCAGGACGGGACGAGCACTCCGCGGACCGGGCCGCGCGGGCCGCGCTGGATCGGCGGCCGGATCTTCCTGCTCGCGCTGCTCGCGGGAGGTCTCGGCAGCGGTCTGACCCGGCAGGACCATCCGTTCGGCACCAGCCTCCAGATGGGGCTCGCCTGCGCGCTCGTCGTCTTCGGGGTGGGCATCGCGGTCAGTTCGCTGCTGGGCCGCACCGGGGCGGGGTCGCTGTTCCTGGCGATCGTCACGGCCGCCCTGCTCGCGGCCGCGGCCGCGCTCCCCGCGGACATCGACGCGCACTGGACGCACACGACCTGGCGGCCCGCCGAGATGGCGGACGTCGCGCCGAAGTACGACCTGGGCAACGGCGTCGGGACGCTGGACCTGTCCCGGCTGGAGCCGGCCCAGGGCACCACGGTGTCCACCGAGGCCAGTGTGGGGGTGGGCCGGCTGCTGGTGGTCGTGCCGCCGGAGGCGACGGTCCGGCTGAGCATCGACGTCGGGCTGGGTGACATCCAGTTGCCGGGCGACGAGGCGAAGGACGTGGACGTGGAACCGGGCAAGCACAAGCAGGTGACCCTGCCGCCCGTCTCGGGCGGCACGCGGGCCGGCACGCTCGATCTGGATCTCCAGGTCGGCGCGGGACAGGTGGAGGTGGCTCGTGCCGCGTCATGAGTTCCAGCCGGGGAGGCTGGTCGCCGGGTTCTTCCTGGGCCTCGCGGGGGTGGTGTTCGCCGGTGACGCGGGCGGGCTCTGGCACACCCCGTGGTTCGCGGTGATCCCGATGGTGGTGGGCGGTCTCTGTCTGGCGGGTGCCGCGGGGATCATGGCCAAGGGGATACGGCTGCGCAGGCGCCGGGACCACGGGCCCGACGCGGGGGCACGGCAGCGGACTCCGGTCTGACCGGGATCCGGTCTGACCGGGCTGCGGCCTGACCGGGCTGCGGCCTGACCGGGCTGCGGCCTGATTGGGCTGCGGCCTGATTGGGCTCCGATCGGGGTGGGGCGCCGGTGGCCGGGGGAAGCGACCGGCGCCCCGCCACCGGCTACGCGTAACTGCCGCGCCGTCGCCGTGCGCGCAGAAGGGCGTCCAGGGAGAACACCGGGGCGCCCGCGAGGATCAGGGGCAGCCAGGCCATCAGATACGGAAGATCGTTGCCGAAGTAGTAGGGGTCGGTGGACCAGCTCACGGTCAGCCAGAGACTGAGGGAGATCAGCGCACCGCCGAGTGCGGCGAGGCGTGACAGCAGCCCGATCAGGGTGCCGATACCGACGGCGAGTTCACCGAGGGCGATGGCGTAGCCGAAGCCGACCGGGCTCTTCAGGGCCAGGTCGACCAGGGCCGGGATGGCCGAGGAGTCGCGGACGGCACGCATCGTCTCGCCGATCGACCCCGCGCCGGAGGCCTTCATGAAGGCGCTGTCGGTGAGGTGGTCGAGCCCTGCGTAGACGAAGGTGACGCCGAGAAAGATCCGGAGTGGAAGCAGGGCGTAGCGGCTTGCGGTGTCCCGCAAGGAACCGCCGCCGTTGAGATAGGAGGAGTGCGTGTCCGTACGCATGCCGTGAGTCATCGCTCGTAGCCGCCTCTCGCCGCGGTGACATGGCCCCTGGACAGACCATACGTACGGAAGGGGCCTGCGGCTCACCCCCCGGCAGCGTCGATTTTCCGATTCCCGCCCCCGGCAGCACACCGTGACCGGCACGGTCCCTCCGGCGGCACACCGTGACCGGCACGCTCCCTCCGGCGGCACACCGTGACCGGCACGCTCCCTCCGGCGGCACACCGTGACCGGCACGCTCCCTCCGGCGGCACACCGTGACCGGCACGGTCCCCCGGCCACTCCGAGGGCCGGCGCGGTCTCCCCGGCCGCCCCGGGCCCGGCGGCCGGCCGGGGCGTCAGTCCGTCACGTCGATCTCGTAGCGGTTGGTCTCCACTCCGGTCGCGGTGACGACCTGCACCGCCACCCGCCCCGGTTCCACGTCCGCCGGGACCGGCACGGTCAGCAGGACGTCCGTGGGGTTGCTGAAGCCGCCGGTGACCGGGACCAGGGGCACATGGACGTGCACCGGGCCGATGCGGACGACCATCCGGGACAGCCGGTCCGCGCCCTGTGCGCCCGGCGGCACGAAGCCGGCCCCGCGGATCTCGATGTCGTCGCCCGTGCGGATGGGGGCGTCGAGGTCTCCGGCCTCCCGGGCCCGTACGACGGAGAGGATCACCGGGCGGCCGCCCTCGGCGTACTTGCCCGCCAGGTAGGTCGCCGCCGACACCAGGACCACCACGGCCAGCCCCCACGGCAGGTCGGGCAGCTGGTCCGGACGGCGGGCCAGCCGGACCGCGCCGAACAGCAGGGCGACCGTGCTGATCACGACGTACTGGATGTCGGCGAACGTGCCGCGTCCGTCGTCGTCGGTGAGCAGGTCGGCCGCGCGGGGACGGTGGGCGCGCACCTTCTGGAGCTTCTGCCCCAGCACCCGCAGCCCGACCACCCGCCGCACCAGGACGGCGATCCCGCACACCACCGCGAGCACGGTGACCACACCCGCCCCGCGGGCCAGTTCGAAGCCGGAGATCAGCGCGTCCCGCTCGGCGTGGTCGGAGGCGGCGGCCAGCCGGCCCACCAGCACGAGCACGGCGTAGGCCACGAAGAGCACCCAGGCGGCCGCGACCGCGCGCGAGGTCGACAGGCGGTTGTCGTCGCCGATGACGGGGGCCAGCGCGCCGCCCCGCGTCCGGTGGAACCACGACGCCGCGGTCAGGGCGCCGGCCACCACCAGCGCCGCCAGCAGCCCCGCCGTGCGGGCGGTCGTCCAGCCCGCGCCGATCGCCGTCAGCGCCTGGGCCAGCAGCAGGGCGACGACCACGGCCCACGTGGTGCCGACGGTGTGCCGCCACAGCCGGGCCAGCCAGGCCCCGCCCTCGGCCCGGCCGCGTTCGGCGACGGCCTCGGCGGACTGCGCCAGCTCCTCCGACACCCACTGGCGGGAGGCCGAGGCCGAGTGCGCCACTGCCGCCGGCAGCCCCTGCCCGGCGGCGAACCCGTCCCGTTTCAGCAGGAACGCGGCGACCGCACGCCGATGTCCCTCGCGGGCCCCGTGCGGGCAGTCGCCGCAGGTGCAGCCGCCCGCGTGCGCGCCCGTTTCCGCGCTCTGTCCAGCCTCCTGCACCGCCACGCCCGACGCCCTGCCTTCCCGCAACCACGACCATGACCAACCGGACCGGCGGCTCTGCGCAGCGCCCGGACACCGCTTTCGCACCCCCGGACAACTCCGGTGCGACGACAGCGAATTGTGCCCTACGGCACATGGCGCGCATTCGGCAGGTCCGGGCAGGACGGGCGGGGCGACGACGGCCCCGGCGCCCCGGCCGGAACCCGGTGGGCGCTCAGCTCAGCAGGTCGGGTTCGCTCCGGCTGATGTCCTGCCACATCGGCTGATAGTTGATCCATGCCACCAGGTCGCCGCCGAGCTGTTCCCGGGTGGCCGCCGCCATCTTGTGGTCGATGAGCACCGGACGGCCCGCCGCCTTCGCCATCAGCTGCACCTGGCAGGACCGCTCCAGCGACAGGAACCACCAGGCGGCCGCGTCCACCGAGTCGCCGACGGTCAGCAGGCCGTGGTTGCGCAGGATGAGCGCCTTGCGCGAGTCGAGCGCATCAGCGATGCGCCGGCCCTCCTCGGCGTCGACGGCGACACCGGTGTAGGCGTCGTAAAGGGCATGATCTTCGTAAAAGGCGCAGCTCTCCTGGGTGATCGGGTCCAGGAGGTCGCCGAGCGCCGACAGGGCGCGGCCGTGCACCGAGTGGCAGTGGGCGACGGCGACGACGTCGGGACGGGCCGCGTGGACCTGGGAGTGCACGGTGAACGCCGCCTGGTTCACGTGGTAGCGGCCCTCGATCACCTGCCCGTCCCGGTTGACCAGCACCAGGTCGCTGACCGTGACGTGCTTGAACGGCATGCCGAACGGGTTGACCCAGAAGCAGTCGCTGAACTCGGGGTCGCGCGCGGTGATGTGCCCGGAGACGCCGTCCTCGAAGCCGAGCCGCCCGAACACCCGCAGCGCGCCGGCCAGCCGCTCCTTGCGATGCCTGCGCTCGTCCTCGGGCACGTCGTGCATCGGCGGCATCGCGAACCGCAACTGGTCGGTGGGCAGGGGCAGGGGCGGGGTCCCGTGCATAGGTCCTCCAGCACTGAGTTTCTTACCGGGCGGAAGTTACCGTCGGTCAGCGCAGGAAAACAGGGATGTTATGCAAAGATGACGCGCGCCACAGAAAATCGCGTGCCCCGGCACGGACCCGGTCCTCGGCCCCGGCCGCCGACTCCCCCTATACCCGACAGCAGATGTCCGGTATAGGCGCAAGACTGGTCCGTATGACCTGGGCAGACTTCTCCACGACCGAACCCGAGCTCGCCAGAACCGTCGAGGAACGGTTCGGCGCCTTCACCCATCACGTCCTCGCGACGCTGCGCCGGGACGGCTCCCCGCGCACCAGCGGCCTGGAGGTGCGCTTCCTGGCCGGCGAACTGTGGTTCGGCATGATGCCGGGCTCCCTCAAGGCGCTCGACCTGCGCCGCGACCCGCGTTTCACGCTCCAGGCGAACCCCGGGGACGGCACCGGGATGGGCGGCGGCGACGTGCGGATCAGCGGACGGGCGGTCGAGGTGGACGACCCGGTGACGAAGGGCGCGTACGTGAAAGAGGTGGAACCGCCGCAGCCGTTCCACCTCTTCCGCACCGAGCTGACGGAGGTCGTACGGACCCACGTCGAGGACGACACGTATCTGGTCGTCCAGGTCTGGCGGCCCGGAGCGCCGGTGCGGACGCTCAAGCGGACCTGACGTTCACCTACGGGAGGACTACTCCCACTCGATGGTGCCCGGGGGCTTCGAGGTCACGTCGAGGACGACGCGGTTGACGTCGCGGACCTCGTTGGTGATACGGGTGGAGATCTTGGCGAGGACCTCGTACGGCAGGCGCGACCAGTCGGCGGTCATCGCGTCCTCGGAGGACACCGGGCGCAGCACGATCGGGTGACCGTAGGTGCGACCGTCGCCCTGGACGCCGACGCTGCGGACGTCCGCGAGCAGGACCACCGGGCACTGCCAGATCTCGCGGTCGAGGCCGGCCGCCGTCAGTTCCTCGCGGGCGATGGCGTCGGCCTCGCGGAGCAGGTCGAGACGGTCCTTGGTGACCTCGCCGACGATCCGGATACCGAGGCCGGGGCCGGGGAACGGCTGGCGCTGGACGATCTCCTCCGGGAGCCCGAGCTCCTGGCCGACCATCCGGACCTCGTCCTTGAAGAGCTTGCGCAGCGGCTCGACGAGCTGGAACTCCAGGTCCTCGGGGAGGCCGCCGACGTTGTGGTGGGACTTGATGTTCGCCGTGCCGGTGCCGCCGCCGGACTCGACGACGTCCGGGTAGAGCGTGCCCTGGACGAGGAACTCCACGGCCGGGCCCGCGTCCGCGATGATCTCGGCCTGCGCCTGCTCGAAGACGCGGATGAACTCGCGGCCGATGATCTTCCGCTTCTCCTCCGGGTCGGAGACGCCCTTCAGCGCGGTGAGGAAGCGTTCCTCGGCGTCGACGACGACCAGCTTGACGCCGGTCGCGGCGACGAAGTCCTTCTCGACCTGCTCGGTCTCGCCCTTGCGCATCAGACCATGGTCGACGTACACGCAGGTCAGCTGGTCACCGATGGCGCGCGCGACGAGCGCCGCGGCGACCGCGGAGTCCACACCGCCGGACAGGCCGCAGATGGCGCGCTTGTCGCCGACCTGCTCGCGGATGAGGGCGACCTGCTCCTCGATCACGTTGCCCGTGGTCCAGGAGGGGGTGAGGCCCGCGCCGCGGTAGAGGAAGTGTTCCAGCACCAGCTGGCCGTGCGTGGAGTGCATGACCTCGGGGTGGTACTGGACGCCGTAGAGCTTCTTCTCGTCGTTCTCGAAGGCGGCGACCGGGACGACGTCGGTGGACGCCGTGACGGTGAAGCCCTCGGGGGCGGCGGAGCAGGCGTCGCCGTGCGACATCCATACGTGCTGCTCGTCCGGGGTGCCCTCGAAGAGGGTCGAGCCCGACTTGGAGACGTGCAGATCGGTACGGCCGTACTCGCGGGCGCCGGTGTTGTCGACGGTGCCGCCGAGGACCTCGGCCATCAGCTGGAAGCCGTAGCACATGCCGAAGACGGGGACGCCGGCCTCGAACAGCTCGCGGTCGAGGCGGGGGGCGCCCTCCTCGTACACGGACGAGGGGCCGCCGGAGAGGATGATCGCCGCCGGGTTCTTCGCGAGCATCTCCGCGACCGGCATGGTGCTCGGCACGATCTCGCTGTAGACCCGCGCCTCGCGGACTCGACGGGCGATGAGCTGGGCATACTGCGCGCCGAAGTCGACGACCAGAACGGTGTCGGGAGCGGCGGCGGCGGGACTCGCTGATGACACGGGTTGCCTTCCGGCGGGCTGGGCAAGGGGTCTGTGGTACCGATTCTACCGGGGTGGGCGCGGACGGCCGCCCGTGCCGGTGACGGACCCGGCGTGGATGCGGGCTCCTGGCGGTGACCGACCCAGCGTGGGCGCGGGCCGTGGCGGTGACGGACCCGACATGGACGCGCGCCGTCGCCACGTGCATACTGGCCGCATGCTTACGCAGACGACCTACCTGTTTACCTATGGCAACCGGCCCACCGGCTGCCATGGTCGTGCTGCTTGAGCAACTGACAAGCGACTTCCCAGGCGCCCCGGGCCGACAAGGCCCGGGGCGTCTGCGCTTTTCCGGGTCCTGCCGCTCCGGGGCACCTCGCCGCAACCGACCCGATGAGGAGCCCCACCATGGCCGACGTACTCGACAGGACCGGCGCCCGCACCGACGAGGCAGCCGACGTGATCACCGGCGCCCGTGAGCGCATCGACACCCTCGACGACCGGATCATCGGTCTCGTCCAGGAACGGATGGCCGTCTCGGCCGTCATCCAGGAGGCCCGGATCGCGTCCGGCGGCCGCCGCGTGAACCTCGCCCGCGAGATGGAGGTGCTCAGCCACTACCGGGAGGCACTGGGCAAGCCCGGTACGTCCGTCGCGATGCTGCTCCTGGAGCTGTGCCGGGGTCGCATCTGAGTTCGGGCCCGCTCTCACCCGTACGGCGCGTGACCGGCGCGAGCGCCGCTTCGTTGGTCAGGATGTCCGTGTCAGCCAGGGGCGGGCCCGAAAGACCACGCGTGGCTTGCCGGAGCGATGAGGCGTGCGGATCGTGCCGTGCGTCGTGGGACCTCGCTCCGGGGAAGTGGCCGGACGGCAGGGGACAGCAGCCCGGTCACCCAAGGGAACGGTCGGCTCCGGGGACGCTCGGGGCCGACCGGCGGGAAACTGCAAAAATGCACAATGCTGGGTCAAACGGTTGCGGAGGCCGCATCCATCCAGCACGATTCGTAGAAAGCCCCACATCCCGCCGTACACAACCGCATTGCATTGCGCTGTCCGACCGCCAAAGGTCGAGACCACCCGTACGCCTCCCCCGCGCCCTCCGCGCGCCGAGGCGCCGACCCGGGGCGACTCAAGGGCAGCGCAGGACAAGCGGCGCAACCCCCCGGCGCCGCTCCCAGGCACCGGCGCTGCCCTGACGTCGGTGCTGACGGAAGAAGGGCCCCGCGGCTCCGTCCCGCGGGGCCCTTCGCCGTACTCCGGGGCCCTTCGCCGTACTCCGGGACCCTTCGCCGTACTCCGGGACCCTTCGCCGTACTCCGGGACACCCCTTCACCATGTCCCGCGCGCCCCTTCGCCATGTCCGAAACAGAGCGGTCAGATCGCAACTGTAAAAAGTCTGTGAATGACGTACAACCATTCACCGGTGCCGGTGATCAAACCATGCGACTCACGGGCCACCCGCTCCCCCTACGCGGAGGCCTCCCACCACCGTGTCCCGCGGCCACGATGTCGCAGCTCACCGGACTTACCGAGGTCTTCATGAAGATTCGCCGGGCTCTGGCCACCGCGGCAGCGACCGCGGTCATAGCACCGCTCGCGCTGCTCTCGGCTCCCATGGCGTTCGCCGACGACAACACCCCCGCCACGCCCCCGACCTCCGCGAGCAGCCCGGCGGACGGCCAGCAGCCCGACGCCGGGGCCGACACCTCCACGGCCACGTCGACGGCCACGGAGACGAGCGGCACCGGCGCAGAAGACGGCACGGGCACGGAGAACGGCGCGGGCACGGGCTCCGAGGCAGGCACCGGAAGCGAGGCGGGAACCGGCACCGAGGCGGGGACCGGCACCGGAACCGACGAGGCGCCCGACTCCGGCGACACCACCGACGGCAAGGGCTCCACCCCGAGCGGCGGCTCGACCGAGTCGTCCGAGCCCACCGACGAGCCGGAGTCCTGCCCGGTCGACGAGGACGGCGTCGACGCCGACTCCCAGCTCAGCCTGGACGTGTCCGGCCTGCCCGGCAAGATCGTCGCGGGCAGCGGCTGGCACAACTTCAAGCTCGTCGCCGCCAACCACAGCGACAAGTCCCTCGGCACGGTGCAGTGGTTCACGTACATCGACAACGACGCGATGAGCGACGACGAGGGCGACTGGCTGAGCGACTACGCCAAGATCGAGTACTACAACCCGCAGACGAAGGTCTGGGAGTCGGTCGCCGACGAGATCGGCGACGGCGCCTACTTCGGCGAGACGGAGCTCGGCCCCAAGCAGACCGTCGACATCAAGCTGCGCGTGAACATCACGGCCAAGGCACCGGCCGGTGACGGCTTCACCGTGGGCTTCGGCGGATACCTCGACTCCGAGAAGAACTGTGTGCACAACGCCTTCTCGGTCTACGAGTTCACCGTGCTCAAGCCCGGCAGCAGCAACGAGAACCCGGGCGACGCCAAGCCGGGCAAGGACACGAAGCCGCCGGCCGGCGGCAAGCAGCCGCAGGGCGGTGCCGCCGAGATCCCGGCCACGGGCACGCTCGCCTCGACCGGCTCCAGCTCCGCCCTGCCGGCGATCGGCCTGGTCGGCGGAGTCGCCGTGGTGGCCGGTGCGGGTGCGCTGTTCATGGTGCGCCGCCGCAAGGCCGACGCGCAGGCGTGAGACACGCCGAAAGAGACGTACGGCGGGACCGGGTGACGCCTCGGGCGTGACCGCGGGCTGCCGGCAGCGGAGAGGGACCTGGGCTCGGAGGGGGGCTCGGGTCCCTCTCCGTTTCCGGCCCCTCTCCGTTTCCGGCCCTTCGCCGTTTCCGGCCCTTCGCCGCTTCCGGCCCTTCGCCGCTGCCGGCCCTTCGCCGCTGCCGGTCACTCGCCGCTGCCGGTCACTCGCCGCTGCCGGTCACTTCTCCGTCGTCGACCGCTCCGCCGGCTTCGGGGGCATCGAGGGCATCCCCAGGAACGGCAGCCGCAGCGCGCCGAACGCCTCCGCCGGGACCACCGGCGACTTCGGCTCGACCGGACGCAGACGTTCGTACGCCGCTCCCTGCGCGGGACGCGGATCAGCCTCGCCCTTGTTGGGCCAGTACGACATCGCCCGCTCGGCCTGCGCGGTGATCGTCAGGGACGGGTTCACCCCCAGGTTCGCCGAGACCGCGGCGCCGTCGACGACCGAGATGCCGGGGTGGCCGTAGAGGCGGTGGTAGGGGTCGATGACGCCGGTCTCGCGGGTGGCGCCGATCGGGCAGCCGCCGAGGAAGTGGGCGGTGAGCGGGGTACCCATCAGCTCGCCCACGTTCGAGCCCGGGAAGCCGTTGATCTCGGCGGCGACGGCCGACGCGGCCTCGGACGCGGCCCTGATCTGCTTGGGATTGGGGGCTCCGTGGCCCTGCCGTGCGGTGAGCAGCCCCTTGCCGACGCCGTCCGGCTTCAGATACGTCGTCAGGGAGTTGTCCAGGGACTGCATCACCAGGCCGATGATGGTCCGCTCCGACCAGTGCCGGTTGGACAGGGAGCGCAGCACCAGCACGGGGTGCCGGGCGGCGTTCGCCAGCCAGGCCGCCAGCCGGGAGGAGCCCTCCGCGTAGGGGACCTGGAGGATCGACAGGCTGCCCATCGAGTTGGAGCCCTTGCCGTAGCGGACCGGCTCGATGTGGGTGTTCTCGTCGGGGTGGACCGAGGACGTGATGGCGACCCCGCGGGTGAAGTCGACCTTCGGCTCGCCGGTCACCCGGCGGTAGCGCCGATTGTCGGTCTGGGCGCCCACCAACGCCTCGGAGTTGGTGCGGGTCAGATCGCCGAGCCGGTCCGAGAGGTACGGCAGCTGCCGGCCCGCCTTCATCCGGTGCAGCAGTGTCTGGGTGCCGTAGGTACCGGCGGCGAGGACGACCCGGCGGGCCGTGAAGACGCGGCCCTCGCCCTTCTTCCTCCGGCCCGTGGGGAGCGTGGCGACCGCGTAGCCGCCCCGCGAGTCGTCCGTCACCGACATGACGGTGGTCATCGGGTGTACGTCCGCGCCCGCCTTCTCGGCGAGGTACAGGTAGTTCTCGTTGAGGGTGTTCTTCGCGCCGTGCCGGCAGCCCGTCATGCACTCGCCGCACTCGGTGCAGGCGCGGCGCGCCGGGCCCGCGCCGCCGAAGTAGGGGTCCGCCACCTGCGTGCCGGGCTCGGCCTTGGCCTCGCCGTCGGCGTCCTGGCCGTCCCCGAAGAACACCCCGACCGGCGCCATGTGGAAGGTGTCGCCCACGCCCATCCGCTGCGCCGCCGCCTTGAGGTGCACGTCGGAGGGGGTCATCGTCGGGTTCAGCCGTACGCCGAGCATGCGCCGGGCCTGGTCGTAGTACGGCTCCAGCTCCTGCTGCCAGTCGGTGATGTCACGCCACTGCGGATCGTCGAAGAAGGGCTTCGGCGGGACGTAGAGGGTGTTGGCGTAGTTGAGGGAGCCGCCGCCGACCCCCGCGCCCGCCAGCACCATCACATTGCCGAGCAGATGGATGCGCTGGATGCCGTACATGCCGAGCCTGGGGGCCCACAGGTAGTTCTTCAGGTCCCAGGAGTTCCTGGGCAGGGACTCACGGGTGAAGCGGCGGCCGGCCTCCAGGACGCCGACGCGGTAGCCCTTCTCGGTCAGGCGCAGGGCGGTGACGGAGCCGCCGAAGCCGGAGCCGACGACGATGACGTCGTAGTCGTGGCCGGAGTCGTCGTCGTCCTGGGTGGGGACAGAGCTCTCCTGTGACACGTGCTCTCCTCGTTGAGAACGGCCGGTGTGCGGCGGGCGCGGACGTCCGGCTGCGGGCGGCGGGCGGCGGGCGGCGGGGCTAGCGGAAGCGGAACGCCTTCATGACCTTCAGGCTTCGGCTCATGAACTCCGCGTACTTCTCGTCGCTCATCCCCAGCGCGGGCGCCATCGGCAGCAGTCGCTGCTGGGCGACCGTCTGGGCCTCGGTGTACTTGAGGATGCCCTCGGAGCCGTGGCGGCGGCCGAGGCCGGAGTCCTTCATGCCGCCCATGGGCGACTGGACGCTGCCGTAGGCGGGGGCGTACCCCTCGTTGACGTTGACCGTGCCGGTGCGCAGGCGCGCGGCGACCGCCCGGCCGCGCCGGCCGTCCTTCGTCCAGACCGACGAGTTCAGGCCGTACGGCGTGGAGTTGGCGTGCTCGACCGCCTCGTCGTCGGACGTGTAGCGGTAGATCGAGACGACCGGGCCGAAGGTCTCCTCCGTGCACACCGACATCGGGGCCTCGACGCCGTCGAGGATGGTCGGCTCGAAGAAGAAGGGGCCGATGTCCGGGCGGGCGACCCCGCCCGCGACGACCTTGGCGCCCTTGGCGACGGCCTCCTCCACATGCCGCTTCACGGTCTCCAGCTGGCGCTCGCCGACCAGCGAGCCCATGTCGGCGCCGTAGGCGAGGGAGGTGCCCAGGCGCATGGCCCGGGTGCGGGCGGCGAAGCGCTCCAGGAAGGCGTCCGCGATCGACTCGTGGACGTACAGCCGCTCGATGGAGATGCAGAGCTGGCCGGCGGAGGAGAAGCAGGCGCGGACGGCGCCCGCGGCCGCCTTCTCGATGTCGGCGTCCTCCAGCACCAGCATGGCGTTCTTGCCGCCGAGTTCCAGGGAGACGCCCACCAGCCGGGCGGCGGCGCCCTGGGCGACCTCGCGGCCGGTGCGGGTGGAGCCGGTGAAGGAGACGTAGTCGGCGTGCTTGACGACCTCGGGGCCGACCACCGGTCCGTCGCCGAGGACGACCTGGAAGACGTCGGCGGGCAGCCCGGCCTCGATGAGCAGGTCACGGGCCCACAGGGCGGTCAGGCAGGTCTCGGTGTCCGGCTTCATCACGACGGCGTTGCCCGCGACGAAGGCCGGCAGCGCGTCGCCGACGGACAGTTCGAGCGGGTAGTTCCAGGGCGCGATCTGGCCGACGACACCACGCGGGTGGCGCAGCTCGGTGACCCTGGTGAGGGTGGGCATGGCGCCCGCGTGCCGCTTGGGCCGCAGATAGGCCGGCGCCTTGCGGCCGTAGTGGCGGGCGGCGACGGCGACGGCCTGCACCTCCTCGTGGGCGTGCAGCCGGGCCTTGCCGGTCTCCAGCTGGATCAGGTCCAGCACCTCGGCCTGGCGGGCGAGGACGAGGTCGTGGAAGCGGAGCAGGACGGCGGCCCGCTGCCGTACGGGGGTCTTCTCCCAGACGGCCTGGGCGGCACGCGCCGCCTCGAAGGCCCGGCGGACGTCCTCGGGCGTGGACTCGGGCAGATCGGCCAGCTTCTCGCCGGTGAACGGCGTGTGGTTGGCGGTCCGGCCCGAGCCGACCACGCCCTTGGTCAGCTGGGCGACCAGCTCGGGGGTGACCACGTCGGCAGCGGTACGGGCGCCCGCGGGAGCGGGGGCGAGTGGGTTGGTGCCGGTCTGTCCGGGAGTGCCCGTACCGGTCTTCTCCGGGGCCTGCGAGTCCGTCATGAGCCGCAGGGTATTCCGGTGCGGAGGCTTTGGGTACCCGTCGGTAATCGGGATTCACCGAGTACACACATGTCGCCAGTGGTCACTGGCAACAAAGGCGCTGATCAGGGCGTGTTCCCCTCGATCTCCAGCCGTTCACGGGCGTCCGCGAACATCACCGCTTCCGGAGCCGCCCAGGATCCGCCCCGCCCGGGGCCGACCTGCCCGCCCGGGGCTGTCCGGCCCAGGGCACGGGCGTGAACGCGCCGCCCCGGCGCCGTACCTCCATCACTCCCGTTCCGCCGAAGTGCGCAGGGATGACCAGCTCGCCCAGTTCCGCGGCCCGTTCGAGAACACGGCGGCGGCCGGCCGCGGCCCGGCGCGGATCGAGGCAGAAGCAGCTGCTGCACTCGGGGTGCACGATCTGCACCGGGCTGTGCAGCACGTCGCCGACGAACACCGCCCGCTCACCCCGGGAGGCGACCCGCAGGACGGCGGAGCCGGGGGTGTGACCGGGGACGGACTCCAGGGTGAGGTGCGCGTCGACACGGTGGACGCCCTCCCAGAGCCGGGCCTGCCCGGCGCGGTGCACGGGCGCGACGCTGTCCTCGTAGGTCAGCCGGTCGTCCACCCGTACGCCGCCCCCGTAGCCGCCCGTGGGGCCGAAGTGGGCGTCGTCGGCGGCCGGGATCAGATAGCGGGCCCGGGGGAAGGTGGGCACCCACTCCCCCGCCTCGTCCCGGGTGTTCCAGCCGACGTGGTCGCCGTGCAGGTGGGTGTTGACGACGACGTCGACGTCCTCGGGACGGACACCGGCCCGGGCCAGCCGCCCCAGGAAATCCCCTCGGCGCCGGTGGAACAGGGGATTCCCGGGCCGTTCACGGTCGTTGCCCACACCGGTGTCCACCAGTACGGTCCGTCCGCCGGAGCGCACCACCCAGGTCTGGAGCGCGACCACGGCCAGGTCGCCGTCCGGCTCCCAGTGGTCGGGGGCCAGCAGTTCCCGGTGCTCCTCCCAGACCTCGGGACCGCAGTCCGGGACGAGGGCGCGGGTCGGCGCGTAGGGGGCCTGCCACTCGACGATACGGAGGATCTCGACGTCGCCGAGGGTGAGACTCTGCACGTGTTCATCGGTCATGGCGGCAAGCCTAGGAAGGGCCGGGTGAGCCTCACGATGCCTGATCGGCTCCCGTGAATACGTGAACGTCTCACCATCGACCCATCGGATGCCTAGGCTGACCCCATGGACGTGGTCAGCGACGCGATCTCCGCCATGCGCATCGGGCGCCCCTCCTCCCAGCGGCTGCGGGTGGGCGGACGCTGGTGCACCCGGCTCGCCCCGTACGAGGGAGCCGGCTTCCACGTGGTGCTGGCGGGCGGCTGCTGGCTGCTGCCGGACGGCGGAGGCGAACCGGTCGCGCTGGGTCCGGGCGACGCGGTGCTGCTGCCGCACGGGACGGGTCATGTGCTGGCCGACGGACCGGTGGACTCGGCGGAGGCGGGCCGGGCGGTGCCGTTCGAGGAGGTGCACGGAACCGGAACCGGAACCGGAACCGGACCCGGCATCGGCATCGGCATCGGACCCGGCATCGGCAGCCCCGGCGGCGCCGGGCGGGCGACCGAGCTGCTGTGCGGGAAGTACCGCCTGGACCGCAGCCGGGCGCACCCCTTGATGGCCGAGCTGCCGGAGGTGGTGCATCTGCCCAACCGGGTCGGCGGCCACCCCGAACTCCGCACCGCCGTGGACCTGCTCGCCCGCGAGCTGGACGACCGGCGCCCCGGTTCCTGTCTCGCCGTGCCGAGCCTGCTCGACCTCCTGCTCGTCTACATGGTCCGCGCCTGGACGGCGGACGCGGAGGCGGGCGCATGGCCGGCGGTGCTGAGCGATCCCGTGACCACGGCCGCCCTGCGCGCCCTGCACTCCGACCCGGCCGCCCCCTGGAGCAACGAACGCCTGGCCGCCGAGGCGGGCGTCTCCCGCGCCACCCTGGCCCGCCGGTTCACCGGGCTCGTGGGCCGGCCGCCGATGGCGTATCTCACCTGGTGGCGGCTGACCCTGGCGGCGACGCTGCTGCGGAGCTCGGACGCGCCGCTGGCCTCGGTGGCCCGCCGGACCGGATACAGCAGCCCCTACGCCCTCTCGCACGCGTTCAGCCGGGAGTTCGGCGTCACGCCCGGGAAGTACCGGCTCCCGGCCCCCGAGCGGCACCCCTGACCGTCCGAGCCGCGCCTCCGACCGCCCGAGCGGCACCCCTGAGCGTCCGGCCGCAATACCGGCGGACGCCGGATGTCAGGCCTGTACGAACGTGTCGACGGCGACGTCGAAGTACTCCCGGGCCTCCCGCACCTTCCCCACCGGCGCGGACACCCACACGTCGTACATCCGCCCGTTCTCCTCCCAGCACAGGTCGAAGGTGTGCCGGGCGCCCTCGGCCGTGCTGAAGCCCTGCCAGCTGAACTCCCAGAGGGCGGCGGGCCGTCCGTTGTGGGCGCTCTCGACGACCCGGCCGTCGTGGTAGCCGGGGTTGGTGTCCGGGCCTTCGGCGGCGGCACGCCGCATCACCGCGAGCGGGCCGCCCGGTTCGGTGCCGGTCACCTTGATGCCGAGCCGGAAGACCTCCCCCGGCGACATGTAGAAGATCCGCTCGCCCTGGGCCTTGCGGGTGAAGTCGTCCGGCACCGCGAGCGAGAAGCCGGCCGGGTCGTCGGCGATCCGGTAGCCGGAAGGGGCGGTGGGGCGGTTCTCGGACGCGGGGGCCGGCGAGTGCGTGACGGCCGCGGTGTCCGTACCGGAGGCGGGGGCGGAGGCCGGGGAGCCGGTGGAACCCGTGGCGCCCGTGGCGCCCGTGGCGCCGTGCGACGGCGAGACCGGCCGCGAGCTGACGGAGCCGTGCGAGGCGGAGGACGCCGGTGTGCCGCCCCCGTCGCCGCCGCCGTGCAGCAGCAGTGCCGCCGCGGACACGCCCGCCCCCGCCATCGCGGCGACCAGCAGCGCGGCCACCAGCACCCCGCGCGTGGAGGGGGGCGGATCGGCCGGGACGGGCGTCGGCCGGCTCTGCGGCTCGGGCCGACGTTGCTGCTCGGGCCGACGCTGATGCTCGGGCCGTGTCGGCGTGTGGCCGGAGGACGCCGGTTTCGGCGTGCGGCCGGTCTCCAGGAAGGCCCGCAGCATCCGCTCCGCCTCCGACGCCTCCAGCCGCCGTTCCGGATCGCGTTCGAGCAGGCCCCGCACGACCGGAAGCAGTGGCGCGGCCTGTTCGGGCGTACGGATGTCGTCGGACACCACGGCGTGCAGGATGCCGCCCAGGGAGTCGCGCCGGAAGGGCGACGCGCCGCTGAGCGCCGTGCACAGCAACGCCCCCAGCGACCACAGGTCGGAGGCCGGTCCGGTACCGGCGCCGGACATCCGCTCGGGCGCGGTGTACTCGGGCGAGCCGACGAAGGCACCGGTGTCGGTGATCGTGGTGGCGCCCGCGACCTGGGCGATGCCGAAGTCGGTGAGCACGACCCGGCCGTCCTCGGCGACCAGGACGTTCGCCGGCTTGATGTCGCGGTGCAGGACACCCGCGGCGTGCGCCGCGCGCAGCGCGCTCAGCAGGGCGATGCCGATCCGCGCGGCCTCGCCGACGTCGACCGGGCCGCCCCGGGCGATCCGGTCGGCCAGCGAGCCGCCGTCGATCAACTCCATCACGATGTACGGGCGTTCGTCCTGCTCGACGACGTCGTGCACGACGATGACATGCGGGTGGCGCAGCTGGGCGACCGCTCGCGCCTCGCGCAGCGTACGGTCGTGCTGCCTGCGGGTCTCCTCCGGGGAGAGCGTCTCGTCGAAGGCGACCTCCTTGACCGCCACCTGCCGGCCCAGCAGCTGATCGGTGGCACGCCAGACGACGCCCATGCCGCCGCGCCCCAGCCGGGCCTCCAGCCGGTACCGGTCCGCGATCACGCGGGAGTCGTCCCCCTCGGTCCCCATGAGTCCCATCATGCCGCACCGGACGCCCCCGCTCCGGGCCGCCCACCGGCCAAATCCACCCACTCGGGGCCGATTCACGACCGGTCCGATCCGTCACAACGAGCCAGTCACGAACGGCCGTTCAGACCCGGCAGGAAGGACCGGCCGGAACGGCCGGGTGGAACGACCGACCGGGACGGCGAACCGGAACGACCGGCCGGTCAGGGCGTCACGCCTCGGGCTGCCAGCTCTGGAGCAGCTTCTTGAACTGCTCCTGCGTGGTGGGCCAGTCCGCGGCGGGCGAGGACATGTACAGCGCGTACTCCACGCCGTTGCGGGCGATGTACACCTCGTCGATCGCGTGCCGCGGCCCGGGGAACTTGGTGTCCTTGGCCTGCGCCGTCCACGTGTACTCCCACAGCGAGGCCCGGCGGTCGCGGTAGGTGTTCGCCCCCAGCTGGAGCTTCTTGTAGTCGACCAGGCGGGTGAGCTGCTGGTCGAGGTCGAGCTGGTGCTGGTAGGGATCGGCGAAGTCCGGGGACGTGTCGAGGGCGATCCGCACGAAGTGCTCGCCGCCGTCGGGCGAGTAGTCGATCTGCTTGAGGTCGCCCTCGTCGCTGAAGACCGACCGCTTCCAGCCCTTGGGCAGGGCGATGCTGAAGCCCAGCGGGTCGGGCACGGTCTCCCAGTCGTCGGGGGCCGCCTCCGGGTCGGAACCCGACGTGCCGGACGCGCTCGCCGTCGGGTCCGGCGACCCGGTGGAGGAGGCGCCGTCCTGCTTCCGACGGGTCTTGTCCCACTGGTGCAGACCCACCGCCGTGGCTCCGCCGACCAGGGCGGCGAGCACGACCACCAGGGCGATCGAGCGCAGCCGGCGCCGGCCGGAGCGCGCCGACGGGCCGGTCCCGGCCGGGACCGCACCGGTGCCCGGCGGCCCCAGCGGCGTCGGCCCCACGACCGTCGCCCCGGTCCCGGCGCCGTGCTGCGCGACCGGCGGAGCGTACGCGGGCCCGTACGACGTCGCGGGGGTCCCCGTCTCCCGCAGTCCGGGAGCGAGGGACCCGCCGTGCTGCGTGGGCACGAACGCCTGTGCCGCGCTGGGCCGCCGCCCCTCGGCCGCCTCGGCGAGCATCTGCTCGGCAAGCGCCGCGTCCGGACGGGCGGCGGGGTCCTTGCGCAGCAGGGCGCTGATCACGGGCTCCAGCGGACCGGCGTACTGCGGCCCGGCGACCTCTTCCTCTACGACCGCCTGCATGGTGGTCAGCGGCGAGGTGCGGCGGAACGGCGAACGGCCCTCCACAGCCGTGTACAGCGTCGCGCCGAGCGCCCACAGGTCGGAGGAGGGACCGGGGTCGTGGCCGCGGACGCGCTCGGGCGCCAGGTAGTCGACGGAGCCCACGACCTCGCCGGTGCGGGTGATGGTGCTGTCGCCCTCGATCTGGGCGATGCCGAAGTCGGTGAGGAGGACGCGGCCGTCGTTGCCGAGCAGCACGTTGCCGGGCTTGACGTCCCGGTGCAGGACGCCCGCGGTGTGCGCGGCGGTCAGGGCGCGCAGCACCCACAGACCGATCCGCGCGGCCTCGGTGGCCTCGACGCGCCCCTGCTCCTTGACCTCGTCGGCCAGCGAACGGCCCTCGACCAGCTCCATCACGATCCACGGCCGGCCGTCGTGCTCGAGGACGTCGTGCACGGTGACGACTGCCGAGTGGTTGATCCGCGCGGCGGCCCGCGCCTCCGCCCGGGTGCGCGCGAGCAGCACGCCCCGGTCTCCCTCGGAGACGTACAGCGCCGCGGTCAATTCCTTGATCGCGACGGTTCGGTGCAGCAACTCGTCGTGCGCTCGCCATACGCGGCCCATGCCGCCGCTGCCGATCGGGTCGGCAAGCCGGTAGCGACCCGCGAGGAGCAGGCCCTGCATCTGATTCACGTTGCCCCGCAATGCTCTTGACAGGCTCAGACTAAGGACCGGCCCGCGTCCAGGGAACACGCGGGGCGGCAAGGACACCGCACTGTGACGGTTGTCGCTTCTGGTCCGCGACGGGAACCGCGGCCGCACGGTCCGCGAAGCGGCGCGGCGGGCGGTGCGCCGCTTTCCGGATCAGCCGGTGAACTGGTAGGTGGAAGAGGCCTGTTCGTACAGCTTCGTCACCTCGTCGCGCTCGGCCTCGGGGCCGCGCACCTGCACCACGTGGTAGCGCCCGTCGATCAGGATCGCCAGGTTGCGCACGAACAACTGGTGACCGTCGGCATCACTCCAGGTGAACTGACCCTCGGCCATGGTCCGTCCGCCCACCTCGATCGTCCGCAGCCCGCCGGAGGTGGCCCAGCTGGACGAGCGGTAGGGCCCCAGTTCGTACTCCTTCTCGCGCTGGTAGACCATCGGATCGCTGCCGTACGTCGACGCGCGGTCCCGGCCGGGCACCACGATCAGCTCGAAGTCCCCGTGGGTGTAGAGCACTTGGCCGAGCCCGTTCTTCGGGGTGCGGTCCCAGCCGTTCGCCACCGCGACCTGGAAGCCCTCGGCGTCCTTGCGCACGGCGAAGCCGTCGGCGACGTCGGGGCCGCCGGTCTGCGTCCCGGTGGGACCGGCGGACGCGGAGGGGCCGTCGCCGGCCGCGGGCGAGGTCTGGTCGGGGCGGGGCTCGCTGCTCGCCTCGGGGGCGGTGTCCCCCTGCGCGGGCGTCGTGCGCGCCGCACCGGCGGTCCCGGCCGCGCCGGTGTCCGGGGCCTTCGGCATGAACAGCACGGCGTACGCGATCGTCCCGGCCAGCACGAGCAGAATCAGCAGGAGCAGGGTGCGGCCCAGGCGGCGCGGCGAGCCGGACGGCTCCTGCCTGGCCCGCTTGTGCCGGCCGTGCGCCGTGGTGGCGGGCAGCCCGGCGCGCCGTCTGCGCACCAGTTCGCCGCGCCGCCGCACGATGGGCAGCCGGCTCGGGTCGACGGGCGGCGCCGCCACGACATGAACCCCGGCGTCCGGCTCCGGCGCCGAGCGCACCAGCGAGCGCAGCCAGCCGCCCAGTTCCTCGAAGTCGATCCGCTCGGTGGGGTCCTGACGCAGCAGCGACTCCACCACCGGGCGCAGCGGTCCGCACTCCTCGGCGAACGCGGGCGGCTCCGCGCACACCAGCTGGACCAGCTCGGCCGTCGACTCCTCCGGGTACGGGGCATGCCCCTGTACGGCCCTGAAGAGCAGCGCGCCCAGCGCCCACAGGTCGGTCGCGGGCCCGATGGGCGCGGCGAGCTGCCAGTTCTCGTGCACGGGCCCGGCCTGCTCCGGCGCCCAGCGCTCGGTCACCGGGCCCACGAGCGCCATCCGCGCCTGCCGGGCCCGCTCGGCGGCCAGTGCCGTCGCCGGACCGCGCCGGGCGGGGGCACCGGGGGCGGCGTCGCCCCAGCGGGCCGGGGGCTGGGCCGGATCGGCCGGCAGGAGGGCGCCCCGGGGCCCGGGCACGGGAGCCACGGCGCGCGGCTCCGTCCCCTGCCAGGGCGCTCCGCGCACACCGTAGGGGTCCGCTATCTGTCCCGGCGGCACGCTGCCCGTCGGGGTCTGCACCGTGCCGGCCGTGGGCTGCCCACCGGTCCCGGGGGCGTACGGCGGCTGCGGCCTGCCGCCGGGGCCCTCGGCGTCGGGAGCCGGACGGGCTCCGGGCAGGGCCGGCCGGCCGTTCTGCTGAAGGTCCTGGACCCGGGCCGCCGCCCTGGCTCCCGCGCGGTACGCGGCGATCGCGCCGGCCCGTGCGGCCCGGACGTCCCCGCCGCTCTCCAGCGCCGCCCTGCGGGCCACGGCTGCCGATGCGCCGCCCGGGCCCGCGGCCGGGTCGGTGCCGGTCTGCGGCAGCCCTCCGGCGGCCCGTGCCTCGATGGCGGCCCGCCGGGCGGCCTCGGGGTCGACGGCGCCGGCGCCGCTGCCCCCACCGGCCCCGCCGGGGCCGCCGAGGGTGCCTCGGGGGCCCGTGGAGTCTCCGGGCGCGCCGACGGGCCCGGGGCCGGCTGCCGTGCCGTCCTCGGCCCCGTCCTCGGGCGGCACCGGGTCGTACCCGCAGAGCGCCTCCTGGGCCGTGCCGACCGCGAGCCCGGTCAGCATGACCCGGCCGTCCTCGCAGACGAGCACCGTGCGCGCGGTGATGTTGCGGTGGACCCAGCCGTGCGCGTGCAGCACCCGCAGCGCCATGAGCACATCGGAGGCGACCTCGGCCGCCCGGTACGGCGACAGCGGTTTCTCGGCGAGCAGCGCCGCCAGCGGCCGCGCGGCCACCAGCTCGCTGACGACCCAGAGCGAACCGCCCTCGGCGAACACGTCGAAGACCTGGTCGAGCCGCGGATGGTCGGGGATCCGCGCGGCTGCCTGGGCGGCCTCGACCGCCCGCCGCACCACGGGATCGGCCGGCCGCCGGGTGCTCGCGTCGGTGCGCGGACGTGCCGTCGGCCGCCGGGCCGGGCGGTCACGCGCCGTGAACCCCTCGGGCAGCCCGTCCGCGTCGAGCACCTCGGCCTCGACGACCTCCGGCAACGGCACCTGCCTGACGAGGACTTCCTGTCCGCTGTAGGTGTCGAAGGCGCGGCTCTCGGTGAGTTCGTACTCGTCGGAGGGCGGCAATGGCAGGCGGTAGCGGTCGGCGAGCACCCGGCCCGCGTAGTCGTCCACTGTGCCTCCCCCGGCCGCCCGGTCGGTCAATTCCGTTCGTCCCGCGTCCCGTTCCGACCGCATAGCGGGATGCGTACGGTCCGCAAGCACTCACGATACGTGCCGGAGGCAACCCGCAAAGAGAGGTTGACCGATCTCGGGCCCACGGCTCCCAGGGACCGGCTCGCTCACTTCTTCGGCTGGAAGGTCTCCGTCAGCGTCTGCCAGGTGCTCTTGCGCTGTTCGCCGTCCCAGTCCGACGCCTTCGCCGTGTACATCAGGGCGTACCCGAGGTGGTCGCCGACGACGAACCCGCGGTCGACGGTCCGGAACTGCGTGCCGCCGTCGACGTAGGTGAACTCCCAGTCGGCGGTGTTCCAGCCGCGGTACTGGACCGCCTGTATCCGGATCTTCTTGTACTGCGAGCGCGTCATGTAGCGCTCCTGGTTCTCCCAGTCCGCCTTCGGATCGCCCTTCGGCGTGGTGGTCCAGGCGACCAGCAGCTTCTGTCCGTCGGGCCCGGTGAAACGGTCCCCCGCGGAGTCCGAGGACTGGTACTTCCACCCCGCGGGCAGTCCGATCGAGTACCCCTGCCCGCCGTTGTGCGTGGACGCCACCGCGGCGTCGGTGTCGTCGGAGGTGCTGGTGCCGCCGCCCGAGCCGGACGAGCCGCCCGACGACGCCTGCGACGCCGAGCCGTCCGTGGACCCCTTCGTGGAGCCCGGCTTCGTGTTCTGGGAACCGGACTTCGAGGCGTCGTCGTCCTTGCCGGACCCGCCGCTCGTGTCCTCCTTGGTGCCGACGCTCGCGCTCTGGCCGGCCCCGGTCTTGGCACCGCCGCCGTTCCCGTCGCCGCCGTCGTCGCCCCCGCCGAAGGTGAGGGCCAGCACGGTGCCGATCACCGCCAGCGCCACCACCGCGGCGATGATCAGCAGGGTCCGCTTCGGCACCACGTCGGTGAGCGGCGCCTTGGGCACGGACCTCGGCGGCAGATCCGGCAGGTCCGGCGGCGTCATCACGGGCCAGCCCGAACCGCGCCCGGCCGGGGTCGCGTTGCCGCTTCCCTGGGCGCCCCGCTCACCCGCGCCGGGGCCGGAAGCGGCACCGGCACCGGCGGAGTCGGCCGCCGTGCCCGCGGACACCGGCGCGCCGGCGGACGCCGACGGGGACGCAGCGGCCGGCGTACCCGCCGCGGCACCGGCGGACTTGGTGCGGTTCGCGGCGGCCGAGGTCGTCGCACCGGCCACCACGGCGGCCTTGCGCACGGAGCGCAGGGCCCCGCGCAGCTTCTCCGCCGCCTCCTCGCCGCGCTTGTTCCCGGCTCCCGCCGCGCTCCCGCGATCCTCGGGCGAGTCCGGCAGCGCGGGCAGCGGCACGACCTTCGTCGCGTCCGCCGGCTCCCGCTCGGCGGTCCTGGACGCGGAAGCCTCGATCACCTTCTTCAGCATGGCCCGCGCGCCCGCGTCGTCGAGACGCAGCGCCGGGTCCTTGGTGAGCAGTCCGTAGATGACGTCCCGCAGCGGGCCCGCGTTCTTCGGCTCCTCCAGCGGCTCGGTCATCACCGCCGTGAGCGTCGCTATCGCGGAGCCCTTGTCGTACGGCGGGGATCCCTCGACCGCCGCGTAGAGCAGTCCGCCGAGCGACCACAGGTCGGCGGCGGGGCCGGGCTTGTGGCCGCGGGCGCGCTCCGGGGAGATGTAGGAGGGGGCGCCGACGAGCATGCCGGTGGAGGTGATGGACGGGTCGCCCTCGACCTGGGCGATGCCGAAGTCGGTGAGCACGACCCGGCCGTCCTCGGCGATCAGCACGTTCGACGGCTTCACGTCACGGTGCAGGATGCCCTCGCGGTGCGCCGAACGCAGCACGTCGAGGATGGCCAGGCCGACTTCCGCCGCACGCCTGGGCTCCAGCACCCCGTCCTCACGGATGGCCTCGGCGAGCGACTTGCCCTCGACGAGCTCCATCACGATCCACGGCCGGTCGTCCTCGTCGACCACGTCGAAGACCGTCACCGCGCTGTTGTTGCGGATCCTGGCGATGGCCTTCGCCTCGCGCAGCGTCCGCGTGATCAGCCGGCGCTTCTCCTCGTCGTCGATGTTCGTCGGGAACCGCAGCTCCTTGACGGCGACCGTGCGGCCGAGGGTCTCGTCCTCGGCGCGCCACACCGTACCCATGCCGCCGCGGCCGAGCACATCTCCCAGCCGGTACCGCCCGGCGAGGAGACGTGCGCTCTTCCCCTGACGGGATGTCCCCGCCCGCTCCGCCTCCGACATGCGTCCCCTCATGCAACCCGCCCTGACAGAGCCTCCATTGTCCCCCACCCGACAAGTGCTCGACGCCCAGGGTGCCCATCGCCGCGCGACGGGGCCCGGAACCCGGACCGCGGGTCCCCCGGAACGCGCCCGCCAATCCCGTCGGCCGAACCCGGCCAGGACTCCCGGCGATTTCCGGCCAAGGGTTCGAGGGGGTCCCGGCCAAGGGTCCGAGCGGGTTCCAGCCAGGCCGTCCAAGCGGGTTCCGGCCAGGGGTCCGAGCGGGTTCCGGCCCGGTCCCGGCCAGGGTTCCCACCCCGGTCCGGCCGAGTCCCGGATACCCGCGGACCCGGTGAAAGCGGTGTCCCGGCACCCGGCATGATGGGCCGTGACAAGGGGGGAAACGGGATGCCATCACTGCGGAGGCTGCTCGCCGTACCCGTCTCCCTGCTGCTTCTCGGCCTGGCCCCGGCCGGCTCACAGGCACACTCCGGCCCGCCCGTGGACAGGGTCCTCGCGCAGCTGACGACGCAGGGCAAGGCGCCTGCGGCAGCCCTGCTGGCCCGGGACGGGAAAACCACCCGGTACGCCCAGGCCGGTCCTGGAATCTCCCGCCTCGACCACTTCCGCGCAGGCAGCATCACGAAGACCTTCATCGCGACGGTCGTCCTGCAACTGGCCGCCGAACACCGGCTGTCGCTGTCCGACACCGTGGAGAGCCACCTGCCCGGTCTGGTGCGCGGGGCAGGCAACGACGGGCGCGCGCTGACCCTGCGTTCCCTGCTCACCCACACCAGCGGCCTGTACGACTTCACCCGGGACACCGGGGGCACCGTCCCCGTCACCGCCACCCTGTCCGTGCGGCTCGCGCTCACCCACCCTCCGGCCGACCGTGGCCGATTCGCCTACTCCAACACCAACTACGTCCTGCTCGGCCTGATCGTCGAGCAGATCACCGGCCACTCGTACGCCACCGAGACCACGCGCCGTGTCATCGCTCCGCTGGGTCTGACCGGCACCTCCTTTCCCGGCTCCCGCACGTCCCTCCCCTCTCCGCACGGCCGCGCCCACGCCGCCGACGGGTCCGACGTCACCGCGCTCGACCCACGGGTGGCCGGGGCCGCGGGCGAGCTGGTGACCACGCTCGCCGATCTGGACCGCTTCTACGCGGCGCTGCTGGGTGGGGAGTTGTTGCCCCCGCGCGAGCTGCGCGAGATGCTCGACACCCGTGCCGCACACGGCTCGTACGGCATGGGGCTGTTCCCCGTGAAGCTGCCCTGCGGGACCGCGGTGTGGGGGCACAACGGACGCATCACCGGCAGCTACGTGCGCACCGCGGCCACCTCGGACGGTCGTCATGTCCTTACCTTCCGGGTGAACACGACGGAGATCGCGGACCCCGGCCTGGAACCGGCCCTCCTCACCGCCGAGTTCTGCCCCGGCATCTCGTAGAACGATCCGCGTTCGCCCCGGGATCCCGGCTTCCGTCACTCGTTCGGGTGCAGAGTGCCGCAAGCCGGCCGCCCTACAGCGGCACGATGTCCGGCGCCCCGAGCCGGGCCGCGTCGGCCGTCAGGTCGTCGGGCTGGAGCTGCGACTCCCGCTCCGCCTCCACCCGCTTGTCGTAGTGCTCGATCTCCCGCTCGATCTGGCTCTTGTCCCAGCCCAGCACCGGCGCCATCAGCTCCGCGGCCTCACGGGCGCTCAGCGTGCCCCGGTCGAAGGTCTCGATGGAGATGCGGGTGCGCCGGGTCAGCACGTCGTCCAGGTGCCGGGCGCCCTCGTGCGAGGCCGCGTAGACGATCTCGGCGCGCAGGTAGTCGTCGGCCGCCCGCAGGGGCTCCCCCAGCGACGGGTCCCCGGCGATCAGGTCGAGCAGCTCCTGCGTCGCCGAACCGAAGCGGTTCAGCAGATGCTCCACGCGCGCCACGTGCAGCCCGGTCTTCGCCGCGATCCGCGCCCGCGCGTTCCACAGCGCCGGGTAGCCCTCCGCGCCCAGCAGCGGGATGTTCTCGGTGACGCAGTCGGCGACCCGCATGTCGAGCCCGTGCACCGCCTCGTCCACCGCGTCCTTGGCCATCACCCGGTAGGTGGTGTACTTGCCGCCCGCCACGACCACCAGCCCCGGCACGGGATGGGCCACGGTGTGCTCGCGGGACAGCTTGCTGGTGGCGTCCGACTCGCCGGCCAGCAGCGGGCGCAGCCCGGCGTACACACCCTCGACGTCGTCGCGGGTCAGCGGCACCGAGAGCACCGAGTTCACGTGCTCCAGCAGATAGTCGATGTCGGCGCTGGAGGCGGCCGGGTGGGCCTTGTCGAGGTTCCAGCCGGTGTCGGTGGTCCCGATGATCCAGTGCCGGCCCCAGGGGATGACGAACAGGACGGACTTCTCGGTGCGCAGGATCAGTCCGGTGGAGGAGTGGACCCGGTCCTTGGGCACGACCAGGTGGATGCCCTTGGAGGCACGGACGTGGAACTGCCCGCGCTCGCCCACCATCGCCTGCGTGTCGTCGGTCCACACCCCGGTCGCGTTGACGATCTGTTTCGCGCGGACCTCGTACTCCCCGCCGCCCTCGACGTCCTCGACCCTGGCGCCGACCACGCGCTCGCCCTCGCGCAGAAAGCCGGTCACCCGCGCCCGGTTGGCGGCATGCGCGCCGTACCAGGCGGCGGTGCGCACCAGCGTGGCCACGTAACGGGCGTCGTCCATCTGGGCGTCGTAGTACTGAAGGGCGCCGACGAGCGCGTCCTTCCTCAGACACGGGGCGACCCGCAGGGCGTGACGCCGGGTCAGATGCCGGTGCGTGGGCAGGCCCCGGCCGTGGCCGCGGGCCATCGACATGGCGTCGTAGAGCGCCACGCCCGAACCGGCGTACAGCCGCTCCCAGCCCTTGTGCTGCAGCGGATACAGGAACGGCACCGGCTTCACCAGATGCGGCGCGAGGCGCTCCAGCAGCAGGCCGCGCTCCTTCAGCGCCTCCCTGACCAGCGCGAAGTCCAGCATCTCCAGATAACGCAGGCCGCCGTGGATCAGCTTGCTCGATCTGCTCGACGTACCCGACGCCCAGTCACGCGCCTCGACCAGTCCCGTGGACAGGCCGCGCGTCACGGCGTCGAGTGCGGTACCCGCGCCGACGACACCACCGCCGACGACGAGCACGTCCAGCTCACGCTCGGCCATGGATGCCAGTGACTCGGCGCGCTGCGCCGGCCCCAGTGTCGCTGTCCTCACCGCTGCCTCCCGCTCGTCGGTCGCGCCGGGCACACCCCGTGGGGCAGGACCGGGCCCGCATCCCCCATGCCCCAATCCTGACCGGGATGCCCGACTTCAGCCACCAGTCGCCCCCAGCCTGTGGACAACTTTCGCGGGACTGTCGGGAAACACAGCCGACCAATACCGCATCACGGTCATATTTACTCCTAGTGTTACATTGCGCTTCGCCCGTCTTGTCCTCACGGCTTGCGCACCTGTCCCGCTTCGGTTATTGGGAAGGACGGCCCACGCCATGCCCGCAGATCTCGCCGTCATCGGACTCGGCCCTCTCGGCCTGCCCCTGGCCCAGGCAGCCGTCGCCGCCGGTATCGCCACACTCGGCTACCGGACCGGGCCGGAATCCGGCTCGCTCAGCCCCGCCGAACTGCGCCGGATGCTCTCGGGGGGCTTCCGGACCGCCGCCGGGCCGGCCGAGCTGGGCCGGGTCCGCACCGCGGTCATCTGCGCGCCGACCCCGCGCGGCCCCGACGGCGGATTCGACCTGAGCCAGGTCGAGACGGCCGCCCGCACCCTGGCCGAGCGTCTGCGGCCGCACACCACCGTGATCCTGGAGTCCCCCGTGTACCCCGGGACCACCGAGGAATTCGTGCGCCCACTGCTGGAGGAGGTCTCGGGACTGCGGGCCGGCCGCGACTTCCACCTCGCCTACGCGCCGGGCCGGGTGGACCCCGGCAACCGCGACTTCACCCCGGCCAACACCCCCAAGGTCATCGGCGGCCTCACGCCCGCGTGCACCGAGTCCGCCGCCGCCTTCTACGGCCGGCTCACCGACAAGGTGGTACGCGCGCGTGGCCCCCGCGAGGCCGAGACCGTGCACCTCCTGGAGACCAACTACCGGCACGTCAACATCGCCCTCGTCAACGAGATGGCCGTCCTCTGCCACGACCTGGGCGTCGACCTGTGGGACGTCATCCGCTGCGCGGAGACCAAGCCGTTCGGCTTCCAGGCCTTCCGCCCCGGCCCCGGCGTCGGCGGCCACGCCGTCCCGCAGGACCTGACCGGCCAGGCGGGCCGCACCCTGCGGATGGTCGAGCTCGCCCAGCAGGTCAACAGCCGGATGCCCCGGTACGTCGTGCAGCGCGCCGCGGCCCTCCTCAACGAGCACGGGAAGTCGGCGCGCGGCGCGCGCGTGCTGCTGCTAGGCGTCACCTACAAGGCCGACCTGGCCGACCAGCAGGCCACCCCCGCGCACGAGATCGCGACCCGGCTCATGGAGCTCGGCGCCTCGGTCAGCTACCACGACCCGCACGTGCCGTCCTGGAGCGTCCTGGACCGCCCGGTGCCCCGCGCGGACTCCCTCTACGAGGCGGCGGCCCACGCCGACCTCACGATCCTGCTCCAGCAGCACCGCACGTACGACATGCAGGGCCTGTCGGTGAAGGCCCAGCTCCTGCTCGACACCCGGGGCGCGACTCCGACGGGGGCCGCGCACCGGTTGTGACGGGGCAAATTCCGTGACGGGTTGTCACTCCCCCCTGCTAACGTGCGCAAGCTCTCGCACACCAGTGCGCCCGCGACGCGGGCGCCCCCAGGTGTGCGCCGACGTCTCGCGCACACCACGGGTGCGCCCGCATCCCTGGGGGGATCCACATGAGCCAGACCACGCCGCCGCCCGTTCCGCCGGCCGACAACCCGTACGCGGGGCAGTCCGACCAGTCGGCCCGGCCCGACCCGGCTCGGGGGCTCGAACAGACCGGTGACCCGCAGGGCACGCCGCAGCCGGGCTCCCCGGTCGCACCCACCGCCCCCGCCGCCCCCGCCGCTCAGGTGCGCGACAACTTCGTGCTCGGTCTCGCCGCCGCCGTCGGCGCGGGCCTGGTCTCCGCGATCCTGTACGGCATCGTCGTCGGCCTCACCGAGCACGAGATCGGCTACGCCGCCGTCGGTGTCGGCTTCCTGGTCGGCATCGCCGCGGGCCGCGCCGGCGGTCGCAGCCAGTCCCTGCCGGTCGCCGCCGTGATCGTCTCGGTGGCCGCGATCTACCTCGGCCAGTTGATCGGCACGGCCATGCTCGGCGCGAAGGAGATCGGTGTCGGCTTCAGCGAGGTCTTCTTCGACCACTTCGGCGTGGTGCAGGATGCCTGGCAGGAGACGGCCGACCCGCTGACCTTCGTCTTCTTCGCGATCGCCGCGTACGTGGCGTTCCAGAGCACCCGGAGGAACGGGGTCCGGTGATTCCTGTCTGGCTGTTCCTGTTCCTGCTCGGCCTCCCGGCCGCGGTGGCCGGGGGCCGGATCGCCTTCGACGTGCGAGGCGCCGCCACCGCGATGGTGGCCTCCCAGCAGCGCAGCCACGAGCTGCGCGCCGCCGCGACGGGTGACTTCACACCCCCGGCCAGGTGGACACCGTTCTCGGCTTCCGGATGTTCCACGCGTTCGTCGGCCTGGTCGGCGTCGCCCTGCTCCTCGGGGGCGTCGCCGAGCTGCTGACGGCTGGCTGACGGCGACCGCTGTCCGGAAGAGACGACCGCTGTACGGGAGAAGGGCCCGCCCCACCGAGTGGTGGGGCGGGCCCTTCTCCCGTACGGGCGTACGGCCGCTGCGGCCGTGGGGACTACCGCTTGTGCTGCGAGTCCGCCACCGTCACCTCGACCCGCTGGAACTCCTTGAGCTCGCTGTAGCCGGTGGTGGCCATGGCCCGGCGCAGGGCGCCGAAGAGGTTCATCGAGCCGTCCGGGGTGTGCGAGGGGCCGGTGAGGACCTCCTCCAGCGTGCCGACCGTGCCGAGGTCGACCTTCTTGCCGCGCGGCAGCTCCTCGTTGACGGCCTCCATGCCCCAGTGGTGGCCCTTGCCGGGCGCGTCCGTGGCACGGGCGAGCGGGGAGCCCATCATCACCGAGTCGGCGCCGCAGGCGATCGCCTTGGGCAGGTCGCCGGACCAGCCGACCCCGCCGTCCGCGATCACGTGCACGTACCGGCCGCCGGACTCGTCCATGTAGTCGCGGCGGGCGGCCGCCACGTCGGCGACGGCCGTGGCCATCGGGACCTGGATGCCCAGCACGTTGCGCGTGGTGTGCGCGGCGCCGCCGCCGAAGCCGACCAGCACGCCGGCCGCGCCGGTGCGCATCAGGTGCAGGGCCGCGGTGTACGTGGCGCAGCCGCCGACGATCACCGGGACGTCGAGCTCGTAGATGAACTGCTTCAGGTTCAGCGGCTCGTGCGAGCCGGAGACGTGCTCCGCCGACACGGTCGTACCGCGGATGACGAAGATGTCCACGCCCGCGTCGACGACCGCCTTGGAGAACTGGGCCGTGCGCTGCGGGGAGAGCGCCGCCGCCGTGACCACGCCGGAGTCGCGCACCTCCTTGATGCGCTGCCCGATCAGCTCCTCCTTGATGGGAGCCGCGTAGATCTCCTGGAGGCGCCGGGTGGCGGTGTCGTCGTCCAGCCCGACGATCTCGTCGAGCAGCGGCTGCGGGTCCTCGTACCGCGTCCACAGGCCCTCGAGGTTCAGCACGCCCAGGCCGCCCAGCTCACCGATACGGATCGCGGTGGCCGGGGAGACGACCGAGTCCATGGGGGCGGCCAGGAAGGGCAGCTCGAAGCGGTAGGCGTCGATCTGCCAGGCGATCGAGACCTCCTTCGGGTCCCGCGTACGGCGGCTGGGGACGACGGCGATGTCGTCGAAGGCGTACGCCCGGCGGCCGCGCTTGCCGCGCCCGATCTCGATCTCAGTCACGTCTGTGGCCTTTCCCTCTGCGTTTCAGCGTCTACCAGTATCGCCGACGGACACGCCGAGGGCGGCCCCGGAGCTCCGGAGCCGCCCTCGTCCGCGCCTCGGACGTGCCGTCAGGTACGAACGCCGTACCTGACCTGGTGCGTGTTCTCGTACGACCTCACGCGCGCGTGCCCCGGTACGGGATCACGCGCGCGTGCGGGTCACTTGCTGCGGCTGTAGTTGGGTGCCTCGACCGTCATCTGGATGTCGTGCGGGTGGCTCTCCTTGAGACCCGCGGAGGTGATCCGCACGAAGCGGCCCTTGGACTCCATCTCCTCGATGGTGGCGGCGCCCACGTAGCCCATGGTCTGGCGCAGGCCGCCGACGAGCTGGTGCAGCACGTTCGCGAGCGGGCCGCGGTAGGGCACCTGGCCCTCGACGCCCTCGGGCACGAGCTTGTCGTCGGAGGCGACCTCGGCCTGGAAGTAGCGGTCCTTGGAGTAGGAACGGCCCTGGCCGCGGGACTGCATGGCACCGAGCGAGCCCATGCCGCGGTACGACTTGAACTGCTTGCCGTTGATGAAGAGCAGCTCGCCCGGCGACTCCTCGCAGCCGGCCAGCAGGCTGCCCAGCATCACCGTGTCGGCACCGGCGGCGAGCGCCTTGCCGATGTCGCCGGAGTACTGCAGGCCGCCGTCACCGATCAGCGGGACGCCGGCCGCGCGGGCGGCGAGGGACGCCTCGTAGATGGCGGTGACCTGCGGGACGCCGATGCCGGCGACCACGCGGGTGGTGCAGATGGAACCGGGGCCCACGCCCACCTTGATGCCGTCGACACCGGCGTCGATCAGCGCCTGCGCGCCGTCGCGGGTGGCGACGTTGCCGCCGATCACGTCGACCGGGACGCTCGACTTGATCTTGGACATCCAGCTGAGGGCGTTGCTGTTGTGGCCGTGCGAGGTGTCGACGACCAGGAAGTCCACGCCGGCCTCGGCGAGGGCCTGGGCGCGCTCCAGCGCCTCGGGGCTGGCGCCGACCGCGGCACCGACGAGCAGGCGCCCCTCGGCGTCCTTGGCGGCGTTGGGGTACTTCTCGGCCTTGACGAAGTCCTTGACCGTGATGAGGCCCTTGAGGACGCCGTCGTCGTCGACCAGCGGAAGCTTCTCGATCTTGTGCTTGCGCAGCAGCTCCATGGCCTCGACACCGGTGGTGCCGACCTTGCCGGTGACCAGCGGCATCGGCGTCATGACCTCGCGCACCTGGCGGCTGCGGTCGGACTCGAAGGCCATGTCACGGTTGGTGACGATGCCGAGGAGCTTGCCGGCCGGGTCGGTCACGGGCACGCCGCTGATGCGGAACTTCGCGCAGAGCGCGTCCGCGTCGGCGAGCGTCGCCTCCGGGCTGACCGTGATGGGGTCGGTGACCATGCCGGACTCGGACCGCTTGACCAGGTCGACCTGGTTCACCTGGTCCTCGACGGAGAGGTTGCGGTGCAGCACGCCGACACCGCCCAGGCGGGCCATCGCGATGGCCATGCGGGACTCGGTCACCTTGTCCATGGCGGCCGAGAGCAGCGGAATGTTGACGCGCACGTTGCGCGAGATGCGGGACGAGGTGTCGACCGCGTTGGGGAGCACTTCCGATGCACCCGGCAGCAGCAGCACGTCGTCGTAGGTCAGCCCGAGTGTCGCGAATTTTCCGGGCACTCCGTCGACGTTGGCAGTCATGACACCTTCCCCAAATGGCCTTGATCGGTGCGGATGTCCATGCTAACGGGAAGCAGGGGTCGCTCATTCCACGGTTTCCACTGTCCGGAGCGACTCCGGACTTCGTATGTTCGTACGGGAACGCGTACGGGAACAAGGGATCGCCCGTTCAGGTCCGGCACGCGGCCGAGAGCCCGGACGGCCAGGTCCGGCGCGTGACCGAGGGCTCCGGCGGCCGGACCGGCCCCCTGCCGCCTGCCGACGATCCGGCCCGGTGACATGGCCCGCTCACTGCTCGGCGAGCGCCCGCAGTCGGCTGAGCGCCCGGTGCTGAGCCACCCGGACCGCACCGGGTGACATTCCCAACATCTGGCCCGTTTCCTCCGCCGTCAGCCCCACCGCGATCCGCAGCAACAGCAGCTCGCGCTGGTTCTCGGGAAGGTTGGCCAGCAGTTTCTTCGCCCACTCCGCGTCGCTGCTGAGCAGCGCCCGCTCCTCGGGACCCAGCGAGTCGTCGGGGCGTTCCGGCATCTCGTCGGACGGGACGGCCGTCGAACCGGGGTGGCGCATCGCGGCACGCTGGAGATCGGCCACCTTGTGCGCGGCGATGGCGAAGACGAACGCCTCGAAGGGGCGGCCGGTGTCCCGGTAGCGGGGCAGGGCGAGCAGGACGGCGACGCAGACCTCCTGCGCCAGGTCCTCCACGAAGTGGCGCGCGTCGCCCGGCAGCCGGGACAGCCGGGTGCGGCAGTACCGGATCGCCAGGGGATGGACGTGGGCGAGCAGGTCGTGCGTGGCTTGATCGTCCCCGTCGACGGCACGGTGGACCAGTGCACCGATCGCCCCCGGGGCAGTGGCCACGTCGTCCTCACGCATCGGACCATGGTGCCCTGCGGCCGATTGGTCCGCGGCACCGCGTCCATCGTTGTGCACCGAAGCGTTATGAGCAGGTGCGCCGGAACTCATCTCCTGCGCCCTCCTCTTCCGTTCGACCGACTCGTCCCCGAGGAACTCCACACCTCAAGGATGCGGCATCCGCGGCGAAACAGGCAGCGGGCACCCGGCGTGCCCGGTTGCCATCCCCGCCCACCTTGAGGTAGGCGGGGACCACCTGGGACTTCCTACGGGTTGTGCTGCCCCCGCGACGACGCACCCGGTCCATCCGGCACGCCTAGCGCACCAGGCCCCAGCGGAACCCGAGCGCCACCGCGTGCGCACGGTCCGAGGCGCCGAGCTTCTTGAAGAGGCGTCGGGCGTGCGTCTTGACGGTGTCCTCGGAGAGGAACAGCTCCCGGCCGATCTCGGCGTTGGAGCGGCCGTGGCTCATGCCCTCCAGGACCTGGATCTCACGCGCGGTGAGCGTGGGCGCGGCGCCCATCTCGGCCGAGCGCAGCCGGCGCGGGGCGAGCCGCCAGGTCGGGTCGGCGAGGGCCTGCGTGACGGTGGCGCGCAGTTCGGCACGCGAGGCGTCCTTGTGCAGATAGCCGCGGGCGCCGGCGGCCACCGCGAGGGCGACTCCGTCCAGGTCCTCGGCGACGGTGAGCATGATGATGCGCGCACCGGGGTCGGCGGACAGCAGCCGCCGTACGGTCTCGACGCCGCCCAGGCCGGGCATGCGTACGTCCATCAGAATCAGGTCCGAGCGGTCGGCCCCCCAGCGGCGGAGGACTTCCTCGCCGTTGGCTGCCGTCGTCACGCGCTCGACGCCGGGCACGGTCGCGACCGCGCGGCGGAGCGCCTCTCGGGCAAGCGGGGAGTCGTCGCAGACGAGGACGGATGTCATGGCCGCCCTCCGCAGCTGATGCGCGTCACCTTGTGCCTCCAGGCTGGTACGAAATCGTCACCTGTGCGGTCGACCGTCTCGGACGCCTGCCCGAGCGTTTGCGTTCTCAACCGCATCCGCACTCTCAACGACGGTCACTCGAAAGAGTTACGGGGCTCTGTGCCATCTTCGGCACTCTACGTGAGGGGACGGACACGGGGCAGTCGCGCGCGGCTGTCCTACCGTCTTTCATCACAAGCCATGCCCCATTTAGACCCATTTCTTCCCATCTGTTGGTGTCCGAGGCTAGATTCGCAATGAGTCATATTTTCATCTCCTTAGATCGTAGATGTACGGTCGTGAGCACCGTATCCGCTCAGAACGGCTGCAAGGGGTCACGCAATGGCAGATTTCTCCCGCCTTCCCGGACCGAACGCGGACCTGTGGGACTGGCAGCTCCTCGCCGCCTGCCGCGGGGTGGACAGCTCGCTGTTCTTCCACCCGGAGGGCGAGCGCGGAGCGGCCCGGAGCGCTCGTGAGAACTCGGCCAAGGAGGTCTGCATGAGGTGTCCGGTCCGCGCGCAGTGCGCGGCGCACGCACTGGCGGTGCGCGAGCCGTACGGCGTGTGGGGCGGATTGACCGAGGACGAGCGCGAAGAGCTCATGGGCCGGGCACGCAACCGGCTCGTATCGGCGTCGGCCACCGGCATGGACGGCGGCTCGAACACCTGAAGGAACGTTTCTTCACAAACGTCTGGACGTAACGCACGAACCGACGCACGGACTGACACACGAACTGACGTACGGACTGACGTACGGACTGACGTACGGACCGGCGCACGGACGTCATGACGCCATAGCCGGAACGCCATGGACATGCGGGCATGGCCTGGCAGCAGTGCGGCCACCACCGGGGAGCTGTGTGCGCGCCCCCGGCGTACGTGTTGAGCGGTGCCCCGGCAACCCGGGACGCCCGACACTTCCGGAGCCCCGGCGAACGGCCGACGCTTCCGGTAATTCAGCGGACGCCCGACGCTTCCGGTGTCTCAGCGGACACCCCCGGCGCTTCCGACGTCTCAGCGAACGGCCCCCGGCGCTCCCGGCGTCTCAGCAGACGCCCCCCGATAGTCCCGACGTCTCAGCGGACGCCCCCCGACACTCCCGGCGTCTCAGCGGACGGCCGCGCGCTCCAGCTCCGCCAGCGTCGCCGCCACCGCCGGCACCTGAGCCAGATCGGGCAGCGTGAGCGCGACGATCCTCCGCCGCACCGCCGGCTCCACCGTCACGGTGCGCACCCCTCTGGGACGTACGGACTCGACCGCGAGCTGGGGCAGCACGGCGACGCCGAGACCGGCACCCACCAGGCCGACCACCGCGGGGTAGTCGTCGGTGGCGAAGTCGATGCGCGGGGTGAAGCCCGCGCTCTCGCACGCCTCGACCAGTTGCCCGCGACAGCGCGGACAGCCCGCGATCCACGGCTCCCGGGCGAGTTCGCCGATGTCCACGGACTGCGCGCGGGCCAGCCGGTGGTTCTCGGGCACCAGGCCCACCAGGCGGTCGGTCAGCAGGGGGCGTACGACGAGGTCGTCCCATTCCTCCGCGCCCGCCGCGCTCTCGTAGCGGAAGGCGAGCGCCACGTCGCAGTCGCCGTCGCGGAGCTTCTCGACCGACTCGGGCGGCTCGGCCTCCTCCAGGGAGACGCGGGTGCCGGGGTGCGCGGCGCGCAGCGCGGCGAGGGCCGCGGGCACGAGGGCGGAGCTGCCGCTGGGGAAGGAGACCAGCCGGACCCGGCCCGCGCGCAGACCGGCGATGGCGGCGACCTCCTCCTCGGCGGCGGTGAGTCCGGCGAGGATGCCGGCCGCGTGCCGGACGAGGGCCTCGCCGGCCTGGGTCAGGCGCATCTCACGGCCGCTGCGGATGAGCAGCGGGGTGCCGACCGACGCCTCCAGGGCCTTCATCTGCTGACTGACGGCGGGCTGGGTGCAGCCCAGCTCGCGCCCCGCCGCGGAGAAGGAGCCGGTGGTGGCGACGGCGCGCAGAACGCGGAGATGACGGGCCTCGATCACCCTTCGAGCATAAGCGGTTCTTGGATGCGGCGCCCAATAATGCGTCGACGCTTTGGGGCTGGGCCCATTAGCGTGCATCCATGAAGCTTCTCTCGGTGAACCTCGGCCGCCCGCGGGCCGTGCCCTACACGGATCAGGCGGAGGGCCTGACCGGCATCGACAAGCGGCCGGCCGACGGACCCGTGCGGGTGGCCGCCCCCGGGCCGAAGGGGACCGGCGGGAGCGGGCTGGCCGGGGACGCGGTGTGCGACAGACGGCACCACGGCGGCGACGACCAGGCCGTGTACGCGGTCGCGCGCGAGGACCTCGACGACTGGGAACGCGAACTGGGCCGGACGCTCGCCAACGGCATGTTCGGCGAGAACCTCACGACCCTCGGGGTCGACGTGTCCGGCGCGCGGATCGGCGAGCGCTGGCGCGTCGGGCGCGGGGTGGTGCTGGAGGTGACCTGCGGGCGGATCCCGTGCCGCACCTTCCAGGGCCACCTGGGTGAGTCGAGGTGGGTGAAACGGTTCACGCATAAGGGTGCCCCGGGCGCCTATCTCCGGGTGATCGAGCCCGGTGAGATCAGGGCGGGAGATCCGGTCGAGATCGTGCACCGGCCGGACCACGACGTGACCGTGGCCCTCCAGTTCCGGGCGTCCACGACGGAACGGGAACTGCTGCCGCGACTGCTCCCGGCCGGCGAGGCACTGCACCCGGAGTCGCTGGCCGCGGCCCGGAAGTACGTGGAACAACAGCGGTCCTGAACCGTCGTCACGCGCCCCCGGACAAGCCTCGTACACCCCGGGAGGCCGCGTGGGCCGGGCGGACCCGGACCGTCCGGAAGCCCCGTGGGCCGGGCGGACCCGGACCGTCCGGGAGCCTCGCAGGCCGGGCGGACCCGGCCGTCCCGATGTCCGCCGCACCGAGCGGACCAACAGCGTCCGGGTAACTACCCTTGGGCCATGACAACGGCTCTGATTACGGGATCGACGGCGGGCATCGGTGCCGCGTTCGCGCGGCGGCTGGCCGCGGACGGGCACAACCTCGTGCTGGTGGCACGCGACACCAAGCGGCTTCGGGAGCAGGCGACCGAACTGCACGACCGGCACGGCATCGAGGCGGAGGTGCTCACGGCGGACCTCGCGTCGGACGACGGCATCGACCTGGTGGCGGACCGGCTCGCCGACCGCAGGAACCCCGTCGACCTGCTGGTCAACAACGCGGGCTTCGGCAACAAGGGCCGTTTCCTCGACGTGTCGATGGCCGACGAGCTGAAGATGCTCAAGGTGCACTGCGAGGCGGTGCTGCGGCTGACGGCCGCGGCGACCGGCGGGATGCGCGAGCGCGGTCGCGGCGGAGTCGTCAACGTCGCCTCGGTCGCGGCCTTCGTGCCCCGGGGCACGTACGGGGCGTCCAAGGCGTGGGTCGTGCAGTTCACGCAGGGAGCCGCGCGGGACCTGGCGGGCAGCGGCGTACGGCTGATGGCGCTGTGCCCGGGATTCGTGCGGACCGAGTTCCACCAGCGGGCCGGGATGGGCACGGACAACATCCCGGACTGGATGTGGCTGGACGCCGACAAGCTGGTCGCGGCGGCGCTCGGCGATCTGGCGCGCGGGAAGACCCTGTCCGTCCCCGATCCGCGCTACAAGGTGCTGATGGGCCTGGTGAAGGTGACCCCGCGGGGGCTGCTGGGCGGTGTCACCTCGCGGACGGGGCGCAAGTACGGGCCCCAGTGAGCGCCGGCGCGGCCCGGCCGGCGCCGGACAGGTGACGTCGCCGCTCCGGTGCGAGAATGGCCGGAGGGAACCGGACCGAGGGGGGCCGGAGGCGGCGTCATGACGTTCGTACAGCTCATCGAGTGCAGGACGAGCCGGTTCGACGAGATGAACCGGCTGCTGGACACCTGGGTCGAGGAGACCAGGGGCAGACGGAGCGCGACACACGATCTGATCGGCCAGGACCGGTCGGACGACGCGCACTTCGTACAGATCGTGGAGTTCCCCTCGTACGAGGACGCGATGCGCAACTCGCATCTCCCCGAGACCGACCGGATCTTCCAGGAGATGGCCGCCCTCTGCGACGGGATGCCGACCTTCACCGATCTCGAGGTGGTGCGCGACGAGCAGTTGTACGCGGCCAACGCGCGCAGGCTCTTCGAGCTGATCGCCACCGCCGGTGAACTGCCTCCGTTGAACAGTGTGATGGCGGAGCAGTACCACGACCACGACCCCGCCAACGAGCAGGACACGCTCGGGCTGGACAACATGCGGCGCGAGTTCGAGATGTGGCGGGGCGCCTTCGACTTCGCGTTCACCATGGACGAGCAGATCTGCCAGGACGACCGGGTGTGCACCCGCTGGACCTGGCACGGCACGCACCGCGGCGACTTCCTGGGCATCCCGGCCACCGGCCGGCGGGTGTCGATGACGGGCACGACCGTCTTCCGGTGCGGCGAGGACGGCAAGCTCGTCGAGGGCTGGTGGCAGTACGACAGACTCGGGCTGATGGCGCAGCTGGGAGTGCTGGACGCACTGGAGAACTGAGCCGTCGGTTTCCGTACGGACCCGCGAGGGGCGAAGCCCCCGTTCCCTGTCACAGGGAACGGGGGCTTCCGCCGCGCCGCGCTGCTCGGTGGCGGTACGGGTCGGGTGCCGCCGAGGTCGCGAGTTCCGCCGGACAGCACTCCGCCCCGCCGCGGCGAGTTGCGGCGGGGCGGGGCGGAGTGGGCGGGCCTGGGGCAGTCGGCGGTGTCCCTGTCGGGGGCCGCCGGTGCCGGGTCAGGACCCGCCGGGGTCAACGGGGTGCGTCAGTGGGAGTGGCCGTGACCGTGACCGGCGGCGGCCGGCTCCTCCTCTTCCTTCTTCTCGACGACCAGGGTCTCGGTCGTCAGGAGGAGGGAGGCGATGGACGCGGCGTTCTCCAGGGCGGAGCGGGTGACCTTCACCGGGTCGATGACGCCGGCCTTGACCAGGTCGCCGTACTCGCCGGTGGCGGCGTTGAAGCCCTGGCCCTTGTCGAGGTCGGCGACCTTGGAGGTGATGACGTAGCCCTCCAGGCCGGCGTTCTCGGCGATCCAGCGCAGCGGCTCGACGACCGCGCGGCGGACCACGGCGACACCGGTGGCCTCGTCGCCGGTCTTGTCGAGGTTGCCCTCCAGGACCTTGGCGGCGTGGACCAGCGCGGAGCCACCACCGGAGACGATGCCCTCCTCGACCGCGGCGCGGGTCGCGGAGATGGCGTCCTCCAGACGGTGCTTCTTCTCCTTCAGCTCCACCTCGGTGGCGGCGCCGACCTTGATCACGCACACGCCGCCGGCCAGCTTCGCGAGGCGCTCCTGGAGCTTCTCGCGGTCCCAGTCGGAGTCCGTGTTCTCGATCTCGGCCTTGATCTGGGCGACGCGGCCGTGCACGTCGGCGGTCTCGCCGCCACCGTCCACGATCGTGGTGTCGTCCTTGGTGACGGTCACGCGGCGGGCCGAGCCCAGCACGTCGATGCCGACCTGGTCGAGCTTGAGGCCGACCTCCTCGGAGATGACCGTGGCGCCGGTGAGGATCGCCATGTCCTGCAGCATCGCCTTGCGGCGGTCGCCGAAGCCGGGGGCCTTGATGGCGACGGCGTTGAACGTGCCGCGGATCTTGTTGACGACCAGGGTCGACAGGGCCTCGCCCTCGACGTCCTCGGCGATGATCAGCAGCGGCTTGGAGGAGTTGGTCTGGATGACCTTCTCCAGCAGCGGCAGCAGGTCCTGGATGGAGGCGATCTTGCCCTGGTTGATGAGGATGTAGGGGTCCTCCAGGACGGCCTCCATGCGCTCCTGGTCCGTCACGAAGTACGGCGACAGGTAGCCCTTGTCGAAGGCCATGCCCTCGGTGAAGTCCAGCTCCAGACCGAAGGTGTTGGACTCCTCGACGGTGATGACACCGTCCTTGCCGACCTTGTCCATGGCCTCGGCGATGAGCTCGCCGACCTGCTGGTCCTGGGCGGACAGCGCGGCCACGGCGGCGATGTCGGACTTCTCGTCGATCGGGCGGGCCGAGGCGAGCAGTTCGTCGGAGACGGCCTTGACCGCGGCGTCGATGCCCTTCTTCAGGGCGGCCGGGGAGGCACCGGCGGCGACGTTCTTGAGGCCCTCGCGCACGAGCGCCTGGGCGAGCACCGTGGCGGTGGTGGTGCCGTCACCCGCGACGTCGTTCGTCTTGGTGGCGACCTCCTTCACCAGCTGGGCGCCGAGGTTCTCGTACGGGTCCTCGATCTCCACCTCACGGGCGATGGTCACGCCGTCGTTGGTGATGGTCGGGGCGCCGAACTTCTTGTCGATGACGACGTTGCGGCCCTTGGGGCCGATCGTCACCTTGACCGTGTCGGCAAGCTTGTTGACGCCGCGCTCGAGGGCGCGACGGGCGTCCTCGTCGAACTTCAGGATCTTCGCCATGGGAGCGTTTGCCCTCTCGGAAATCTCGAGGTGAATCAGGGTGAACGACTGCGCCCCCGACGCCCGGCTGATTAATGGTCGCGGGGGCCAGGGGCGCAGTTCAAAACAAAGTGCTTCGCGAGGAAGCGAGGTGACTACTTCTCGATGATCGCGAGGACGTCGCGAGCCGAGAGGACGAGGTACTCCTCGCCGTTGTACTTCACCTCGGTGCCGCCGTACTTGCTGTACAGCACGATGTCGCCGGTCTTGACGTCGAGCGGAAGACGCTCGCCGTTCTCGAAGCGGCCCGGGCCCACGGCCAGGACGACGCCCTCCTGGGGCTTCTCCTTGGCGGTGTCCGGGATGACCAGGCCAGAGGCCGTGGTCTGCTCGGCGTCCAGCGGCTGGACCACAATGCGGTCCTCGAGCGGCTTGATGGCAACCTTGGAGCTGGTGGTCGTCACGATCCGACCTCCCCCTTCGGAGATCTCACGGGGTTAACTGTCTGAGGTGGCGACCAGGTGGATCCGTCGTCGCGGGTGCCGGACCTGCCCGTCGCGTGTTGGCACTCTCCAGGGGGGAGTGCCAGAGCCGAGACTATGACCGCGATTAGCACTCGGTCAAGCGGAGTGCCAATTGCGGACGGCGCGGCGCGGTTTTTCGCGCCCGGCCGGCGGCGGCGCGGGGCTCGGCGGGTGATGCCGTCCGCCGCACTCGAGACGGTTCGCGCGCGAGACGGTTCGCGCGCGGCCGCGCTACACGTAGTCCTCCAGCCGAGCCACCGTCAGTCCCTGTTCCTGGATCCGGCGCAGCAGGTGGGTGGTGCGCTTCCTGAGGGTCGGGGCCGGGGTCTCGTCCGGGCCGACGGCCACGATGTCGCCGGGGAGCAGCCGGTGCGAACCCCTGGTGTACGTCAGGCCGGCCGCGCCCATCGACACCCGCCACAGCACCAGCGTCGAGATACCGCACCGGGCGGCGGCCCGCAGGGTGGCGTGGTCGTACGTCCCGTAGGGCGGCCGGAGCAGCCGCGGGCGCAGGCCGAAGCGGGTCCTGAGCTTCTCCTGCTGCCCGCAGATCTCCGCGCGCTGGCCGACGTACGGCAGTCCGCGCAGGGACGGGTGGTCGAGGGTGTGGTTCTGCAGGCTCGCGCCGACCGAGCGCAGCCGGGCGAAGTGGCCGTACCCCGGTCCGGCGACGCTGTCGGTGAGGAACATGCTGACCGGGAGCCGCAGTTCGCGGACCATGTCGACGAACCGGGGGTCGCGTTCGGCGCCGTCGTCGTAGGTGAGGAAGACGACCCGGTCGTGGGTCCTGACCCGGTCGACCACCGTCGGCAGGCCCGGTGCGGTGGCGGTGAGCGGCCGGGCCGCCCGCCGGGGGGCCTGGGCCAGCGGGGCCGACAGACCCCAGTGGCGGTACGCCTGTCGGGCGCCAGGGCCGTGCGGTCGCACCCCCTGGGCCGCCTTCCTGCCCAGCCGTTCGATCGGGTCGACGGACTGGGCGCAGCCGGTGAGCAGCAGTACGGCCGACGCCAGCACTCCCGCGGTCAGCGCCCGCAGCCTCACAGGTAGTCCTCCAGGCGGGCCACCGCGTAGCCCTTGTCGGTCACCTTCCGGAGGAACCGGCGGATCATGTCGGGCATGGTGCCCCGCCAGTCGGATCGGCCCCGGAAGTGGGTCAGGACGATGTCGCCGGGGTGCAGGTCCTGGTCCCACTCGCGGTACTCCCAGTGGTCGACGAAGACCTCCTCGTCCCAGATCGGGGCGTACTTGATGCCGCAGGCCTTCGCGGCGACCAGGGTGTCCCGGTTGCAGTTGCCGTAGGGCGGGCGGAAGACGGTCGGGCGCCTGCCGTACTGACGCTCGATCACGTCCTGCATGCCGCAGATCTCGCGCTTCTGTTCCTCGTAGGACAGTCCGGGGAGGTAGGGGTGGTGCAGGGTGTGGTTGTTCAGGACCACCCCGCTGCGCTGCATCTTCTTGAAGTAGCCGTAGTCGTCGTTGATCAGGTAGTCGCTGAGGGAGGCGGTGTACGGGATCTTCAGCTCGCTCATCATGCGCAGGAACGCCGGGTCCTTCTCGGCGCCGTCGTCGATGGTGAGGAAGACGATCCTCTTCTTGGTGGGGATCGTGGTGAAGACCGGGGGCAGGTTCCGCTCCCGCCGGCCGTCGACCTCGAAGCCGTCGCGAGCGGTGATCCGCGGCTTCCTCGCCGGCGGCGCCGGGGGTGTCAGCGGGACCCGGGCCAGGCCCCAGCGCCGGGACGCGGCCACCCGTGCCGCGTACTCGGCGCGCAGCCGGCCCGCGTAGGCGTCGAGGGCGCGGGCCGGGGGTGCCTGGAGCCCCTGCTGTCCGGGGGCCGGGCGCACCTGGGCGGCCCCGCCGCCCTGCGCACAGCCCGAGGCGGCGACGGCGAGCGTGGCGATACCGCCGCGGATCCGGGAGCCCCGGCAGACGCGGGAAACCCTGGAGATCCGGGAGCTTCTCAAAGTCCCAACAAAAGCATTTTTTTCAGCTTGTACGACTACTCGCATGTTGCCGGATCCTCCCAGCCCAGGGCCGCCGGCCGGGCCCGACACCGCCACCGGAGGCGCGCCGTCCACCGACTGGCCCACAATGAGCCGGTGAACGACCTGGACGCCCTCCTCACGCCCGAAGGCCGCGCCCTCCTCCACGAGGTCCGCGACACCGCCCCGGCCGACGAACTCGCCGTCGCCACCCGGCTGCGCCGCGAGCACCCTGCCGACCTGGTGTCGGCGGCGCTCGGCCAGGCCCGGCTGCGGCAGCGGGCGGCGGCGAAGTTCGCGGCCGAGGACGCGGAGCGGATGTTCTTCACGCCCAACGGGGTGGAACAGTCCACCCGGGCGACGGTGGCCGCCTACCGCGCGCGGCGGTTCGAGGAGCTCGGCGTGACCTCGGTCGCGGACCTGTGCTGCGGCATCGGCGGCGACGCGATCGCGCTGGCCCGCGCCGGCATCCGGGTCCTGGCCGTGGACCGCGACCCGACGACGGCGGCCGTGGCGCGCGCGAACGCCGAGGCGCTGGGGCTCGCCGACCTGATCGAGGTGCGGGAGGCGGACGTCACGGAGGTGGACGTGTCGTCGTACGACGCCGTCTTCGTGGACCCGGCGCGCCGGGGCGGGCGGGGCCGCATCTTCGATCCGGAGGCGTACTCGCCGCCGCTGTCCTGGGCGGTGCGGACGGCCCTGGCGGCCCCGCGTGCCGCGCTGAAGGTCGCGCCCGGCATTCCGCACGAGGCGGTGCCCGCCGAGGCGGAGGCCGAGTGGATCTCGGACGGTGGGGACGTGAAGGAGGCGGTGCTGTGGTTCGGGACGAGCCCGGGGGCGGTGCGCTCCACCCTGCTGCCCGGCCCGCGCACCCTGCTCTCCCGCGGCCTGCCCGACCCCGGGGTCCGTTCCGTCGGACGCTACTTGTACGAGCCCGACGGCGCCGTCATCCGTGCCCATCTGGTGGCGGAGGTGGCCGAGGAGGTCGGCGGCGGCCTCCTCGACGAGACGATCGCGTACGTGACGTCGGACGAACTGCGCCCGACCGTGTACGCCTCGGCGTACGAGATCACCGACCAGCTCCACTTCAGCGTCAAGCGGCTGAAGGCGCTGCTGCGGGAGCGGGAGGTCGGGGTGCTGACCGTCAAGAAGCGCGGGTCGGCGGTGGAACCGGAGGAGCTGCGGCGCAAGGTCAAGCCGCAGGGGCCGCACGCGGCGACGGTGTTCCTCACCCGGGTGGCGGGGGCGCCGACGATGCTGATCGGCCGTCCGGCCTAGGGCCTGCCCCAGGGGCGCTTCCGGCGGCGCGGGCCTGTGGCCGGGTGCGGGTCCGCCGTGGCCGGTCGCGCAGTTCCCCGCGCCCCTTTTGGCGCTGTTCAGGGTGTGGGTTCGTCCGCTCGTCGTCGCAGCAGCCGTCTTTCCCGTTCGTTGCGGGCCAGGGCGGCCGCTCGTGCGAACTCCGTCCGTGCCTCCGCCGTGCGGCCCAGCCGTGCCAGCAGGTCCCCCCGGACGCTCGGCAGCAGGTGGTAGTCCCGCAGGGCGGGTTCGGCGGCCAGCGCGTCGACGATCTCCAGGGCCGGGGCCGGACCGTCCGCCATCGACACGGCCACCGCGCGGTTGAGTTCGACGACCGGGGAGGGGGCGCGGACGGCGAGGAGACCGTACAGGGTCGCGATGGCCCGCCAGTCGGTGTCCTCGTAGGTGTGGGCGTGGGCGTGGCAGGCGGCGATCGTGGCCTGGAGTACGTACGGGCCGGGGACGCCGGTGACAGTGGCGTCGGCACGGGCGAGGGCGTCGACGCCACGGGCGACGAGCATGCGGTTCCAGCGGCGGCGGTTCTGGTCCTTGAGCAGGATCGGCTCGCCGTCGGGGCCGGTGCGGGAGGCGGTGCGGGAGGCCTGGAACTCCAGCAGGGAGGCGAGCCCGTGCACCTCGGGCTCCTTGGGCATCAGCGCCGCGAGCTGCCGGGCGAGCCGCAGGGCGTCCTCGCACAGCGCCGGGCGCAGCCAGTCGTCCCCGGCGGTGGCCGCGTACCCCTCGTTGAAGATCAGGTAGATGACGTCGAGGACCGAGCCGAGGCGGGCCTCGCGGTCGGGGCCGCCGGGCACCTCGAAGGCGACGTTCCGGGTGGCGAGGGTCCGTTTCGCGCGGACGATGCGCTGGGCGAGCGTCGGCTCCGGGGTGAGGAAGGCGCGGGCGATCTCGGACGTGCTCAGGCCGCCGAGCAGGCGCAGGGTCAGGGCGGTGCGGGCCTCGGCGGACAGCACCGGGTGGCAGGTGGTGAAGACCAGCCGGAGCAGGTCGTCGTCGATGTCGTCCGGGTCGGCGGGCTCCTGCGCCGGCACCGTGGTCTCCAGGTCGCGGCCGATCTCCGCGAGCTTGCGGGCGTAGTTCTCCCGGCGGCGGACCAGGTCGACGGCGCGGCGGCGGGCGGTGGTGACGAGCCAGGCGCCCGGGTTGTCGGGCACCCCGTCCCGCGGCCACTGCTCCAGGGCCGCGACCAGGGCGTCCTGGGCCAGTTCCTCCGCGATGCCGATGTCACGCACGATCCGGGTGGCGGCGGCGATGACGCGGGGGGACTCCAGGCGGAAGACGGTCTCGATGACGCCGCGCGGGTCGGCGGGGGGTTGCGAGCTCACAACCCCCCATCGAACACCCCCGCACTGACAACACCCAGTGCGGAACCGCTCAGCCCTCGGCGATCTGGCGCACCTCGCAGGTCACCGTCCAGAAGTCCTCGTGCACCTTCAGGAAGCGCTTGGTCCACTCCACGGCCTCGGCCATGTCCTTGCACTGCATGATGGCGTAGCCGCCGACGACCTCCTTGGCCTCGGTGAAGGGCCCGTCGGTCACGGACAGCTCCCCGCCCGCGTAGTGGACGCGCTTGCCCTGCGCACTGGGCGTCAGGCCCTCCGTCTGGAGCATGACACCGGCCTTGGTGATCTCCTCGATCAGTTCACCCATCCGCTGCATCAGCTCGGGGCTGGGTCCCTCGGCGGGCGCGGTGGACTCGTCGATCTGCACGAGCGAAAGGAAGCGGGGCATGGTGACTCCTCACGGCGATGGGCGACCCGTACGGTGCCGAGTCTCCCGGGCGGGGTCCTTCCCCGCCTCTCACCTGTGCGTCGAACAAGGGAGGGCCGGATCGACACGGTCGCCGAAATTCTTCGAAGAATTTTCTCCGGGGTGTGTTTCCGCAGGTCATCGGCATGATCTGAACGAGGTGCCCTACCGCAGGGACTCCCACAGCTCGCTCGCCGCCGGTTCCCGGGCCACCACCCGGTTGGGATCCGACGGGGCGGTCACCACCGGCATCATCACCGTCTCGACCCGGTCGGCCGCCAGGCCCTTCAGGCTCTCGCCCAGGCTGGTGAGTTCGCCCAGCGAGTCGAGTCCGGTGTCGGTGGTCAGGCTGCCGGTGACGGCGTCGGCGACCCCGTAGAGCTCGGTGGGATCGGTCAGCAGGTCGATCGAGGCGATCTGCGTCAGCAGCGCCTTCACCAGCTTCTGCTGGAGGCCGATGCGGCCGAGGTCGCTGCCGTCGCCTATGCCGTGCCGGGTGCGGGCCAGGGCGAGGGCCTGCTTGCCGTCCAGGTGATGGGTGCCCGCCGCGAGGTGCAGATGACTGTCGTCGTCGTCGATGTCCTCGTCGGTGGTGACGGTGACCCCGCCGAGCGCGTTCACCAGTTTCGCGAAGCCGGAGAAGTCGATCTCGATGTAGTGGTCCATCCGTACGCCGGTGATCGACTCGACGGTCTTCACCGCGCAGACCGGACCGCCCACCGCGTACGCGCTGTTGAACATCGCGCCGTAGGCCACCGCCGTCGAGCGCCCCGACGACAGCGGGCAGGACGGACGGGTGACGAGGGTGTCACGCGGGATGCTGACCACGGTGGCCGTGGTGCGGCCCGCGTCGAGGTGCACGACCATCGCCGTGTCGGAGCGGGCGCCGGAACTGCTGCCGCCGCCCAGTTCCCGGTTCTCGGCGCCGCTGCGCGAGTCCGAGCCCAGCACCAGGATGTTCAGCGCCCCGGTCGGCGGCGCGGAGGCGGCGGCCGAGGGGGACGCCGACCCGCCGGACGTGGGCGCGGCCACCGCCCTGGCCGGGCGGTCGTCGCCGAGCGCGCTGTTGATGTCGACGCTCTTGATGTTGTTGTTCAGATGCCAGTAGACCCATCCCGTCGCCGCGACGCCGAGCACCAGAGCGCCCGCGAGGGTGAGGCCGGCGGCCCTCAGGACGATCGACCGCCGGCCTCCGCGTCCGCCCGTGTCCCAGTCCTGTTTCTCGTCGTGTCCGGTCACGCAGAGGAACGTAAGTCCGAATTATTACAACGGGCTTGTCTAGGACAGTTTTCTTCAGAAAATCTCACTTTTCTCAGGGTGAGCTCAGTGCGATCTCAACCCAGTGTCACCGTGGGCAGCGGATTGCTCCCGCTCCAGGACGCGTTGAACCCGAACGTCACCGAACCGCCGTCCGGGACCGACCCGTTGTAGGAGGCGTTCACGCACGAGACGGCCGCGCCCGACTGGGTGCAGGTCGCGTTCCAGGCCTGGCTGATCTGCTGGCCCGCGCCGTACGTCCAGACCGCCTTCCACGAGGAGAGCGAGGCGCCGGAGCAGGCGATCCTCACCTGGCCGGTGAAGCCGGTGTTCCACTGGTTGACCACGCTGTACGTCGCCGTGCAGGCGCCGGTGGAGGGCGGCGGCGTGGTCGTCGTACCGCCGAGCGCCTCGACCACGCCGTAGTACGCGGGCTTCGGCGCGTAGTTCGCGTCGTACAACGTCGCCGCCCCGTACCCCGGGAAGGTGCTGTCGACCCAGGAGTCGGAGTCGGTGAAGCCCCAGACGGTCAGGTTGACACAGCGCGTCACGGCCACGCAGGCGGAGGTGACCGCCTTGTAGTCGGCGGCCTGCTGGGCCAGTTCCGTGCTGTCGGCCGGCAACGCCATCCGGATGTCCAGCTCGGTGATCGCCACGTCGACGCCGAGGTCGGCGAAGCGCTGGATGTTCTGCTGGAGCGTGGCGGGCACCTGGCCGAGGATCAGATGGGCCTGGAGGCCCACGCCGTCGATCGGGACGCCGCGCTCCTTCAGGGACTTGACCAGGTTGTACAGGGCGGTGCTCTTGGCGTTGACGCCCTCGACGTTGTAGTCGTTGATGTACAGCTTGGCGGCCGGGTCGGCGGCTCGCGCCCAGGTCAGAGCGCTGGCGATGTAGTCGGCGCCGAGGCCGTTGTACCAGAGGGTCGAACGGTAGGTGCCGTCCTCGTTGAAGGGCTCGTTGACCACGTCCCAGGCGGTGATCCTGCCCTTGTAGCGGCCCACCTCGGTGCTGATGTGGTTCTGGAGCAGACTGCTCAGCTGGGCGGCTGTCCAGCTGCCGTTGGTCAGCCAGCTCGGGTTCTGGCTGTGCCAGACCAGGGTGTGGCCGCGCACCTGCTGGTCGTGCGCCTGCGCGAAGGCGACGATCTGGTCGGCCTCGGCCCAGTTGAAGGTGCCCTGGGTCGGCTCGACCGACCCCCACTTCATGGCGTTGCCCGGGGTGAGCGAACCGAACTGGGCCCCGGCGATGTCGCCGTAGCTCCCGGTGAGCTTGGAGCCGGTGACCGCCGTGCCGACGACCTTGCCCTTGGCGGCCGCGAGGTCGCGCAGGGGGGTGTCGGCGGCCTGGGCGGACGTCATGCCGGCGGCGAGCAGGGCGCCGACGGCGGTGACGCCGGTGAGCAGGGCGGCGAGCCGGATGCGTAAGGATGACGATCTGGAGGTTCTCATTGCGGGTGCCTCCGAAAGTTTCGGTCGTCCAGCCGATTGACTTCGGTGGAGTGTGGAGGCACCGGCCCCACCCGTCAATACGTCAACTTCCGGCCACAGGACCCGCGGGTGCCGCCGGATCCGCAGGAGCCTCAGAGGTCGCAGAAGCCTTGGGAGCCGCAGCGGCCGCGGAATCCGCGGCATCCGCAGAAGCCTTGGGAGCCGCGGGAGCCGCGGTGCTGGACCGCACCACCAGACTGGTGGCCAGCTCCACCCGGGTCGCCGTCGGCGACCCCTCGCCGCGCGCCAGCTCCAGCACCAGCCGGGCCGCCGCCTCCGCCATCTCGGTCAGCGGCTGCCGTACGGTCGTCAGCGGCGGCCCCACCCAGCGCGCCACCGGCAGATCGTCGAACCCGACCACGCTGAGGTCGTCCGGGATGCGCAGCCCCAGCTCGCGGGCGGCCTCGTAGAGCCCGAGCGCCTGGAGGTCGTTGCCGGCGAAGACGGCGGTGGGCCGGTCCGGCCGGCTCAGCAGTTCGCGGCCCAGCCGGTAACCGGCGTCGTGGTGGAAGTCGCCCGCCCTGATCAGCCCCGGATCGACGGGCAGACCGGCCGTCTCCAGGGCGGCCCGGTAGCCGTCCACCCGGGCACGGCTGCACATCATGGTGGCCGGTCCGCTGATCGCGCCGATGCGGGTGTGCCCGAGGTCGATCAGATGCCGGGTGGCGGCGAGGCCGCCCTGCCAGTTGGTGGCGCCGATGGACGGCACGTCGGCGCCCGGGTCGCCGGCCGGGTCCATCACCACGAACGGGATGGACCTGCTGGTCAGCAGGGCACGCTGGGACTCGTCGAGCCCTGACAGGACGAGGACGACGCCGTACGGGCGACGGGCGGCGACCTGGTCGGCCCAGGTCCGCCCCGGGGTGAGCCGACCCGCGCTCTCGCTCAGCACGACGCTCAGCCCGGCATCCCGGGCCACGTTCTCCACGCCTCGGATGACCTCCATCGCCCAGGCGCTCTCCAGCTCGTGGAAGACCAGGTCGATCAGCGGCGAGCGGCTGGCCTCGGCCCGGCGGCGCCGGTAGCCGTGGACGCGCAGCAGCTCTTCCACCCGGTTGCGGGTGGCCGGGGCGACATCGGCACGGCCATTGAGGACCTTCGAAACAGTCGGCGCCGACACGCCGGCCTCTCGGGCGATCTCGGCGAGCGTCGCGGTCCGGCTGGACCGCCCTGTCATCTGGGCTTCGGCAGGCTCCGGGGCTGTCATGGCGGCGATCGTATCCCTGCGCGACCTCTTGACGAACCCCCTGTCGCACCATAGGTTCCCGGAACATTCGAATTACATATCGAAACATTCGAACTGCACCCTCGGCACTGGCGTCATCAGCACCCCGAACACCTCCTACCGAGTGGAGCTTCATGACCACCTCCCCCTGGCGTGACCCCGCTCGGTCCGCCGCCGCCCGCGTCGACGACCTCCTGGCCCGGATGACCCTGGAGGAGAAGACCGCCCAGCTGTACGGAGTGTGGGTGGGAGCCGACACGGACGGCGACGGGGTCGCCCCGCACCAGCACGAGATGACCGACGGCTTCACCGACCAGGACTTCGCCGAGCTGATCACCCTCGGCCTGGGCCAGCTCACCCGCCCCTTCGGCACCGCCCCCGTCGACCCGGACCTCGGCGCCCTGGCCCTGGCCCGCGCCCAGCGCCGTATCGCCGCGGCGGGCCGCTTCGGCATCCCGGCCGTCACCCACGAGGAGTGCCTGGCCGGTTTCACCGCCTGGCGGGCCACCGCGTACCCCGTACCGCTGGCCTGGGGAGCGACCTTCGACCCGGCGCTGGTCGAGGAGATGGCCCGGCACATCGGCCGCGACCTGCGCTCGGTGGGCGTGCACCAGGGCCTGGCCCCGGTCCTGGACGTGGTCCGCGACCCCCGCTGGGGGCGGGTCGAGGAGACGATCGGCGAGGACCCGTACCTGGTCGGCACGGTCGGCAGCGCCTATGTGCGCGGCCTGGAGTCGGCCGGGATCGTCGCCACGCTCAAGCACTTCGCCGGGTACGCGTCCTCGGTGGGCGCCCGCAACCTGGCGCCGGTCCGCGCGGGCCTGCGCGAACTCGCCGACATCACGCTGCCGCCCTTCGAGATGGCGCTGCGCGAGGGCGGGGCGCGCAGCGTGATGGCGGCGTACAACGAGACGGACGGCGTGCCGGCCTCGGCCGACCCCTGGCTGCTGACCGGACTCCTGCGCGAGGAGTGGGGTTTCACGGGCACGGTGGTCGCCGACTACTTCGGCATCGGTTTCCTCCAGACCCTGCACCGGGTCGCCGGTTCGCCCGCCGAGGCCGCCCGGCTGGCGCTCACGGCCGGCATCGACGTGGAGCTGCCGACGTTGAAGTGCTACGGGCGGGACCTGGTCGCGGCCGTGCGGGAGGGCACGGTCCCGGCCGACCTGGTGGACCGGGCGGCCCGCCGCGTCCTGCTCCAGAAGTGCGAACTGGGTCTGCTGGACGAGGACTGGTCCCCGGAGCCGACGGCCTCCGTCGACCTGGACTCGGCGGCGAACCGCGCGCTGGCCCGGCGCCTCGCCGAGGAGTCGGTGGTCCTGCTGGACAACCCCGACGGCATCCTCCCGCTGGCCCCCGACGCGCGTGTGGCGGTCGTCGGCCCGCGGGCGGCGGACCCGCTCGCGATGCTGGGCTGCTACTCGTTCCCCTCGCACGTGCTGACGCACCACCCGCAGGTGCCGATGGGGATCGACATCCCCACGGTGCTTCAGGCGCTGCGCGCCGAGCTCCCCGACGCGAAGGTCACCTTCGCCGAGGGCTGCGGAGTCTCGGACCCGGACGACTCGGGCTTCGAGGAGGCGGTGGCGCGGGCCTCGGAGGCGGATGTGTGCGTGGCCGTCCTGGGCGACCGGGCCGGTCTGTTCGGCCGCGGCACGTCCGGGGAGGGCTGCGATGTGGCGGACCTGGACCTGCCGGGCCGCCAGGGCGAGCTGCTGGACCGGCTGGTGGCGACCGGCGTCCCGGTGGTCCTGGTCCTGCTGACCGGCCGCCCGTACGCGCTCGGCCGCTGGGAGGGCAGGCTGGGCGCGGTGGTGCAGGCGTTCTTCCCCGGGGAGGAGGGCGGCCCGGCGGTGACGGGGGTGCTGTCGGGCCGCGTCAACCCCTCCGGGCGGCTGCCGGTGAGCGTGCCGCGGCTGCCGGGCGGCCAGCCGTGGACGTACCTCCAGCCGCCGCTGGGCCTGGCGGGCGAGGTCAGCAACCTGGACCCGACCCCGCTGTACGCCTTCGGGCACGGGCGCTCCTACACCGAGTTCGCCTGGGAGGACTTCGAGGGCCCCGAGGCGGTGCTCGGCACCGACGGCACGGGCGGGGAGGGCCCGGACGGCACGTACGACGTGTCGGTGACCGTCCGCAACACGGGCGGCCGGGCGGGCGCGGAGGTGGTGCAGCTGTACCTGCACGACCCGGTGGCGTCCGTGACCCGCCCCGACGTCCGTCTGATCGGCTACCGGCGGCTGGAACTGGCGCCGGGCGAGGCGCGGCGCGTGACGTTCCACTTCCACCCGGACCTGTCCGCCTTCACCGACCGCGCGGGACGCCGGATCGTCGAACCGGGCGCGCTGGAACTGCGGCTGGGCGTCTCCAGCGCGGAGATCCGGCACACGGCCCGGCTGACCCTCACGGGCACGGTACGGGTCCTGGGGCCGGACCGCCGACTGCGCTGCGAGGTGAGCGAAGGCGCGTGAGCGAAGGCGCGTGAGCGGCCGGACAACGTGATCCGTCCGTAGCCGATATTCGTACAGATGTGTTCACAGCGTGTGCCAGAATCCGCCGACACCCCAGGCGCACGCACGTGACAGGAACGCACCCCCATGGACATACGACCGCAGCCGCTCCGCGAGTGGCTGCTCATCGGCACGATGCTGGCCGTGGCCTGGCTGCCACACGTCGTCGTCGGCATCGCGCTGATCATCGCGAGCCTGGTGTTCCACACCCCGTGGGCGCTGGTGTGGCTGGTGGGGATGTTCGTGACGGGGGCCACGCGCGGCTTCATGGGCCGGGACCGGCTGCCCGGCCGGGCCGTGCGGCCCGAGGACGAACCGGAACTGGTCGCGCTGGTGCAGGACGTGGCCGAGCGGGTCGGCTTCCGGGAGCCGCTGCTGGTACGGATCGTCCCCGATGTGGACGCGTCCATGGGACCGGCGAAGGTCGACGGTGTACGCACCTACGTCCTGCTGCTCGGTCTGCCCCTGCTGCGCATGCTGACCGACGTCCAGCTGGCCTCGGTCGTCGCCCATGAGCTGGCGCACCTCCACCACGCGCGCGACCGGCGCACGAACGCGCTGCGGTTCGCCCGCGCCTGTCTCGCGGACCGGATGGACGGTCGCTTCCGCCCGCTCGGCCCGCTGGCCGCACCGCTGCTGCGAGCCAGCCAGCCGCAGATGTGGCAGGCGGAGACGGCCGCCGACGCCGACGCCGTCCGGGTCGCCGGCACCGCGGCCACCGCCGAGGCGCTGCGCCGGACCGGGATCATCCACGCGGCGTTCGAGGGCCTGGGCGCCGACTGGGTGTTCTCGGCGGCCGAGGAGGACACCTACCCCGAGGACCTGTACGAGGCCCTGGAGAGCGCCCTCGCCGAACCGCTCGTGGCCGACCGCAGCGTCCTCTCCGTCACGTCGGAGGAAGAAATGGCCGCCGCCTCCCCGTACGCCGTCGAGGACCATCCGCCGCTCGGCCACCGGATCGCCGCGCTGCCCGCCGACGTCGAGGCGGCCACGTCGTACACCGGCGCGCCCCTCGCCCTGCGGACCGCGGAGTCCGTCGAGCGCTGGTGCGTGCGCCTGCTGGCCGAGCTGGAGGACACACCGGCGGACGACCGGCGCCCCATCCGTCTGCTCGACCTGCCCGACGACCGGCTGCACGCCCTGAGCGACCGCACGGGCCTCACGCTGCTGAAGCACGCCACCGGTCACGAGGCGCCCGAGGAGGCGGTGGCCGCCGCCCTGGACACCGTCGCCGACGGCAGCTGGCCGCGGCTGGCCCGCCGTCTCGAACCGCAGCTGCGCTGGATGCCTGCCACGGTGCGGTCGGTGGCCGCCCCGCAGGTGGTGAGCACCGCGGTGGTCCAGGGGCTGGAGTCCGTGCTGCACGCGGCCGGCTGGACCCACGCCAACCGCTGGATCAACAGCGTCCTGGTCGCGCCCGACGGCACGACCGTCGTGGACCTGTACGAGCCGATCGACGCCGCCCTGGAGAACGGGGACCCCGAGCCCGTACGAGCCCTGCTGGCGGCCGCGGCCACGCCCCGTGAGGAGACGGCCGCATGAGGCGCCCGGGACCCGCCCTGCGCGTCGCGCTCCTCGGATTCACCGTCACGGTCGTCGGCTACGCCCTGTTCGCCGGCTGGCTCGTCGGACACGCCTTCGCCTACGAGCACGCCCGCGACCGGGCCACGGCGAAGACCGACGGGCTGATCGTCGAGGACGGCATCGGCGACGACGAGGACATCCGGGTGCGCTGGACCGACGCGGACGGCCACCCGCACGTCCAGCGCTTCGGCGTCTACGACACCGACCGCTACACCGAGGGCAAGCACTTCAAGGTCTCCTACGATCCCGCCGAGGCGGACCCGCAGGGCTTCCCGGTGGACCCCGACGAGACCGCGGCCGAGGACGACCGCTGGGTGCCCGCCGTGCTCGGCGGGGCCGTCCTCGTCCCGCTGGGCGCGATCTGGCTCTGGCGCGGACTGCGGTTCCGGCTGGCGGCCCGGCGGCCGGGCCGCCCCATGACGGCCGCGGTGCGCCGCGGGGAGCGGCTGAACCTGCAGAACACGTTCCAGAACTCCAACAGCACGTGGCTGCTGCTGTCGGAGGCCGACCTGCCCGAGCCGGCCGACCGGCCGGAGCCGTCGGAGGTGGTGAAGCCGACCGAGCGCTGGCAGCGGGTCATGTGGCACCCGGCCCTCGACGAGCTGACGGACGGCCAGGCACCGGTGACCGTGCACGCCCGCGGCAGCCGGCCCGCCGTGGTGCGGCTGGCCGACGGCACCCGTCTGGTGCCGCTGGGGCGGCTGCGCCGGAAGCCGCCGACGAAGGTGTTTCTCGACGACCACGAGGTCGGCCGGCTCGACCTGCGGGACGCCTTCGTCCGCCCGGCCGACGCCGAACTGCGCCCCGCGCGCGCGTGGTGGTGGCCGGGCGCGGGCATCGCCGCGCTGGGCACCGTGCTCGGCGTCCTCGGGGGCTTCCTGATGGGCGGCGGCACACTGGTCGCGGTGGTGGGCTTCACCCTGTTCGTACCGACCCTGCTCACCTCGGTCTGGGCGCTGTCCGCACCCCAGCCCTGAGCCGGTCGTGCCGGTGTCCCGCGGGACACCGGCACACTCACCCGGTCCGCTCGGCCCCCGTGGCGAAGTACCGCCGTACGTACTCCTCCGGCGGCAGCTCGCTGTCCCGCATGAGGGAGAACACCTCCGCGCCCTCCTCGGGCGGCCCGTCGTTCGTGTACGCCTCGGCGAACCCCACATACGCGGCGTCGTCCAGGTCCTCGCAGTACTCGACGGCCTCGGCCTCGGCCCGCTCGATCGCCTCCTGCGGTGACCCGGCGGCCCACAGGGTCACCCGTTCCTCGTAGACCCCGAGGTCGCTGTGTCTGAAGACGCACCGCACGCCGTACCAGGACGGCTCCGGTGGCGCCGGTGCCTCCGCCACCTGCTCGAACCGCCAGCGGTGCACCGCCCGGGTGACCAACCCCGGCTCAGGTTCGGGGAGTTCGGGCAGGTCGGCGTCGTGGGGCGCGTCCCACCAGGTGATGACGAGAACGCGGTCCTGGGGGGCGCGGAAGGTCTCCCGGCGCAGCGGCTGCGGTCCGGGCAGTTCCTGTTCCCGTGCCCAGGCGAGCAGTTCGGCGCCGCGCCCGCTCGCCGCCCGCGCCTCCCACATCAGCGCGACGGTCATGAGTAGAGGTTGTCCTTGCTGACCTCGTGCACATGATCGTGACTGTGACTGTGACCGTGGCTGTCGCCGTGGCCGTGTTCCTGCCCGCGGCCCGGTACATGAGGGTCCGTCACCGGCAGCGAGGAGTCGGCCGAGAGGTCCCAGTCGGACGCGGACCGGCCCCGGGCGACCATCTCCGCACCGAGCGCGGCCACCATCGCGCCGTTGTCGGTGCACAGCTTGGGGCGCGGCACGCGCAGCCGGATCCCGGCCGCCTCGCAGCGCTCCTGGGCGAGGATCCGCAGCCGGGAGTTGGCGGCGACACCGCCGCCGATCATCAGATGGTCGACGCCCTCGTCCTTGCAGGCCCGTACGGCCTTGCGGGTCAGCACGTCCACGACCGCCTCCTGGAAGGACGCCGCCACGTCACGCACCGGCACCTCCTCCCCCGCCGCCCGCTTGGCCTCGATCCAGCGGGCCACGGCCGTCTTCAGTCCCGAGAAGGAGAAGTCGTACGCCGGGTCGCGCGGCCCGGTCAGTCCGCGCGGGAAGGCGATGGCGCTCGGGTCGCCCTCCTTGGCGTACCGGTCGATGACCGGGCCGCCGGGGAAGCCGAGGTTCAGCACCCGGGCGATCTTGTCGAAGGCCTCGCCCGCCGCGTCGTCGATGGTCGCGCCCATGGGGCGGACGTCGGAGGTGATGTCCGTGGACAGCAGCAGCGACGAGTGGCCGCCGGAGACCAGCAGGGCCATCGTCGGCTCCGGCAGCGCGCCGTGCTCCAGCTGGTCGACGCAGATGTGGGAGGCGAGGTGGTTGACGCCGTACAGCGGCTTGCCGAGCGCGTAGGCGTACGCCTTCGCCGCCGAGACGCCGACCAGCAGGGCACCCGCCAGACCGGGTCCCGCGGTGACCGCGATGCCGTCCAGGTCGCGCGCGGAGACCCCGGCCTCCTTCAGCGCGCGGTCGATGGTCGGCACCATCGCCTCCAGGTGCGCGCGGGACGCCACCTCCGGCACGACCCCGCCGAAGCGCGCGTGCTCGTCGACGCTGGACGCGATGGCGTCGGCCAGCAGGGTGGTACCGCGGACGACGCCGACGCCGGTCTCGTCGCAGGAGGTCTCGATCCCCAGGACCAGGGGTTCGTCAGCCATTGATCTCTGTTCCTTGTTCGGGGGTGGAGCCCTCGGCGGAGCCGCTGCCGGATTTCATGGTCAGGCGCATCACCAGGGCGTCGACGTTGCCCGGCTGGTAGTAGCCGCGGCGGAAGCCGATGGGCTCGAAGCCGAAACGCTCGTAGAGCCGCTGGGCGCTGACGTTGTCGACCCGGCATTCGAGCATGACCTCGGCGCACTCGAAGGTGGTCGCGGCCCTCAGCAGTTCGGTCAGCAGCCGGGAGCCGAGGCCGGTGCCCTGATGGTCACGGGCGACGGCGATGGTCTGCACGTCCGCCAGGTCTCCGGAGGCGGCCAGGCCCGCGTAGCCCACGACCCGGCCCTCGTGCTCGGCCAGGACGTACCGCCGGGTCGCCCCGGGGCCGCGCGCATGGGCCAGTTCGGACCAGAACATCCCCCGCGACCAGGCGTCCTCGGGGAAGAGTCCCTTCTCCAGCTCCAGCACGGGGTCGATGTCCCACCAGCGCATCTCGCGCAGACGCGGAGTCACGGGCTCGGTCACTTGGGGGTGACCACCTTGTAGTTCTTGGGCACCTGCGCGTCGGGCCGGCGCAGGTACAGCGGCCGGGGTTCGGGCAGTTCCTCGCCCGCGGCCAGCCTCTCGGCGGCCAGCGAGGCGAGGGCCGCAGCGGAGACGTGCTCGGGCTCGCGGGCGACCGGGAAGGTGTCGGGGTAGAGCAGCGCGCCCGCGCCCACGGCCGGGAGCCCGGCCACCTGGTCGGCGATGTCGGCGGGCCGGTCGACGGCGGGGCCGGTCAGCCGGGTGCGGGAGTCGGCGTACGTCGCCCAGTAGACCTCCTTGCGGCGGGCGTCGGTCGCCACGACGAAGGGGCCCTTCTCGATGTCGGCGGCGTACGCGAGGCCGTCCAGCGTGCACAGGCCGTGCACCGGGACGCCGAGCGCGAGCCCGAAGGTGTCGGCGGTCATCAGACCGACGCGCAGCCCGGTGTAGGGGCCGGGTCCGGTGCCGACGACGACCGCGGTGACGGCGTCGAGCTTCAGCCCGGCGTCGGCGAGCACACGGTCGACGGCCGGCAGCAGCAGCTCGCCGTGCCGGCGGGCGTCGACCTGGCTCGACGAGGCGATGACGTCCGTGCCGTCGTGCAGCGCGACGGTGACGGCGGGGGTGGCGGTATCCAGAGCGAGCAAGAGCACGCAAACAGCCTACGGCTCCGCGGCCCGTGCCGGACGCGCTGTTGCCCGGCCCGGGGTACGGAAAAGACCGCGGCCCGGGTGCGGGGATGCCCGGGCCGGGGTACGGGGATGCCCGGGCCGGGGTGCGGCGGGAAGCCCGCGAGGGTCCGACACGGGACCCGGCCGCGCGCTCGCACGCCCGGGCCGGGCGGGACCCGGCTGCTAACGTCGCCGGGAGGCACGGCGTACGGCTCTCGGTACGGATGCAGAGGTGGCAGCGGTGGCAAGCAGCAGCGCGGGATTCGTGGCCGGGCTGACCGCGACGGCCGTGGCGACGGTCGCCTTCCTCGCCTACCAGGCCTCGTCGACCGTCCCGGCCGGTTTCGACGTCGGCGCCGCGGCCGGCGCGGCCTCCAAGGCGGCCGCGAAGGCTCCCCGGGACAAGAGGAACCCCACCGCGCTGCCGAAGAACTCCGGTACGGGTGAACGGGTCGTGTACTCGGTGGACGACGACCGGGTGTGGCTGGTCGGCGGGAGCGGCCGGGTCGAGCGCACCTTCGCGGTCACGCCGGGCAGCGTCGACCCGCAGCCGGGTTCCTACTTCGTCACCTCCCGCTCGAAGGCGGTCACCGGCACGGACGGCACCCCCATCGAGCACGTCGTGCGCTTCGCCGACGCGGGCGACGTGGTCATCGGCTTCAGCGCGGCCGTGGAACCCCCGGAGGACCCCTCCGACACGAGCGTGAAGACGGGCGGCATCCGCGAGTCCCGCAAGGACGGCGACGCGATGTGGGTGTTCGCGACGATCGGCCAGAAGGTCGTCGTGATCCGCTGAACGGCGGTTCTCCGCCGGCCACGCGGCCTCTCGGCGGCCCACCGCCCGTTCGCCGGCCAGGCGGCCTCTCGGCGACCCACCGCCCGTTCGCCGGTCAGGCGGCCTCTCGGCGGCCCTCCGTCAGTTCGTCGGGCGCGCGGGGCGGGGTGGAGATCGCGTCCGCGGCCGCGCACGAGGCCAGCAGCTCACGCATCGACGGTCTGCTCGTCGACGGTCCGCGCTGGGACAGGCCGCGCAGGGCCGACCCGCGCTGCGCGGGCTGCGCCTGGGGTTCCGTGGCCGGCATGGACGCCTCCTGGGGGCCGGGGGCGGACGTGGTTAGGTAGACCTAACTACGAACTGGATACCATGTGACCACGCCCGGAGCACCCGGCGCAACATCTTGCCGACGGATTGTCGGAACGTTCATGCGAACGTCCCAGCCGGCGCGGGACCCGTCCCGGACGGCCTCAGGCCGAAAGAACGCTCAGGTCGACCGTGCTCCAGCGCTCCCCGAGGCCGGTCACGGTCACGTGCCGCACCTCGTCGGTCGTGTCGCCCACGGCCCGGTGGATACGGACCTGGAGCCGCTCGTCGGTCAGCTCCTCGACCTTGCCCTCGCCCCACTCCACGACGATCACGGACTCGGGAAGGGAGACATCGAGGTCGAGGTCCTCCATCTCGTCCAGTCCGCCGCCCAGCCGGTAGGCATCGACGTGCGCAAGCGGAGGGCCGTCGCCGAGCGAGGGGTGCACCCGGGCGATGACGAAGGTCGGCGACGTGACGGCGCCGCGCACGCCGAGGCCCTCGCCGAGCCCGCGGGTGAGCGTGGTCTTGCCCGCGCCGAGCTCGCCGCTGAGCATCACCAGGTCGCCCGGGCGCAGCAGCTTGGCCAGACGGCGGCCCAGTTCGCGCATCTGGTCGGGCGAGGTGACGGTCAGTTCGAGGTCAGCCGGGCTGTGCGGTGCTGCTGGTGCTTCCATAGCCACCCACGGTAGCCCCTGCGGGCACGGCACCGGCGCGGGTGAGCAGGTCGGCGAGGCGGTCGGTCACCGCCTCCGGGTGTTCCAGCATCACCAGGTGCCCGGCGTCCGGCACGAGCACGAGTTCGGCGTCCGGCAGCAGACCGGCGATGGCCTCGCTGTGCTCGCTGGGCGTCACCAGGTCCCGGACCCCGGCGAGCACCAGGACCGGCATGTCCTTGAACAGCCCGAGCGCCTCGGTCTTGTCGTGGTCGGTGAACGCCGGATAGAACTCGGCGACCACGTCGATCGGCGTGCTCTCGATCATCCGTTCGGCGAATCGCTCGACCGCGGGGTCGACGTCCCGGGACGCGAACGAGTACCGCTTGATGATCCCGGCGAACAGCTCCGCCGTCGCCCTGCGCCCCTTCTCCACCAGCTCGGCCTGCTGCCCCAGCGCCTTCAGCACACCGGGGAGCACCCGGCGCACCGCGTTGACGCCGGCGACGGGCAGCCCGAAGTTGACCTCGCCGAGCCGCCCCGACGACGTACCGACCAGGGCTGTGGCGACCACCCGGTCGCGGATCAGCTCCGGGTACAGGGCCGCCAGCGCCATCACCGTCATCCCGCCCATGGAGTGGCCGACCAGCACGATCGGTCCGTCCGGCGCGGCGGCGTCGATGACGGCCTTCAGGTCCCGGCCCAGCTGGTCGATGGTGACCGGCGCACCGCCGCCGTTCTGCGCCGCCCCGCGCCCGGACCGGCCGTGGCTGCGCTGGTCCCAGTGCACGGTCCGTACGACACCGCGCAGCGCCGCCCGCTGGAAGTGCCAGGAGTCCTGGTTGAGGCAGTAGCCGTGGCTGAAGACGACGGTGACGGGGAGGGGGGCCTTGCGGCCGAAGAGCCGGCGCCTGCGGGGTGCCGGGCCGCCCTCGGGCTCGACGTCGTCGACCTCGTAGTAGAGCTCGGTGCCGTCGTCGGCGTACGCCTTGCCGGGGGTGCCCCGCAGCGCGCCGTAGGGGCCGGTGGAGTCCAGTGCGAGCCGGGCCCGCCTGCGCATCCCGCGTCCGACGGTCATCCGCTCGATGGCGACGCCGGCGGCCGCGCCCGCGGCCAGCACGCCTATCGCGGCACCGGCGAGACCGGTCGTCCTGCGCCAGCCGCCGGACGCCGCCGCGGCGGAGGCGACGGCCGCTGTGGCGCTCGCGACGGCCTCCGCACTGCTCTCGCTCACGTACCGCTCCTCTTCCCCGTGTCGGCCGTGACGGCCGGACCGGCCGCCGTCGCCGCACCGGCCGGGTCGGCCGTGGCCGTGGTGGTCGTCGTACTTGTCCCCGGTTCCTCGTTCACGTAGACGCGAGGAACGCGCGTTCCGATGCGCGTGACGATTTCGTACGCGATGGTGCCCGCGGCCTGGGCCCAGTCCTCCGCGGTGGGCTCGCCCCGGTCGCCGGAGCCGAAGAGGACCGCGCGGGAGCCCGGCTCGGGCTCGTCGCCGCCGAGGTCGACGACGAACTGGTCCATCGCGATCCGGCCGGCGGCCGTGCGCCACTTGCCGTCGACGAGGACCGGTCCGCTGCCGGAGGCGTGCCGCGGAATGCCGTCCGCGTAGCCGACGGGCACCAGGCCGAGGGTGGTCTCACCGGGGGTGACGTAGTGATGGCCGTAGCTCACCCCGTGACCGGCCGGGACCCGCTTCACCAGCGCGAGGGACGCCGACAGCGTCATCACCGGGCGCAGCCCGAGGTCGGCGGGGGTGCCGAGTTCGGGGCTCGGCGAGATGCCGTACACGGCGATCCCGGTCCGCACGAGGTCGAAGTGGCTCTCGGGCAGGGTCAGCGTGGCGGGCGAGTTGGCGATGTGCCGCACCTCGGGGCGGACCCCTCGTGCCTCCGCGTACGCCAGCATCTCCCGGAAGAGGCCGAGCTGCGCGGCGATGGAGGGATGCCCGGGTTCGTCGGCACAGGCGAAGTGCGACCAGAGCCCGGTGATCCGGACCAGCCCCTCGGCCTCGGCCGCCAGGGCCGCGCCGACCAGCTCGGCCCAGTCCTCGCCGGGCTGGCAGCCGCTGCGGCCGAGCCCGGTGTCGGCCTTGAGCTGCACCCGCGCGGGTACACCGGCCGCCCGCGCCGCCCGTGTGACCTCCCGCAGCGCCCACATCCCGCTCACGGAGACGTCGAGGTCGGCCTCGATCGCCTCCTGCCAGGGCCCGCCGGGCGTCCACAGCCAGCACATGATCCGCCCCGGCAGGCCGGCGGCCCGCAGCGCCAGGGCCTCCTCGGGGGTGGCCGTGCCGAGCCAGGTCGCTCCCGCGTCGAGGGCCGCTCGGGCGCAGCGGACCGCGCCGTGGCCGTACGCGTCGGACTTCACGACGGCCATGAGGGCCGCGTCCGGCGCGAGGGCGCGCAGGGTACGCACATTGGCCCGCAGGGCCGCCAGGTCGATCTCGGCGCGGGCACGCAGGGGGGCGGTCGGCGAAGGTGCTGTCTCATTCATGGCGCCCCCAGTGTCTCAGAGGGGTGCGGCGGCCCTTCGGCACCGGCCCGGGTGGGCGGGACTACGGCACCGGCCCGGGTGGGCGGGACTACGGCACCGGCCCGGGTGGGCGGGACTACGGCACCGGCCCGGGTCCGGAGTTCTAAGGCGCCGGCCTGTGCCCCCACACGTACACGCGGTCGTTCTGCTTCAGCACGTCCCACAAGGTGCGCGCGTCGCCCAGGGTCAGATTCACGCAGCCCCAGGAGCCGACGGTCGTGTAGAGACTGCCGTACACGGCGTGGAAGGCCTCTCCGCCGTCGAAGAACTGGGAGTACGGCATGGGGGTGTGGTAGATCGTCGACACGTGGTTCTTGTGCCGCCAGTAGACCGTGTGCCATCCGGGCCGGGTCCGGTGCCCGATCCGCCCGCTGCGCATCGGCACGGGTCCGAACAGCACCTTCTTCCCCTTCTGCACCCACGTCAGCTGCCGGTCGAGGTCGACACAGGCCACCCGGTACGTCCGCACCGGGCACTTCCCGGCCGCGTTGGGGTCCTTGCTCGCGGACTTCAGCATCATCCGCGCCCAGGTCACGGTCCCGGCGAACCCGGTGGCGGGCTTGATCTTCTCCTTCTCCTGGAACGCCCGGATCGCCCGGCAGTCGGCCGCCGACTGCTTCCCGTCCTCCTTCAGCTTCAGCCAGCGCTCGACCTGTCGCTGGAACGGCCCGGTCCGCAGGCTGCACGTCACGCCCGAGACCGCATCGGCCAACGGGACGTACTCGACCAGCGCGTAGGTCCCGCGCCCGGCGGCGCGCGGCTCGACCGCGTCCTCGGCGGCGCTGGGCACGTACGTCCTCGGTGCCAGCATCTGGTCGGGGGTGTCGAACTGCCAGGGCTGGTACGGCCCCGGCGGCACCCCCGGCACGAGTTCGCCCTCGGGACCGGCGGCGGGGCCGGGCGCCGGCACGGGACCGGTGACGGAAAGCGTGGCGGGAGGCCGGGGCGCGGCCTGGGCGGCGACGGCACCGGCGGGAAGCACGGCGACGGCGGCGAGCAGAGCGCCGATCCCCCGCACCGCCCGCGCTCCCCGGCCTCCTCGGACTCTCCGAACTCCCCGGACTCCCCAGACTCCCCGGATTCTTCGCATTCGTACGCTGATCATGCGATCAGCGAATCGTGATGGGGGACCGTACGGAGGGTGGCGCGCGGCGGGGTCCCCCGATCAGCCGGGCCCCCCGTTCAGCCCTTGCGCCGGGCAGCAGGCAGCTGACCGGCTCCCAGCAGCAGGATTCCGGTGAGCAGGAGCACGTTCGCGGCGAAGAAGCGGACCTCCCAGGACGGCGTCGGCAGCGCACCGAAGTAGAACAGCCCCTGCAACACGCAGGACGCTCCCATCAGGAGTGCTCCGGTTCCGTAGACACGGCGATGCCGGACATGGCGGCGCGCCCACGGCAGCGTCCACCCCGTGCGTATCGAAGCCACTCCCAGGGCCATGAACAGCAGGCCCAGGACCAAGCCGATTCCGACGACCCATTCCACAGGGCTTCCTCCGAACGACGAACACGGGCGTCAAGACTGGCGTCGACAGGACTGGCGTCAAGACGTCCCGACCAGGACGCACGCATGCTGCCGCCACCCGCCGTGGGGCGGCAATGCCGGACTCCGGCAGTCATCGGCGCGCTTCACTGCGCAGGCACGGCAAAGCGCTTCCGACCCGCTCTCCCTCAGTCCCGTACGTCCCGCCAGGCTCCCGGAATCGCCTCGGCCACGTCGTGCGCCCCCGCCGGCGCCCCGTCCGAGGCGAACCGCCCCGCCAGCCCGTGCAGATACGCCGCCACGCTCCCCGCGTCGACCGCGCTCAGCCCCGCCGCCAGCAGCGATCCGCCCAGCCCCGACAGCACGTCCCCGCTCCCGGCCGTGGCCAGCCAGGACGTGCCCGTCGGATTCACCCGTACGGTTCGTTCCCCGGGGCCCGCGACCAGCGTCGTCGACCCCTTCAGCAGTACGGTCGCCCCGTACCGCCCCGCCAGTTCCCGCACCGACTCCAGCCGCGCCCCCTCGACCTGTTCCCGCGCCACGCCGAGCAGCGCGGCGGCCTCCCCGGCGTGCGGGGTCAGCAGGGTCGGTGCCGTACGCGCCCGTACCGCCCCGGGCTCGGCCAGCCGCAGCCCGTCGGCGTCCAGCAGCACCGGCACGTCCGTCGCCAGCACCTCCGCCACGGCGTCCGCGTCGTCCCCGGCCCCCGGTCCGACGACCCACGCCTGCACGCGCCCGGCGTTCCCGGGCCCCCGGTCCGACACCAGGGTCTCCGGGAACCGCGCGATGACGGAGTCCCCGGCGGGCCCCACGTACCGCACCGCCCCGGCCCCGCCCCGCAGCGCCCCGGCCACGGCCAGCACCGCGGCCCCCGGGTAGCGCGCCGACCCGGCGGCGATGCCGACGACACCGCGCCGGTACTTGTCGCTCTCCGGGCCGGGCAGCGGCAGCAGCTCGGCCACGTCCGCGTGCTGCAACGCCTCCAGCTCCGGCTCGACGGGCAGTTCGGGCCCGAGCCCGATGTCCACGAACCGCACGGACCCGGCGTACTCGCGCGCCGGGTCGATCAGCAGCCCCGGCTTGTGCGTCCCGAAGGTCACCGTCAGGTCGGCGCGCACGGCGGCGCCCCGTACCTCTCCGGTGTCCGCCTCCACCCCGCTGGGCAGGTCGACGGCGACGACGGCCGCGCGGGACTCCTCGACGAGCGCGGCCAGCGCCGCCGCCTCCGGACGCAGACCGCCGGTGCCCCCGATGCCCACGATGCCGTCGACGACGAGAGCCGCCCGGCGGATCGGCGCCTCGGCCGCGTCCGGGGCGACCGTCACGCCACCCGCCCGGCGCAGCGCGGCGAGGCCGCCCGCGTGGGTGCGCTCCGGGGCCAGCAGCACCGCCGTGACACCCGCGCCGCGGCGGGCCAGCCGGGCCCCGGCGTACAGGGCGTCGCCGCCGTTGTCGCCGCTGCCGACCAGCAGTACGACCCGGGTGCCGTAGACCCGCCCGGCCAAGTCCGCGCAGGCTGCGGCCAGTCCGGCGGCGGCACGCTGCATCAGCGCGCCCTCCTGCAGCCGCGCCATCAGCTCCCGTTCGGCAGCCCTCACCGTCTTCACGCTGTACGCAGTACGCATGGGTCCGAGTCTTCCCTACGGCACCCGCACCCCGCAGGTTCCGACCCTCGCTCGGACCCCCGGCAGGCTCGGGGTCACCCCTCCGCCACGACCACCGCCGAGGCCACCCCGGCGTCGTGACTGAGGGACACGTGCCAGGAGCACACCCCGAGTTCCGCCGCACGGGCCGCCACCGTGCCCGTCACCCGCAGCCGCGGCCGTCCGCTGTCCTCGACGAACACCTCGGCGTCCGTCCAGAGCAGACCGGCCGGCGCGCCCAGCGCCTTGGCCAGCGCCTCCTTCGCCGCGAACCGCGCCGCGAGCGAGGCGATGCCCCTGCGCGCCCCGCTGGGCAGCAGCAGCTCCCGGTCCAGGAACAGCCGTTGCGCCAGTCCGGGCGTGCGCTCCAGCGACGCCGCGAACCGGTCGATCTCGGCCACGTCGATACCGACCCCGATGATGCTCATGCCGAGCACCCTACGGCCGGTGTTCCGCCGTCGGCGCGACTGTCACAGTGGACTGCTAGCCTGCGGCAACTTGATCACTTGAGCCACACACGTAACCTGCACCACGCACGCGGTGCAGGTGGCAGAGGTGGCGCGGGTGACACCATCCACATCACACACCGTGCACAGCAGCGCGCCCTGGGGGCCAGTCGGCGCGCAACGGCCGGCGACGCCAGGGGGCGGAGGAATGAGCAGTTCCAGCAATGGCAGGGGCGGGACATCCGGAGGTGCGTACGACGGTACGCACGGGGGCGCTTGGGCCCTGGTGTCCGACCCCTTCGACTACCTGCCCGAGCTCGCCCCGCTGCGCGCCGCCGCGCAGGCCGGCGACTGGCCCGCCGTACGGGCCTTCTTCACGGGCCTCGACTCAGCCGAGAAGGTCTCCTACGCCTCGGGGCTGCTCTCCGACATCGCCGGCGTCGAGGGCTTCCTGGAGCGCGCGGCCGCCGAGCTGCCCGGCGACCCGCTGCCGCGCACCCTGCTGGCCAGGCGGTACATCGGCATCGGCTGGGACATCCGCAGCGGCGCCCGCGCGAAGCACGTCTCGCGCGACCAGTTCGACCAGTTCCACGCCTGGCTGCGCAAGGCCGAGCAGCTGCTGATCGAGGTGTGCGCCGAGCAGCCCGCGTACGCCCCCGCCTGGACGGCCCGGCTGATCACCGTGCGCGGTCTGGAACTGGGGCAGGCCGAGGCCCGCCGCCGCTACGACCGGCTGTCCGCCCACCACCCCCACCACTACCGGGCGCAGGTCCAGCTGCTCCAGCAGGTGTGCCCCAAGTGGAGCGGCTCCTGGGAGGACGCGCACGGTTTCGCCCGGGAGTGCGCGAGCGCCGCGCCCGACGGTTCGGTGGCGGGCGCCCTGGTCGCGGAGGCCCACATCGAGCACTGGCTGGACCTCGACAGCGGCGCGGACGTGGCGTACATGCGGGGCCTGCCGGTCCGCGACGACCTGCGGTTCGCCGCCGAGGTGTCGGTGCTGCACCGCGACCACCGGCCCGGCTGGGACACCGTGGGCGCGCACAGCGTCTTCGCGATGGCCTTCTCGATCGGCGGCCACTTCGCGGACGCCGCCCCGCACTTCGCCGCGCTGGGCAACCGGGTCTCGGAGTCCCCGTGGCACTACCTGCCGGACTGGCGCGGCCAGTTCACCAAGTTCCGCAACAACGCGCTGGCGACGCTCTGAGGAGGAGACCGCACATGACCACACCACCGCACACCGACAGCGGCACGAGCGCCGTCCGCACCGGCTCCGGCTCCGGCTCCGATCTCTCCGCCCTCGACGGCCTGATATCCCACACCACCACCCAGGGCGTCCCCACCCTCTACGCCCCGCGCCCCGGCGAGATCACCGCCGGTCTCTTCTTCCGGGTGGGCCGCGCCGACGAGACCCTGGCCACCGCCGGGATCACCCATCTCGTCGAGCATCTCGCCCTGCACCGCCTGGGCCTGTCCGACCTGCACTACAACGGCGCGACGGCGAACACGTACACCCTCTTCCACGTCACCGGCAGCGAGGACGAGGTGGTCGCGTACCTCAACAGCGTCTGCGCGGCCCTGCGCGACCTGCCGCTCGCCCGGCTGGAGACGGAGAAGGAGATCCTGCGCACCGAGGCGGCGGGCCGTAGCGGCGGCCCCGGCTCCCAGCTGCCGCTGTGGCGCTACGGCGCCCAGAGCTACGGTCTGACCAGCTACAACGAGCTGGGCACCTGGGGTCTGACCGCCGACCAGGTCCGGCACTGGGCCGAGACCCGCTTCACCCGCGACAACGCGGTGCTGTGGCTGACCAGCGACAGCGTGCCGGCCGGACTGGACCTCACGCTGCCCACCGGCACCCGCCACCCGGCCCCGGCGGCGACCAGCGCGCTGCCGGTGACCCCCGCCTACATCCACGGCGACGACGGCCATGTGGTCTTCACGTCCGTCCTGCGCCGCTCCACCGCGGCCTCCGTCTTCGCGGACGTACTGGGCCGGGCCCTCTTCCAGGACCTGCGCCAGGAGGGCGGCTACTCGTACTCGGCGGAGGCCGACTACGCCCCGCGCGACGCCGACCACGCGACCCTCACCGCGTACGCCGACGCCCTGCCGAAGAAGCAGGACGCGGTGGTCGGCGGCTTCGTCGACACCCTGGCGCGGCTGCGCGCGGGCCGTATCGAGCAGTCCGAACTGGACTCGGCGCGGGTCAAGATCCTCAAGCGGTACGACACTCCCGACCTCGGCGCCTCCTCGCTTCCGTCGTACGCGCTCAACCTCCTGCTCGGCCACCGCCTCCTCTCCCCCGAGCAGCACCGGGCCGAGCTGAACGCCGTCACGCTCGCCGATCTGCGCGAGGTGGCGCGGGAGGCCTGGTCGACCGGGCTCCTCCAGGTACCCGGCCGGGGCGCCGACTGGGCGGGCTTCGAGGTGGCCCCGCAGTACTCGCAGGCGGCCGTCGTCGGCACCCGCCACCAGTCCCTGGAGGACGACGGGATCACCCTGGTCATCGGCGACGAGGGCGTCAGCCTCGCCACCCCCCGCGGCCCGGTCACCGTCCGGTACGACGCCTGCGCGGTCATGACCACCCGTCCCGACGGCGCCCGCAGTCTCACCGGTACGGACGGCTTCTGCGTGTCCGTCGAGCCGACCCTGTACCGGAGTGTGACGCCGGAGCGGATCGCGGCGGTCGACGCGTCCGTCCCCACGGCCGCGGTGGTCCCGCTGCCGGCCCGCGACCCGCAGCAGATACCCCGGCCCCGCGAACGGCGGTCCGCCCCGCAGTCCCCGGGCAGCGGCCGCTCCACCTGGGCCTGGACCCTCGGCCTCTGGCTGGTCGGCTCGCTCGCCGCGATCTGGAGCCTGCTGTCCGCCGCGATCACCGCCGACGAGCTGGGCGCCGCGGACCCCGAGTGGGACGCGGTGGTCGGCGTATGGGTGCTGGCCCTGCCGCTGCTGCTGGTGACCTGGCAGCTCCACCGCTCACGCCGGCGCAGACGCCGCTGACCCGCCCGTCGGGTGCGCACCCGGTCCGCCGCCGGACCGCCGCTCGGGTGCGCACCCGGCCCACCGCCGGGGCCGCCCGGGGACTCGGCGGAGAATCCGATCGTCGGCCCGGGCGGCGCGCCCGGCACACCCCTGTCACGAAGAGCGCTCCTGTGTCATGAAGCGCGCCCCCTCAAACCATGCGCCGATCAACCTCACTCCATTGCCGCACATCCGGCGGAGCGGAGGGCGCGTTAGTGGAATGTGACGAAAGCAAGGTTTTTTGATCTGCCCCGCTCCGGGACATCGGCCGGTGAACGACCGGCGCCCCGCGTGGTGGAGCTGCCGTGACCGACGAATACCCGGATCTCTCCTTCGCCCGGCACGAGTGGCACCCCGACGCCTACCCGCCCGGCCCGGCCGGCGGCTGGCACGGGGGCAGCGCCGACACTCTGCACCCTGCGGCCTACCCGGAGGAGAGCTGGGACCCGGTCGAGGAACTCACCTACCTCCTGCAGGACGCCGTAGCGGCGGACCAGACGGCCACCGTGCCGCCGCCGCGCAGCGAGGCCTCGCCCGACCGCGGCTTCACCGGCGACCCGTTGGAGAACCTGGCCAGGATCACGGCCGAGCTGCCGCCCATCCGGCACACGTCCGCCGGACACCGCAAGGTACGGGTCCGCAATCCCCGCCTCACGTGGTTCCAGACCGTCAGTTTCTCGATCGCCGCGTTCGCCGCGGTCATCGTGTCGATGGTGAGCGTGTTCGGCGGCATGGTGGCGTACGCGCCCCTGCGCCACATCGCCGCCGCGACGGGCGGCGGCGCCCTGACCTGGTGGCCCCTGCTGATCTACGGTCCCTGGATGGTGGGCTCGCTCTCCATCCTGCGCACCGCCCTGCACCGGCGCCGCGCCATGCACTCGTGGTTCGTCGTCCTGCTGTTCTCCTGCCTCGCGATGATGCTCTGCGTGGCCGAGGCCGACCGGACCTTCATCGGTGTCTCCGCGGCCGCTCTGCCGGCCGTCGCGTCCCTCGCCTGCTTCCAGCAGCTGGTCCGTCAGGTCACGCTGACCCGGCCGCCACGCCAGCCCGCCTCCCGCCACCGGCAGCGCCCCGCCCCCACGGCGACCGACAGAACCGGCAGCGGTCCGGCCGCGTCGAGATCGCCTCGCCGCTGACCGCGGGCGGGACGGCGCACCGGCAGCCGGCCGGCCTCGACGCCCCGTCAGGTACGGGACACCGTCCCACAGCCCTCGCTGCGGTCCTGGTCGAGGTCCTGGCTGCGGTCGTACGGATCACTCGTCGGCCCGGTCGGAGCCGCGCCCTTGGGGGCACTTGTCCGGAACGTGGGGTGGTAGAAGCCGTCGTAGACGTAGCAGGCCGAGTTGCCCGCATCCTCGTCGTAGCTCTTGACGCCGACCTTCCCGGCGGTGACCTGGTAGCGGGCCGGGTCGAGGAGTTCGAAGTCGAGCACACGCCGCACGATGGTCCGGGCCACCTCGGTGTCCTTCTTGTCGATGTGCGCGAGCGGGTAGACGAAGGTGTAGTCGGCGTGCACGACGACGGAACCCTGGGCGCCCGCCTTGAACGTCATCCGCCCGCGGGTCTTGACCACCGTGCCGACCACCCGCACCTCGTCGGGGTCGAACCGGCTGAACATCAGCAGCGGGTCGTGCTTCTTGTCCGGCTTGCGCAACGAGGTGTTCAACAGGTCGAGCAGTTCTGTCTGATTGGGTTCGAGCACCCCGAGCGCGGCGGTGGGGCGGTGGCCGCGCAGAGTGGCCGGGGACAGGCTCCCGTCCACCAGGAACGTCTTGGTCTGCCGCAGCGCCTGCGCCACCTGCGCCTTGGACCAGGACCCGACCGGCTTCGCCTCCGGCAGGACGATGCCGGCCTCGCCGTCGGCCCACGCGAGCGCCGGGGACCCCGCGAACGGCCGGTCCACCGTGGGCATGTCGGGAGCCACCGACTCCGGAGCCCCGGTCGGCGCCGAGGTCTCCGGCGGCAGCTGCGTGGGAGCGGCGGCGGCCGACCGGTCCGAGTGGAAGGGGTCACCGGGTATCAGCGAGGGCCGTACCGCGACCACCGCCACGACGATGGCGATCGGCACGCCCAGGAAGCCCCACAGCCGCCGCCGTCGGGTCGCCCGCCCGTTCCTCTCCTGCCAGGCCGGACCCGTCCGCCAGCCCTCGGGCAGCTCACCGCGCGCCTCCTGCTGCCGAAGCCGTTCGGTGACCATGCGCGCCCGCGCGGAGGGCTCCTTGGGCGCCGAGTCGGGTATCCCGCGTTCGCTTTCCTGTACGAACTTCGCCCACTCGTCGTCAGATATGGAGCTCGATCCGCTCGATCCGGAGTCGTCGGCTCGGGACTCCTCGGACGGTCTCTCGGCCATGGCAAGCAGCGCTTTCTCTCGGGTAGTTGCTGTGTGCAGGCAGAGCGTACGACAGCGACTTCGCTCTTCTGTACGGTTTCCGGCCTGCATCGCACGAACTTCCCGCCGCTTCCCCGGCGCTTCGCCGCGCACGGCACAAAGGCTCCGGCCGGGACGGTTGCCACCACCCCGGCCGGAGCCTCACGTCGTTCACCGGAACGCTAGAACCGGGTCACTCCACGGTCACCGACTTCGCCAGATTGCGCGGCTGATCCACCTCGTTGCCCCGGGCGGTGGCCAGTTCGCAGGCGAAGACCTGGAGCGGGACCGTGGCCACGAGGGGCTGGAGCAGGGTCGGCGTGGCGGGGATGCGGATCAGATGGTCGGCGTACGGCACCACCGCCTCGTCACCCTCCTCCGCGATCACGATCGTGCGGGCGCCCCGGGCGCGGATCTCCTGGATGTTGGACACGATCTTGTCGTGCAGGACGGAGCGACCGCGCGGTGACGGCACGACCACCACGACCGGCAGGTCCTCGTCGATCAGGGCGATCGGCCCGTGCTTCAGCTCGCCCGCGGCGAAGCCCTCGGCGTGCATGTAGGCGAGTTCCTTGAGCTTCAGCGCCCCCTCCAGCGCCACCGGGTACCCCACGTGCCGCCCGAGGAACAGCACCGTCTTCTTGTCCACGAGGGTGCGCGCCAGCTCCCGTACCGGCCCCATCGTCTCCAGGACGCGCTCGACGTCACCGGAGATCTTCGCCAGGTCGCGCACGACGGTCCGGATCTCGTCGCCCCACTTGGTGCCGCGCACCTGGCCCAGGTAGAGGGCGACGAGGTAGCAGGCGACGAGCTGGGTCAGGAACGCCTTGGTGGAGGCGACGGCGACCTCGGGCCCGGCGTGGGTGTACAGCACCGCGTCGGACTCGCGCGGGATCGTGGAGCCGTTGGTGTTGCAGATGGCCAGCACCCTGGAGCCCTGCTCGCGGGCGTGCCGCAGGGCCATCAGGGTGTCCATGGTCTCGCCGGACTGGGAGATGGCGATGACCAGGGACCGGGAGTCCAGGATGGGGTCCCGGTAGCGGAACTCGCTGGCCAGCTCCACCTCGCAGGGGATGCGGGTCCAGTGCTCGATGGCGTACTTCGCGATCAGCCCGGCGTGGAAGGCCGTACCGCACGCGACGACGACGACCTTGTCGATCTCCCGCAGCACGCGCGGGGAGATCCGCACCTCGTCCAGGGTCAGCGAGCCGGAGGCGTCGATGCGGCCCAGGAGCGTGTCGGCGACCGCCTTGGGCTGCTCGGCGATCTCCTTGAGCATGAAGTAGTCGTAGCCCCCCTTCTCCGCGGCCGACGCGTCCCAGTCCACGTGATAGGAACGCACCTCCGCCGGACGGCCGTCGAAGCCGGTCACGGTCACGCCTTCCCGGCGCAGCTCCACCACCTGGTCCTGGCCCAGCTCGATCGCCGACCGGGTGTGGGCGATGAACGCGGCGACGTCCGAGGCGAGAAAGGCCTCGCCCTCTCCCACACCCACCACGAGCGGCGAGTTGCGCCGCGCGCCCACGACCACGTCCGGCACGTCCGCGTGCACGGCGACCAGGGTGAACGCGCCCTCCAGCCGCCGGCACACCACCCGCATCGCCTCCGCCAGATCGGCGCAGCCGGCGAACTCCTCGGCGAGCAGATGGGCGACGACCTCGGTGTCGGTCTCCGAGACGAGGTCGTGCCCGCGCTCGGCCAACTCCGCGCGCAGCAGGGCGAAGTTCTCGATGATCCCGTTGTGCACGACGGCGACGCGCCCCGCGTTGTCGAGATGGGGATGGGCGTTGGCGTCCGTCGGGCCGCCATGCGTGGCCCAGCGGGTGTGCCCGATGCCCGTCACCCCGGCCGGCAGCGGCCGCTCGGCCAGTTCCTTCTCCAGATTGACCAGCTTCCCGGCCCGCTTGGCCGCGGCAAGACTGCCACTTGCGAGCACGGCGACCCCCGCCGAGTCGTACCCCCGGTACTCCAGCCGCTTCAGCCCGGCCATCACGACATCGAGCGCCGACTGAGACCCCACGTATCCCACGATTCCGCACATGCCCGGCAGCCTAAGGGCCGACGCCCGCCGAAAAGAGCCGAAGCGTGCCCGAAATCGGAAATTCCTACGGTGGCACGAACGCCGTGGTAGGTCGCACCCGACAGAGCCGGGCAGGCCGGACCTCGACGATCCCGGCGGGGAAGTCGACACCCCGGCGAGGTCGAGACCCAGCCATTTCCGCCTCGGAGCGTCGGCAGGCGAACAAGGCTTCCTGGGAGAAGCCGCTCGACGGCCTGGAAACCCCCGACGGGTTCACCGTGACCGGTTTTCACTGGGCTCCCGGTGTCCACGAGGGCGGCGACTTCTACGACCAGACCGGCCTCGGCCAATGGGTCGGCGGCCAGGCTCTGCGCGCCCGCGGCCTTGCCGATGATGTCGTCTTCCAAATCGGGGTTAGCCCTCTACACCGAGCGACAGCCCTGCCCGAAGTGCGACTCCGCTCTGACCGATGCCCTAGCACCTGGAACGCCGATCTCATGGCCGGTCCCCTACCACCCTTCCTTCGCGGAGGCAGCGATGGACCTGCTCGCGCGTTACGTTCGGCAGGCTGGAGGACATTCATTGCGCTTCGCGACGACCGCTCAACAGGGCGAGGAACAAGAAGTCCATGACTGAACCCAAATTCGACATGCACCCGAAAGCGTCACCAAAGGTCATCGATGAGCGACAAGCGCTGGCCGAAGACGTGTGTCGAGAACTACAACGCGCCGGTCTTCCCGTGTATCGGCGGGATCTCAGCGGCGATCCACACCGACACCCGGGCGTGGACGTGCACGTGACACCATTCGTCGACAGCGGAGTGTACGCAAACTGGAGCACGGAAGCGGAGTTGAGAGATGCCGCGCTCGATCTCTTCGCGCAAGGGATCGACTACTCGAATCCGCCTCCGATCGTGCGCCATCACAACACCGTCGTGCATCACATGCAGGCCGCGCTTCTGGGGATTCTCACCTCGGCGGGGTTCGAGGTCGCAGAACCGGACAAGCACGGGCACGGAAGCATGGTCCATGTGAAGGGCCGACGACCCTGATCCACTCGCTTGCAAGCGCCCCGCATAGGCCGAACCGTTCGACCTCGGCGGGGCCCGTCTTGCCCATGTCTACGTCCTGACGTGCCCCATCGGCACGGCAAGCCCAACCGTGCACACCCGCATGGCAAATGGGTCGTGTACGCCTCCTGCCTGGAAGAGTGACCGTGATCCACGAGCATGAGAGCGATGTCGAGGACGATTTCGTCGTGCCCGAATTCGTCGAGGACATCTACACGACGGACATCGGGCTGACCTGGCTGGCCTCACAGTGGGAGGTGCTGGAAGAGTTCTGCTGGGAGCACTTTCCGTCCCTTGCGGACGACCCCGGCCCCGTCACGGTGTGGCTCATGCTGGCGGAATCGTCGGTCGACCAGTTCGACCGTTCCAAGGCCGCCCAGCTGGGCCAGGACGTACAGCGACTGCTGCGTTCACCACTGCCGGACGAGACCGTCCGGACAGTCTGGCTCGCCGCCACCCACGGGGTCTTCGACCCGCGCGAGCACGGCATGAGCGCCGGCTCCTGGCTGCGACGGGCGGAAGAGGCATGGCTGGCGCGAGTGCGCCAGGACGATCCGGCATTCGTCCCCCCACCGCCACAGCCCGTGGTGGACGAGGAACTGCGGCGGGCCGTCCTGCGGGTGATCCACCCGGTCTCGGAGCGCCTGAGTCTCGCTGCCGAGAACCCTCCGTTCGGTCTTGCCGTGACCGGCGTCGTCCCCGCTCTGAAGCAGGTGGTCACCGAGTCGTGCGCCGACCTCGGCTACCGGCTGTTCCTGCGTGCGATGAAGGCGTACCACGTACCGGCCGACAAGCCGAGCCTCGTCGCCCTCGGCGAACGGTTCGGCTACCCGTGCTGGGTGGTGCCCGAAGGTCTCAACGACCGGCCCGACTGACGCCTGATCGGGGCCGGGCGGACAGGCAGAGTCCGCGCCTCAGCGGGGCCTTTTTCACCAACCCGCCAGGCCGACCCGCCCACGTCACGCAGCTGCCGAGTCGCGGGCCGGGACAGCAGGCGACGCGGATCAGAGGGTGCAACAGCGGAGCGTGACGTACCCCACCCCCCACCCCGTTCAAACTCCGTTAACAATGGACTGTGATCTCTCCGGTCTCCTCGATGCCCAGGAGCGCCCACCGGCACAGGCCGGAGGCGACTCCCTACGTCGATCTCACCCGTGCCGAGTGGAGCGCGCTGCGTGAGAAGACGCCGCTGCCGCTGACCGCCGAGGAGGTCGAGAAGCTGCGCGGTCTGGGCGATGTCATCGACCTCGACGAGGTGCGCGACATCTACCTCCCGCTGTCGCGGCTGCTCAACCTGTACATCGGCGCCACCGACGGGCTCCGAGGGGCGCTGAACACCTTCCTCGGCGAGCAGGGGTCGCAGTCCGGCACCCCGTTCGTCATAGGCGTCGCGGGGTCGGTCGCGGTCGGCAAGTCGACCGTCGCTCGACTGCTCCAGGCGCTGCTCTCCCGGTGGCCCGAACATCCTCGCGTCGAACTGGTGACCACGGACGGTTTCCTGCTGCCCACCAAGGAGCTCCAGGCCCGGGGGCTGATGTCCCGCAAGGGGTTCCCGGAGTCGTACGACCGGCGCGCGCTGACCCGGTTCGTCGCCGACATCAAGGCCGGCAAGGACGAGGTGACGGCCCCCGTCTACTCGCACCTCATCTACGACATCGTCCCCGACAAGCGGCTGACCGTGCGCCGCCCGGACATCCTGATCGTCGAGGGCCTGAACGTCCTCCAGCCGGCCCTGCCGGGCAAGGACGGCCGTACCCGGGTGGGCCTCGCCGACTACTTCGACTTCAGCGTGTACGTCGACGCCCGCACCGAGGACATCGAGCGCTGGTACCTCAACCGGTTCAAGAAGCTGCGCGAGACCGCCTTCCAGAACCCGTCCTCGTACTTCCGCAAGTACACCCAGGTGTCCGAGGAAGAGGCCCTCGACTACGCGCGCACCACCTGGCGCACCATCAACAAGCCCAACCTCGTGCAGAACGTGGCCCCCACCCGGGGCCGGGCGACCCTGATCGTGCGCAAGGGCGCGGACCACAAGGTGCAGCGGCTGAGTCTGCGCAAGCTCTGACGGCTACTCTGCCCTGCATGCTGCACCTACGACTGATCACACCGCCCGACCGGACCGACGACGTGGTCCGGCTGATCGAGAAGACGGTCGGCACCACCCATCTCGTGGTGCTGCCGGGCACCGCCCGCAACCCGGCGGGGGACGTGGTCATGTGCGACGTCGCCCGCGAGGCGGGGGACGAACTGCTCAGCGGGCTCCAGGAACTGGGTCTGGACAGGACCGGCTCCATCGCCGTCGAGAACATCGATCTGTCGCTGTCGAAACGCGCCGAGAAGGCCGAGGACGAGGCACCCGGCGAGGGCGCGGACGCGGTGCTGTGGGAGCACCTGGCCGAGGAGACGCACGAGGAGTCGACCCTGTCGGTCACCTACCTCGCGTTCATCACGATCGCCACCATGATCGCGGCCTGCGGTGTGGTGCTCGACAACGCGATCCTGATCGTGGGCGCCATGGCGGTGGGCCCGGAGTTCGGGCCGCTGGCGGGGGTGTGCACCTCGATCGTGCAGCGCGCCCCGCGGCTGGCGCTGCGCTCGCTGGTCGCCCTGGTGGTGGGCTTCGCGGTGGCGATGGCGCTGACGGTGGGCTTCAGCCTCTTCATGGACGCCGTCGGCCTGTTCACCAAGGAGCAGCTGGAGGGGGACCGGCCGCAGACCAGCTTCGTCTACGCCCCCGACTGGTTCTCCTTCGTCGTGGCGGTGCTCGCGGGCGCCGCCGGGACACTCTCCCTGACGTCCGCCAAGTCCGGCGCCCTGGTCGGCGTCGCGATCTCGGTGACGACGGTGCCCGCGGCCGCCAACGCGGCGCTGGCCCTGAGCTTCGGCGACACCCGGCAGACGATCGGCTCCTCCGAACAGCTGGCGCTGAACCTGCTCGGCATCATCCTCGCGGGCACCCTGACGCTGCTGGCCCAGAAGTGGTTCTGGGCCAGACAGCGCAAGGAGTTCGTCAAGGAACCGGCTTAGGGCTCCGGGCCTCTCAGCCGAGCGCCGACTTCACCACGTCGGCCAGCCGGCCTGCCACCGACCGGGCCTGGTCGATGTCCGCCGCCTCGACCATCACGCGGACCAGCGGCTCGGTGCCGGACGGGCGCAGCAGCACCCGGCCCGTGGTGCCGAGTTCGCGCTCCGCCTCGGCCACCGCGGCGGCCAGCTCCTCGGACGTCGCGACCCGACTGCGGTCCACGTCGGGGACGTTGACGAGCACCTGCGGCAGCCGCTCCATCACACCCGCGAGGTCGCGCAGCGACCGTCCGGTCTCCGCGACCCGGGCGGCCAGCATCAGACCGGTCAGCGTGCCGTCGCCGGTCGTCGCGTGGTCGAGGATGATGACGTGCCCGGACTGCTCGCCGCCGAGGGCGTAGCCGTGCTCCTTCATCTCCTCCAGGACGTAGCGGTCACCGACGCCCGTCTGGACGAGCTTCAGCCCTTCCCGCTCCAACGCCAGCTTGAAGCCCAGGTTGGACATGACGGTCGCGACCACGGTGTCGGAGCGCAGCGCGGAACGCTCCCGCATCGCCAGCGCCAGCACCGCGAGGATCTGGTCGCCGTCGATCTCCTCGCCGGTGTGGTCCACCGCGAGGCAGCGGTCGGCGTCGCCGTCGTGGGCGATGCCGAAGTCCGCGCCATGGGTGCGCACGGCCTCCTTCAGCGGGCCGAGGTGGGTCGAGCCACAGCCGTCGTTGATGTTGAGGCCGTCCGGCTCGGCACCGATGGTGATGACCTCGGCGCCCGCGCGGGCGAACGCCTCGGGCGAGACCCGGGCGGCGGCACCGTGCGCCTCGTCGAGGACGATCTTCAGCCCGTCCAGCCGGTTCGGCAGGACGGCGATGAGGTGGGCGACGTAACGGTCGAACCCCTCGTCGTACGTCCGGACCCGGCCGACGCCCGCTCCGGTCGGCCGCTCCCAGGGGGCGCCGGTGCGGTGCTCCTCGTAGACGGTCTCGATCCGGTCCTCCAGGTCGTCGGCGAGCTTGTGGCCGCCGCGGGCGAAGAACTTGACACCGTTGTCCGGCATGGCGTTGTGGCTGGCGGACAGCATCACGCCGAGGTCGGCGCCGAGCACGCCGGTGAGGTACGCGACCGCCGGCGTCGGCAGCACGCCGACCCGCAGCACGTCCACGCCCGCGCTCGCGAGGCCCGCGACCACTGCGGCCTCCAGGAACTCCCCGGACGCGCGCGGATCCCGTCCGACCACCGCCGTCGGCCGGTGGCCCGCGAACGTACCCGCCTCGGCCAGCACGTGTGCCGCCGCGACGGACAGACCGAGTGCCATCTCGGCCGTCAGATCCGCGTTGGCGACACCGCGCACACCGTCCGTGCCGAAGAGTCGTCCCACGTGTCCTCCTGAAGGAATCGTCAAGTGTGAAAGCCGAGCACTCGTGCGGCTCACGCGCGGCGCTTTCACGTCACAGACATACGATGCCTGAACATCCGATAGCACTAGCCGTTGAACGTCTTGTGCCGTTATACGCCCGAAGGCTGTGATACACGAACGCCCCGGCGGCACTGTGGCGTGCCGCCGGGGCGTTCGGAGTACGTGCAGAGGCAGCTGAAGCTTAGCGCTTGCTGTACTGCGGGGCCTTGCGGGCCTTCTTCAGACCGGCCTTCTTGCGCTCGACCGCACGGTCGTCGCGCTTGAGGAAGCCGGCCTTCTTCAGCGGGCCGCGGTTGTTGTCCACGTCCGCCTCGTTCAGGGCACGGGCCACGCCGAGGCGCAGGGCGCCGGCCTGGCCGGAGACACCGCCACCCGCGATGCGGGCGATGACGTCGTAACGGCCCTCGAGCTCGAGCACCTTGAAGGGCTCGTTGACTTCCTGCTGGTGCACCTTGTTGGGGAAGTAGTCCTCAAGGGTGCGGCCGTTGATCTTCCACTTGCCGGTGCCCGGGACGATCCGGACGCGGGCGATGGCGTTCTTGCGACGGCCCAGGCCGGCGGCCGGCTGGGGGTCGCCGAAGCGGGAAGCCATCGACTCCGAGGTGTACTCGCCCTCCAGGGGGACCTCGGACTCGGTGGTGTAGCTGTCGATGTCGACGAGCTCAGTCTCTTCGACCGGCTGCTCAACGGTGGTCTCGGCCACGATTCTCCTCAGATTTCTTTTCGTCTTAGGGGGTGGCCGGAACTACTGCGCGACCTGGGTGATCTCGAACGGCACCGGCTGCTGGGCAGCGTGGGGGTGCTGGTCGCCCGAGTAGACCTTCAGCTTCGAGAGCATCTGACGGCCCAGGGTGTTCTTGGGGAGCATGCCCTTGACGGCCTTCTCGATGGCCTTCTCGGGGTTCTTGTCGAGCAGCTCGTCGTAGCGGACCGCGCGCAGACCGCCCGGGTAACCCGAGTGGCGGTACGCCATCTTCTGGGTCCGCTTGTTGCCGGAGAGGTGCACCTTGTCGGCGTTGATGATGACGACGAAGTCACCGGTGTCGACGTGGGGGGCGTAGATCGGCTTGTGCTTGCCGCGGAGAAGGGACGCGGCGGTGGTGGCGAGACGGCCCAGGACGACGTCCTGAGCGTCAATGACGTGCCACTGGCGAGTCACATCGCCGGGCTTGGGGCTGTACGTACGCACTTCGCAGCCTTCTTCTTCAGTGGATGGGTGCTGACACATGGCATCACTGAAGCGATCGTGCAGCTGGGGACGACAATGCCGGGGACGATGCCCGTATGCCGCCCACTGGTAACTGCTCCAGGGAACCTAGGTAGAGGCCACTCCCGTGAGAATGAGCGAGCCAATACACAACGAAGAATCAGAGTACCGGGCTCCCATGAGTCGGTCAAAACGAGCAGGCCCGAGTCACCGCGCGCGTCGTCGAGGAGACCCCTGACATCGACGTCAGGACATCGCGGCGGGCACACCGGGCCGAATACCGCATGACCGTGCACGGTGACGGTCACCGCCACGCCGGTCCGACCCCCCAATTTTGGAGTGGATCACTCGGACATGTCGCCTATAGGGCTTCTTACACCCCCAACATCGGTGACCACAGGGCCCGTTGGGGCGGAACCGGATACCCCGGGTCCCGTCTAAGATGCGCCCCATGAACTATGGGCAGGGGGGACCCCGGTCCCAGTGGGATCCGTGGAAACCGAACTCCGAGCAGCCGTGGTCCGGCGCCTCCGACGGCCGGTCCCCCGACTGGGCTGCGCTCGCCGAGGCCTCCGAGACGCGCCACCGGCGCCGCCGGGGCCTCTTCATCGTCGGCGGCGTGCTGGCCACCGTCGGTATCGGCACCGCCGTCGCCATGGGCGTGATGTCGGCGAACGACAACTCGGGGGCGAACAACGCCGCCTCCCAGCTGCCCTCGAACGGGGACATACCCAACGGCGGCAGCACGTCGGTGCCGTCCTTCGACCCGACGACCGCGCCGCCTCCGCTGGACCCGAAGGAATTCGTCGCCAGCGCCAAGAAGGACACGGCACCGCTGGGCCCGGACATCCTCTTCCCGGGCACGCAGCTGACCGTCGGCTCGACCGTGTACAAGAAGGCCGCCACCGACGACACGAAGAGCTGCGCCACGGCGGCCCAGGGCACGCTCCCGAAGGTCCTCACCGGCAACGGCTGCACCCGGCTGATGCGCGTGACCTACACCAAGGGCGACATCGCGGTGACGGTCGGCGTGGCCGTCTTCACCACCGAGGCGCAGGCCACCAAGGCCAAGGGCGAGGCGGACAGCAAGAGCATCGTCAAGGCGCTGCCCGGCAAGGGCGTGAAGACCTTCTGCAACGGTGCCGTCTGCCGCTCCACCACGAACGCCTTCGGCCGTTACGCCTACTTCACGATCACCGGCTTCACCGCGGGCAAGGACGTCACCACCAAGGACACCGCGGTCTTCCGCGCGGGTGACGACCTCGCCGAGTTCGCGTTCAAGCAGATCCACCGCCGCGGCGAGGCCCAGGCGTCGGCCGCCTCCACGGGCTGACCCGGGCGCCGCAGCCGCCGAGAGCGGACGAGCCCCCCGGCCGGTGACCGGACGAACCCCCCTCCGTCCGGTCCCCCAGGGGGCGTCCGCCCGAGGGCCGGCCACCGGCGGCAGGGCTCAGCAGCAGCCCGCGCCGGGGAGCGAGCGCTTGTTCCGCGCCTCCTTGTTACGGGCGGCCAGCAGCTCGTCGGCGGGATAGCCGACCTCCTCCAGCGTCAGCCCGTGCGGCCGTACGACATGCACGGCCGAGTCCCGTACGCCCGCGGCCAGCACCTTGCCCGGCCAGTCCGGGGTGCGGTGCCCGTCCCCCACGAACAGCAGCGCCCCGATCAGCGAGCGCACCATGTTGTGGCAGAAGGCGTCGGCGCGGACGGTGGCGGTGATGATCCCCTCCGTGTCACGCACCAGGCTCAGCTCCTGAAGCGTGCGGATGGTGGTGGCCCCCTCCCGCTTCTTGCAGTAGGCGGCGAAGTCGTGCTCCCCCACCAGCGCCCGTGCGGCCTCGTTCATGGCGTCGACGTCGAGAGGCCAGTCGTGCCACAGGACGTGGCCGCGCAGCAGCGGGTCCACACCGCCCGGGTTGTCGGTGACGCGATAGGCGTACCGGCGCCAGATCGCCGAGAAGCGGGCGTTGAAGCCGGCCGGCGCCTCGGTCAGGGTCCACACCCGTACGTCCTTGGGCAGCCGCCCGGCCAGCCGCTTGAGCAGCTTCTCCCGGTGCTCGGCCCACAGCTCCCCGGGCAGGTCCACATGGGCCACCTGCCCGCGCGCGTGCACTCCCGCGTCGGTCCGCCCGGCCACGGTCAGCTCGTACGTCGTGTCCTTGGACCGGGTCACGGTCCGCAGCGCGTCCTCGATCTCGCCCTGCACGGTCCGCTTCCCGCCGGCCTGCTTGGCCCAGCCGTGGAAGGCGCTGCCGTCGTAGGACAGGTCGAGGCGGATACGGACGTGTCCGGGCTGTGCTTCGTCACTCACCACTAGATCCTCTCAGGGCCGGTGCCCAGGAAAAAACGCGAAAGCGGGCCCGCCCCGAAGGGCGGACCCGCTCACGAGGCAAGAGCCTCAGGCGTCCTTGGACTCCTCGGCCGCGGCCTCGGTGACCTCGTCGGCCTTGGTCTCCTCGACCTTGGCCTCGGCCTCCTTGACGGCACGCTTGGTGGCCGCCTCGGCCTCACCGGTGGCCTGCTGGGCCACGGTCAGGGCCTCCACCAGCTCGATGACAGCCATGGGCGCGTTGTCGCCACGGCGGTTACCGATCTTGGTGATACGGGTGTAGCCACCCGGGCGGTTCTCGTAGCGCGGGCCGATCTCGGTGAAGAGCGTGTGCACGACGCTCTTGTCCGTGATGACCTGGAGCACCTGACGGCGGTTGTGAAGGTCGCCCTTCTTCGCCTTGGTGACCAGACGCTCGGCGTACGGCCGCAGACGGCGGGCCTTCGCCTCGGTGGTCGTGATGCGGCCGTGCTCGAAGAGGCTCTTCGCCAGGTTGGCGAGGAGCAGCTTCTCGTGCGCGGCGCTGCCGCCCAGACGGGCACCCTTGGTGGGCTTCGGCATGGTTCTTCTCCTGTGAGTCTGCCCCGGCCGTATCAGGTACCAGGGTCAGTATCCGAGCAGGCGGTTACCTGTCGGAGATCCGGGCAGCGCCCCGAAGGGGCCTGCCCGGAAGGGGCGTGGGGAACTGTGCGATCAGGCACAGCGCACCCGCACCCGGGTACGGACCGTTGAGCCCGAGCTCTCAGTACTGCTCGGTCTCGACGAAGCCCGCGTCCGCGTCGTCGTCAGCGCCGAACGCGTCAGCCGCAGCGGTGGGGTCGAATCCGGGCGGGCTGTCCTTGAGGGCCAGGCCCATGCCGGCCAGCTTCGCCTTGACCTCGTCGATGGACTTCGCACCGAAGTTGCGGATGTCCAGGAGGTCGGCCTCGGAACGGGCGACGAGCTCACCCACGGAGTGGATGCCCTCACGCTTGAGGCAGTTGTACGAGCGGACCGTGAGCTCCAGCTCCTCGATCGGCAGCGCGAGGTCGGCGGCCAGGGCGGCGTCCGTGGGGGACGGGCCCATGTCGATGCCCTCGGCGTCGATGTTCAGCTCGCGGGCGAGACCGAACAGCTCGACCAGGGTCTTACCGGCCGACGCCATGGCGTCACGGGGACGCATGGCCTGCTTGGTCTCGACGTCGACGATCAGCTTGTCGAAGTCGGTGCGCTGCTCGACACGGGTCGCCTCGACCTTGTACGTGACCTTCAGCACCGGCGAGTAGATCGAGTCGACCGGGATGCGCCCGATCTCCTGACCGACCTGCTTGTTCTGAACGGCGGAGACGTAACCGCGACCGCGCTCGACGGTCAGCTCCATCTCCAGCTTGCCCTTGCCGTTGAGCGTGGCGAGGACGAGGTCGGGGTTGTGCACCTCGACACCGGCCGGGGGCGCGATGTCGGCGGCGGTGACCAGACCCGGGCCCTGCTTGCGCAGGTACATCACGACCGGCTCGTCGTGCTCCGAGGAGACGACCAGCTGCTTGATGTTGAGGATCAGGTCGGTGACGTCCTCCTTGACGCCCGGCACGGTGGTGAACTCGTGCAGGACGCCGTCGATGCGGATGCTGGTGACAGCAGCGCCGGGGATCGACGACAGGAGGGTGCGGCGCAGGGAGTTGCCGAGCGTGTAGCCGAAGCCCGGCTCCAGCGGCTCGATCACGAACCGGGAGCGGAACTCGTCGACGACCTCTTCGGTCAACGAGGGACGCTGAGCGATCAGCATGTTGCGTTCCTTCAGTCAGGGGCACCCACTATTTGATGCCCTGATGCACCGGGCGGTGGCCCGATGGTGGTAAGTGCAAGGGTACGGGCGATACAGCCCCGAAGAGCCGTACCGCCCGAAATCCTCAGCCCGAACCGGCCGTGTGCCGGACGCGGCGGTGATCAGCCCCGCTGCTGCGGAGCGGTCCGCCGCACCCGATCAAACGCGGCGGCGCTTCGGCGGACGGCAGCCGTTGTGCGGGGTGGGGGTGACGTCCTGGATCGAGCCGACCTCGAGGCCGGTGGCCTGGAGGGAGCGGATCGCGGTCTCACGGCCGGAGCCGGGACCCTTGACGAAGACGTCGACCTTGCGCATGCCGTGCTCCTGCGCGCGACGCGCGGCCGACTCGGCAGCCATCTGCGCGGCGAACGGGGTCGACTTGCGCGAGCCCTTGAAGCCGACGTGGCCGGCGGAGGCCCAGGAGATCACGTTGCCGGACGGGTCCGTGATCGAGACGATCGTGTTGTTGAACGTGCTCTTGATGTGGGCGTGCCCGTGAGCGACGTTCTTCTTTTCCTTGCGGCGCACCTTCTTGGCAGCGCCCTGACGACCCTTGGGGGGCATCTGTAACTCCTACGGGGAGGTGGTCGGTCCTACAGCGAAGACCGCTGATGAAGCGTTGTCCGCTGCGGACTACTTCTTGCCCGGCTTCTTCTTGCCGGCGATGGCGCGACGCGGGCCCTTGCGGGTGCGGGCGTTGGTGCTGGTGCGCTGACCGCGGACGGGCAGACCGCGGCGGTGCCGCAGACCCTGGTAGCAGCCGATCTCGACCTTGCGGCGGATGTCGGCCTGGATCTCGCGACGGAGGTCACCCTCGGTCTTGATGTTGTTGTCGACGTACTCGCGGATCGCGACGAGCTGCTCCTCGGAGAGGTCGCGAACGCGGGTGTTCGGGTCGACGCCGGTCGCTGCCAGCGTCTCCTGCGAGAGGGTCCGGCCGATGCCGAACACGTAGGTGAGGGCGACCTCCACGCGCTTTTCGCGCGGGATGTCAACACCGGAAACGCGTGCCATTCAATGGCTCCAGTTGAATCTTCGGAGGTCTTCCGCAGAACCGATCCCCAGTCGCCGTACTAGGTACGAACTGGGTCCCCGGCCTCCGAGCCGGGGGTGTCAGACCTGGGATGCCCAGGCCTGGGTGCTGCGTATGAACATATTCAGCTTGCGTCGCGCGAATTTCTGCGAAATGCAGAGGGTGCGGTCGTGCGTCAGCCCTGGCGCTGCTTGTGGCGCGGGTTCTCGCAGATGACCATGACCCGACCGTGACGGCGGATCACCCTGCACTTGTCGCAGATCTTCTTGACGCTCGGCTTGACCTTCATGGGGTGAGGTTCTCCGGGTCAGTTGCCGGCAGCCCCGCACAGGCAGGGCGTGGGCAAGATCTACTTGTAGCGGTAGACGATCCGGCCACGCGTCAGGTCGTACGGAGACAGCTCCACCACGACCCGGTCGTCAGGGAGGATGCGGATGTAGTGCATACGCATCTTGCCGCTGATGTGTGCCAGGACCTGGTGGCCGTTCTGGAGCTCGACCTTGAACATGGCGTTCGGAAGAGACTCGACGACAGTGCCCTCGATCTCGATGGCACCTTGCTTCTTGGCCACGCTTCGCCCTTCGAATCGACTACCTTGATCGACTCTGTACGAGCGCATGCAGGCATGCGGGTGCACGAGAGCCGACGAGTCAGTCTACGTCAGCGCACCCGGAAACACGAATCGAGGAAGTCTGCCCCATGCGGGTGATCGTCATGCAAGGGGGTCCGGCGCAGCCGTGACCCCGTGCTCCGCGAGCTTGGCCCGGCCGCCGTCCACGGCCGTCAGGACCAGCGGGCCCTCCTCCGTCAGTGCGACGGAGTGCTCCCAGTGGGAGGACCAGGTGCCGTCCGTGGTGATGACGGTCCAGTCGTCCTCCAGGACCTCCGTCTTCGGGGTGCCCAGGGAGACCATCGGCTCGATGGCCAGGCAGAAGCCGGGCACCAGCTTGGAGCCCTTGCCGCGGCGGCGGTCGACGTAGTTCAGCAGGTGCGGGTCCATGTGCATCTCGGTGCCGATGCCGTGGCCGCCGTAGTCCTCGATGATTCCGTACCGGCCGCCGCCGGGCTTCGGCTGCCGGCGGATGTACGTCTCGATGGCGCGGGAGATGTCGACGAGCCGGTTGCCGAGCTTCATGGCGGCGATGCCCGCCCACATCGACTCCTCGGTCACCCGAGAGAGCTCGATCAGTTCCGGAGCGTGACCGGAACCCACGAAGGCGGTGAAGGCGGCGTCGCCGTGCCAGCCGTCGACGATCGCGCCGCAGTCGATCGAGATGACGTCACCGTCCGCGAGGACGACGTCCTCGGACGGGATGCCGTGGACGACGACGTCGTTCACGGAGGTGCAGATGGTCGCGGGGAATCCGCCGTAGCCGAGGAAGTTCGACTTGGCGCCGTGCTCCGCGAGCACCTTGCGCGCGACCTCGTCCAGGTCCTTCGTCGTCGCCCCCGGCACGGCCGCCTCCCGCGTGGCCGCGTGGATGGCGGCGACGACCAGCCCTGCCGCACGCATCCTGGCGATCTGCTCGGGCGTCTTGATCTGCACCTGCACCATGAGGGCTACGGCCTTTCTGGACTTCCGGACCGCAGGGCCAGCGAACCGCGGCTCAGGGCTGCGGACCACGCACTGCGGCTGGGGACTGCGGGCGGCGGGGCGGGGCTGCGGACCGCCGGCCGCGATGGATTCCACGATACGTGGGGGTGCTCACACCCCCCACACAGCAGCCGCGGTCCCCTTCCTCAGGGAACCGCGGCTGCGGCGACGTACACACGACTACTTGTCGTCGTCCTCGCGCTTGAGCGCCTCGAGCGCCCGCTTGGTGATCTCTTCCACCGGACCCAGCGACGAGATCGTGACGACCAGTCCCTGCGCCTTGTAGTAGTCGATGATCGGCTCGGTCTGGGTGTGGTAGACCTCGAGCCGCTTGCGGACGGTGTCCTCGGAGTCGTCGTCACGCTGGTACAGCTCGCCACCGCAGACGTCGCAGACGCCTTCCTTGGCGGCGGGCTTGTACGTCACGTGGAAGACGTGCGCGGAGTCGTTGCGGCAGATGCGCCGGCCGGCGATCCGCTTGACGACCTCCTCCTCGGGCACTTCGAGGTCGAGTACCGCGTCCAGCTTGATGCTCTCGGTGTTGAGAACCTCGTCCAGCGCCTCGGCCTGCGAGACGTTGCGCGGGAAACCGTCCAGCAGGAAGCCGTTCCTGGCGTCGGGCTGCTCCATGCGGTCCTTGGCCATGGCGATGGTCACCTCGTCGGGGACGAGGTTGCCGGCGTCCATGTAGGACTTCGCGAGTTTCCCGAGCTCCGTCTGCTGGCTGATGTTGGCGCGGAACAGGTCGCCCGTGGAGATGTGGGGCACGCCCAGTTTCGCGGCGAGCAGCGTTGCCTGCGTTCCCTTACCGGCACCCGGCGGCCCGACGAGGACGATTCGCATCAGCGGAGGAACCCTTCGTAATTGCGCTGCTGGAGCTGGCTCTCGATCTGCTTCACCGTCTCCAGTCCGACACCCACGATGATCAGGATGCTGGTACCGCCGAACGGGAAGTTCTGGCTTGCCCCGAAGCCAACCAACGCCATCGTCGGGACGAGAGCAATCAGGCCCAAGTACAGCGAACCCGGCCAGGTGATCCGGTTGAGTACGTAGCTCAGGTACTCAGCGGTCGGTCGGCCAGCCCGGATGCCCGGGATGAAGCCACCATACTTCTTCATGTTGTCGGCGACTTCCTCGGGGTTGAAGGAGATCGCCACATAGAAGAACGCGAAGAAAACGATCAGCAAGAAGTACATGCTGATGTAAATCGGGTGGTCACCCTTGGTCAGGTTCTGCTCGATCCAGGTCTTCCAGCTGGAATTGCCCCCGGCGAACTGCGCCACGAGTGCCGGAATGTAGAGCAGCGAGGAAGCGAAGATGACGGGGATCACACCCGCCTGGTTGACCTTGAGCGGAATGTAGGTCGACGTACCGCCGTAGGAACGACGGCCGATCATGCGCTTCGCGTACTGGACGGGGATACGGCGCTGAGCCTGCTCGACGAAGACCACCAGCGCGACCATGACCAGACCGACGAGGATGACGGTGCTGAACTCGATCCAGCCGCCGGCCAGGGTGCCCTGCTTCTTGATGGCCCACAGCGCGGACGGGAAGGTCGCGGCGATCGAGATGAACATCAGGATCGACATGCCGTTGCCGATACCGCGGTCGGTGATCAGCTCACCCAGCCACATGACGACGGCCGTACCGGCGGTCATGCAGATGACCATCGTGACGGTGGTGAAGATCGCGCGGTCCGGGACGATGCTCGACGCGACCGTACAGCCGGAGAACAGGGCGCCACTGCGGGCGGTGGCCACCAGGCCGGTGCCCTGGAGGATGGCCAGCGCCACCGTCAGGTAACGGGTGTACTGCGTGATCTTCGCCGTGCCGGACTGACCCTCCTTCTTGAGGGCCTCCAGACGCGGGATCACCACGGTCAGCAGCTGGAGAATGATGCTCGCCGTGATGTACGGCATGATACCGAGGGCGAAGATCGTGATCTGGAGCAGCGCGCCGCCGCTGAACATGTTGACCAGACCGAAGAGGCCCTGGTTGCCGGATGCCTCGTCCACGCACTGCTGAACGGACTTGTAGTCGACGCCCGGGATCGGAATGTGGGTACCGAGCCGGTAGACCACAATGATCGCGAGCGTGAAGAGCAGCTTCTTGCGCAGGTCGGGCGTCCTGAACGCCCGGGCGAACGCGGTGAGCACGGTGCCTCCTGCGACCCCCGCGCGACTGCGTCAAGGGTGACGGTCTTGAGATTCCGATGGAATGACGACTAGTGAACGGTCATCTGCCGCTCAGAGTGCCCCATGTGGAGCACCCAGGAAAGTGGGCAGTGCAGGCCACCTTACCGGCGACACTGCCCCCCTAGGAACGACCAACCGGGGATACCCCATTTGTGGGGTATCCCCGGTCGGGATCGTTCAAGTCATCGAGACGCCTGAGTGGGTCAGACGAGCTCGGTGACGGTGCCGCCGGCAGCGGTGATCTTCTCCTTGGCGGAGCCGGAGACGGCGTCGACCGTCACCTGCAGCGCCACGGAGATCTCGCCCTGGCCGAGGACCTTGACGAGGCTGTTCTTGCGAACGGCACCCTTGGCCACCAGACCCTCGACGGTGACCTCGCCACCCTCGGGGTAGAGCGCGGCCAGCTTGTCGAGGTTCACGACCTGGAACTCGGTCTTGAACGGGTTCTTGAAGCCCTTCAGCTTCGGAAGACGCATGTGGAGGGGCATCTGGCCACCCTCGAAGCGCTCCGGAACCTGGTAACGGGCCTTCGTACCCTTGGTACCACGACCGGCCGTCTTACCCTTCGACGCCTCACCACGACCGACACGGGTCTTGGCGGTCTTGGCGCCCGGGGCGGGACGAAGGTTGTGGATCTTGAGCGGGTTCTGCTCACCCATGATCAGTCGACCTCCTCGACCGTCACGAGGTGGCGGACGGTGTGCACCATGCCGCGGAACTCGGGGCGGTCCTCCTTGACGACCTGCGTGTTGATGCCCTTGAGACCAAGGGAACGCAGGGTGTCACGGTGGTTCTGCTTGCTGCCGATGTACGACTTCACCTGCGTGATCTTGAGCTGCGCCATTACGCACCAGCCCCGGCACGCGCACGGAGAAGAGCCGCGGGAGCGACGTCCTCGAGGGGCAGACCACGGCGGGCCGCGATCTCCTCGGGACGCTGCAGGCCCTTCAGGGCCTCCACGGTCGCGTGCACGATGTTGATCGCGTTGTCGGAGCCGAGCGACTTCGACAGCACGTCGTGGATACCGGCGCACTCGAGCACGGCACGCACCGGGCCACCGGCGATAACGCCGGTACCGGGGGACGCGGGCTTGAGCAGCACGACGCCGGCAGCCTTCTCACCCTGGATCGGGTGCGGGATGGTGCCCTGGATACGGGGGACCTTGAAGAAGTGCTTCTTGGCCTCCTCAACACCCTTGGCGATGGCGGCCGGCACCTCCTTGGCCTTGCCGTAACCGACACCCACGGTGCCGTCACCGTCGCCCACCACGACCAGCGCGGTGAAGCTGAAGCGACGACCACCCTTCACAACCTTGGCGACGCGGTTGATCGCGACGACACGCTCGACGTAAGCGGTCTTCTCGGCGGCAGCTGCGCCGCCGTCACGGCCCTTCCGGTCCCGCCGCTCGCCGCCACCGGCACCGCTTCCACGGCGCTGGGGTCCAGCCATTGGAATTACCTCTCTCTGTTTCCGCTAGCTACGGAACCGGCTCAGAACTTCAGACCGGCTTCGCGGGCGGCGTCCGCCAGGGCGGCGATGCGCCCGGCGTACTGGTTGCCACCACGGTCGAATACGACAGCCTCGACGCCCGCGGCCTTGGCACGCTCGGCGACAAGCGCGCCGACCTGCTTGGCCTGGGCCGACTTGTCACCCTCGTTACCGCGGATCGAGGTGTCCAGAGTGGACGCCGACGCAAGGGTGTGCCCCTTGAGGTCGTCGATCACCTGGGCCACGATGTGGCGGTTGGAGCGGGTAACGACCAGGCGGGGACGCTCGGCCGTGCCACCGATCCGCTTGCGGATCCGGATGTGACGGCGCTTGATCGCGGCGCGCTTGTAGGCGTCGCCCTTCAGGATCTTCTGTCCGTATGCCATGGCTTACTTACCCGCCTTTCCGACCTTGCGGCGGATGACTTCGCCCTCGTACTTGACACCCTTGGCCTTGTACGGGTCGGGCTTGCGCAGCTTGCGGATGTTGGCCGCAACCTCGCCGACCTTCTGCTTGTCGATGCCCTCGACCTGGAAGCGGGTCGGGGTCTCCACCTTGAAGGTGATTCCCTCGGGCGCCTCGACGGTGATCGGGTGGCTGTAGCCGAGCGCGAACTCGAGGTTCGAGCCCTTGGCCGTAACGCGGTAACCGACACCGCTGATCTCGAGCTTCTTCACGTAACCCTGGGTCACGCCGGTGATCATGTTCGCCACCAGCGTGCGGGACAGGCCGTGCAGGGCCTTGTTCTGACGCTCGTCGTTCGGACGGGTGACGTTGAGCACGCCATCCTCACCCTTGACGATGTCGATCGGCGCAACCACGGTGTGGGTCAGCGAGCCCTTGGGGCCCTTGACCGAGACCGTGCGGCCATCGATGGTGACGTCCACGCCGGCGGGAACCGTGATGGGGAGCTTGCCAATACGCGACATAGCTGTTTCCTCCGTTCCCTTCCGCTACCAGACGTAGGCGAGGACTTCCCCACCCACGCCCTTCTTGCCGGCCTGCTTGTCGGTGAGGAGACCGTGAGACGTGGAGATGATCGCCACGCCGAGGCCGCCGAGCACCTTCGGCAGGTTGGTGGACTTCGCGTAAACCCGGAGACCGGGCTTGGAAATCCGCTTGATGCCCGCGATGGAGCGCTCACGGTTGGGGCCGAACTTCAGCTCCAGGACGAGGTTCTTGCCGACCTCGGCGTCCTCGACCTTCCAGCCCGTGATGAAGCCCTCCTGCTGGAGGATCTCCGCGATGTGAGACTTGATCTTCGATGCCGGCATCGTCACGGAGTCGTGGTATGCCGAGTTCGCGTTCCGCAGACGCGTAAGCATGTCTGCGATCGGATCAGTCATGGTCATGAATTGGCCTTCGGCCTCTCTCGCCGGGGTTTCCTGGTGCGCCATCCCTCTCCCCGATCCGGGACGGGACGGGTGCGGCGCGGTGGACCTACGGCGTAGTAAGTCGTACGGGCGGCAATCAGGCGCCCAACCCTCCAAGACTAAGCCATGAAGAGGTGGGCACCTGACACGCCCAGTGCTTACCGAGAGCCCTTGGTATCCCTAGATTTAGGGGATTACCAGGAGCTCTTGGTCACGCCCGGCAGCTCGCCACGGTGAGCCATCTCACGAAGGCACACGCGGCACAGGCCGAACTTGCGGTACACGGAGTGGGGACGGCCGCAGCGCTGGCAGCGCGTGTAGCCACGCACGCCGAACTTGGGCTTGCGAGCAGCCTTCGCGATGAGAGCCTTCTTCGCCATCTCGCTCACGCCTCCTTGAAGGGGAAGCCGAGGTGACGAAGGAGCGCACGGCCCTCAGCGTCGTTGGTCGCCGTGGTCACCACGGTGATGTCCATACCCCGGGTGCGGTCGATCTTGTCCTGGTCGATCTCGTGGAACATGACCTGCTCCGTGAGACCGAAGGTGTAGTTGCCACGGCCGTCGAACTGCTTGGGGGACAGGCCGCGGAAGTCGCGGATGCGCGGCAGCGCGAGCGACAGGGTGCGGTCCAGGAACTCCCACATGCGGTCGCCACGAAGCGTGACGTGGGCACCGATCGGCTGGCCCTCACGCAGCTTGAACTGCGCGATGGACTTGCGGGCCTTGGTGACCTGCGGCTTCTGGCCGGTGATCGTGGTGAGGTCGCGGATGGCGCCCTCGATCAGCTTGGAGTCGCGGGCGGCGTCGCCCACACCCATGTTGACCACGATCTTCACGAGGCCGGGGATCTGCATGACGTTCTCGTACTTGAACTCGTCACGCAGCTTGCCCGCGATCTCCTCGCGGTACTTCGTCTTGAGACGCGGGGTGGTGGTGGTAGCCATCAGATGTCCTCACCCGTCCGCTTGGCAACGCGGATCTTGTTGCCCTCGTCGTCGAAGCGGTAACCGACACGCGTGACGACCTTGTTGCCGTCCTTCTCCACGACCAGCTGAACGTTGGAAACGTGGATGGGGGCCTCGGTGGTCACGATGCCGCCGGCCTGGGAACCGCTGGCGGTCGGGCCGGCCTTCGTGTGCTTCTTGACCCGGTTGACACCCTCGACCAGGACACGGTCCTCGCGGGGGAAGGCCGCGATGACCTTGCCCTGCTTGCCCTTGTCCTTACCGGTGATGACCTGGACCAGGTCGCCCTTCTTGATCTTCATGCTTACAGCACCTCCGGCGCGAGCGAGATGATCTTCATGAACTTCTTCTCGCGCAGCTCACGGCCGACAGGGCCGAAGATACGGGTGCCACGAGGGTCGCCGTCGTTCTTCAGAATGACGGCGGCGTTCTCGTCGAAGCGGATGTACGAGCCGTCCGGACGGCGGCGCTCCTTGACGGTGCGAACGATGACGGCCTTGACGACGTCACCCTTCTTCACGTTGCCGCCGGGGATCGCGTCCTTGACGGTGGCGACGATGACGTCACCGATGCCCGCGTAGCGGCGACCGGAGCCACCGAGCACACGGATGCAAAGGATCTCCTTCGCACCAGTGTTGTCGGCGACACGCAGTCGCGACTCCTGCTGGATCACGTCTATCTCCTGGTTGTCTGCCGGTTCCCGGGGCGGTTCGCACTGCGGCGAACCGCCCCGAGCCTGGCGGAACTATTCCTAGGGGGTCCCCCTAGGAGGGATTACTTGGCCTTCTCGAGGATCTCGACGACGCGCCAGCGCTTCGTCGCAGACAGCGGCCGGGTCTCCGCGAGGAGGACACGGTCGCCGACGCCGGCGGCGTTCTGCTCGTCGTGGGCCTTGAGCTTGTTCGTACGGCGGATGACCTTGCCGTACAGCGCGTGCTTGACACGGTCCTCGACGGCGACGACGACGGTCTTGTCCATCTTGTCGCTGACGACGAGACCCTCACGGGTCTTGCGGAAACCGCGCGCCTCGGTGTTCTCAGTCACGTTGCTCTCGCTCATCAGGCGCTCTCCACCGTCTCGATGCCCAGCTCGCGCTCACGCATCAGGGTGTAGATCCGCGCGATGTCCTTACGGACGGCCTTGAGCCGACCGTGGTTCTCGAGCTGACCCGTCGCCGCCTGGAAGCGGAGGTTGAACAGCTCTTCCTTGGCCTCGCGGAGCTTCGCAAGAAGCTCCTCGTTGCCCAGCTCGCGCAGCTCGGACGCCTTGGTACCGGCCGACATCACGCTTCACCTGCCTCGCGCTTGACGATCCGGCACTTCATCGGCAGCTTGTGGGCTGCGCGAGTGAGGGCCTCACGGGCGATCTTCTCGTTGGGGTAGGACAGCTCGAACATGACCCGACCCGGGTGCACGTTCGCGATCCACCACTCCGGAGAACCCTTACCGGAACCCATGCGGGTCTCGGCAGGCTTCTTCGTCAGGGGACGGTCCGGGTAGATGTTGATCCAGACCTTGCCGCCACGCTTGATGTGGCGGGTCATGGCGATACGGGCCGCCTCGATCTGGCGGTTGGTCACGTACGCCGGCGTGAGGGCCTGGATGCCGTACTCGCCGAACGCAACCGTCGTGCCGCCCTTGGCCTGACCACGGCGCTTCGGGTGGTGCTGCTTGCGGTGCTTGACCCTACGGGGGATCAGCATGTCGGTCAGGCCTCCGTTCCGGTGCTCTCAGCCGGAGCGGCGGCGGGAGCGTCGGCCTTGGGGGCCTCGGCAGCCGGAGCCGTCTGCGGCTTACGACCGCGACCGCCACGCTCGCCACCGCGGCCACCACGGCCGGCCGGGCGGTCAGCGCCGCCACGGGCCGGGCGGTTGCCCGCGCGGGCAGCAGCGTTCTCGGCGCGGACCTCGGCGATGTTCTTGACGTCGCCCTTGTAGATCCAGACCTTCACACCGATACGGCCGAAGGTCGTCTTGGCCTCGAAGAAGCCGTAGTCCACGTTCGCGCGGAGCGTGTGCAGGGGCACACGGCCCTCGCGGTAGAACTCCGAGCGGGACATCTCGGCGCCACCGAGGCGGCCACCGCACTGGATCTTGATGCCCTTGGCGCCGGCCTTCATGGCGGACTGCATGCTCTTGCGCATGGCCCGACGGAAGGAGACGCGGGAGGAGAGCTGCTCGGCGACGGCCTGGGCAACCAGCTGAGCGTCGGTCTCGGGGTTCTTGACCTCGAGGATGTTCAGCTGGACCTGCTTGCCCGTGAGCTTCTCGAGGTCACCGCGGATGCGGTCGGCCTCGGCGCCACGGCGGCCGATGACGATGCCCGGACGAGCGGTGTGGATGTCCACACGCACGCGGTCACGGGTGCGCTCGATCTCAACCTTCGAGATGCCGGCGCGCTCCATGCCGGACGTCATCATCCGACGGATGGCGACGTCTTCCTTGACGTAGTCCTTGTACAGCTTGTCGGCGTACCAACGCGACTTGAAGTCGGTCGTGACACCGAGCCGGAACCCGTGCGGGTTTACCTTCTGGCCCATTACCGGGTTCCTTCCTTGCTGCTGACGACCACGGTGATGTGGCTGGTCCGCTTGCGGATCCGGTAGGCACGGCCCTGGGCACGCGGACGGAACCGCTTCAGGGTCGGGCCCTCGTCGACGTACGCCTCGGAGATGTAGAGGCTGTCGGCGTCAGTGTGGTCGTAGTTGTGCGCGGCGTTGGCAATGGCGCTGTCCAGCACCTTGCCGACCGGCACGCTCGCGGCCTGCGGGGCGAAACGCAGGACCGCCTGAGCCTCCGTGGCATCCATGCCACGGATAAGGTCCACCACGCGGCGGGCCTTCATGGGCGTGACGCGGATGTACCGCGCCTGGGCCCTGGCTTCCATGGTTGTCCTTCCAGTGTCTGTCATGGTCAATCCACCCCGCTACTAGCGGCGCTTCGACTTCCGGTCGTCCTTGACGTGACCCCGGAAGGTGCGCGTCGGCGAGAACTCGCCGAGCTTGTGGCCGACCATCGACTCGGTGACAAACACCGGGATGTGGGTCTTGCCGTTGTGCACCGCGATCGTGTGGCCGAGCATGGCCGGGATGATCATCGAGCGACGGGACCAGGTCTTGATGACGTTCTTGGTGCCGGCTTCGTTCTGTACGTCCACCTTCTTGATCAGGTGGTCGTCGACGAAGGGCCCCTTCTTGAGACTGCGCGGCATCTAAACCCGCTCCTAGCGCTTCTTGTTCGTCTTGCGGCGGCGGACGATGTACTTGTTCGAAGCCTTCTTCGGCGAACGAGTACGACCCTCCTTCTGACCCCACGGCGAGACCGGGTGACGACCACCGGAGGTCTTGCCTTCACCACCACCGTGCGGGTGGTCAACCGGGTTCATCGCCACACCGCGAACGGTCGGGCGGACGCCCAGCCAGCGCTTGCGGCCGGCCTTGCCCCAGTTGATGTTGCTCTGCTCGGCGTTGCCGACCTCGCCGACCGTGGCGCGGCAGCGCTGGTCGACCAGGCGGATCTCACCGGAGGGCATGCGGAGGTGGGCCATGGTGCCCTCCTTCGCGAGCAGCTGCACCGAGGCACCGGCGGAGCGGGCGAACTTGGCGCCGCCACCGGGACGGATCTCGATCGCGTGGATCGTGGTACCGACCGGGATGTTGCGGAGCGCCAGGTTGTTGCCCGGCTTGATGTCGGCCCCAGGACCGTTCTCGACGCGGTCACCCTGCTGCAGGTTGCGCGGGGCGAGGATGTAGCGCTTCTCGCCGTCCGCGTAGTGCAGCAGCGCGATGCGCGCGGTGCGGTTGGGGTCGTACTCGATGTGCGCGACCTTCGCCGGCACGCCGTCCTTGTCGTGACGACGGAAGTCGATCACACGGTAGGCGCGCTTGTGTCCGCCACCCTGGTGGCGAACGGTCACACGACCGGCGTTGTTACGGCCGCCCTTGCTGTGCAGCGGGCGGACCAGCGACTTCTCCGGCGTGGACCGCGTGACCTCGACGAAGTCGGCAACGCTGGAGCCACGACGGCCCGGCGTAGTCGGCTTGTACTTGCGGATTCCCATTTCTCAGTCCTCGTCCGATATCGGACGATCCGACCCGCTTACGCGGTCGGACCGCCGAAGATGTCGATACGGTCGCCCTCGGCGAGGGTCACGATCGCGCGCTTGGTGTCGGCACGCTTGCCGAAACCGCTCTTGGTGCGCTTGCGCTTGCCCTGGCGGTTGATCGTGTTGACCCCGGTGACCTTGACCGAGAAGACCGCCTGGACGGCCTCCTTGATCTGGGTCTTGTTGGAGCCCGGCGCCACGACGAAGGTGTACTTGCCCTCGTCGAGCAGCGCGTAGCTCTTCTCCGAGACGACCGGCTTGAGGAGCACGTCACGGGGGTCCGTGAAGGACTTGCTCAGCGGCGTCTCGACGGTGTTCTTGCCCTCGGTGGCGTGGCGCTTCGCCTTGGCGACGCGCGCGGCCTTGGCGGCCTTGGCGGCCTTCGAGGCGATGCTCGGGTGACGCGTAGCCATCAGGCTTCGCTCCCTTCGGTGTCAGCGGCCTTGGGGCCAGACACGAAGGACTCGAACGCGGCCTGGGTGAAGACCACGTCGTCCGAGACGAGAACGTCGTACGTGTTCAGCTGGCCCGGCTCCAGGATGTGGACCTGGGGCAGGTTGCGGGCGGACAGCCACGCGGCCTCGTCGGTGCGCTCGGCGACCAGGAGCAGGTTCTTGCGCTCCGAGATCTTGCCGAGCAGCGTCTTCGCGGCCTTGGTGGAGATGTCGCCGTCGACCACGCCGGAAACGACGTGGATGCGGTTGTGGCGCGCCCGGTCGGTGAGGGCGTGGCGCAGGGCCGCGGCCTTCATCTTCTTGGGGGTGCGCTGCGAGTAGTCGCGCGGCACGGGACCGTGCACGACGCCACCACCGGCGAACTGCGGCGCGCGGGTCGAGCCCTGACGGGCGCGACCGGTGCCCTTCTGGCGGTAAGGCTTCTTGCCACCGCCGCGGACCTCGCCACGCGTCTTGGTCTTGTGGGTGCCCTGGCGGGCAGCGGCCAGCTGCGCGACGACGACCTGGTGGATCAGCGGGATGCTGATCTTCTCCACGTCGAAGATCTCCGCGGGGAGCTCGACCGTACCGGCCTTGTCGCCGGCAGGCGACAGGATGTCAACAGTGCTCATCGGTTACCTCAGGCCCCCTTGGCCGCGGTGCGGACCAGGACGAGGCCGCCGTTCGGACCGGGAACCGCGCCCTTGATGAGCAGCAGACCCTTCTCCGCGTCAACGGCGTGGACGGTCAGGTTCTGGGTGGTGACCCGCTCGTTGCCCATGCGGCCCGCCATGCGGAGGCCCTTGAACACACGGCCCGGGGTGGCGCAGCCACCGATGGAACCGGGGGAGCGGTGCTTGCGCTGGGTGCCGTGACCGGCGCCGAGGCCCTTGAAGTTGTGACGCTTCATGACACCGGCGAAGCCCTTGCCCTTGCTCTTGCCGGTCACGTCCACCTTGATGCCGGCCTCGAACACCTCAGCGGTGATCTCCTGGCCGAGGGTGTACTCGCTGGCGTCAGCGGTACGGATCTCGACGAGGTGGCGACGGGGGGTGACGTCGGCCTTCGCGAAGTGGCCCTTGAGGGGCTTGTTCACCTTGCGCGGGTCGATCTCGCCGAACGCGATCTGGACGGACTCGTAGCCGTCGACGTCGTTCGTGCGGACCTGGGTGACGACGTTGGGGCCGGCCTTGACGACGGTGACCGGAACAACACGGTTGTTCTCGTCCCACACCTGCGTCATGCCGAGCTTCTCGCCCAGGATGCCCTTGATCTGCTTAGCCATTCTCAGATCACCGATCCCTAGAGCTTGATCTCGATGTCGACACCGGCCGGGAGGTCGAGTCGCATCAGAGAGTCAACGGTCTTGGGCGTGGGGTCGAGGATGTCGATGAGGCGCTTGTGCGTGCGCATCTCGAAGTGCTCGCGAGAGTCCTTGTACTTGTGCGGCGACTTGATGACGCAGTACACGTTCTTCTCAGTGGGCAGCGGCACCGGGCCCGCGACCGACGCACCAGTGCGGGTCACCGTCTCGACGATCTTCTTCGCCGAGGAGTCGATGACCTCGTGGTCGTAGGCCTTGAGCCGGATGCGGATCTTCTGTCCCGCCATGGCTACTCAGTAGTCCTTTGTCTCGATATAACGCTCTGGCACCCGAGGGTTCGCGTCCTGACCTCCGACCCACGCGGTCGGGTGTGTCGCGCTCCTGCCGACAGGGATGTCCATTACGGATTTCCCTACCAGGGACGCGGCTCCGCCCGAAAGCAACCGCAGGACCGGGGATGTAGACACCCACCGGGCGCCTGGTCCGCACCCCGCTGACACTTCCCGGAAGATTCCCGTACGTCCGCCCCAGCGCTGCCTCACGACAGATTGGGCGACGAGTACTGTGGGACTCGCTTCCAGTCCTCCCGACGGGAGGCGCGCAGCATCGGCACTCGACCGAGCAACTCCGACAGTCTGCCATAAGCGACAGGCACCTGGCCAATCGAGCCGGAGAGAATACCCCCGAAGTGACGCAGGTCAAACACGGGCCGAGTCGGCGGCGGGGATCTGCGACATCCCGGCCGGGACTGCGGTCGCGCGGTCGCCGAGAGTGCCTGCCGGGCCCGCGGTCGTCCGGTCGCCGAGAGCGACCGCCTGGCCCGGTGCGTGCGGGCAGCGCCAGATGCAGTAACCGCAGGGCGGTGGCTCGGCGCCGTCGGGCCGGCTGCCGTTGCCCTGCGCGGACTGACCAGCGGATTCGGGCGGGTCGAGGTGGGCGAAGGCGCCTCTGCCGCTGTGCCGTGACAACTTGTAGCGCTCTATCGCCTGCCTGCGGAGCCTGCGCCTGACCCGGTAGAGCAGCAGACCCTCCTTGCTCTGGAGAAAACCGCTCAGACACCGTTCGAACGCCGCATCGAACGCCGACAGCGCCGCTTGCAGACCCGGGAGATACCTGCCGACACCGATCTCGGAAGGCCTCGGCGGCTCGGGGCCCACGGTGTCGATCCGCTCACCGAGCTCACGCAGCACCTTGCGGAAGTCCTTCACGGCATCCCGGTACACGGAGCACTCCCAGTTCAGCCCGTCACCCCCCAGGGCGGACTCCCCGTTCAGCGCATCGAGCAGCTGTCGGCTCTGCTGCGTCTCCTCGTCGAACAGCGCCACCCGTCGGGCTGCCGTCAGGGCGCTCCCGGAGGTCACCCCGCGCCGCTCCTCCAGTGCACGGGCGCAGCTCTCGACCGCGGCTTCGGCCACACCCCGGCTACGCCCCCAGGCGGCTGCCAGAGTCATCAGCGGTTCGCTGTAGCGTCTGCTCGCCCGCCGCGCGCCCGCCTGGAGCGACACATAGGCCACCCACACCGTTCCCGCAGTGGTGATGAGAGCCACGAGTGCCTCGCCCAGCACGGTCCCCCCTACCTACAGCCGAGCCACGCCACTGTCGCTTCCGTTCATGGTAGGCACACCGAACGCGCCCGGGACAGAGGGCAGTTGGCGCGCCGGTCGGGACGGACCGCCGGCTGTCGGGCCGGCCGCCGTGAACCCGTCCGAGGGCTGCGGGTAACAACGGGCGTATCCGACCGACGGCAGACACGGAGACCGCGTGAACAGCCCCCCTGGCAGACGTGACGAGGACGCCTCCGTCATCGCCGACTCCCTGACCCGGCCCGAGGCGTTCGGGGAGCTCTACCACCGGCACGCGGCGGTGATCCACCGGTACGCGGCCCGCCGGCTCGGCGAGGACGCGGCCGAGGACATCACCGCCGAGACCTTCCTGGCCGCGTTCCGCACCCGCGGGCGCTACGACGTCTCGCGCGCCAGCGCCCGCCCCTGGCTGTACGGGATCGCCGCCAACCTCATCGGCAAGCAGCGCCGCACCGAGGTACGGGCACTCAAGGCCCTGGCCCGCACGGGACACGACCCCGTGGCCGACTCCTGGACCGACCGCAGCGACAGCCGCGTCACCGCCGAGGCCGCGCAGAGCCGGCTGGCCGGCGCGCTCGCCGGTCTCTCCCGGGGCGACCGGGACGTCCTGCTGCTGATCGCCTGGGCCGACCTCGGCTACCAGGAAGTCGCCGAGGCACTGTCCATCCCGGTCGGCACGGTGCGCTCCCGCCTCAACCGGGCCCGCCGCAAGGTCCGCCTGGCCCTCGGTGACGTGGACCCCACGTTCGCACACGACACCCGGGAGGTGATCGGCCATGGCTGAACCGGCGATGGAGGAGATGACAGCGGTACGACGGCTGCGCGACGACGCTCCCGTACCCGACCACGCCCGGCTCACCCCGGCCCGCCAGCGGCTCCTGGACGAGATCGCCCGCCCCCGGCGCAGCCACGGCAGCTGGCAGCTCAGGGCGCTCGGCGCGGTCGCCGCGGTGGTGGCCGCGGCCCTGCTCTCCACGCTGACGCTGCGGGGGGAGCACACGGCACCCGTCAAGCCGACGGCCCCGATCGGTCCAGGCCGGTGGGTGTACGTGGAGTACCGGTACGCCGAGTGCAAGACGGACGTGATCGGGCCGGGGTGCAGCGAGGTCGCCGAGCTCTATCTGGACCCCCAAGGGGATCCGTGTGCAACGAATCCGGTCAGGTCCCACAACGGAGAGGAGTGGAACCGCTACGACGGCCGGAAGCAGGCCTTCGTGGGCTCGAACGGTGCCGCCGTGGACGTACATGACCGCCCCACCGGTAGCCTCCTGTCGCCCAAGGCCGACGACGCGTTGCTGGCGGACCTGCCCGACGACCCCGACGCCGCGCTGCGGCTGATCCTCGAGCGGTCCCCCCTCGACCTCTACGTCTACAAGAAAAGGCAGACCCAGGCCCAGCGCGACTTCGACCACGTCGTCGACGTTCTCTGCGGAGCCACGACCGTCCCCGCCGACAAGGCCCGCACGATCCACCGCGTCCTCACCGGACTCGCCGGAGCCATCGAGCCCGTCAGCACGACCGACGGCGCGGGGCGCAAGGTCCTGGCGTTCGGCGTGGACGGCAACTTCCGCGACTACGCGTGGGAGCGCAACAGCAGGCAGGTACTGCTCGACCCGGAGACCTTCGCGTTCCGAGGTGTCCGCTGGGTGGCCGGACTGGACTACTACGCGGGCAGCAAGGCCGCCGGCGACCCGTTCGTCCCGAAGGGCGCGGTCGTCGGCATGGCCACCCGTCTCCGTACCGTCGTCGTGGACAAGGCGGGCGAACGCGGCTGAAGGAATCAGGCCTGGGCGGCAAAGCCGACGAACGCCGTCCAGGCCTTGGGGGCCATCTCCAGACGGGCACCGCCCGGGTTCTTGGAGTCGCGGACGTGGATCTTGGTGGGGGTGGGGGCTATCTCGACGCAGTCGTTTCCGTTGCTGCTGTCGCTGTAGCTGCTCTTGAACCAAACAAGGTCCGAGGCGATCTCGGCGGAGCTCATGTGGATCACGTTTCTCCCAGCGCTTGCTCGATGAAGGCCATTGACTCCCCCGGCGTAAGCGCCTGGGCCCGGATGATGCCGTATCGCAGTTCCAGAACCCGGATATGCCGTGGGTCGGAGACGGGACGCCCGGCGAACTCATCGTCCGTGCGGCCGACGGCAGTACCGTCTCCGAACTTCAGGACCTGAATCCGCCCACCCGTGCCCGGGTGATTGGCGCGACTCGTCGGCATCACCTGGAACTCCACATACGGCAACTGGGCTACGTCCAGCATGTGTTCGAGCTGTCGGCGCAGCACCATTGTGCCCCCGACGGGTCGGCGCAATGTCACCTCTTCCTGGACGAAGCTGAACTCCGGGGCCGGGGACCGATCGAAGACGGATTTCCTGGCCACCCTCGCGGCAACCATCCGCTCCAAGTCGTCCAGCGAGTAGGCCGGTCGCCACGTCCCGAGCAGCGCGCGAGCGTACTCGGGCGTCTGCAACAACCCATGGATGTTGTGGTTGCTGTAAAGCAGCAGCTCGACCGCCCGCTCCTCCAGCATCTTCAGTTCGCGCACCTTCTTCGGGTACCGGGCCTTCTCCATGTCCTCCTTGAAGGCCCTGAGGCGTCCGCCGGCGTTCAGGACGTCGTCCGCGCGGTCCAGGAAGTCCGCCCGGGGGATCCGCGCCCCGCGCTCCACCTTCCGGACCAGGTCCTCCCCGTAACCGATGGCCCGCCCGAACTCGACCACCCGCATCCCGGCCGCCTCCCGCCAGAGCCTGATCTGGCGGCCGGTCGCCTCGACCACGGGGGCGATCTCGTCCTCCGGGCTGACGTCCCACCCCGGCTCGTCCGCGCTCTCGCTGCTCATACCCACCCACCTCCAACGCCCACGGTTCCCGTACGACACCCGGGACAGCCGGGACAGATCAGGACAGCGACCGGACAGTCCCTGTACGCACAGGCGTCATCGCAGCTCACGGTAGGCAGGGTCGGACACGCTGAGTGACGTGAATCAGGAAACCGCCGGGCCGCAGGCCCAACGCGTCGAACCCGTCCGCAACTTCAGCGTGCTGCTGTCCCCCACGCCACGCGGTGCCCGTCTGGCCAGGCTGCTCGCCACCGAGCAACTGCGCTCCTGGGAGCTGTCGTTGAGCCCGGCCGACCAGGTCATCGCGGAGCTCTCGAACAACGCGGCGACGCACGGCCGTGTACCGGGACGCAACTTCCGGCTCACGCTGTACGTCGTCGGCGACACCCTCCGCGTCGAGGTGACGGACACCGTGGGTGACCGTCTCCCCCGGGTCGCCCAGACGGAACCCGGCGTCGAGTCGGGCCGCGGCCTACTCCTCGTGGACGCGTTCGCGGACCGCTGGGGCGTGACACCGGGCCCCGCCCCGCGCAAGACCGTCTGGGCCGAACTGAGGCTCGGGAAACCGGAGCACGACGGACCGTGCTCCGGTGCGGCCTGCGGTCTTTTCCAAGAACCACCGGGGAGAAAGAAACCGCACCAAGCCCCACCCCTCCCGCCCACGGCACGCGCTCACTCCCGCGAGTGAATATGCCCAACTGGGCTGGATTTGAGAGGGGTTGCCTGCCCTACGCTCAGCGCGACAGATCACGACCGCAGGCATCCACAAGCAGCGACGGACCTGCGGCAGAAAATGTGACGGCCCCCGCCGGGACTAGCGATCCCAGTGCGAGGGCCTGACCACCGAGGAAGTTAGGCCCTTCCTGATGGACACCGAAAACCCTAGCGCGCCCACGCGCTCCCGGTCCCGTAACTCGGGCAAAAACCACCCTCACGGGCGCCCTCATTCCGGCGTCGTCCACGACAACGTCCGCCACACCAGCCACTTCACGGTGGTCGGCAACCACCTCGCCCAGCACCCTGAGTTGTCCGGACTCGCCATCGGGCTGGGCGTGTACATCCAGTCCCTCCCCACCGGCGCCCTCGTCGACATCAAGACCCTCGCCGCCCGCTTCCCCGAAGGCGCCACCCGGATCGCCACCGCCCTGCGCGAGCTGGAGACCCACGGCTATCTGCGCCGCACACGCGAACGCTCGCCCGACGGCCGGATCGTCACCCGCACGGTCTCCTGCAACCGCCCCGGACACCACGGCACGGCAGACACCGCCGCGGCCCCCAGACCGCCCGCCCGGCGCCCGGCCCCGGCCGAACGCCCGCCCCGCAAGGCGCTCCCGGCCGTCCCGAAGCCGGCGATCCCCTCCCCCGCTCTCCTCCGGACAGCCATCGACCTCCTCGCGAGCCTGCGCCGCACGGATCCCCGCCTCCTGCTCTCCGCCACCGACGCCGAACACCTCGCCCCAGGTGTCGTCGCCTGGCTGGAGCGCGACCTCACCCCCACCGCCGTACGCCACGCCCTGACCAGGGACCTGCCTCCCGAAGACCTGCACCGCCCGGCCGCCCTCCTGGCCCACCGTCTGGCCGCCCAGCTACCGCCCCCGCCGCCGTTCCGTGCCCCCTCGCCGCCACCGGTCGTCCGGCATCCGCTCCGGAACTGCGACGGCTGCGACAGAGGGATCCGCACGGCCGAGCCCGGACTGTGCCGCGACTGCCGATCCGATCCCCCGGAGGCCGCCTAGCATGAACGTGACGATCCTTGCCCCGGGCACAGACGAGGAGCGAGCGCCATGACCATCGCCCCGGACGACGCGCAGCAGGGAAGCACCCACCGGTACCGGGCCATGCGCGACTTCGTTCAGGCCATGGACGACACCCTGCCCGGCAAGTTCGAGGTCACCAAAGAAGGAATCGTCCACGACATGATGGCGCCCGTCGGCCCGCACGAGCTGACCACCCTGCATCTGCGGAAGCGCCTCGAAAAGGTGATGCCGGACGAGAACGTGGCCCACACGGGCGAGCCGGATGTCGAGGACGCACCCGAGGGCATCATGCGGCGACCCGACGTGATGGTGATCGCGCTGACCGACATGGAGGTCCCGGGAAGCTTCGATCCGCGTACGCTCATCGCCGCCATCGAGGTCGTCTCCCGCTCCAACCCGGACAACGACTGGGTGAGCAAGGCACGCGACTATCCCCTGATGGGTGTCCCCGTCTACGCGATCTTCGACCCGCGCACCGGCACCGGTGCCGTCCTCACCGACATCCACGCCACCCCGGACGGCCCCCGTTACGCGACCCGTAAGGACTTCGTCTACGGCGAGGACGTGACGATCGCCGACTGGACGATCTCCACGGCGAACCTGCCGCTCTACCCGGACGTCTGAACCCGGACACGGCGAAGGGGCCCGTACGGACGACACCGTACGGACCCCTGTGAGGCTCGGCTCGGACCGGAGTCGCCCGGTCAGATCACACCCTGCTCCAGCATCGCGTCGGCGACGCGCTCGAAGCCGGCGATGTTCGCGCCGCTGACGTAGTCGCCGGGGACGCCGTAGCGTTCGGCGGTCTCGTGGCAGACATCGTGGATGTTGTTCATGATGCCGGTCAGCTCGTCCTCGACCCGCTCCCGCGACCACGAGGTACGGGCGTGGTTCTGGCTCATCTCCAGCGCGCTGACCGCGACACCGCCGGCGTTGGCCGCCTTGCCGGGGCCGAAGGCGACGCCCGCCTGCTGGAAGAGGTGCACGGCCTCGGGGGTGGTGGGCATGTTGGCGCCCTCGGAGACGGCCTTGACGCCGTTGCCGATCAGGGTGGCCGCCGCGGCCGCGTCCAGCTCGTTCTGGGTGGCCGAGGGCAGCGCGACATCGCCGGGCACGTCCCAGACGCTGCCGTTCGCGACGAACCGCGCCGACGCGCCGCGCCGCGCCGCGTAGTCGGAGACCCGGCCGCGCTCGACCTCCTTGACCTGCTTGAGCAGTTCGACGTCGATGCCCTTGTCGTCGACGACGTAGCCGGTCGAGTCGGAGCAGGTCACCGGGTTGGCGCCGAGCGCGGTGAGCTTCTCGACGGTGTAGATCGCGACGTTGCCGGAGCCGGAGACGACCGCGGTGCGGCCCTCCAGGTCCTCGCCGCGCTCGCGCAGCATGGCGGCGGCGAACAGGACGCTGCCGTAACCGGTCGCCTCGGGCCGGATCAGCGAGCCGCCCCAGTGCGTGCCCTTGCCGGTGAGGACACCGGCCTCCCAGCGGTTGGTGATGCGCCGGTACTGGCCGAACATGTAGCCGATCTCGCGGCCGCCCACGCCGATGTCGCCCGCCGGCACGTCCGTGTGCTCACCGATGTGCCGGTACAGCTCCGTCATGAACGACTGGCAGAACCGCATGACTTCGGCGTTCGACCTCCCGTGCGGGTCGAAGTCGCTGCCGCCCTTGCCGCCGCCGATGCCGAGACCGGTCAGGGCGTTCTTGAAGATCTGCTCGAAGCCGAGGAACTTCACGATGCCCAGGTTCACCGACGGGTGGAAGCGCAGACCGCCCTTGTACGGGCCGAGCGCGCTGTTGAACTCCACCCGGTAGCCCCGGTTGACGTGGACCTTGCCGTGGTCGTCCGTCCACGGAACACGGAAGATGATCTGCCGCTCGGGCTCCACCAGGCGCTCGACGAGAGCCGCGTCCGCGTACTCCGGGCGCTGCGAGAGGACCGGGGCCAAGGTTTCGAGCACCTCGTGTGCGGCCTGGTGGAACTCGGGCTGCGCCGGATTGCGGTGCTCGATGTCGGCGAGCAAGGACGCGATACGGCTCTTCGGGTCAGGACGGGTCACCTGGGGTCCCTTCTGAGGGAATGGCCGAAGCGGCGGACCGGGCTGGTCCGACCGGGTGGGTTTCCGGTTTCCGGCGGCATCGGCATAGGGGCCAGGGCGCACCCGGGCAGGGGCGGGCGCCTGGAACCCCGGCAATCCGGTACGACCGGCGGGGGTGCGTGCGCTCGGCGCCGTTGCCGGTGCGCAGACCTATGGATCCCCCGCCCGAGGGCGGAAGACCGCCCCCACAGTGTTACTCCTGAATTTCGTCTGCGTTACGTGATTCCGCATACGCGACGGCAGAAGGGCACTTCACCTGCGGGGATCGTCCGTACACGGTAACTCCGGCCGGTCTCCGTATACGGACTTGTCCGCCCGCCGAGACGGAGGGCTCCAGAGAGTGGGCCGATCCGTGCCAATCCGGCCCAATCCTAGCCAATCCGGGGCGTTCCAGAGCCGCGACGCGCCCCGGGCTGCCGTTCCCGGGCATGCGAAAGGGCCCGTACGACCGAAGTCGTACGGGCCCCTTCTGGAGCTCAGCTCAGGCTGTAGCTACCGAGTCAGGCACAAAATCACTTCGTGATCTTGATGACCTGGCCGGCGCCGACCGTCCGGCCACCCTCACGGATGGCGAACTTCAGGCCCTCTTCCATGGCGATGGGCTGGATGAGCTGCACCGACATCTCGGTGTTGTCACCCGGCATGACCATCTCGGTGCCCTCGGGGAGGGTCACAACGCCCGTCACGTCCGTCGTACGGAAGTAGAACTGCGGACGGTAGTTGTTGAAGAACGGCGTGTGGCGGCCACCCTCGTCCTTGGACAGGATGTAGGCCTGCGCCTCGAACTCGGTGTGCGGGGTGACCGAGCCCGGCTTGATGATGACCTGGCCGCGCTCGACGTCCTCGCGCTTGATGCCACGGAGGAGCAGACCGACGTTCTCACCGGCCTGGCCCTCGTCGAGCAGCTTGCGGAACATCTCGATACCGGTGACCGTGGTGGTGGTCTTCTCGGTCTTGATGCCGATGATGTCGACGGTCTCGTTGACCTTCAGGACACCACGCTCGATACGGCCGGTGACGACCGTACCGCGACCGGTGATCGTGAAGACGTCCTCGATGGGCATGAGGAACGGCTTGTCGACGTCACGCTCGGGCTCCGGGATGGAGGCGTCGACGGCGTCCATGAGGTCCAGAACGGTCTGGCCCCACTCGGCGTCGCCCTCGAGGGCCTTGAGCGCCGAGACCTTGACGACGGGAAGCTCGTCGCCCGGGAACTCGTACTCGGAGAGGAGCTCACGGACCTCGAGCTCGACGAGCTCCAGGATCTCCTCGTCGTCCACCATGTCGGCCTTGTTCAGGGCGACGACGATGTACGGAACGCCGACCTGGCGGGCCAGGAGCACGTGCTCCTTGGTCTGCGGCATCGGGCCGTCGGTGGCGGCGACCACGAGGATGGCGCCGTCCATCTGGGCAGCACCGGTGATCATGTTCTTGATGTAGTCCGCGTGACCCGGGCAGTCGACGTGGGCGTAGTGACGCGCCTCAGTCTGGTACTCGACGTGCGCGATGGAGATGGTGATACCGCGCTGGCGCTCTTCGGGAGCCTTGTCGATCTGGTCGAAGGCCGAGGCCTCGTTCAGGTCCGGGTACTTGTCGTGCAGCACCTTGGTAATGGCGGCCGTGAGGGTCGTCTTACCGTGGTCGATGTGACCGATGGTGCCGATGTTGACGTGCGGCTTAGTCCGCTCGAACTTCGCCTTCGCCACTGGGATCCTCCTACGGAGTGGTTCTGTACGCCTTACTCATCGGCGCCAGGTGATCTTTGCTGGTAAGCCCGGGCCCCGGGTCATCCCCCCGCGAATGCGGAGGAATGACCCGTGAGGCTCAGGAGTCAAGCCTAAAGCGTGTGAACGGAGTGCGTTACTCGCCCTTGGCCTTCGCGATGATCTCCTCGGCGACGTTCCGCGGAACCTCGGCGTAGGAGTCGAACTGCATCGAGTAGCTTGCGCGACCCGAGGTCTTGCTGCGGAGGTCGCCGACGTAGCCGAACATCTCCGAGAGCGGCACCAGACCCTTGACGATCCGGGCGCCCATGCGCTCCTCCATGGCCTGGATCTGACCACGGCGGGAGTTGATGTCGCCGATGACCTCACCCATGTAGTCCTCGGGCGTGGTGACCTCGACGGCCATCATCGGCTCAAGGAGCACGGGGGACGCCTTGCGCGCGGCCTCCTTGAAGGCCTGCGAACCGGCGATCTTGAACGCGAGCTCGGAGGAGTCGACCTCGTGGTAGCCACCGTCGATGAGGATGACGCGGACGCCAGTCATCTCGTAGCCGGCCAGGATGCCGAACTGCATGGCCTCCTGCGCACCGGCGTCGACCGAAGGGATGTACTCCTTCGGGATACGACCACCGGTCACCTTGTTCACGAACTCGTACGAGGCGTCGCCGCCCTCGATGGGCTCGATCGCGATCTGCACCTTGGCGAACTGACCGGTACCACCGGTCTGCTTCTTGTGGGTGTAGTCCAGTCGCTCGACGGCCTTGCGGATCGTCTCGCGGTACGCGACCTGCGGCTTGCCGACGTTGGCCTCGACCTTGAACTCACGGCGCATACGGTCGACCAGCACCTCGAGGTGCAGCTCGCCCATACCACCGATGATGGTCTGGCCGGTCTCCTCGTCCGAGTGAACCTGGAAGGAGGGGTCCTCCTCCGCGAGACGCTGGATGGCGACACCCAGCTTCTCCTGGTCACCCTTGGACTTGGGCTCGATGGCGACCTGAATGACCGGCGCCGGGAAGTCCATGGACTCCAGGATGACCGGGTTCTTGTCGTCGGACAGCGTCTCACCGGTGGTGGTCTGCTTCAGGCCCATGACGGCGACGATGTCACCGGCGCCCACCGACTCGATCTCCTCACGCTTGTTCGCGTGCATGCGGTAGATCTTGCCGATGCGCTCCTTCTTGCCCTTGACCGAGTTCAGCACCGCGGTGCCGGACTCCAGACGACCGGAGTAGATCCGGACGAAGGTGAGCTTGCCCAGGTGAGGGTCGCTCATGATCTTGAAGGCGAGCGCGGACAGCGGCTCGTCGTCCGACGGCTTGCGCTTGACGACGACGTCGGCGTCCTTGACGTCGTGACCCTCGATGGCCTCGACGTCGAGCGGGGTCGGCAGGTAGCGGACGACCGCGTCGAGCAGGGGCTGAACGCCCTTGTTCTTGAACGCGGTGCCACAGAACACCGGGGTGACCGTGACGTCCTTGGACTTGCCGGACGCGATGGTGACGCGGCGGATCGCGGCGTACAGCTGCTCCTCGGTGGGCTCCTGGCCCTCCAGGAACAGCTCCATGATCTCGTCGTCGTGCTCCGCGACGGTCTCGACCAGCTTGCCGCGGTACTCCTCGGCAGCCTCGGCGTGCGTGGCCGGGATGTCGACGACGTCGTACATCTCGCCCTTCGCCGCCTCGGCGGACCACACGAGCGCCTTCATGCGGACCAGGTCCACAACGCCCTTGAAGTCCATCTCGGCGCCGATCGGCAGCTGCATGATGATCGGGACGGCGCCGAGGCGGTCCTTGATCATGTCCACGCAGCGGTGGAACTCGGCGCCGGTGCGGTCCAGCTTGTTCACGAAGCAGATGCGCGGCACGCCGTAACGGTCGGCCTGACGCCACACCGTCTCGGACTGCGGCTCGACACCGGCGACACCGTCGAACACCGTGACGGCACCGTCGAGGACGCGGAGCGAACGCTCCACCTCGACCGTGAAGTCGACGTGCCCGGGGGTGTCGATGATGTTGATCGTGTAGTCGTTGTCCTCGAGCGGCCAGTGACAGGTGGTGGCAGCAGAGGTGATCGTGATGCCACGCTCCTGCTCCTGCTCCATCCAGTCCATGGTGGCAGCGCCGTCGTGGACCTCACCGATCTTGTAGCTGACGCCGGTGTAGAAGAGGATCCGCTCAGTGGTGGTCGTCTTGCCCGCGTCGATGTGGGCCATGATCCCGATGTTGCGGACCTTGGCCAGGTCAAGTGAAGTGGTAGCCATAAGGCTTCAGTCTTCTCTCGGTCTCGATGGGGTCTGCGACTACCAGCGGTAGTGCGCGAAGGCCTTGTTGGACTCGGCCATCTTGTGGGTGTCCTCGCGCTTCTTCACGGCCGCACCGAGGCCGTTCGAGGCGTCGAGAAGCTCGTTGAGGAGGCGCTCGGTCATGGTCTTCTCGCGACGGGCGCGCGAGTAACCGACGAGCCAGCGCAGCGCGAGGGTGTTGGCGCGACCGGGCTTGACCTCGATCGGGACCTGGTAGGTCGCACCACCGACACGGCGGGACTTGACCTCGAGGGTCGGCTTGATGTTCTCAAGCGCGCGCTTCAGCGTGATGATCGGGTCGTTGCCCGTCTTCTCACGCAGACCCTCCATGGCGCCGTAGACGATGCGCTCGGCGGTGGAGCGCTTGCCGTTCAGCAGCACCTTGTTGATCAGCGACGTGACAAGAGGAGAACCGTAGACCGGGTCGATGATGACCGGGCGCTTCGGGGCGGGGCCCTTACGAGGCATTCTTACTTCTCCTTCTTGGCGCCGTAGCGGCTGCGGGCCTGCTTGCGGTTCTTGACACCCTGGGTGTCAAGCGAACCGCGGATGATCTTGTAACGAACACCAGGCAGGTCCTTCACACGGCCGCCGCGCACGAGCACGATGGAGTGCTCCTGCAGGTTGTGTCCCTCACCCGGAATGTAAGCGGTGACCTCGATGCCGCTGGTCAGACGCACACGCGCGACCTTACGCAGGGCCGAGTTCGGCTTCTTCGGGGTGGTCGTGAACACACGCGTGCAGACGCCACGACGCTGGGGCGAACCCTCGAGTGCGGGCGTCTTGTTCTTCTCGACCTTGTCCTGCCGGCCCTTCCGGACCAGCTGCTGGATCGTAGGCACTACTTCTCCGGTTTCTGTGTGCCGAATGGTGAAGCTAACCTGGAACATTCGCCGACCCACGCGGTCGGGTGTGTCGAATCCGGCAGATCTTCGCCGCGAGGCGAAAAGGGCGCAGATCGCGGTGGCCGTTGACAGGCCCCGTGTGCGGTTTCAAGGCACGCACGAGGGCCAGGGCACACCCCAGGCACAAGGTCTGAGCGTACCTACCTCATTCGCTGTGGTCAAAACAAATGGGCAGGACCGGTAGGCCCACACGATTCAAGCCGAAGCCGCAACCCCGTCCGCGATCTTCGAATCAGCGGTTCCCGGCACGAAACCGTCCGCGCGCGACAGACCCGCGCCGATCGCCGCACCGATCCACGATACGGACCGGCGCGGTCCGCCGCGACCGGAGCGGCCGGAAGCCCCCATCCGGAAATGGCCGATTCGCGCCCTTTCACGCTCCGCGATCTTGCGCTTTCAGTACGTTGATCCGTCGTTGCGGGAAATCGGGGGCTGAGCATGACAATGTGGACACCTGCGTATTCGCCGGACGACGGCGGGCTGGACGACCGGGTGCCGTTCCTGGCCCGGCTGGAGAGCGAGGACCGCTCGGGGCTGCTGGCCCTGGGCCGCTCGCTGGACTTCACGCCCCGCATGGTCCTGGTCCGCCAGCACGAGCCCTCCTCGCACGTCCTCTTCCTCGTCCACGGCTGGACCAAGGTCACCGCCTCGGCCGCCAACGGCTACGAGGCCCTGCTGGCACTGCGCGGCCCCGGCGACATCGTCGGCGAGTCGGCCGCGCTGACCGGGCGCTCACGATCGGCGACGGTCACCGCGCTGGAGCCCGTACGGGCGGTGGCGGTCGAGCGCGACCGCTTCAAGGACTTCCTCGGCCGCTCCCCCGCCGTCTCCTTCGCCCTCCTCGGCCTCACCGCGGACCGCACCCGCGCGGCGGACCGGCGCCGGCTGGAGTTCGCCTCGATGAGCGTGCGGGAACGCTTCGCCGTCCTGCTGCTGGACCTGGCCCGCACCCACGGCCGCCGCACCCCCGAGGGCGTCGAACTGGCCGTGCCGCTCAGCAAGCAGGAGCTGGCCGGCTCGGTGGGGGCGTCCCGGGAGATGGTGCAGCGCCTGCTGCGGGAGCTGCGGGACAAGGGGGCCGTGGCCACGGGCCGCCGCACCATGCTGATCATGCGGCCGGACATCCTGCGGCGCATCGCGGCGACGGGCCCGGCGGCGGGCATCCCGACGCCACCGGGGCCTTCGGAGGAATGAACGGAGCCCGCGCTCGGGCGGGGGTCGGCGGAGGAAGGAACGGGCCTCGCCCCGGGGGCGGCCTGGCCGGGCAAGCCCGAGGCGGCCGAGCGGGCGCGCCTGAGGCGGCCGAGCGGGCGCGCCCGAGCGCGGGCGGGGACGCAGTGCAGGCACTGGCGCCTGCGCGGTCGCGCATCGGCACACGGCATCGGCACATGCAGCAGTCCGCGCAGGCGCACCTCCAGGCGACCGCGCAGGCGGCCTCGGGCTGCCTCGCGGGCGAGCCAGGGCTGCCAGGCAGCAGACCTAGGGCGCCGCACAGGCGGACCCGGGGCGCCGCGCAGGCAGGCCCGGGCGCCGCACAGGTGGGCAGGTCGGTGGGCAGGCGGACGTGTTCGGCCGATGGTGTCCCACCTGACTCGGGTGTCCTTCTGTGCACACGGTCACACTCCGAATGGGTCATCCGCCCTCACCGCCCGAGCCTCGTCGCCACCACGCTGCTGCTCTGCACGGCACACCCCCCGAGAGGCGACCATGACCGACCCTGTGAACCGCACGATCCTGCTGCTGGACATCGAGAGGTTCAGCCATCGGGACGACGTGGAGCAGGCCTATCTACGGCGCATGCTCTACGACATCGCCGACCGCACGCTGGAGAGCGCGGGCATCGACGAGACCCGTCGGCTGCGGGCCGACCGCGGGGACTCGGTGATGGAGCTGATCGACGCTGGCGCCCCGGTCACGCCACTGCTGCGGGCCCTGCTCACGGAGGTCCCGGCGCAGCTGCGGACGGTCAACCGCATGGCGTCCAGCTCCGCGCAGATCCGGCTGCGCGGTGTCCTCGCCACCGGCTGGGTCGCCGTCGACCGGCACGCCGGCTGGGTCGGCAGCGACCTCAACCACGCCTGCCGGCTGCTGGACGCGGACGTGCTGCGGGCCGCGCTGCGCGAGCGCACCGACGACTTCGCCCTGTGCGTCTCGGACGCCCTGCACTCCGGTGTCGTACGCCATGACCACCCCGGCATCCCGGCCGCCGACTTCCATCCGGTGACGGTGGCGAGCAAGAACGGCCCGCTGAAGGCGTGGCTGCACGGACCGGTGCCCGAAGGGGCGACCGGCCAGGACCACGGTGGTACGGGGGCGGGGGAGGCGCCGGGCGGATCGGGGGACCGCCCGGCGCCGCACGTCCCCGCCCAGGCCACGCCCGAGGAACGCGTCCCCGCCCAGGCCACGCCCGAGGAACGCGTCCCCGCCCAGGCCACGCCCGAGGAACGCGTCCCCGCCCAGGCCACGCCCGAGGAACGGGTCCCCGCGCAGGGCACCCCCGAGGAACGGGTCCCCGCGCAGGGCACCCGCAAGGAGCGCCCGGCGCCGGACGGAACACGGGGAGCCCCGGCGCCGGGCGCCGTCTTCAACTTCAACGGCGGCTCGCCCTCCTTCGGCGGCAGCCTGGTCGCCGGTGACCAGCACGGCGTCAGCGGCGGCCAGGTCACCGGCGACGTACACCTCGGCACCCACGAGCGCGGTCACGAGCTCGGTCACGAGCGGGGAGAAGGCGCATGAACGGCCGGCCCGAACCGGACAGCTCCAGACCCACCGCGGCCCCCGCCGGCGGCGCGGCCGCCGCCCCGGAACCGAAGCCTGCCGAGCCGGCCGCCGACGAGGCCCAGCCGGCCGCCCCCGCAACCGCCGCGCCCGCCGCCGAGGAGCGCGAGCAGCCGCAGAACGCCTGGTCGGCCCGGCGCGACCTGATCGACCACAGCCCCCGGACCATGAACTTCAACGGCGGCTCGCCGTCCTTCGGCGGCAGCCTGGTCGGCGGGAACCAGCACGGCGTCAGCGGCGGCCGGGTCACCGGCGACGTCATCATGGGCACCAAGACGGAGATCCACTACGCGATAGCGGGTTACTCCGCGCCCGCCTCCGCCTCCGGCGAGATCCCGCGGACCACGCTCGACCGCCTGGCCGCCACCTTCGCCGCCGACGAGGAGGTCATGGCCGACCTGCTCGAACGCCTGCGCCGCGACCGGGTGCTCGTCCTGTCCGGCCCCCGCTTCACCGGCCGCCGCACGGCCGCCCTGATGCTGCTGCGCCGGCTCGCCGCCGCCCCCGTCCGCGCCCTAGTAAGCGACACCGGACCGAGCTCCCTCGCCGAGCAGTTCGGCACCGAGGACCAGGCCCAGGGCTATGTCCTGTGCGACCTCGCCACCCGCCGCGACCGCCCGCTGCGCGAACCGCACCTGCTCGCCGCGAAGGACCGGCTCGCCGAGCGGAACGCCTATCTGGTCGTCACCGTCGGCCCCACCGCCGTCCTGGAGGACGTGCCCGCCGTGGAGTGGCGACCGCCCGCCGCGGCCGACGTGCTCCGCGCCCACCTGGACGCAGGACCCGCCCAGGAGACCGCCACCAAGCTCCTCGACCTGCCGGCCGTGACGGAGTTCCTGGAGCGCGGCCACCAGCTGCGCGAGGTGGCCGTCTTCGCCCAACTGCTGACCGGCCACGCGGCCGGGCGGGTCACCGAGGACGACGTCGCCCAGTTCTCGCTGCTCTCCCTGGAACACCAGGTCCAGGAGTGGTTCGAGGAGGACGAGAGCGCGATCCACCTGCGCGACAAGGCGTTCCTGGTCGCGCTGGCCGCCTTCGACGGCGGCCCGTACGCCCTCACCGCCGAACTGAGCGACCTGCTGTACCGCTTCCTCCAGGAGACCGAGAACCCCGCCCGGGTCCCCGAGGTACCCGTCTTCGGCACCCATATCGGCAAGCGTCTGCGGCTGGCCCGCGCGGAGCGGTTCGAGGACGACGAGCACACCGAATGGGGGCTGGTCCTCCAGCAGAAGGCCAGGTTCCGTGACGAACGGGCCTCGCTGGTGCTGCTGCGCGAGCTGTGGACCGGCCACCCGTCCGCCCGGCCCGCCCTCATCAAGTGGCTGCGCCAGCTCGCCGACGACGGCCGCCCGCTGGTGCGCACCCGCGCCGCCTCCACCGTCGCGATCCTGGCCCGTACCGACCTGCCCTCGGCGATGGCGCTGGTCATCGAGCCGTGGGCGACCTCGCAGCGGTTCCGCCAACGGCTGGTCGCGGTCAACTCGCTGACCTTCGCCCACCTCATCGGCACGCCCAACATCCCGCGCATCCTCGACGCCTGGTGCGAGGGCGACGACGCCCGGCTGCGCTGGGTGGCCGTGCGCTCGTACGGACTGATCGGCCCGGAGCGCCCCGCGGAGGCCATGGCCGCCCTGCGCGGGGCGGTACGGCGGCTCTACGACGACGGCCCCGACGACCTCGACGAGGCGATGGCCGGCGAGCTCGCCGAAGCCGTCGAGCTGTTGCTGCTCTCCCCCGCCAGCGACCAGGTGCTCGCGGAGCTGCGCGAGCACCTCGACCGCGACCGCGCCGTGCACGACCTCGCACTCGCCGGATTCGTCAACGCCTGCCGCCGTACGGAGGACGACGAACGGTACGGCACTCCACTGGTCCTCGCCTGGTACGCCCGCGCGGTGCCCGAGGGCAACACCGCGGCCCGCGGCATCCCCCACCTCTGGCGCGCCGCACTGGCCGACCCGCGCGCCACCCGGCACGCGCTCGACGTCCTGCGCGACTGGGTCCTGATCGCCGACCGGGCCACCGCCACCGAATGGGCGCTGGCCGCCCTGCTCCCGACGCTCGTCACCACGCCCGCCGAACACCAGCGGCTGAGCCATCTGCTGCGCACCATGCCCGGCGAGGACGGCAACCCCCCGCCCCCGGTGGCGGCCCGCCTGCTCACCACGCTTCCGACCCGCTGACCCACGTCAGAACGCCCCGCGCCCGCCGGGTGGTACGTCCGAGGAGACACGCCCCATGCCCACCTTCCGCCAGCCCGATTGGCAGCAGCAGGCCGACCGGCACACCGAGATCGTCGACCCGGTCCTCACCGTGCGGCAGCTGTCGCGCTTCGACTTCAACCTCAAGTCGTACGTCCGTATCGACCACGCATTGGTCTTCTCGACCGCGAAGGGCGGCTACGAGCCCTATCTGCCGCCGCGGCGGCCGACCCGCGCCGAGGTCCTCGCGAACCATTACACGGCCGTGTACGAGGTGGACATGGGCGTGCACCCGCACACCTGCAACCTCGAACTGCCCAGCGACAACGACGCGTTCGAGTTCACCGCCGCGGTCGACATCTCCTGGCAGGTCATCGACCCGGCCCGGTTCGTGGCCAGCGGCCACCGGGACGTGCCCGGTCTGGTGCTGAGCGAACTCCAGCAGGCGGCCCGCCCGGTGACACGCCGGTTCCCCATCGCCGCGAGCGCGACCGCCGAGGCGGAACTGCTGGAGCGGATGAACCTGCTGGGCCCGCTCGGGGCCCCGGCCGGACTCCAGGTCACCTGGACCCTGCGGCTGCGGCGCGACGAGGACGACATCGAACACCAGCGGCGCATGCGGGCCATCGACCAGTCCGCCAGCGAGCAGATCCTGGCGGCGCAGCGGGGCATGGACATCGACGTCGAGGTCGACCGCCGGGGCCGCCAGAGCGATGCGCTCCAGATCGAGCGGGCCATGCAGTACGGCGCCCATCAGCAGGAACTGATCCTCCAGCAGCAGCGCATGCAGCACGCGCAGGCGCTGCTCGCGGGTGAGCAGCAGATGCAGCTCCAGCAACTGGAGGCGGAGAAGGCCAGGTTCTACGCGTGGCACCTCCAGCAGGGCGGTGTCCACGCCTGGGCGCTGCACCTGGCCCAGCACCCGGAGGACTCGGCCACCGTCATGAACAGCATGCGGGAGGACCAGCTCCGCATGATCCAGTCCCAGATGGAACTGGTGAAGCAGCTGCTCGGCGGCGACGGCGCGGAGAACTGGGAGCTGGAGGGCCCGAAGCAGCTGGCCCTGCGCACGGTCAACGACATCCTCACCCAGCGTCTGCCGGGCGTACCGCAGGACCCGCCGCAGCTTCCGGGGGGCGCTCCCGTGTATCCGGGGTCGGCAATCCCGCAGGGCGGCGCGCCGGATCCGGGCGCGGCGGGAATGCCCGGCCTGCCGGGTGACGGCGGCCCCGGCAGCCCGGGGTGGCCGAGCGCTCAGCACCCCGGCGGGTACGCGGCGCCGACGGGCCCGTACGGCGCCCCGGGAGCACCGGCAGCCCCCGCTCCCGGGCCCTACGGAGTCCCCGGAACGCCTGGTCCCGGCCCTTACGGTTCCGGCCCCTACGGCGCCCCCGGGACGCCCGGCTCTCCCTCGTACGGCGCCCCCGGGACGCCCGGCTCTCCCTCGTACGGCGCCCCCGGGACGCCCGGCTCTCCCTCGTACGGTGCCCCCGGGACGCCCGACACTCCGCCGTACGTCGTTCCCGGGACGCCCGGCACTCCCCCGCATGCCGTTCCCGGGACGCCCGGCACTCCCTCGTACGGTGCCCACGGGACGCCCGACACTCCGCCGTACGTCGTTCCCGGGACGCCCGACACTCCGCCGTACGTCGTTCCCGGGACGCCCGGCACTCCGCCGTACGTCGTTCCCGGGACGCCCGGCACTCCGCCGTACGTCGTTCCCGGGACGCCCGGCACTCCCCCACATGCCGTTCCCGGGACGCCCGGCACTCCTTCGTACGGAGGTCCCGGGACGCCCGGCTCCCCGTCGCAGGGAGTTCCCGACGCGCCTGCGGCACCGGCCGGCGCGCCGCCCACGCCCGCCGCGCCGCCCGGCGCCGCGCAGCGTCCCCCGTTCCCGCCTGCCGCGGGCGGGCCGGACGCCCTGCCGCCCGCCTCGCCGCCGCCCCCGGCGTACGCCCCCGCGGCACCGGCCGGGCCGCCGGAGGCTCCTGCCTGGCAGCCCCCGCCCGGCTACGGCAGGACCCCGACGCTGCCGGCCCAGACGGTGCCGGAGGTGCCGGGGGCCGCCCACCAGGACGACAGCGACAGCGAACCGGGGGACAAGAACCCTGCCGACCGGGTGGAGGGCAGCGGCGGATGACCACGCTCGACCCCGCACCCGCACCCGCACCCGCACCGGCGCCGGTCGTCCGCACGGACGGCGACCCGGACGGTGGCGACCTCGTCCCCCTCTGCGAGCGGCTGCTCACGGAGCTGCGCGCCGAGGTGGCCCGCGCGGACGGCAAGGCGTCCGTGCTGGTCGGCGCCCTCGGTATGACCGCGGGTGTCTCCAGCGGGCTGCTGGCCGGGCGGAAGTGGTCCCCGGCCGCGCTCTCCACCCCGGGCACGGTGCTGTGGTGGGCCGGGACCGGAGCCCTGGGGCTCTCCCTGCTGGCCCTGATGCTGGCGGTGCTGCCCCGCTACCGCGCCGGGACCTGGACGCCGGGCCGCCCGCTGTCCTACTTCGGCGACATCCAGGAAGCCGTCCGGCTCGGCCGCTTGGAGACCGCGCTCGACGACACCCGGCGCGACCCCACGACCGGACTGACCAGCGCTCTCGCCAGCCTGAGCCATATCGCCGCCCGCAAGCACCAGTGGATCCGCACCGGTCTGGTCGCCTTCTGCGCCGGCACGGCCCTGCTGCCCTCCTCGCTGCTGATCGGCTGATCCGGCCGCACGGCAGTCGTCCCCGTCTCCGAGGCCGTCGGGCCTCTGAGTCTCCGCAGGAAGCACACGGAAGTACAAGGAAGCACGATGACCCAGCCATCACCGGAGTACCCGGAGCCCCCGGAGTACCCCACGCAGACAGCCCGACCGTCGGTACCCCCGCAGTACCCGCAGCAGCAACAGCCGCCCGCCCACCCGGGCCAGCAGCCGCCCGCGTATCCGCAGCAACAGCAACAGCCGCCGACGTACCCCCAGCAGCAGCAACAGCCCTCGTATCCGGAGCAGCAGCAGCCTCCGGCGTATCCGCAGCCGGGGCCCTCGTACCCGCAGCAGCAACAGCCGCCCGCGTACCCGGGCCAGCAGCCGCCCGCCTATCCGGGCCTGTCGCAGCCGCCCACCTACCCGCAGGCCGCACCGGCCTACCCGGGGACCTCCGCCCCGATACCGCCGCAGTACACCCAGGCCCCTCCCGCGGCTCCCGGCGCGGCAGCGGCCGCCGACGACCCCGCCCATCCGCACCACATCAGCACCGACGCCCGCCGGGTGATGATCTCCGCCCAGCAGCGCCGCACCGACGCCACCGCGGTCGGCAACCTGCTGCTCTACCTGCCGAACTTCCTGTGCAGCCTGTGTGTCGTCGGTCTGGTCTCCGCGATCTTCGGCGATCTCGCGTTCGTGGTGATCCTGCTCTGGATCGCCAGTGGCGCACTCGTGTTCCACCGCCCGACGGAGAGCGCCCTCGCACGCCGTCTGCTTCATCTGCGCTACCCCACTCCACAAGAACGAGCCAAAATCGAACCCGTCTGGCGGGAGGTCACGGCCCGCGCCGGTGTCGAGGGGCGCAACTACGAGCTGTGGGTCGAGGACAGCGACGGCCTCAACGCGGTCGCCGCGGCCGGCCACATCGTCGGCGTCACCCGCTTCGCCATGAACGAGCTCCCCAACGGCGAACTCGCCGCCGTCATGGCCCACGAGCTGGGCCACCATGTCGGCGGCCACGCCTGGTCCGGCCTGCTCGGCTACTGGTACGCGCTGCCGGGCCGGCTCGCCTGGCGCTTCCTGAAGGCGTTCTCCACCTTCGTCTTCCGGGTGTCGAAGGCCTTCGGCTGCTTCGGCGTCGCCTTCGTGGTGCTGTTCATCGGCGGTATCGCGATGGCCACGATCAGCACGCTCTACGGGCTGCCGCTGCTGATCCTGGGTGTGCCGTACGCGCTCGCCGCCGTGGGCCGACGCGCCGAGCTGCGCGCCGACGAGCACGCCGCCGCGCTCGGCTTCGCCCCGATGCTGGCCGCCGTACTGGGCAAGCTGCACCAGCAGGAGCAGCAGGCCGAGGCCCAGGCCACCGCCCAGAACGGCGGTGTCCCCGTCGAGGAGAGCGCGCTGAGCAAGCTGCTCTCCTCCCACCCGGACTACCACACCCGGCTGCACCACCTCCAGCCGTACCTCCAGCCGCAGCAGCCGCGCTGAGAGCCGCACCGGACCCCGGTGCGGAAACGCCGAAGGGCGGCCACCCCGTGGGGTGACCGCCCTTCAGTGCTTCAGACGACCTGCGCCTTACTGGTTGTACGGACCGTAGTCGTAGTCCTCCAGCGGAACGGCCTGGCCGGAGCCGGTGCCGAACGGCGAGTAGTCGATGTCGTCGTAGCCGACGGCCGAGTACATCGCGGCCTTGGCCTCCTCGGTCGGCTCGACCCGGATGTTGCGGTAGCGGGACAGACCCGTACCGGCCGGGATGAGCTTACCGATGATGACGTTCTCCTTGAGGCCGATGAGGCTGTCGGACTTGGCGTTGATCGCCGCGTCCGTCAGAACTCGGGTCGTCTCCTGGAAGGAGGCGGCCGACAGCCAGGACTCCGTCGCCAGCGAGGCCTTGGTGATACCCATGAGCTGCGGACGACCCGAAGCCGGGTGACCACCCTCCTGGACCACACGACGGTTCTCGGTCTCGAACTTCGAGCGCTCGACCAGCTCGCCGGGCAGCAGCTCGGCGTCGCCCGACTCGATGATCGTCACACGGCGCAGCATCTGCCGGATGATGATCTCGATGTGCTTGTCGTGGATCGACACACCCTGCGAGTTGTAGACCTTCTGGACCTCGCCGACCAGGTGGACCTGGACGGCACGCTGGCCCAGGATGCGCAGCACGTCGTGCGGGTTGGTGGCACCCACGGTGAGCTTCTGGCCCACCTCGACGTGCTCGCCCTCGCTGACCAGGAGTCGGGCGCGCTTCGAGATCGGGAACGCCGTCTCGTCGCTGCCGTCGTCCGGCGTGATGACGATCTTCTTGGTCTTCTCGGTCTCCTCGATCCGCACCCGGCCCATGGCCTCGGAGATCGGGGCGACACCCTTCGGGGTACGGGCCTCGAAGAGCTCGACGACACGCGGCAGACCCTGGGTGATGTCGTCACCGGCCACACCACCGGTGTGGAAGGTACGCATCGTCAGCTGGGTACCGGGCTCACCGATGGACTGGGCGGCGATGATGCCGACCGCCTCACCGATGTCGACCAGCTTGCCGGTGGCCAGCGAGCGGCCGTAGCACATCGCGCAGGTGCCGACGGCGGACTCGCAGGTCAGGACCGAACGGGTCTTGACCGTCTCGATGCCCGCAGCCACCAGCTGGTCGATGAGCACGTCACCGAGGTCGACGCCCGCCGGGGCGAGCACCTTGCCGTCGACGACGATGTCCTCGGCGAGGCAGCGCGCGTACACGCTGGTCTCGGCGTTGTCCGCCTTGCGCAGGACGCCGTCGGCGCCGCGCTCGGCGAAGGCCAGCTTGAGGCCGCGCTCGGTGCCGCAGTCCTCCTCGCGGATGATGACGTCCTGCGAGACGTCCACCAGACGACGGGTCAGGTAACCCGAGTCGGCGGTACGCAGGGCGGTGTCCGCCAGACCCTTACGGGCACCGTGCGTGGAGATGAAGTACTCCAGCACGGACAGGCCCTCACGGAAGGACGCCTTGATCGGACGCGGGATGGTCTCGTTCTTCGCGTTCGACACCAGACCACGCATACCGGCGATCTGCCGCATCTGCATCATGTTTCCTCGGGCACCCGAGTCAACCATCATGAAGATGGGGTTCGTCTTGGGGAAGTTCGCGTTCATCGCCTCGGCGACCTCGTTGGTCGCCTTGGTCCAGATCGCGATGAGCTCCTGCGTGCGCTCTTCCTTGGTGATCAGACCGCGCTCGTACTGCTTCTGGACCTTCTCGTCCTGCGCCTCGTAGCCCGCGACGATGGCCTTCTTGGCCTCGGGGACGACGACGTCGGAGATGGCCACGGTGACACCGGAGCGGGTGCCCCAGTAGAAGCCGGCCGACTTCAGGTTGTCGAGCGTCGCCGCCACGATGACCTTGGGGTAGCGCTCCGCCAGGTCGTTGACGATCTCGCCGAGCTGCTTCTTGCCCACCGAGTAGTCGACGAACGGGTAGTCCTCGGGCAGCAGCTCGTTGAAGAGCGCGCGGCCCAGGGTCGTCCGCAGGCGGAAGGTGTCACCCTGCTGCCACTCCGGCTCGCCCTCCTCCTGCGCCGGCGGGGTCCAGCCGCGCGGCGGGATGGTGCCCACCGGGAAGCGGATGTCGATCGCCGACTGGAGCGCGAGCTCACCGGCGTCGAACGCCATGATCGCCTCGGCCGTGGAGCCGAACGCCCGGCCCTCGCCCTTGGTGTCGCGCAGCTCACCGTCGGTCGTCAGGAAGAACAGACCGAGGACCATGTCCTGGGTCGGCATCGTCACCGGACGGCCGTCGGCGGGCTTGAGGATGTTGTTCGAGGACAGCATCAGGATGCGGGCCTCGGCCTGCGCCTCCGCGGACAGCGGCAGGTGCACGGCCATCTGGTCACCGTCGAAGTCCGCGTTGAACGCGGTGCAGACGAGCGGGTGGATCTGGATGGCCTTGCCCTCGACCAGCTGCGGCTCGAAGGCCTGGATGCCGAGGCGGTGCAGGGTGGGCGCACGGTTCAGCAGAACCGGGTGCTCGGCGATGACCTCTTCGAGGACGTCGTACACGACCGTGCGGCCGCGCTCGACCATCCGCTTGGCGCTCTTGATGTTCTGCGCGTGGTTCAGGTCGACCAGGCGCTTCATCACGAACGGCTTGAAGAGCTCCAGCGCCATGGCCTTGGGCAGACCGCACTGGTGCAGCTTCAGCTGCGGACCGACGACGATCACGGAACGCGCGGAGTAGTCCACACGCTTGCCGAGCAGGTTCTGACGGAATCGACCCTGCTTGCCCTTCAGCATGTCGCTGAGGGACTTCAGCGGACGGTTGCCGGGGCCCGTGACCGGGCGACCACGACGGCCGTTGTCGAACAGCGCGTCGACGGCCTCCTGGAGCATGCGCTTCTCGTTGTTCACGATGATCTCGGGCGCGCCGAGGTCGAGAAGCCGCTTCAGGCGGTTGTTGCGGTTGATCACACGGCGGTACAGGTCGTTGAGGTCGGAGGTCGCGAAGCGGCCACCGTCCAGCTGCACCATCGGGCGAAGGTCCGGCGGGATGACCGGCACGCAGTCCAGCACCATGCCCTTGGGGCTGTTGCTGGTCTGGAGGAACGCGGAGACGACCTTCAGGCGCTTGAGCGCACGGGTCTTCTTCTGGCCCTTGCCGGTGCGGATGATCTCGCGGAGCTTCTCGGCCTCCTCGTCGAGGTCGAAGGACTCCAGGCGCTTCTGCAGCGCCGCGGCACCCATCGAACCGTCGAAGTACGTGCCGAAGCGGTCGCGCAGCTCGCGGTAGAGCAGCTCGTCGCCCTCGAGGTCCTGGACCTTGAGGTTCTTGAACCGGGTCCACACCTCGTCGAGACGGTCGATCTCGCGCTGCGAACGGTCGCGCAGCTGCTTCATCTCACGCTCGGCACCCTCGCGCACCTTGCGGCGCACGTCGGCCTTGGCACCCTCGGCCTCGAGCTCGGCCAGGTCGGTCTCGAGCTTCTTGGCGCGGGCCTCGAGGTCGGCGTCGCGGCGGTTCTCGATCTGCTGACGCTCGACGGAGACGTGGGCCTCCAGCGAGGGCAGGTCGCGGGTGCGGCGCTCCTCGTCCACGAACGTGATCATGTACGCGGCGAAGTAGATGACCTTCTCGAGGTCCTTCGGCGCCAGGTCCAGCAGGTAGCCCAGACGCGACGGGACGCCCTTGAAGTACCAGATGTGGGTGACGGGAGCGGCCAGCTCGATGTGGCCCATCCGCTCACGGCGCACCTTGGCGCGAGTGACCTCGACGCCACAGCGCTCACAGATGATGCCCTTGAAGCGGACGCGCTTGTACTTGCCGCAGTAGCACTCCCAGTCCCGGGTCGGACCGAAGATCTTCTCGCAGAAGAGTCCGTCCTTTTCGGGCTTCAGGGTGCGGTAGTTGATGGTCTCGGGCTTCTTGACCTCGCCGTGGCTCCACTGACGGATGTCGTCAGCGGTGGCCAGACCGATCCGGAGCTCGTCGAAGAAGTTGACGTCGAGCACTATGCGTCAATCCCTCTCAGGGTTGTAAGTCATGGGGTCTGATACGGGGGTCCTGGGGCCGGCCGGGCTCATGCTGAGCCCGGCCGGACTCCCGTCAGACCTCTTCGACGCTGCTCGGCTCACGCCGGGACAGGTCGATGCCAAGCTCCTCCGCCGCGCGGAAGACGTCCTCGTCGGTGTCGCGCATCTCGATGGACATGCCGTCCGAGGACAGCACCTCCACGTTGAGGCACAGGGACTGCATCTCCTTGATGAGCACCTTGAAGGACTCGGGGATGCCGGGCTCCGGGATGTTCTCGCCCTTGACGATGGCCTCGTAGACCTTCACGCGGCCGGTGACGTCGTCGGACTTGATGGTCAGCAGCTCCTGGAGGGCGTACGCGGCGCCGTAAGCCTCCAGCGCCCACACCTCCATCTCACCGAAGCGCTGGCCACCGAACTGGGCCTTACCACCCAGCGGCTGCTGGGTGATCATCGAGTACGGACCGGTCGACCGGGCGTGCAGCTTGTCGTCGACCAGGTGGTGCAGCTTCAGGATGTACATGTAGCCGACCGAGATCGGGTCCGGGAACGGCTCACCGGAGCGGCCGTCGAACAGCCGCGCCTTGCCGGTCGGGAGCACCATGCGCTCGCCGTCGCGGTTCGGGATGGTGTGCTGCAGCAGACCCGCCAGCTCGTCCTCGCGCGCACCGTCGAACACCGGGGTGGCGACGTTGGTGCCCGGGGCGACCTGGTCGGCGCCGATGACCTGAAGACGCTGGGCCCACTCTTCGGCGAGACCGGAGACGTCCCAGCCGCGGCTGGCGAGCCAGCCGAGGTGGATCTCCAGCACCTGTCCCGGGTTCATTCGGGACGGGACGCCGAGCGGGTTGAGGATGATGTCGACCGGGGTGCCGTCCTCCAGGAACGGCATGTCCTCGATCGGCAGGATCTTGGAGATGACACCCTTGTTGCCGTGACGGCCGGCGAGCTTGTCACCGTCGGTGATCTTGCGCTTCTGCGCGACGTAGACGCGGACCAGCTGGTTCACGCCCGGCGGCAGCTCGTCGCCCTCTTCGCGGTCGAAGACGCGGACGCCGATGACCTTGCCGATCTCGCCGTGCGGGACCTTCAGCGAGGTGTCACGGACCTCACGGGCCTTCTCACCGAAGATCGCGCGCAGCAGGCGCTCCTCCGGCGTCAGCTCGGTCTCACCCTTGGGCGTGACCTTGCCGACGAGGATGTCGCCGGCGACGACCTCGGCACCGATCCGGATGATGCCGCGCTCGTCGAGGTCGGCGAGGACCTCCTCGGAGACGTTCGGGATGTCCCGGGTGATCTCCTCGGGGCCGAGCTTGGTGTCACGGGCGTCGACCTCGTGCTCCTCGATGTGGATCGAGGAGAGGACGTCGTCCTGCACGAGGCGCTGCGACAGGATGATCGCGTCCTCGTAGTTGTGACCCTCCCACGGCATGAACGCCACGAGCAGGTTCTTGCCCAGGGCCATCTCGCCGTTCTCGGTGGCCGGACCGTCGGCGAGGACCTGGCCCTCGATGATCCGGTCGCCCTCGTTGACGATGACCTTCTGGTTGACCGAGGTGCCCTGGTTGGAGCGGGCGAACTTGGCCAGGCGGTACGTGATGTACGTGCCGTCGTCGTTGGCGGTGGTGATGTAGTCCGCGGAGACCTCCTGGACGACACCCGCCTTCTCGGCCTTGACCACGTCGCCGGCGTCGACGGCGGAGCGGTACTCCATGCCGGTGCCGACGAGCGGAGCCTCGGACTTAATCAGCGGCACGGCCTGACGCATCATGTTCGCGCCCATGAGGGCACGGTTGGCGTCGTCGTGCTCGAGGAACGGGATCATGGCGGTCGCGACCGACACCATCTGGCGCGGCGAGACGTCCATGTAGTCGACGTCGTCACCGGGGACGTAGTCGACCTCGCCGCCACGACGGCGGACCAGGACGCGGTTCTCGGTGAAGCGCAGGTCGTCGTCGAGCGTGGCGTTGGCCTGCGCGATGACGAAGCGGTCCTCCTCGTCGGCCGTCAGGTAGTCGACCTCGTCGGTGACGACACCGTCGACGACCTTGCGGTACGGCGTCTCCACGAAGCCGAACGCGTTGACGCGGCCGTAGGAGGCGAGCGAGCCGATCAGACCGATGTTCGGGCCTTCGGGGGTCTCGATCGGGCACATGCGGCCGTAGTGCGAGGGGTGCACGTCACGGACCTCGAAGCCGGCCCGCTCACGGGAGAGACCACCCGGGCCAAGGGCCGACAGACGGCGCTTGTGGGTGAGACCCGACAGCGGGTTGTTCTGGTCCATGAACTGCGACAGCTGGCTGGTGCCGAAGAACTCCTTGATGGAGGCGACGACCGGCCGGATGTTGATCAGGGTCTGCGGCGTGATCGCCTCGACGTCCTGGGTCGTCATGCGCTCGCGCACGACGCGCTCCATACGCGCCAGACCCGTACGGACCTGGTTCTGGATGAGCTCGCCGACGCTGCGCAGACGACGGTTGCCGAAGTGGTCGATGTCGTCGGTCTCGACGACGATCGACTGGCCGCTGTCGGCGACCGTCTCGGTCTCGCCCGCGTGCAGCTTCACCAGGTACTTGATCGTCGAGATGACGTCCTCGACGGTCAGGACGCCCGCGTCGAGCGGAGCCTCCGCACCCAGCTTCTTGTTGACCTTGTAGCGGCCGACCTTGGCCAGGTCGTAGCGCTTGGGGTTGAAGTACAGGTTCTCGAGCAGCGTCTGCGCGGCCTCACGCGTGGGGGGCTCGCCCGGACGCAGCTTGCGGTAGATGTCGAGCAGCGCGTCGTCCTGGCCCTGGGTGTGGTCCTTCTCCAGGGTGGCGCGCATGGACTCGTACTCGCCGAACTCCTCGAGGATCTGCTCGGTGGTCCAGCCGAGAGCCTTCAGGAGGACGGTGACGGACTGCTTGCGCTTGCGGTCGATGCGCACACCGACCATGTCACGCTTGTCGATCTCCATCTCCAGCCAGGCACCCCGGGACGGGATGATCTTGGCGGAGAAGATGTCCTTGTCGGACGTCTTGTCGATGGAGGAGTCGAAGTAGACACCCGGCGAACGGACCAGCTGCGACACCACGACACGCTCGGTGCCGTTGATGACGAAGGTGCCCTTGTTGGTCATGAGCGGGAAGTCGCCCATGAAGACCGTCTGGGACTTGATCTCGCCGGTCTCGTTGTTGGTGAACTCAGCCGTGACGAAGAGCGGGGCCGCGTACGTGAAGTCACGGTCCTTGCACTCGTCGATGCTGTTCTTCGGCGGTTCGAAACGGTGATCGCGGAAGGTCAGGGACATCGACCCGGAGAAGTCTTCGATCGGGGAGATCTCCTCGAAGATCTCCTCCAGACCGGACTTGGTGGGGACGTCCTGACCGCTCTCCAGAGCCTCCTCGACCCGACTCTGCCAAGCGGTGTTGCCGAGCAGCCAGTCGAAGCTCTCGGTCTGCAGCGCGAGCAGGTTCGGAACCTCGAGAGGCTCCTTGATCTTTGCAAAGGAGATGCGCAGCGGGGCGGTGCTGGCAGCGTTGTTCGTATTCGCGGTCGAGGCAGTGCGCGAGGCGGCCAAGAGGGGGTCCTTCCGAGGGCTCGGACTCACTACGCGCGTACCGGTCCCTCGCTCACGCATCAGGACAGGAGATTCCAGATCCGACCAAAAGGCCAGGTCAGAGAGTTCCGGTCAGTGATGCTCGAGTGAAGGCATGCCCCTGGTGACGGGCAGGGGACAGCTAACAGGCAGCGCAAAGGGACAGTGTAGCCACTAGGCACACTGATGTCCAGTGCGGGTTTTTCGAGACCCTCGTTGTTCTCGACACCTGCGCAAGCCCACGCCCTCAATGCACGTTGATACTGCCCTCCACGTCGTCGATCCATGCCTCGGATTCGGATCGTTGTGACGACGCGTCCTGAGAATTGCGCGCTGCGTGCGGTTCGTCAAGGCCCCCTGGCCCGAACCGGCTGCCGCGCTCGTCACTTGCCGCCTGTCACCGGGGGGTTTCGCAGGCACGATGAAGATCACCATACTCGCCGGACCGACCGGTGCAAGGAGGCCGCCACCCGGCCCCTCGAACGCCGAAGAGCGACCACCCAGATGGATGATCGCTCTTCGGTGCGTTCGCGTTACAGCCCCAGGAGGCCGTAATCAGCGTGCAGACGAGGCCCAGGGGACCTCGGGGTGTTACTTGACCTCGACGGAGGCGCCGGCGGCCTTGAGTGCCTCGGCAGCCTTCTCGGCGGCCTCCTTGGCGACCTTCTCGACGACGGGCTTCGGGGCGCCGTCCACGAGGTCCTTGGCCTCCTTCAGACCCAGGGAGGTCAGCTCACGCACGACCTTGATGACCTGGATCTTCTTCTCGCCGGCACCCGTGAGGATGACGTCGAACTCGTCCTGCTCCTCAGCGGCCTCGGCGGCGGCGGCCGGGACACCCGGGCCGGCAACGGCGACCGCGGCGGCGGCGGTGACGTCGAACTTCTCCTCGAACGCCTTCACGAACTCGGAGAGCTGGATGAGGGTCATGCCCTCGAACTCGGCGAGCAGTTCGTCCTGGGTGAGAGCCATGATGGCTTTCCTTCCACTAAATCGGCTGGTGCCGGATGTACATGTATGGCGGGCGTACGTTCGGCCCGCTACGACCTCCGCCCCCGGCGGGGAGCCTCAGGCGGCGGTCATTTCGCGAGCCGAATTACTCGGCACCGCCCTGCTCGTCGACCTTGGCACGGAGCGCGTCCACGGTGCGGACGAGCTTCGAGGGAAGCGCCTGGAAGAGCTGTGCAGCCTGCGTCTGCTTGCCCTTCATGGCGCCCGCCAGCTTGGCGAGCAGAACCTCGCGGGACTCGAGGTCCGCAAGCTTCTTGATCTCGTCGGCGGACAGCGCCTTGCCGTCAAGGACACCGCCCTTGATGACGAGGTTCGGGTTGTCCTTGGCGAAGTCACGAAGACCCTTCGCCGACGTCACCGGGTCACCGGTGATGAAGGCGACCGCCGTCGGACCGTTGAACAGGTCGTCGAGCGTGTCGATCCCGGCCTCGTTGGCCGCAATCTTGGTCAGCGTGTTCTTCACCACGGCGTACTGGGCGTCTTCACCGAGCGAACGGCGCAGCGTCTTCAGCTGCGCCACGGTGAGACCCCGGTACTCGGTCAGCACGGCAGCGTTCGAGCTGCGGAACTGGTCCGCGAGCTCGGCTACCGCGGCAGCCTTGTCGGGCCTTGCCATGAGCGTGGCCTCCTTCCGGGTGATGAGGACCGCTCAGAAGGGGCTGGACAAACGAAACGCCCCGGCGCAGGCGCACGGGGCGTAGCTCGACCGGGCGTGCATGGCGCGAACCATGAACTCCGGGAGCATTTCCACGGTCACCTGCGCGGGTCGTCCACTGTCAGCGGATCCTTCGGCCACCGCGCCCTCTTGCGAGCACACGGCAACGACCAGCGGTCTTTGGCTTCGGCAAGAGAGTACGTGAGCGGGCCACCGTCAGGCAAATCCGCCCGTACGGGGCTCACGCCCGGCCACGACCGCACGGTCAGGGCGTGCTCTTCTGCTGCTTCACCAGGTCCTCGAAGTCCCGGGTGTCCGCGGCCGGCGGCCGCCGCACCGAGAGCCGTACGCCGTAGTCGCGGTAGTGGGCGGTCTGGGTCATCAGGCCCGTCGACATCCGCGCCTCCTCCACCTTCTTCACCAGCAGGTCGCGGTCGTCGACCCAGATGTCCAGGGTCTCGCCGGTGACCCCGGCCGCGGTGAGCTGCTCGCGCAGCGCGCGGTCGGTGAGACCGGCCACCTCGACCGTGCCCGTGTAGTGCCGGGTGCGCACGCCGTCCACCGTCTCCTCCCCGGCCGCGCGGACGTCCCCGGAGGCCAGCAGGAGCCGGACCGGCGGGACGGGGGCGGTGTCGCGGAGCTGGTCCTTCAGATACCGGCCCGAGTCGCCGGGCAGGGCGTCCAGGTCTTCGTAGTCGTATCTGATCCAGTGCCGGCCGCCCATCTGCCGCGCGAAGCGGGTGCCGACCTGCGCGTAGTACGCGTCGGGCAGCAGCCGGGCCTCCATCGTGGTGGTGCCCAGCCTGCGCATGGTCGCGGCCAGTTCGCCGCCGGTGTACGTGATGCGCAGGGTGCCGGTGGAGTCGCCGGCCCAGTCCAGGGCGCCCTCGGTCCGGGTGGAGAGCATGGCGCCCATGACCGTGGCCGAGGTGATCCGCGCGGAACCGGCCCGGACGGTGGCCCGCTCCACGGCACGCAGCGCGGCCGCCGTGCGGGTGTCGGGGCGGTGCGGGGCGCTGTCGGACTCCTCGGGACCCGGGTCGCCGTCACGGTCGGAGGTGCAGCCCGTGAGGGCGGTCAGCGTGGCCGCGAGGAGCAACGGGAGGACACCGCGCCCGACGAGTCTGTCCCTCATCCGTACCCCCCTCGTGTCCCCGTGATCTTCACGCTAACCCGGCGCCGCGGAAAGGGCACGGGTGCGCGCGGAAACAGGGACGGGCCCCGCACCTGGAAAGAGGTGCGGGGCCCGTGACCGACTGGGGTGAGCTTCAGGCTCAGACCGCCGCCGGGTCCTCCTCGACGAGGAGGTTGCGGGTGCGGTTCGGGTCGACCGGGATGCCGGGGCCGATCGTGGTGCTGATCGCGGCCTTCTTGATGTAGCGACCCTTGGCGGCGGACGGCTTCAGACGGAGGATCTCCTCCAGCGCGGCGCCGTAGTTCTCCACCAGCTTGTCGTCGTCGAAGGACGCCTTGCCGATGATGAAGTGCAGGTTCGAGTGCTTGTCGACGCGGAACTCGATCTTGCCGCCCTTGATGTCGTTGACAGCCTTGACGACGTCCGGGGTGACGGTGCCGGTCTTGGGGTTCGGCATGAGACCACGGGGGCCGAGGACGCGGCCGAGGCGGCCGACCTTGCCCATGAGGTCAGGGGTGGCGACGACGGCGTCGAAGTCCAGACGGCCCTTCGCAACCTCGTCGATCAGTTCGTCGGAGCCGACGATGTCGGCGCCCGCGGCCTCTGCGGCCGCAGCACGGTCACCGGTCGCGAAGACCAGGACCCGGGCGGTCTTGCCGGTGCCGTGCGGCAGGTTCACGGTGCCACGGACCATCTGGTCGGCCTTGCGCGGGTCGACACCCAGGCGGAAGGCGACCTCGACGGTGCCGTCGAACTTGCTCGTGGAGGTCTCCTTGGCGAGACGGACGGCCTCGAGCGGGGCGTAGAGCTTGTCCCGGTCGATCTTGGCGTCCGCAGCGCGGAGAGACTTGCTGCGCTTGCTCACTACTGCTCCTGTGTGTTCTTGAGGAGTCGTGGTTACGGGCCGAGCAGGCCCCACCACGGTTCTACGAAGGTGCTACGGGGCTGGGGTTCAGCCTTCGACCGTGATGCCCATGGACCGGGCGGTGCCGGCGATGATCTTCGCGGCGGCGTCCAGGTCGTTGGCGTTGAGGTCGGGCATCTTGGTCGTGGCGATCTCGCGGACCTGCGCCTCGGTGATCTTGGCGACCTTGGTCTTGTGCGGCTCGCCGGAGCCCTTCTCGACACCCGCGGCCTTGAGGATCATCTTCGCGGCCGGCGGAGTCTTGGTCACGAAGGTGAAGGAACGGTCCTCGTAGACCGTGATCTCCACCGGGATGACCCAGCCACGCTGCGACTCGGTCGCGGCGTTGTAGGCCTTGCAGAACTCCATGATGTTGACGCCGTGCTGACCGAGCGCGGGGCCGACCGGCGGAGCCGGGTTCGCCGCACCGGCGTTGATCTGGAGCTTGATAAGCCCCGTGACCTTCTTCTTCTTGGGAGGCATGTGCTCTCTCCGGGTCCTAGTGAGAGTTTTCAGCCTCCGTCCGCTTAATCCGGATGGAGGCATACCGCACTACGGTAGCCGATGGCCCACCGGCACAAGAAATCGACCAGGTCAGGAGGGTTCTCCGGGGGCACGGCGCCGCACCGCGAGCACCGTCCTCGCCAGCCCCACGACCAGGAAGATCCCGCCGAACATCCCGGCAGGCGCGACCACTTGGCCGACCCGACCCAGCCCCTGGTCCTCCACGGCCACCGTCGGGTCCGAGGGCAGGTACCGGACGGCGATCGACAGTCCGTCCCGGTCCTTGTGGTACCCCTTGGCGGACGTGAAGGGCGGCAGATCAGCCTCCACCTTCCGCCCGTCGACCTCGATCTCGGCCCAGCAGCGGTGCCGCCAGCAGTTCTCCGCGCGGTCGTTGTGGAACACGCCGACCGCGCGGACGCCGTTCTTCTGGATGGGCGTGATCCGCGCCCACTGCGTCCAGCCCACCCAGGCCGCGCAGGCGAGCAGCGCGGTGCCCAGCAGCAGGAACACGCCCGCCACCAGAAAGGGCCGAGGGCGCCCGGACCGCGCGGGCTGTGCCGCACTGTCCGAGGCGCCCTCGGCCGCTATGTCACTCATGTCACTCGCCACAACCCGGATCCCCCGATTCCGGCCGGTGTTCCTCGAGGACGGTTCAGTTCTTCTGGATCTGGTCGAAGGAGAGCTCGACCGGCGTCTCGCGGCCGAAGATCTCCACCAGGCCCTTGACCTTCTTGGAGTCCGGGTTGATCTCGTTGATGGTCGCCTGGAGCGTGGCGAACGGGCCGTCGGTGACGGTGACCGAGTCGCCGACCTCGAAGTCCAGCACCTGGACCTCGACCTTGCGCTGCGGCGCCGGCTTGCCCTCGGCCTCGGCGGCCTCGCGGGCGGCCTTCTCCTCCGCCTCCGGGGCGAGCATCTTGACGATCTCGTCCAGGGTCAGCGGGTACGGGTCGTAGGCGTTGCCCACGAAGCCGGTGACACCGGGGGTGTTGCGGACGACGCCCCAGGACTCGTTCGTCAGGTCCATGCGCACCAGCACGTAGCCGGGGAGCTTGTTCTGGCGGATGGTCTTGCGGTCGCCGTTCTTGATCTGGACGACCTCTTCCTGCGGCACCTCGGCCTGGAAGATGTAGTCCTCGACGTTCAGCGAGACGGCGCGCTGCTCCAGGTTGGTCTTCACGCGGTTCTCGTAGCCGGCGTAGGTGTGGATCACGTACCACTCGCCGGGCAGGGAACGCAGTTCCTGACGGAGGGCCTCGACGGGGTCGACGGGCTCGGCCTCCTCCTCGGCGGCCTCGTCCTCGACGGCCTCCTCGGACTCGTCCTCGGTGGACTCGTCGGACTCGTCTTCCTCGGACTCGTCCTCGGTGGTCTCGTCCTCGTCCAGGGCGTGCAGCGCGGCTTCCTCGGCCGGCTCGCCCGCCTCGGCTTCCGCAGCCTCGAACTCGTCCTGTTCGTCCGCGCCCTCGACGATGTCGAGCTCGTCGTCCACGGACTCGTCCGGCTCGATGGCGTCGTCGTTCAGGTTGGCGTCAGACACTGTGGCTGCTTCTTCCTGGATACATAGGGGTGGAACACGCGAAAGGGACGCCGGTAACCGCGGCGCCCTTCGCTGGTCGGCTCAGCCGAAGACGTACTTGGCTCCATGGCTGAGCCCATAGTCAATCACGGTGACCAGCGCGATCATGATCGCAACGAAGAAGATCACCACGGTGGTGTACGACGTCAGCTGGTTGCGCGTCGGCCAGACGACCTTGCGCAGCTCCGCGACGATCTGCCGATAGAAGAGGGCGAGTCGCTTCAGCGGGCCCTTCTTGGCGCGCTTACCACCCTTGCGGGGCTTCTTCTTCGACTCCAGCGCCTCGTCCTGGGCATCAGGCATGTCGATGGAGCCCACGGCGTCCGCCATTCGTCCTCACCTGATTCCGGGTCGTGGCCGTGCCGCGCCCGGTCTGAGCCGCACGGCGGTGCATTACTGTACGTACATGCGCACACATCACTGGCGAATGGTGTGTGTAGCAGGGCCGGAGGGACTTGAACCCCCAACCGCCGGTTTTGGAGACCGGTGCTCTACCAATTGAGCTACGACCCTTTGTGTGTCCCCAACGTACCGCATCCGGACGAGTGCTCGGTGTGCACCCGATGAGCGCGGGCCGCTGAAGGCCAACGAGGTGAGAGTGTACGTGGTCCGGGGCCGGTCGTCGAACAGAAAGTGCCCGTGAGGGCACCGGAAGCGGAAGATCACCGGAGACCTGACGGAAGATCACCCAGGCCACCGCGGGATTCCGGACTGATGTTCAGGACTGCGCCCGGTCCTGTTCAGTCTGTGAAACCAGCGTGCCGGGGGCGTTTCCGGTCTGAAACGATGGGGTCCATGAGCGCTGCAACCTCTCCCACCGAGCGCCGGGTCTCCGCCCGCATCGGCGCGATCTCCGAGTCCGCGACCCTCGCCGTGGACGCCAAGGCCAAGGCCCTGAAGGCCGCCGGGCGTCCGGTGATCGGATTCGGCGCCGGCGAGCCCGACTTCCCGACTCCGGACTACATCGTCGAGGCGGCCGTCGAGGCCTGCAAGAACCCGAAGTACCACCGCTACACGCCGGCCGGCGGCCTGCCCGAGCTCAAGACCGCCATCGCCGCGAAGACGCTGCGCGACTCCGGCTACGAGGTCGACGCGTCCCAGATCCTGGTGACCAACGGCGGCAAGCAGGCGATCTACGAGGCGTTCGCCGCGATCCTCGACCCGGGCGACGAGGTCATCGTCCCGGCGCCGTACTGGACCACCTACCCGGAGTCGATCCGGCTGGCCGGCGGTGTCCCGGTCGAGGTCGTCGCCGACGAGACGACCGGTTACCGGGTCTCGGTGGAGCAGTTGGAGGCGGCCCGCACCGAGAACACCAAGGTGCTGCTGTTCGTCTCCCCCTCCAACCCGACCGGCGCGGTCTACACCCGCGAGCAGATCGAGGAGATCGGCCGCTGGGCCGCCGAGAAGGACCTGTGGGTCCTGACCGACGAGATCTACGAGCACCTCGTCTACGGCGACGCGGAGTTCCACTCCCTGCCGGTGGTCGTGCCCGAGCTGGCCGACAAGTGCATCGTGGTCAACGGTGTCGCCAAGACGTACGCCATGACGGGCTGGCGCGTGGGCTGGGTCATCGGCCCGAAGGACGTCGTCAAGGCGGCCACGAACCTCCAGTCGCACGCCACGTCGAACGTCTCCAACGTCGCCCAGGTGGCCGCCCTGGCCGCCGTCTCCGGCGACCTGTCGGCCGTCGCCGAGATGCGCGAGGCCTTCGACCGGCGCCGCAAGACGATCGTGCGGATGCTGAACGAGATCGACGGCGTGCTCTGCCCCGAGCCCGAGGGCGCGTTCTACGCCTACCCGTCGGTGAAGGGCCTGCTGGGCAAGGAGATCCGCGGCAAGCGCCCGCAGGACAGCGTGGAACTGGCCGCGCTGATCCTGGAGGAGGCCGAGGTCGCGGTCGTTCCGGGCGAGGCCTTCGGCACGCCGGGATACCTGCGGCTGTCGTACGCGCTCGGCGACGAGGACCTCGTCGAGGGCGTCAGCCGGATCCAGAAGCTGCTGGCCGAGGCGCGGGACTGAGTTTTCGCCCGCAGAAGCCGTACAGGGCACCCGGGACATCGGTCCCGGGTGCCCTGTTCCGTTGTGTTCCTTTGTGCGAGCAAGACCACGATCGGGGAAACCGCTACCGGGACGGCGGGAACGTACGGCAGGATCCTTGGATGGAGCGTGTACCTGTACGTGATGTCTCTGAGCTGCCGAAAGCCCATCTGCATCTGCACTTCACCGGGTCGATGCGGCCCGGCACCGTGCTGGAGCTGGCCGACAAGTACGGGGTGCGGCTGCCCGACGCGCTCACCGAGGCGCTGACGAGCGGGGAGCCGCCGAGACTGCGGGCGACCGACGAGCGGGGCTGGTTCCGCTTCCAGCGCCTGTACGACGCGGCCCGCTCGTGCCTGCGGCAGCCGGAGGACATACAGCGGCTGGTCCGGGAAGCGGCCGAGGAGGATGTGCGGGACGGCTCGGGCTGGCTGGAGATCCAGGTCGACCCGACCTCGTACGCGCCGCGCCTGGGCGGGCTGATCCCGGCGCTGGAGATCATCCTGGACGCGGTGGACACCGCCTCGCGCGAGACCGGGCTCGGCATGCGGGTCCTGGTGGCCGCGAACCGGATGAAGCACCCGCTGGACGCCCGTACGCTGGCCCGCCTGGCGGTGCGCTACGCGGACCGGGGGATCGTCGGATTCGGGCTGTCGAACGACGAACGCCGGGGCATGGCCCGGGACTTCGACCGCGCGTTCGCCATCGCCCGCGAGGGCGGCCTGCTGGCGGCGCCGCACGGCGGCGAGCTGACCGGCCCGGCCTCGGTACGCGACTGTCTGGACGACCTGGACGCCACCCGGATCGGGCACGGGGTGCGCGCGGCGGAGGACCCCCGGCTGCTGAAGCGGCTCGCCGACCGCGGGGTGACCTGCGAGGTGTGCCCGGCCTCGAACGTGGCACTCGGCGTCTACGAGAAGCCGGAGGACGTCCCGCTGCGCACCCTGTTCGAGGCGGGCGTCCCGATGGCGCTGGGCGCCGACGACCCGCTGCTGTTCGGCTCCCGGCTGGCCGCCCAGTACGACATCGCCCGCCACCACCACGCCTTCACGGACGCGGAGCTCGCGGAACTGGCCCGGCAGTCCGTACGGGGTTCGGCGGCACCGCAGGACGTGAAGCAGAGGATGCTGTCGGGGATCGACGACTGGCTGACGGCCTGACGGTCCGACCCCTTCAGACCGTCCCGGCCGGCTCCGTCGCGGGGGCGATTCCGGCCAGGAGGGTGCGGGCCAGGCGCCGGGCGAAGTCGTCCAGCGGCGGACGGGCTCCGTCGGGCGTCGCGTCGTAGGCGAACGCGCGCTGGGCGCACGCGCCCAGCAGCAAGGACGCGGCGGTGCGGGTGTCGGCGTCGGGGCCGACCCGCCCGGCGTCCTGCTCGGCGCGGAGGTAGGCGTCCAGACCCTCGATCGGCCGGTGCGGTCCCGTGCCCATCTCCCGCATCGCCTGGTCGTGCCGCCGCTTGAGCTGGGTCTCCGCGTACAGGGAGGCCGCGATCGGGAAGCTCTGCTCGTAGAACAGGGCCGCCTGGCGGGCGATCTCGGTGAGGTTCTCCTCCAGACTGCGTCGGCCGGGGTCGGCGGTCAGGGCGCTCAGCAGCGGGGTCAGCCGGGGCAGCCGTTCCGCGAGCACACGGATGAACAGGTCCTCCTTGCTCGGGAAGTACTTGTACAGGGCCGCCTCGGAGCAGCCGGCCGCCCTGGCGATCTCCTTCGTCGTGGCGCGGGCCAGTCCGAGCGTGAGCATCAGTTCGTGCGCGGCGTCGAGAATCCTGACCCGGGCCGGTACGGCCTGTTTCTGCTGCATGGGACCCAAGGATTTCACGACGCGTCCTTCCCGGCCCCGGCCAGGTCTTGACTAGTGGGTGAGTACTTGCTCACCCTGAGGGAACAAGGGTGAGTGAACGCTCACCCACCTATCTGGAACAGTACGGGAGACGGTCATGAACCTCACCGTTCTCGGTGCCACCGGAGGCATCGGTCAGGAAATCGTCCGCCAGGCGCTGGCGTCGGGACACCGGGTCACGGCCGTCGTCCGTGACCCCGCCCGGCTGACGGTCACCGGCGCGGGCCTGGAGGTGTTCCGTACGGACCTGTCGGACCCGGCGGAGCTGCGGCCCGCGGTGGCCGGCCGGGACGCGGTGCTGTCCGGCCTCGGAGCCCGCAGCCGCAAGGACGCCGGGGTCGCGGCCCGGCTGACCCGCACGGTGCTGGCGGCGATGGAGGCGGAGGGCGCACGGCGGCTGCTCGTGGTGAGCGCGGGTCCGGTCGGCCCCGAGCCCGAGGGCGACGGCTTCCTCGACCGCACCATGCGCGGCCTGGTCTCGGCGGCCCTCAAGGACGTGTACGCCGATCTGCGCGCCATGGAGGCGGAGCTGGCGGGCAGCGCCACGGACTGGACGGTCGTACGGCCGCCCCGGCTCCAGAACAAACCGCTCACCGGGAGGTACCGGACGGTGGTCGGCGGCTTCCCGCCCGGCGGCCGCTTCATCGCCCGCGCCGACGTGGCCCACGCGATGCTGGCGATGATCGGTGACCCGGCCACGGTGAAGCAGGGGGTGGGCCTGGCCTACTAGGCCCCGGCCTCGGCACGGCCGGCTACAGGCTGGTCCCCACCATCACCGGCTCGTTGACCAGTGTGATCCCGAACGCCTCGCGCACCCCCGCGATCACCTCGCGGGCGAGTGCCAGCAGGTCCTCGGCGGTGGCCGTGCCGCGGTTGGTGAGGGCGAGCGTGTGCTTGGTGGAGATGCGGGCGGGCCCGGTGCCGTAGCCCTTGGTGAAACCGGCCTTGTCGATCAGCCAGGCCGCGGAGGTCTTGGTGTGCCCCTCCCCCGCCGGGTAGGCGGGCGCCTCCGCGTCCTCGCCCAGGCGCTCGCGCACCCGTGCCCGGAACACGGCGAAGTCGGCGTCGGTGAGGATCGGGTTGGTGAAGAAGGACCCGGCGGACCAGGTGTCGTGGTCCTCGGGGTCCAGGACCATGCCCTTGCCCGCGCGCAGCTTCAGCACGGTCTCCCGGGCGCGGGCCAGCGGTACGCGGTCGCCGGGTGCCACGCCCAGCGCGCGGGCGGTCTCGGCGTAGCGCAGGGGCGCGGACAGTCCGTCCGCGTCCTCCAGCTCGAAACGGACGCGCAGTACGACATACCGCTCCGGGTCCGCCTTGAAGCGGCTGTGCCGGTACGAGAAGACGCAGTCGGCGTTCGTGAGGGCGACCGTCTCGCCGGCCCGGCGGTCGTAGGCGATCACCTCGGTGATCGTCGAGGAGACCTCCTGCCCGTACGCCCCGACGTTCTGGATCGGGGTCGCGCCCGCCGATCCGGGGATGCCGGCGAGGCACTCGATCCCGGCGAGCCCGGCTTCCACCGCGCGGGCGACGGCGTCGGTCCAGATCTCGCCGGCGGCCAGCTCCAGCGTCGTCCCGCGCAGCTCGAACCCACGGGTGGCGATGCGCAGGGCGGTCCCGGCGAAGCCCTTGTCGCCGATGACGAGGTTCGACCCGCCGCCGATGACCAGCAGCGGCGTGCCGCTGTCGTCGGCCTCACGGACGGCCTCGATCACCTCGGCGTCGGTCGTCGCGGTGACCAGCCGGGTCGCGGGACCGCCCAGCCGGAAGGTGGTCAGCGGGGCGAGGGGGGCGTCGTGGAGTTCCTGCACGCGCCCAAGACTACGAGACGCCACCGGCAGCCCGGCCCACCCACCGCCGGTGGCGCCGGTACGTACCCCTCCAGCCCTGCACGCGCGCGTACTCCCCTTCCCGCCCGGCACGCGCGCGTACCGCCCGCCCCCCGCGCCGGTGTCCCCGTACCGCGCCCATGCGTACGGCCCCGTCGCCGTGGACGGGGCCGTACGCGGTCGGTCGTCTTCGTGCACGCGCGTGTCCGTCTCAGCGCGCGGTGGGCTCCAGGGCCTCGACGGGACGCGCCGCCGTACCGTCCGCCGCACCCTCCGCGGCCCGGTCCGTCACCGCCGCCGCAGCCGTCCGCCGTCCGGCCGGGATCAGCAGCGCCGCCAGGCCGGCCAGGACCACCGCACCGGAGCCGGTGACCAGGGCGGGCCGCAGGCCGTCGACGAAGGACTCGGCGGACTCGTAGCCGCCCTGGGCGGAGAAGATCGAGGCCATGACGGCGATGCCGAGCGCACCGCCCACTTCGCGCAGGGCGTTGTTGGCGCCGGAGGCGATGCCCTGCTCCTCGGGCAGGACGCTGGACATCACCAGGTTGGCGGCCGGGGCGAAGTAGAGGGCCATCCCGATGCCGCTCAGGATCAGACCGGGCAGCTGGACCGCGTAGGAGACGTCGGCGGTGACCACGGAGGCCAGGTAGCCGAGGCCGGCGGCCTGGAAGAAGAGGCCGGTGGCGACGACCGGACGGCCGCCGATGCGGTCGGAGAGGATCCCGGCGACCGGCGCGACGAGCATCGGCATGCCGGTCCACGGCAGCATCCTCAGGCCGGCCTCGGTGGGCGAGTAGCCCAGCACGCCCTGCATGTACTGGCTGAGCAGGAAGATCGAACCGAACATCCCGAGGAACATCAGCATGCTCGCGGCGTTGATCCCGGCGAAGGCGCGGGAGCGGAACAGCCGCATCGGGAGCATCGGGTTCGCGGCGCGGCTGCCGTGCAGCACGAACCCGGCCAGCAGCGCACCGCCCGCGAACAGGCCGGTCAGGACGAGGGAGCCGGTCCAGCCGTCGGAGGGCCCGCGGACCAGGCCGTAGACGACGCCGAAGAGGCCGCCGCTGGCCAGCAGGGTGCCGGGGACGTCGAGCGGGGCACCGGTGCCGTACGACTCGGCGAGGCGCAGGCGGGCGAGCGGGAGCAGGGCCAGGCCCAGCGGGACGTTCAGCCAGAAGATCCAGTGCCAGGAGATGTGTTCGGTGAGAGTGCCGCCGATGAGCGGCCCGGAGGCGACGGCGAGCCCGTTGACGGCACCCCAGATGCCGTACGCCATCCCGCGCTTGGCGGCGGGCACGGCCGCCGTCAGCAGGGTCAGTGTCAACGGCATCATGATCGCCGCGCCGATGCCCTGCACGGCGCGGGCGGCGATGAGGGAGCCGATGCCGGGCGACATGGCCGCGGCGGCGGACGCGGCGGTGAAGACCGCGAGCCCGGCCAGGAACATCCGGCGCCGTCCGAAGCGGTCGCCGAGCGCCGCGCCGAACATCAGCAGGACGGCGAAGGTGAGCGTGTAGGCGCTCACGGTCCATTCCAGGTCGCCCAGCGCGCCCCCGAGGTCCTCCCGGATGGAGGGCAGGGCGGTCGTGACGACGAGGTTGTCGAGGGCCGCCATGAATCCGGCGACGCTGGTGATGACGAGGGCCCACACGGTTCCCCCGCGACGTGCGCTGTGCGCCGTCTGCTGTGCCGCGGTCTGCTGTGACATCGCTCCCCCAGAGCGTCTTTTTCGTTCCCGGCAGTCGAGGCGTGTTCGTTCCCGACCGTCGAGGTCCGCTGGAAATTAGTTATTGCTGACTAACTTTCACACCCATGGGAAAGCCCCGCGATCGGCCTGCGACCGGACTCCCCTTCCACCCGCCGCTTTCCCGCCCGTCACTTCTCCAGCCGGCCCTTGAGCCGGGCCTCCGGATAGAGCCCTTCCCACACCCGGTGTCCGGGCGGAAACCCCATGGCCAGCAGGCAGTTGATGAGCATGCCGTACGCCATGAAGGTGGTCGTCCCCTCGACCTCCGCACCCAGCGACAGGTGCACCGTGTCCCACAGGCGCATCCAGCCCGCCCGTACGGACTCGCCGAATTCGCGATCGCCGGCCTGTTCCGCGGCGGACACCGCGACGAACATCTGCATCTGCATCTGCAGTTGCTCGGGACGCTCGATGATGAGCGCCGTATAGGCGTTCGCCATGGCCCGCAGGGCCTCCTCGCCCTCCAGCCCCTCGGCCGCCTCCGCGAACGTACGGGTCACGTCCGCCATGCAGCGCTCCACGGCCGCGAGGAAGATCGCCTTCTTGCCGGGGAAGAGCCGGAAGAGATACGGCTGCGAGACACCGACACGCCTGGCGATCGCCTCGGTGGACGTGCCGTGATAGCCGCCCGTCGCAAACTCGGCCGTCGCCGCGCGGATGACGCTCTCGCGCCTTTCTTCTGCACTCATCCTGACCACGCATACGAAGTTAGTACTCAATCACTAACTTGGTCAAGGGGCGGCGCCGAGACCCGTACCGTCCGGTCACCACTCCATGCGTAAGGGGCGCCTCGCCGTGAGTGCGCCCCTTACCGCATGTACGGCGCCCGCCCGGACGCCTGCCGCCGTCAGGCCAGCCGCACGACCGCCCGGGACATGCCCAGCACCTTCTGTCCGGCGCACATGGCCGTCAGGTCCACGCGCACGGTGTCGTCGTCGAGCTTGGCCGCGACCTTGGCGCTGACCTCCACGGTGGCGCCCTCGTCGTCGTTCGGGACGACCACGGGCTTGGTGAACCGGACGCCGTACTCGACGACCGCACCCGGGTCGCCGGTCCAGTCGGTGACCACCCGGATCGCCTCGGCCATGGTGAACATGCCGTGCGCGATCACGTCCGGGAGGCCGACCTCCTTGGCGAACTTCTCGTTCCAGTGGATCGGGTTGAAGTCGCCGGAGGCTCCCGCGTACCGGACCAGGTCGGCACGGGTCACCCGGAAGGTCTGCGCGGGCAGCTCGGTGCCGACCTCGACATCGTCGTAAGCGATCTTCGCCGTCATCGGTTCCTCACGCCTCCTCGGCCGCACGGGCCACCAGCTTGGTCCAGGCGGTCACGACGTGCTCGCCGGCCTCGTCGTGGACCTCGCCACGGATGTCCAGGATGTCGTTGCCGGCCAGGGACTTGATCGCCTCGATGGTGGAGGTGACGCTCAGCCGGTCGCCGGCCCGCACCGGGCGGGTGTAGGCGAACTTCTGGTCGCCGTGCACCACCCGGCTGTAGTCCAGCCCGAGCTGCGGGTCCTCGACGACCTGGCCCGCGGCCTTGAAGCTGATCGCGAAGACGAAGGTCGGCGGAGCGATCACATCGGGGTGGCCGAACGCCTTGGCGGCTTCCGGGTCCGTGTACACCGGATTGGTGTCACCCACCGCCTCCGCGAACTCTCGGATCTTCTCCCGCCCCACCTCGTAGGGCTCGGTGGGCGGATAGGTCCGCCCCACGAAGGACTGATCGAGCGCCATGGCCCGGCACCTCCTGCTGATGTGCTGTCGACTGCTGTGATCGGCGCCGGCCCGACGGCCCGCCGAAACGACACGAGGCCGCCCCCTGACTGCGGGGGCGGCCTCGTGTACGAGCCTGATTTATCGCGTCTCGCGGTGCGCGGTGTGCGCGTTGCAACGCGGGCAGTGCTTCTTCATCTCCAGTCGGTCCGGGTTGTTACGCCGGTTCTTCTTGGTGATGTAGTTCCGCTCCTTGCACTCCACGCAGGCCAGCGTGATCTTCGGGCGGACGTCGGTGGCAGCCACGTGAGTGCTCCTTGACGAACGGATAGGACTTATTTAACGCAAGAAAGAGTAGCCGATCGAAGGACCGACCCCACAATCGGCTACTGTCAGTAGCGGTGACCGGACTTGAACCGGTGACACAGCGATTATGAGCCGCTTGCTCTACCGACTGAGCTACACCGCTTTGATGCGATCGGACCCCGTCTTGCGACGGGGACCTCTCCCACCAGAGCCCCAATACGGAATCGAACCGTAGACCTTCTCCTTACCATGGAGACGCTCTGCCGACTGAGCTATTGGGGCGAGCGATGAAGACATTACACGGTCCGCCGCCGTTCACCCAAATCCGTTCCGCTCCGGCTCACGGGGCCCGGGCAGGGCCCTGGGCCAGGGCCGGCGCGAGGCCCGTGCGGGACGGGTCCGGGAGGGGTTCGGGAACGGTCCGGGGCGGGTCCGGGAAGGCTCCGGGACGCGGCCGAAACGGATACGCAGCGGATACGGAGCGGATGCGACAGTTCCGCTCACGGGCCCCACGAGTTCCGTTCACAGGCCCCACGCGCCTCTCCCGATTCGCTTTCACCACGCTCACGTCGGCTTTCTGTAGGCAGGATCACAGCGGAACGACGCCAGGGCCACACCGGTACGACTATTGCGCTCCTCCCCGACGCGGGCAGACGGCCGCCCTAGGCTCGACTCACTCTGCGTGATCTTGCGCCCAGTCGTCCGTGCGCGGCCCTGAGCCGGCCCCGATCCCCGAGTCCTTGGAGCGCGATGCCCGACAGCCAGCCGCAGCAGCCCCACTCGTCGTCTTCCTCCCCGTCCCCCTCTTCGCCATCGGAGCCCTCGGGACGGTCGGAATTCTCGGGATATCCGGACCAGGCCGAATCGGCTCCCCTGCTGCTGTGCGGGGCGCGGCTCACGGACGGCCGGGCCGTGGACGTACGGCTGGGCGGCGGACGTATCGAGGCGGTCGGCACCGCCGGGAGCCTGGCGGCGGAGGCGGCCCGCGGATGCGCCGCCCGGGTGGATCTCGACGGCTATCTGCTCCTGCCGGCCCCGGCCGAACCGCACGCCCACGCCGACACCGCGCTCTCGGCCGACGAGTGCGGACCGGTCTCGCACGACCCCCGGGACGTCCAGCGCCGGGCGACGGAGGCCGCGCTGGTGCAACTGGGGCACGGGGCCACCGCGCTGCGGGCGCACGTGCGCGTGGGCGACGTCCAGGGGCTGAGCGCGCTGGCCGCCGTCCTCCAGGCGCGGCGCTCGCTGCGCGGACTCACCGCGCTGACGACGGTGGCGATGCCACGGCTGCTGACCGGCGTGGCCGGGGCCGACGGCCTGGCCGTACTGCGGGACGCGATGAAGATGGGTGCCTCCGTGGTGGGCGGCTGCCCGGACCTGGACGTGGATCCGACCGGCTATGTCGAGGCCGTGCTGGAGGTCGCCTCGGAGCACGGCTGCCCGGTCGACCTGCACACCGACGCGGCCGACCCGGCCCGCCTCGCCCGGCTCGCGGCGATGGCGGGCGGGCTGCGGCCCGGGGTGACCCTCGGCCCCTGCGGCGGCCTCGGCCGGCTGCCCGTCGAGGCGGTCTCGCGCGTCGCGGACCAGCTGGCGGCGGCCGGGGTGACGGTGGTGTGCCTGCCGCAGGGCGGCTGCGGAGGCGTCGACCGGCGGGGTACCGCTCCGGTACGGCTGCTGCGCGCGGCCGGCGTGCGCGTCGCCGCCGGGAGCGGCGCGCTGCGGGACGTCTCGAACCCCGTGGGCCGCGGCGACCCCCTGGAGGCGGCCTACCTGCTGGCCTCCCGGCACGGGCTGCACCCCGAGGACGCGTACGACACCGTGAGCGCGTCCGCGCGGGCCGCCCTGGGCCTGCCCGAGGTCCGGGTGGAGGCGGGCTTCCCGGCCGATCTCCTGGCCGTGCGCGGCAGCCGGCTGACGGAGGTGCTGTCACCGGCGTACAGCCGGATCGTGGTGCACCAGGGGCGGGTGGTGACCCGGACGAGCGCGGTGCGGGAGTACTTCAACCCGGCCGCGGCGATGGAGCCGGGGCTGCCGCGGCAGGGGCGCGGCGGGGTGTCCTGAGCGAGGGCGGCCGTCGACCCGGACGGGGTGCTGTCGACGCGGACGGGACCGTCGACGCGAATGGGGCCGTCGACCCGGAAGGGGCCGTCGTCGGCGCCGCCGCCGGGTGCGGGCGACACGGCCGAAGCCGTGCGGCGGACCCGCCTGTCCGGGCGTACGGTCGAAGACATGCGCATTGTCATCGCTGGTGGTCATGGTCAGATCGCGCTGCGGCTGGAGCGGCTGCTGTCCGCGCGCGGGGAAGAGGTCGCGGGAATCATCCGTAAGGCCGAACAGGGCGACGCTCTGCGGGAGGCCGGTGCCGAACCGGTCCTGCTCGACCTGGAGTCGGCCTCGGTCGAGGAGGTCGCGGCGCACCTCCAGGGCGCGGGCGCGGCGGTGTTCGCGGCGGGTGCCGGTCCGGGCAGCGGCGCGGCACGCAAGGGCACGGTGGACAAGGCCGCGGCGGTGCTGTTCGCGAACGCGGCGGTCAGGGCGAAGGTACGGCGCTTGGTGATCGTCTCCTCGATGGGAGCGGACCCGGCCCACGAGGGCGACGCCGTCTTCGACGTCTATCTGCGTGCCAAGGGCGCGGCCGACACGTACGTGCGGAACCTCCAGGGCCTGGACTGGACGATCCTGCGCCCCGGTGCGCTGACGGACGACGCCGGCACCGGCCTGGTCCGCCTGGAGGCGCACACCGGGCGCGGTTCCGTGACGCGGGACGACGTGGCCGCCGTACTGGCGGAGTTGGTGGACACTCCGGCGACAGCCGGTCTGGTCCTGGAGCTGATCGGCGGGTCGACCCCGGTGTCGGTCGCGGTGAAGTCGGTGGCGGGGAACTGAGCACCCCGCGTACGACCGCCGCGGTCCCCCGAACGGCCGTACGGCACAGGTGTGTTCCGGAACACCCGCACTCGCCTTCTAGAACAGCGGCATCTGGCCGGGGAACTCCGGTACGGCGTACCCGTCCAGCGTGGGCTGGGCCGCGCCCAGCGAGGCGGCCCGGCGCGAGCCCGGACACGAGGTGAGCGCGCCGTTCTCCCGTGCCCCGGGCGGGTCGTGCCGGGCGTACCGGCCCGCGACCACGGCGATCTCGCGACGGCACTCGGGGCAGCTTCTGCGGCGGGAGGACATGGAATCAGTGTGCCCTGCACGGGTCCTGACGGCACAACTGCTGTGCGGATACGTCCGTACCGGCGGAGCTCGGGCGGGTCGCGGGCGCCGACGCGCGGAAACCCGCTCGCGTACCTAGGCTCCGTGCACGTGGCAGACACCTTCGAGGAACTCGTGGAGAAACAGCGCGCCGCGAACGAGGCGCATCTGAGGGTCCTGCAGCTACGGGACACCTACGGCGCCCCCACGACCGCGTCGTGGACGCAGCAGCAGACCGAGACGTACGAGACCGCCTGGCGGGCCTGGCGGGACCTGGCACGGGACGTACAGGCCTCCTTGACCGACTACGCAAAGGACGAGGGCAGGTCGCGCAACGACGTCGAGGCGGACGTGAAGCAGGCGGCGGGCCCCGAGCCCGAGGAGACCCTGGAGGAGCACGGAAAGGCCGGCCGAACCGACGGCTGACACCGTCCCACGCGAACCGACCGGCCGCACCACGCGCCGACCCGCCCGGCCGAGGGTTCGTGACCTGCCGTCACGCAGGTCACGGGCCCTTGCTCGCCGCGGGTCCCGAGCCCTTTCCCCTAGGGCTGACTGCGGGCCGCGCCGGATGCCCCGAGCGCGGCGAGCGTGAAGGCGTCCCGCAGCTCTCCCGCGCGGATCGCCTGTGCGATTTCGCGTGGACTCCACCAGCGCGCGGCGGCGATCTCGCCGTCGCCTGCCGAGTCGGGGCGCAGTGGGGCGTCGCCCTGGACCGAGACCTCGACGACGGCGACCTCGTTCTCCAGCATGCCGGAGTCGACGTCCAGGTACGCCACCACAGCCGCTGTCGAACCGACGAGTCCCGCTTCCTCGGCCAGTTCGCGCAGCGCGTCGGAGACGGGATCGGTCTCGCCGAAGCCGCGCGGGAGTTCCCAGGCCCACCGGCCGATCGTCGGCCGCCACTGGCGGACCAGCAGGATGTCGTCGCCTCGTCGGACCAGTATCAGGACTCCGGTACGGCCACCGCCGACGCGGATCCGGTGCAGGACGGTCTCGGCGCCGGACGGCAAGCGGTAGGTGTCGAGATGGACCTCGCACCAGCGCCCGCCGTCGGCGTCCGTGTAGGCCTTGCGGGTGTGTGTGCGTGGCGCCTCAGTGTCCATCGGACCCTCCCCTTGTCGCTTCGGGGAGCTCTATCACGTCGTACCGCCCTCGGAAGTCGGTCAGGCGGGTCACACCTGCCGATACGGCCGCAACGACGGCCGGCGCGAGCGCTCCGCCGGCGCCGGCGGCGAACGCCTCGGGCATCCCCTGGCCGAGCAGGCTGGTCGCCAGGCTCATTCCGCCGCCCGCAACCGTCTGGGTGGTGACCCCCTTTGCGGACCGTACGAACCGCTGGAGACGGGTCACTGGCACCTCGTGCGCGTCGGCGGCCGGCGGCTCTTTCGTGCGCTCCGCGAGCAGATCGCCGACCTCCTGCAGTGCCGCGAGGTCACGCCGGTGCCACCAGTTGGCCAGGGCGTCGGCTGCGTCATCCGTGTAGCGCTGCCATTGCGCCCCGCTCATCAGGCCGAGCCGCAGCTCGAACCGGGTCGGATAGATCACGACCGGGGTCTGCTCCACCAGCGTCGCCGCCTCTCGGCGCCGGATGCCGCGTCGCGGCGAGGCCAGCCCGAGCGAGCAGCCCTCGCTCACTGCGATGGCCCGGTAGTACGTCTCGTCGAAGGACTCTCGCAGTGTCTGTGCGTCGGCACGCGCCGCGGGGTCACCGGAGCGAAGCAGGGGGTCGAGGCTCTCGTACAGGCGGCTGCGGCTGGGCAGGCCGTTCACGTCCAACTCCCCGCTGGTCCAGGCGGCGAGCACCGCCCGGCCCTCGTCGCTGGCCGCGTCCTCCGGGCGCGGCGGGGGACGCAGCGCGTACGCGGTCGCGTAATCGGCCGTCACCAGGGGGCTGACCTCCAGCAGTCCGCGCTCGGCGGCCTCCAGCCAGTCCCGCCACCGGGCGACTGTGCGCCGCCGTAACGGCGTGTCGAGGACACCGGTCGCCGCCAGCAACCGGTCCGCCATGCCGACGGGCCCCTCCGCGGCGAGGGCTGCGGCCGCGGCCTCGCCGTCCGCGCGGACGGCGAGCTCCCGCTGGAGCCGCAGGCACTGTTCGTCGGGGACCGGGAGGGAGGAGAAGAGGAAACCGGTCGAGAGCATCGCGATCAGTTGTCCGGCCAGGTCCGCGTTGCGGGAGTTCACCCGGATCGGCAGTACCGCGCCACCGCCGATCGCCCGGACGGCCAGCTCGTCGAGCAGTGCGGCGGGCCGGAGCACTCCGAAGGCGGCGCCATCGAGCAGTTGGGGATAGGTCAGGAAAAGAGAGCCGCCCTGGATGACTTCCCAACGCAGCCGCCCGAGCAGTTCCGCCCGCTCCAGCGAGGTCGGTCGCTCCATGGGGGCGATGGCCCCGGGCGCCCGGGCGCTCAGCCTGGCCCGCTGTCCTACGCTGTCCCACCACGTGCTGAGGACCGCGGTCATGTGTCAGCCCTTTCTACGGCGTCCATGCACGAGCCAGTTCAGCAGGTGCCGCATCGAACAGAATCGAAAACGAAGAAACCCCCTTCGACCTGCCGCAGAGGCTGGATCGACCGCTTCGCTGGGTGCTGAGCGCTCGTACGTCCCGTGTGGTGCCTCGGACCTGTCGTAGTCCTTGACCCAAAGGGCGCGCCGGATGAACTTGCCTGGCACGTCTCCAGCCCGGGCATCCGAGCGAAGCCAGGGCGCTCCGGCTCGAATGCCACATAAAACACGGCCAGTTGGGAACCCGAGCGCCTGCTCCTCCATCCTCCTGATCACGAGTTCCGCATCTCGAATCCGATCGAGAAGGTCACGATCGTCAGGCCCAAGACTCGCAATTAGCAAGGAAGTGAGATGCCCAGGTTGAAGCAGAGCCATACGGCGGCCGGATGGCTGGCAGCAGCAGTGCTGCTGACGTCTGGATGTGCTGTCCTCGACAGCAGCGCTGCTGATGCCAGAGGGCCGGGCGCGTCCTACGAGCAGGCGTACGCCGACCACGAGCCGTTGCACGTGGTCGGCTACCCCTCAACCGGCTCTCTGCTGGTGGTGCAAAAGCTCGTATGGGACATCGCCGATGGCAAAACGGATGAACTTCGCAAGCTGGCGACCAGCGACAGTAACGAGACGGACTCCCGGAAGACCGCCGAGAACTGGATCAAGGGCTTCGGTACTGGCGCCCGTCGCAATGTGACAGGCGATTTCTATGACGACGGCTCAGAGCGCCAAGTCGTGGTCCTGTACTTCCATGACACCCGCCAGGTCAAAGAGTTCACCGTTCGGCTCGATGGCGACGCGGGCAAGGAGGACTGGCGGGTTCTGATGAAGTCGACCGATTTCAAGGACGCGACCCGTACTCCCGACTGGGCGCCGAAGGAGCCGGGAGGAACCGGCTCCAGAATGAAAAACAGCAACTGATCACATGAGCACCCCGGTCTCCCGCCCCCCGGAACGAGTCGGAGGGCGGGGGCCCGCCATCTCCCACGTCACAGCGCCCCCGCACCCCCTGGTCGCAACAGCGCCAATCCTTCGACCGGGCGCTGACCTGCTGTTTGTCTCGCAATGATGGTCCACGCCCGGTCCACACGCAGCGATCCACAACGAAACAGAGCCGGATCAAGGTGATGCAGGACCCCTGCAAGGACACACCTGGTGCCGCTGACCTGTGGAACGAACCCCAGTGATCATGCTCACCGCTGGGGGACACCTGGGGGACACGCACTGATCGACGGTGGGAAACGGGCGGTACGAGGTGAGACACGTCCATGCCTCGTCCACGCCGAATCGAACGGGGCGGGACAACGAGAAACCCCCTCTGATCAGGTACTTGACCTGATCAGAGGGGGTTTCCCTCCGGGTGGCGGCGCCAGGATTCGAACCTGGGAAGGCGAAGCCGGCAGATTTACAGTCTGCTCCCTTTGGCCGCTCGGGCACACCGCCGGGGTTGCTGCCCTTCACACCCCCTGTTGGCGGTGCTCCCTGGCAACGACGTAAACAATACCCGATGAGGAGGGGTGCTTCGCCACCCGATTGATCGCCACCCGCGAGGGGCTGGGTGGCTAGGCTTGTGCGGATGCGGCCCCGATCCCCGGCGGGCTCGGCGGCAGCCCCGTGTACGGCGGTACGCAGCCGGTACGGACCCGATTCGCCCTCAGATACAAGGAGCCACAGGACATGGCCGACTCCAGTTTCGACATCGTCTCGAAGGTCGAGCGGCAGGAGGTCGACAACGCCCTCAACCAGACCGCCAAGGAGATCTCGCAGCGCTACGACTTCAAGGGCGTGGGCGCCTCGATCTCGTGGTCCGGCGAGAAGATCCTGATGGAGGCGAACTCCGAGGACCGGGTGAAGGCCGTCCTCGACGTCTTCGAGACCAAGCTGGTCAAGCGGGGCATCTCGCTCAAGTCGCTGGACGCGGGTGAGCCGCAGCTCTCCGGCAAGGAGTACAAGATCTTCGCCACCATCGAGGAGGGCATCTCCCAGGAGAACGCCAAGAAGGTGGCGAAGATCATCCGCGACGAGGGTCCGAAGGGCGTGAAGGCCCAGGTGCAGGGCGAAGAACTGCGCGTCAGCTCCAAGAGCCGTGACGACCTCCAGGCCATCATCGCCCTGCTGAAGGGCAAGGACTTCGACTTCGCGCTTCAGTTCGTGAACTACCGGTAGTTCCGGCGCGTCGGGCGCGTCGGCGTCGGGCGGACGCGAGGGAGGGGTGGACACCGTCGGTGTCCACCCCTCCCTCGCGTGCGCCGGGATCAGTCGCGCGAGTTGCCGAACAGCAGGCGGTAGGCGATCAGGAGCACGAGCGCTCCACCGATCGCCGCCGCCCAGGTGGCGCCGTCGTAGAAGTTCTTGGTGATCGGGTGGTCCAGCCAGCGGGCCGATATCCAGCCGCCGAGGAACGCGCCCACGATGCCGATCACGGTCGTACCGATGAAGCCGCCCGGGTCACGGCCCGGCAGCAGGAACTTGGCGATGGCTCCGGCCAACAGCCCCAGGATGATCCAGCTGATGATGCTCATGCCGTGAACCTGCCCCTCCAGGTTGTGCTTGCACTGTCCCGGCGCTGTGACTTTCTTCCGGCCGGACCGTGTCCCGCCGTTCTCGTCGCGCCCGTTCGTGATGTGTCGGCCAGGAAGACGCCGGCGCGCCTTCCGGTGGTTGCGACGGTCAGTAGGGTGCCGCCCATGACACAGTCCGGCTCTGAACTGCGGCGGACGCTGGGCGTGGGCGATGCCGTCGTGATCGGTCTCGGCTCGATGATCGGCGCCGGCGTCTTCGCGGCCCTGGGGCCCGCGGCGCGCGCGGCCGGTTCCGGGCTGCTGCTCGGGCTCGCCCTGGCCGCGGTGGTCGCCTACTGCAACGCCACCTCGTCCGCCCGGCTCGCGGCCCGCTATCCCGCCTCCGGCGGCACGTACGTGTACGGGCGCGAGCGGCTCGGGGCGTTCTGGGGGTATCTCGCGGGCTGGTCGTTCGTGGTCGGCAAGACCGCCTCGTGCGCGGCGATGGCGCTGACGGTGGGCACGTACCTCTGGCCGGGGCAGGCCCATGCGGTGGCGGTGGCGGCCGTGGTGGCGCTGACCGCGGTGAACTACGGCGGCGTCCAGAAGTCGGCGTGGCTGACGCGGTCGATCGTGACGGTGGTGCTGGCCGTGCTCGCCGCCGTGGTGGTCGTCTGCCTGGGGTCCGGGGCGTCCGCCGCCGGACGGCTGGGCACCGGTGCCTCCGGGGGCGTGGGCGGGGTGCTCCAGGCCGCCGGGCTGCTGTTCTTCGCGTTCGCCGGGTACGCGCGCATCGCGACCCTCGGCGAGGAGGTACGGGATCCGGCGCGCATCATTCCGCGGGCGGTCCCGCTGGCCCTCGGCATCACGCTGGTGGTGTACGCGTGCGTGGCGGTGGCCGTTCTGTCCGTGCTGGGGCCGGACGGGCTCGCGCGCGCCGCGGCGCCGCTGGCGGACGCGGTACGGGCGGCCGGGGTGCCGGCGCTGGTGCCGGTCGTCCGGGCCGGGGCGGCCCTGGCCGCCCTGGGGTCGCTGCTCGCGCTGATCCTCGGTGTCTCCCGGACCACGCTGGCCATGGCCCGGGACCGGCATCTGCCGGGCGCGCTGGCCGCCGTGCATCCGCGGTTCCGGGTACCGCACCGGGCCGAGCTGGCCGTGGGGGCGGTGGTCGCGGTGCTCGCCGCCACGGTGGACCTGCGCGGCGCGATCGGCTTCTCCTCCTTCGGCGTACTGACGTACTACGCGGTCGCCAACGCCTCGGCCTGGACCCTCGACCCGGCCCCGGCGGCGCGGGTGGTACCGGTGGCGGGGCTGCTGGGCTGTGTGGTGCTGGCGTTCGCGCTGCCGTGGGGATCGGTGGCGGTGGGCGCGGGCGCACTGGCCGCGGGGATCGTCCTGTACGGCGTACGGCAGTGGCGGCGGCGAGGGTGACGACGGCGACCGTGCGGCGGTGCGGTGAGCCGTGGCGACGCGGTGAGGTGTGGCGCCACGTGGATTCCGGGGATGTTCGTCTCCGGATGTTCCCGATCACGCCACAAGGCTGCCGCAGCTCACGGTCGAGCGCTCCGCCCGCCCATACTTGACCGGAATGGGCGGTGTCCGCGCAGCCACCTGGGGAGAGGTACTGATCATGAAACTGTTCAACCTGTTGCTGAACATCCTGTGGCTGATCTTCTGCGGCATCTGGATGGCCATCGGGTACACGATCGCCGCCCTGATCTGCTTCGTCCTGATCATCACGATCCCGTTCGGGATCGCGTCGCTGCGTATCGCGGGGTTCGTGCTGTGGCCGTTCGGCCGGACCACGGTGGAACGGCCGGGCGCCGGAGCCGGGTCGTTCATCGGCAACGTGATCTGGGTGATCTTCGCGGGCTGGTGGCTGGCCCTGGCGCACCTGGTCACCAGCATCCCGCTCTTCCTGTCGATCATCGGCATCCCGTTCGGCTGGGCCAACCTGAAGCTGATCCCGATCTCTCTCATGCCGCTGGGGCGGGAAGTGGTGTCGACGGACGAAGGATTCGGCGGCCGCTGACCGGGGCCGTGCGCGGCGGGCGCCGGCCGGACCTACGCCCGGCGGCCCGCCATCCGCTCCAGCCGGGCGATGCGCTCCGCCATCGGCGGATGGGTGGAGAACATCTTCGACAGTCCCTGGCCGGGCCGGAACGGGTTCGCGATCATCATGTGGCTCGCGGTCTCGATGCGCGGCTCGGGGGGCAGCGGCAGTTGCTTGGTGCCCGCGTCGAGCTTGCGCAGGGCGCTGGCGAGCGCGATCGGATCGCCGGTGAGCTGGGCGCCGGAGGCGTCCGCCTCGTACTCCCGGGAACGGCTGATGGCCAGCTGGATGACGGTGGCCGCGAGCGGGCCCAGGATCATGATCAGCAACAGGCCCAGGAAGCCGGGGCCGTCGTCGTCGTCCGAGCGGCCGACCGGGATGAGCCAGGCGAAGTTGACCAGGAACATGATCACCGACGCGAGGGCGCCGGCGACGGACGAGATCAGGATGTCGCGGTTGTAGACGTGGCTGAGCTCATGGCCGATGACTCCGCGCAGTTCACGCTCGTCCAGGATCCGCAGGATGCCCTCGGTGCAGCACACGGCGGCGTTGCGCGGGTTGCGGCCGGTCGCGAAGGCGTTCGGGGCCTCCGTCGGGGAGATGTACAGGCGCGGCATGGGCTGGCGGGCCTGGGTGGAGAGCTCGCGGACCATGCGGTACAGCGCCGGGGCCTCGAACTCGCTCACCGGACGGGCACGCATCGCGCGTAGCGCCAGTTTGTCGCTGTTCCAGTACGCGTACGCGTTGGTGCCGAGAGCGACGACGACCGCGACGATCAGGCCCGTACGGCCGAAGAAGCTGCCGATCAGGATGATGAGTGCGGACAGTCCCCCGAGAAGGACTGCGGTCCTGAGCCCGTTGTGCCGGCGGTGCACGGTACGCCCTCCAAGTGGTGCCGCAGGGGAACCCTTTGCTTGCTGTCTCCGATGCCACTGGTGTCGTGTCACGTCCAGTGGACCCTCCCGCTCTCGTCAACGCCAGGCGGGAGCGCCGAGTTCCCTTGTGCCCACGACCGCGCGCGTCCGCCGTCCGGGTGACGGGCCCGCGCCGCGCGCCGGTCTCAGAACAGCCCGGTGGCGGCGAACCGCAGGACCAGCTGCGGCGCGCCGGACAGGGCGATGCCCAGGACCCCGGTCAGGGCGACGGCGGCGGTGAGGGGAGCCGGGACGCGATGCCGCTCGGGCTCGCCCTCGGGCGCGCGGAACAGCAGCGTCGTCCACTGGAGGTAGTAGAAGAGCGCGATCACCACGTTGACGGCCATCACCACCGCGAGCCATCCCAGGCCCGCGTCGACGGCCGCCGAGAACACGGTGACCTTCGCGAACAGGCCGATGACGCCCGGCGGCAGTCCGGCGAGGCAGAGCAGGAAGAAGGCCAGGAGCAGGGCGGCCAGGGGGTTCGAGGCGTAGAGGCCGCGGTAGTCCGTGAGGCGGTTCAGGGGGCTCCTGCGGCCGACCAGGGCGGCCACCGCGAAGGCGCCCAGGTTCACGGCCGCGTACATCAGGGCGTACGCGAGCGTGGAGCCCACCGACTTCTGCGGGTCGTCGGAGTACGCGGCGGCGGCGATCGGTACGAGGAGATAGCCGGCCTGGCCGACCGACGACCACGCGAGCAGCCGTACCGCGCTGTACGCGCGCGTGGCCTGCTGGCGCAGCGCGCCGACATTGCCGACGGTCATGGTGAGGGCGGCCAGCGCGGCCAGCGCCGGGCCCCAGGCGTCGGCGTACGACGGGAGGGCGACGACGGTGACGAGGATCAGCCCGGAGAAGCCGACCGCCTTGCCGACCACCGACAGGTACGCGGCGACGGGGAGGGGGGCTCCCACGTAGGTGTCGGGCACCCAGAAGTGGAAGGGGACGGCGGCCGTCTTGAAGGCGAACCCGACGAGGGTGAGGACGACGCCGGCCGCGGCGAGGGTGTGCAGGCGGCCGTCGACGTGCTGGATGCGGTCGGCGACCTGGGTGAGGTACAGGCTGCCGGTGCAGGCGTACACGAAGCTGATGCCCATCAGGCTGACCGCGGTCGCGGTCACCGAGGACAGGAAGAACTTCAGCGCCGCTTCGGAGGACTTCCGGTCGCCGTGCCGGATGCCGACCAGGGCGAACGCGGGCAGGGAGGCGACCTCCAGGGCGACGACGAGGGTGGCGAGGTCGCGGGAGGCGGGCAGCAGGGCGGCGCCCGCGGCGGAGGAGAGCAGCAGGAACCAGTACTCCCCCTCGGGCAGCGCCTTGTCGGCGTCCTTCAGGGTGGTGACGGACAGGAGCGCCGCGAGGAGGGCGCCGCCGAGGACCAGGAACTGCACGACGAGGGTGAAGCGGTCCACGGTGTAGCTGCACACCGCCGGTTCGCCGGTGAGGCAGAAGGTGGAGCGGTCGCCGTCGCGCAGGGGCAGCAGCAGGAGCGCGGCCGCGGCGAGTCCCGCGACCGAGGTCCAGCCGAGCACGGCCTTCCTGGCCTCGGGCAGGAACAGGTCGGCGACGAGGACGGCCAGTCCGACCACGGCCGCGAGGGTGGGCGGCGCGACGGCGAGCCAGTCGACGGACTGGACCATGGACTGGGCGGCGGTCTGTGCTGTGGACTCGGCCAGGGGCTGGGCCGCGGGCAGGGCCAGGACGCTCATCGGGTGCCTCCTGCGAGGAGCTGCTGCACGGCCGGGTCGGTCAGGCCGAGAAGGGCCCTCGGCCACAGTCCGGCCACGACGGTGAGGGCGACGAGCGGGGTCCAGGCCGCGAACTCGTAGGCCTGGACGTCGGCGAGCCGCCCGGTCCGCTGCGGGTCCGACGGGACGGCGCCCATGCAGACGCGCCGCACCACGATGAGCATGTACGCGGCCGTGAGCAGCGTGCCGAACGCGGCGATCGCCATGAAGGTGAGGAAGGCCGGGCGGCTGAGGCCCGCGGCCGGGTCGAACGCGCCGAACAGCGCCAGCATCTCGCCCCAGAACCCGGCGAGGCCGGGCAGGCCGAGCGAGGCGACCGCGGCGAAGGCGAGCAGGCCGCCCAGGCGCGGGGCCCTGCCGTAGAGCGCCGCTCCGGTCCCCTCGGCGAGGGTGTCGAGGTCCGTGCTGCCGGTGCGGTCCTTCAGCGCGCCGACCAGGAAGAAGAGCAGGCCGGTGATGAGGCCGTGGGCGATGTTGGCGAACAGGGCGCCGTTCACGCCGGTCGGGGTCATGGTCGCGATGCCGAGCAGGACGAAGCCCATGTGGCCGACGGAGGAGTAGGCGATCAGACGCTTGAGGTCGCCCTTCGCACCCTGTTTGGCGAGGGCCAGGCAGGCCAGGGATCCGTAGACGATCCCGACGACGGCGAAGGCGGCGAGGTAGGGCGCGAAGGTGCTCAGGCCGTCGGGCGTGATCGGCAGGAGGATGCGCACGAACCCGTACGTGCCCATCTTCAGCAGCACGCCGGCCAGCAGGACCGAGCCGACGGTCGGCGCGGCGGTGTGGGCGTCGGGCAGCCAGCTGTGCAGCGGCCACATCGGCGTCTTCACCGCGAGCCCGATCCCGATCGCCAGAGCGGCGATGACCTGCACGGATGTGGTCAGCGACCGGCCGTTGTCAGTGGCGAGTGCCACCATGTCGAACGTGCCCGCCTTGATTCCGATCAGGAGCAGGCCGAGCAGCATGACGACCGAACCGAGCAGGGTGAAGAGGATGAACTTCCAGGCCGCCTGAGCCCGCCCGGCGCCGCCCCAGCGGGCGATGAGGAAGTACATCGGGATCAGGACCGTCTCGAAGGCGAGGAAGAACAGCAGCAGGTCGAGGACGGCGAAGGTGGCGAGGGTGCCGGACTCCAGGACGAGCAGCAGTGCGACGAACGCCTTCGGGGCCGGGCCCGCGGGCGGCTTGAAGTAGGAGTACAGCGCGCACAGGAAGGTCAGCAGCGCGGTCAGGACCAGAAGGGGGAGGGAGATGCCGTCGACGCCGAGGTGGATCCGTACGTCGAGCGCGGGGATCCAGCTGATGTCCGTGGTGGCCTGCATCTTCGACGGGTTGTCGTGGTCGAAGCCGAGCGCCAGGACGATCGCGGCCAGCAGGACGACGCCGGTGACGGTCACGCCGTGCCGCAGCACGGCCTGCTCGGGCGACTTCCCCTTCAGTCCGGGCGGGGCCGGCAGCAGGGCGGCGACGGCACCGAGGAGCGGGCCGACGACGACGAACGCCAGAAGGAACTGCATCACGGACTCGTTGATATCGATCACGCCTGCTCACGCTCCCGTGGCGACGAGGACGGCGGCGACCGTCAGGACGACGGCGCCGGCGAGCAGCGCGCTCACATAGGTCTGCACATTGCCGGTCTGAGCCCGTCGTACGGCGGCACCGAGCCAGCGGGGTAGGGCGCCCGCGCCACGTACGTAGGTGTCGACGACCTCGCGGTCGAGGAACCGCACGAGGCTCGCTCCGGCCTGGACCGGGCGGACGAACAGCACGCCGTACAGGGCGTCCAGGTGGAAGCCGGCGGCCGCGTGGCGGTGCAGCGGGCCGAGCAGGAGGCGGCCGGGGTCGGCCGGGTCGGGGGCCTGGGCGATGTCCCCGTAGGCCGGCTCGTGGGCGGCGATGGCCTCGGCCTCGACGAGTCCGGCGTCGCCGCCGGGGTGGGCTGCGACCGCGCCGAGCGGCACCCGGGGGGCGAGGGCCGTGACGCGCTGCCAGGCACCGTAGGTGACCAGTCCGCCGACCAGGGCGAGGCCCGTGCCGAGGATGGACGTGGTGAGCGTCGGGGTCAGGTCGCGGCCGTCGAACCAGCCGGGCAGTGACGCATAGGCGAACCCGCCGAAGGCGAGGGACGGGACGGCGAGCACCCACAGCACCACGGTCATGGTGAGGGGCTCGCGGACCCGGTGCTCCTCGGCCCGGCCGGGGTCGGTGCTCGAGGCGAGGCCCGGCACCTCGGCACCCTGTCCGCGGAAGGCGAGCAGCCACAGCCGGGTCGCGTACCCGGCGGTGAGCAGGGCGGTGACCAGGCCGGCGACGAGGACCGTCCAGCCCGCGGCGACGGGGGCGTGCCCGGTGTGGCCGGCGATGACGTGTTCGGCGGCGCCGAGGACGGACTCCTTGGAGAAGAAGCCGCTGAACGGCGGGATCGCGGCAAGGGAGAGCAGCGCCACGGTCATCGTCCAGTAGGCGTCCGGGACGCGGTCCCGCAGGCCCGTCATCCGGGACATGGCGGCGAGCGAGTTGGTGCCGGTGACGTGGATGATCACGCCGGCGGCGAGGAACAGCAGCGCCTTGAAGGCGCCGTGCGACAGGAGGTGGAAGACGGCGGCACCGCGGTCGCCGACGGCGAGGGCGCCGGTCATGTAGCCGAGCTGACTGATCGTCGAGTAGGCGAGGACGCGTTTGATGTCGTCCTGGGCGAGCGCCGCGAGCGCCGCCCCCGTCATGGTGACGGCGGCCATCACGGCGAGGACGACCATGGCCGCCGCGGAGGCCTGGAAGAGCGGAAGGAGCCGGGCGACGAAGTAGACACCGGCGGCCACCATGGTCGCGGCGTGGATCAGCGCCGAGACGGGGGTGGGGCCCGCCATCGCGTCGGGGAGCCAGGTGTGCAGCGGGAACTGCGCCGACTTGCCCGCCACGCCCGCCAGGAGCAGCAGGGCGACCAGGGTCACGTGGTGGATGCCGCCACTGGCGACGGCGCCGAGGACCTTGGTGATCCGGAAGGAGCCGGCGTCGGTGGCGAGGGCGAACAGACCGATCAGGAAGGGGACGTCGCCGAGCTTGGTGACAAGGAAGGCCTTCAGGGAGGCGGCGCGGGCCTCCGGTGTCTCCCAGTAGTGGCCGACCAGGAAGTAGGAGCAGATGCCCATGACCTCCCAGCCGACCAGCAGCACCATCAGATCGCCGGAGTAGACGACCAGGAGCATCGCGGAGGTGAACAGGGAGACGAGGGCGGCGTAGGAGGGGTAGCGCGGGTCGTTGTGCAGGTAGCCCGTCGAATAGATCTGCACGCAGGTGGCGACGACGCCGACCAGGATGGCGACGAGAGCGGCGAAGCCGTCGATGTGCAGGGCGAGTTCGATGGGCACCGAGCCGGTGGGCGTGAGTTCGGTGGCGGCGTCGATCGCCCGGCCGCCGCCCTGGCGCGCCGCGACCAGTACGGCGAGGACGAGCGCCCCCAGCGTCGGCAGCACGGCGAGCGGGCGGACGAGGCCGGGGGCCGTGCGGCCCAGGAGCAGTCCGGCCGCGGCGCCCAGGAAGGGAAGGAGGGGGACGAGCGCGGCAAGGGTTGTCGTGGTCACGCGGTGGCCTCAGCCTTCTCGCCGGCCTTGTCGTCGGCCTTCTGCGCCGCGAAGGCGTCGCTGTCGGGGCCGTCCTTGCCGGGGCCCTCGGCGGTGTCGCGAAGCTTGTCGATGTCCGAGGTGCCGCGGTTGCGGTGGACGGCGAGGACGATCGCCAGGCCGATACCGATCTCGGCGGCGGCGATGGCGATGGTGAACAGGGTCAGGGCCTGGCCGGAGTGCAGGGTCTCCTCGGCGGTCCTGCTGAGCCAGACGTCGAAGGCGACCAGGTTGAGGTTGACGGCGTTGAGCATCAGCTCGACCGACATCAGGACCAGGATCGCGTTGCGGCGGGCGAGGACGCCGTAGAGGCCGGTGCAGAACAGGAGGGCGGAGAGCACGGCGGGATAGACGAGGTGCATCAGCGGACGCCTTCCTGGTCGGCCTCGGCGGCCCTCCGGGCCCGGTCCGGGCTGCCGGCGCCGTTCGGCCTGCCTGCGCCGCCGTCCGGGTCGGGGGTGCGCGGGGAGGCGGTCGCCGTCGCGTCCGCCTTCGCCTTGCGGGACAGGACGATCGCGCCGACCAGGGCGGCGAGGAGGAGGACGGAGAGGGCCTCGAAGGGGAGGACCCAGTTCTGGAAGAGGCTCTCGCCGGTGACGCGGGTGGTGCCGGCGGGTTCTCCGTCCAGGTCGATCCAGGTGGCCCGGAAGGCGTCGACGACGACCCAGACCAGGGCGGCCGCTGCCGCGGTGGCCACCGTGAGGGCTGCCCAGCGGTTGCCGGAGTCGGCGTCCGGGGAGCGGCCGATCGGAGCCCTGGTGAGCATCAGACCGAACAGCAGGAGGACGACGACGGAACCGACGTAGATGAGGACCTGCACCCAGGCGATGAACTCCGCGGTCAGCAGCAGGTACTCGACGGCCAGGCCGCCGAGGGTCACCACGAGCCACAGGGCGGCGTGCACCAGCTGCCGGGTGGTGACGGTGACGAGCGCGGCGCCGAAGGTGACCAGACCGACGAGGAGGAAGGCGATCTCCACGCCCGTCGGAGAGAGGAAACCGTGCGGGACGGCGGTGGCGGCGAGGGTCACGGCTGCTCCCCCTGCCGCTCGTCCGGCCGGTCCTGCGCGGCGGCCAGTTTCTCGGCGGTCTTGCGGGCGGCGGCGATCTCCTTGGGTTCCTCCGCCGCCGGGTCCAGCGCCGGCGGGGCCGGGACCGTCCACATCCACTCACGGAGCTTGTCGCGTTCGTGGGTGAGTTCGTGGATGTCGGTCTCGGCGTACTCGAACTCCGGGGACCAGAAAAGGGCGTCGAAAGGACACACCTCGATGCAGATACCGCAGTACATGCACAGGGAGAAGTCGATGGCGAACCGGTCGAGGACGTTGCGGCTGCGCTCACGGCCGCCGGGGGCCGCCGGCGGGACCGTCTCCTTGTGTGAGTCGATGTAGATGCACCAGTCGGGGCACTCACGGGCGCACAGCATGCAGACCGTGCAGTTCTCCTCGAACAGGCCGATCACACCGCGGGAGCGGGGCGGGAGGTCGGGCTGGACGTCCGGGTACTGCGCGGTGACCGTCTTCTTCGTCATCGTGCGCAGGGTGACGGCCAGGCCTTTGGCCAGTCCGGAGCCGGGGAAGGGGGCCATTAGGAGATCACCACCTTGACGATGCCGGTGAGGGCGATCTGGGCGAGGGAGAGCGGGACGAGGAGGGTCCAGGAGAACCTCTGGAGCTGGTCCTCGCGCAGCCGGGGGTAGGTGACGCGGAGCCAGATCACGACGAAGGCGAGCAGCGCGGTCTTCAGCAGGGTCCAGACCCAGCCGAGCCCCTCGGCGCCCCACGGACCGTGCCAGCCGCCCAGGAAGAGCACGGTGGTCAGAGCGCACAGGACGACGATTCCGGCGTACTCGGCGAGGAGGAAGAGGGCGAAACGCAGACCGGTGTACTCGGTGTACGCGCCGAAGATGATCTCCGAGTCGGCGACGGGCATGTCGAAGGGCGGCCGCTGGAGTTCGGCGAGGCCGGCGATGAAGAAGACGAACGCGCCGGTGAGCTGCCAGGGCAGCCACCACCAGTGGAAGGAGGCCACGATGCCGGGCAGGGAGACCGTGCCGGCCGCCATCGCCACCGAGGCGGCGGCGAGCAGCATCGGCAGTTCGTAGGCGAGGAGCTGGGCGGCGGTGCGCAGGCCGCCGAGGAGGGAGAACTTGTTGGCGGAGGCCCAGCCGGCCATGAGGGAGCCGAGGACACCGACACCCATCACGGCGAGCACGAAGAAGATGCCCGCGTCGACGACCTGGCCGACCGCGCCCTCCCCCGGCCCGATCGGGATGGCGAGCAGCACCAGGAGGTAGGGCAGGAGGGCCACGGCGGGGGCCAGCTGGAAGACACGGCGGTCCGCGCCCGCCGGAACCACGTCCTCCTTCTGCGCGAACTTCACACCGTCCGCGACCAGCTGGGCCCAGCCGTGGAAGCCACCGGCGTACATCGGGCCGAGGCGGCCCTGCATGTGGGCCATCACCTTGTGCTCGGTCTGACCGACGATCAGGGGGAAGGTGAGGAAGACGCCGAAGACGACGAGGAGTCGCAGGGCGACATCCAGCGCGTCGTTCACTGCGGGCCTCCTTGGGGGTCGGTGGGGGCGTCGGGGGTCGGTTCGTCGGACACGGGGTCCTTGCCCGGCACCGACTTCACCTCGGACCCGGGAGCGGGCTCGGGTGCCGGTTCGGGCGCGGACTCGGGCTCGGGCTCAGGTGCCGGTCCGGGAGCGGACTCGGGCTCGGGCTCGGGCGCCAGCTCGGGCTCACGTTCCGACTCAGGCTCGGGCTCAGGCTCCGGTCCGGGAGCGGACTCGGGCTCAGGCGCAGGCTCGGGCTCGCGAACCGACTCAGGCTCGGGCTCGGGCTCAGGCGCCGGTCCGGGAGCGGACTCGGGCTCAGGCGCAGGCTCCGGCTCGCGAACCGACTCAGGCGTCGGTGCCTGCTTCGGCTCGGGAGCCGACCCGGGCTCGGGCGCGGGCTCCGGCTCGGGAGCCTGCTCCTGTGCCGGCTTCGGTTCCGGTTCGTCGAAGGCCGGGCGGGCGTGGTGCCACGGGGCGTCCGAGCTGCGGGGGCCGGTGGAGGAGGGCCGGGCAGGCGTGGCCGGGGCGGGAGCCGCCGGGGTTTCGGCGCGCTGGGATGCGGACCCCTCCGTGGCCGAGCGGGAGCGACGCGCTCCCGCCGTTCCCGTGGGTCCTGCCGCTGCCGCTGCTCCCGCTGCTCCCGTCCGCTGCGAGGCGGACCCGCCGGTCGCGCTGCGGGACCGGCGGGCGGTGCCGGGCGCGGGAGCCGGGGCCGCGGCGGGCGTCTGCGCCGTCGGCTCCCCGCCGGTACCGGGACCGGTAGCCGTGCCGGGACCAGTGGCCGTGCCGGGACCGGTAGCCGTGCCGGGACCAGTGGCCGTGCCGGGGCCGGTGGCCGTGCCGGGCGTGTCCGCCCTCGTACCCGCAGCCGCAGCCGCACCCGTACCCGCACCCGCGGCCGCGCCTGCGTCCGTACCCGTCGGGGTCGTCGTGCCTGTCTGGCTGGCCGAGCCCTCCGAGGCCGTACGGGCACGGCGTACCGGGCGTTCGCCGGGAGCGCGGCCCGCGGCGCGGGCCGGACGGGCCGGGGCGGCGGGAAGCCGGCCCTTGAGCGGGCCCCACTCGTTCGGGTCGGGGACCCCCGGGGGAAGCATCTGGCGGCGCTTGGGGCCGCCGTGCTCGGACTCCCCGGGCTCCTTGGCGCCGGGCCAGGCCTTGGCGACCCGCGCCGCCAGGACGAAGTCCTTGCGCAGCGGATGGCCCTCGAAGCCCTCGGGGAGAAGGAGGTGGTCCAGGGCCGGGTGGCCCTCGAAGCCGATGCCGAACATCTCGTGGGTCTCGCGCTCGTGCCAGGCGGCACCCGCGTAGACGTCCACGGCGGACGGCAGCATCGGCGACTCGTGCGGGACGGTCGTGCGCACCAGGAGCCGGCGCACCGGCCCCAGGGCCGCCACGTGGGCGCTGACACGGAACCCGGTGCCCGGCTCGTCGACCGCGCTCAGCCAGTCGAAGTAGGTGCAGCCCAGTTCGTCGCGGGCGACGTGCAGCGCCGGGATCCAGGCCTCCGGCGGCACGTCGACGGTCAGGACGTCGTACGACTCCTCGGCCGTGGCCCCGGCGCCGAAGAGCTCGTCGGCGGGGGCGGGCAGCCAGCCGGTCGCGGTCATCGGTCCTCACCCGCGGCGACGGGAGCCGGCGGCGGCTGCACCAGCCCGCTCTGGAGGGCGGCCGCGGAGGGCCGCGTGGTTCCGTAGCGCTCGGCCAGCGACTCGCGGGCGATCTTCTCCTGGAGTTTCAGGATTCCCTGGAGCAGGGCCTCGGGGCGCGGCGGGCAGCCCGGGACGTAGACGTCCACCGGGATGATCTGGTCGACGCCCTTCGTGACCGAGTAGGAGTCCCAGTACGGGCCGCCGCAGTTGGAGCAGGCGCCGAAGGAGATGACGTACTTCGGCTCGGGCATCTGCTCGTACAGACGTTTGACGGCCGGTGCCATCTTGTCCGTGACCGTGCCCGAGACCACCATCAGGTCGGCCTGGCGCGGCCCCGGTGCGAAGGGGATGACGCCGAGGCGGATGAAGTCGTGGCGGGCCATCGAGGCGGCGATGAACTCGATCGCGCAGCAGGCGAGGCCGAAGTTGAAGACCCACAGCGAGTAGCGGCGGCCCCAGTTCAGCACGACCTTCATCGGCTCGGGAGCCAGCCGGGCGAGGGCGCCCAGCCGCTTCGGCTCGGGGAGCGGCACGGGCTCGGGGGAGGCGGGGGTCACGTCCATGTCAGGACGCCCTTCTTGTATGCGTACAGCAGACCCACGGTCAGGAAGCCGAGGAAGATGAACATCTCCACCAGCGTCGTCGCGCCGTATCCATGGTCGGCGAAGACCGTCGCCCATGGGAACAGGAAGATCGAGTCGACGGCGAAGATGACGTACAGGAACGCGTAGACGTAGTAGCGGACCTGGGTGTGGGCCCAGCCCTCGCCGACGGGGTCGACGCCGCACTCGTACGTGAGGAGCTTCTCGGGGGTGGGGACCACCGGGCGCAGCAGCCGGCCCGCCCCGAAGGCGACGGCGACGAACAGCACACCGACGACGGCGAGCAGTCCGACGACCGAATAGGAGTGGAAGTAGTCCGCCGCGACGACGACGGACGGGTCCCGCAGCGTGTCCCGCAACGTCTCCGGCAACGTCCCTCGCTCCCTGAACTCGTGACCCTCGTGAACCCTGCGTTCGACGATCTGTACGCACGGGAGTCTAGGCCCTGATAAAGAAGCGGTAAGCAGCCCGTCACTCGTTGAGATCCGACGGTGGGGTTTTCCCCCGTCGGTCGCGGTGGCCGCCCTCATGGCGTCGCGGCGCCGCGCCGGGCACCCTGGCCGGTATGACCGCAGCCATGCCTTCCGACGGCGGAGACGTCACCGGAGACACCCATCACGTCCACGGCCCCCGAAACGCCCGGGACACGCGAGCCTTCCGAAGCCCTCAGGGCCCCCAGAGCCCCCAGAGCAACCTGAGCGCGCAGGCCGCCGACCCCGGTGACGACGACGGACGGCTGCCTCCGGCCCGTATCGCCTTCGCCCCGCAGACGTGGAAGGAGATCGCGCATCTCCTGGCGAACCTGCCGATGTCACTGCTCGGCTTCGTCTACGTGACGACGGCGCTGCTCGTCAGCAGCGTGCTCACCTTCACCGTGGTCGGTCTGCCGCTGCTGGCGCTGGGGCTGATGGGGTCGCGGCTGCTGGGCCGGTTCGAGCGGGGCCGGGCGCGGACGCTGCTCGGCATACGGATCGACGAGCCGAGCCCGCTGCCGCTGAAGCGGACGGAGGGGGTCTTCCAGCGGATCTGGATGATGGTGAAGGACCCGGTGGGCTGGCGGGCGGCGCTGTACGACGTGATCCGGCTGCCCTGGGGCATTCTCACCTTCACCATCACGCTGACCTCGCTCTTCGTGCTGTGGCCCGTGCTGCCCTTCCTGGCGCGCGGGCTCGCCAACGCGGACCGGGCGATGGTGCGCGCGCTGCTGTCGCCCTCCGACGAGCTGGAGCGGCGCATCGCCGAGCTGGAGTCCGACCGGGGGGTCGTGGTCGACACGGCCGCGGCCGACCTGCGGCGCATCGAACGCGATCTGCACGACGGGGCGCAGGCCCGGCTGGTCAATCTGGCGATGGGGCTCGGCCTGGCGAAGGAGAAGCTGCTGGAGGGCCAGGCCGACGAACACGTGGCGGCGATGGTGGAGGAGGCGCACGGAGAGGTGAAGCTGGCGCTCCAGGAGCTGCGCGACCTCGCCCGGGGCATCCACCCGGCCGTTCTCACCGACCGCGGGCTCGACGCCGCGCTGTCGTCGGTCGCCTCGCGCTGCACGGTGCCGGTGAAGGTGACGGCCGAGCTGACGTCGAGACCCGCCGCGGCCATCGAGGGCATCGCCTACTTCACCGTCTCGGAGCTGCTCCAGAACGTCAGCAAGCACAGCGGGGCGAAGTCGGCGTCGGTCGACGTGTGGCGGGTGGACGACCGGCTGCTCATCCAGGTCTCGGACGACGGCGGCGGGGGCGCGCGGCTCGACGGCGGCAGCGGTATGCGTGGCCTGGCCGAGCGCCTCGGCGCCGTCGACGGACTGTTCGTCGTCGACTCCCCGCCGGGCGGTCCGACGACGGTGACCGCGGAGCTGCCCTGGCGGGAGCGCGCGGAGGACTCCCCGCGGAGGTGACCCCGGCGCGCGGGGTGGGGAAAACCCCCCGCCCAAGACGCCGACGGCCTCCATGTCGCGCTGACCTGCGATCGAGCAGGGTGGAGATACGGGAACAGGCCCGCCGACCAGCAGAACGGACGACACCGATGGCCAGCGAGTACGGACCGCGGTACGGGCAGGAGTACGGGATGCCCTACGGGCAGGAGCACCGGCAGGGCCACGGCGGCGACGAGCGGCGCCACCGGCTGCCGGCCGTGCTGCGGGCGCCGTTCGAGGCGCGCGCCTGGCGCGAGTTCGGATATGTCCTGCTGAGCCTGCCGATCAGCATTCTGCTGTTCACGTACGCCGTCACGATGCTCTCGGTCGGCGCGGGCCTGCTGGTGACCTTCCTCGGCATCCCGGTGCTGGCGGCGGGGCTGGTCGGCTGCCGGGGCTTCGGGGCGCTGGAGCGGGCGCGGGCCCGCGGGCTGCTCGGCCTGGAGGTGGCCGAACCCGAGCCGTTGCGGATGCGCGGGCGCGGCGCGTGGGCGTGGATGGGCGCGGTCCTGAAGAGCGGCACGTCGTGGCGGCAGCTGCTGTACGCGGTGCTGCACTTCCCGTGGGCGGTGTTCTCGTTCTGCGTCGCGGTGACCTTCTGGGTGTACGGGTGGGCGACGCTGACGTACCCGCTGTGGTTCTGGGTCTTCCCGATGTACGGCGGTCAGGACGGTCTCCAGCTGTACGGCGACGAGCACCACCGGGTCTACCTCGACAACCCGTTCGAGATCACCGTCACCGCGCTGGTCGGCCTGCTGTTCACGCTGGCCACGCCGTGGATCGTACGGGCGCTGACGCAGGTGGACCGGCTGCTGGTGCACGGGCTGCTGGGGCCGTCGCGGCTGGCGTCACGGGTGGTGGAGCTGGAGTCGGACCGGGGTGTCGTCGTCGACACGGCGGCCGCCGACCTGCGGCGCATCGAACGGGACCTGCACGACGGGGCGCAGGCGCGGCTGGTGGCGCTGGCCATGGATCTCGGACTGGCGAAGGAGAAGCTGACCGAGGACCCGCAGGCGGCGGCACGGATGGTGGACGACGCGCACGGCGAGGTGAAGACGGCGCTCCAGGAGCTGCGCGATCTCGCCCGGGGCATCCACCCGGCCGTTCTCACCGACCGCGGGCTCGACGCCGCGCTGTCGTCGGTCGCCTCGCGCTGCACGGTGCCGGTGCGGGTGCATGTGGACCTGACGGAGCGGCCGGCGCAGGCGATCGAGGGCATCGCCTACTTCACGGTCTCCGAGCTGCTCCAGAACATCAGCAAGCACGCGCGGGCCACGAGCGCGACCGTGGACGTGTGGCGGGCGGAGGACCGGCTGATGCTCCAGGTCCTCGACGACGGGGTCGGTGGAGCGGACGCGTCCGCGGGCTCCGGGCTGGCGGGGCTGGCCGGACGGCTGGACGCGGTGGACGGGCTGCTGGTGGTGGACTCGCCGCCCGGAGGGCCGACCCTGGTGACGGCGGAGCTGCCCTGGCGGGGCTGACCCTCCGCCCCGACGGCCGGAACCCGGTGCCCGCGATCGACCCGGGACAGGGCTCCGTGCAGAACCGAGTAAGACACGACCCCCGTAATCGACAATGCGCCCGAAGGCCGAAAGTCGGCATGCCGTGCGCGTTTTCCCGTCGCCGCGCCGCGGTCGGATCCGATTGCTGGAATGCTGGACGTATACGTACGGGCGGGTACCCGGTGGGGGTACGGCGAGCCGTGCGGAAGCCGTCTGGAGACACCGGGCTGTGGGGGGCCGAAGATCGTGGAGGACAGGGTGCGGGTGGTCATCGCCGAGGATTCGGTGCTGCTGCGGGAGGGACTGACCCGGTTGCTGACCGACCGCGGGCACGACGTCGTCGCCGGGGTCGGCGACGCGGAGGCCCTGGTGAAGACCATCACGGAGCTGGACGCGGAGGGCGCGCTGCCGGACGTCGTGGTGGCCGATGTGCGGATGCCCCCGACACACACCGACGAAGGGGTGCGGGCCGCCGTACAGCTGCGCAAGTCGCACCCCGGCCTTGGGGTGCTGGTGCTGTCGCAGTACGTGGAGGAGCGTTACGCCACCGAACTGCTGGCCGGTTCCAGCCGCGGTGTGGGCTATCTGCTCAAGGACCGGGTGGCCGAGGTGCGCGAGTTCGTGGACGCGGTGGTGCGGGTGGCCCAGGGGGGTACGGCACTCGACCCCGAGGTGGTCGCGCAGCTCCTGGGGCGCAGCCGCAAGCAGGACGTGCTCACGGGACTCACCCCGCGGGAGCGGGAGGTCCTCGGGCTGATGGCGGAGGGACGGACGAACTCCGCGATCGCCCGGCAGCTGGTGGTGAGCGACGGGGCGGTGGAGAAGCACGTCAGCAACATCTTCCTGAAACTCGGGCTGTCCCCCAGCGACGGGGACCACCGCCGTGTACTCGCCGTGCTCACCTACCTGAACTCGTGACGTACTGACACCGGTGTCCGCACCTGTTTCAGTTGAACGGCCGCATGAACCGGAACACGCACGGAAATGCACCACACGCACCACGCATACCGAGCGCACCACACGTAACAAGCGCACCGAACGAACCGAGCGAACCACCGAACCGCCGCACCACCGAACCGCCGCACCACCGAACCGCCGCACCACCGAAACAGACAGCGATCGCAGAACGTCTTCAAGGCAAGCGCCGGGGGCGAGTGAACCGTGTCGAGCCGGACCGTCGGGAGAGTGTCACCTCCGGGCGCACAAGCGCCCCGAAGCGGTGACCGTCGCTCGGATGACCCGGGGAAGGCGCCCCTTGCGGACGTAGGGTTGATTTCGGGAGGGCCTTCGCAAAGGCCGCTCCCAGACAGCCGCCTCGAGGGAGGTCCAGTTCAGTGACCAGCAAGGTCAGCAGCGCAGCGGAACAGGCCGACGGAGCCGTCGTAGGAGAGCAGCGCAAACCGGGCGGGGCGAAGGACGTACAACGCCTCGACCGGGTGATCATCAGGTTCGCGGGGGACTCCGGTGACGGCATGCAGCTGACCGGTGACCGCTTCACCTCCGAGACCGCGTCGTTCGGGAACGACCTGTCGACGCTGCCGAACTTCCCTGCCGAGATCCGGGCCCCCGCCGGCACCCTGCCCGGTGTCTCCTCCTTCCAGCTGCACTTCGCCGACCACGACATCCTCACTCCGGGGGACGCGCCCAACGTTCTGGTCGCGATGAACCCGGCGGCGCTCAAGGCGAACATCGGGGACGTGCCGCGCGGCGCGGAGATCATCGTCAACACGGACGAATTCACCAAGCGGGCGATGCAGAAGGTGGGGTACGAGACCTCGCCGCTGGAGGACGGATCGCTCGACGGCTACCAGCTCCATACGGTGCCGCTGACGACACTGACCGTCGAGGCACTCAAGGATTTCGACCTCAGTCGCAAGGAAGCCGAGCGCAGCAAGAACATGTTCGCGCTCGGCCTCTTGTCGTGGATGTACCACCGGCCGACCGAGGGCACCGAGAAGTTCCTGACGTCGAAGTTCGCGAAGAAGCCCGACATCGCGGCGGCCAACATCGCCGCGTTCCGCGCGGGCTGGAACTTCGGCGAGACGACCGAGGACTTCGCGGTCTCCTACGAGGTCGCCCCGGCGGCGAAGGCGTTCCCCACCGGCACGTACCGCAACATCTCGGGGAACCTGGCGCTGTCCTACGGGCTCGTCGCCGCGTCCCGCCAGGCGGACCTGCCGCTGTTCCTGGGCTCGTACCCGATCACCCCGGCCTCGGACATCCTGCACGAGCTGAGCCGGCACAAGAACTTCGGTGTACGGACCTTCCAGGCCGAGGACGAGATCGCGGGCATCGGCGCGGCCCTCGGGGCGGCCTTCGGCGGCTCCCTCGCGGTCACCACGACGTCCGGCCCCGGCGTGGCGCTCAAGAGCGAGACGATCGGTCTCGCCGTCTCCCTCGAACTTCCGCTGCTGGTGATCGACATCCAGCGTGGCGGCCCCTCCACCGGTCTGCCGACCAAGACCGAACAGGCCGACCTGCTCCAGGCCATGCACGGCCGCAACGGCGAGGCCCCGGTCCCGGTGGTCGCCCCGCGCACCCCGGCCGACTGCTTCGACGCGGCACTGGAGGCGGCCGGGATGGCGCTGACCTACCGCACGCCCGTCTTCCTGCTCTCCGACGGCTATCTCGCCAACGGCTCCGAGCCCTGGCGCATCCCCGAACTCGACGAGCTGCCCGACCTGCGGGTGCAGTTCGCCCAGGGCCCCAACCACACCCTGGACGACGGCACCGAGGTCTTCTGGCCGTACAAGCGCGACCCGCAGACCCTCGCCCGCCCCTGGGCGATCCCGGGCACGCCGGGCCTGGAGCACCGTATCGGCGGGATCGAGAAGCAGGACGGCACCGGCAACATCTCCTACGACCCCGCCAACCACGACTTCATGGTCCGCACCCGGCAGGCCAAGGTCGACGGCATCGACGTCCCCGACCTCGAGGTCGACGACCCGCACGGCGCGAGCACGCTGGTGCTGGGCTGGGGATCGACGTACGGCCCGATCACGGCGGCGGTCCGCCGTCTGCGCGCGGCCGGCGAGTCGGTCGCCCAGGCGCACCTGCGTCATCTCAACCCGTTCCCGCGCAACCTCGGCGCGGTGCTCAGGCAGTACGAGAAGGTGGTGATCCCCGAGATGAACCTCGGGCAGCTCGCCACGCTCGTCCGGGCGAAGTACCTGGTCGACGCCCATTCGTACAACCAGGTCAACGGCATGCCGTTCAAGGCGGAGCAGCTCGCCACGGCGCTCAAGGAGGCCATCGATGGCTGAGACGTCCACGGAAGGCACGGGCACGATCGAGGCACTTTCGCTCGTCCCCAAGGCCGAGGCCAGGCAGTCCATGAAGGACTTCAAGTCCGATCAGGAAGTGCGCTGGTGCCCCGGCTGCGGTGACTACGCGATCCTGGCCGCCGTGCAGGGCTTCATGCCCGAGCTCGGTCTGGCCAGGGAGAACATCGTCTTCGTCTCGGGCATCGGCTGCTCGTCGCGCTTCCCGTACTACATGAACACGTACGGCATGCACTCCATCCACGGCCGCGCGCCGGCGATCGCGACGGGGCTCGCCTCCAGCAGGCGCGACCTGAGCGTGTGGGTGGTCACGGGTGACGGTGACGCGCTGTCGATCGGCGGCAACCACCTGATCCACGCCCTGCGCCGCAACGTCAACCTCAAGATCCTGCTCTTCAACAACCGGATCTACGGCCTGACCAAGGGCCAGTACAGCCCGACGTCCGAGGTCGGCAAGATCACCAAGTCGACGCCGATGGGCTCCCTGGACGCCCCCTTCAACCCGGTGTCCCTGGCCCTGGGCGCGGAGGCGTCGTTCGTGGCCCGCACGATCGACTCCGACCGCAAGCATCTGACGGAGGTGCTGCGGCAGGCCGCCGCGCACCCCGGCACGGCGCTGGTGGAGATCTACCAGAACTGCAACATCTTCAACGACGGCGCCTTCGAGGCCCTGAAGGACCGGCAGTCGGCCCAGGAGGCGCTGATCCGCCTCGAACACGGGCAGCCGATCCGCTTCGGGGCGGACGGTTCGCGCGGTGTCGTACGCGACCGGCACACCGGTGATCTGACGGTGGTCACCGTGACCCCGGAGAACGAGGCGGACATCCTGGTCCACGACGCCCACCTCGCGTCCCCGACCACCGCCTTCGCCCTCTCCCGGCTGGCCGACCCGGACACGCTGCACCACACCCCGATCGGTGTGCTGCGCTCGGTGGAGCGGCCGGTCTACGACACGCAGATGGCCGACCAGCTGGACACGGCGATCGAGCAGAACGGCAAGGGAGACCTGGCGGCGCTGCTGGCGGGAGGCGACACCTGGACCGTCGTCGGCTGACCGGGCCGAGGATTCCCGACCGGGCCCGGGCCGTCAGGTCCGGGCCTCGTCGTAGGCGCGGCGCGCCTTCTCCACGTCGTCCATCCGCCGATGGGTCCACATCGCCAGCGAGCGCACCTGCTCCGCGGCCTCGCGCCCCAGATCGGTCAGGGAGTAGTCGACGCGCGGCGGGATGACCGGCTTGGCGTCCCGGTGCACCAGACCGTCCCGCTCCAGGGTCTGCAGCGTCTGCGTCAGCATCTTCTCGCTGACCCGGCCGATCGCCCGGCGCAGCTCGCTGAAGCGGTACGGACGGTCCAGCAGCTCGATCAGGACGAGCACACCCCAGCGGCTGGTGACGTGCTCCAGGACCAGCCGGTAGGGACACATCTCCTCGGTGACGGTGTACTTGCCGCTTCCGGGGCTGCTCGGCGCGCCTGCCGTACTCGCCGCACCGACTGCACTTGCCGCACCGACTGCACTTACTGCCATGTTGGTACCTTACTTCAAAGTGGGTACTTTCGCAGAGTTAGCGCTCCTTCTAGGGTTGACGACATCGCACCCCACAAGGAGATCCAGATCATGAGCATCGTCGTCACCGGAGCCACCGGACACCTCGGCCGCCACGTCGTGGAGCAGCTGCTGGAGAAGGTCCCGGCCGAACAGATCACCGCCGTCGTACGCGACGAGGCGAAGGGCGCCGACTTCGCCGCCCGGGGCGTACGGCTCGCGGTCGCCGACTACAACGCGCCCGAGACCTTCGACGGCCTCTTCGCGGCCGGCGACAAGGTGCTGCTGATCTCCGGCAACGAGTTCGACAAGGGCCGCGTCCGGCAGCACCAGGTCGTCATCGACGCGGCCGCCGCGGCCGGTGTCGCCCTGCTCGCCTACACCAGCGCCCCCGGCAGCCTGACCGCGGCACTCGCCGACGACCACCGCGCCACCGAGCAGGTCCTGCTCGCCTCCGGCCTGCCCTACGTCCTGCTGCGCAACGGCTGGTACCACGAGAACTACACCGAGAACCTGGCCCCGGTGCTGGAGCACTCCGCCGTCGTCCAGGCGGCCGGCGAGGGCCGGCTGACCTCCGCGTCGCGCGCCGACTACGCGGCCGCCGCCGTGGCCGTGCTGACCGGCGAGGGACACGAGAACGCGACGTACGAGCTGGGCGGCGACGAGACCTGGGGCTTCGCCGACTACGCGGCGGAGCTGAGCCGGCAGACCGGCAGGGAGATCACCTACACCCCCGTCTCCGCCGAGACCTACGGCGAGATCCTCACCGGGGCCGGGCTCCCGGGGCCGTTCGTCGCGATCCTGGCCGGGGTGGACGCGTCCATCGAGAAGGGCGAGCTGGCCGTCACCTCCGGCGACCTCTCCTGGCTGACCGGCCGCCCGGCCACCCCGCTGGCCGAGGCCGTCGCCGCCGCGCTCAAGGACTGACCGCGACACCGCGCCCCCGACCGCACCTCCGCCCCCGTCATGACCGTATGGCGATACGGGCATGACAGGCGGAGGCGGTCGGCGCTACCTTCTGCGTACACGCGCTCGCGTGTACGAGCGAGAAGGAGGGGCCCGTGGCCGAACAGTCGAGGGGCGAGCAGCGGGTCGGTCTGCTGAACGGCTTCGCGGCCTACGGGATGTGGGGGCTCGTCCCCCTCTTCTGGCCCCTGCTGAAGCCCGCCGGCTCGGTGGAGATACTCGCCCACCGGATGGCCTGGTCCCTGGCCTTCGTCGCCGTCGCACTGGTCTTCGTACGACGCTGGGCCTGGGCCGGCGAGCTGCTGCGCCAGCCGCGCAGGCTGGCGCTGGTCGTCCTGGCCGCCGCGGTCATCACCGTGAACTGGGGCATCTACATCTGGGCCGTGAACAGCGGGCACGTGGTCGAGGCCTCGCTGGGCTACTTCATCAACCCGCTGGTCACCATCGCGATGGGCGTACTGCTGCTGAAGGAACGGCTGCGGCCCGTGCAGTGGGCGGCCGTCGGCATCGGCGCCGCCGCCGTCCTGGTCCTCACCGTCGGCTTCGGCAGCCCGCCCTGGATCTCCCTCACGCTCGCCTTCTCCTTCGCCACCTACGGGCTGATCAAGAAGAAGGTCAACCTCGGCGGTGTCGAGTCGCTGGCCGCCGAGACCGCGATCCAGTTCCTGCCCGCGCTCGGCTATCTGCTGTGGCTGTCGGCGCACGGCGAGTCCACCTTCACGAGCGAGGGCGCGGGGCACTCCGCCCTGCTCGCCTCGACCGGCATCGTCACCGCGCTGCCCCTCGTGTGCTTCGGCGCGGCCGCGATCCGGGTGCCCCTGTCCACGCTGGGCCTGCTCCAGTACATGGCCCCGGTCTTCCAGTTCCTGCTCGGCGTCCTGTACTTCGGCGAGGCCATGCCGCCCGAGCGCTGGGCCGGCTTCGCGCTGGTCTGGCTGGCCCTGGCCCTGCTCACCTGGAACGCGCTGCGTACCGCGCACCGCACCGCGCGGCTCAGGGCCGGGATCCCGGCGGGGGCGGGAACCGGAACGGGGACGGCGGCCGGAGCGGCAGCCGGAGCGAGCGTCGTCGTGGCCGGATCCGGAACCGTCACGGCAGCCGTCGCCGAACCCGAGGCCGGAGCGGATGCCGGAGCCGAGGCCGGGACGGGGACCGTTGTGCCCGGGGCCGCCGCGTCCGGCACTGCCCCCGTGGACGCCTGACCGGCACCACCCCCGTGGACGCCTGACCGGCAGCAGTCGCGGGCGCGCCATTGTGCGACGGCACCGGGCGCCGGGCCGCAGGTGCCGTTATAAGTGGTAAGCATGACGCAGACGACCGCTCCCGCCCCGCTGCACTGGAAACTCGTCATCGACGCGCTCGACCCGCACACCCAGGCCGACTTCTGGTCCGCCGCGCTCCACTACACGGTCGAGGACAACAGCGCCCTCGTCGAGCGGCTGCTGGAGGCCGGTGCCCTGCCGGGCACGGCCACCGTGGAGTTCCACGGCCGTCCCGCCTTCCGGGACCTGATCGCCGTACGCCATCCGGAGGATCCGTACGACGAGGACAGCGGGACCGGACGCGGGCGGCGACTGCTGTTCCAGCGCGTGCCGGAGACGAAGTCCGGCAAGAACCGGCTGCACCTGGACCTGCACCCGGGCCGGGACCGGCGGGCCGAGGAGGTGCAGCGTCTGCTGAAGCTGGGGGCGAGCGTGCTGCGCGAGGTCGACGAGCCGGGCGGCACCTGGGTGGTCATGGCCGACCCGGAGGGCAACGAGTTCTGCGTGCAGTGACACCGGCCCGCCTCCCGCCGCACCGACGGTCGTCCGACTGTCGGGCGTCCGACCGTCGGGCGTCCGGCTATCGGGCGTCCGGGTTGCGGGCCGCCCGTTCGGCGAGGCGGTTCATCCGGGCACGGGCGGACTCCAGCGGACCGAGGTCCTCGGCGGCCGGCCCGTCCTCGAACGTGAGCTCGGTCCACAGCCCGAGCAGCTCCTGTCCCAGCCGCAGGCCCTGTACGGGCTCACGCACCGCCCGCCAGGCCGCGGCCGCGCTCTGGACATTGCCGTAGGCGGCCTCCGCGTCCCCGGCCCGGCGATGGACCCGGGAGAGGTCGAGGGAGAGGTGGAAGGCGCGGAGCGGGTCGCCCGCGAGGTAGGCGATGTACGCCGTGAGTTCGAGCAGCCGGAGCACCTCGGGGTGTTCCGGTCCGAGCGTTCCCGACGCCTCGGCCACGGTCCGCTCGGCCAGCGCCGCCGCCACATCGATCTGCCCCGCCTTCACCGCACCGCTGATCCGCGCGATCGGCTCGGCGAGGAGGGCGGGGGCGTCCGCGGATCCGGTCGCCGGTTCGTCCCCGAGTACGGCCTCGGCAACCGCGTCGAAGCCCCGGGCAGGGGTCGGTTTGGGGTCGGGGTCGGGAACGGCGTAGGGGTCGAGGTGCGGTTCCGGCGCACCGCCGAGGGGCGTCCCGAAAGCGGATGCGGGGGCGGGGCCGCGGGGCTCGGCGGCGGGGCTCGGGGGTTCCGCGGCGGGCGGCAGGGCCGCGGGGGCCGGAGCCGGCAAGGAGGTCAGCGGCCCGGGGAGGGGCGAGGGGCCCGGCGCGGGTGCGGTGGCCGGGGGTCCGTCCATGGCGGGCGGCGGGCCGAACTCGCCCGTCGGGGCCACGGCGGTGCCGTAGGGCGTCGCCGGCGGCGGCTCCGACACCACGCGGAGACGGAAGGTGGGAGCCGGGTCGTCCAGTCGCGGCGGCGACTGCGGGTGCGAGCGGGGCCCCGGCTGCGTCGGGTCCGGCTGGTCCGTCTGCGGTGCGTGGTCCGGCAGCGCGCGCAGGAGATGGGTCGGCTGCTCCTGACGGACCGGCACGGCGTCCTCCGGCTGCCAGGCCGGGGTGACGGGGGCGGCCGGGGCAGCCGGGACGACCCGAGCGGCAGGGGCCGGGGCAGCCGGAGGCTCGGGGGCGGGCGCGGGGACGTCCTTCGGCGGTGCGGTGCGGGCGGGCTCCCCCGCGAAGTGGCTGGCGCCGTCCAGATCCACTCGAAGGGGGACGACGTAACCGATGCGATCGTCCTGGACCATGGCGACCACCGGGTGTCCGGTGGCGAGGGCGATGCGGTGGAGATGGCTCAGCACGGCGTGCTGGACCTCCTCGCCGGGCGCCGGGAGAACCGGTACGCCGCCGATCGACGCCCCACCCAGGCCCGGTCCGGACGCCGGCACCCGGACGTCCAAGGGCGCCACCACGGGCGACGCGGGGTCCGCGGAGCGCGCGGAGCGCTTCTCTTCGCGCTTCTTCTCGCGGCTGAGTCGAGACATCGCTTCCCTCACTCGGATGCGTCGGGGAGTCGGCGGGCGGCGCGGGCCGGTGCCGTGGGTTCCGCAGCTTCCATGGTGCTCCTTCCCGACGCCGGACCACCGCTCCCCCGGCGGCAGGATCCAGTCGTGCACATACTGTCGAGTCTCTCCGCCCACTTACGGTGCATGCGTCACCACGACGTCACAGACTCGTCCCAGGACCCCGCCCACGGTGCCGGACGCGTCACGGGCGGAGCCACGACGACCGAGACCGGCGAGCGACCGAGACCGAGACCGAGACCGAGACCGACGAGTGAGGAGCACGGGGATGCCGAACGGCGGCGCACGGCAGGGGCCGGAGATCTGGATCCGGGGTCCGGTGAGCCCGCCGGAGGCGGACGTGCGGGACTCGCGGGACCCGCAGGAGGGATACGGGCCCGGACACGTCCACGGCACCCACCGGCGCTTCTCCTGGGTGGCCACGCACGGTGGCGCGGGCACCTCCACGCTCGCCGCGGTCTACGGCGGCCGGGACTGCGGGCGCGACTGGCCCGGCCCGGACGATCCGTCGTCGGTGCTGCTGGTCGCCCGGACCCATGCGGCGGGGCTGGACGCCGTACTGCGCACCCTGGAGGTCTTCCGTCTCGGGGAGGCTCCCGTGGGGCTCGACCTGGACTCCGTCGTGCTCGTCGCGGACGCGCCGGGCCGGCTGCCGCGACCCCTCGCCCAGCGGGTCGCCCGGATCGAGTCGGTCATCGACGTGCACCGCGTGCCCTGGGTGCCCGCCTGGCGCGTCGGCGACCTGGGCGGGGAACCGCCGCGGGAGACCCGGACACTGATCCGGCTGACGGAGTACAGTTGCACGTGCATGTAATGTAGACGCATTCATTGCAGGCGCATGCACTTGTCGTCAGCCGACTCTCCTGGGGGAGCAATGGGCCGCCGTTTCCTGTTCGTACTGGGCAGCAGCCGCACCGAGGGCAACACCGAACTGCTGGCCCGCCGGGCCGCCGAGCAACTGCCCGCGGACGTGGAGCAGGAGTGGTTCAGCCTCCTCGAACGGCCGCTGGCGGACTTCGAGGACCGGCGGCACCCCGGCGGCCGCCCCCGTCCCGGCGCCGACGGCACCCTGGCCGACGGCGGGACCGAGGCCGACGCGGCGGCGCTGCTCGACGCCACGCTCGCCGCGACGGACATCGTGATCGCGTCGCCGCTGTACTGGTACTCGGTGTCCGGCCCCACCAAGCGCTACCTGGACCACTGGTCGGGCTGGCTGCGCACCCCCGGCATCGACTTCCGGGCGACCCTGGCCGGACGCACGCTCTGGGGGGTCACCGCGCTCGCGGACGCCGAGCCGGCCGTCGCCGACCCGCTGATCGGCACGCTCAACAACGCGGCCGCGTACCTGAAGATGCGGTTCGGCGGGGTCCTGCTCGGCAACGGCAGCGACCGCGGCGACGTACTGAAGGACACCGCGGCGCTGACGCGCGCGAAGACGTTCTTCGCTCGCGAGGCGCCGCTCGCCCGCTTCCCCTTCGAGGACGCGTGACGCGCCATGGCCCAACGGGCTAGGTGCTGATGTCCTTCGTCGTGAAGCGGGCCCACGCTGCGGTGCCGAACACCGCCGCGTACAGCCCCTGGAGGCCGAGGTTCTTCACCAGGTCGTCCCAGTAGACCGGTTCGCGCATGAGGTCGGCGAAGGACAGCCAGTAGTGCGAGAACAGGTAAGGCTGGATCGCGTGCAGCTGCGGGATCTGGTCGAGGATCTGAACGGTGATCAGCAGGCCCACGGTCGTCGCCATGGCCGCGATACCGCTGCCGGTCAGGGTCGACACGAACAGGCCGAGCGCCGCGACGCCGACCAGTGAGGCGGCGACGACCAGGGCGATCAGCACCGCCCGGCCCAGGCCCTCGGCGAACGTGATCCGGGTGCCGGAGATCGTCGTCAGGTCACCGAGCGGGAAGAGCAGGGCGCCGACCACCATCGCCGAGGTGGCGACGACGAGCGTGGCCACCAGGCAGAAGGCGATCGTGGTCGCGTACTTGGTGAGCAGCAGGCGGGTGCGGCCGGCGGGCGCCACCAGGAGGTAGCGGAGCGTCCCGGCGTTCGCCTCGCCCGCGATCGCGTCGCCCGCGACCACCCCGATCGCCATCGGCAGGAAGAACGGAAGCGTCGCGGCCAGCGCCGTGAACACCAGGAACAGACCGTTGTTGGTGATCTGCGAGATGAACGCCGGCCCGCCGCCGCCTCCGCGCCCGGCCGGGGACCCGTCGCCGGTCTCGATCCTGACCGCGATCCCGACCAGGACCGGCACGGCCGCCAGCACACCCAGCAGGGCGAGCGTGCGCCAGCGCCGGAAGGTGGTCACCAGTTCGCTGCCCAGCAGCCCGAAGGTCCACAACGGGCCGGGCCGCCGGGGTACGTCCACCGCGCCGGCCGGGACGGCCGCCTCAACCCGCGACATCGAACCCCTCCCCCGTCAGGGCCACGAACGCGTCCTCCAGCGAGGCCCGTTCGACCCCGAAGCCACGCACCCGGACACCGGCGGTCACCAGTGCCGCGTTCACCTCGGCGAGATCCCTCTCCGGTGGTTCGCCGGTCACCCGGTCCTCCGCCACGACGATGTCGCCGACGCCCTGCTCCTTCAGCACCCGGGCCGCGTCGCCCGGGTCGGGCGTGGTCACCACCAGCCGGCCGCGCGCCCCCGCGGCCAGGTCGGAGACCGCTCCCTGGGTGACGAGCCGCCCCTGCGCCATCACCGCGGCATGCGTGCACACCTGCTCGATCTCGTCGAGCAGGTGCGAGGAGAGGAAGACGGTCGTGCCGTCGGAGGCCAGTTCCCGCACCAGGGCCCGGATCTCCCGCATGCCCTGCGGGTCGAGACCGTTGGTCGGCTCGTCCAGGACGAGCAGCCGGCGCGGCTGGAGGAGCGCGGCCGCCAGACCGAGCCGCTGTTTCATGCCGAGGGAGTAGGCCCTCGCCTTCTTGCCCGCCGCGGCCGACAGGCCCACCCGGTCCAGCGCCTGCGCGACGCGGGTGCGCCGGGTGCGCGGGTCGGCCGTCGGGTCGGCGGCGTCGTACCTCGTCAGGTTGTCGCGTCCGGAGAGGAAGCCGTAGAGGGCGGGGCCCTCGATGAGGGCGCCGACCTGGGGAAGCACGGCGCGCGAGGCCTGGGGCATGGTCTGCCCCAGCACCCGCGCCGTGCCCGAGGTGGGCGCGATCAGGCCCATCAGCATGCGGATGGTGGTGGTCTTGCCGGAGCCGTTCGGGCCGAGGAAGCCGAAGACGCTGCCCGCCGGGACGGTCAGGTCGAGACCGTCCACGGCGAGCTGTCCGCCGCGGTAGCGCTTGGTCAGGCCGCGGGTGTCGATGACCCCGGCACCGGCATGCGCATCGGCACCGGCGTCGGCATCCGCGTCCCGCGGGGGCGGTTGCGTGGCGGACGGCTCGTCCATCGGCTCCCTCGTTTCGTCGTACCCGCCTCGGTGACCGGAGCCGACCGCCTCGGTGACCGGAGCCGACCGCCTCGGTGATCGGAGCCGGCAGCCTCGATGATCGGAGCTGGCAGCCTCAGTGATCGGAGCTGGCAGCCTCAGTGATCGGAGCTGGCAGCCTCAGTGATCGGAGCTGGCAGCCTCAGTGATCGGCGTCGGCAGCCTTGACCAGCGCGCCCTTGGTGACCGCGCCGACGTACACCTTGCCGTCGTCCGTGATCAGGGCGTTCACCAGACGGGTGGAGAAGACCGTGCCCGAACCGAACTTGCCGGTGACCTTGTCGCCGAGCGAGCCGAGGAAGCCGCCGAGGTCGCCGGCCGGACCGGCGGCGCCGTCGGCGGAACCGGCGGGCAGACCGTTCTTGCTGCCGGAGTCGAAGGTGGCGATGGAGGTCCAGCCCTCGCCGATGACCTTGGCGTCGCCGGGACCCTCGGAGCCCGCGAGGCCCGAGAAGCCCGGGAAGCCTTCGAGGCCCTGCGCGCCCTTGTCGCCCTGCGCGCTGTCGTCCCGGGACTTACCGCTCTCCAGGCCCTGCCCGTGGTCGCCGTCCTCGGTGACCTTGGCCCCCTTGGGCGGGGTGAAGTCGAAGGTCGACGCGGCGGGCTTGGCGAAGCTGATCCGGGTGAAGCCCGCGTCCACGACCGCCGCGCCGCCACCGGCCGGGGTCAGCGTGAACTTCAGCGGCAGCCCGGTCTTGGCGTCCACGGCCACGCTGATCGTGCCGACCGTGCTGCCGGACTGCTTGGGCTTGACGAGCAGCTTGTACGCGTCCCGCCCGGCGACCTGCATGGTGCCGTCGACGGTCACGGACGTGGTGTCGTCGACCGACTTCAGGGCCTCCTCGGTGAGGCCCTTGGGGGTGGCCGGCACCGGCTCCTCGCGGCTGTCGTCCTTGGCCGCGCTGTCGTCCGCGGTCGAGTGGTAGACCTCGTTGGACTTGCTGTCGTAGCCCCAGACGTCCTTGCCGTCGTGGATGACGCTGTACTCGGCGGCGCTCTCCAGCAGCGAGAGCTTCTGCCGGTCCGGGCCGTCGGTCGCGACCCGCAGGGTGTGCGTGCCGGAGGCGAGTTCGGTCAGCCTGGCGGACGGGTCCGCGCTCGACCCGTCGCCGGCGGAGCCCGTGGCGCCCGACAGGAGACCGCTCTCCAGCCCGCCGAGATCGGGGAGCCCCAGGTCCGTGGTGATCTTCACCGTGCCGGACAGCTGCTCCACGTCCGACTGGGCGATCCTGTCGATGAGTTGCTGCGCGGTGATCTTCGGAAGGTCGGGGTCCCCGGAGGAGGCGAGCGCCGGGACGAGCCCGATGGTCGCCGCGGCCACCCCCACCACCGCGACCGGAACGACGTACCGAGCGGCCGTACGACGCCCGGAGCGCAGGTCGTCGGCCTCCCCGCCGGTCGTACCGGTCGCACCGGTCGTGCTGTCGTCGGATTCGTACGGTGCCATGTGTGCCCTACCTCCGTGGTCGGCGGCGGCTGTCCGTCTCGGCGCGTCCTCGCACTTGTGGTCCCACCCTGAGCCGCCATTCTCACCCGAATCGGTGAGGAGTGGTGTTTTCCGTGGTGTCCATCTCACCAAATCGGTGCTGTCGAAGCGTCAGACCGCGGGATCAACTCCGCGTACTGCTGGGGTATGACACAAAGAGGCGGTGCCGCGCCCGACCCGTAGGGGTCGCGCACGGCACCGCACTCGTCCGATCGACACTGCCGTCCGGCTCCCACGGCGGGGCAGCCGGACGAAGTCCCGGAGCCTGCCCGTAAGGGCCGGTCCGGCAGGGCCTAGCCCGCCCGGTGCACCACCGCGTCGCACAGCTCCACCAGCGCCCGCTTCGCGTCGCACTCCCGCAGCGGCGCCAGCGCGGCGCGCGCGTCCTGCGCGTACCGCACGGTGTCCTTGCGTGCCTGCTCCAGCGCGGGGTGCTCGCGCAGTGCCGCCAGCGCCTGCGCCAGCTTCGCGTCGTCGGTCAGGTCGGAGTCCAGCAGCTCGCACAGCGCGATGTCCTCCGCCAGTCCCAGCCGTGCCGCCCGCTCCCGCAGCCGCAGCACCGGAAGCGTGGGGATGCCCTCGCGCAGGTCCGTCCCGGGCGTCTTGCCCGACTCGCGGGACTCCGACGCGATGTCCAGCACGTCGTCGGCCAGCTGGAAGGCGACTCCCAGCCGCTCCCCGTACTGCGTCAGCACGTCCACGACCGTCTCGTCCGCGCCGGACATCATCGCCCCGAACCGGCACGACACCGCCACCAGCGATCCGGTCTTGCCGCCCAGGACGTCCAGGTAGTGCTCGACCGGGTCGCGCCCGTCCTGCGGTCCTGCCGTCTCCAGGATCTGGCCGGTCACCAGCCGCTCGAACGCCTCCGCCTGCACCCGCACCGCCTCGGGCCCGAGGTCGGCCAGGATGTGCGACGCCCGCGCGAACAGGAAGTCACCGGTGAGGACCGCGACGGCGTTGCCCCAGCGGGTGTTCGCGCTGTCCACCCCGCGCCGCACCTCGGCCTCGTCCATGACGTCGTCGTGGTACAGCGTGGCGAGGTGGGTCAGCTCCACCACCACCGCCGACGGCACGATCCCCGGTGCGTACCGGTCCCCGAACTGCGCCGCGAGCATCACGAGCAGTGGCCGGAAACGCTTCCCGCCCGCCCGCACCAGATGCTGGGCGGCCTCTGTGATGAAGGGGACCTCGCTCTTGGTGGCCTCGAGCAAGCCTTCCTCGACAGCCGCCAATCCGGCCTGGACATCGGCTTCCAGAGCCTGGTCCCGCACGCTCAGCCCGAACGGCCCGACGACGGTCACGAGGGGTCTCCTGTCTGCTGGTGTCCACTGGCGCTTGCGCGGTTTGTCGATAGGTCGCTGCCACCACCTCAAGTCAGCGTATCCGGTCACGTTTCGATCACCGATAGCCCCCACGGTTACCGGCCAGGCGGTACCGGATCATGCCCGTGATGTTTCCGATCAGACGACAAGGATGACCTTCGGCCGTTTTCTGCTGATACGGCGATGCCTGTCGGCCTGCCGGAGAGCGGCGATCCGCACCCCGGGCCGCACGTACCGCCGCCTCCCGCCACCCCGGCCCGGCCGGGCGAAAGCACCCGACCGGGTTCACGCCCCCGCCGCGCGCGACACGCCCCGCGACACCCCACCCCTCCGCCGGGCCGCCGCACGAGGCGACCGGGCCGTCCGAATCCGGCCACCTTCCTCCCGACACGTACGACGGGCACGGCGGGCACGGCGGGCACGGCGGGCACGGCGGGCGCGGCAGGCGCGGCAGGCACGGCAGGCACGGCGACGGACCGTCAGGCACGACAGAAACACGCCTTACGCACCCTTATGTCCGATTCGTCGCTATTAATTGCAGAATTCCACTTGGTGCTAAATGATGCCGATTCCGTAAACAGTGAATTGGCTCACTCGGGCCCAAAAACGGATGCAACGGCCACCCACCCTCGCCACCCTTCCGTGGCAAGCGAGTTGAGCCTTGGCAACCGCAAAGGATCAAGCACCCCAAATGCCTCAGACCAAGGTCAAATAGGGCGAGGTGTGAACCAGTCGCTTGTTTCGGACATGTGCTCTCGCATACGTTCCCGGCGAGTCGGGCGGACGCCTAATCCTGCCGCCGCCCTTCACCACCACCGACGAACACACTCGCACGGCAGGAGCGGGGGACCCAGGTAAGCCGCCGGACCGGACATCGCACCCGGAACGGCTAGGGGTTGAGCCGCGTCGCCACAGGGCGGCGCGGACGGGCACCTCCCGGCCCGAACCCGACAGCTCACCTCGTAGGCACCGGAGAGGAATCACGCCATGCACGCTGCCGGCAAGAGCCGTCGCGCCCGTTTCGTCCGCACCCTCGCCGTCGCCGGTACCGGCGCCGCCGTGCTCGCCCTGCCGCTCCTCGGCGCCACCGGCGCCTCCGCGGCCACCACCACCACGCCCGTGACCGCGACCCCGAAGTACACCAAGAACCTCGACGGCTGGATCCGGCAGTCGCTGGCGGTCATGGCCCAGCACCACATCCCGGGCACCTACAACGGGATCTACCGCAACGTGATGCGCGAGTCCTCCGGAAACCCGCGCGCCATCAACCTCTGGGACTCCAACGCGGCCAAGGGCATCCCGTCCAAGGGCCTGCTCCAGGTCATCGACCCGACCTTCGCCCGCTACCACGTGGGCGGCACCTCGTTCGACATATACGACCCGGTCGCGAACATCACGGCCGCCTGCAACTACGCCGCCGCGCGGTACGGCTCGATCGACCGCGTGTTCAGCGCCTACTGACCGGCCCCGCCCGGGACGGTCAGTCCTCTGCGGGAAAGAGTCTCTCGAGGACGACGGCGATGCCGTCGTCCTCGTTCGACAGGGTGATCTCGTCGGCCACGGACTTGAGTTCGGGATGGGCGTTGGCCATCGCCACACCGTGGGCGGCCCAGTCGAACATGGGGATGTCGTTGGGCATGTCCCCGAAGGCCAGGGCGTGTTCGGCGCGCAGGCCTAGGTGCTCGGCGGCCAGCGCCAGGCCGGTCGCCTTGGTGATGCCGCACGGCTGGAGTTCCACGGTCCCCGGTCCCGACATGGTGACCGTCGCCAGCGAGCCCACCACCGAGCGGGCCGTCGCCGCCAACTCGTCGTCGGACAGGGCGGGATGGCGCAGCAGCACCTTGCTGATGGGCTCGCACCACAGATCGTCGCGCCGCCCGACCCGCACCGCGGGCAGGGTCGGGTGCGGCATCAGATAGCCCGGCTCGATGAGCGTGAGGCCGTCGACCCCGTCCTGGTCGACGGCCGCGTACACCTGTCCCACCTCGGCCTCGATCTTGCCGAGGGCGGTTGCGGCCAGCTCCCGGTCGAGGGTGACCGACCACAGCAGCCGGTCCGCGCCGGCGTCGTACAACTGCGCGCCCTGCCCGCACACCGCGAGCCCGGCGCAGCCGATGACGTCGAACAGCGGCCGCACCCTCGGCGCCGGGCGGCCCGTCACCACGAGGTGCCGGGCACCGGCCCGGGTCACCCGCGCGAGTGCGTCCAGGGTCCGGTCGGAGAGCGTGTCGTCGCCGCGCAGCAACGAGCCGTCCAGATCGGTGGCGACGAGTGAGAATGCGAGGGGAGCGGCCATGATCAGAGAATACGGACCCCGCGCCCTCGCGACTCACCCCCGTTTCGGCCCCAAGTGGCGCCTGCGGGCTCCTTGATGGCGTCGGCGGGCAGCCCCGCGGTCTCCGACGGCTCCCGGGACGGCCCCCGTTGACCTTTTCGTCCCCAGCTCAGCCGTGGGCCGCGGTCAGGTGCTTCGCCAGCCGCGGGGAGGCGAACTCGGTACCGCACACGAACCGCATGACCGGGCCGTACGAGGCCGCCGCCGGCAGGCCGGTGAAGTACAGACCGGGCACGGACGACACATATCCCGCGCCGAGCCTGGGAGTGCCTCGGCTGACCACGAGTTCGGCACGCAGCCGGTGGCCCAGGAAGTCCATCGCCGCCATGTCCACCCGGTAGCCGGTCGCCGCTATGACGTGGTGGGCGGACAGCCGGTGGGTGCCGCCCGAGTGCGGGGCGACGGTCAGCGTCGCCCGGTCGTCCGCCGCGCCCGCCTCGACGATCCGTTCGACCTCGCTGACCTGCACCTTTCCCTCGAAGCGGTCGCGCAGCCACCAGGCGCCGAGCGGACCGAGCACACGACGGACCAGGTAGTGGCGGGTCCGGGCCGGCAGGTGCCGGTAGGGGTGCGGGTAGTAGCTGAGCGCCCACAGCGACCAGGCGCGGCCGAAGGGGGACTCGGGGCGCAGCCTGGGCTGCTTCCACGGGGGTGCGCCGAAGGCCACCCGGCCACGGCCGCGCGCGACCACGTGCACCTGCGCGCCCGCCTCCGCCGCGAGCGCCGCCGTCTCCAGCGCGGACTGGCCCGCGCCGACCACGATGAGTTCCCTGCCGGAGAAGCGGCCGAGGTCGTGGTGCTGGGAGCTGTGGGAGACCGGACCGGCCGGCGAGGGTCCGTCCGCCCCGGCGACGGTCAGCTCGGGGGGCAGATGGGACAGTCCGGCCAGGCCCGTGGCCACGACGACCGCGCGGGCGGTGAACAACTCACCCGAGTCCAGTTTCAGTTCGAAGCCCGAGCCGTGGGGTTTCCCGGCCCTGCGCTCGACGGAGACCACCCGCACCCGCTCCAGCCGCGGCACCAGCCGCTGCTGGAACCACTCGCCATAGGCGATGAAGGTCTCGGCGGGGATGATGTCCTCGTCCGTCACGAGCCGGCGTATGCCGGCCGCGTCGCAGTAGTCGGCGAGAGTGTGGCCGGTCTGCGGCGCGTCGATGCTGGAGGCCACGGGCGTCGACTTCAGCAGCATGCCCGCGGGCATGTGGTCGCGCCAGCTGACCATGGGATCGCCGAAGACGCGGACGGGGACACCGCGCGCCCGCAGATGGGCGGCGGTCGACAGGCCGAAGGGTCCGGCACCGATGACTGCTACGGGTTGACTCACGAAGTCCCTCCCCAGGACGTCACTTCGTCACTTCGTGGTGGTGCTGCCGCCGCGGCGGTTGGTGCGCCACAGCTGGTACAGGTGCTTCGCGCCCGGCCGCACGAAGCGCGCGAGCATCGTGAAGAACGGCCACAGGTCGTCACCCGCCAGCCAGGCCAGCTCCGTGCCGCTCGCCCGCGCCGGTGCGTGCGGCGTCGTATAGCCGCTGCGGCGGTAGGCGAGCAGGGCGGGCAGGTCGATGTTCTCCACGAGATACCGGTGGCCGGCCCGCTGTTCCCCCTCCGGAACGGCACGCCCGGTCAGATCCAGATGCATGGCGCGCACGACGTCCACCCTCGACCCGCTCTCGAAGAGCCGGAACTGGGCGCCCATGCGCGGGTTGAAGTCGAGGAGTTTGTACTGTCCGTCGCGCCGGTCGAAGCGCAGGTCGAGGTCGATGATTCCGGTGAAGCCGATCTGTTTGATGAAACGTGCGGCGAGGTCCGCGAGTTCCGGATTGTCGACTACGTACGCATTCGCCGTCATCCCCGCGTGCGGCGGCCAGGAGCGGACCTTCACTCCGGTGAACATCGCCAGCGGGGTCGAGTCCCGGTCGAAGTAGGCGTGCACGATCCAGTCCTCGGCCTCCTCCCTCGGCAGGTACTCCTGGAGAATCACCCCGGGGTCGCCGGGACGGCCGGCCCAGTCGCGGGCGAGCGCGAGCAGGCCCTCGCGGGTGGCGATCCTCGTCGTCCCGTTCACCGCCGGCCGTTCCCGGCGCACGAACGCCTCACGGTTCTTGGCCACCAACGGGAAGCGGGCCTTCTCGGCGAAGGCGACGATGTCGTCGTAGGTCTGCGGGAAGGCCGCCGACGGGCTCGGGATGCCGTGTTCCACGCACAGTTCGTGCAGGCCCTGCTTGCTGGCCAGCCGACGCGGCAGCTCCGGATCGACCCGCGGGAAGAGGAAGCTGTCGCCGAGCGCCTCCTGATGCTCGGCGATCAGGACGGCGGCCTCCTCGTCGGTGGGGACGAGCACGGCGGGACGGCCGATCCGGCGGCCGATCCGCAGCAGCCCCTCCACCAGGCACTCCGGCTCCTCGGTGCCGGTGGTCGGCCAGACGAACGCCCGCTCCAGATAGCGGGAGGCCGCCGCGGGTGTGTAACGGTCCTCGGTTATCGCGTACATCGGGACGCCCAGGCGGCCCAGACTGCGGATCGCTCCGACCCCGCCGTGGTGCAGCGGATAGTCGCCGAACTTGACGATCAGGCCCGGCACGCCGCCGTCGGCCTGTAAAGGCACGCTGCCGTCGCTCCCGGCCACGGGTCCCCCCACGTGTCCCCCTCCACGGACCGGACCCACCCCGCCCGTGTCCTGAAAAAGACGCTAAGCCGGAATTGACCACTCCGACAACCCCAAAAGGGGCATTGCAAACTCTTTAGACACTGCCCAAGACAGGCAACTCGGCCGTAACGTGTGGCGCGGCCACATGGAACGCATCGTGTGGCAAGAACAGACGGAAAGCACCGCACGCATCCGAGAGTGAGGCAGCACCCATGCCCCCCTTCGACGTCCCCGAGGGCGATCCCTTCGGGCCGCACAACCTGCCGTACGGCGTCTTCTCCCCCGCGGGTTCGGACTCCGCCGAGCGCAGGGTCGGTGTCCGGCTCGGCGACCACGTCCTCGACGCGGGGGCCGCGGCCCGGGCGCTCGGCTCGCCGTACGCCTCCGTGCTCGCCCGGCCCACCCTCAACCCGCTGCTGGCGGCCGGCCGCACCGTGTGGTCCGACGTACGGCGCGCGCTGACCGGGTGGGTGACCGTGCCGGCCCACCGGCAGGTCGTCGAGCCGTTCTTCCACCCCCTGTCGTCGGTGACCCTGCATCTGCCCTTCGAGGTCGCCGACTACGTGGACTTCTACGCCTCGGAGAACCACGCCCGCAACGTCGGGCAGATCTTCCGCCCGGACGCGGCGGACTCCCTGACCCCGAACTGGAAGCACCTGCCCATCGGTTACCACGGGCGGTCCGGCACGGTCGTGGTCTCGGGGACGGACGTCGTGCGGCCGTCGGGCCAGCGCAAGGCGCCCACCGACGAGACCCCGGTCTTCGGCCCGTCGGTCCGGCTGGACATCGAGGCCGAGGTCGGCTTCGTGGTGGGGACGCCCTCGGAGCTGGGCCGCCCGGTGGCGCTCGGCGACTTCCAGGAGCACGTCTTCGGCCTGTGCCTGCTGAACGACTGGTCCGCACGCGACATCCAGGCCTGGGAGTACGTCCCGCTCGGCCCCTTCCTCGGCAAGTCCTTCGCCACCTCGGTGTCGGCGTGGATCACACCGCTGGACGCGCTGGACGACGCGCGGGTGGCACCGCCGGCCCGCACGCACGCCCTGCTGCCCTACCTGGACGACGCGGGCGAGGAGCCCGGCGGCTACGACCTGCGCATCTCCGTCGCGATCAACGGCCATGTCGTGTCCGAGCCGCCGTTCTCCGGCATGTACTGGACCGCCGCCCAGCAGCTCGCCCACATGACCGTGAATGGCGCCTCGCTGCGCACGGGCGACCTGTACGGGTCGGGCACGGTCAGCGGTCCCGCCGAACGCCAGCGCGGCTCTCTGCTGGAGCTGACCTGGAACGGCCGCGACCCCCTCGAACTCCCCGACGGCAAGCGGGCGTTCCTGGAGGACGGCGACGTGGTGACGATGACCGCGTGGGCGCCGGGTCCGAACGGGCTGCGGGTGGGCCTCGGGGAAGTCACCGGCCGCGTGGTGCCGCGCGACTGACCGGCACGGGTACGCACTGTCCGTACCGGTGACGGCACGGGACGCCAAAGCCGGGGCAGGCCGGGGCCGGGGAGGCCGGAGCCGGGGCAGGCCGGGGCCGGGGGAGCTACGACCGGCCTCGGTCTCCGCGGTCGAAGGACCCCTCTTCCGGCGCCCGGCGCCCCATACTGGCGGTGGACGCACGACGCGCCGGACGACGCGCGTGCCCGACCGCCCCTGACATCCACCCCCCTCCGATCAGGATCCGGAGCCCGTGGCATGACCGTCTGCCTGCTCCTGTTGAGCGCTGTCGCCCTGGCCGCCGCCGTACCGATCCCCCGCGCGCTGACCCGCGCGGTCTGGCCGGAGCGCGAACCCGTGGTCGCGCTGTGGGTGTGGCAGTGCCTGGTCGCCACCGTGCTGCTGTGCTGCCTGACGGCTCTGGTGCTGAGTGCCGCCGCCGTCTTCCACACCGTCCGCGTCCAGGTCTTCGCCCCCGCCCCGCCGTCCGTGACCGAGGCGTACGACCTGTCCGGCGCCCCGCCCTGGGCGACCGCCCTCACCCTGCTGCTGGCCTGCGGGGCCGCCTGGACCACGGCGATGCTGCTCCGCGAACTGGTCGAGGCCCGGCGCAGCCGCGGCCTGGCCCGCGCCCAGCTGCGCGAACGCGCCCCCGATCTGCCGCCCGGTCTGCCCGGCGCCCGGGGGCCGCTGCTGGTGCTGGAGGACGAGTACCCCGACGCCTGGTGGCTGCCCGGTCACCCGCCCCAGCTGGTCGTCACCACGGGAGCCCTGCACCGGCTCACCGCGCACCAGCTCGACGCCGTCCTCACCCATGAGCGCGACCACGCCCGCGCCCACCACGACTGGCTGCTGCATCTGTCCACGGCCCTGGCCACCGGCTTCCCGCGGGTCCCCCTGTTCACCCACTTCTGCGAACAGACCCACCGGCTGGTGGAGCTCGCCGCCGACGACACCGCCTCCCGCCGCTGCGGCCATCTGACCACCGCACTGGCCCTCATCGAACTCAACCAGCACCGCGGAGTGCTCTCCTGCGCCTCCAGTCACCGTCTCCTGGGCGAGCGGGTCGACCGCCTGCTCGCGCCGCCGCCGCGCCTGGGCCGCAGGGACCGTGCCCTGACGACGACGGTGGCCGCGCTGGTCCCGCTTCTCCCGCTGCTGATCACCTTCGCACCGGCGCTGACGGCACTGAGCTGACGGCACGGGGGCGGCGGCACGGAGCCGGTAGCACCGAGCCGACCGCGCCCGGCGCCCCCGCCCCCTCGGGCCGCTCGGGCCCCTCGGGCCGCTCGGGCCGCTCGGGCCGCTCGGGCCGCTCGGGCCGCTCGGGCTACATCCAGTCGTCGGGCTCCGGCTCGGCGTCCATCTCGGGCCAGTGGTCGGCGTCCGGACCCGCGTCGGACAGGTCGCCGGCGCCCGCCGGGGCCGGCTCCGCCTTCGGCGTCCCGTCCTGGGCGGCCAGGACCGCGATCACACCCTCCCCGTACGTCGCCAGCTTCTTCTCGCCGACCCCGCCGACCCCGCCGAGCTGTGCCACGGAGGTGGGCCACACGGTGACGATCTCCCGGAGCGTGGCGTCGTGGAAGATGACGTACGCCGGAACTCCCTGCTCACGAGCCTGCTCGGCACGCCAGGCGCGCAGTGCCTCGAAGGCGGGCAGCAGTTCCTCGGGCAGCTCGGCCGCGGCGGCCCTGGGCTTGCGTTCACCCCGGCCGGAGGAGCCGGTCCGCGCGGCCGCGGGCTTCTTCGGTTCCTTGCGCAGCGCCACCTCACGCTCGCGCCGCAGCACCGCGCCGCTGTCCTCGGTCAGCACCAGCGTGCCGTAGTCCCCCTCGACCGCGAGCAGTCCCTGCGCCAGCAGCTGCCGCACGACTCCACGCCACTCGCCCTCGGCCAGATCCTCGCCGATGCCGAACACGGACAGCTGGTCGTGGTCGAACTGGATCACCTTGGCGGTGCGCCGGCCCATCAGGATGTCGACGATCTGCACCGCGCCGAACTTCTGCCCGCGCTCGCGCTGCAGCCGCACCACCGTCGACAGCACCTTCTGGGCCGCGACCGTGCCGTCCCAGGTCTCGGGCGGGGTGAGGCAGGTGTCGCAGTTGCCGCAGCCCGCCGGGGCCGGTTCCTGCCCGAAGTAGGCGAGGAGCTGTCCGCGGCGGCAGCGGGCGGTCTCGCACAGCGCCAGCATCGAGTCCAGGTGCGAGGCGGCCCGGCGGCGGAACGTCTCGTCGCCCTCGCCCGACTGGATCAGCTTGCGCTGCTGAACGACGTCGTTGAGCCCGTACGCCATCCAGGCCGTCGAGGGCATTCCGTCACGGCCGGCGCGGCCCGTCTCCTGGTAGTAGCCCTCGACCGACTTGGGCAGGTCGAGGTGGGCGACGAACCGCACGTCGGGCTTGTCGATACCCATGCCGAAGGCGATGGTCGCCACCACGACCAGCCCGTCCTCCCGCAGGAACCGCGACTGGTGCGCCGCGCGCGTGCCCGCGTCCAGGCCCGCGTGGTAGGGCACCGCCTCGACGCCGTTGCGGGTCAGGAACTCCGCCGTCTTCTCGACCGAGTTGCGCGAGAGGCAGTACACGATGCCCGCGTCGCCCGCGTGTTCCTCGCGCAGGAAGCTGAGCAGCTGCTTCTTGGGATCGGCCTTGGGCACGATCCGGTACTGGATGTTCGGCCGGTCGAAGCTCGCCTCGAAGTGCCGGGCCGTCGGCATGTTCAGCCGCTGGGTGATCTCCTGGTGGGTCGCGCGGGTGGCCGTGGCCGTGAGGGCGATCCGCGGGACGTCCGGCCAGCGCTCGCCGAGCAGGGACAGGGCGAGATAGTCGGGACGGAAGTCGTGGCCCCACTGGGACACACAGTGCGCCTCGTCGATCGCGAAGAGCGCGATCTTGCCGCGGGAGAGCAGGTTCAGGGTGGAGTCCAGGCGCAGCCTCTCCGGCGCCAGGTACAGCATGTCGAGCTCACCGGCGAGGAACTCGGCCTCGACCGTCCGCCGCTCGTCGAAGCCCTGCGTGGAGTTCATGAAGCCCGCGCGCACACCCAGGGCCCGCAGGGCGTCCACCTGGTCCTGCATCAGCGCGATCAGCGGGGAGACGACGATGCCCGTACCGGGTCTGACCAGGGACGGGATCTGGTAGCACAGCGACTTGCCACCGCCGGTCGGCATCAGCACGACGGCGTCCCCGCCGTCGACCACGTGGTCGACGATCGCTTCCTGCTCGCCGCGGAAGGCCCCGTACCCGAATACCCGGTGCAGCGTGGCCAGTGCCTCGCTGTCCGTCACGTCTGGCATCTCACTGATCCCGCCCGTCGCGCCCATCGCCCTGCTCTCGTACGTCGTCCCTCGGCCACTGCTTCCACGATAGGGGTCCGCACCGACAGCCTCGGAGTTATCCACAGACCGGCACCGTCGGCGGCCGCCATGGACACGATCACCGTTCACACGTTCGCGGCAGACCCGCCCGATTTCCGTCGATAGTCTGAAAGCACCGGCGAGACTCCGTCCCATGGGAGCACTGATGAGCGTCGCACCGAAGGCGTCCGCGTCCAGCTGGCCGATCCCGCCCGAGGGCGGCTGGACCGCCGACGACCTGGACCGCCTCCCGAATCTTCCTCCGCACACGGAGCTGATCGACGGGAGCCTGGTCTTCGTGAGTCCGCAGACCCTTTTCCACACGCGTGCTGTGGATTTCTTCAATTGGCAGCTCCAGTCGCTGGCACCCGCGGAATTCGAGGTCGTCCGGGAGTTCACCATCGACATCGACCAGCAGAACCGCCCCGAACCGGACGTGATCGTCGTACGGGCGGATGTGGTGGACGATCCGGAGCAGACGCGCTACCCGGCCGACGCGGTCACCCTGGCCATCGAGGTCGTCTCCGCCGAATCCGTCTCCCGCGACCGCGAGACCAAGCCCCTGAAGTACGCGCGTGCGGGCATCGCGCACTACTGGCGGGTGGAGAACGAGAAGGGCCGGGCCGCGGTACACGCCTTCGAGCTGGAGCCGACGACCGGCGCGTACACCAGCGTGGGCATCTTCCGTGAGCGGATGAAGGTCAGCGTGCCCTTCCCCATGGACCTCGACCTCACCGGAATCAAGTCACGGCGCGGCGGCGAGTAGCCCACGACGCACGGCGGCCCGGCACCCTCGGAGGGTGCCGGGCCGCCGTCGTGCCGGCGCGGATCGTGTCAGCGCACGAACACTCCCGCCTGGCTCGCCAGGTCCAGGAAGTACTGCGGTGCCACACCGAGCACCAGGGTCACCGCCACGCCGACCGCGATCGCGGTCATCGTCAGCGGCGACGGCACCGCGACCGTCGGACCCTCCGGCTTCGGTTCGCTGAAGAACATCAGCACGATCACCCGGATGTAGAAGAACGCCGCGATCGCCGACGAGATCACACCGACCACGACCAGCGGGGCCGCGCCGCCTTCCGCCGCCGCCCGGAACACCGCGAACTTCCCGGCGAAGCCTGAGGTCAGCGGGATGCCCGCGAAGGCCAGCAGGAACACCGCGAACACGGCCGCCACCAGCGGCGACCTGCGACCGAGCCCCGCCCACTTGGACAGGTGCGTCGCCTCGCCGCCCGCGTCGCGCACGAGGGTGACGACCGCGAACGCGCCGATCGTCACGAACGAGTACGCGCCCAGGTAGAACAGCACCGAGGACACACCGTCCGGCGTGGTCGCGATGACACCGGCGAGGATGAATCCCGCGTGCGCGATCGAGGAGTACGCCAGCAGCCGCTTGATGTCGGTCTGGGTGATCGCGACGATCGCGCCGCCCAGCATCGTGATGATCGCGACGCCCCACATGACCGGCCGCCAGTCCCAGCGCAGTCCGGGCAGGATGACGTACAGCAGGCGCAGCAGCGCGCCGAAGGCCGCGACCTTGGTCGCCGCCGCCATGAATCCGGTCACCGGTGTCGGCGCGCCCTGGTACACGTCCGGCGTCCACATGTGGAACGGCACCGCGCCCACCTTGAACAGCAGGCCCATGGCGAGCAGTGCGGTGCCGACGAGCAGCAGCGCGTCGTTGCCCATGGTGCCGGCGAGCGCCGGGTCGACGCTGGTGACCCGGCCCTCGACGACCTGCGCGATGGTGGCGTACGACACCGAGCCCGCGTACCCGTACAGCAGGGCGATGCCGAAGAGGGTGAACGCGGAGGCGAAGGCGCCGAGCAGGAAGTACTTGACGGCGGCCTCCTGCGACATGAGCCGCTTGCGGCGGGCCAGCGCGCAGAGCAGGTACAGCGGCAGCGAGAAGACCTCCAGGGCCACGAACAGCGTCAGCAGGTCGTTGGCCGAGGGGAAGACCAGCATGCCGGAGACCGCGAAGAGCAGCAGCGGGAAGACCTCGGTGGTGGTGAACCCGGCCTTCACGGCCGCCTTCTCGCTGTCGCTGCCGGGCACGGACGCGGCCTGTGCCGCGAACGAGTCGACCCGGTTGCCGTGTGCCTGCGGGTCGAGGCGGCGCTCGGCGAAGGTGAACAGGCCGACCAGGCCGGTCAGCAGGATCGTGCCCTGGAGGAACAGGGACGGTCCGTCGACCGCGATCGCGCCCATCGCCGCGATGTGCGCCTTGGTGGTGCCGTAGCCGCCGGCCGCGAGTGCGATCACCGCGGCGAAGGCGGCTACGAGCGCCACCGCCGACACGAACAACTGTGCGTAGTAGCGGGACTTGCGGGGCACGAACGCCTCGACCAGCACCCCGACGATCGCGGCTCCCACCACGATCAGGGTGGGCGAGAGCTGCCCGTATTCGATCTTCGGCGTTTCGATCTTCGAGATCGGGCCGGCCGCGGTTGCCGCGGTTGTCCACAGGCTGTGGACGGCTGTTGCGCTCACTTGGCCGCCTCCACCTCGGGCTGGGGGTCCTTCTTCTGGACGTCGGACAGGGTCTGCTTGACCGCCGGGTTGACGATGTCCGTGACGGGCTTCGGGTAGACACCCAGGAAGATCAGCAGGACGATCAGCGGCGCGACGACCAGGAGTTCGCGGGCTCTGAGGTCCGGCATCGCCTCGACCTCCGCCTTCACCGGGCCCGTCATCGTCCGCTGGTAGAGGACGAGGGTGTAGAGCGCGGCGAGGACGATGCCGAAGGTGGCGATGATGCCGATCGCCGGATAGCGCGCGAACGTGCCGACCAGCACCAGGAACTCGCTGACGAAGGGCGCCAGACCCGGCAGGGAGAGGGTCGCCAGACCGCCGATCAGGAAGGTGCCCGCGAGGACCGGGGCCACCTTCTGCACACCGCCGTAGTCGGCGATGAGCCGGGAGCCGCGCCGGGAGATCAGGAAGCCCGCGACCAGCATCAGCGCGGCCGTCGAGATCCCGTGGTTGACCATGTAGAGCGTGGCGCCGGACTGGCCCTGACTGGTCATCGCGAAGATGCCCAGGACGATGAACCCGAAGTGCGAGATCGACGCGTACGCCACCAGCCGCTTGATGTCACGCTGCCCGACGGCGAGCAGTGCCCCGTAGATGATGCTGATCAGCGCCAGTACGAGGATGGCGGGCGTCGCCCACTTCGAGGCCTCCGGGAAGAGCTGGAGGCAGTAGCGGAGCATCGCGAAGGTGCCCACCTTGTCGACCACCGCCGTGATGAGGACGGCGACCGGAGTGGTGGCCTCCCCCATCGCGTTGGGCAGCCAGGTGTGCAGCGGCCACAGCGGGGCCTTCACCGCGAAGGCGAAGAAGAAGCCCAGGAACAGCCAGCGTTCGGTGCTGGTCGCCATGTGCAGCGAGCCGTTCGCCCGCGCCTGCGCGATCTCCTGGAGGCTGAAGTTGCCGGCCACCACGTAGAGGCCGATCACCGCGGCCAGCATGATCAGACCGCCGACCAGGTTGTAGAGGAGGAACTTCACCGCCGCGTACGAGCGTTGCGTGGACGCGGCCGCCTCCCCGTGCTCGTGGGCACGGTCCCCGAAGCCGCCGATGAGGAAGTACATCGGGATCAGCATGGCTTCGAAGAAGACGTAGAAGAGGAAGACGTCGGTGGCCTCGAAGGAGAGGATCACCATCGCCTCGACGGCCAGGATCAGGGCGAAGAAGCCCTGTGTCGGCCGCCAGCGGCGGCTTCCGGTCTCCAGCGGGTCGGCGTCGTGCCAGCCCGCGAGGACGATGAACGGGATCAGCAGGGCGGTCAGCGCGATCAGCGCCACCCCGATGCCGTCCACGCCCAGCTCGTACCTGACCCCGAACTCCTTGATCCAGGCGTGGGACTCGGTGAGCTGGTACCGGTCGCCGCCCGGGTCGAACCGGACCAGGACGACGATCGCCAGAGCGAGGGTGGCGAGCGAGACGAGCAGCGCCAGTGCCTTGGCGGCGTTGCGCCGGGCGGCCGGCACGGCGGCCGTGGCGATCGCCCCGACGGCCGGCAGTGCCGCCGTCGCTGTCAGCAGTGGAAAGGACATCGGTATCAGACCGCCCTCATCAGCAGGGTCGCGGCGACGAGGAGTGCCGCACCGCCGAACATCGAGACCGCGTACGACCGCGCGAAGCCGTTCTGCAGTCGGCGCAGCCGTCCGGAGAGGCCGCCGACCGAGGCCGCCGTGCCGTTGACGACACCGTCGACCAGGGTGTGATCGACGTACACCAGGGAGCGCGTCAGGTGCTCCCCGCCCCGCACGAGGACGACGTGGTTGAAGTCGTCCTGGTACAGGTCCCGGCGGGCGGCCCGGGTGAGCAGCGACCCGCGCGGGGCGGTGACCGGGACCGGGCGCCGTCCGTACTGGGCGTACGCGAGGGCGACACCGACGACGAGCAGGGCCGTGGTGACCAGGGTGACCGTCGTCGGGCTGAGGGGCGAGTCGCCCTCGGCGTGCCCGGTGACGGGCTCCAGCCAGTTCAGGAAGCGGTCGCCGATGCTGAACAGGCCGCCCGCGAAGACGGATCCGAAGGCCAGCACGATCATCGGGATCGTCATGGACCTGGGCGACTCGTGCGGGTGCGGCTCGTGCCCGTGCTCGTCGGGCTGCCAGCGCTTCTCGCCGAAGAACGTCATCAGCATCACGCGCGTCATGTAGAACGCCGTGATGGCCGCGCCGAGCAGGGCCGCGCCGCCGAGGATCCAGCCCTCGGTGCCGCCCTTGGCGAAGGCCGCCTCGATGATCTTGTCCTTGGAGAAGAAGCCGGACAGGCCCGGGAAGCCGATGATGGCGAGGTAGCCGAGGGTGAAGGTCGCGAAGGTGATCGGCATGTACTTCCTGAGGCCGCCGTACCTGCGCATGTCGACCTCGTCGTTCATGCCGTGCATGACCGAACCGGCGCCGAGGAACAGTCCGGCCTTGAAGAAGCCGTGGGTCACCAGGTGCATGATCGCGAAGACGTAGCCGATGGGGCCGAGGCCCGCGGCGAGCACCATGTAGCCGATCTGCGACATGGTCGAGCCGGCCAGCGCCTTCTTGATGTCGTCCTTCGCGCAACCGACGATCGCACCGAACAGGAGCGTGACGGCGCCGACCACGGTGACCACGAGCTGCGCGTCGGGACTGCCGTTGAAGATCGCCGCGGACCGGACGATCAGATACACGCCCGCGGTCACCATCGTCGCGGCGTGGATGAGGGCCGAGACCGGGGTCGGGCCCTCCATCGCGTCCCCGAGCCAGGACTGCAGCGGCACCTGGGCGGACTTGCCGCAGGCCGCGAGCAGCAGCATCAGGGCGATGGCGGTGAGCTTCCCGCCGGTCGCGCCACCGGCGAGACCGGGGTGTTCCTGGCTGCCGAGCACCGGACCGAAGGCGAAGGTCCCGAAGGTGGTGAACATCAGCATGATGGCGATCGACAGACCCATGTCGCCGACGCGGTTGACCAGGAAGGCCTTCTTGGCCGCGGTGGCCGCGCTGGGCTTGTGCTGCCAGAAGCCGATGAGGAGGTACGAGGCGAGGCCGACGCCCTCCCAGCCGACGTACAGCAGAAGGTAGTTGTCGGCGAGGACGAGCAGCAGCATTGCCGCCAGGAACAGGTTCAGATAGCCGAAGAAGCGGCGCCGCCGCTCGTCGTGCTCCATGTACCCGATCGAGTACAGGTGGATCAGCGAGCCGACGCCCGTGATCAGCAGCACGAAGGTCATCGACAGCTGGTCCAGGCGGAAGGCCACGTCCGCCTGGAAGCCCTCGACCGGGATCCAGCTGTACAGGTGCTGGGTCAGCGTCCGGTCCTCGGCGCCGCGGCCGAGCAGGCCGGCGAAGAGGACGACTCCGACGGCGAAGGAGGCGGCCGCGAGGACGGTGCCGATCCAGTGGCCGACGGCGTCCAGCCGCCGGCCGCCGACCAGCAGGACGGCCGCTCCGAGCAGAGGCGCCGCGATCAGCAGCGCGATCAGGTTCTCCACGATTCTTCCGACCCCTTACAGCTTCATCAGGCTGGCGTCGTCGACCGAGGCCGAGTGGCGGGACCGGAACAGCGACACGATGATCGCCAGACCCACCACGACCTCCGCTGCGGCGACGACCATCGTGAAGAAGGCGATGATCTGGCCGTCGAGATTGCCGTGCATCCGGGAGAAGACGACGAACGCGAGGTTGCAGGCGTTCAGCATCAGCTCGATGCACATGAAGACCACGATGGCGTTGCGCCGGATCAGTACGCCGGTGGCGCCGATCGTGAACAGCAGGGCCGCGAGATAGAGGTAGTTCACGGGGTTCACTTCGACGCCTCCTCGGTCCGCCGGAAGGTCGCCGGTTCGACCTCCGTCCGCTCCAGGCGCTCCTCGGCACGCTGCTCCAGCGCGCGGAGGTCGTTGAGCGCCTCGGTGGACACGTCACGGATCTGGCCGCGCTCGCGCAGCGTCTTGCTGACCGTGAGCTCGGACGGGGTGCCGTCGGGCAGCAGGCCCGCGATGTCCACGGCGTTGTGCCGGGCGTAGACACCCGGCGCCGGCAGCGGCGGCAGGTGCTTGCCCTCCCGTACCCGCTGTTCGGCCAGTTCGCGCTGCGTCTTCGCGCGCTCGGTGCGCTCGCGGTGGGTGAGCACCATGGCGCCGACGGCGGCCGTGATCAGCAGCGCGCCGGTGATCTCGAAGGCGAAGACGTACTTGGTGAACAGCAGCGCGGCGAGCCCCTGCACATTGCCGTTCGCGTTGGCCTGTCCCAGGCCGTCGAACTCGGTGAGGGAGGCGTGGCCGATGCCGGCCAGCAGCAGGATGCCGAAGCCCAGACCACTGACGAGGGCCAGCCAGCGCTGGCCCTTGATGGTCTCCTTCAGGGAGTCCGCCGCCGTCACGCCGACGAGCATCACCACGAACAGGAACAGCATCATGATCGCGCCGGTGTAGACGACGATCTGCACGACGCCCAGGAAGTAGGCGCCGTTGGCGAGGTAGAACACCGCCAGGATGATCATGGTGCCGGCCAGGCAGAGCGCGCTGTGCACGGCCTTCTTCATGAAGACGGTGCACAGGGCGCCGATCAGCGCGACCGAGCCGAGGACCCAGAACTGGAAGGCCTCTCCGGTGGAGGTCGAATAGGAGGCGAGCTGCGCGCTCATGCCTTCACCTCCTTCTCCCCGGGCTGCTCGCCCTTGGAGACGGCGACCTGGCGCTCCGTGCCGGGAGCGGCCTCGGTGACCAGTCCCCGGTAGTAGTCCTGCTCGTCCATCCCCGGGTAGATGGCGTGCGGGGTGTCGACCATGTCCTCGTCGAGTCCGGCGAGGAGCTGCTCCTTGGTGTAGATGAGGTTCGCGCGGCTGGAGTCGGCCAGCTCGAACTCGTTCGTCATCGTCAGCGCGCGCGTGGGGCACGCCTCGATGCACAGGCCGCACAGGATGCAGCGGGCGTAGTTGATCTGGTAGACGCGGCCGTACCGCTCGCCCGGCGAGTAGCGCTCCTCGTCCGTGTTGTCGGCGCCCTCCACATAGATGGCGTCGGCGGGGCAGGCCCAGGCGCACAGCTCGCAGCCGACGCACTTCTCCAGGCCGTCCGGATGACGGTTGAGCTGGTGCCGCCCGTGGAAGCGCGGAGCGGTGGTCTTCTGCTGCTCCGGGTACTGCTCGGTCAGCCGCTTCTTGAACATGGCCTTGAAGGTCACACCGAAGCCGGCCACGGGGTTCTGGAAACCGGGTTTGGTCTCCTTGGGCTCCTCAGTCATCGGACGCCTCCTTTCCGTCACGAGATCCGCCGATCGATCCGTCACTCGCAGTGTCGGACCCACCACTGACAATCAACTCCCGCTCGCGGTGCGGGCGGCGCCGGGGCACCGGCGGCAGCTCCTGTCCCGGCAACGGGGGTACGGGGAATCCACCGGCCATCGGGTCGAAGCCGGCCGCCTCCTCGGCGGTCCGCCCGGCCTCCTCGACCTTCTCCGCCTTGTCGCGGAAGAGGTCGGCGACGAAGGACAGCAGCAGCAGGACGAGGACGGCGCCGCCGACGTACAGGGCGATGTCGGCGAAGTCGTAGTGCTCGTTGCGCAGGGTCCGCACGGTCGCCACGAGCATCAGCCAGACGACGGAGACCGGGATGAGGACCTTCCAGCCGAGCTTCATCAGCTGGTCGTAGCGGACCCGGGGCAGTGTGCCGCGCAGCCAGATGAAGCCGAACAGCAGCAGCTGCACCTTCACCACGAACCAGAGCATCGGCCACCAGCCGTGGTTCGCGCCCTCCCAGAAGGTGCTGATGGGCCACGGGGCCCGCCAGCCGCCCAGGAACAGCGTGGTCGACACGGCCGAGACCGTCACCATGTTGACGTACTCGGCGAGCATGAACATCGCGAACTTGATCGACGAGTACTCGGTGTTGAAGCCGCCGACCAGGTCGCCCTCGGACTCCGGCATGTCGAAGGGGGCCCGGTTGGTCTCGCCGATCATCGTGACGATGTAGATCACGAAGGAGACCGGCAGCAGCAGGACGTACCAGCGGTCGTGCTGCTGTTCCACGATCGTCGAGGTCGACATCGACCCCGAGTAGAGGAACACCGACGCGAACGCGGCGCCCATCGCGATCTCGTACGAGATCATCTGCGCGCAGGAGCGCAGGCCGCCGAGCAACGGGTAGGTCGATCCGGAGCTCCAGCCCGCCAGCACGATCCCGTAGATGCCGACCGAGGCGACCGCGAGGACGTAGAGCATCGCGATCGGCAGGTCGGTGAGCTGCATCGTGGTGCGCGTGCCGAAGATCGAGATCTCGTTGTCGGCCGGTCCGAAGGGGATCACCGCGATCGCCATGAAGGCCGGGATGGCCGCGACGATCGGTGCGAGGACGTAGACCACCTTGTCCGCGCGCTTGACGATGACGTCTTCCTTGAGCATCAGCTTGATGCCGTCGGCGAGCGACTGGAGCATGCCCCAGGGGCCGTGCCGGTTGGGGCCGATGCGCAGCTGCATCCAGGCGACGACCTTGCGCTCCCAGACGATGGAGAACAGCACGGTCACCATCAGGAAGGCGAAGCAGAACACCGCCTTGACGACGACCAGCCACCAGGGGTCGTGGCCGAACATCGAGAGGTCTTCAGCGGCGAGGTACGGACTCATGCCTCCACCTCCTTGGGAGCTTCGGCGGCGAGCGTCGCCGGGCCGATGCGGACGAGGGAGCCGGGCTGCGCGCCGGTGTCGGAGGCGACGCCTCCGCCGGCGGAGTTCAGCGGGAGCCAGACCACCCGGTCGGGCATCTCGGTGACCTCCAGCGGAAGTTCGACCGTCCCGGCGGTACCGGTCACGGCCAGCAGGTCTCCGTCCTTGACGCCCGCCTCGGCGGCCGTGGCGGCCGACACACGCGCGTGTGCCGGGTGCCGGGTGCCGGCGAGCGCGTCGTCGCCCTCCTGGAGGACGCCCTGGTCGAGCAGCAGCCGGTGCCCGGCGAGCACGGCCTCACCGGCCGCCGGACGCGGCAGCACACCCGCGGTCTGCAAGGGGTTCGAGGCCCGCGGCCCGTCCCACGCGCCGATCCGGTCCAGCTCCGCACGGGCGGTGCGCAGGTCCGGCAGGCCCAGGTGGACGTCCATGGCGTCGGCGAGCATGTGCAGCACGCGCGCGTCGCCGGGAGCGAGCCGACGGGTGAGCTGGTCGGGCTTGAGCGCGGCCTCGAACGAGCGGACCCTGCCCTCCCAGTTGAGGAAGCTGCCCGCCTTCTCGGCGACCGCCGCCACCGGGAGCACCACGTCCGCGTACCCGGTGACCTCGCTGGGCCGCAGCTCCAGCGACACCAGGAAGCCGACCGCGGCGAGCGCCTCACGCGCGCGTGCCGGGTCGGGCAGGTCGGCGACCTCCACGCCCGCCACCACCAGCGCCTGGAGCTCGCCCGCGACCGCGGCCTCGACGATCTGCCCGGTGTCACGGCCGAAGCGGTGCGGAAGCTCGGCGACGCCCCAGGCGGCCGCGACCTCCTCACGCGCGCGCGGGTCGGTGGCCGGGCGCCCGCCCGGCAGCAGGGTCGGCAGCGCACCCGCCTCGACCGCGCCGCGCTCTCCCGCCCGGCGCGGGATCCAGACCAGCTGCGCGCCGGTCACCCCGGCGGCCCGGACGGCCGCGGTCAGTCCGCCCGCCACCGAGGCCAGCCGCTCGCCGACGACGATCACCGCACCCTCGGTGCGCAGTGCCTCGGCGGCGACGGTGCCGCCCTCCTCCAGGCCCACGCCGCTCGCCAGCGCGTCCAGCCACTCGGTCTCGGTCCCGGGAGCCGCCGGCAGCAGCGTGCCGCCCGCCTTCTCCAGGCCGCGGGTGGCGTACGTCGCCAGCGCGTACACCTTCTGCCCGTGCGTCCGCCAGGCCTTGCGCAGCCGCAGGAAGACGCCGGGGGCCTCCTCCTCGGACTCGAACCCGACCAGCAGGACGGCGGGCGCCTTCTCCAGGGACGTGTACGTGACACCCGTACCGTCGAGGTCACGGCCGCGGCCCGCGACCCGCGCGGCCAGGAAGTCGGCCTCCTCGCCGCTGTGCACGCGCGCGCGGAAGTCGATGTCGTTGGTGTCGAGCGCCACGCGCGCGAACTTGCTGTAGGCGTAGGCGTCCTCGACGGTGAGACGGCCGCCGGCGAGCACACCTGCCCGGGAGCGGGCCGCGGCCAGTCCCTGGGCCGCCGCCTCCAGCGCCTCCGGCCAGGACGCCGGCTCCAGGACACCGGCGGCGTTGCGCACCAGCGGCGTCTCGATCCGGTCCCGGGTCTGCGCGTACCGGAACGCGAAGCGCCCCTTGTCGCACATCCACTCCTCGTTGACCTCCGGGTCGGGGGCCGCGAGGCGCCGCATGACCTTGCCGCGCCGGTGGTCGGTGCGCGTCGCGCAGCCGCCGGAGCAGTGCTCGCACACGGAGTGCGAGGAGACCAGGTCGAAGGGGCGGGAGCGGAATCGGTACGCCGCCGAGGTCAGCGCCCCGACCGGGCAGATCTGGATGGTGTTCCCGGAGAAGTACGACTCGAACGGGTCGCCCTCGCCGGTGCCGACCTGCTGGAGCGCACCCCGTTCGAGCAGCTCGATCATCGGGTCGCCGGCGATCTGGTTGGAGAAGCGGGTGCAGCGCGCGCACAGCACGCACCGCTCGCGGTCCAGCAGCACCTGCGTGGAGATCGGGACGGGCTTCTCGTACGTACGCTTGCGGCCCTCGAAGCGGGACTCGGCGTTGCCGTGCGACATCGCCTGGTTCTGCAGGGGGCACTCGCCGCCCTTGTCGCAGACCGGGCAGTCCAGCGGGTGGTTGATGAGGAGCAGCTCCATCACACCGTGCTGGGCCTTCTCGGCGGCGGGCGAGGTGAGGTGGGTCTTCACCACCATCCCGTCCGTGCACGTGATCGTGCAGGACGCCATCGGCTTGCGCTGGCCCTCGACCTCGACGATGCACTGCCGACAGGCGCCGGCCGGATCCAGGAGGGGATGGTCGCAGAAGCGCGGGATCTCGACGCCGAGCTGCTCGGCGGCCCGGATGACCAAGGTGCCCTTGGGCACGCTGATCTCCACTCCGTCGATGGTCAGCGAGACGAGGTCCTCCGGCGGGAGTGCCGCCTCTCCCCCTCCGGAGGGAGCGCTGGTGGTCACGGTCATGCGTTCACCTCCGTACGGTCGGCCCAGGCCGTCGACCTGGCCGGGTCGAAGGGGCAGCCACGGCCCGTGATGTGCTGCTCGTACTCCGAGCGGAAGTACTTGAGCGAGGAGAAGATCGGCGAGGCGGCGCCGTCGCCGAGGGCGCAGAACGACTTGCCGTTGATGTTGTCGGCGATGTCGTTCAGCTTGTCGAGGTCGGACATGACGCCCTTGCCCGCTTCGATGTCGCGCAGCAGCTGCACCAGCCAGTAGGTGCCTTCGCGGCACGGCGTGCACTTGCCGCAGGACTCGTGGGCGTAGAACTCGGTCCAGCGCGTCACGGCTCGCACGACACAGGTCGTCTCGTCGAAGCACTGGAGAGCCTTTGTGCCGAGCATGGAACCCGCGGCGCCCACTCCTTCGTAATCAAGAGGGACGTCGAGGTGCTCGTCGGTGAACATCGGAGTCGAGGAGCCGCCGGGCGTCCAGAACTTCAGCCGGTGCCCCGGGCGCATCCCGCCGCTCATCTCCAGGAGCTGACGCAGCGTGATGCCGAGCGGGGCCTCGTACTGGCCGGGGCTGGCGACATGGCCGCTGAGCGAGTAGAGCGTGAAGCCCGGGGACTTCTCGCTGCCCATCGACCTGAACCATTCCTTGCCCTTTTGCAGGATCGCGGGAACCGACGCGATCGACTCGACGTTGTTCACCACAGTCGGGCACGCATAGAGGCCCGCGACCGCAGGGAAGGGGGGACGCAGCCGCGGCTGACCACGGCGGCCTTCGAGCGAGTCGAGCAGTGCGGTCTCCTCACCGCAGATGTACGCGCCCGCGCCCGCGTGCACGGTGAGTTCGAGGTCGAGGCCGCTGCCCAGGATGTTCTCGCCGAGGTAGCCGGCCGCGTAGGCCTCACGCACGGCCTCGTGCAACCGCCGCAGCACCGGTACGACTTCACCACGCAGATAGATGAAGGCATGCGACGACCTGATGGCGTAACACGCGATCACGATGCCCTCGATGAGGCTGTGCGGGTTCGCGAAGAGGAGCGGGATGTCCTTGCAGGTTCCCGGCTCCGACTCGTCGGCGTTGACAACCAGATAATGCGGCTTTCCATCACCCTGGGGAATGAACTGCCATTTCATTCCCGTCGGGAATCCCGCGCCGCCGCGGCCGCGCAGACCGGAGTCCTTGACGTACGCGATCAGGTCGTCCGGGGACATCGCGAGCGCCTTGCGCAGCCCCTCGTATCCCTCGTGCCTTCGGTAGACGTCCAGCGTCCAGGACCCGTCCTCGTCCCAGAAGGCCGACAGCACGGGCGCGAGCAGCTTCTCGGGGCTCATGTCTTTCAGCTCGGGTGCCAAGGTCATCACTCCCCCTCCTCGGCGGCAGGCCCTGCCGGGTGGGACGGGTCGGAGGCCGATGTGGCCTGCGGCGCGTCGTGCGAGCTCAGGTGCTCGGTGGGCGAGGGCTCGTGCACGGCCCTGTCCCGCGGCTCGTCGTGCGGACCGCCGTCGCGCGGATGGACCACGCGCGCGGGTGCGGCCTCTCCCCTGGCCAGGCGCAGGCCCACCAGCGACGCGGGTCCCGCACTGCCGCCGGCCTCGACGGCCCCCTCCCGCTCGTCGGGGAAGCCCGCCAGGATCCGCGCGGTCTCCTTGAAGGTGCACAGCGGCGCCCCGCGCGTGGGCACGACCGGCCGTCCCTCGCGCAGGTCGTCGACGAGACGCTTGGCGCTGCCCGGGGTCTGGTTGTCGAAGAACTCCCAGTTGACCATCACGACCGGCGCGAAGTCGCAGGCCGCGTTGCACTCGATGTGCTCCAGGGTGACCTTGCCGTCCTCGGTGGTCTGGCCGTTGCCGACGCCCAGGTGCTCCTGGAGGGTCTCGAAGATCGCGTCGCCGCCCATCACCGCACACAGGGTGTTGGTGCAGACGCCCACCTGGTAATCGCCGCTCGGCCTGCGCCGGTACATCGTGTAGAAGGTCGCGACCGCGGTGACCTCGGCAGTGGTCAGGTCCAGCACGTCCGCGCAGAACTGCATCCCGGTGCGCGTGACGTGTCCTTCCTCCGACTGCACGAGATGCAGCAACGGCAGAAGGGCCGACCGGGAGTCCGGGTAGCGCGCGATGATCTCGCGGGCGTCGGCCTCCAGCCGGGCCCGGACGTCGTCCGGGTAGCCGGGCGCGGGCAGTTCGGGCATGCCCAGGCTGACGCCTCGCTCCGAAGAACTGGTGGTCACCGGTCGACGCCTCCCATCACGGGGTCGATGGACGCGACGGCGACGATGACGTCGGCGACCTGGCCGCCCTCGCACATCGCCGCCATGGCCTGAAGGTTGGTGAAGGACGGGTCACGGAAGTGGACCCGGTAGGGACGGGTGCCGCCGTCGGACACGACATGCACCCCGAGCTCTCCCTTGGGCGACTCGACGGCCGCGTACGCCTGTCCCGGCGGTACCCGGAAGCCCTCGGTGACCAGCTTGAAGTGGTGGATCAGGGCCTCCATGGAGGTGCCCATGATCTTCTTGATGTGGTCGAGGGAGTTGCCCAGTCCGTCCGGCCCCAGGGCGAGCTGGGCGGGCCAGGCGATCTTCTTGTCGGCGACCATGACCGGGCCGGGCTGCAACCGGTCCAGGCACTGCTCGACGATCGAGAGCGACTGGCGCATCTCCTCCAGCCGGACCAGGAAGCGGCCGTAGGCGTCGCAGGAGTCGGCGGTCGGGATCTCGAAGTCGTACGTCTCGTAGTCGCAGTACGGCTGCGCCTTGCGCAGGTCGTGCGGCAGACCGGTGGAGCGCAGGATCGGGCCGGTGGCGCCGAGGGCCATGCAGCCGGCCAGGTCGAGATAGCCGATGTCCTGCATACGGGCCTTGAAGATGGGGTTCCCGGTGGCGAGCTTGTCGTACTCCGGGAGGTTCTTCCTCATCTTCTTCACGAACTCGCGGATCTGGTCCACCGCGCCGGGCGGCAGGTCCTGGGCGAGTCCGCCGGGGCGGATGTACGCGTGGTTCATCCGCAGGCCCGTGATGAGCTCGTAGATGTCGAGAATCATTTCACGATCACGGAATCCGTAGATCATGATCGTGGTGGCGCCGAGCTCCATGCCTCCGGTGGCGATGCACACCAGATGGGAGGACAGCCGGTTCAGCTCCATCAGGAGGACCCGGATGATCTTGGCGCGCTCGGTGATCTGGTCCTCGATGCCGAGGAGCTTCTCGACGGCGAGACAGTAGGCGGTCTCGTTGAAGAAGGACGTCAGGTAGTCCATGCGCGTCACGAAGGTGGTGCCCTGCGTCCACGTCCGGAACTCGAGGTTCTTCTCGATGCCGGTGTGCAGGTAGCCGATGCCGCAGCGGGCCTCGGTGACCGTCTCGCCGTCGATCTCCAGGATCAGGCGAAGCACTCCATGGGTGGACGGGTGCTGAGGACCCATGTTGACGACGATGCGTTCGTCGTCGGCGCGGGCCGCGGACTGGACGACCTCGTCCCAGTCGCCACCGGTGACCGTATATACGGTGCCCTCGGTGGTCTCGCGCGCCGATGCGGCCGACGCCGCGGATGCTGACTGCGTGCTCACGAGTACGACCTCCGCTGGTCCGGAGCCGGGATCTGGGCGCCCTTGTACTCGACGGGGATGCCGCCGAGGGGGTAGTCCTTGCGCTGCGGGTGGCCCTGCCAGTCGTCCGGCATCATGATCCGCGTCAGGGCCGGGTGACCGTCGAAGACGATCCCGAAGAAGTCGTAGGCCTCGCGCTCGTGCCAGTCGTTCGTCGGGTAGACGGGGACCAGGGTCGGGATGCGCGGGTCGCTGTCCGGGGCGCTGACCTCCAGGCGGATCAGCCTGTTGTGGGTGATCGAGCGCAGGTGGTAGACGGCGTGCAGCTCACGGCCCTTGTCGCTCGGGTAGTGGACCCCGCTCACGCCGGTGCAGAGCTCGAAGCGCAGGGCCGGGTCGTCGCGCAGGGTGCGGGCGACGCGCACCAGGTGCTCGCGCTCGATGTGGAAGGTCAGTTCGCCGCGGTCGACGATCGTCTTCTCGATGGCGTTGCCGGGCAGGAGTCCCTGCTCCTCCAGGGCGCCCTCCAGCTCGTCGGCGACCTCGTCGAACCAGCCGCCGTAGGGGCGGTTCGCCGGTCCCGGGAGCCTGACCGAGCGGACCAGGCCGCCGTAGCCGCTGGTGTCGCCGCCGTTGTCGGCGCCGAACATGCCGCGCTGCACGCGGATCTGCTCACCGCCCTGGCCGCGCTGGCCGGGAAGGTTGTCGGCGGCCAGGTCCTTCTCGGGGTTCACCCCGTCGCCGTGGCCGTTCGCGTCGCTCATCGCAGCAGCCCCTTCATCTCGATCGTGGGCAGGGCCTTGAGCGCCGCTTCCTCCGCCTCCCGGGCCGCTTCCCGCGCGTTCACGCCGAGCTTGGAGGTCTGGATCTTCTGGTGGAGCTTGAGGATCGCGTCCATCAGCATCTCCGGCCGCGGCGGGCAGCCGGGCAGATAGATGTCGACGGGGACGATGTGATCGACACCCTGGACGATCGCGTAGTTGTTGAACATGCCGCCGGAGGAGGCGCAGACCCCCATGGAGATGACCCACTTGGGGTTCGGCATCTGGTCGTAGACCTGCCGCAGCACCGGCGCCATCTTCTGGCTCACCCGGCCGGCGACGATCATCAGGTCCGCCTGGCGCGGAGAGCCCCGGAAGACCTCCATGCCGAAGCGCGCCAGGTCGTATCGGCCGGCACCGGTGGTCATCATCTCGATGGCGCAGCAGGCCAGGCCGAACGTGGCCGGGAAGACGGACGCCTTGCGTACCCAGCCCGCGGCCTGCTCGACGGTGGTCAGCAGGAATCCGCTCGGCAGCTTTTCTTCGAGTCCCATGTCCCTTGGCCCCTCAGTCCCATTCCAGGCCGCCGCGCCGCCACACATACGCGTAGGCGACGAAGACGGTGAGCACGAAGAGCAGCATCTCCACGAGCCCGAACACACCCAGGGCGTCGAAGGTGACGGCCCACGGGTAGAGGAAGACGATCTCGATGTCGAAGACGATGAAGAGCATCGCCGTCAGGTAGTACTTGATGGGGAAGCGCCCGCCGCCGGCCGGCGTGGGGGTCGGCTCGATGCCGCACTCGTAGGCCTCGAGCTTGGCCCGGTTGTACCGCTTCGGACCGATCAGCGTGGCCATGACCACGGAGAAGATCGCAAAGCCTGCCCCGAGGGCTCCCAGTACGAGGATGGGCGCATACGCGTTCACCGCTCCTCGCTCCTCTCAGTCGGCACTGACTGGTGGCGGTTGCGTCGGGCCCGGGAACCCGCCTCACCTGTCCCGCGAACCTCGCTCGTCCGGGCGAAGATCGCGAACATGTGAAGCAGGTCACAAGCCCAACCGCCTCGCATCCTATGCCTGCCGGTCTGTGATCTGCGACACGGGGTATTGCACAAGCTTTGTGATCTCCACCACCTGACGAAGGATCATGAAGTCGGATGAGCGGTGATCTTCACACGTGAAGCGTCCGAGTGGTCACCAGAGGTGACATTTTCCCGCATCTGCGCAGGTGATCGAGGGCGTCTCAATATCAAGAGGCTTCCCTTGCATGCAAATTGGCGCCGGGTCCGGCCCCTTGATAAAGGGCGTCATTCACACATCAGGGGAGCTGCGTCACGCGATGTGGACGCGTGCATGCGTTCACGAGCTCATCCGGGCGCGAACCGTCGACGTACGGAGAGCGCCGCCCGGCGCACGGGGAAGCCGTGCCCGCGCGAGACGCGGCCGCCCCGGTGACCGTTCCGTGACCTCCACCACATTCATGAAAGATCCATGAGAACCGGGCTTGGCCAACGGTCTTCGGCGATGGTAGGTCGCGGGCAATTCGGACGTAACCGCGAAAGACCGTGATCACAGGCTTGATCACCTGTGTCCACAATGTCCGTTACGGCGTCAATAAGGAGTGGCGCGAACGGTATTGAGGGGACCCGTTGAACAATTGTGGCGCAGCACACGTTGCTTGAAGGTATGGAGGAGCCCCTGATACCGCTAGTACCCATGTCCCACACCGCTCACATACGCAGCCACCGGAAGCCCCGCCGCAGCGCGTCGACGATCGCGATGCGGGCCGGAGTCGCCGGCGGCGTCCTCGGCACCCTGGCCGTCGCGGCATCGGGCGCGGCCAACGCGGCCGAGCCGGTGACGCAGACCTTCGAAATGCCCACCCTCACCGGCGACCTGGTCGCCCAGATCGCCCAGTCCGCGGACGCCACGCAGCAGGCCGCCGCGGACTACCAGCTCCAGGCCGAGCGTGACGCTGCCGCGGCGAGTGCCGCGAAGCAGGCCAAGGCGGACCTGGCCCAGGCGAAGCAGAAGGCCGAGGCGGCCAGGAAGAAGGCTGCCGAGACGGCCCGCAAGGCCGCCGCGGAGCGCGCTTCGCGCGACTCGGCGCGGGACACGCTCAGCGCCTCCACGGCCACGCAGGCGAGCACGTCGACGGCGACCGGTTCGGCCGCGGCCGTCATCGCCTTCGTCAAGGCCCAGATCGGCGACGCCTACGTCTCCGGCGGCACCGGCCCCAACTCGTGGGACTGCTCGGGTCTGGTGCAGGCCGCCTTCAAGCAGGTCGGCATCGACCTGCCGCGCGTCTCCCAGGACCAGTCGGTCGCCGGCACCCAGGTCTCGCTGAGCAACCTCCAGCCGGGCGACATCCTGTACTGGGGCAGCGCGGGCAGCGCGTACCACGTGGCGGTGTACGTCGGTGACGGCATGTTCGTCGGCGCGCAGAACCCGTCCACGGGCGTCGTGATGAAGCCCCTGTCGTACGACCCGCCGAGCGGCGCGGTGCGCATGCTCTGACGCGGGCACGCACAGCCGTACGGGGTGAAGGGCCGCAGCCGCTCGGGGGCAGCGGCCCTTCCGGCATGTCCGTACCGCGCGCCGGCGTGTGAAGGGGCCCCGGCCCTCGGCCGGGACCCCTCTCCCCCGGGTCAGGCCTTCGGGGCCACCTTGCTCAGGCCGTTGATGATGCGGTCCATCGCGTCGCCGCCGGTCGGGTCGGTGAGGTTGGCGAGGAGCTTGAGAGTGAACTTCATCAGCATCGGGTGGGTCAGACCGCGCTGGGCCGCGATCTTCATGACCTTCGGGTTGCCGATGAGCTTCACGAAGGCGCGGCCCAGCGTGTAGTAGCCGCCGTAGGTGTCCTTGAGGACGCGCGGGTAGTGCTGGAGGGCGATCTCGCGCTGCCCGGGGGTGGAGCGGGCGTGGGCCTGGACGATGACGTCGGCCGCGATCTGGCCGGACTCCATGGCGTAGGCGATGCCCTCCCCGTTGAAGGGGTTCACCAGGCCGCCGGCGTCGCCGACGAGGAGCAGGCCCTTGGTGTAGTGGGGCTGGCGGTTGAAGGCCATGGGCAGGGCCGCGCCGCGGATCGGGCCGGTCATGTTGTCCGGGGTGTAGCCCCAGTCCTCGGGCATCGACGCGCACCAGGCCTTGAGGACCTCGCGCCAGTCGAGTTCCTTGAAGGAGTCCGAGGTGTTGAGCACGCCCAGACCGACGTTCGACGTGCCGTCGCCCATGCCGAAGATCCAGCCGTAGCCGGGCAGCAGCCGGTCCTCGCCGGGACCGCGGCGGTCCCACAGTTCCAGCCAGGACTCCAGGTAGTCGTCCTCGTGGCGCGGCGAGGTGAAGTACGTGCGCACCGCGACGCCCATCGGGCGGTCCTCGCGGCGGTGCAGTCCCATCGCCAGGGACAGCCGGGTGGAGTTGCCGTCCGCGGCCACCACCAGCGGGGCGTGGAAGGTGACCTCCCGCTTCTCCTCGCCGAGCTTGGCCGTCACGCCGATGATCCGGCCGGTGCGGTCGTCGACGACCGGGCCGGAGACGTTGCAGCGCTCGAACAGGCGGGCGCCCGCCTTCTGGGCCTGGCGGGCGAGTTGCTCGTCGAAGTCGTCGCGCTTGCGGACGAGCCCGTAGTCGGGGAAGGAGGCGAGTTCCGGCCAGTCGAGCTGGAGGCGGACGCCTCCGCCGATGATCCTGAGCCCCTTGTTGCGGAGCCAGCCGGCCTCCTCCGAGATGTCGATGCCCATCCCGACGAGTTGCTTGACGGCGCGCGGCGTGAGTCCGTCGCCGCAGACCTTCTCGCGCGGGAACTCGGTCTTCTCCAGCAGGAGTACGTCGAGGCCGGCCTGGGCCAGATGGTAGGCGGTGGCGGAGCCGGCCGGCCCCGCGCCCACGACGATCACATCGGCGGTGTTGTCGGAGAGTGGCTCGGTCACGGCGGGATCTCCCCAAGGTTCAAAATCTGCGTGCCGACCGGCACTGGACATGGGCAGTCTATTCAGCAGAATTGATCACCCGGCTGAAGGGCTGCCCCGTGAACCGACCTCTGCCCGTCGTACACCTGCGTGTCCCCACCGACGAGGACGCCGTCGCCTGGCATCGGATCTTCGACGACCCCGATGTCATGGAGTTCCACGGCGGCAGATCCTCGGAGTTGTACGTCTACGAGGAACTCACGGCCCGCCAGCGCCGGCACGACGCCGAACGCGGCTTCTGCCTGTGGACGATGCTGGACGAATCCGGCCGGGTCATCGGCTTCACCGGGGCTCAGCCGTGGCCGCAGGAGTGGGGGCCGAAGGGCGAGATCGAGATCGGCTGGCGGCTCGGCCGGGAGCACTGGGGCAAGGGGTACGTGACCGCGGCCGCGCAGATGACGCTGGAGCGGGTGCGTGCGGCGGGGGTGCCGAACGTGGTGGCGATGGTGCTCTCCCAGAACGCCCGGTCGATCGCGGTCACCCGGCGGCTGGGCATGAGCCTCGCCGAGGTGTTCACGACCCCGACCTCGAAGAAGGAGGGGCACTGCTACCGGCTCGCGCTGTGAGCCCCGGTGGCGACAGGTAACGCTAAGTAAGTATTCGTTACAGAAAGCCACTTGACGCTTCCGGACGGCACCCTCGGGCGGTTACTCTGCCAGTACCGCTGGGGGTGACATCTGTGCGCTTAACACCCAAAACACCCGAAGTGCGCGTGCCCAAGCTCGTCGGCCTCATGGCCGTGGACGCCCGCGAGGCCGCCGTGGCCCACGGATTGCTGCTGGCCGCACCCGACCGGCCCGAATTCCATCGCACCGTCGTCGACTACGTCGTACGGCAGTACCCGCCGCCCGGTGTCGAGGTGCCGCGCGGCGTCGTCGTGACCGTGTGGTTCGACCTCGGCGAGGGCGAGGGCGGCGGAGGCGCGGGCGTGCGCGAGCCGCGGATCCCGAACCCCACCGGGGGCGGGATGCAGCGCGAGTTGGGCGAGCCGGGCGGCGCCTTCGAGGTGACCAGGTAGCAGCCGGGCGGGATGCGCCATGGTGGCGTGCGGCCCGGCGGGAGCGGCCGCCCGCCTCAGGCCTGCTTGAAGCCCCGGTGCAGCGCGACGATGCCACCGCTCAGGTTGCGCCAGGCGACCTGCGACCAGCCGGCCCCGCGCAGCCGCGCGGCGAGCCCGGACTGGTCGGGCCAGGCACGGATGGACTCGGCGAGGTAGACGTACGCGTCGGGGTTGGAGGAGACCGCGCGGGCGACCGGCGGCAGCGCCCGCATCAGGTACTCGGTGTAGACCGTACGGAACGGCGCCCAGGTCGGGTGGGAGAACTCGCAGATCACCACGCGGCCACCGGGCTTGGTCACCCGGTACATCTCGCGCAGGGCGGCGTCGGTGTCCTGCACGTTGCGCAGTCCGAAGGAGATCGTGACGGCGTCGAAGGTGTCGTCCTTGAAGGGCAGCCGGGTCGCGTCGCCGGCCGTGAACGGCAGCCAGGCGTTGCGCTTCTTGCCGACCTGGAGCATGCCGAGGGAGAAGTCGCAGGGGACGACGTAGGCGCCGGTGCGGGCGAAGGGCAGCGACGACGTCGCCGTACCGGCGGCCAGGTCGAGGACCTTCTGGGCGGGGCGGGCGTCCACCGCCCTGGCGACCTCCTTGCGCCAGCGCCGGTCCTGGCCGAGGGACAGCACGTCGTTGGTGAGGTCGTACCGTTCCGCCACGTTGTCGAACATCGAGGCGACTTCGTGCGGCTGCTTGTCCAAGGATGCGCGGGTCACCGGCCCATTGTGGCAGTACGGGCCGGACACACCCGCGCCCGGCCCACCCTCCGACGTGTCACGGCAGCAGCCTCGGCCTCTTCCTCGCCGCCACGTCCTCGACCCACCCGCAGAGCAGCACGAAGAGCGCTATCAGGATCCAGCCGACGCCGAACATGAACCACTGGCTCTCCAGCGGCAGCCACTTCTCGAACGCGGGCACGTCCCAGAACCGGTCTATCAGCGGGACGGCGAGGATCAGCGCTATCTCGTGCCACAGGTAGATCGTCACCGCGCGGGCGTTGAAGACGGTCACGATCCGGTCCAGCCGCCGGAACCGGGCGAGGCCGGCGAAGTCGACCTCGAAGCGCGCCTTGAAGTACATCAGCAACGTCACGAACCCGGCCGACCAGAAGGCCTGGGCGAGCGGTATCTCGTCCAGGTCGTAGGTGCCGAACTCGCCCTGGTGCGCGAAGGCGTACCAGCCGCCGAAGCCGATCGCGGCGAGCGAGAGCACGACGACCACGGCCGGCCGCAGCCGCTGGAGCACGCCGTCGCGGTGCGCGAAGCCGAGGATCCAGCAGAACAGGTACGTCGCCAGGTCCCACAGGGCGCTGCCGAACCGGCCGTCGGGCGGTGTCCAGACGAGCTGGAGGACCGCGATCGGGGCGAGGGAGGCCAGCAGGACCGGTACCGGGGCCAGCCGGAACACCTTCAGCAGCAGCGGGGAGAGCAGGACGAACCACAGATACGTCCGCAGGTACCAGAGGATCTCCCAGGCCTGCGTGCCCCAGGCGTTGCCCGGCGGGTCGCCCAGCGGCACGATCCAGTAGACGATCTGCCAGCCCGGCATCCAGTCGTGGACCAGCATCGCGAGGACCACGAAGAAGCCCCAGAACCAGAACGGCGGCAGCAGCCTGCGCAGCCGGCTCCTCACCACCTTGGGCGCGGGGCGCTCCAGGGACTTCGCCATCAGGGTGCCGGCCAGACCGAACATGATCCCCATCGAGGGGAAGACCATCCCCGCCCAGGCCCACCCGAAGGTGTGATAGGTGACCACGCGCACCAGCGCCACGGCGCGCAGGGTGTCGAAGTAACGGTCGCGGCCGGCCGGCCTCGGCGCGGGCGGGGGCGGCTCCTCCGCGACAGCGGGGGCCTCGGCAGCGGTCTCCGGCGCCACGTCCGCCTCGGGCTCGGGCCCGGACTCCACCGGGGGCGGCGGCGCCGTCGGGTCGGCCGCCGGCTGCTGCGGCCCGTACCCCGTGTGCGGCTGGGCGTACGGCTGCCGTACGTACTGCTGCTGCGGCTCCTGACCGCCGTAGCCGTAACCCTGCCCGTAGCCCTGCTCGTACCCGTAGCCGTACCCGGGCTGCTGCTGCGGCTGCTGCCCGTACCCCTGCTGCGGATACCCCTGACGGTACGGCTGCTGCTCCGCTCCCCAGCTCATCGGCCGACCCCCGCCGGGGTGCCGACCTCGCCGGTGCGCTTGAGCTTCTGCCACCGCAGCCGGCCGCCGGTCAGGGCGGTGATGCAGGAGTGGATGAGGACGAGGTACATCATCTGGCGGTAGGCCAGCTGCTGGAGCGGCATCATCAGCAGGTAGCGGTACTTCTCCCGGTCGAGACGGAACGCGTACGCCGCGCACGTCAGCTGGACCGCCAGCACCGCCAGCCAGGCCAGCAGGGCCGCCCGGAAGTCGATGAAGATCATCGAGTAGGCGGTGAACACGTCGATGAGCGGCGCGAAGACCGGGGTGACGATCTGGAAGATCACCACCAGCGGCATGCCGACCCTGCCGAAGCGGCCCGACGGCCCCTTGTCCGTCAGGGACTTGCGGTGCTTCCACAGCGCCTGCATGGTGCCGTACGACCAGCGGTAGCGCTGGGACCACAGCTGCTTGAGCGAACCGGGCGCCTCCGTCCAGGCCTTGGCGTGCTCCTGATAGACGACCCGCCAGCCGGCGCGGTGCATGGCGATGGTGATGTCGGTGTCCTCGGCGAGGGTGTCCTCGCTCATCCCGCCGACCTCCAGCACGGCGTCCCTGCGGAACGCGCCGATCGCGCCGGGGATGGTGGGCATGCAGCGCAGCAGGTCGTACATGCGGCGGTCGAGGTTGAAGCCCATCACGTACTCGATGTGCTGCCAGGCGCCGATGACCGTGTCGCGGTTGCCGACCTTGGCGTTGCCCGCGACCGCGCCGACCGCCGGGTCGGCGAAGGGCTGGACGAGCTGGTGCACGGCGTCCGGCTCGAAGACGGTGTCGCCGTCCATCATCACCACGATGTCGTGACTGGCGCTGCGCACACCGTTGTTGAGGGCGGCAGGCTTGCCCGCGTTCTCCTGGCGGACCACCCGGACGTTCGTCATGCCGAGCGACTCGGCGGCGGCGCGGGCGATCTCGGAGGTGCCGTCCGTGGAACCGTCGTCGACGACGATGATCTCGATCGGATGGGTGCTCTGTGCCAGCGACTTCAGCGTGTTGGCGATGCACTCCTTCTCGTTGTACGCCGGGACGATCACGCTCACCGGCCGGGTCACCGTGGGCCCCCAGCCGAACCGGCGTCTGTTGCGCTGCCGGTAGTGCCGGCGGGCGAGGATCAGCATCATCCCGAAACGGCCCATGACGGCGACGCCCACGACCATGAGCCCGACCGAGAGCACGGGCACCGTCCACTCGGCGACGGCCACCGCCACGATCAGGGCCTTGCCCTCGTAGAGGGTGGCGCCGGTGGCTTCCCGGTGCGCCGCCTGGAGACCGGTGGTGGTGCTGCCGGAGCCGGTGGTGCCGGCGTCGCCGTTCGGCAGGTTCCCGGCCGGCTGCCCACCGGTCGCTCCGGCCTGCGCGGCACCCGCCGCCTGCTCCCGGCCCGCACCGGCTCCCGCGGTCGTCCCCCGCCCCGCCGCGGCGTCCTGCTGCATGACGCCGCTGATGGTGGTGAAGGTGTAGCCCTTCGCCTTCATCTTCTTGATGTACTTCGGCAGCGCCTCGATCGTCTGGGAGCGCTCGCCACCCGCGTCGTGGAACAGGACCGACGCGCCGTCGGTGCCGCTCGGCGTCGCCCACTGGATGATCTTCGAGACGCCCGGCCGCTTCCAGTCGTCGCTGTCGGTGTCGACGAAGACGCTGGTGTAGCCGTCCTCGCCGAGCCTCTTGTAGACCGGCCAGCTGTAGTTGTCGATCGCGTCCGTCTCGGAGGAGTACGGCGCGCGGAACAACGTCGTCGTGATGCCGGCCGCACCCGCCAGGGCGAGTTGCGTCTGTTCCATTTCCCGGTCGACCCGGGTGCCACTCTGGTACGAAAGGTCGACATGGGTGAAAGTATGGATTCCGACCTCGTTGCCCTGATCGACCATGGTCTTCACGATGCCCGGATAGCGCGAGACCATCGAGCCGACCAGGAAGAACGTGCCGGGCACGTCGTTCTCCTGAAGGATCTTCAGGACCTGGGGCGTCCAGGTGGGGTTCGGGCCGTCGTCGAAGGTGAGGGCGATCGTCTTGTCGGGCACCGAGACGCTCGTGGCCTGCCCGCCCCGGAAGGTGAGGATGGGGCCGCCGTCGAGGATCTTCTCGGGGACCTTGCTGGCGCTCGCCCCGTCACGCACCCGCTCGTCGCCGCCGACCTCGGCGCGCAGATAGCCGTCGAGCAGCATCACGCACGTCAGGGCGAGCAGGAGCAGCAGCGCGAGGATGACGCGGGGTTTCTGGAGCGCCGCGGCCCGGCCGGCCGCCCGCTCGATCCGGGTGGGGGCGCGGCGCCGGCCGCGGGGGGAAGTCGTGATCGTCATGAGGCTGGCTGCGTTCCCGTCAGTTGGCGGCCGCGACGGCGGACGAGGTCGGGTCCGCGGACGCGGACGGGTCGGCGGCGCCCGAGGGCAGTGCCGACGGGGTGCCGACGGGGCGGTCGATCCGGTTGCCGACGCCGCCGTCCGGCCGCAGACCGCCGGGACCCTGCACGCCCTGCGCGGTACCCCCGAACGGCAGCAGCGAGGACGGGTTCAGCGAGGTGCCCCACCCCATGAAGGCGGCGCCGAGCACGCCCGCGTACGCGAGGCAGACCACGCCGAGGAGGATGCCGATCCGACGCAGCAGCTTCGATCTGCGTCCTGAGTTGTCAACGAACACGGGCCCCTCGGCGGAGGCGTTGCCGCGTTTGCGACGGCGACCACGGTTGGCGCCACGACTTTCGATGGCAGTCTCTGAATGCATTCCACGGATATTAGGGACGCTTTATGTGCCAACCCCTTTGGCTTCCCTATGAGCCCACCATGAGAGGCACTCCAACCTGTCTTTTCGCCAAGAGAACTCGTAAATCCAAGCGCTCCCCTACATCCGTCCGGGTGACTCGAATGCCCCTTTCGTACGGGCGTTTCGCGGAGCTTGCCCAGACCTTTCCATGAAATTCCTGTGAGATCACTGTGCGCGTAAGACCACAGCGTGATGTGAGACATTTCCATACGGCAATCACGCTTTGTTTCCATCCTGAGACAGAAATCACGAGAGCGGGTGCATACGCAATGAGGAGTTTTCTGCGGCCGATGGCCGGGCTGGCCTGCCTGTTTGCCATGGCCACGGCGGGCTGCTCCGCGGGGTCCGGCGGCACGTCGGACGCGGCACCCGCGGCGCCGCGACAGTCCGACTCCTCCCCCTCGGCGGCCACTTCGGACAAGGGTTCGGGGGGTGACGCACAGACCCCGTCGTACGAGCCGTACGTCAGCGCCGAAGAGGCCTCCGCCAACGACTCGGCCGGCTCCCCGACGACGTACAACCTGGCCTTCGTGATCTCGGACGGCAGCAGCTGTACGCCGAAGTGGAACGGCACCACGGCCATCGGGGACCCGGCGGTGAAGTCCCGGATCGCGAAGCTGACGAAGTCCGGCGCGCGCGTGCGCGTCTCCTTCGGCGGGGCCTCCGGCAAGGAACTGGCGTCGGTCTGCGACAGCGCCTCGAAGCTGGCGGACGCCTACGGCCAGGCGCTGGACGCGGCGGGGGCGACCCTGGCCGACTTCGACGTCGAGGGCACCCAGCTGGCCGACTCCGGCTCGGTCGCCCTGCGCTCCCGGGCGATCGCCGAGCTGCAGAAGGACCGGCCCGGCCTGCGGGTGTCCTTCACCCTCCCGGTCATGCCGAGCGGCCTCGACGCCGACGGCCTGGCGCTGCTGAAGTCCGCGAACAAGTACGACGTCCAGGTCTCCGTCGTGAACATCATGACGATGAACTACGGCGAGTCGTACACCGCCGACATGGGCGACTACGCCCTCACCTCGGCCAAGGCCACCCACACCCAGCTGAAGGAGGTGTTCGGGCTGTCCGACGCGGCCGCCTGGCGGGGGATGGCCCTGACCTCGATGCTCGGCGTGAACGACGTCGCCAACGAGACGTTCTCGCTGTCGGACGCGGCCCAGGTGCGGACGTTCGCCGAGGAGAAGCAGATCGCCTGGGTGTCCATGTGGTCCACCTTCCGCGACCAGCAGTGCGAGGACGGCCGGGCCGCGCAGGACGACGCGGCGACCGACTGCAGCGGGGTGAAGCAGAGTTCGGGGGCGTTCGCGGAGGCGTTCTCGGGCTGAGGGCTGAGGGCTGGGTCCGGGATCACCGGCGTGGGCGCCATCCGGGGCGCCGGAGGTCACCTGCGCCGGTGTACCAGCCGTCCCGCGACGACGGTCGCCACACAGGTCCCGGCCCCGCGCTCCAGCAGCGCGGCCTCGTCCGGGACGTCGAAGACGGCGAACGTCGCGACACCGGCGGGCAGCAGTGGCCCCACACGGGCTTCCGCCGCACTCCCGGCGCAGGCCAGCGGATCCAGGGAGGGCGCCCCGGCGGGAGGCGCCGGGCGCGGCACGGTGAGCAGCCCCGCCCGGCGCACCGCGTCCAGCACGGCGGGCCGGGTCAACGCCCCCGCCACCGCGACGGTTCCGTGCGCCAGCATCCGCTGCACGCCGCGCCGGGCGCTCGCACCCCAGCGGGTGTCGGTGGGCGCCAGCGCGGCCAGCGCCTCGCCGGTGAGCGGCTCGGTGCCCAGTTCGTCGGCCTCGCGCGGGTCGGGATGGTAGGCCCGCTCCAGCAGTTCGGGCCCGTACGGATTCAGCAGTCCCGGCATGAGCAGTCCCGGCCAGCGGCGGACGCGGGCCGTCGGGTGCCCGGCCGCCAGCTCCGCGTACGGGCCGACGGCCGCCAGCTCCCGGCCGTCGACGAGCACCGCGCCGTCCGGCAGGGCGGGCCGCCGGTCCCCCGGGACCAGCAGATCGGCGGCGTGGATCGTCAGCACGTGCGGGTCAGTTGGAGGCGAGCAGCTTCAGCTCGGGATGTGCCGTGCCGCCCTCGATCGCCGTGGAGGAGATGTGCGACATGACGCGCTCGTCCACGGGGTCGTTCGCCGGGTCGTCGTGCACCACGATGTGCTCGTACGTCGTGGTCCGCTGGGCCGGGACCCGGCCCGCCTTGCGGATCAGGTCGATGATCTCCAGGCGGTTCGAGCGGTGCTTGGCACCGGCGGAGGAGACGACGTTCTCCTCCAGCATGATCGAACCGAGGTCGTCCGCGCCGTAGTGCAGGGACAGTTGGCCGACCTCCTTGCCGGTGGTCAGCCACGAGCCCTGGATGTGGGCGACGTTGTCCATGAACAGCCGCGCGATGGCGATCATCCGCAGGTACTCGAAGAGCGTGGCCTGGGTGCGGCCCTTCAGGTGGTTGTTCTCGGGCTGGTAGGTGTACGGGATGAAGGCCCGGAAGCCGCCCGTACGGTCCTGGACGTCACGGATCATCCGCAGGTGCTCGATGCGCTCGGCGTTGGTCTCGCCGGTGCCCATGAGCATCGTGGACGTGGACTCGACGCCCAGCTTGTGCGCGGTCTCCATGATCTCCAGCCAGCGCTCGCCGCTCTCCTTCAGCGGGGCGATGGCCTTGCGCGGCCGCTCCGGGAGCAGTTCGGCGCCGGCGCCCGCGAAGGAGTCGAGTCCGGCCTGGTGGATGCGGGTGATGGCCTCCTCGACCGACACCTTCGAGATCCGGGCCATGTGCTCGACCTCGCTCGCCCCCAGGCTGTGGATGACGAGCTGCGGGAACTCCTTCTTGATGGCCGAGAAGTGCTTCTCGTAGTACTCGACGCCGTAGTCCGGGTGGTGGCCGCCCTGGAACATGATCTGGGTGCCGCCCAGTTCGACGGTCTCCGCGCAGCGGCGCAGGATGTCGTCGAGGTCGCGGGTCCAGCCCTTGTCGGTGTCCTTGGGGGCCGCGTAGAAAGCGCAGAACCGGCACGCCGTGACGCACACGTTCGTGTAGTTGATGTTGCGCTCGATGATGTACGTCGCGATGTGCTCGGTGCCGGCGTACCGGCGGCGGCGTACGGCGTCGGCGGCGGCGCCCAGCGCGTGCAGCGGGGCGTCGCGGTAGAGGACGAGCGCCTCCTCGGGCGTGATGCGTCCGCCCGCCGCCGCACGGTCGAGCACGGCTGTGACATCAAAAGACGTGGGCTCGGCCTTCTCGGTCACCGGAGCATCCCCTTCGTCACGGGTTGTGGACGGACCGAACCAGCCTACGCCAGGCCCTTTCCCGCCCTGGCCGCACCCGTCCGGTACGGGGCCGCGCGCAGCCGTACGCAGCCGCGCCCCGCCGCGAAGGACGGTGGCCGCGAGGGCGGTACGCGCACGCACTCGCCCTCAAGCCGTGTACGCACTCGCCCTCAAGCCGTGTACGCGCCGATCAGCAGCCCGGTGAACGCTCCCGCGATCAGGAACGGCCCGAACGCGATGGACGTCTTGCGCCCGGCGCGCCGCGCGACGACGAGGGCACCCCCGTACACGGCCCCGAACAGGAACCCGGCGAAGGTGCCGAGCAGCACCGTCGGCCAGCCGTACCAGCCGAGGACCGCCCCGGCGCCGAGCGCCAGCTTCACATCGCCGAAGCCCATGCCGGCCGGGTTCACGAGGAACAGCACGAAGTAGCCGCCGCCCAGGGCGAGGGCGCCGTACAGCGCGGTGAGCCAGGTGCCCGCGTGCTCGGGCGCGAGGGCGGCCGCGCCGAGCAGGGCGAGGGCGGCGGCGGCGAGCGACAGGGTCAGGACGTCGGGCAGCCGCTGCACCCGGAAGTCGACCACCGCCAGCAGCACCCCTACCGGCGCCAGCAGCAGCCAGACGGCGAGCTCGGGCCGGGTGCCGGTGGCGGCCGCGAGGGCGGCACAGACAGCGGCGGTGGACAGGGACAGGAGCACGGGGCCGGGCCCGTACCGGGCCTCGGCGCCCGGGCAGCGCGCGCACCGCGCCCGTCCGGTCCAGCCGCGCAGCGGATGCCCGCCCGGACACTCCCGGCGCCACGGTTCACCCGACGGCACGGAGAAGCGATGGGCGGCGCGGGGCAGCAGCGCCCCCGTCGCCGCACCCCACAGGGCGGCGACGAGGACCAGCGCGGTGGTGCTCATCCCGCCGCGGCGACGCCGTCGCGCCAGCTCGGCAGCAGCTCGTCGAGCAGCGCCTCGGTGCGCGGCGGCAGACCGCGCGCGCCGCTGCGCCCGACGAGGTCGGCGGCGAGCGCGGTGAGCCGGTCCGTGTCCCCGGCGGCGTGCGTGGCGCGCAGCAGCTCGTGCCAGAGCCGCTCGTCGGCCGAGGCGGTCCGCACGGCCGCGTCCAGCGCCTCGATGGCCTTCTCCGCGCGGCCCTTCTCCAGGTGGAACTCGGACAGCGCGAGCCCGATGTCGGCGACGAGCAGCGGCAGCTGGGCGTCGACGATCTCGTGGGTGAGCCAGCGGTAGCGGCCCTCGGCCCGGTCGGCGAGCAGCGGACCGCGCACCAGCACCAGCGCGTCCGTGAGCAGTCGGCCGCGCACGACCCGGCTGTCGACGCCCTTGCCCTGGGTGGCCTCGTGGTAGAGGGAGCGCAGCACGTCCAGGTCGGAGACGACGGACCGGGCGAGGGTGAGCCGACCGGTCGCGTCGGCGGTGAGCCGGGGCGAGCCGTCCGGATCGGTGCCGAGCCAGGCCCGCAGCCGCTCGATCAGCGCGTCGCGCACGTCGTCGGTGACCCCGCGCGGCCACAGCGCGGAGGACAGCACCCGCGGGTGCACACCCTCGCGGTGCAGCAGCAACAGGGCCAGCGCCTCGTGCAGCAGCGCGCTGCGCTCGTCCTCGGGGGCGTCCAGACCGATGATCTCGTACGAGCCCACGAGGCGGGCGTACACGGCCGGGCGGCCCTGCTCGCTGATGTCGACCAGGAACGGCGGGGTCGTCGTCGGCCCGTCCGGGCCGTGCTCGGGGTCCGCCTGCACGAACAGCTCGACGACGGCCTGCTGTTGGGCCACCGGCAGCATCTGCGCGGCCAGTTCCAGGCCGAGCAGCGGGGCGCGCAGGGTGCCGTCGCCGCTGATCTCCATCTCCCAGGCGGCACCGGGCAGATGGCCGGTCTCGGTGCCGACGAGATAGCCGATGCCCAGCCGGCTTGCGTCGGCGGCCAGTTCGGCCAGCTTGACGGCGTCCTCGACGGACGGCTGGGCGGCGAGCAGCACCAGGTGCGGAGCCCAACGGGTGTGCTGGGCAGGGCCGGTGCGCCCGGTGAGGACGGAGTCGTGCCCGGCGGCACCGAGCGCGCCCCGGCGCTGCCGGGTCTCCGCCTCCATGGCCTCGACGAGCGCCTCGATGCCGTCGAGGTGACGCAGCCGGTTGGGCGCGAGCGGAGTGAGGTCCTCGCCGAACCCGACGAGCGTGATGGTCATCCGGTCCGACCAGCCGTTGGTGGCGAGTTCGGCGGCGACGGAGGCGAACACGGCGGCCCGGTCGGTCTCGCGGCCGCTCAGGGAGACGATGCCGGGCACGGCCTCCAGGTTGAGCAGCAGCCGCGAGTCGTCCATGGTGCCGAGGCTGACCAGGCCGGGGTAGGGGGCGGCGGTGTCGAGGTCGTCGTACCGCGCGGCGTCGGCGCGGGTCAGCACCCAGAAGGTCTGGTCCTGGCCGAGCTGCCACGGCGCGGGCGGCTTGCCCGCGGGCTGGGCGAGCTGGAGGTGCAGGTCACCGTTGCTGAGCCAGGCCGCGTACACGGTGGGCAGGGCGCGCGACTCGTCGGCGAGGGCCGCGGACAGCCCGCGCAGCGAGCGGTCGAGGAGCCGTACGCCCTCGGGGTCGGCGCCGACGAGCAGCGCGTCCTGGACGTCCAGGGCGTCGCCGGTCGGGGTCGGCGGCTCCATGCCGCGGCGGCCGCCGACGGCCCCGATGGCCGACTGCCACAGCGCCTGCCGGCGCCGGCGGCCGAGCGCGCCGAGCAGACCGGCGGCGAGCAGCGGCGCGCCGAGCAGTGCCTCGGGCAGTCCGAAGGCCTGGTCGCCGGAGTCGGCGGAGTCGGCGGAGGGCGTCTGCCCGTGCTGCTGCGCGCCGTCGCCCGCGGACCGCTGCGCGGGCAGCGACACCTGGGAGCCACCGGCCCCCGGCCCGTGCTCCCCGCCTTGTGCCTGGTCCCCGCCCTGTGCCTGGTCCCCGGACTTCGCGTGGTCGCCGGACTTCGCGTAGTCGTGGATCTGCTGCTGGACCTCGGGCGAGACCGCCGCCCCGGCGTCCGGCATCTCCACGAGGTCACCGCCCCGCGCGTCCCCCGGCATCTCCATGATCCAGCCGGGCCTGATGAGACTGGCCTCGGACAGCCGCGAACCGTCCGGCTGCACACGGTCCTTGTTGAGCTGGTAGATCTCCTTGTACCGGCGGCCGTCGCCGAGGTGACGCTGAGCGACCTCCCACAGGGAGTCGTGGTGGCGCCCCTCGGGAGGCTGGATCCGGTAGAACTTCGTGGCGCCCGCCTTGGCCGTACCGCTGTCGGCGTCGGCCTGCGCGTGGGAAGCCTGCTCGGCCAGGGCGGCGGCGGTGGACGCGGCCTGCTCCTGCTGCTGCGCGAACAGTCCGGGCGTCGCCTGCGCGGCGGCCACGGTCCCCTTCTGGTTGCCCTCGATGCCGTGCCCGAGCTGCGAGAGGCCCGGGGTGAAGCTGGCGGCCGTGGCGCCGACGAGCAGCAGCGCGGCGACGAGCTGGCGGGCGAGCAGCTGGCTGGGCCCGGAGCCGGGCACCCGCCCCGGCACGCCCACACCCGACACCGCCGCCTTCACCTCGACGAGCACGCACGCGGTGAACTGCGCCCAGGCCAGCCAGACCACGACGGTCAGGATGTGCAGGAACGTCGTGACGGTTATCTCCTGCTGCAACCAGTCGAGGCTCGGTGCCTCGCTGGGCAGCGGCCACCCGACCTCCACGGCCAGCGCCCCGGGCACGCCGACGACCAGCGCGAGCAGGGCGACGAAGGCGAAGAACGCCTTCACGAAGTCCCCGAACGTACGCCGCCGCAGCCGCACGGGCTGCGGAGTGCGGTTCCGCGGGCCGGCCGGGCTTCCCGTGGAGCTTGGAGTACTGCGTCGCGCCATGGCGGGTGTCCTGGGGTGGTGTGGAGACGGGGGTGAACTACGTTGAATCTTATGGACTGCCGCTGACACCGGGTAAGGGCGGCGACAACGCCCTAGGACCTGTCCTGGTCGGCACCGAGCGCCGCGCCGAGCGCGGTGAGGAACGCCGCACGGTCCCGGGTCGGGATCATCAGCGCCTCACCGCCCCGCGTCGCGAGCACCGCACCGTCCATGCCCATCGGGACGGACCAACCGCCGCCCACCAGACGGGGGTTGCCGAGATCGGCGGCGCGCAGGCCCGGCACCGGGACGTCGAGGGTGCCCGCGGCGGCCACGTGGCGCTGGACCAGGCCCGGCTGCGGCTGCCCGGCGGCCGCCCGCACGGACGCGGGGTCGAGGTCGGCGAGCGCGATCCGCTCCCGGCCGACCCGCAGGGTCTCGCCGTCGATCCGGATGCGGTTGTAGACGTACTTCGACAGCGGGACCGCGTTGAAGGGCACCCAGACCAGCACCAGGAACATCGCCGACATCGCGAGCCACAGTCCGAGGTCGTCGGGCAGGCTGCCCACGGCCATCCAGGCGATGCCGACGACGTAGAGGACCGTGGTGACGGTCAGCCATGTCTTGGGGATCTTCTCTTCGTACCGCATGGGGGATTCCGTTCCTCTGCTTCTGCTGCTCGGCGGGGCGGGGCCGGTCAGCCGACCTCGTTCTCCGCCACCGCCTGGCCGTGGACGACCACGTTCCCGCCGTAGAACATTCCGGTGAAGACCGGCGAGTACGTCAACTGGATCTCGACCTGCACCCGTTGGGCATCGGCCGCGACACAGTGGCTGGCGGCGATGTCCGCGCCGGTCATGTCCATCTCGCGGGCGAAGGTCTTGACCCGTGTGTCGCAGTTCTGGAAGTTGATCGGCGCGGGGCCGTTCTCGTTCTCGTAGAGGGACCCGCGGTCTATGTCCTGGGCGGCGAACCGGGCCGCCTGTTCCGCGATGTCGGCGGCCCGTTCCCGCTTGGAGATGGACAGGCCGCCGTCGATGACGAAGGCCGACAGCGACAGGAAGACCAGGGCGAAGATAATGACCGCGCCGGCTCCGGAGCCGCGGTCGTCCAGCCGCGGGCGCCTGGCGGCCCACCAGCCGCGGCCTGTGCGCACGAGGCCTCTCACACCGCTCTCGGGAACGGGTCCAGGGGTGAGTCTCACGCCGTCCTCCGGAACGGGTCCAGGGGTGAGCTGAAGCTCGCCGTCAGCGTGGTCGGCACGTCCAGGCCCAGCATCGCCAGGCCGCGCACCTCGCAGCTCACCCGGACCGTGAAAATGGTGTCGGGCTCGAAGCCCGCGCTGGTCTGGGTCACCGACACCGGGCCGGAGCACACGTCCGTCAGGTCGGCCTCGGCGGCCCTGCGCGCCTCGGCCATGGCCGTCCCGTGGTCCTTCTGGATCGACCCCGCGCGGGCGGCGTCCCGGGCCGCGCCGTCGAGCGCGCCCCGGCCGTCGACCAGCTGCCCGAAGGCCACCAGCACCAGGATGAACAGGATCATCACCGGGGCCAGGATCACGACCTCGACGGTGGACAGACCGCGATCGCCGGCCCGCGCGTCCGGCGCGTCGGGCGTGACCGGCGCACCCCACATGTCCTGAACGTCCCGCATGTCCTGCACGTCCCGCATGTCCTGCGCGACCCGCGTACCCCACGTGCCCCGCGCGACCTGCGTACGGCGCCTGCCCGGCCGGAGAACCGAGGAGCCCATCTAGTTCCCCCCGTCCCGCACGAAGCGCTCCACCGGTCCCGACGACTGCGCGTGCACCGTCAGGTCCAGCCCCGGGAACACCGTCGGCACCCGGGCCGTGATCTCCACGCCCACGGTGTTCTGCTCCGGCTGGAGCAGCGACACGTCGGGCGAGAGCACGAGCTGCGGGCCGAGCTGTCTGATGTAGGTGTCCACCACGCCCCGCGCCTCGCCCCGCCACTCGCCGGGGTGCTCGTCGGCGGTGGCACGGGCCTTGCGGGCCCCGGCCTGGGCGGCGGCCTGGGCCACGTGGTCGGCGAAGAAGTACAGCGCGAACTGCACCGTTGCGAAGATCATGAAGAAGAGGACGGGAGTGAGCAGCACGAACTCGATCGCCGTCATGCCGGAGTCGCCGCGGGTGGATGCCGCCTCACGCGTCATCGCCACCCTGCGGCGTATCCCTCTGCCTACGCCCACGAGCAACCCCGTCACCCCGTATCCCCGCATCGCGAACCCCGGACCCCCTGCGTCCGGTCAGCAGGTGCCGCTGGCGTTCGCACCCTTGATGCAGTCGCCGACCTTGTTGGCACCGTCACTGAGCGCGGCGTTGATGATCGCCGCGACCACGCCGACGATCGCCACGACGACCGCGGAGATGATGACCCACTCGACCGCGGAGGCACCCCGGTCCAGTTCGCCGGAGCGGACGCGCTCGACGCGGGCCTGGAAGAAGGTGACCAGGAAGTCCACGGCCGGGATCCCCGTGGTGAAGTTCCGTCCGTTCATGATGAGTTGTCCTCTCGAATGCGATTTCACTGCGGGTGTGGCCAGTTGAGGCTAAGCGCGGCGGTTCTGTAAACGGTGTCAGCTCTGTGTCACACCTGGAACACCCGCATCGCCGCGGGGAAGATCAGGAACACCAGGAACCCGGCGCACAGCAGCAGTTGGGCGACGAGCATCGACTGCGACTTCTCGCCCGCGCTGCCCTCGATCTCGGCGAGCTCGCGGTGCCGCATGGTCTCGGCGCGCGAGGCCAGCGACTCGCGCACCTTCGCGCCGTCGTCCGCGACCAGGGCGAGGGAGGCGGAGAGGTCCTTGAGTTCCTCCACACCGATCTCCTCGCCCAGCTGCCCGAGCGCCTGCCACTGGCTGATGCCGGTGATACGGGCGTCGGCGAGGGCGTTGCGGATGCGCTGCGTCGCCCAGCCGTCGGACACCTCCGCCGCCGCCATCAGCGCCTCGGGCAGACCCCGGCCGCCGGCCAGGCTCATCGACACCAGGTCGAGGTAGGCACCGATCACCCGGCGCAGGTCGCGGCGCTTCTCGGTGGCGTCCCGGCGCACCTCCAGGTCCGGCAGGAAGAAGAACAGCGCCCCGCACAGCAGCGCCAGCCAGACCGGGATGACCGGGCCGGAGCCGAAGCCGAGCTGCCACACGATGGCGAACAGGAACGGCCCGAAGAACAGCCCCGCCGCCGCCAGCAGCACCTTGGTGGCCAGGAAGTTCTCCCAGCTGCGGTCCAGTACGGCGAGGTCCGCGCGCAGCGACCGCTGCTCCCAGCCCTGCTGGAGGTAGAAGTCGGAGACGCGGACGCCGACCCGGGCGCGCAGGGTGCCGAGGCGTCCGCTCTCCTGGGTCTGGCGGGACGACTCGTACGCCGTGCCGCGCGCCCGCAGCGCGTCGATCCGCGCGACCTGCGCGACGGCGCTGCGCCTGGACGGCATCAGGGCACGGATGAGGGCGTAGACGCCCAGGCCCAGGACCGCGCCGACCGTGATCGGCATCGTCAGGTTCACCGGCGTACCCCTTCCTCCGGACGAAGCGGCGGGGACTGGCCCGGCGGGACCTGCCCCGGCAGCGGCTGGCCCGGCCCGCCCTGGCCCGACTGCGGGGCCGGCATCCGGGGTCGTACGAACTGCACCGCGGACTCGTCGCGCACCAGGAAGCGCTCCGGCGTCTCGATGGTGGACAGCTTGCGCAGCCACCAGAAGCCCAGCGCGAACAGGCCGCAGACGACGGCGAGGACCAGCTGGCCGACGGCGGTGCCGTACGGCTCCACGAAGTCCCGGTTGAAGACGGCCAGGCCCAGCACGAAGGCGACCGAGACCGCCACGACGATCTGCACCGAACGGCGCGTCGAGGCACGCTGGGCCATCACACGCTGACGCATGTCGACCTCCTCGCGCGCCGACTTCGCCAGTGCGCCCAGCACCTGGCGCAGACCCGGGCCGCGCAGCCGCGCGTTGAGGATCAGCGCCGCGACGATGATGTCCGCGGAGGCGTCGTCGATCTCGTCGGCGAGGATCTGGAGCGCGTCGGGCAGCGGGGTGCGCGCGCGCAGCCGGTCCACCAGGGCGTCCAGATGGGGGCGCAGCACCGGGGCCGCAGCGCGTGCCGAGGCCGGGATGGCCTGCTCCAGGCCGACCGCGCCGGCGATGGTGTCCCGCAGCGACTCCGTCCAGGAGGCGAGGGCCTCCACCCGGCGCATCGCGGTCCGCTCCTCGCCGGCGCCGCCGAACAGGCGGTCCCAGAAGAAGACGAGCACACCGGCCGCGACACCGGCCACCGCCCAGCGGGTCAGCAGCAGTACGACCAGGCCGATCACGGCCGCGAGCGAACCGCGCTGTCCGGCGAACCGGATCAGCTCGCTCGCCCGCTCACCGGCCTTCTGCTTCTCGTGCGCGGGCTTGGCGGGCAGTCCGCGGATCGCGACGACGAGCAGCGCGAGTCCGCCGCCGACCGCGACGCCGGAGCCGATCGCGTACATGACGGTGGTGGAGAACAGTCCGCCCAGGGAGCCGAGCGAGCCGAGCGCCGTGTAGGTCGTCATCGCGCTCACCCCCAGCTTCCGTGGGGCTGGTAGCCGTAGGCGATCAGTTCCTCCAGGCAGGCTATGGGGGCGTGCGGGACGACCCGGCCGTCCGGCGCCTCGGCGAACACCTCGCTGGACAGCACGCGGCCGTCGACGCCGTTGACCTCGCGTACGGAGGTCACCACGCGCTGGAGGCGGCCGCCGCTCTGGTAGTTGTTGCGCCGCTGGATGAAGACGACGAAGTTCACCGCGCCCGCGATCAGCATCTGGCTGGCCTCGATGGGCAGTCGCTCGGACGCCTGGAGGGCGTAGGTCGAGATGCGGTTGAAGACCTCGTGCGAGCTGTTGGCGTGGATCGTGGACAGCGAACCGTCGTTGCCCTGCGACATCGCGTTGAGCATCGTCACGATCTCGTCGCCGAGCACCTCGCCCACGATGACGCGGGAGGGGTTCATACGCAGCGACCGGCGCACCAGCTCGGCCATCGCGATCGCGCCCTGGCCCTCGGAGTTGGGCAGCCGCTCCTCGAACGCCACCACGTTGGGGTGGAGTTCGGGGAACGTGTCGAGGCCGAGCTCCAGTGCGCGCTCGACGGTGATGAGCCGCTCCTGTGGCGGGATCTCGTTGGCGAGGGCGCGCAGCAGCGTCGTCTTGCCGGCGTTCGTGGCCCCCGCGATCATGATGTTCTTGCGGGCGCGCACGGCGCAGGCCAGGAAGTGTCCGAGTTCCGGGGCGATGGTGCCGTTGCCGACCAGGTCGGAGATGAACACCTTGCCCATGCGGGCCCGGCGGATGGAGAGGGCGGGGCGGCGGGCCACGTCCATGACGGCCGAAAGGCGCGAACCGTCCGGCAGCCGCAGGTCGAGCTGGGGGTTCGCGGAGTCGAACGGCCGCGACGACAGACCCGAGTACGCGCCCAGGACCTGGATGAGCTCGATGAGCTCCTCGTCGGTCTCGGCGACCGGGTCACCCTTGACCTCGCGCCCGTCCGCGTACCCGACGAACACCTGGTCGCAGCCGTTGATGTCGATGTTCTCGACCTCGGCGTCGTCCAGCAGCGGCTGGAGCCGGCCGACGCCGAACAACGCGGCGTGCACGGCGGCCGCGTACTGCTCCTCGGTCTCCGCGTCCAGCGGCGTACGGCCCGCGTTGATCTCGGTGCGGGCGTGGTCCTCCAGGATCTGGGCTATGACGGCGCGCGCGTAGTGACGTTCGTCCTCGTTGGACATCGGCGTGACGCCGGAGACCTGGTCGAGGCGGCGCTGCTCGGCGATGCGGTCACCGGCGTCCTGCCGGAACCGCTTGACCAGCTGGTGGTCGACAGCGGTCATCGGCCGGCTCCCGCATGGCCGGTGACCGGACCCTGCTGCGGTACGGACCACGCGGCGCCGTACTGCTGGTACAGGTCCGCGGCGACCTTGCGGGCCGAACGGATCAGCAGCGACTTGTCGAGCCGGCCGCGCCTGCGGCCCGCCAGCTGCTCGGCACCCGCTGTGTCGTCGGCGATCGTGCCGACCACCCGGGCGCCGGTCTGGGCGTGCACGAGCATGTCGTTGACCTGGTTGACCAGCTTCCCCGCGTCGGACGGGTCGGCGACCAGCACGACACCGATCACCGGGTTGCCCAGGCTCGCGGCACCGCGCGGACCGCCGTGCAGCTTCGCCGACAGGGCGGCGGCCCGGTCCCGGACCCGGGCGATGGCCTCGGGCTCGGTACGGGAGATCAGCAGCACCAGCGCAGCGTGCGTGAACAGCTCCACCGCCGGGGTGTCACCGCTGATGCGTCCGCAGTCGGCGATCACGTCGGCGGGCGCGTTCGGGGAGTCGGCGAGCGCGGCGAAAGCCTGGCCCAGCGTCGGCCACAGCCCCGCCAGACCGGCGGCCTGCTCGGCGATCCCGAGCCCGACCACCACCTCCAGACCGCCGCTCAACGGCTGCACGTGGTCCCAGAGTTGATCCGGTACGAGACCACGGCGGGCGGTCGCGGCGATCGACAGCATGCCTATGTTCGGGTTGAGCTGCCCGCCGTGCGCGGCGGCACTGCGGTACACGAGGTCGCCGCCCGCCGGGTCGGCCTCGACCAGCAGGGAACGCCGCGGCCAGACCGCCGCGAGGGCGACGGCCGCGGTGGTGACGCCGGGGGAACCCTTGTCGGCGGCCAGAGCGATGAGAGCCATGGGTCCGAAGCCGCCTTCAGCTACTGGGGACGAGAACGAGGGCCACTTCGCCGTTGGACGCGGCCTGGGCCAGCGCGGCGGCCTTGTCGTTGTCCACGACCAGCGTGACCGGGAGGCTGGTGCTGCTGATCACGTCGTCGCTCTTGGACGGCTGCACGTAGCTGACCCGCGCCTTGTCGACCAGCAACGCGTTGTCGTCCGTGGCCGAACCGCTCGCACCCGAACCCGAGCTGGTGCGGGAGCCGACGCGGTACGCCGCCACGATGTCCCCGGACTCCAGATTGGACGGGTACTGGCCCTCCTTGAGGGAGAGACCGACGGTCGCCTTGCCGGCTTCGAGCTTGCTTCCGTCGCCGAACATCTCCCCGACGGCCACCACGCCCTTGGGGATGGTGCTGACGGCCTTCAGCTTCGACAGCTGCTTCAGCTGGCTCCACGGCACATAGTTGATACCGGCGTCCTCGGCGACCAGCACGGACGTCGTGTTGGACTTCGACACCGAACCGCCGGCCGGGATCTCCGCCGTGATCTTCACGACCTCGATGCGGTCCCCGGCCTGGAGCACGAGCATGGTCGCGCCGAGCGCCCCGACCAGGATCAGCAGCACCGCCAGCGCGGCCAGCGCGGGCTTGCGCTCGCGCGGCGGCGTCGGAAGCCGGTCACCGACCGACGGCTGAGTCGGTACCGCGGGACGACCCGTGCCCGCCCCCGTACGCTCCTGGATCTTCACGCCACCGCTCCCCGTACACCCAAGAAATCGTCTGCCAACGTCTTTGCATTCATCGCAAATCCGGACACTCACCCCGCCGTCCCGTTATGTGGGACGCGCCGGACATCGGTCCCCCGGGCGGGCAGTTGGCCGACGCGGAGTCGTGTGCCGAGTGTCAAGCGTTCGCACGGTATCAGCCGCGCATAAGCCCCTCAAGGCGAACCGAGACCCGCGAAGCGCACCGCACTCCGGCGTTATCCGACTGCAACTGCCTTTACTGTCAACCCAGTTGCGCCCGTACGACGAACAACTCCAGCCCCATGTGCGCCTGTGAATCAGCTGTACTGCCACTCCGTCATATTGCGGATCTCACAAGCCTGCAGACCCTTTGTCACCACCCGGTCATAACCCCTGCACGATTCACCCACGACCCATGACCCACGACCCACCACCCACCCCACTCCAACTCACCTCATCGGGTGAGCCCCGGGCATATGCCGGACCATCCGGAGTCCACCGCCCTACCGTCCCCCACATGGTCAGCTCATCCCACGAGGCGATGCACCGCATCTTCCAGGAAGACCCGGGAGTCTTCGCCCGGACCTTCCGGGCCCTCGACCTGCCCTTTCCCGACCCCGTCGCCGTGTCCCTGATGCCCACGGATCTCACCGAGACCAGACCCACGGAACGGCGGGTGGACACCCTCCTGAAGATCGACACGACGTCGGGCGAGAGTCACCTGCTGATCGTCGAGGCGCAGGGGAAGAAAGACCCCGGCAAACCCGCCGCCTGGGCCTACTACGTGGCACACCTGCACGCGAAGTACCGCCTCCCCCCAGTCCTCCTCGTCACCTGTCAGGACAGGACGACAGCCGAGTGGGCGGCGAAACCCTTCACCATCGGCCCCTCCCAATGGCCCGCACTCACCCTGCGGGCACTCGTCCTCGGGCCGCACAACGTGCCCGCCATCACCGATCCGTCCGCCGCCGCCCGGGATATCCCGCTCGCTACTTTGAGCGCGGTCACGCATGGTAAGGACCCGAATGCTCCTGCCATACTGAAGGCCCTGGCCACCGCTCTGAAGACCATCGACGAGGAGACCGCGAGGATCTTCGCCGAGCTCACCGAACTCGGCCTGGGAACCGCCCCCGCGGCCGAGACCTGGAGGCAACTGATGTCCGTCGATCTCTCCTTCTTCCGCTCGGAGACCTCTGAGCGCCTGCGAGCCGAAGGCCGGGCGGAAGGCCGATCGGAAGGCCGATCCGAAGGCCGGGCCGAGGACATCCTCCTCATCCTCGCCACGCGCGGCATCGAGGTCCCCGAGCACGCCCGTGAGCGGATCACCAGGTGCACGGACCTCGACACACTCGGGACGTGGCTCACCAACGCCCTCACCGCGACGGTCGCCGAGGACCTGTTCACCGAGGGCCCGGCCTGACCCCGGTCGGCCCAGCACCGGCGACTCGAACGCGGCACTCACACGGACGGGCCTCCTCACCGAAGGCGAAGAGGCCACGCGCTGTCCGCATCCTCTACCGGTTGACGGCCTGGATCTCGTGCACGGTCACGTTCTGCTCGATCGTCGACAGTCCGTCGGGCAGCCCCGGCTGACGCGCCGGCCCGTTCGGGTCGTCCGAGTCGGTCCAGGTGACCTTCCAGGTGATGGAGGCCTTGAACGGGTAGGTGCCGGTGCCGGACGAGCGCCGGTACGTGACATTGCAGCCCGCATCCGCGCTGTCGACCGTATAGCCGTCCTTGCCCTTGACCAGGTCGTACGTGCAGGTCTGCGGGTCGGCGTCGGCGGTTCCGGCGTCAACCTTGAGCGCCACGGGCGTCGCGACCGTGGTCGCCGCCATCGCAACGCCCTTGTAGTCGATCCGCGCAGTCGTCCAGACCCGGTCGAAGTCTCCTTCGAACTTCACCCGCGTACCGAGGTTCACCACGAGCCGGTCCGCACCCGGGCTGAGCACCACGGGCGGCTTCGGCAGCTTGGTCGAGTTGTAGGCCAGTTGGGAGAGGATCTCCGGCGTCAGCTTGTTGGGATCGGGCGCCGGATCGGCCGGCGGGACCCAGATCTCCCAGTTGTCGGTCGTGACCGGACAGGCGGTGGTGTAGTCGTCGTTGCGGAACTTCACCTGCCACCACAGGCCGTCGTCGCCCTTGTGGTACTTCTCCTCGTCCCGCTTCTTGGCATAGCTCGCCGCGGGCTCCTGCGCGCCGTTGTACGCGGACTTGATGAACTCCTCGTACTCGTCCGAGGTGTACATCGGCTCGTACCAGCACACCGGGGGCTTCCAGTTGGCGTTCGAGGAGGTGGCGGTGGTGCTGTCACCACCCGAGCCGGGCTTGCTCTGCCTGATCTGGATATGGGCACCGATGGTGCCACCGCCGGAGTCGGCACCGGAGTCGGTACCGGTGTCGGTGTTCCCGGTACCGCCACCGCCGCGGGTGTCGTCCGCGTACGCCGGCGCGGTCATCCCCAGCGCCACGACCAGTCCGGCGGCCACAAGCGCACAGGCAACCGGCCGACCGGCCCTACGTGTCGGTCTACCCCCATCAGCCCTGTCAGCTATATCAACTATGTCCGCACACACGAGGGGTCCCCCTTCTTCCAGCTCTGCCGCGTCACCTGCCAGTCGCCGGCGGAGTCCTTCGACGCCTGGAGCGTGTACAGGACGTAGCTGTTGTTGCTCGGCGAGGTGCGCAGCACCTTCTTTGTCTTGATCTCCTTGCTGAACGCCTTGCTCTGGTCCTCGCAGTAAGTGACGGCAGCGGACCTGCCGTTGGCGACGTCCGTCACCTTGAAGTCGTAGTACCGGTACTCCCCGGTGAGGGTGAGCCCGTCCTTCTTGAAGTCCGCGACCTGCTTGGCCCAGTAGGTGTAGGCGGATCCGGAGAAGTAGCGGTTCAGATTGGCGCTCTGGCCCCTGCCCTGCGCAAAGGCCTCGATGTTGGCCTGCGCGGAGTACGCCACGTCCCGCAGCACCGCGTCCTTGACGGCATCCCCGCTCGTGTCCCGCTCGACCGTCGCCTTGACGTCCGCCGGGAAGGCGAACTTGGGCGCGTTCTTCTCGGCCGCGGCGGAAGCCGAGGCGGAGGGCGAGGCGGAGGCGCTCTCCTCCGAACCGGCCCCCTTGATCTTGTCGTTGGCCGAGCCGCCGCCCGAATCGCTGCTGCAACCGGTCACAGAGAAGGCGACGGCAGCAAGAAGACCAGCCGCAGCGGTCTTCTGTCGCATGGTCAGCATGGCGCTCGTCCTCAGAGATAGGTGATCGGCTTGCCCAGGGATGATCCCACGTGCGACGAATCGAGTACCAAGTTCACGGGTGGACTGATGCGACACTGTGAAGTTCGTGAAGCCCCCTTCACACAACCCCCCACGAACACCCCGCTGCACCGGCAAAGAATCGAAGAGCCGCTAATCGCCCAGCCGGTCCATGAGCCGACCCGGCGCCGAGATGAGCGTCCCGCGCAGTGACAGGTTCCGCGTGTACACACCCTCGAACAGAATGGCGAGGCTGATGTCCACGGAGTCGACGGCTCCCTGCGCCGTACCGGAGATGTTCTTGGGATCCGCCCAACCGGAACGCGCCACGGCGAGCTGGGACTCGGCGCGCTCCAGCACGTGATGCCGCCGGTTTCCGGCCTCCCGGTACCGGTACTCGCGCCCTACGGCCCAGATCCTCAGGGCCCGGGCGCCTCTGCTCGTCCTCAGGGTCTTCCAGGTGAAGGCCGCATCCTGCCCGGCGACGCTGACGCGCCCCCGGGCGAGACGGGGCCGTCCACCGTACGGCAGCCCCGTGAAGGTGGAGACGGGGATGTTCTCGCCGGTCACCATCGCGCCGTCGAGATGGCTGCGATCGGCGGTGGAAACGACCTCCAGGGCGGGAACAACGAGTTCCACGAGGCCCAGCCGACCCACATCGCCACGCCAGAAGGACACATGACGTTGATTCATCGAGGTCACCGTGTTCGTGAACCGTTGAAGCTCGAACGTGAACCCGTTCATGCTTCTCTCACCCGTCCTAGCCGAAGAGCCCGCCGATGGCCTTTCCGAAGCTCTTCGCCCCGTCCGCGAGTTTCCCGGCCCCCTCGCCGATCTTCTTGCCCGCCCAGGCTCCGGCGTCGGCGACCTTGCCGGGGAACTTCTTCACGGTGTCCCAGTTGTCGACGATGGTGGCGACGCCGTAGACCGCGCCGGTGACGACGGCCGCGCCGATCGTGACGGGGTTGGGCGCGATCATGGCGGCGGTGAGCGAGGCGTTGAAGGCCACGCCGGACACCTTCGCGACATAGCCGGCCTTGTCCCGCTTGAAGGCCTCGACAGGGTTGCCCTCCTGCCAGACGTCGAACGCGCCGACACCCGTGGCCACGATGCTGCCGCCGATGCCCGCCGCACGCCACCAGCCGGCGGTGCGCAGCGCGGCCCCCGCCCCGGAGGCGAAGGCTCCGAACCGGCTCGCGCCGACGACCCGCGAGGCGGCGCCGGCGTTCTTGCCGACCTTGAGGATGTTGGCCTCCCAGGCCCACAGCTTTCCGCCGTGGATCTGGGCGAGACTGTCGGATCCGCCGAGGGCGCTGAGGATGGCGGAGGGGGTGCGCGCGCCGATGCCCGCGCCGAGCCTGGCTATTCGGGCCGGAATGTAGGAAGGGGCACGGCCCTTGAGGATCTGGGCGAGGGTCGTGCCGGGCGCCTTCAGAAAGGTGCCGTTCTTGAAGTACTTGATGAGGTGCATGGTTCCCGAGGCGGCCATCTTGAAGGCGCCCGGAACGGTCGAGGCGAGGGCGGTGATGTTGATGTAGTCGCCGACGACCTCGCCGAGGTTCTCGTTGCCGCTGATCTTGGCAACGGCGTCACCCGGAATGCGTTGCAGCCAGTCCTGGTACGTCTCGCCCGGCTTGCGCTTCAGCCACGCCGCGTCGAACTTGTCGCCGCCCGCAACGGAGGCGTTCGCGATGAGCATGGCCTCCGGCGGGAGGGTCGCGCCCTTGAGGTCCTCCGGCTTGAAGCCGGCGTACAACGCGGCCGCACGCGGATCACCGTCCTCGGCCCGCAGGATCGCCGCACGCCGCCGCAGGTCGATGGCGGTGTCGTCAGTCCAGTGCATCATCGGCTTGAGAGAGCTCAGCTTGTCCCGCACACCGAGGTTGGTCGCCCGGGTGAAGGCCTCGTCCAGCCGGTCGCGCAGGTTCCCTCTGCCGTCGAGCAGTTTGGCCAGGTGCTCGATGTCCGACGGATTGCCCATGCGCTTGGAACTGTCGCTCATTTTTTCCCCGTGATCAACTGCTGCGCTGTGTACAAGGACCGACTGCCGGAGGCGGAGCCTCAGGGAGCCTCGGAGAGCTGCCGCCCGTCCGGAAGCAGATCCGTGACCATCCGCCAGAGCTCCTTCGCCGAGGTCCGCCGCACCCGCAGCTCACTGCCGGCATCCACCTGACCCTCGATGACGGGCTCGGCGGGCAGCTCCCGCAGCCAGTACCCCTCGAGCCCGCAGTCCCAGACCGCGAGCGCGGAGACGGCAAGCCCGCCACTCCGGCGCGTGGGGCCCTCTCCCTGCCAGGCCACGGTGATCCGCCACATGCAGTTCAGCTGGGCCAGCACCTCGGCCAGCCGTACGGGCGCTCCGGCCGCCTCGGCGACGGCCTCCGGCTCCTCGTACTCGCCGGCTTCCATGCGCTCGAGTACGTCGTCGAGGGTGCCCATGGTCGAGGCGATGACCTCGCCGGAGTCGACCTCGGCGGTGAAGTCCCGGTGCAGGTCAACCATCCGGGCCAGAGCCCAGACCAGGGTCTCCGGCTCCGCGGGGACATACTCCGACTCTGCCTCGCCGGGCCAGTTCTCGTGCGTGAAGATGAAGTCGTCGCCGACGACGGCACCGCTGCTCGTGACGCCCTGCGGACCGGTCATCTCGACCCGGGCGATGACCCGCGGCTCCATCAGCGTGGCGACGAGCGGATAGAGGTCGGCCGAGATCTTGCCCTCGGCATCGAGGATCCCCGCCTCGCGCAACTCGTTGTGCGCCTGGTCCAGCTCGGCCGGGACCTGCCCTTCCTCCACCAGCAGACCGAGCACGCTGACGTGGGAATCGGACAGCCTCAGCCGGCGCCGGGCCGCATCTAGGGAAGGCATTCTGTCGTGTCCCCCTGAAAACTAGAGATCGTTGAACCGATTGAGGAATCGCCCGGGCAGCGACACCAGCGCGCCGGACGTCGAGAGGTTGCGGGTGTACACGCCCTCGAGGACGAGCGCGAGGCTGATGTCGAGGGCGTCGGCCTCACCGAGGCAGGTGCCTGTGATGGTCCGCGGATTCGTCCAGCTCGAACGCCCCATCCGCACACCGGCACCGGACCGGACCAGCTCGTGACTGCGCTTGTTGCCCAGCTGCGCGTAGGTGTACGTCCGGCCCTTGACCCGGATCCGCAGGGCGCGCCCCTTCCGTCCGGGCCACCAGACATTCCGGCTGAGCTCCGCGGGATCCCAGTCGACCCGCAACTCGCCCCTGGCGAGCAACGGACGCCGCAGGTACCGCAGTCCGAGGTAGGTGGTGAGCGGGAAGCTCTCCCCACTTACCGCCACTTCGCAGTACTCGGCGGGATAGTCGCTGTGCTCGGTGGGGAAGGCCAGCTCGATACGCCCGAGCCCGTCCACCTGCCCCACCCACGAGAAGCCCTCACCCCGAGGCCCCTTGGCGGACGCCGCAGCACGCTGAAGCTCGAAGGAAACTCCGCTCATACGCCCGACGCCTCTCGTTTCTTCCCGACCTGGCCGCACTGCGGACATACGGCACACGGCGCCGTACTCGCCGAAGCGCCCGAAAAGGACTTACCGGAAAAGACTCCCGAACCCCTGGTAAGCAACCGCAGCACAGGCCGCAGCCTCCCATCAAGCCACAGTAAAGCCACAGTAATCAATACGTATAGCGACCCTCACGCGACCCCCTCACCACCGCACCACCCCACCATCCCGAGCCCCTCTCGCTCACCCTCCGGGCCACTTGCATCGACAGCGGCCGCGAAGCGGTCTGGCGCCACCACCAGGGCCGTCACCCCGCCCCCCCAAGGTCAAGAAGATCCCAAGATCTACACAACGGCACGCCCGAGCCAGATCCCTTTGTTGCGCCAAATGCGGACTTAGCGGATCATATCGGCGAGCGCAAGCCTGGTGAACACCTCGATCACGCCGATACCGTCGACGATCTCAACAGCATTCGCGCCGTACGGAGAACTCGCCGCGAGGCGCCACCCTTTGCCGGTTGCTGTCACCCTCACCGCACCCTCGCTCCGGCACCCGGCGCGCGACAACGGAGGCGGCAGTTGCGAGGCCGACACACGGAGATACCCATCGCCACCACCCGCGCCGGCACAGGTCGAATAAATGGGGGAGGGCACTTTCGTGTTTCCGCCTCAACAGCGGTCGGATCCAAGTGAAACGGCGAGGCTAGTGCGTGACGGCGTGGAGATCACGGTCGGTCCCGGCTCGACGGAATCGCCGCGTGACAGATCCGCACGCATCTGCACTGCGGTCGGCGCAGTGGAAGCCGTCGATCTCGCCCTCGGCTTGATCTTCGAGGTAGTCGACCGCTCCGCTCTGACTCTGGGCGGAGCCCTTGCTGCCGTAGCGTCGGCGTATCCGCGGTACGCGTGCCCGAGGCGCAAAGCGCTGCGACAAGCAAACGGAATCCCGCAACAACGACGGCCCCCGACGCGCCAGGTCAAGCGTCCGGGACTGTCGCCTCCTTGGGCACGATCAGGCCACAGCCCACGCCGACGTGAACCCAATACGCCCCGAATCGCCCTCACTCATGTGGGAGTTCGCGGTGGCGAAACCAGGAACCCCACAGATACCGTCTGTGCTACTGACTGAACCTTTGTCTCACGGGGAGCCCACTGTGAAGCGCCGCACTTTGCCCGTTGCTACCGCGTTCGCCGCGACCGCAGTCCTGCTGCTGACGGCCTGCGGCAGTGGGGACGACGAAGCCAGCGACAACGACAAGATCGCCGGCGCCGACCAGGGATCGGCGACGCCGAAGGAGTCGGCATCGGCCTCGGGAGCACTGGCAGAGGACAAGCCGGACGGTGTGGATGTGTCGCTACCCAAGGACATGAACCTGGTCTTCGACTGGGACAAGCCGAAGGACAAGAACGAAGCGGCCGCGATGGATGACGCCGCGAACTTCGTCCGTGCCATCTACCACGGCGTCGACAAGCGTACGTCCAAGGACGCGGCCGTGACCGCCTACTCCACGGGCGAGGGGCTGACCTACGCGAAGACCCAGATCGACAGCAGGGTCGACGACGGCTGGACGGCCACCGGCACCCGACGCCACTACCAGGCCACCACCAGGTCCGCCTCGAACGGCAACTCGGTAGAGGTCGCGTTCTGCGTGGACTCGAGCAAGTTCTACGGCAAAGAGGTCAAGACCGGGGAGGTTGTGAAGACCAAGCCCAGCACAGCGGACTTCGACTACTTCAAGATTGTCATGGTCAAGTACCCCACGGGTGAGGGTCTGTGGCAGGCATCCAAGGTATACGTCGAGACGAAGGCGGAGAAGTGCCAGTGAATGGATCACTGCGTACAGCCCTCAGCACCAGCACGGCTGCCCTGACGCTGGCCTTCGGCGTCCTCGTCCTCGCGGAACCGGCCTACGCGGCAGAGCAGAAGGGCAATGCCCAGGGAGCCAGCACAGAGAAGACGGGCGGCAGCGACGACACCGGCATCTACGCCTCCGCAAAGATCCAGTACTCCGGATCCGTCGCCAAGAACGGCAGCATCGGCAACGTGACGTCCTCCGACGTCAACTGGACACCACCACCCTGCTGGTATGCCCCCTACCTCGGCGCCAAGGACTTCAAGAAGAAGATGTCCGAGGAGATCGACAGCGCCCAGAACACACCCGGCATGGGTGGAACCGCGGGCACGGCGATCGGCGAGTTGCAGCGCCACTACGAGGACGAGTACGGCTGGACCGACACCCCCGGCTACAAGGACTACAACGTCGAGAAGGACGGCGAGGGAATGTTCTGGGCCGGTGTCGAAAACCCCAACGAGCCCGACGTGCTCAAGCGGAGCTCGTGCAACGACATCCCCTTCTGGGTCGACAACGGCGAAGCCCCACCGCCGCAGTACGAAGAGGCCATCAACCCGGAGATCCTCGCCGGCCTCGCGTACCAGCACATGGAGCTTCCCGACACTGAGGTCACGCTCGCTCCCGAGGCCACCACCAAAGTGAACCTGCCGACGTGGGCGTGGCTCGACAAGGCCGTCTTCGACGAGGTCCAGGCCACGGCGGCCGTCAACGTCCCCGGCTTCAACATCCAGGCCACGACCACCGCCAAGCCGGTGTCCCTCAAGCTGGAGCCGGGCACCAAGGACGCCGACACCTACCCGGCCTCCGGCGAGTGCACCATCAGTGCCGACGGCTCCATCGGCGAGCCCTACGCCAAGGGCAAGTCCGACGAGACCCCGCCGTGCGGTCTCAGGTACCTGCGCTCCTCCGGCGACGGCACCTACAAGCTCCGGGCCACCATCACCTGGGAGATCACCTGGACCGGCACCGGCGGCGCGGGCGGCGACCTTCCCAACGGCACTTTCGGCAACGACCAGGATGTCGTCGTCCAGGAGATCCAGTCCGTCAACAGGTGATGGAGCCGAGAGGGACCGCGTGGGGGCTCCGCCGAACCGCGGCGCCCTCGAACCGGTGGCTGAATAGTGAATAGGCAGGATTCAGTCCGGAAGCTTGGACGGGAGGTCACACTTGGCATCCTTGTGGGCCTGGCGAGCGAAGGAGGTTGTCAGGTCGATGAGGGTCTGCCGGGCTTCTTTGTCGGAGACCTCAAGTGGCTTCAGGGCATGTGCGAAGACGGTCATGTTCCAAGGCTGCTTGCTTGTCTTCTCGTGCGCGTAGCAGGGGACCCAGATCGCGGCCACCTCCGCGTTGGAGACGCCCTTGAGACCTGCGTTGAAATAGGTAGTCTCTCCTCCAGAGTTGGGCGGGATCTCCGTCTTGGCCCACTGCTGCCACGGCCTGGCGGAGCCCACAACGGCTTGAAGGTAGAAGAGTGCCTCATCCTTCTCGCCTTTAACTCCGCACACGCTCCTGAACTCCCAGTCTCGGTCTGGCCTCCACGTTTCGATGAAGTGATATTCGGCGGCCTTGGGCAGCACGGAATTGAAGATCTTGGCGGCTTCCTGCCGGTCTGGAACATGCAGGCAGACGTCGTCGGCACGGATATATCCGCGCTTTTCGAAGGCTCCGAGGAAGTAGGCTGTAAGCACAGCGCCGGCCGCAATCGCGACCACCACGCCATAGATGTACGGGTTTCGCAGAAGTCTGCGTTTCGTTAGCTCCGTCAAGATGGGCACTCCAATCGCTCTCGCACTAGGCGGGCGGCTGCATGTCGGCGTTGCTGTTGTTAATCAGGGCGTCGGCATCGCTGAATCCCTTGCCTGCCTGATCGCCCGCCTTGGATGTGGCTGCATCGTCACCGGTGGCGGCTTTGACGGACCTCTCGGTCGTCAGGGACACTGAGTGCTGGAGTTTATCCATGCGCCTTACGTTGTGGTAGACCTGCTCCTTCTCCTCTGATCCGTCGCCGTCGAAGCCGTCAAGAATGCCGTTGAAGATCTCGCCCGCAGCTGTGCCAACCAGACCGCCTGTATAGACGCCAGCGGGGCCCGTGAACGATCCGGTTGCGACGGATACCGTGCTACCGACCAAGGAACCACCCCACAGGCTCGCATGCTCCTTCCAGGCGCCGTCTCTTGCGTTCGCGTCAGCATTTACCTTATCGGCTTGGAATTTCTGACCGTTAGCGATTACACCCTGAAAAAGGCCGGTTTGGTAGGCGATTTTGCCGATGGTGTCATCGGTCGACTGCGGGTAAGCATCGGGGTGTTTTGCGTGCTCTTCCATCAACGCAGCAGCGTATACATGCTCAGAGACGTTGAGTCGGTCGTACCCTTCCTTGTTGCGGGATATCGCGTATAGGAACCGCGTCGCATCGTACATTTCGACAGGGGCTGCGACCCCCGAAGTCGGGTAGAGTTTGTCCTTGTACATGGGGTCTGAATCGAGGCTGCGTTGCAGATCCGGCATGTACTCGGCCGAAATATTGGCGAAGCTGTCCGACAGGAACGCGTGTTCCTGCAAACGGTCCTGATCCTCGGAAACCGACTTCACGAGGGCGCTGAACAAACCAGCCTGTTCCTTCGAGTGCTTGATGTCCTCGGCCGTCGCCTGCTCACCCGGGCGGTGGCCGGTGGTGGCCGCCTCCAGGGCATGGCCCATCGAGTTCAGACCGGTCACGCTTTCCTTGCCCGGCATGCTGTCGTCGGGCCACTTGCGGTCTTCGAAGAGGTACTTGAAGTTCGCGTTCGGCTCCGTCTTGCCGTCGTCGCCCTTCTGCTTGGCGGTGAAGAACGCGGTCGCCGCGTCGGGGCTGTTGGCGAGGGCCTTCATGTAACCGGTGAGGGGGTCGTTGCCCTGGTCGTTGCCCAGGTGGTTGACCGTGTCCTCGGTTCCCCAGCCGGATCCGTAGAGCTTGTCGGCGCCCTCCATGACCCGCTTGTCTTCCTTGATGAGCGCCGTTCCGTAGTTCTCGAGGAACTTGTCGTCGTAGTCGCCGTAGCGCATGAGGTTGCTCATGACGATGAAGCCCTCGGGGCCGCCGTTGCCGCCGTAGGGAGAAGGACCGGCGTCCCGGATCGGATCGTCGCCGATCGCGACCAGGTCCTTCTTCCACTTCGTCATCGCCGGCGAATCGGAGTTGGTGGCGGCGGCGACCGTAAGGCTCAGGTTCTTCTGCATCTCGTCGAGGTCGTCGGCGCGCTTGAAGTCCGAGGTCTCGCCGTAACCGGCAGGGTGGTCGAGGTTGCTCATGTCGTCCCAGAGCCGCAGCGTCTTCTTCGCACCCAGGGCTCCTACGACCTTCTCCGCGAAGGGGTATTCGTCGTAGTTCTCGGCGAAGAGTTCGTTCAGCTCGTCGAACTCCTCGGGAGAGAGGTCCTCGGGGTCCTTCTTCGCGAGCTCGGTCGCGCGCTTGGCGTCCTTGGCCGCCTCGGCGTTCGCGGCCCGGGTCACTCGCGCCTCGTTGATCTGGACCATGCCCTTGAAGCCGGGGTACGGGTCGTTGTCCATGTTCATGGCCAGGTGGTAGCGCCGCTTCAGCATGGGCAGTTCGTCCCTGGCCCAGGACGCGACGTGCAGGACGTCCGCGAGTTCGTCGCCGCCGATGCCGTAATAGGCGAGCTGCGTCTTGTAGTAGGAAGCCCGGTCCTGGAGCGTCTGCTGGTCCCGCTGTACGGAGTCGATCGTGCCCTTGAGAGAGTCAGGGTCGATGCCCGAGAAGACGCCTGGGCTGCTACCGCCGTCATCCGGTCGCATGTCTTACCAGTCCCCGTTCGTTTCAGATACCGCTGGTCTTTTCAGATCCCGCTACTGGCTCGATCCCCGTCTCAGTACATGCGTCTGTTCCGGTTCATCGAACTGGCTTCCTCGGGTGTGACCTTCTCCGGCATGCTGTCGATTTCGCGCTGAATGTCCTCAAGCACCTTGTCGATACGGGCGCGCACCGTCTTGCGGTGGCCTGCCACGTCGCCATGCCATTTGTCGGCGTTCCTGCCGACCCACGACTTCGCGGAGTCCCGGCCGCCTTTGCCGATGTCCGTGGCTGCTCGCTTCAATGCGCCTACCAGATCAGCGTGTTCCCGTTGAAGGTCGCGTTTCAGCCCCTTCAGCCGCTCCCGCTCAGGATTGTCCACCTTGAGCTTGTCCCCGTCGGTTGCCATAACCCCTCCCTCGACCGCATGCACCCTACAGATCCGAAAGTGTGAGCGGCAGCAAATCGGCGGCCGGTGCTGGATTCCATCGCTCAGCCCGATGAGTAGCCGTACTCAGGACACCCCCCATGGGCTCTTCCAGAATCGGACCATGCGTCCGCACCCCAGCCCCCACCCCCGTGACCCCGCCGCCTCACACCCTCCGCGCAACCCGTCCCCTTCCGCACACCCGCAAGCCGCCTGGTACACCCTCCCCGGCGCCCTGCTCGGCCTCGCGCTCGTGTGCGCTCTGTTCGCCGCGGTGAAGTGGGGACGTGCGGTGACGCAGGACGCCGGCTCGTACCTGGCGAAGGGGGTCTACGAGTTGATCAGCCCGTGGAGGGAGATTGCCCTGGACGGGGACGGCAACTCCGCGCCGGACGGTGCCGAGCGCACCGAAGGGGTGACCGAGCACCACGCCGCCGTCGCACTGCCGCTGACGATGGCCGCCGTGCTGGCCTTGGCGGCACTGGTCTCGTTCGTCGTCATCGCGGCTGCACGTCATCGCAGTCGCCGCGCCCGGACCGATCCCCGCCCCCAGGGCTGGCCGAAATGCGGTGACCCTGTAACCGTCGACCGCGCTGCCCACCGATGGGCTTCCGGACCGTAGGGCCCCTCGTATGCTGCACAGCGATGTTGCCGGTAATCAGTTTCGGACATAGCTGAGCGGAAGCGGTCAACGGGGGAGGTGTGGCACATGGCGGTCACGGATGACGGTGGCGGGGGCGACGGCGCCGAACTGAAGCGGCGGGCGGAGAAGTTGCGGGAGTGCGCGCGGGAGGCGCGGTCGCTCGCTCGTGAGCTGGGGCCGTATCTCGACGACGCGGTGCGGAAGGCGACGCCGCGCGCGGCCTCGTTCCGTACCGGGGGCGACAAGGGCGCGATCTGGCAGGGGCCGTTCGCCGACGAGTCCACCGCCGCCCTTCAGCAGCGGCAGCGCAGCCTGAACCGGATGGGTACGGCGCTGCTGGCGGATGCCACGCGCTGGGAGGCCCAGGCGGACGAGCTGGAGCGGCAGGCCAAGGCGAAGGACAAGGCCAAGTCCGCTGCGGGAGGCGGTCACTGATGACGTTCAGGGGCTTCGACGCGACCGGGCTGACGGCACTCGCGAACCAGCTGGACGCGCTCTCCCGGAACTCCGGGAAGCTGCACTCCCGGCTCGCGACCGTCCTGACCACCGCCCAGCAGAACCTGCCCTCGGGGCAGAACGCCTCCCGGGACCCCGAGCTCCAGGACCTGGTCGGCGACGTGATCCCGATGCCGTCGATCTTCGGTGTCGGCCGAAGGCGGCTGCCCGGTTCCCTGGGCGGCGAGCTGTCCGACCTCCAGACGTCGATGAAGCGCCGGATCAAGCAGCTGGAGGGCTTGCAGGAGCTGGAGAAACGCGGCTACCCGGTCAACGACTCCATGGTCTTCCTGGACGAGTCGGCGCCGGACGCGCAGAAGATCGACGACGCGCTGCGCGATCTCCAGGCCCTCCAGGGCAAGGACTTCGGGATGGACGGCAACCGTGACGACCTGGAGAAGGTCTCCGGTGAGCTGGACGGTCTGACCGGCGCCGAGCTGGACGCGCTGATGACGAAGGCCTCCCCGAAGGACCTCGCCTTCTACAACCAGCTGGTCAGCAGCACCGACGACTCGGGCTGGAACCCGTTCGACGACAACGGTCTGCCCGAGGACAGACGGCGGGCCACCCTGGGCCTGATGCTGTCCAAGATCAGCCCGGAGAACGTGGGCAAGTTCCAGGCGGCCTTCCCCGGCACGCAGCCGACGTTCACCAATACGGGGGCGTACGAGAGCGGCGGCAACAACCAGAACGGCCAGACCAACAACGGTATTCACTGGGCGCCGCCCTCCGACCCGCTGTTCCAGGACGGGGTGTCGGCCGACGACGTCAACCAGAACCAGTTCGGCGACTGCTGGTACGTCGCCTCGCTGGCCGGCCTGGCGCAGAAGGACCCCAAGTTCGTCCAGGACGGGATCAGGCAGAACCCGAACGGCACCGTCAGCGTCCGGGTCTGGGACAAGAACGGCAACTACCAGTGGGTCACCATGACCGCCGATCTGCCGACCGACCAGAACGGCAACCCGATCAGCACGTACGGCAACGGCGAGACCTGGCCGGCGTACTACGAGAAGGCCTTCGCGCTGGTCTACTCGGACGACGGCGACGGCGAGCGCGGCTACGGCGGTATCGAGGGCGACGACCCGAAGAAGTCCGCCCCCTACCTGACCGGCAAGGAGGGCGACGACCTGGAGTCCGGCGGCTTCCTCGGCATCGGCAAACACGACGACAAGGACATCGGCTCGCTGAAGAAGGCCTTCGACTCCGGGAAGGTCGTCACCGTCTCCACGCCGGACGACGAGGACCTGGACAAGAACCACCCCTCGGAATGGGGCAGCACGTATCACAGCAACCACGCCTACTACGTGCGCGGCTTCACCGACGACGGGAAGATCATTCTGGGTAACCCCTGGGGTGTGAAGGGTTATCCGCCGATCACCGTGACGCAGGATCAGTTCGACAAGTACTTCCAGGGACCCGAGGCGTTCGATGTCCCCTGAGGCCCGACAGGTGAGCGCAGTGACCGAGCCCGAGCTCCAGCCGGAGCACCCGCACGTCAAGTACCCCTTCGAGTTCGACGGCCGCTGGGTGCTCCGCTATCACATTCCGTACACCGTCGAACACGAGGGACGCACGCACCGGATCGTGGCGACGGTCTTCGCCCGGCCCTCGGTGCACGGCCGGATCCAGGTCAGCAGCGAGGACGGGCCGGGCGTGGACTACGACGACCTGACCCCGGGTTCCCTCGTGGAGATCACCGGAGACACCTGGCGGGTCGCGGAGGTCGACTACCGCACCCGTGTGGTGCTGGAGCGCGCGAGTACCGGCGGGGAGGAGGGGACCGGTGCGGAGGGCGTCGGGTAGCGGCGCCGGGGCGGTCGCCGCCGCTGTGCTGCTGCTCGCGGGTTGCGGCGGCGGGGCAGCGCGCGGCAGCGGGGAACCGACGGCGGCACCGTCCCGGGACAGCGGCCCGGTGTGCGTGGGCGCGGCCCCGGCCGCGGGCGGACTGCATGTGCTGCGGGGCGGCGGCTTCAGGCTGCCCGGCGGCGGAGGCGTGCGGTACGCGGCCGCACACGCCGACGGCTCGACCCGTACCGCCGTACTGGGCGACGGGGCCCGCTACGAGGCGGGCCGAACGCAGCAGACCGTCAGGGCCGGACAGCGGATCACCGTCTCCGGGCATGCCTACACCGTTCGCCAGATCTGCTCCTACCGGGTCGTGCTGGAGCCCGCGGCCGAGCGGGACAGGGCCGCGGCGGCCGCGGCTCCCGGTTCCCCGCGCCCGGTCGGCGGGGAGGCGGACGACGGCTTCTGCTTCACCACCAACCCAGCCGTGCTGGCCACGGCGTCGAAGGGCTTCCCGCCGCGTGGAGGCACCTTGTCGGTCCTCGACAACGGCGGTGTGTCGCGCTTCCCCACCGGCCTGTCCCTCACGGTCTCGTACGTCGACACGAAGACGGGCACCGCGCGCGTGCAGGGGGTCTGCGCGGCGGTGACGACGGCCGACTACGAGAACGTCCGGGTCGGTGACACCGTCGAGTTCGCGGGGGTGCAGTTCACCGTGTCCGGGCTGACCGAGAAGGCCGTCAAGTTGCTGCGCGAGTAGGGGCACGTGCATCCTTCCCCATGGTCGCGCGCGTTGGACGGTGAGGCGGACGGCACGGACGAGTCTGCGGTGACGCGGTGAACAGACTCGGCGCCCGCATGTGCGAGTTCGCCCGTCGCGCCGGTTCCGAGCCGGCCTCGGGTCGCCATGTCCCCCCTCCGGAGCCGTTAGGGTCTAGGCACGTCCCGACAGCGGCCATGGAGAGGAACTCGTGTTCGGCAAGGGCAAGAACGTCGATGAACCTCCCGTCCTCACAGTGCCCTGGGCTGACGCCTGGGAGTTCGCCGTCAGCGAGGAGGAGCGCCCCGCAAGTGGTCAACGCAGGCGCCCAGTGCTCGGGATCCGCGCTTTCCGCGTCCCTCACGGCTCGGGCGCCCAGCGGGTGAATGCCCCCTGTGCGTACTTCCCGCCACCGGCAATGGGTGGCGGCCCGCGCCTGTACGAGGACGCCGCTGGTCACACGCTCCTGTGCTCCGTGGAGCAACCGCAGGGAGATGGCGGCGAACGCCGTCATGACGTACGGGACGGACAGGGGCAGCTCATCGGAACGATTCGACGCATCGCACCGCTCAAGCACGCCCTCAAGCCGACCTGGCGGATCGGGCAGCCGGGGCGCGCCGAGATCGTGAGCAGCGCGGAGTGGGCGAAGGGCGGTACGAAGGACCTGGTCCAGCGTGGCGCCGGCAAGGTCCTGTTGGGGGTCGTTCAAGCCGTCGCCGACATGGGTGCCGACGGCGGTGACCAGCCGGCCAAGTCACGTGTGCTGGAATGGAAGGCAGACGGGGAGCTCGTGCTGACGTCGGAGAGCGACCGCAGATTCCTGGTCAGGGCCGCATGGCTGGACCGTCGGCTCGTCTTCGCCTACGCCCTTCTGCGCACGAGCTGACGGCCTCCATCTCTCCTCGCCGTGAAGCATCTGTGATGCAGTGCTGCGTCAAAACACCGTTCCGTATCCTGTACATCGGTCCCGACCAGTCATGTGAAGCCAGGACCACAGCTTCTCCGGGGGATGAAGCATGGTGATGAGAAACGTCAATCCAGATGACTTGGACCATCTGGCGAAGCTGCTGGACGGTCGCGGTGGTGTGCAGGACAAGCTGGACGAGGCGTTCACCCGGGCTTCGCGGCTCGGCGTCTCCAGCAAGCTCGCCTCGCTCAACCCCATGCGTTCATGGGTGAAGGACACGGCCCCCGATCTGCGCAAGCGGGCGATCTACGCCCGGCTGGAGAGCGGGGATCCGGAGGCGGGGCTGCGCTGGGCGGGCTTCAGCGCCAAGGACATCGAGGCGTACAAGGGGCTCTCGCCCGACGAGATGCTGCTCGCCAACTCGGTGGCGGCCAGCGACGATCCGGGCGCCGACGTCTTCAAGCGCCGCCCGGACGAATCCCTCGCCGACTACCTCGACCGGCTCAAGGCACACGCGATCTCCGAGATACCGGGGCTCAAGCCGCACGAAGAGACGATCGCCACCATGATCGGCCTGTTCGGCGACTGGGGTGCCGTCACCACCGCCTCGGCGTTCGTCACCATCCAGGGAACCTCGCTCACCAAGGTGCTGCTGGGCAACTCCCTGAAGGCCGGGGCCCTGCGCACCTGGAAGACCCGGCTCGGCGTGGTCCTGCGCGGCTCCGACAACGGACTCATACGCTCGGCCGGAAACGGCCTCATCAAGTGGACGCCGAAGATCCGCTCCCTGAACGCGCCCGGAAGCTGGCTGCCCGGCCAGCTCGGCCGGATGTTCTCCGGCAGCAGCCTCTACCGGAACGCCAGCCGTATTCCGCTGACCAGCGGCGTGCGCGGCGACCTGTTCGGCGACGCGTACAACTGGGTCCGCGAAGCGGAATTCATGGAGAGCTCCGGCATCAACAGCGCCGTCGACTTCGTGGTCGGGTCGGACGACGTCGCCAAGATGTACGCCGGTTTCACACACTCGGGCCAGCCCGTCACCCGTGCCGGCAATGCCAGCCTCATCAAGGTGTTCACCAAGGCCGCGAACAGCCAGCGATTCGCCAACTCTTTTGCAGAGGCCACGAATGCCGCGCGCGGAACGGGCGCCCTGCGGGCCGGTTTCGGCGCCGCCGCCAAGACCGCCGGGTTCCTGCGTGGCGCGGGCATCGTCGGCGGTGTGGTGTCGACGGGGTTCAGCGCCGCCAACGTCATCTCGCAGGGCAACCCGATCGAGGCCTTCAAGCGCAACGGGGCGGGGTACGTCGCCGATGTCGCCGAGGTCGGCTTCAACGCGTCCCTCACCGCTGCCATGATCGCCCCCAACCCGGTCACCATCGGCCTCGCCGTCGGCACGGGCCTGATCTACGGCGGCGCCAAGGTCGTCGAGCACTGGGACGACATCACCAAGGGGGCCGGCAAGGCGGCCGACTGGGTGGGCAACAAGGCGAGCGACCTGGGCAAGAGCATCGCCAAGTCGAAGGCGAATCCGATGAACTGGTTCTGAAGCCTGCCGCCCGCTCACCCCCTCCGACCGGATCCGCGGCAGTGGTCATGGTCGTGGCGGCATGGTTCGAACGCCGGCCGGCGTTCGCGTTCGCCCTCCTGCGCGCAGGCTGATCCGGGGCTCCCCGCGCCCTGTCGTCGTACGCGCGGCTGGGTACAGTCGAGGTGGCAGGGCTTGAGGCGTGGGCAGGGAGGGGTGTTGTGGTGTTCGGCAGGCAGAAGGCGCAGGAGCCGCCGGTTGAACAGGTCGGCTGGTCCGACGTCCAGACGTTCGTCGTCTCCTCGGTGGAACGACCGGTCACGGTCAAGCGCAGCCGTGCCACGGGCGGCCCGCCGGCCGTGCGCGTGGCCCGCGGGTCCAAGGATCTGCGGGTGCTCGCACCCTGCGCCTTCCTCGGAATGACCTACACCCAGCGGCCGGGTCTGCCGTCGCTCCCCGAACACACGCTGTACGAGGACATCTACGCCCAGAAGCTGCTCTGTTACGTCGAACCGGCCGTGGACGTCGACGGTGAACTGCGGCATGTGGTGCGTGACGGTGCCGGGCAGGCCATCGGGACGCTCACCCGCGTACCGCCCAAGCACCGGCCGTTCAAGCACACTTGGCGCATCGACCAGCCGGGGCACCCGGAGATCGTGGGACGCAACGAGTGGGTGAGCGGGGACGCCAAGGAGATCGCCGGCCGGGTGGCGGGCAAGTTCCTCGGGGGTGTGTTCAACGCCATCGGCGACCTGGGCGCGGAAGGCGGCGACCAGCTCGCCAAGTCGCGCTCGCTGGAGTGGCGTTCGCAGGACAAGGTGGTGATGGTCTCGGAGGGCGACGGGCGGATGAGCGTCCGGGCCGGCTGGGTGGACCGGCGTCTGGCCTTCGCGTTCGCGCTCATCGGCGATCGTTGAGCCCAACTCGCGGAACACAGGACGCCAGCGGGCAGTGCGGTGCGGCAACTGGGCGGCCAGCGTTGCGTGTTCGCTTGCGCATCGCTTCAGCACATCTGATCCTCCGCACCCTCACCACCCCGCCCGTATCATGGTGCGCCGACTCGCGGCCGTCCTCGCCGGTCCGTGTGGGAGTGCTCTAGGGGGATGAAGCATGGGGATGCGCAACGTCAATCCTGACGATCTCGACCAGCTCGCGAAACTGCTGGACGGTCGCGGTGGAGTGCAGGACAAGCTGGACGAGGCGTTCACCCGGGCTTCGCGGCTCGGCGTCTCCAGCAAGCTCGCCTCGCTCAACCCCATGCGTTCATGGGTGAAGGACACGGCTCCCGATCTGCGCAAGCGGGCGATCTACGCCCGGCTGGAGAGCGGGGATCCGGAGGCGGGGCTGCGCTGGGCGGGGTTCAGCGCCAAGGACATCGAGGCGTACAAGGGGCTCTCGCCCGACGAGATGCTGCTCGCCAACTCGGTGGCGGCCAGCGACGATCCGGGCACCGACGTCTTCAAGCGCCGCCCTGACGAGTCCCTCGCCGACTACCTCGACCGGCTCAAGGCGCACGCGATCTCGGAGATACCGGGGCTCAAGCCGCACGAAGAGACGATCGCCACCATGATCGGCCTGTTCGGCGACTGGGGTGCCGTCACCACCGCCTCGGCGTTCGTCACCATCCAGGGAGCCTCGCTCACCAAGGTGCTGCTGGGCAACTCCCTGAAGGCCGGGGCCCTGCGCACCTGGAAGACCCGGCTCGGCGTGGTCCTGCGCGGCTCCGACAACGGACTCATACGCTCGGCCGGAAACGGCCTCATCAAGTGGTCGCCGAAGATCCGCTCCCTGAGCGCTCCCGGCAGTTGGCTGCCCGGCCAGCTCGGCCGGTTGGCCTCCGGCAGCTCCCTGTACCAGAACGCCAGCCGTATCCCGATGTCCGGCGGCGTGCGCGCCGACCTCATCGGCGACGGGTACAACTGGGTGCGCAGCACGCCCCTCATGCGCAGCTTCGGTCTCAACAACGCCATCGACTTCGTGGTCGGTTCCGACGAGGTGGCCAAGACGTTCGGCGGGCTCAGCCACGCGGGGACGCCGGTCACCCGGGCCGGCGGCGCGAGCCTCGTCAAGGTCTTCTCCAACGCCTCCAGCGCGGCGGGCGACACGGGCGCCCTGCGGGCCGGTTTCGGCGCCGCCGCCAAGACCGCCGGGTTCCTGCGTGGCGCGGGCATCGTCGGCGGTGTGGTGTCGACGGGGTTCAGCGCCGCCAACGTCATCTCGCAGGGCAACCCGATCGAGGCCTTCAAGCGCAACGGCGCGGGGTACGTCGCCGACGTCGCCGAGGTCGGCTTCAACGCGTCCCTCACCGCTGCCATGATCGCCCCCAACCCGATCACCATCGGCCTCGCCGTCGGCACGGGCCTCATCTACGGCGGCGCCAAGGTCGTCGAGCACTGGGACGACATCACCAAGGGGGCCGGCAAGGCGGCCGACTGGGTGGGCAACAAGGCGAGCGACCTGGGCAAGAGCATCGCCAAGTCGAAGGCGAATCCGATGAACTGGTTCTGACCGGCGGTCACGGTGTCCCCTCGTCCCGGCCCCGGCCGAAGAGGAAGTTCGCCGGGATCGCCAGCAGGGCGCCGCTGGTCGTCAGGGCGGACCTGTCGACCTCCTCCAGCACGATCGCGATGGCGAGATCCGTGGCGTCGGCCTCGCCCTCGGCCTTGCCGGCCCGGGTGCCGCCGACCTTGGGGATGTAGCGGCCCCGGTCGATCGTGACGGTCACGCCCTCGCGCTTGAGCCGGGCCTGTTTCATGGGCCCGTAGGACGTGTAGGTGTAGCTTCGCTCGCGGTACGTCATCTCCAGCCGGCGGGATCCCTTGCGAACCCCTTTGACCTTGAGATCCATCCGGACAAGCGTCTGGTCGACCTTCAGCCATCCCCCGTCCAGCGAGGGGAGTACACCGCTGCCTCCGCTGAACAGAGTCTCCGGAAACTGATCGCCCTGCACGACTGCTTGCCTCAGGGGGCCGTCGAGGGTCGTTCCGGACGGGCTGTACACCCGCACCCCGCCGAATTCGCCAACGGTACCGGAATACCCGTTCGCGATCCGGCCGTCATGAACGGGCACCAGCTCAAATTCGAAACTCTTCGTCATTCGCTCTCCGCTCGGCATGGGATTTCCTGAGGCTAGAACCAGTTCATGGGATTCGCCTTGGACCTGGCGACACTCTTGCCCAAGTCCTTGGTCTTGTCGCCGGCCCATTTGGTGACCTGCCCGGCACCCTTCTTGATGCCGTCCCAGTGCTCGACGACCTTGGCACCTGCGTACACCCCTCCGGTCACCACGACAGCACCGATGGTGAAGGGATTGGGAGCGACCGTGGCAGCCGTCAACGAGGCGTTGAACAGGGTCTCGCTCACATCGCCGACGTACTTGGCCCCTTCGGTTCTGCTGCCGAAATGACGTCCCGGATCTCCCTGGGACCACACGTTCGCGCCGCTGTACGCCGTGGCGAACACCCCACCGACAACACCGACGGCTCGCAGGGCCCCGCCCATCCTGCCTGCCACCCTGAAACCTTCTCCAGCAGCGGCAAAGCGCCCCTTGCCGAACAGACGGGCGTCGTTGTAGACGTTCTTGCCGACCTTCCAGTAACTGGCGTTTCCCGCCCGGCCCGGAATCTTTCCGGCATGCGTCAAACCGCCATACATCCGCGCAAGTCTGTCCGATCCGACCAGCCCGTCAATGAGCTTGTTCCCGCTCATTCCAAACAGGATGCGACTGTTCATGACCTGGCTGCGTCGAACGACGTCGAAGGCATCGCCCACCCGGGTGGCCACCTGATTGTTGACGAACGGGACCCGTGCGACATCCTGGTATGTGCCGTTACGGGATGCGAAACCCGCCAGCTTCCCCGGAAGCCATGAACCCGGCGCGGAGAGAGATCGCACCGGAGGCTCCCATTTGGCCAGCCTGTTACCCCATTCGGTGAACTTCCCGGGAGCCCAGGCGTATCGCCCCGGCAGCCGCTTCAGGAGATCCGCGGCCCATATTTTTCGGCCGCTCAAGTATCCCTGGGTCACGGAGTTCCCCACCAGGACCTTCGTCAGGTTCACCCCGTGGAAGGTGGCCAGGCCGCCGTGCCGGAGCGTGGTCCTGACGTCACTGATGTCGCCGAGGAGTTCGGCGATCTCCGGCTCGTACGGCTTGAGGGCCGGGATGCCGGCGATGCCGTGGGCCCTCATGCGGTCGACCCAGTCGTCCAGGGACTCCCCGCTCCGGCGTCGGAACGCGTCCGTGCCGGGGGTGTCGTCGGTCGCCAGGGCGTTGGCCAGGAGGAGGACTCCGGGGGCCTGGGTGTAGACGGCCGCCCTGGCGATGTCCCCGGCGTCGAACCCGGCCCACCTCAGGCCCGCCGTGAGGTCTCCGTCCTCCAGTCTTGCGATGGCCGCCCGTCGGCGCAGGTCCGCGGCCGTGTCGGGGAGCCAGGTGCGCAGGGGCTTGAGGGGGGTCAGGTCCGCGGTGACGCCCAGGCGCGCGGCGCGGGTGAAGGCCTCGTCGAGCCTGTCCCGTGCCCCGCCCCGGCCGTCGAGCAGTCTCGCGAGGTGGTCGAGGTCCTCGGGGTCGACGTTCCTCATGTGCGGTGGCCGTCAGCGGATCGCTACTCGGCTTCGATCAGGAGTTCTTCCTTGTCCGGGAGGAGGTCGGTGAGCTTCTCCCAGACCTCTGCGGAGTTGGAGAGGGTGAGGACGAGGGGGCTGTCCGGGCCGACCTGGCCGGGCAGGATGGGCTCCTCGGGCTTCTCGCGGATCCAGTAGCCGAGGGGGCCGCAGTCCCAGACGGCGAGGGCGCGGATCATCGCGGAGCGCTTGCCGTCGTGGAGGCCGTCCCAGGCGGTGGTGACGCGCCAGGTGGCGTTGAGGGCGACCACCAGGTCGCGGAACTGCTCCAGGGCCGGGGACGCGAGGCTCGCGTCGGCGTCCACCAGGGCCTTGCCGACGTTGGCGAGGGTGGCCTCGTCGTCCGGGCCCGGCTCGTCCAGGGCGACGAACGCGGCGTCCAGCGCGGCCATCGTCGTCTCGATGCGGACCCCGGGGGCGCCCTCCTGCGGCTTCTCACCCCGGTGCAGGTTGACCTTGCGGGCCAACTCCCAGACGAGGGTGTTGGGTTCGATGGAGACGTACTCGGACTCCTCCTCCCCCGGCCAGCCGTCGTGGGAGATGACGGCGTCCTGGCCCACGACCACACCGTGGTTCACCGCGCCGTGCTCGCCGGTGACCTCCACCTGGATCATCACCATCGGGTCGGCGAGGGCGCCGAGCAGGTCCCGCAGCACCGGGGCCAGTTCGCCCTCCTCGCCGACCAGGCCGACGCGCTGGAGCTCGACCAGCGACTCCCACAGCTCCTCGGGAGGCGTCTCGCCGTCCAGGAGGTGGGCGAACACGGCGACATGGCGGTCGGCCAGCCGGAAACGGGCTCGGGAGCTGTCGTACGAGGGCACTGGTCTGCAATCCTCCCGTGAAACCGGCGGTGTTGCCGGCTCTCACCGCTTACTTCTTGTTGTCCTTGAGGTCGTTGGCGTCCTGCGTGCACCGATGCGCCTCGTCACGCAGCGCCTTGGCGACCGTCCCGCACGTCGTGGTCCAGGTCTTGAGCCTGCCGCGCACGTCGTCCGCGTTCGGGCCGGACCAGGTCTTCATCCCCGTCGTGCTGTGGTTCCTGGCCGAGTCGACCAGCGAGTCGATGTGGTCGGCCAGAGACGTCAACTGACTGGCCCGCTGGTTGAGTTCCTGTATGTCTGGATTCGCCATAGCAGTCTCCCCCGGTGTCTCAAGGGCCCCAGCATACTGGCGCGGCACGGGCGTTCCGAGTGAACCCCCTGGCCCGGATGAACCGGATGAACGGGGTGAACACGGTTCGTTCACCGGATGATCGCATCTTCGGCAGCTCTGGACGGGAACTGCGCATGGTGCGGTAGCGTCCACTGTTGCAAACGGACAGTCCGCTTGTTTCTGACGACTACACGGGGAGGATTCGCTATGGATCGCGGTGCAGATCTCGGACGGCTCCGGGAACTCTCCAAGCTCTATGCGCGCAAGGCCAACGACCTGCAGGCTCTGATCAAGGACCTCCAGGCGGCCACTGCCGACAGCACGGGCTTCTGGAAGGGTCCGAAGGCCGATCGCTTCCGTGACGACTGGCACGACGTGAAGCCCACCTTCGAGAAGTGGGTCGACACGCTGAACGACGCCAGCAAGTCGGCGAACACCAGCGCCGACAACATCGAGCGCGCCACCTGATTCCGGGCGAGCCGCGCGATTGTCGCGATGCATCGGGGCGCCCGGCCGGGGATCTGCGGATCCCGGGCCGGGCGCCCCGGTCGTTCACTGACGTACATCACCCCGAAGGGGGACGGGCGACTCAGCCGTTCATGACGCCCTGCACCGGCATGTAGGAGCCGCCGGACACGAACAGGCCGCTGCCGGCCGGACCGCCGCCGCTGTTGGCCGGCAGCCGGATGCCGAAGAGCTCGCCCTCCGAAGGGGACTGCGGGGTCAGCAGCAGGCCGTTGCGGGACTTGCGGGCCTCGACCGAGAAGCCGCGGTACTGGCCGGAGAGGCTGTCGGTCGCACCGGCGGCGAGGAGGCCGATGCCGCCGTCGGCACCCTTGCGGACGACGGCTTCGAGGGCCTCGTCGAGGCGGGTGTCGTAGAGGAGTTCGGCGTCGTCGACCACGACGACGTAGGAGCCGTTCGGGGCGGCGCCCGTCAGTTCCTCCAGGTCGTCCTCCCGGCTGTCGGCGTTGAGCAGTCCGAGGACGCCCTGACGGCCCGCCAGGTCGCGCAGCGGCGAGCGGCGCGGGGCGACCAGGACCACCGGGGTGCCCGAGCGCAGCAGTGACTCGGTCGCGGCCAGCAGCAGGGTGGAGCGGCCGGACTTCGGGGGTCCCGCGATGACGAAGCCGGGGCCGTTCTCCTCCAGGTCGATGCCGATGGGGTGGAGTTCGTCGCCGCCGACGCCGACGAGGGCCCACAGGGGCGACGGCGGGGTGAAGTCCGGGTCCAGGGCGAGGGCCTCGGTGGCCGTGATCCGGGTCGGCAGGGCGTCCACGCGCAGCGGCCGGCGGGCGGCCGGGATGCGGCCGTACCGGGTGCGCGCCTCCTCGGCGATCTCACGCAGCGCCCTGACCTGGGCCTGGCCTGCCGGTTCGGCCGCGAGCAGGCCGATCTGGGTCTCGTCCACACCGGTGTCGGTGATGCGCAGGGCGCGGCCGGGAGGCATGTTCTTCGGCACCTCGCGGGCCTGGAGGCCGGCCGTGGAGTAGTCGTTGGAGTCGGCGAAGCGCATGACCAGCCGGTCGGCGAAGGCGGAGGAGACATGGCCGCTGAGGCCGCTGCGGTCGGCCGTCATGACCACCTTCAGGCCCACCGCGGAGCCCTCCCGGAAGATCCGCTGGGCCGCTTCGAGCAACTGGCCGTAGTTGTAGGCCTCGAAGGTGGAGGCGAAGCCCTCCCAGCTGTCCAGGAGCAGCACCATCCAGGGCAGGCGGTCCTCCGGGGCGGCCGAGGCACGCTGTTCGGCGGCGCTCGACGCGCCCTCCATCGCGAGGAGTTGCTGACGCCGGGCGATCTCCGCGAGCAGCCGGTCGATGAGCCGGCGGACCCGGTCGGGCTCGTCGCGGGTGACGACGGCGCCGACGTGCGGCAGCCGCATCAGGGGCAGCAGGGCGTTGGAGCCGCAGTCGATGCCGTAGACGTGCACGTCGTGCGGGGAGGCCGAGCGGGCCAGGGAGCCCGCGAGGGTGCGCAGGGCGGTGGAGCGGCCCGAGCGGGCACCGCCCAGGAGCAGGGTGTGCTCGCCGTGCACCAGGTCCAGGGACAGCGGCTTGCGGCTCTGCTTGGCGGGCAGGTCGATCAGGCCGTACGGAATGGGGGCCACGTCCGCGCCCGCCGGGCCACCGGCGATCTGCCCCGCCGGGCCACCGGCGATCTGCCCCGCCGGGGCACCGGCGCTCTCCCCCGTGGCGGCACCGCCCGGTGTGCCGTACGACTCCAGTTCCTCCAGGGTCACCAGTTCAGCCAGCGGCGGCAGCCAGGGGCTGCGCTGCTCGCCGAAGCCCATCCGCTGCGCGCCGTCGCGCACCGCGTCGACCAGGACCGCGAGGTCGGTGACCATCGTGCCGTCGTCCTCGGCCTCGTCCCGCTTGGGCAGGGGGCGGGCGTAGGAGTTCCACTGCAACGGGATCAGCGTCGCCTTCGGACCCGTCTGCCCGGTGGCCGGTCGGCGGCCACCGATACGGGCCGACTGCACGCCGACCAGGGACTGGGCGCCGGAGCGGACGTACATGCGGCCGGGCGTCGACTTCGCGATCGCGCCGGAGTCGGGGGCGTCGATGACGTCCGTCGACTCGGCGGCGTCCGTGACGCGCAGGGCGATACGGAGGTTGGTGTTGGCCCGGATGTCCGCGCTCACCACACCCGCCGGGCGCTGGGTGGCCAGGACCAGGTGGACCCCGAGGGAGCGGCCTCGGCGGGCGATGTCGACCAAGCCGACGATGAAGTCGGGGAGTTCGTTGACCAGGGACGCGAACTCGTCGATGACCAGGACCAGTCGGGCCATGGGCTCCAGCTCGGGGCGGAGCTTGCGGGTGTCGTTGTAGTCCTCGATGTCCTTGGCGGCGGCGTCGAACAGAATCCTTTCGCGCCGGTGGAGTTCGGCGGCGAGCGAGGCCAGGGCCCGTTCGGTGAGGTGGGCGTCGAGGTCGCTGACCATGCCGACGGTGTGCGGCAGACGGGCGCAGTCCATGAAGGCGCTGCCGCCCTTGTAGTCGATGAGGACGTAGTTCAGGGCGTCCGGCCGGTTGGCCATGGCCAGCGAGGCGATGATCGTCTGGAGGAGTTCCGACTTGCCGGCACCCGTCGTGCCCGCGACCAGCGCGTGCGGGCCGTCGCGGCGGATGTCCAGGACGAAGGGGCCGTCGGCCGCGATGCCGACCGGCGCGGACGTCGTCGAGCCGCCCGCCCGCCAGATCCGTTCCACGTCCGCGCCGGTCGGGTCGGGCAGGCCGATCAGGGTCAGCAGCCGGGCGGCGGTGGGCAGGGCGCTGTCGGCGTCGTCACGGCTGACGTCGCGCACCGGCGCGAGGGAGCGGGCGAGCAGCTCGCACCACTCCGGGGTGACCTGGTCGGCGAGGATGTCGCCGACGCCCTCCATGCCGTAGCCGCGTACGCGGACGTGGTGGGCGGCGTCCGGGGACCAGGCGACGACGGCCTTGCACTCCTCCGGGAGCAGCCGTTCGTCCTCGTCGATGCACAGGGCGATGATGCCGTTCTGCGGTCCCTCGGTGAGGAGTTGGGGCACGCCCGGGACGCGGCGCAGCAGGCGGGCGCCGTCGAGGATCACGAGGATGTTCGGGTCCGGGTAGAGCTGGCCCATCATGTTGTTCTGCTCGCGGGCGGCCTTGCGCCGGGCGAGTTCGTTGAGGAGTTCGTTGACCCGGCGGGTGATGCCCTCGGAGTCGAAGCCGACCAGCGCGACACAGTCCTGGCCCTGGTCGGGGTCGGTGTGCGGCAGCCAGTGCGCCCAGTCCCAGTCGGCGCCGGCGGCCGGGGTGGCGGACAGGGAGACGAGGGAGAGGTCGCGGGGGCTGTGCAGGACGGCGGCCTGCACGCTCAGCCAGCGGGCGGTGGACAGGGCGCGGGCCCGGTCGCCGGCGATGCCGACGACACCGAGCCGGGCGAAGGGCAGGGTGACCGGGACGTCGGGCAGGACCGGCGGTTCGGGGGTCTCCTCGTCGTACGAGGTGCCGCCGCGGCCCATGACCATCTCGACGTCGGAGGGCAGGCCGCCGACGCCGACGCGCAGTTGCATGACGTCCGGGTCGGTGAGGCGGCGCTCCCACAGGCGGCGGCGCGGGCCGGTGGCGAAGAGGAGGAGTTCGGCCGGGTCGGGGCTGTCCTCGCGGCGGCCGTGCTGCTCCTCCTTGGCCAACTGGGCGAGTTCCACCTGGTGTTCGGCGAGGTCCTTCTTGTACTGCTTGAGGGAGGTCTTGTGCTTCTTCTTGCCCTCGCGGTTCTCGCTGAACCACTGGCCGATCATCATCAGCGGGCTCATCGCGCAGAACAGCAGCATGTAGATCTGCTTGGTGACGAAGTACATGGTCAGCCCGAAGAGCATCGGGATGAAGGCCATGATGAACTGGAACCGCGCCCGCTCGTTCTTCGACGGCGGCAGCGGTACGACGATGCGCCGCCGGGGCCGCAGCGGGTTCAGCCGGGGCGGACGGTTGTAGGCGAGGCCGCCCTCGCTCATCGCGGAGAGGTGGGCGTCGGGCTCGGCCACCCGGTCGAGCACGAGCAGCGAGTCGGCGACCCGGACGACACCGCCGAGCGGCCACGGCGTACCGGCCGCACCGCCCGCCCTGCCGACGGCACCCGCCTTGGCTCCCTTGGCCCCCTTGGCCGCCTTGCCCGGTTTTCCGGCGGCTGCGGCCGTTCCCGCGCCGCCGGCCGTCAGCGGCTCGTCGTCGAGCAGGACCTCGGCCCCGCCCTCCGCGGCGAGCGTGGTGTTGCCCTGGAGGTCGACGGTCAGCCGCAGCGCGACCGGCGGCAGCGAGGGGTCCGGCAGGGGCAGCGAACAGGTCGGCGCCGAGCCCACCGTGGCCACGCCGACGCCGAGCCGGACCACCCGTCCGGCGGCGGGACCGCCGGCCACTCTCAGCTCGTACTGCCCGGCCGGCTCGCCCTTGCGCAGCAGCGGGCCTATCGCGTCGTCGACGGAGATGCGCATCCCGTCGCGCAGCACCCCGGCCGCCGGGGCCGCCGGGTCGCACAGCATGCCGTCCGCCCACAGGGACGGCGCCCCGGTCCCCGCCGCCCCCTGGCCGGGCGGCGGGACCAGTGACGTACCGCGCATGGGTACGACGTTGCCCGGCATACCGCCCGCCGGCGGGGCGGCCCGTCCCACGGCCGTCCCCAGCACCTCGGCGACGTCGCCGGCCGTGGCCGTGTCGTCCGCAGTGACGACGACGTCCTGCGGCGCACCGCCTTCGTGCACAAGCGTGACCAGCATCCGCATCGTGGTCGTCCTCCCCGTGTTCGCTTCCGCAGACACAGTAGTGACAGTCGGGGCGCCGGGGAGCGACGGGGGAACGCGGAGACAACAGCCGCTCGGCTAACCGACCTTCGACATGCGGGCCACCGGATTGCCCTCGGCCGAGCTGTCCGAGGTGTACGTCAAGTCGTCGCCGGTGCGGGCGAGTCGGACGGTGTGCGCGGCCGGGTTGCAGCCGTCGTGGTTGCCCTCGGCGCCCACGGAGGTCGCCACGATCTCCGTCGCCGTCACCGACTTCAGGGTGAGGATGTCGTTGCACACCCCGCCGAACAGGTCCGTCTGCCGGACCCTGCCCAACTCCTGTCCTACGGAGGCTCGTCGGACGGTGAGCCGGAAGGTCCCCATGGGCACGGTGCCGTCGAGACCGCTGCCCTGGCCCTCCCAGGTGCCGAGGTAGCGGGTGGGAACGGTGCCGGTGGCCGAACCGGCGGGGGCAGACGGTTCGGCCGATGGCGTCGCGCGGCCGCTGGCGGGCGCCGAGGCGCCGGTGGACGGCGTCGCGGGGTCGGTGGCGGCGGCCGAGCGGGAGCTGTCGCTGCTCGCCGACGAGCCGTGGCCGCCGTCCGGCAGCAGGTCGAGGACGAACACCGAGCCGACCGTCACCGCGGCCAGCGCCCCGGCCACCGCGAGGGCCAGCGTGCAGCTGACCCGCCGTCCCCGGCCGCGCTCCCCCGGGGTCGACGTCGCCGCCACGGTCACGGAGACCTTGCCGGGGCGGGCCGGGGACGACGGTTCCGGTGCGGCCGCGGGGGCGGTGTCCCGCGGGTGGGCGTCGCGCGGTCCGGGCAGGGGCGGCGCGGCGGGCCCGGCCGGGGTCCGTTCGTCCGACGGTGTCACGGACGGCGGCATCACGGGCGGCGGCCCGAACCCGCCCGCCGCGGCCGTCGCCTCCACCGACGCGCTGCTGAAGCCCACCGGCCCCGAAGGGACCGCTTCGGCGGCCTGGGCCGCCTCCAGGTTCAGCAGCTGTACGGCGCTGCGGCTGACCTGTTCGACCAGGGGGCCCGGCAGCCAGCCGCCCGCCATCAGCCGGGCCGCGCCGTCCGGTGCGAGCCGCCGGGCCACCTCGCGGGGTGCCGGACGCTCGCCCGGCGTCTTGGCCAGGCACGCCTGCGCCGTCGCGCGCAGGTCGCCCTCCAGGCCGCCCAGTTGCGGCTCCTCGTGGACGACCTTGTAGAGCAGCGCGGCCGAGGAGTCCCCGGGGAACGGCGGCTCGCCGGTCGCCGCGTACGCCAGGACCGCGCCCAGCGAGAAGACGTCGGCGGCGCCGGTGACGCCGCCGCCGAGGATCTGCTCGGGCGCCATGTAGCCGGGTGAGCCGACGGAGACGCCGGTCGAGGTCAGGGAGGCGGTGCCGTCGGTCGCCCTGGCGATGCCGAAGTCGATGAGCAGGGGGCCGTCGAGGGTGAGCAGGACGTTCGACGGTTTCACGTCCCGGTGCACCAGGCCCAGGTCGTGCACGGCGGCCAGCGCCTCGGCGAGGCCCGCGGTCAGCGCCCGTACGGAGTGCTCGGGCAGCGGGCCGCCGTCCGCCACCGCGGCCGCCAGGGACGGGCCCGCCGCGTACGCCGTCGCCACCCAGGGGACCGGCGCGGACGGGTCGGCGTCCAGCACCGAGGCGGTCCAGGCACCGCCGACCCGCCGGGCGGCCTCGACCTCGCGCCGGAAGCGGGCACGGAACTCCTCGTCGAGCGCGAGGTGCGGGTGCACGATCTTGACCGCGACCGTGCGGCCGCCGGCGCTGCGGCCCAGGTAGACCCGGCCCATCCCGCCGGATCCGAGCCGGCCGAGCAGGCGGTAGGGCCCGACGGCAGTGGGCTCGTCGGCTGCGAGCGGCTGCATGATGTCCGCCTCTCCCCCGTAGGACACAGCAGCAGATTAGGGCCTGTCCGGCGGATCAGGCCCCGGACGCGGGGCCTGGCACGGCATCGTTGCTTTCCGCGCCTCGATCCGCCGGACAGGCTTTCCTGCGACTCGGTCCGCCGGACAGCCCCGGTGTGCGGCCGCCGCCCGCGGCCCCTGCCGCCGGCCAGGCGCTACGGCTGGAGGAGGTCCACCTTCACGTCCGCCGGGAAGCCGGTCGTCGGGCCGACCCGGCGGGCGAACTCCGTGACCGCCGCGAGCTGCGGGTCGCCGAAGCGGAAGTCGAGCGTGGTGAAGTACTGCTCCAGGACGCGCTCGTCGAAGGCCTCCCAGCGGGCCGCCTGCTCGGCGACCTTGCCGACCTCCTCCAGGGAGAGGTTGCGGGAGGCGAGGAACGCCTCGTGCACCTGGCGCGTGATGAGCGGCTCGCGCTCCAGATAGTCCCGCCGGGCCGCCCAGACCGCGAAGACGAACGGCAGGCCCGTCCACTCCTTCCACAGCGCGCCCAGGTCGTGCACGGCGAGGCCGTAGCGCGGGCCGTCCAGCAGGTTGGCGCGCAGCGCCGCGTCGCCGATCAGGACCGCGGCCTCCGCCTCCTGCATCATCAGGCTGAGGTCGGGCGGGCAGGTGTAGTACTCCGGCTGGACGCCGAAACGGTCGGCCAGGAGCAGCTGGGCCAGCCGGACCGAGGTGCGCGAGGTCGAGCCGAGGGCGACCCGGCGGCCGTCGAGCCGGTCCAGCGGCACCTGGGAGACGATCACGCAGGACATCACCGGGCCGTCGCAGCCGACGGCGATGTCGGGGAAGGCGACCAGGTCGTCCGCGTTCTTCAGGAACTCGACGAGGGTGATGGGCCCGATGTCGAGGTCCCCCTGCACCAGCTGCTCGCTGAGCTTCTCCGGGGTGTCCTTGGTGAGCTCGAAGTCGAGAAGCGTGCCTGTTCTCGCGAGCCCCCAGTACAGGGGCAGGCAGTTGAGGAACTGGATGTGGCCGACACGCGGCCGGGTGCGAGGATTGTCCACATCGGGAGGCTAGACCCTGGACCGAGCCGGACAGCGGGCACCCCCGCGAGGACGATTTGTCAACCTCATCCGATCGGCTTCAAACGTCCGAGTGACGTGATCTTGACCTCTATTGCATTCGGCCTACCGCGTGCTAGGCTCGCCGCAAGTTGCAGTTTGGTTTCCCTTGCAGTACAGAGCCTGCGGAGCATGTGACCGCGGGCTCTAGTCGTTTTCAGACGTATGCAGTTGTGCGGCACAGTTTTCACACTTGCAGGGTTCTGGAGCAGGGCGACCCTTTGGGCCCAAGGAGGGCTTATGGCTACCGGAACCGTGAAGTGGTTCAACGCCGAAAAGGGCTTTGGCTTCATCGCCCAGGAAGGCGGAGGCCCCGACGTCTTCGTCCACTACTCCGCGATCAACGCCAACGGTTTCCGTTCGCTCGAGGAGAACCAGTCGGTCTCCTTCGACGTGACCCAGGGCCCGAAGGGTCCGCAGGCGGAGAACGTCACCCCGCTCTAAGCCTTAGGCTCTTCGAGCCCGAAGCTTTGATTCGGATCAGATAGCAGTACCCAAGGAGCCCCGCGCCATCCGGCGACGGGGCTCCTGCCTTTTGCCCGGGGCGCACCCGGCTCGACCCTTCACGGCCGGCCGGTCCGGTTGTCAGTGGCGCCCGCTACGGTCCCCGGCCATGACCTCCGAAGCCACCACGCCCCCCGTGTCCGGCAGCGAGACCGGTACCGGCAGCGACACCGACTTCCTCGCCACCACCCGCACCTTCTACGACGCCATCGCCGAGGACTACGCCGACCGCTTCCGCGAGGAGCTCGTCGGCCGGCCCCTGGAGCGGGCGATCCTCGGCGCGTACGCCGAGCTCGTGGGCGACCGCGGTCCGGTGGTGGACCTCGGTTGCGGGCCCGGCCGGACCACGGGGCACCTCGCCCGGCTGGGGCTCTCGATGTCCGGTCTCGACCTGTCGGAGTCGATGCTCGCCATCGCCCGCCGGGAGAACCCGGGACTGCGTTTCGAGCAGGGCTCGATGCTCGACCTGGACCTCCCCGACGGCGCCCTCGCCGGGGCGCTCTCCTGGTACTCGTCCATCCACACGCCGCTGGACCGGCTCCCCGCCCTGTTCGCGGAGTTCCACCGCGTCCTGGCCCCCGGCGGGCATCTGCTGATCGCCTTCCAGGTGGGCGACGAGCCACGCCACCACGACCGGCCCTGGGGTCACCCGGTGTCGCTGGACTTCCGGCGGCGGCGGCCCGAGCTGATCGCCGGGCTGCTGGCGGACGCCGGTTTCGTACTGCGTTCGCGGACGGTACGCGAGCCCGACCCCGCCCTCCAGGAGTTGGTCCCGCAGGCCTTCCTCATCGCCGACAAGCCCCAGATGGCGGCGAACGCCTCGAAGTGACTGCGCCCCTCAGCCCGGATACAGCCCCTCCACCTCGCGGGCGAAGTCCCGCATGACCGCCTCGCGGCGGAGCTTCATCGACGGGGTGAGGTGGCCTGCCTCCTCCGTGAAGTCGACGGGCAGGACGGCGAAGCGGCGGATGGATTCCGGCCGGGAGACCAGTCTGTTCGCCTCGTCCAGCGCGCGTTGCAGGATCGCCCGCAACTCGTCGTCGTCGACGAGGAGTTCCGGCGGGACCGGGTGCTTGCCGTTCATCCGGCGCCAGTGGGCGACGCCGTCCTGGTCGAGGGTGATCAGCGCCGTGACGTAGGGACGGGCGTCGCCCAGGAGCATGCAGTGCGAGATCAGGGGGTGCGAGCGCAGCCAGTTCTCCATGGGGGCGGGGGCCACGCTCTTGCCGCCCGCGGTGATCAGCAGCTCCTTCTTGCGGCCGGTGATGGTGAGGTAGCCGTCGTCGTCGAGTTCGCCGATGTCGCCGGTGGCGAGCCAGCCGTCCGGGGCCGCGGGGACGACGCCGCCGGCCGCCGGGTCCCAGTAGCCGCGCAGCACGTGGTCGCCGCCGAGGAGGATCTCGCCGTCGGCGGCGACCCGGATGCGGGTGCCGGGCAACGGCCAGCCGACGGTGCCCAGCCGGGGTCTGAGGGGCGGGGTCACCGTCGACGCCCCGGTGGTCTCGGTCAGCCCGTAGCCCTCGAAGATCTCGATGCCGGCACCCGCGTAGAACGCGGCCAGGCGGCGGCCCAGCGGGGAGCCGCCGCAGATGGCGTAGCGCACGCGGCCGCCCATGGCGTTGCGGATGCGGCGGTAGACCAAGGGGTCGTAGAAGGCGCGGGCCGTCTTCAGCGCGGTCGACGGGCCGGGGCCGGTACCGGTCTGTCTGGCCTCCAGGGCCTCGCCGTAGCGGCGGGCCACGGCCGCCGCGCGGTCGAACGAGGACAGCCGGCCGCCCGCCTCCGCCCGCGCCCGGGCGGTGTTGAAGATCTTCTCCAGCATGTACGGGATCGCCAGCAGGCAGGTCGGCCGGAACTCGGCCAGGTCCGGCAGCAGGTCCTGCGGCTTCAGGCTCGGCGCGTGGCCGAGGCGCACCCGGGCGCGGACGCAGGCGATCGCCACCATGCGGCCGAAGACATGGGACATGGGCAGGAAGAGCAGGACGGAGACCTCCTCCTTCATCCCGGCCCGGAAGATCGGGTGGAGCAGTTCGATGGCGTTGTCGACCTCGGCGAAGAAGTTGCCGTGGGTCAGGACGCAGCCCTTGGGCCGCCCGGTCGTGCCGGAGGTGTAGATCAGGGTGGCCAGGGTGTCGGGGACGAGCACCCCCCGCCGTACGGCCACCTCCTGGTCCGGCACCTCCTCGCCGAGTTCCACCAGGCGGTCCAGATGGCCCTTGTCGATCACCCACAGGTGCTTGAGGTCGGGCAGCCGCTCCAGTTCCGGGCCGAGCGCGGCCGCCTGGGCGGCGGTCTCGGCGACCAGGGCGACCGCGCCGGAGTCCTGGAGGATCCACCGGGTCTGGAAGACGGACGAGGTGGGGTAGACGGGGACGGTGACCAGGCCGGCGGCCCAGGCGGCGAAGTCGAGCAGGGTCCACTCGTAGCGGGTCCGGGACATGACGGCGATCCGGTCGCCCGGCACCAGGCCCTCGGCGATCAGCCCCTTGGCCACCGCCTGCACCTCGGCGGCGAACCCGGCCGCGGTCACGTCCCGCCAGGGCCCGTCGCCCCCGGCCCGGCGGCTGAGGACGACGGCGTCCGGTGCCGCCTCCGCGTTCTCGAAGGGCAGGTCGGCGAGGGACCCGTGGGTCACCGGCGGGGCGAACGGCGGTACGCAGGCCTCCCGTACGGCACCGTTCAGCCGCCGTGTCTCGGGCTCCACGAGCAGCGGCCCTGCGGCGTCGGCGAACGCGGCGGAGGTCGGAAAGGCAGTGGACACGGGCGGCTCCTGTGGCGTGCGGCGGTGGGGCTGCCGCTTGCGTTGGTACGTGCCTCGCGCGCCGAGGCGGTCACCGGCGAGGGCCCGCGAAGAGGAGGTTACCGGCGGTCAGGCAGGAAGCGTACGAGGCTCCTGTGATGAGGCTGTGCCGGTTACGGGTCGGTCCGGGGCCAGGGGTGTGCAACATCGGCGATGACGTGAGGAACGTTCACGTCCCGTGCGCGACGGCGGGTCCGGCGTCGGACCCAAGGGTCTCGCCCCATCCCTCTTCCCCCTCCCGACCTAGACTTACCTGCGGTAACCTTACTCCAGAGTAAGCATTTTGGACCCGGCCGGGGAGTGGGAGACATGACCGACCGCACCGCGCGCGCCGCCGGCCCCGCGCCCGGCCTGCTCCTCACCCGCGCCCCCGCGCTCACCCCGCTGCTGGCCCGCGGCACCCTGCGCTCCGCCTTCCGGCGCCCGGCCCCCGACGCCGCGTTCCCGCGCACCCGCCTGGTGCTGCCGGACCTGCGCGTCGACCTCGTACGACTGACCGCGTACGAGCGGGTGTGCGGCTTCGCCACCGGCGAGGACGCGCTGCCGATCACCTACCCGCACGTCCTGGGCTTCCCGCTGGCGATGCGGCTGATGAGCGGCCGGGACTTCCCGCTGCCGCTGCCGGGTCTGGTCCACACCTCGATCGAGATCGTCCGGCACACCGCGCTGCCCGTCACGGGCGCCTACGAACTCAGCGCGCACATCGCGGGATTGGCGCCGCACCGACGCGGCACCGAGGCCACCGTGGTGACCGAGGCACGGGCCGGCGGCGCCGTCGTCTGGGAGTCGCGCAGCACGTATCTGGCGCGGCACCGCACGGCCGGCTCCACCTCCGCGTCACGGCCGGCCGACGGCGAGCCGGGCCCGGATCCGCTCCCCGTGGTCGCCGAGTGGCGCCTCGCCGCCGATCTGGGGCGGCGCTACGGTGCCGCCTCCGGCGACCGCAACCCCATCCATCTGCACCCGCTCACCGCCCGCCTGTTCGGCTTCCCGCGCACCGTCGCGCACGGCATGTGGACGGTGGCCCGCTGTCTCGCCGCACACGGCACCGCGCCCTCCGCCCGGGTGCGGGCGGAGTTCCGGTCACCGGTGCTGCTGCCCGGGACCGTGCAATACGCGGCGGCGGGCGGACACTTCGGACTGAGGGGAGCGGACGGGCGCGTCCACGTGCGCGGGCAGGTGGACCCGCTGACGCCCGGCCCGGACGGGAGCTAGTGCCCCGGGTGGTCGGGGTCCGTGGGCGACCACGGGCGCCCCTCCATCAGGTTGCCCAGGCCCGCCCAGGCGAAGTTCATCAGGGTGGCCGCGGCCTGCCGGGCCGAGACACCCTCGGTGGTGTTGGCCCAGGCCGCCAGGGACTCGGCGGCTCCGACCAGGGCCTCGGCGAGCCCGGCCGCCTCGCGCTCGGGCAGATCGGGGCCGGGGGCGGGCTCCGGCCCGACGCGGTCCCGCCCGTCGAGGTCCGGCCCGTCGGGAGTCCGGCGGCGGCCGCTCGCCCCGGCGCAGCCAAGAGACCCCGGACGGGCCTCCCGCGCGGCGGCCTCGATCAGCCGGGTCACGAACGCGACGATCTCCTCGCGCATCGCCGTGACCTCGGCGGCGAACCGCTCCCCGTGCGTACGGGCCTGGAGGTGCAGCACGGACCAGGCGTCGGGGTGCTGCGCGGTGTGGGTGAAGAACGCCCGCAGCCCGTCCCAGAGCTGACGGTCCGCGCCGAGCCCCGGCCGCACCCCGGACTGCACGGCCTCGGTGAGCGCGGCGGCCTCGCGGCGGATGCAGGCGGTGAAGAGGTCTTCCTTGGAGTTCAGGTACAGATAGACCAACGGCTTTGACACACCGGCGACTTCGGCGATCTCGTCCATCGACGCGGCCATGTAGCCCCGTTGGCCGAAGATCCGCACAGCGGCGTCCAGCATCTGCTGCTCACGGACCGCACGCGGCATCCGCTTGGTCTTCACGGCACCCATGGGGAAAGGATAGTTGGGCGCCGCGGCCGTCCCGTGGGACGCGACACCCGGGTCGCCCGGCAAACGGCTCGCCGAGCAGCGAACTGCCCAGGACCTGTCCTAGGAGGCCTGGCGCTGTGCGCCGGAGGCGTCCTGCGTGACGTCCGCCACGGCGTCCACCGCGTCGTCCTCCTGGGACCGGCTGGACTCGAGGTTGGCCTTCATCCGGTCCACCCGTCCGGCGACCTGGACGGAGGCACGGTCGCGCTCCTTGCGCAGCACCACGAAGCTGATGGGCGCCGAGACCACCAGGGACAGCAGGGCGACCCACATGATGTTGGAGCCGCCGAGGCCGTGCGGGACGACACCGGCGTAGACGAGGCCCCAGACGACCACGAAGCAGCCCGCGAAAATGCCGAGGCGCATCAGCGTGTAGCGGAGCATCTCAATCCACTCTTCCGTCTCGAATACTTCCGAACGTCCCATAGGGCATCGTCCAGTGAAGCATGCCGGGTCCCCGGCCCCACCGGCGGGGCCGGGCAGTCACAGCAGGGGCAGCAGCATGGTGATGTCGTCGCGGTCGTCCCCCGGTGCCACCCGGATCGCGCCGGGCACCCGCCCGACCTCCTTGTAGCCGCAGGAGCCGTAGAACCGCTCCAGGCCGTTGCCGCCGCGGCAGGTGAGCCGGATCGCGTCGATGCCGGCGAAGGTGCGGGCCGAGTCCGCGGCGGCCGCGAGCAGGTCGCGGCCGTACCCCTTGCCCTGGTGCCGCGGGTGCACCATCACCGTGTACAGCCACACCCAGTGCTTCATCAGCCGGTGGGTGTTGAAGGTGAGGAACGCGGCCGCGGCGACGCCCCCTCGCTCGTCGCGCCCGACCAGCAGCCGGGTACGGCCCTCGGCCATGGCCACGAAGTGCTTGACGAGCTCCGGGCGTATGTCCTCGCGCACCACGGGCGGCACGAAGCCGACGGAGCCGCCCGCGTTGGAGACTTCGGTCCACAGGTCGAGGACGCCGTCGCGCAGGGCGGGATCGACGGCGGGATCGAGAGTGAAGGTAAGGGGCATGCCTGGAGTGTACGCATTACATGACGTCACCCGGACTGCCGCATGCCCCGCCCCGGCCACCTCGTCCCGCCGCGGCACGGAACCGTCTCAGACCCGCATCGGCTGGGGGGACTCGCGGCGCGCCGGGTCCGGTCCGTCGTACTCGCGGATGATCTCGTAGCGCGTGTTGCGCTCCACCGGGCGGAAGCCCGCGTCACGGATCAGGTCGAGCAGGTCGTCCCGGGTGAGCTTGTTCGGCGTGCCGTAGTTGTCGGCGTCATGGGTGATCTTGTACTCGACGACCGAGCCGTCCATGTCGTCCGCGCCGTGCTGCAGGGCGAGCTGGGCGGTCTGCACACCGTGCATCACCCAGAAGACCTTCACGTGCGGCACGTTGTCGAACAGCAGCCGGGAGACCGCGAACGTCTTCAGCGCCTCGGCACCGGTGGCCATCTGGGTGCGCGCCTGGAGGCGGTTGCGGACCTTGCCGTCCTTCATGTCCACGAAGTCGTGCTGGTAGCGCAGCGGGATGAAGACCTGGAAGCCGCCGGTCTCGTCCTGGAGCTCACGCAGCCGCAGCACGTGGTCGACCCGGTGGCGGGGCTCCTCGATGTGCCCGTACAGCATCGTGCACGGGGTCTTCAGACCCTTCTCGTGCGCGAGCCGGTGGATGCGCGACCAGTCCTCCCAGTGGGTGCGGTGGTCGACGATGTGCTGCCGGACCTCCCAGTCGAAGATCTCGGCGCCGCCGCCGGTCAGGGACTCCAGACCGGCGTCGATGAGCTCGTCGAGGATCTCGGAGGCGGTCAGCCCGGAGATGGTCTCGAAGTGGTGGATCTCGGTCGCCGTGAAGGCCTTGAGCGAGACGTCCGGCAGGGCGGCCTTCAACTCGCGCAGGGAGCGCGGGTAGTACCGCCACGGCAGGTTCGGGTGCAGCCCGTTGACGATGTGCAGCTCGGTGAGGTTCTCGCCCTCCATCGCCTTGGCGAGGCGGACGGCCTCCTCGATGCGCATCGTGTACGCGTCCTTCTCGCCCGGCTTGCGCTGGAAGGAGCAGTACGCGCAGGACGCGGTGCACACGTTCGTCATGTTGAGATGACGGTTGACGTTGAAGTGCACGACGTCGCCGTTCTTGCGGGTGCGCACCTCGTGCGCGAGACCGCCGAGCCACGCCAGGTCGTCCGACTCGTACAGCGCGATGCCGTCCTCACGGGTGAGCCGCTCACCGGCCCGGACCTTGTCCTCCAGCTCGCGCTTGAGCCCGACGTCCATGTGTTTCTGCCTCTCCCTTTCGACCTGCCGACGAACCCTGCCAACCGTACGCCCGAGGTCCTAGACCTCTTCCGGCAGCTCACCCACCCGGTTCTCCCACTTCGTGGACAGCACGATGGTGGTCCGGGTCCGGGAGACGCCCTTGGTCCCGCTGAGCCGGCGGATGATCCGCTCCAGGCCGTCCACGTCACTGGCGCGCACCTTGAGCATGAACGAGTCGTCGCCCGCGATGAACCAGCAGTCCTCGATCTCGCCGAGGTCCTTCAGCCGCCGGGCCACGTCCTCGTGGTCGGCCGCGTCGGACAGCGAGATGCCGATCAGTGCGATGACGCCGAGGCCGAGGCTGGCGGCGTTCACGGTGGCTCGGTATCCGGTGATGACACCGGCCGCCTCCAGCCGGTTGATGCGGTCGGTGACGCTGGGTCCCGACAGGCCGACGAGGCGCCCCAGCTCCGCGTAGGAGGCCCGGCCGTTCTCCCTCAGGGCCTGGATGAGCTGCCTGTCCACCGCGTCCATGCGATCGAAGCCTTCCGCTGAATGGGTCCGGGCGGGCCCGGACCTCCTGAAGTCGAGGATGGTGCTGGTACTGCCTGGCCGCCGTGGGCCGCTCAGGCCGGGCGGGAACCGCCGAGCTCGCCCTGCCAACGGCGGTAGAGGGTGTGCCCGACGCCCGCCGCGTCGAGGACCCGGCCGGCCACGAAGTCCACCAGGTCCTGGATGTGGGTGGCGCCCGCGTAGAACGCCGGGGAGGCCGGTACGACACTGGCGCCCGCGTCGTCCAGGGCGACCAGGTGCCGCAGGGTCTGGCCGTTCAGCGGGGTCTCCCTGACGGCCACGACCAGGCGGCGGCGCTCCTTGAGCGTGACGCTCGCCACCCGCTGGAGCAGGTCCTTCGACAGACCGAGCGCGACCCCCGCGACACACGCCGTCGAGGCCGGCACGATCAGCATCCCCTTCGCCGGGTACGACCCCGAGGACGGGCCCGCGGCCAGGTCTCCGGCGTTCCAGTAGCGCACCCCGCCGAGGTCCGTCGCGAAGGTGTCCGGCTTGCCGTCCGCGCCGAGCGCCAGCCAGTCCCGCAGGTCGTCGCGCCAGTGCGCGTCCCGGAAGGAGATACCGGTCTCGTCCAGCAGGGTGAGCCGGGAGGCCCGGCTGACGACCAGGTCGACGCTCTCGCCCGCGGCGAGCAGCGCACGCAGGACGGCGGCGGCATACGGCGTACCGGACGCCCCTGACACCCCCACGATCCAAGGCACGCGCTGTGTTTCTCCTGCGTTCACACCTTGAGCGTACCGGTGGAACGGTTGGTGCTCAGGACCGGTCCGCCACCTCCGGATCCACCGCAGGCGGCGGGTGCCGATCGTGCGATCGCCGGGCCGGGCCGCACCGTGCTCGGACTCAGACGGTCAGACCCCGGACCAGGAGATCGAGGAGCGCGCACACGAACAGGGCGATGCCGATGAAGCCGTTGACCGAGAAGAACGCCCGGTTCAGCCGGGACAGGTCGTTCGGCCGGACGATGGTGTGCTCGTAGAGGAACGCGCCCGCGACGATCACCAGGCCCAGCCAGAAGAACGCGCCCGCGTCCGTGGCCAGCGCGTACCAGACGAACAGTGCCGTCGTGATCGCGTGGCAGGCGCGCGCGCCCCAGATCGCGGCCGGGATGCCGAAGCGGGCCGGGACCGACCTGACGCCGATCTCCCGATCGGTCTCGACGTCCTGGCAGGCGTAGATCAGGTCGAAGCCGCCGATCCAGATGCCGACGGCGAGACCGAGGATCACCGCGTCCCAGGACCACTCGCCGGTGATCGCCAGCCAGCCGCCGACCGGGCCCATCGCCTGGGCCAGGCCCAGGATGGCCTGCGGGAAGTTCGTGAACCGCTTGCCGTAGGGGTAGACCACCATCGGGATCACCGCGATGGGCGCCAGGGCCAGGCAGAGCGGGTTGAGCAGGGCCGCCGAGCCGAGGAAGACGACCAGGGCGATCAGGGCGCCCGTCCAGGCGTGCCGCACCGACATCGCGCCGGTCACCAGCTCGCGGTGGGCGGTCCTGGGGTTACGGGCGTCGATCTCGCGGTCGATGATCCGGTTGACCGCCATGGCGAAGGTGCGCAGGCCCACCATGCAGACGGTGACCAGCAGCAGCCGGCCCCAGTGGATGTTCCCGTCCAGCTCGAACATCGCGGTCAGTGCGGCGATGTAGGCGAAGGGCAGGGCGAAGACCGAGTGCTCGATCATCACCAGGCGCAGGAACGCCTTGGTGCGTCCCGGCTGCGGGATCGCCGCGGAGGCGCTGCTCACAGTCCGTATTCCTTCCAGCGGCGGTCCACCAGGGCCGCCGTATCGGGGTCCGACAGGACCATCTCCGGCCATCCGCCATCCCTCGTGTAGCCCTCCTCGGGCCACTTCCGGGTCGCGTCGATGCCCGCCTTGCCGCCCCAGAACTGCTGGTAGGAGGCGTGGTCGAGGTGGTCGACGGGACCCTCGGCGACCGTGAGGTCACGGGCGTAGTCGGTGTTGCCCAGCGCCCGCCAGGCGACCTCGTGCAGGTCGTGCACATCGCAGTCGGAGTCGACGACCACGATCAGCTTGGTCAGGGACATCATGTGCGCGCCCCAGACGGCGTGCATCACCTTCTGGGCGTGCTTGGGGTACTTCTTGTCGATCGAGACGATCGCGCAGTTGTGGAAGCCGCCCGCCTCGGGCAGGTGGTAGTCCACGATGTCCGGGACGATGATCTTCAGCAGGGGCAGGAAGAAGCGTTCCGTCGCACGGCCGAGCGGCCCGTCCTCCGTCGGGGGCCGCCCCACGACGATCGACTGGAGCAGCGGCCGCTTGCGCATCGTCACGCAGTCGATCTTCAGCGCGGGGAAGGGCTCCTGCGGGGTGTAGAAGCCGGTGTGGTCGCCGAAGGGGCCCTCGGGGAGCATCTCGCCCGGCTCCAGCCAGCCCTCCAGGACGACCTCGGCCTGCGCCGGGACCTGGAGCGGGACCGTCTTGCAGTCGACCATCTCGATCCGCTTGCCCGCGATGAACCCGGCGAAGAGGTACTCGTCGATGTCACCGGGCAGCGGAGCCGTGGACGCGTACGTCACGGCCGGCGGGCAGCCGAACGCGATCGCGACCGGCAGCCGCTCGCCGCGCCGGGCCGCCACCTGGTAGTGGTTGCGGCTGTCCTTGTGGATCTGCCAGTGCATGCCGATCGTGCGCCGGTCGTGGCGCTGGAGGCGGTAGAGACCCAGGTTGCGGATCCCGCTCTCCGGGTCCTTGGTGTGGGTCAGCCCCAGGTTGAAGAAGGAGCCGCCGTCCTGCGGCCAGGTGAAGAGCGCGGGCAGCCGGTCGAGGTCGACGTCGTCGCCGTGCAGGACGACCTCCTGCACGGGGGCGTCCTTGACCTTCTTCGGCGGTACGTGCGTCATCGCGCCGAGCTTGCCGAACGCCTCGCGCACCCCGACGAACCCGTGCGGCAGCTCGGGCCGCAGCAGGCCGCCGATCTTGTCGGAGATCTCGCCGTACGACTTGAGGCCGAGCGCCTTCAGCAGCCGCCGGTCGGTGCCGAAGACGTTCATCGCGAGGGGCATGTCGGAGCCCTTCACGTTCTCGAAGAGCAGCGCCGGGCCGCCCGCCTTCTGGACCCGGTCGACGATCTCCCCGACCTCCAGATACGGGTCGACCTCGGCCTTGACGCGCTTGAGGTCTCCCTCGCGCTCCAGGGCCCTGAGCAGGGAGCGAAGATCGTCGTAAGCCATGCGGTCCAGTATCCGGCACGGGCTACTCTGACCCCGTCACCGGGGCCCCGTGCCGCCCCGCCGTCGCTCACTGGGGGATCGTTCGACCATGCTCAGGTATCTGCCGTTCCTGCTGGTGCTGGCCCTGTGGATCTACGCCTTCATCGACTGCCTGAACACACCCGAGGAAGAGGTCAGGGGCCTGCCCAAGGTGGTCTGGGTCATCATCATCCTGCTCTTCGGCGAGGTGCTGGTCGGTCCGATCGCCTGGCTGGTCGCGGGCCGCAACCGCCGGGTGCCCGCCGACGGCTCCACCCCTTCGGAATGGCACCGCAACCACCGGACGACGTTCGTGGCGCCCGACGACAACCCCGAGTTCCTCAAGTCCATCAAGGCCGAGAACCGCAAGGACGAGGCGCTGCTGAAGGACTGGGAGGCCGATCTGCGCAGGCGCGAGGAGGAACTGCGCCGGCGCGAGGAGCAGACCCGGTCCGACGACGAGTCCTGACGGGCAGCGGGTGAGCAGGGTACGGAAGTGGGCGCTCGTCGCCGTCGTGGCGTTGCCGGTGGCCTTCCTGGGCTGGGGGGCCTGGTCGTTCGCCGCGGCTCTCCGGAGTGACCCCATGGCCCAGGAGCAGAGTGTCCCGTGCGAGGACGCCATGCGCTTCGTGGACCGCGACGGGCTGCCCGAGGGGGCCCACGACGCGAAGTGCACCGCGCTGAGCTGGCTGGACACCCAGTACACGGTGCGGTTCACGATCGCGCGGCCGAAGCTGGACGCCTGGCTGAAGGAGTCCTATCCCGGCACCCGGCTCACGGCGCAGGAGTGCGACGGGGAGCCGGCGACCGACGTCTGCGCGCACATCGAGCTGACCCCGCCCGCCGAGGGCGGGGCGGTGGCGATCGACATCGGCGTGCGGTACGCCGACGCCTCGACCGCGGTCGTCGAGTTCTCGCCCTTCGACGTGTGACCCGGCCGGGCGCCCGCGCCGCCCGGCCCGCGGGTCCCGCCCAGGTCAGCGCAGCCGGGACGACGACAGGATCGACAGCAGGTGGGCCGGGACCATCACCCAGGTGATGACGGCGAGCGCGCCGAGCGCCCAGCGGGTCGGTTCGATCCCGCCCGTCGCGGCGTCGGCGACGGCCGCGGCCAGCAGGACCAGGGACGCCTCGATGCCGTTGGTGACCCGGTGGATCTTGAAGGCGGCGGCCAGACGGCGGACGGTGGCCACGCCCTGCGAGCGCGGCCGGGTCGCCTCGTCGTCGGCGACGGCCAGCCCGCGCCGGGCGCGTGCCACGTCCACCAGGTCGGTCGAGGCCTTCAGCAGGACGACGCCGAGGGCGGCGGCTATGCCGACCGAGAGCCAGCCGCCGAACCCCGACTCGGCGGCGCGGTAGCCGGCGCCCGCGAACAGTGCCGCGTCCGCCAGATAGGCGCCGAGCCGGTCGACGTAGATGCCGGTCGCACTGTTCTGGCCCTTCCAGCGGGCGACCTCGCCGTCGGCACAGTCGAAGAGCAGGAAGAGCTGCATCAGGACCACCGCGAGGACCGCGCCGGTCAGGCCGGGGATCATCAGCGCCGCGCCGGCGGCGACCCCGCACACCACCATCGTCCAGGTGAGCTGGTCCGGGGTGACGGGGGTGCGCACCAGCTGGCGGGTCAGCCGCAGCGAGATCCTGCGCATGTACAGCCGGCCCGCCCAGTGCTCGCCGTTGCGGCTCGCCAGCTTGGCCTGCGGCTGGCAGACCTCGCGCAGCTCCTCCAGAACCGGCGCAGCAACCATGGAACTTCCCTTCCGACCGGGCCCAACTGCCGCTGACGCGGCAATGATCGGGCCAGGGTACAGACCGGGTTCTCGCGGGCTTTACCTAGGTGGCACCGGGCGTGCAAGCGCGCGCCATCCGTCCGGCGGGGGCTTCCCGGTCGTTGCCCCGGCGTCCCGGTCCCAGCAGAGTGGAGCGATGGATCCCCGGCAGAGTGAACGCATGGACCCGTCGTCCGCCGAACCTGTGGACCCGTCGTCCGCAGAACGCATGGACCCCTCGTCCGCCCGCGCCTGGCTCGCCACCGCCCTCGCCGAGGCGCGCGCCGGTCTCGCCCAGGGCGGCATCCCGATCGGCGCCGCCCTCTACGGCGCCGACGGGTCCGTCCTGGGCCGCGGCCACAACCGGCGCGTCCAGGACGGCGACCCCTCGGCGCACGCGGAGACGGCCGCGTTCCGGGCGGCCGGACGGCAGCGGTCGTACCGCGGGACGACGATGGTGACCACGCTCTCGCCGTGCTGGTACTGCAGCGGGCTCGTCCGCCAGTTCGGTATCTCGCGGGTGATCGTCGGCGAGGCGGTCACCTTCCACGGCGGCCATGACTGGCTGGCGGAGCACGGCGTGGAGATCGTGCTCCTGGACGACCCCGAGTGCATCGGACTGATGCGCGACTTCATCAAGAGCAGCCCGGAACTGTGGAACGAGGACATCGGTGAGTGAGTCCAAGGTCCCCCGCATCCCGACCGTCGACCTCGCACCCTGGCTCGACGGCGATCCCGGGGCCCGCGCGGGCATCGCCCGTACCGTCGACCAGGCCCTCCAGTCTGCGGGATTCCTTCTCGTCACCGGCCACGGAGTGGACCCCGCGCTGCGCTCGGGCATCCGGGCGGCGGCCCGCGTCTTCTTCGCACTGGACGAAAAGACCAAGCGGCGCTACGAGGCCAAGGTCGGCGGCCGGGGCTGGCTGGGCCCCGGAGCGGAGGCCAACGGGTACGCGGAGGGCACCGAGACCCCGCCGGACCTCAAGGAGTCGCTGACGTTCGCGACCCACGAACCGTTCGAGGACCCGGCCGTCAACGCGGAGTGGTACGCGCCCAACGTATGGCCCGAGGAGGTGCCCGGGCTGCGGGCGCCGTGCGAGGAGTACCTGGCGCGGATGGCGGAGCTGGAGAACCATCTGCTCACCCTGCTCGGCGAGGCCCTGGGCCTCGAACCGGACTTCTTCACCCGGCACATGGCGCATCCCACGTACGGCTTCAACATCAACTGGTATCCCGGCACCGAGGTGACCGGCGAGCCCCGGCCGGGGCAGTTCCGCATCGGTCCCCACACCGACTTCGGGACGGTCACCATCCTGGACCGGCAGGCCGGCAAGGGCGGTCTCCAGGTCTGGACGGACGAGGGCGGCTGGGAGGACGCGCCGCACGACCCGACCGCCTTCACCATCAACATCGGCGATCTGATGGCCCGTTGGACCGGGGACCGGTGGCGCTCGGGCCGCCACCGGGTACTTCCGCCGCCCTCGGACGCGCCCGCCGAGGAGCTGATGTCGCTGGTCTACTTCGGCGAGTGCACCCCGGGCACCCTCGTCGAGTCGGTCCCGGCCCCGGTGGGACGGGTGACGTACGAGCCCGTGGACTCGCATGTCTATCTGCGGGGGAAGCTGGACTCGATCACCGTGGACTGACCGACGGGGTCCGACCGCTCGAGGGAGAGGACGCCGGGGGCTGCCCTTCGTGGTGCTCTCCGGCGGGCGCGGACCGGGCAGGAGCGCGGTGCTCGCCGGCGGGCGCGGACCGGGCAGGAGCGCGGTGCTCGCCGGCGGGCGCGGACCGGGCAGGAGCGCGGTGCTCGCCGAACTGCACAAGGCCCATCAGGAGGGGGCCGGCGAGCAGGGGCGGCCGCGGCACACACCGGAAGCCCCCGGGAGGAAGTGCCTGTCGCCGCCCTAGGCCCCGTCGAGAATTTCGACCATTCGTTCGAATCTGGCCCGCCAGGACGCCTCGGTCCCGCCCTCCCCGCGGAACTCGTGCCGGAACCGCAGACAGGTCCCGGTGTCCCCGTCCCGCTCCAGATGGAAGCGGATCCGGCCGCCGCCCTCCACCGTGTACTCGGCGACCCGCTCCACGTCCCACGCAGTGACCCGCCCGCTGCCCAGCCCGCGCAGGGCGACTTTCCCGTCGAGGCGGGGTTCGAGCACCTCGGCCTCGGTGAACCAGCCCGCGAGCCCCTCCGCCCCGGCCAGCGCCGGCCAGACCCGCTCCACCGGCACCGGCAGCCGCACCAGGAAGTGAAGGATGTGCGCGTTCCCGTGCGTCACGCTGGTGCCCTGCTCGACGGAACCGGTCATGACACCAGCGTGACCCCTGGGCGAAAGCCCCGCACGCGCTACGGCTGCCGAGGTTGCAGACGGAGCGTGCGTACGCGTCGAAGGGTTCACCGAAGGCGTCGTGGCCCCCCGCGCGGATGCGTCTTCGCGGATTCATGTCCACACCCCTCCGCCTGTCCGCACGGCAAAGGCCGGCTCCTGTGACCTGGGTCACCGGAACCGGCCTCTGGGGCGCGGGCGTCAGACGCCCGCGTACGAGTGCTTGCCGGAGACGAAGATGTTGACCCCGTAGTAGTTGAAGAGCCAGCAGCCGAAGGCGATCAGGGCGATGTAGGCGGCCTTGCGGCCCTTCCAGCCGGCCGTGGCGCGGGCGTGCAGGTAGCAGGCGTAGGCGACCCAGGTGATGAACGCCCAGGTCTCCTTGGGGTCCCAGCCCCAGTAGCGGCCCCAGGCGTCGCCCGCCCAGATGGCGCCCGCGATGATCGTGAACGTCCACAGCGGGAAGACGGCCGCGTTGACGCGGTAGGAGAACTTGTCGAGGGACGCCGAGGCGGGCAGCCGCTCCAGGAACGAGGTCGCGAAGCGGCCGGGCTTGCCGCCCTCGGCGAGCTTGTTCTCGTAGGAGTCCTTGAAGAGGTAGAGGATCGTGCCGACCGCGCCGACGTAGAAGACCGCGCCGCACAGGATCGCCGTCGACACGTGGATGTACAGCCAGTACGAGTGCAGCGCGGGCACCAGCTGGTCGCTGGCGGTGTACAGCACCGTGACGGCGACACCGAGGTCGAGCAGGACCGTGGTGATCAGGAACAGGCCGAGCCAGCGGACGTTCTTCTTCAGCGCGAGCAGCACGAGGTACACGCCGACGGCGACCGTGGAGAAGGTGATGTTGAACTCGTACATGTTGCCCCACGGCGCCCGCTCCACCGAGGCCGCGCGGGCGATCACGCCGCCCAGCTCGACGAGGAAGGCGAGCACGGTGAGCGAGATGGCGATCCGCCCGTACAGGTCGCCCTGTACGTCGCCGCCGTGCGCGCCCGGCCCGTCCGGCACGTCGCGGGCGCCGGTGGCGGACCGCACGACGACCTTCGGCCGCTCCAGCACCGCGGTGCCGCCGGCCGTCTGCACGGTGACGGCCGGCCCGTTCTTGGCGGCCGGCGCGGAGGTCAGCGCGGCGGCGGTGCGGCCGACCTTGCTGCGGCTGCCGAAGAGCCATTCGGCGATGTACGCGAAGAAGGCCAGGGTGTAGACGGCCATCGCCGAGTAGATCAGCGTGTTGCTGATGTTCGCGAGGTGTTCGTTGGTCGCGGTGGCGAGAGTCACTTCTTCTCAGCCCCTTCGGCAGGTACGGCTGGGGTGTCGGGGGATTCGGACGGGTCGTCGGGGTCGGGGGCCCCGGGGGCCTGGTCGTACAGGGTCCCGGCGAGGTCGCCGAGCTCCTCGGGCAGCTTGGCGGACTCGCTGCGGCCCAGGCCGCCCATCTCGACGACGGTCACCCCGTCCGCGCCGCGCGTGGCGCGGACCCACACCCGGCGGCGCTGGATGAACAGGGAGCCCGCCAGACCGAAGATCGCGGCGGTCGCGCCGGCCAGGGCCCAGCCGCTGCCGGGCTGCTGCGTGACCTGGAAGTTCGCCCACTCCTTGGTGCCGTCGTAGGTGATCGAACCGGCGCCGTTCGGCAGGGTCATGGTCTCGCCGGGCTTCAGGTTCTGCCGCAGCTGCTGCTTCTTGGCGTCCTTGAAGTACTTCATGTGGGTCTTGTCGAGCTGGTACACGCTCTGCGGGATGCCCGAGTCGACCCCGAGGTCGCCGTGGTACGGCGCCAGGTTCAGCACCGGGTTCAGCATCGCCGGGAACTGCGAGGACACCACGCTGCCGCCGCCGTAGGTCGGCAGGAAGAACGCCTGGAAGCCGAGCTGCTCGGAGACGCCCGCGGGGCTCTTGTAGCCGTCCATGACCTTGACGACGCCGGAGGAGGTGACGTTGGAATCCAGCGGCAGCAGCGGTACGGCGTTGTGGAAGACGACGTCGCCCTTGCCGTCCCTGACGGTCACCACGGGGGCGTAGCCGTGGGCGGTGAGGTAGACCTTCGAGTCGCCGATCTCCAGCGGCTCGTTGACCTTGACGGTGGTCTTCCTCTCCTTGCCGTAGGCGCCCTCGCTGTAGGTGACGGCCGCCTGGTAGGTGCGCGGGGTGCCCTTGTTGGGGCCGGTCAGCTCGTAGGTGCCGGTGAACTTGTCCAGGACGAAGCTGAACGGCACCAGGTCGTCCGTGCCGAAGAGGTTGCCGGACTTGAAGTCGTCGTAGGAGATGAGCGTGTTGGAGAAGCCGTCGCCCTCGACGACCAGCTTGTTGCCCTCGGACTTGAACAGCTGGCCCCAGGCGAAGGCGGTCAGCATCACGATCAGCGCGATGTGGAAGGCGAGGTTGCCGACCTCGCGCAGATAGCCCTTCTCGGCCGCGACGGCGTCGCCCACGGGGTGGGCGCGGAAGCGGCGCTTCCGCAGCAGCGCGAGCGCGGCCTCGCGGACCTGCTCGGGCGAGGCCTCGGTGCGCCAGGTCGTGTACGCGGGCAGCCGGGTCAGCCGCTTGGGCGCGCCCGGCGGACGGCCGCGCAGCTGGCCGACGAACTGCCAGGTGCGGGGCACGATGCAGCCGATGAGGGAGACGAACAGCAGGATGTAGATCGCGGAGAACCACACCGAGCTGTAGACGTGGAAGAGCCCGAGCTTGTCGTAGACCGCGGCGAGGGTCTCGTGGGCGTCACGGAAGTCGGCGACCTTCGTCGCGTCGGTCCCGGACTGCGGGATCAGCGAGCCGGGGATCGCGCCGAGTGCCAGCAGCAGGAGCAGCAGCAGCGCGACCCGCATGGAGGTGAGCTGCCGCCAGAACCAGCGGGCCCAGCCGACGACGCCCATTCCGGGCGGGTTCGCCGACGATTCCAGGGGTGCGGTGGACAGCTGGGAACCGGCGGCGCCGAGGTCGTCGGGGGCGGTCGCGGCCCCGTCGGTCGGCGTGCCGGTCGTCGTCTTGCTCATGGATCAGATCCCCACAGTGAAGCCGGTGGACCAGGTCTGCAGGTCCTGCACGATGCGGTCCCACGCGCCGGTCAGCAGGAGCAGACCGGTCACGATCATCATGGTGCCGCCGATGCGCATCACCCAGGCGTAGTGGCGCTTGACCCAGCCGAAGGCGCCGAGCGCCTTGCGGAAGGCGACCGCGGCGAGCACGAAGGGCACGCCGAGGCCCAGGCAGTAGGCGACGGTCAGTATGGCACCACGGCCCGCGCTCGACTGCTGGGCGGACAGGGCCAGCACCGAGGAGAGGGTCGGTCCGATGCACGGCGTCCAGCCGATGCCGAACAGCGCGCCCAGCAGCGGCGCGCCGACCAGTCCCGTCACGGGCCTGCGGTGGAAGCGGAACTCCCGCTGGGTGAGCCAGGGCATCAGCCCCATGAAGAAGACGCCCATGAGGATCATGAGCACGCCCAGCACCTTGGTCAGGACGCCCTTGTTGTCCTGCAACGTGGAGCCGAAGTAGCCGAACAGCGCTCCGCCGGAGACGAACACGGCCATGAAGCCGAGCACGAACAGCGAGGCGCCCGCGACCATCCGGCCGCGCCGGGCCTCGGCCAGGTCGGTTCCGGTGACACCGGTGACGTAGGCCAGATAGCCGGGTACGAGCGGCAGGACGCACGGGGAGAAGAAGGAGATGAGGCCGGCGAGCACGGCCAGCGGCAGAGCGACGAGCAGGGCGCCGTTGAGCACGGTCGGGTTCGGGTCCGTCGCCGCGGCGAGCAGGGACACTCCGGTCACGTCACTTCTCCGCGAGGACCGGGGAGATCATCTTGCGCAGCTTCTCCTCGCTGAGCGCGGACAGCGAGCGCGCTGCGATCTTCCCGTCCCGGTCGAGGACGAGCGTGGAGGGGATCGCCTGCGGGTTGAGGGTGCCCTTGGCGAAGCGGAGCATCAGCTTGCCCGTCGGGTCGTACAGGCTCTGGTAGCTGACGCCGTACTGCTTCTCGAAGGCGCGGGCGGGGCTGGTGCTGGTGTCGCGGGTGTTGATGCCGACGAACTGCACGCCCTGGCCCTTGAGGTCCTGGTAGACCTTCTCGAAGCCGGGTGCCTCGGCGCGGCACGGCGGGCACCAGGAGCCCCACACGTTCAGGACGACGACCTGGCCCTTGTAGGCGGCGACGTCGAGCTGCTTGCCGTCGACCGTCTCACCGGACAGGTCGGGGGCGGCGGCCCGCTCCCCCTTGTCGGCGGTCGCGATGCCGTCCTTGCCCAGGACGAAGTTGGTGTTGCCGCCGCCTCCGGACGTGCCCCCGGACGTGCAGGCGGACAGCAGCAGCGCTGCCACGGCGGCACCGACGCTGCTCAGGGCGGCGGTGCGACGCGGGCGGAGCCTGGTCGTCGAACGCGGGGAGGTGCGGGTGGCGGCACTCATGTGAAAAGTTTCGCATGACCGTTCTGAGGATCTTGCGCACCCCCCTTGCGGGCGGAAACCCGCATTTCAGGCGGCCTTTCAGGTGGCCGTGGCGGGGGCGGAGTTCGTGGGGGCGCCGGGGTTCGTGGGGGCGCCGGTGGGTGCGCCGGTGTTCGCGGGGGCGGGCTTGAGGAACTCCTGCCAGCCGCCGGCGGGCCGCTGGCCGACGTCCAGCGTGCGCAGCTTCTCCAGGACTTCCGGCCGCTGTACGTCGAGCCAGTCCGTGAACTGCCGGAAGGAGACCAGCCGTACGTCCGCGCCCTTCTCCTTCTCCCGCGCGATGTGCAGGAAGGCCTGCTCCACGGCGTCCATGTAGATGCCGCCGTTCCAGTGCTCGAAGTGGTTGCCTATGAAGAAGGGCGCCCGGTTCGTCTCGTATGCCCGCTGGAAGCCGGATATGTACGCCTGGGCGGCCTGCTGACGCCAGCGCGGGTAGTTGTGGGCGGGCGCGTTGGTGGAGTTGACCGACTGGTTGGCGAGGATGTTGTAGTCCATGGAGAGGACCTCGAAGCGGTGCCCGGGGAACGGCATCTGCTGCAACGGCAGATCCCAGATCCCCTGCCGCTTGCCGGGCCAGACCTGCCGGCCGCCGGGCGAGGAGGCGTCGTAGCGCCAGCCGAGTTCGCGGGCGGCGGGCAGCAGGTTGTCCTGGCCGAGCAGACAGGGCGTACGGCCGCCGACGAGTTCCTTGTCGTAGTCGAAGGGCAGCGGCTCCAGATCGGTCCAGCCGGTGTTGGTCCGCCACTCCTTCACGAACGCCTTGGCCTGGGCTATCTCGCTCTTCCACTGCCGCGGGGTCCAGTGGCCGACCGAGCCGCTGCCACCGCAGAAGTGCCCGTTGAAGTGGGTGCCTATCTCGTGGCCCTCCAGCCACGCGCGGCGGATGTTGGTGAGGGTCGCGCGGACGTGGTCGTCGGTGAGGTAGCCGATGTCGGAGGCGCCGCGCGGGTTGTTGGGCGGGTCGTAGAGCCGCTTCTTCGACTCGGGCAGCAGATACAGCCCGGACAGGAAGAAGGTCATGCTCGCGCCGTGCTCCTTGGCGAGGTCCAGGAAGCGCGGGAAGAGGCCGTTGCCGACCTCGCCGGCTCCGTCCCAGGAGAAGACGACGAACTGCGGCGGCTGCTGGCCGGGTTCCAGCGGCACGGGGGCGGCGGGCTGGTGCGGCTGACGGCCGCTGAAGGAGGTCGAGCCGTCGCCGAGGGGGCGCGCTGTGTGGGTCGGCTGCCCGCCGGGGGTCGCGGAGGGGCTCGCGGAACCCCGGGGGCTCGCGGAACCGGCGGCGTGGGCCGCACCGTCCGACGGTGTGCCCGTGCCGCACCCCGCGAGCCCGGCGGCGGCCGCGGCACCCGCGCCCAGACCGAGCGCTCCCCTTCGAGTCAGAGTGCGCATGGCATCCCCCGTTCGTCGCGTTCTGAGGTGGTCACTCATTCAGAGGACGCGACGAACGAGGTGGTTCCGCGCGATCGCACGGATCTCGCGACGGCTGTCACGAACGGGCCATGGACCACCGGAGGTCGCTTTCGCGTCGGCGTCGGTGCCCCCGCCCGTAACCGGCTCCGTACCTGCGGCTATGCCCCGAAAGCCTTGCCCTGCCCCTTGACCGGCTTGGCACCGGCGAGGAGATGGGCCGGGACGAGATCGCGGGCCGGCTCGGTGTAGCCGACGGAGACGATCTTGTCGCCCTGGTACGTGAAGGTCGTCAGCGAGGCGAGCGTGCACTGCCGCTTGCGCGGATCATGCCACAGCCGCCGCCGCTCGACATAGGACCGCACGATCCAGATCGGCAGCTGGTGACTGACCAGTACGGCCTCATGGCCACGGGCCGCGTCCTTGGCCGCGTCCAGCGCCCCCATCATCCGTACGACCTGGTCGACGTACGGCTCGCCCCAGGACGGCTTGAACGGGTTGACCAGGTGCTTCCAGTTGTCGGGCTTGCGCAGCGCGCCGTCCCCGACACCGAAGGTCTTGCCCTGGAAGACGTTGTCGGCCTCGATGAGCCGGCCGTCGGTGGCGAGGTCGAGTCCGTGCGCCTTGGCGATCGGCGTCGCCGTCTCCTGCGCCCGCTCCAGCGGGGAGGCGACGACGTGGGTGACGTCGCGGGAGGCGAGGTGCTCGGCGACCCGGTCGGCCATCTGCCGCCCGAGTTCGGACAGGTGGTAGCCGGGCAGCCGGCCGTAGAGGATCCCGTCCGGGTTGTGGACCTCGCCGTGCCGCATGAGGTGGACGACGGTGAGTTCGCCGTCGCCGCTTCCGCCGATGCCCTTGTTGTCGATGCCGTTGCTCACGCCGTGGCCTCCGCGGCCGCTCGGGCCGCCGCCGGGAGGGCGTCGGCGATCCGCTGGAGGGCCCGCTCGTCGTGGGCCGTGGAGACGAACCAGGACTCGAAGGACGAGGGCGGCAGATAGACGCCGTTCGCCAGCAGCGACTGGAAGAAGGCGGTGAAGCGGAAGGACTCCTGCGCCTTGGCGTCCTCGTAGTTGCGGACCGCGCGGTCCGTGAAGAAGACGGAGAACATGTTGGAGGCGGTCTGCAGCGTGTGCGCGACACCCTCCTTGCCCAGGGCCTCGGACACGAGCGCCTGGATCTGCCGCGACACGGCGTCGACCTTGGCGTAGGCGGCGTCGTCGAGCAGGCGCAGCTGCGCGAGACCGGCGGCGGTGGCGACGGGGTTCCCGGAGAGGGTGCCCGCCTGGTAGACCGGCCCGGCGGGCGCGAGGTGCTCCATGACGTCGGCGCGTCCGCCGAAGGCGGCGGCCGGGAAGCCGCCACCCATGACCTTGCCGAAGGTCATCAGGTCGGGCTTGACCCCGTCGACGCCGTACCAGCCGGCCTTGCTGGTGCGGAAGCCGGTCATCACCTCGTCGGAGATGTACAGCGCGCCGTTCTGCGCGCAGGCGTCCTTCAGGCCCTGGTTGAAGCCGGGCAGCGGCGGTACGACGCCCATGTTGCCCGGCGACGCCTCGGTGATCACGCAGGCGATCTCCCCCGGGTGCCGGTGGAACGCCTCGTGCACCGCCTCCAGGTCGTTGTACGGCAGCACGATGGTGTCGCCGGCCTGGGCCCCGGTGACGCCGGGGGTGTCGGGCAGCGCGAAGGTGGCCACCCCGCTGCCGGCCGCGGCCAGCAGGGAGTCGACGTGCCCGTGGTAGCAGCCGGCGAACTTGATCACCTTGGCCCGCCGGGTGAAGCCGCGCGCGAGCCGGATCGCGGACATGGTGGCCTCGGTGCCGCTGGAGACCAGCCGCACCTGCTGCACGGGCTCGACCCGCGCGACGATCTCCTCGGCGAGCGCGACCTCGCCCTCACCGGGAGTACCGAAGGAGGTACCGCGGGAGACGGCCTCCTGCACCGCGGCGACGACCTCGGGGTGCGCGTGGCCGAGGATCATCGGGCCCCAGGAACAGACGAGGTCGACGTACTCCCGGCCGTCCGCGTCGGTCAGGTACGGACCGGTGCCGGACACCATGAACCGGGGCGTACCGCCCACCGCGCGGAAGGCGCGGACCGGGGAGTTCACCCCGCCCGGCGTGACGGCGGCCGCGCGGTCGAACAGGGCCTGCGAGGCAGGCGCTTCGTAGGGATAGGGCGCTCCTGAAGAGGGCGATTCGCTCATGACCTGCGACTTCTCCGACCTTCTCCGACTTGTTCGGACTCCGCTTGCTGCGTGACCTCCTCAGGGTAGGCCAGGGCCGGGGAACGGCAGGGAGCAGCGGGGCGCCCCGCGCACCGGCCGGACGCGGGGCCGTGACCGAGCGTGCCCGAGCCGGAACGGTCCGAGCGGAGAAGACGGCCGACCGGGACCGGACCGGGCAAATCGGTGGACCGCCCCGTACCATCTGCGAAACTGGCACCTGATACACAGAGCTACGGACGGGCCGAGCCGTGCCGGACCGCGAGCGCCTGCCCGGGCTCGCTCGAAGGCCTGCCCAGGAGCTCGCTCAGGGGCCCGTACAGGGGCTCGCTCGCGACTGCGAAGATCCTGTGGGCCGTTGTTTCAGCGCACGTTTCGGCGAGCGACCGTGGGGGAGGTCACTGTCACGATGATCGGGTTGCGCGGCGGGGGCCACGCGTCCTAGAAAAGCAGTCGGGTGGAGATATGCATCGCGGTGGCGGGCTGGGCGAGGGGACTGACGGTCTGGGTCCTCGACGCGCCCAACGGGGAAAACACCGGCGCGAGGCGGAGGAGCCGCACGAAACACTTCAGGCACATGGTGCACCGATGGAGTCCGACCGGCTCGACCGTGAGGTCGACCGGCTCAGGGCCGGTAGCAGGAATGGTGGTCGGGTGGGGGTGACGTACAAATACTTCGGCGCGCCGGACGGCGCGACGGCGGCCCGCGTCCCGATCTCGATGCGCCCCGAGGAACTCGGCGGCGACGAGCTCGGCATGGGTGGCATGTTCACCAAGATCAAGCCGGAGACGATGGCGGCCATGGTGCTGACCGGCATCCAGGGTGTCCCCCTCAACAAGGTGCCCCCCTTGGAACTGGTCGTCCTGCACCCCGACTACGCGGTCGTGAAGCTCCCGACGACGGTCGTCGACCCGCTGCGCGACGTCGGCGAGGAGGCGGTGGGCGCGGCGGCGTTCATCTGGTCGACCGTGCCGGACCGGGGCGGCCCGCGGGACGCGTTCAACGTCTACCAGCTCCTGCACGAGTGGCAGGACTTCTCCCACCGACTGCACGAGGCGGGGCATCAGCCGTACTGCCTGGTGTGGCCCTGACCTGAGATTTCCTTACGAACGGGCGGAGCTCACGGGCTCCGCCCTCGCCGTTTGCACGCCCGGCGGCCCCGCCCCGGCCGGCGGTGTCGCGCGGTGCCGGTTCAGTCCAGTTGCAGCCGGTCCGCCACTCCCGCCGCCTCGAACGCCGCGACCAGGTCCTCACGGGTCTCCGTGAAGTGCGCCCAGCTGTCGCAGTGCGCGGGTACGACCCGACGGGCGCCGAGGATCCCGGCGGCCTCGGCGGCCCCGGCACCGTCGAGCACGAGCAGGGCGCCGTCGAAGAGGGGCTGGATGCGGGGCGCCCCCGCGAAGAGCACGGCCGTGTCCACCGGGCCGAACCGGCCCGCGATCTCCCTGACCAGGTCGAGCGAGGCGTTGTCCCCGCTGACGTAGACCGTGGGCAGGTCGTCCGAGGTCAGCAGGAAGCCGATGACCTCGCCGGAGATCGGCTCGGCGCCCTCGGGTCCGTGCAGGGCGGGGGCGGCCGTGACGGTGACGGTGCCGCCGCCGGGCCGGTCCAGTCGCACGGACTCCCAGGGGGCCAGCCCGCGGGCCGTGCCGCCCAGCCGGCCCGCGCCGCTTCGGGTGGTGAGGGTGAGCGGCACCTCCGCGAGCAGGGCCCGGCCGGAGCGGTCGAGGTTGTCGGGGTGTTCGTCGTGCGAGAGCAGCACCGCGTCCACGGGGCCGAGGTCGCCCGGCTCGACGCGGGACGGGGCGGTCTTGGTCAGGGTCGGCCCGCCGGGGGTCGGGTAGTGACCGGTCCCGTCGAAGGTCGGGTCGCTGAGGAAGCGCAGTCCGCCGTACTCGATCAGTGCGGTCGGGCCGCCGAAGACCCGGACGGGAATCTGTTCGGCGGTCGCGTCGACAGGGGTCATCAGAAAACACCTCACGGATGAGAAGTCGTTTATCCGTGAGAGACGGTAGTCGCTTCTCACGGATGGATGCAAGACGTACCATGAGAGCCATGCGAAAGACCGGGGCCGCGGAGCCCGAGGAGCACGTGGGGAGCCAGGGGGCCGTGACGTCCGAGGAGGGCGGGGTACCGATCGCGCCCGGGGCGGAGCGGTACCCCGCCCTCGACCTCGCCAACAGCGCCGTCGCGCTGCCCGGCGGACAGGTCCTCGACCTGCTGGGCACCCCCGCCGCCGCGACCCGGTGGCTGGTCGGCCACGACCTCGCGCCGGTCGAGGCGGAACTGCGGGAGACCTGCGCCGCCCAGCTGCGCTCACTGCGCGAACAGATCCGCGCCCTGATCTCCTCCCGGGTCGACGGCCACCCCGCCCCCGGCAGCGCCCTGAACGGCCTCAACGACGCGCTCACCCGGGCGCCCGCGGTCTCCCTGCTGAACTGGGACGCCACCCGCGGTCTGCACCGGGCCCTGTCCCACCCCACCACCCGGATCGTCGAGCGCGCCCTGGCCACCCTCGCCGCCGACGCCGCCGACCTACTCACCGGCTCCGACGCGGACCGGCTCACCGCCTGCGGCTCCCCGCCCTGCAACCGCTATCTGCTGCGGCACGGCCGCCGCCACTGGTGTTCCACCCGGTGCGGCGACCGCGCCCGCGCCGCCCGCGCCTACGCCCGCCGCACCGGCACCGGCACCGGCACCGGCACCGGCACCGAGGAGAACTGACCTTGCCAGGAGGACGGGACCGGGCGGGAGGGCGGAAGGCCCATGAGGGCCTCAGGATTCGCCCCGGCTCCGCCCCTCCACCGGTCCCCCGCCCACGGTGAACCCGATCACCGAGCCGCCGCCCTCCCGCCGGAAGGCGAACGGCGCGCCTTCGTGCGCCAGGGCCACCTCCCGCACGATGGACAGGCCGAGACCGGAGCCGGGCAGGGCGCGGGCGTCGGCGGCCCGGTAGAAGCGGTCGAAGATGCGGATCAGGTCGGCACCCGCGATGCCGGGACCCCGGTCGAGGACCTCCACCCGGACCGTGCCCGGCCGGGCCGGGCCCGCGATGTGCAGCTCGATGGGCGCGGTGCCGTCGCGGTCGAACTTCGTGGCGTTCTCCACGAGGTTGGACATCGCCCGCTGGAGCAGCCCGGGGCGCCCGTGGGCCGTCGTGTCGCCGCTGGCGCGCAGCACGATCTCCCGCCCGGTGCGGCGCCGGGCCAGGCCGACGACGTCCTCGGCGATGTCGGCCAGGTCGACCTGCTGGGCCGGCTCGGTGTCGGACTGGCCCGCAGCGAGGTCGACGAGCTCGTTGACCAGGTCGGTCAGTTCGCGTGCCTCCTGGGTGAGGTCGGCGACCAGGTCCTCCCGGGTGGCGGGCGGGAGTTCGTCGATCCTGCGCAGCAGCGAGATGTTCGTACGCAGTGAGGTGAGCGGGGTGCGCAGCTCGTGGCCGGCGTCCTGGACCAGCCGGCGCTGGTCCTCCTCGGACTGGGCGAGCCGGCCCAGCATCCGGTCGAAGGCACGGCCCAGTCGGCCCACCTCGTCGTATCCGGTGACCGGCACCTGCACGCCCAGGCGGCGGGTGCGGGCGACGTCCTCGGCGGCGGAGGTGAGCACGACCAGCCGGCGGGTGACACGCCGGGCCAGCCACCAGCCGAACAGACCGGCCGCGGTGACGACGGCCGCCATCAGCACCAGGGTGCGCTGCTGGAGCGTGCGCAGCAGGTCCTCGGTGTCGCTGAACTCCTGCGCGACCTGGACCGCGCCCCGGCCGCCGCCCAGGGAGACGGTGGCGACCCGGTAGACGTCGTTGCCGACGTCGACGTCCTTGTGCTCGGCGATCAGGCCGGCGGTGGCGGCCGCGGCAACGGTCCGGTCGGCGGCGGTGACCGGCAGGCCCGGACTGCCCCGGTCGACGACCGTGCCGTCCGGGCCGAGCACCTGCACATCGGTGCGCGGCGGCCGTACGACGTCGTGGCCGGGCGCGGAGGAGGAGAAGTCGTCGGGTGTCATGCGGTGCTGGCCGACCTCGTCGCGCACGTCCTGCACGACCTCGTCGAACACGGTCTGCTGGTCCACGCGCACGAGCCGGGCCGCCGCGCTGTACGACAGGATGCCGACCAGCACGGTGACGGCCGCGGCCACCGCCGCGAACGACACCGCGAGGGTGGTGCGCAGCGAGAGCAGACCGGGCCGTCGCCAGGTCAGCAGCCGCCGGAAGCGGCCCACTCAGTCCTCCCGCAGCACATAACCCACGCCGCGCACCGTGTGGATCAGCTGCGGCGCACCGGGCTCGTCGAGCTTGCGGCGCAGGTAACCCACGTACACGGCGAGGTTCTTGGAGCCGGGCCCGAAGTCGTAGCCCCAGATGCGGTCGTAGATGGTGGAGTGGTCGAGGACGATGCCCGCGTTGCGCACCAGCAGTTCCAGCAGCTCGAACTCGGTGCGGGTGAGCTCCAGTTCGCGTCCGCCGCGCCAGGCCCGGCGCGCCTGCCGGTCCATCCGCAGCCCGGCCGCCTCGATGTGCCGGCCGGACGGCGAGGCACCGGGCACCGGGCCGGACGCCCGGGCCGAGGACGCGCCCGACGCCGCACCCGTACCCGCTCCCGCCCCGGCCGGCGGTTCGGCCGACGCTCCGTCCGGCACGCCGGGCGCCCCGGCCGGGGTCTCACCCGCGGACTCGGTGGGGGCGGCGGTCTCGTTCGGGCTGGTGCGGCGCAGCAGGGCGCGCAGCCGGGCGAAGACCTCCTCGACGTCGAAGGGCTTGACGACGTAGTCGTCCGCTCCGGCGTCCAGGCCCGCGATCCGGTCGGCGGTCTCCACCAGCGCGGTCAGCATCAGGATCGGGGTGCGATCGCCCTCGGCGCGCAGCACCCGGCAGACCTGGAGTCCGTCGATGCCGGGCATCATCACGTCGAGGACGAGCACGTCCGGCGGGGTGCGGTGGGCGTGCGCCAGCGCCTCGACGCCGTCGGCGACCGCGGTGACCTGGTAGCCCTCCAGGGCCAGGGCGCGTTCCAGTGCGTGGCGGATGGCGCGGTCGTCTTCGGCGAGCAGCACAGTCTGGGGCACGGACCCAGTCTGCCAAGCGCCAGGGGTCCGACGACCTGATGATCTTGCCCAGGGCGCCCTTCTTACTGGCCTCTCACCCGCCCGGCCGCAACCCGCACCGGGCGGCCGTTCACCCCGCGGACCGCAGGGCGGCGAGCCGCTCGGCGAACGGCACCACGTCGAGGTCGTCCCGGGCCGGCCCCGCCGCCGCCAGACCCCGCATCAGCGCGGCCAGCTCCCCCGCCGCCCGCTCGATCCGCTCGGGCAGACCCTCCGCGCCCCAGTCCTCGGATGCGGCGTACAGGCCGGTCGGCACGACCACCGCCCGCAGATAGGCGAACAGCGGGCGCAGCGCGTGGTCCAGGACCAGGGAGTGCCGGGCGGTGCCGCCGGTGGCCGCGATCAGCACGGGCTTGCCGGCCAGCGCGTCCTTGTCGTGGCCGCCGAGCGCGTCGAAGAACGACTTGAACAGCCCGCTGTACGACGCCGAGAACACCGGAGTGACGGCGATCAGGCCGTCGGCCCGGGTCACGGCGTCGAACGCGGCGGACAGCGTCCGCCCGGGGAAGCCGTTGGTGAGATGGTGCGCGATCTCGACGGCGAGCTCGCGCAGCTCGATCACCTGGACGTCCGCCGGGGCCTGCCGGTCCACGGCGGCGGCCAGCCGGTCGGCGAGCAGCCGGGTGGAGGACGGGACGCTCAGCCCCGCGGAGACGACGACGAGCTTCATGCGACGGTCACCCCTTCCTGGGAGCCCTGGGAACCCTGGGACCCCTGAGAGCCTTCGGCCTGCCCGGCCTGCTTCGCCCGCTCGGCCGCGAGCAGCGACCCGTGGGTCGGCGCCTCCGGCACCCCGGCCGGACGGCCGACGGCGAACTCCTTGCGCAGCACCGGCACGACCTCCTCGCCGAGCAGGTCGAGCTGCTCCAGCACGGTCTTCAGGGGCAGCCCGGCGTGGTCCATCAGGAACAGCTGGCGCTGGTAGTCGCCGGCGTACTCGCGGAAGGACAGGGTCCGCTCGATCACCTGCTGCGGGGAGCCCACGGTCAGCGGGGTCTGCTCGGTGAAGTCCTCCAGCGAGGGCCCGTGCCCGTAGACCGGCGCGTTGTCGAAGTACGGACGGAACTCGCGCACGGCGTCCTGGGAGTTCTTCCGCATGAACACCTGGCCGCCGAGGCCGACGATCGCCTGCTCGGCCGTGCCGTGGCCGTAGTGGGCGTACCGGGTCCGGTAGAACTCGACCATCCGCTTGGTGTGGTCGGCGGGCCAGAAGATGTTGTTGTGGAAGAAGCCGTCCCCGTAGAAGGCGGCCTGCTCGGCGATCTCCGGGGAGCGGATGGAGCCGTGCCAGACGAACGGCGGCACGTCGTCCATCGGCCGCGGGGTGGACGTGAAGCCCTGTAGGGGCGTACGGAACTTGCCCTCCCAGTCGACGACGTCCTCACGCCACAGCCGGCGCAGCAGGGCGTAGTTCTCGATGGCGAGGTTGATGCCCTCGCGGATGTCCTGGCCGAACCACGGATAGACGGGACCGGTGTTGCCGCGGCCCATCATCAGGTCCACCCGGCCGTCGGCCAGGTGCTGGAGCATCGCGTAGTCCTCGGCGATCTTCACCGGGTCGTTGGTGGTGATCAGGGTCGTGGACGTGGAGAGGACCAGCTTCTCGGTGCGCGCGGCTATGTAGCCGAGCATGGTCGTCGGTGACGAGGGCACGAACGGCGGGTTGTGGTGCTCGCCGGTCGCGAACACGTCCAGCCCGACCTCCTCGGCCTTCAGCGCGATGGCGACCATGGCCTTGATGCGCTCACGCTCGGTCGGCGTGCGGCCCGTGGTCGGGTCCGGGGTGACGTCGCCGACGCTGAAGATGCCGAACTGCATGGTCGTTCAACCTCCAAGTTGTTGACGCTTCAACTATACCCCTCCAACCGGACCGGGTCCGTGGGTATTCCGCCCGCCGGAATTCGATTTGACGGCCGGGCGCCGCGTACGGATATTTATCTGCGTGACACAGATACTGCATCACGAAGATGATGATCACCCGCGCACACCGCCGGCCCCGGCCACGGGCGGGACCCCGGCGACACCCCGCCCCCTCTCCGCCCGCGCCCGCTGGGCGGTCCTCGCCGTGGTCCTGGCCGCCGACGTCCTGGACCTCCTCGACGGGACGATCACCAACATCGCCGCCCCGACGATCGCCCGCGATCTGGGCGGCGGTCAGAGCCTCGTCCAGTGGCTCGGCGCCGCCTACGCCCTCGCGCTCGGCGTACTGCTCGTCCCCGGCGCCCGGCTCGGCGACAAGTACGGCCGCCGGCGGCTGTTCCTGACCGGCCTCGCCGGTTTCGTGGCCGCGTCGGCGGCCTGCGGACTCGCCCCGGACCCGACCGTGCTCGTCCTGGCCCGGCTCGTCCAGGGCGCCTTCGGGGCCCTCGTCATCCCGCAGGGCTTCGGGATCCTGGCCGCCACCTGGCCGCGCGACCGGATCGGCAAGGCGTTCAGCCTGTTCGGACCGGTGATGGGCCTGTCCGCCGTGAGCGGTCCGGTGCTGGCCGGGCTCCTCGTCGACGCCGACCTCGCCGGACTCGGCTGGCGCCCGATGTTCCTGATCAACCTGCTGCTCGGCGGCGCCGCCCTGTTCGCCGCCGCCCGGCTGCTGCCCCACGACCCCGGCACCCGCGACACGGTCGTCGACGGCCCCGGGGCCGCCCTGCTCGGCGGGGCGATGCTCTGCCTGCTGGGCGGGCTCATCGACGGCGCGGCCCACGGCACGGCCGGGGGAGGTCAGGCCGGTGAGGGTCCGGCCGCCCGCCCGCTCGCCCTCCTGCTGCTCGGCCTGGCGCTGGCCGCGGCCTTCTGGCGCCGCCAGCGCACCGCCGCGCACCCCCTGCTGCGGCCGTCGCTGCTGCGCCACCGCGGCTTCACCTCGGGCCTGCTCCTCGGCGTCGCCACCTTCGCCGCCGTCTCCGGCCTGCTCTACGCCGTCTCCCTCTACCTCCAGCAGGGCCTCGGCCGCTCCCCCGCGGGCGCCGCACTCGGCCTGATCCCGCTCTCGGCCGGGATCGTCGTCGCCTCGATCGCCTGCTACCGGCTCATCCACGCCTTCGGCCGCCGTCTCGTCGCCACCGGCCTGCTGATCATCCTGGCGGGCTGCGCGGCGCTGCTCCTGCTCTGCGCGCTCGGCCGGACCGGCGCCTGGGAACTCGTCCTGCCGCTGTTCGTCATCGGCGTCGGCATGGGCACCTGCTTCGGCACGGTCTACGACGTCACGATCGGCGACATCGCCCCCGAGGAGGCGGGCAGCGCGAGCGGCTCGCTCAACGCCGTGCAGCAGCTCGCCAACGCGCTCGGCGCGGCCGCCGTGACGACCGTCTACTTCCGGGCCGCCCGGCACGGCGAGACCCACGCGATGACGGTGAGCCTGACCGTGGTCGCCGCGGCCGTGGCCCTGTGCCTGCCGTTCGTACGCCTCCTGCCGCGCAGTGCACCCGAGGAGCACGGCCACTGAGACCGGCGGCCGGGCCCCGGGCAAGGGCCCGTGAGACGTACGGGGACCCGCCGGCTCAGGGAAGGAGGACCAGCCGCCCCCGCACCCCGCCCTCCGCCAGCCGGACGTGTGCCTTGACCGCGTCGTCCAGGGCGTACGTCCCCGCCACCCGGAGCGTCAGCGCCCCCTCGTCCACCAGCCGCACCAGCTCCGCCAGCCGCTCCCCGTCGGCGCGCACCTCGACCGTGCCGGTCCGCACGCCCCGCACCGCGGCGGGCGCGGCCCCCGGAATCACCCCGGCGTAGGCTCCCCCGTCCCGCACCCGGGCGAAGGCGGCCTCGCCGAGCACCGCCGCGTCCAGCACCGCGTCGAAGCCCGCCGGCCCGGCCTCCCCGGCCGTGAAGTGCGCGGCGCCCAGAGACCGTACGAGCTCCTCGTCCTGCGCACGGGCCAGCGCGGTCACCGACACCCCACGGCGGGCGGCGAGTTGTACGGCATAACCGCCCACGGCGCCCGCCGCGCCCGTCACCAGCAGCGACTGACCGGGCGTCAACTCCAGCAGATCCAGGGCCTGTACGGCGGTCAGCCCGTTCAGCGGCAGGGTGGCGGCGGACACGGCGTCGGCCGTCGCGGGCGCCTCGGCCACCGCGTCCGCGCCGACGACGACGTACTCCGCGTGCGAACCCAGCGGCTCGGCCACACCGGGGGCGAGCGCCACCACCTCGTCGCCCACGCTCCACGCGGTGGCCGGGCCGACCGCATCCACCGTCCCCGCGACGTCCCAGCCGAGGCCGATCCGCCCGCCCGCACCCCCGAACACACCGGCCCGCACCGCGGCGTCGACCGGGTTCAGGGCGGCCGCCGCCACCTTGATCCGGACCTGCCCGGCACCCGGCTCGGGCACCTCGGTCTCCACGACCTGCACGGCCTCGGGCCCGCCGAACGACGTCACCACGACAGCACGCATCATCACAACTCTCCAAGGATCGACTGCGGTTGAGGCGCGTCCACACTGTTCCCGCGCCGCTCGCACAACCCTAGGAAGAGCTACTATCTGGAGGGTAGTAGTTACCTGAAGGTGCCTACCGCACCCGGAGGAGAGCCATGGCTACCACGACGGCGGCCCAGCGACGCGAACAGGCGCGCTTCGAGTACGACGCCTTCCTGCGCAGCTGCCCCACCAACCAGCTCCTCGACCGCATCAGCGACAAGTGGGTCAGCCTCGTCGTCTCCGCGCTGGCCGGCGGCCCCCGGCGCTACAGCGACCTCGCCCGCAGGATCGCCGGAGTGAGCCCCAAGATGCTCACGCAGACCCTGCGCTCACTGGAGCGCGACGGCATCCTCACCCGCACGGTCACCCCGTCCGTCCCGGTCCGGGTGGACTACGAGCTCACCCCGCTGGGCAGCAGCCTCGCCCACCTGCTCACCGCGGTGAAGGACTGGGCGGAGACCCACTTCGACGAGGTCCACACGGCACGGGAGCGCTACGACACCGAGAAGGACGCCCCGCACACGCACTAGTGGCGCGGTCCTAGACCCGCCCCTCCCGCAGCCGGGTGATCTGCTCGCCGCTGAAGTCCACCGTCCGCCTCATATGCCCGATGATCAGGGCCAGTTCGGTGTTGTCCAAGCCGTCGAAGAGAGCGCTCCAGCCGCCGGCCAGCCGGTTCCACATCTGCCCGAACTCGGCGATCCGCTCCGGCACGGTCGCCACCAGCACCCGCCGCCGGTCCCCCGCGTCCCGCTGCCGGACCACGTACCCGGCCTTCTCCAGCCGGTCCACCAGCCGGGTCGCCGACCCGGTCGTCAGGCCCGTCAGCTCCGCGATCCGGCCCGTGGTCACCGGACCGCCCTCCAGCGTGAGCAGGTTCAGGCACTGGAGATCGGTGGGATGCAGGCCGAGATGGTCGGCGACGGCCTGGTTGAACAGGGCGTACGAGGCCATGTAGCGACGGGAGACGGTGGACAGCTCGTCCAGCAGCCGCGACCGCTCGTTCTCCGACCCGGACATGCCCGCTCCTCTTCGCCTGCGCCGTGCAGAGATCGTACGACGCAGAGAGCGCGCCGCGACCGGCCGGAAGTGGTCCGACATACACGTATCTAGCAGGAAACCGGCCGCCCCCCGCACCCCGGAGCCGGGCGCGCCCCCGTCCCAGGGGCGCGCCCCTCACTCAGAAGGAGTACGGGTCTCCCGTGTCCAGCACCAGCACCCGCTGCCGGTCGTTCGCCCGGTTGCGGTCCACCGTGCCGCCGGCCCACACCGTGCCGAGCGTCAGCGTCACCTCCCGCGGCCGGCCGCGCAGCCGCAGCACCAGCGCGATCCGCTCGCCGAACCCGTCCGCGGCCAGCGCGCCCGTCCGGCACACCACCTCACGCACCCCCGTACGGACGCACCCGCCCGGCAGCCGCTGCCGGTCCGCGAGCGGCGCCGACCACAGCAGCCGCACGGTCGCGTCCGGCACGGCGGACGGGCCGTGGTCGTACGGGGTCAGCCGCACGTCGAGCAGGCCGCGGCGCAGCACCGCCGTGCCGTGGTACGCCAGGTCGGCCTCCGGCGCGCCCGCGGCACCCGCGAACGGTGTCGTCCCGCCGACGGCCGCCAGCGCCACCCCGCAGACCACGAACCCCCGGGTGCCACGCGCCCGGCGCGCCCCGCACGACCTCCGTACCCACCGCTCCTCGCGGGTCCGCCGCGTTCCGCGTGCCCTGCGTGGTCTCCGCATGCCGACACCACTCCTCACTCCGCTCGCTCCACCCCGGTCGCAGGGGTGTCGCCTGGATGTATCCCACGTACGGCCGACGGCAGGCGCCCTCCAACAGGTGACGTCCCGGCGCCGACCGTGCCGACGGGCGTGCCGACGGGCGTGCCAGGCTGCAGGTATGTCGATCGTCCGCTCCGCCGCCCTGTTCGTCGCCGCCGCGTTCCTGGAGATCGGCGGTGCCTGGTTGATCTGGCAGGGCCTGCGCGAGCACCGCGGCTGGCTGTGGATCACCGGCGGCGTCCTCTCGCTCGGCGCGTACGGGTTCGTCGCCACCTTCCAGCCCGACGCCCACTTCGGCCGCATCCTCGCCGCGTACGGCGGGATCTTCGTCGCCGGTTCGATCCTGTGGGGCGTGGTCGCGGACGGCTTCCGCCCCGACCGCTGGGACCTGGCGGGCGCCGCCGTCTGCCTCGCCGGCATGGCCGTGATCATGTGGGCGCCGCGGCACGGCGGCTGACCGCCCGCCCCTCGGAACGCCCGCCCGTCCGACCGCACCCGTCGCCTACCCTGAGCGGGAACGACCGCCGCGAGCCCGCGCCACCCGCAGGCCCACGAGCGGGCGCCAGCCGCACCACCCACCGACCCGAGCCGTCCGCGGGCCCGAGCCGTCCGCACGCCCGAGGAGCAGCCCATGGCCACCGCCGCACCGTCCGCCGCCTCCCGCATCGCCGTCATCACCGGTGCGAGCAGCGGAATCGGAGCCGCCACGGCCCGGCAGCTCGCCGCGGCCGGCTACCGCGTCGTGCTGACCGCCCGCCGCGCCGACCGCATCGAGGCGCTGGCGAAGGAGATCACCGCGGCGGGCCACTCGGCGACCGCCTACCAGCTGGACGTCACCGACCGCGCGGCCGTCGACGAGTTCGCGAGCGCCTTCAAGACCGTCGGGGTCCTGGTCAACAACGCGGGCGGCGCGCTGGGCGCGGACCCGGTCGCCACCGGCGACCCGGCGCAGTGGCGCACGATGTACGAGACGAACGTCCTGGGCACGCTGAACCTGACCCAGGCCCTGCTGCCCAAGCTCGACGCGAGCGGCGACGGCACGGTCGTGGTCGTCTCCTCCACCGCGGGCCACGGCACCTACGAGGGCGGCGCGGGCTATGTCGCCGCCAAGCACGGCGCCCACGTCCTCGCCGAGACCCTGCGCCTGGAGATCGTCGGCCGGCCGGTGCGGGTGATCGAGATCGCGCCCGGCATGGTCAAGACCGACGAGTTCGCGCTGACCCGCTTCAGCGGCGACGAGGAGAAGGCGGCGAAGGTCTACGCGGGCGTCGCCGAGCCGCTGACCGCCGACGACGTCGCGGACACCATCACCTGGGCGGTGACCCGCCCGGCCCACGTCAACATCGACCTGCTGGTCGTCCGCCCGCGAGCCCAGGCGTCCAACACGAAGGTCCACCGGGAGCTGTGACGGTGGACCGCGAGGGCCTGGCGGAGCAGGCGCCCGACGACGCCGCCCGCACCGCCGAGCAGCGCCGCCTCGCCCAGGAGACCAGGGACGAACGCCGGGTCTGGATCTTCCTGGCGTACTTCCTCTTCGGCATCCACATCGTCGCGTTCGTGATGATCTACGCGGTGCGCCACGCGAAGTGAACCGGCGCGCCACGCGAAGTGAGCCGGTGCGCCACGCGAAGTGAGCCTCAGGGCGCAGGGCAGTCCGGGTCGTCGACGATCACCGCGTTGGCCGGAATGATCACGGTGTCGTCGCCGTCCTCCTGCACGAACCGGGTGGTGGCGTACGCCCGCCTGCCCTGCCCGACGCACTTGGTGGAGACGTTCCCGAAGCCGTCCGGGAAGTTGTACACCTCGGCCGGGCTGTCCTCCCCGGCCCGCCCGGCCACCGGGGCGTCCCCCTTGCCCCGCTGGTCGTCGTAACTCTGCGAACAGCCGCCGAGCAGCACGACGAGCAGCAGCGCACCGCAGCCGGCGGCGGCGCGCCCGGGGCGCCGGCTCAGGAGGCGCACGTCTTGTCCGGCACGATCTGCACGTTCGACGGACCGCCGCCGTTGGTCGTGACATAGGCGCGGAAGCCGTGCCCGACGCACTTGGTGGCGAGGTTCCCGAAGCCGTCCGGCATGTTGTAGACCTCGGCCGGGGTGTCGTCGCCCGCCTTGCCCTTCACCGGGGCGTCCCCCTTGCCCCGCCGGTCGTCGTAACTCTGCGAACAGCCCGCGAGCACGACCCCCGCGACCAGGACCAGACCGGCGGCCCCGGCCGCGGCACGTATGCGCTGACGCCTCATCGTGATTACCCCCGTATCGATGCGTCGGACCTGTGGTCGGACCGGTGGTCGGACCCGTAGCGAAGGACAGGTCCGACACCGTCTCCGGTTCCCCGGCCCAAACGGCTCGCATCACCCAGAGGGATGAACCATCTCGATCAACCGCATGGCGCCCGAACTCGCGACCTAGGCTCACGCCACACCATCAACACGACGGCCCTCGTCCGGGCGGCATCCCGGCCGAGGGCCTGACCAGCATGGAAGTGGAGCTTCCCTGTGGCTGTTTGTGAGCCTAACGTGCGCCGGTTCATGGATCTCACGGTCCCGGAGTACGCGTACATGTTCGGGTTCTTGCAGGCGGACGGGCATCTGCACCACGGCTCTGGGCAGAGGGGCCGCCTGACCGTCGAACTCAACATCCGAGACATTGATCTGCTGTACAGGTTCAAATATTTGACGCCCTACAACAGCAGCGTCACCGAGCGAACCCGATCTACGAACTTCGCCGACAGTCACCAGTCCGCGACCTGGACCCTGTGCTCCCTCGCAGCCAGGACCACCCTCAACCAACTCGGCCTGCCTTACGGACGCAAGTCCAGCAGCATCGCCCCGCCGCTCGTCTCCTTCTCCAGCCGTGATTACCTGCGAGGTCTCGTCGACGCCGACGGATCGGTCGGCTACACAGGCCCTGGCATCCCCTTCGTCTCACTCACCACGTCGAGCACGGCTGTCGGGGTCCACTTGTGCGAGTACGCCCAGAAGGTAACCGGAGCGGCACGCACCCTGAAACGGAATGTCCGTGACGGGGTCTACAACATCATGTACCAGAAGGAAGCCGCCCAGGCGCTGGCAGCCGACCTGTACTACCCGGGCTGCCTGTCCCTCGGACGCAAGCAGGTCAAGGCGGACTCGGTCGCCTCTTGGATCCGTCCGGCCGGCATGCGGATCACAGGTCCCCGACGCAGTTGGACCGCCCACGAAGACCGCGAGCTACTTCAGTCGGACGACATCGCCGCCACCGCCGAGAAGTTCGGGCGCACCGAGAAGGGCTGCCGCCTGCGCCTGTGGCGACTCCGCACGGCGCGAGTATCGCCGCCGAGCAACGACTGAACGCCGCCCAACGCAAGAGCCGGGGCGACGGTGCCCCGGCCCTTGTGTCAGCCCTTCACGCAGATGAACTGCTTCAGCTTGGCGACGACCTGAACGAGATCACGCTGCTGGTCCATCACCTGCTCGATCGGCTTGTAGGCGCCGGGGATCTCGTCCACGACACCGGAGTCCTTACGGCACTCCACGCCCCGCGTCTGCTCCTCCAGGTCCTTGGTCGAGAAGCGGCGCTTGGCAGCGTTGCGGCTCATGCGCCGACCTGCGCCGTGCGACGCCGAGTTGAAGGCCTTCTCGTTACCGAGACCCTTCACGATGTAGGAACTGGTGCCCATCGAGCCAGGAATGATCCCGTACTCGCCGGAGCCGGCCCGGATCGCGCCCTTCCGGGTGACCAGCAGATCCATGCCGTCGTACCGCTCCTCCGCCACATAGTTGTGGTGACACGAGATCTCCGGCTCGAAGGTGACTTTCGCGCCCTTGAACTCCTTGCGGACCACGTTCTTGAGGAGCGCCATCATGAGCGTGCGGTTGTACTTCGCGTACTCCTGCGCCCAGAACAGGTCGTTGCGGTAGGCCGCCATCTGCGGGGTGTCGGTCACGAATACCGCCAGGTCGCGGTCGACCAGACCCTGGTTGTGCGGGAGCTTCTGCGCGACACCGATGTGGTACTCGGCCAGTTCCTTGCCGATGTTCCGGGATCCGGAATGCAGCGTGAGCCAGACAGCCCCATCAGAATCGAGCAGTAGTTCGATATAGTGGTTCCCGCTACCCAGCGTTCCCATCTGCTTCGTGGCGCGTTCCTGGCGGAACTTGACCGCATCCGCGATCCCGTCGAACCGGCCCCAGAAGTCGTTCCACCCCGCGGTCGCCAGGCCGTGGAAGCCGCCCGGGTCGACGGGGTCGTCATGCATGCCGCGTCCCACCGGGATCGCCTGCTCGATCTTCGAGCGCAGCCGGGACAGATCGCCGGGCAGGTCGTTCTCCGTCAGCGAGGTACGGACCGCCGACATCCCGCAGCCGATGTCGACACCCACCGCCGCGGGGCAGACCGCGCCCTGCATGGCGATGACCGAGCCGACCGTCGCACCCTTGCCGAAGTGCACGTCCGGCATCACGGCCAGGCCCTTGATCCAGGGCAGGGTCGCGACGTTCTGGAGCTGGCGCATGGCCACGTCCTCGACCGCCGCGGGGTCGGCCCACATACGGATCGGAACCTTCGCGCCCGGCATCTCCACGTACGACATATCGTCCTCATTCCCCCGGAATCAAAAGAAAAGCCTGAAATCGCAAAACCGGCGCCAAGGTCGACGTATGGGACAACGGACCGGCGTCCACGGCAGTGCGTGCGATACACATTGTCTCCAGGGACCGCCCCCGTGCGGCAAGCGAATAACCAGCGGGGACACTGGCAGGCCCGGGACCGTTCCCGGGACCGACACCCACCGAGACACCGTCGAAGGGAGCCTCACCGTGCAGCGGAAGGCGTACGTATCCGGCGTCGCCGCGCTCCTCGCGGCAGTGCTGGCCGGCTGCACCGGTAGCTCCGGCGAGGGCGACAGTACCGACAACTCCAACCCCGGGGAGGCCGGGGCGGTCACCGCCGCGGCCCAGCCCGGCAAGTACCGCACGCTCCCCGAGCCGTGCGGCGCGGTCGGCCAGAGCACCCTCGACTCCCTGCTCCCCGGCATCGCGCAGATCACGGACGAGGCGCAGCGGGACACCGCCTACCAGGGCCAGGCGACCCTGGCGTACGACAACGACCGCAAGGTCGGCTGCCGTTGGAAGATCGATTCTCCGGACGCGACCGACCACCTCTCCGTCGACTTCGAGCGGGTGGTGTCGTACGACAACACGGTGAGCGACGACAGCCAGGCCGAGCAGCTCTTCGCCACGAAGGTGACGGCGGCCGACCTTCCGGAGCCGGCCGCCTCCAGTTCCGGGAGCGCCCAGACCGGGGCCGCGGGCGGGTCCGCCGACCCGAGCGCGGACGCGACTTCGGCCCCGTCGTCGTCGCCGTCCTCGCCCTCCTCCTCGTCCTCGGTGTCCCCCTCGGGCTCCGCCTCGCCGTCCGTCTCGTCCTCCGCCACTCCGGCCGACCTCCAGCCCCGGGTTCTCGACGGTCTCGGCGACGAGGCGTACCTCGACGACGCGCTCAGCAGCTCCGGTTCGACGGCCAAACAGCGCACGGTGACTGTGGCGTTCCGCACGTCGAACGTCATCGTGACGGTCGTGTACGAGGAGCAGCCGGCGATGGTCGGGGTCGTCCCGGACAGCGCGGAAATGCAGGACAGAGCCCGGAAACTGGCCGCGCAGCTGGCCGACTCACTGCCCGGCTGAGGGCACTTCGGGGCCCGGCCGGCCCTGTCCGCAAACCGGACGAAGCACGACCGAGCCGCTTCCTCACCGCGTACCGTGGCCCCTCGGACCCGATCCGACCGCAGGAACCACGAGCGTCATGAGTGAAGGAAGCATGCAGCGACGAGCCCAGCGAGACGGCCAGTACGAGCAGCGAGTCCGGCGAGTGAAGCGCCTTCGCCTTGCCCTTGTGGGTGCGGCGGCGGTCCCCGTGATCCTGGTCGCGGCGGGCTGCTCCTCGGACTCCGGCTCCGACTCCGGATCCGCTTCCGGCTCCGGCTCCGGTGACAGCACGCAGCAGGGTTCCGGGGGCGGTGCGGACCCCTCGGCGAGCGCGTCCCGGACGGTGCAGGCCGCGGCGTTCGGGAAGCTGCCGAAGGCGTGCGGGGTGCTGTCGGCGAAGACGCTCACCGAACTGGTGCCCAAGGGTGCGAAGTCGGCCAAGGAGGGCACTTCGGACGACGCGGCCTCGCGTGCCAGCTGCTCCTGGAGCAGCCTGGAGAACAAGGGCGTGAAGGGTTCGCAGTTCCGCTGGCTGAACGTCTCCCTGCTGCGGTTCGACTCCGACGCCGCGCGCGGCAGCGGCGAGAAGCAGGCGCAGGTGTTCTACGCCAAGCAGGTGCAGGACGCCCGTGCGGTGCCGGCGGCGAAGAACGCGGCGGCGCAGCCGCTGGCCGACACGGGTGACGAGGCGACGACCGTGCGCTACGACCTGAAGAAGAAGGAAGGCGCCTTCAAGCAGCAGACGGTCGTGACCCGGGTGGCGAACGTGGTCGTGACGCTGGACTACAACGGCGCGGGCCTGGCCGGCGAGAAGACCCCGAACGCCGACGACCTGGTGAAGGCCGCGCAGAAGGCGGCGAAGGAGGCGACGGCGGCCGTGGCGTCGGCGAACGGCGTCGACACCGGCTCCGGCTCCGACGGCAAGACGGGCACCGGCGCGGGCACGACGAGTCCCTCGCCGTCGAAGACGGCGTCGAAGTCACCGTCGCCGTCGTCGTCGCCGTCCAAGGCCGCGAGCGCGTCCCCGTCCACGTCAGCGTCGAAGAAGAGCTGACTGTCACACTCACGGTCAAATCCGGGCTCGTTCAGGCATTTTGCGGAAGCCCGGTCCTGTCGGGACCGGGCTCCTGACCCACCGGCAACGCGTCCGCCGTACACATGTGCCACTCTGTTGCGCGCAACAACACGCAAGGGGAGGAGCACGGGTGGCCGCGCCAATCCAGCTGACTCGGATGCACCGCGTTCTCATAGGCGTGGTCGTGACCGGCGCCGTGATCATCGCCGGCATCGGCTTCGCCGGTTCGTACGCCGCCGTGCGCGAGCTGGCGATCAAGAAGGGTTTCGGGAACTTCTCCTATGTCTTCCCGATCGGCATCGACGCGGGCATCTGCGTCCTGCTCGCCCTCGACCTGCTGCTGACCTGGATCCGCATCCCGTTCCCGCTGCTGCGCCAGACCGCTTGGCTGCTGACGGCGGCGACCATCGCCTTCAACGGCGCCGCCGCCTGGCCGGACCCGCTGGGCACCGGCATGCACGCGGTGATCCCGATCCTGTTCGTCGTCGCGGTCGAGGCCGCCCGGCACGCCATCGGCCGGATCGCCGACATCACCGCCGACAAGCACATGGAAGGCGTCCGCCTCACCCGCTGGCTGCTCTCCCCCGTGCCGACCTTCCTGCTCTGGCGCCGGATGAAGCTCTGGGAGCTGCGCTCCTACGAGCAGGTCATCAAGCTGGAGCAGGAACGTCTCGTCTACCAGGCACGCCTCCACTCCCGCTTCGGCCGCACCTGGCGGCGCAAGGCACCGGTGGAGTCCCTGATGCCGCTGCGCCTGGCCCGCTACGGCGTCCCGCTGTCCGAGACCGCCCCGGCGGGCCTCGCGGCCGCGGGCATCGAACCGGTCCTGCTCCCCCCGGCCCCGCAGCCGGCGCTCGCGGCGGACGCTCCGGCCCCGCTGGCCGCCGCGGCCCCGCGCGCCGTGGAGGCCGCCCCCGAGCGGCAGCAGCAGGCGCCCGCCGCGCAGCAGCCCGCCCCGGCCGACGACCGCCCGTACGCCCCGGAGCCCGCGTTCGTGCCCGACCCGAACCAGAGCCCGTGGTTCGTCGAGACCCCGCAGCAGGTCGAGTACCAGGGCGGCTACGACCCGATGTACGACCCCCAGCAGCAGTACGCCGCCTGGTTCGCCGAGCAGCAGGCCGCCCAGCAGTACCAGGACCAGTACGACGTGGAGCCCCCGCTCCAGGAACCCTCCCCGGAGGAGACCGGCACCTTCCCCATCCCGGCCGGCCCCAACCGGACCCGTCAGCTCGGTGAGGGCGGCGGCACCCCGGAGCCGGACGAGGAGGCGTACTACCAGGTCTTCAAGCAGGCGATCAACGGCGGCTACCCCACCCCGCGCGAGTTCAGCGACAACGTGGAGATGACCTACAACGTCTCCGTCATGGACGCGGACGCCAAGCGCATGGTGCTGCGCTTCACCAACCGCCACACCGCGGAGCTCCAGGACGACCACATCGCGTGAACGGCCCGCGCCCAGGCGAGGGGCGGGTACCGAGTACGAGGACGGGGCGCCCGGTGAGAACACCGGGCGCCCCGTCGTCGTAGTGCCGAGGGCGGCTACTCGCCGAGCAGCGCCCGCACCCGCTCCTGGCCCACCGCCAGCAGCAGCGTGGGCAGACGCGGGCCGGTGTCACGGCCGACGAGCAGGTGGTACAGCAGCGCGAAGAACGTGCGCTGGGCGGTCTTGATCTCCGGCGGGAGCTCCTTCGGCGTGGCGTCGGCGGAGAAGCCGGCCTGGACCTTGGGAACGCCGTAGACGAGGTGGGTCAGACCGTCGAGCGACCAGTGCTCGGCCAGCCCGTCGACCAGCAGCCGCAGCGACTGCCGGGCGTCCTCGTCCAGGGACTTCAGCAGCTCGGCGTCCGGCTCCTCGCGCACGATGGTCCGCTGGTCGGCGGGGACATGGGTGTTGATCCACGCCTCGGCCTTGTCGTAACGCGGACGGGCCTCGTCCACCGAGCCCAGCGGGTTGTGCGGGTCGAGCTCGGACAGGATGCGCAGCGCCTGGTCCTCGTGCCCGGCGGTGATGTCCGCGACCGAGGCCAGCGTCCGGTACGGCAGCGGCCGGTCGGTGCGCGGCAGCTCGCCGCCCGCGGTGCGCACCGCGCGCGAGTGGGCGGCGACGTCCGCCGGGAGCGCGGAGCCGTCGGCGACCTTGGCGTCGAGCTTGTCCCACTCGTCGTAGAGGCGCTGGATCTCCTGGTCGAAGGCGATCTTGAAGGACTGGTTGGGCCTGCGGCGGGCGTACAGCCAGCGCAGCAGCTGCGGCTCCATGATCTTCAGCGCGTCGCCCGGGGTGGGCACACCGCCCTTCGACGACGACATCTTCGCCATGCCGCTGATGCCGACGAACGCGTACATCGGTCCGATGGGCTGCTTGCCGCCGAAGATGCCGACGATCTGGCCGCCGACCTGGAAGCTCGACCCGGGAGAGGAGTGGTCGACACCGCTCGGCTCGAAGACGACGCCCTCGTACGCCCAGCGCATCGGCCAGTCGACCTTCCAGACCAGCTTGCCGCGGTTGAACTCGTTCAGCCGGACGGTCTCGGAGAATCCGCACTCGTTGCAGCTGTACGTCAGCTCGGTGGTGCCGTCGTCGTAGGAGGTGACCGTGGTCAGGTCCTTCTCGCAGTTGCCGCAGTACGGCTTGTACGGGAAGTACCCGGCGGAACCGGCGCTGCCGTCGTCCTCCGCGGCCGCGCCGGAGCCCTCCGCGGCCTCCAGCTCGGCCTCGTCGACCGGCTTCTGCGACTGCTGCTGCTTGGCCGGGGCCTTCTTGGTGCGGTACTGGTCGAGGATCGCGTCGATGTCACCGCGGTGCTTCATCGCGTGCAGGATCTGCTCGCGGTAGGTACCGGCGGTGTACTGCTCGGTCTGGCTGATCCCGTCGAACTCGACGCCCAGCTCGGCCAGCGCCTCCACCATGGCGGCCTTGAAGTGCTCGGCCCAGTTCGGATACGGGGAGCCCTTCGGGGCCGGGACCGAGGTCAGCGGCTTGCCGATGTGCTCGGCCCAGGAGTCGTCGACACCCGGGATGCCCTGCGGCACCTTGCGGTAGCGGTCGTAGTCGTCCCACGAGATCAGGTGCCGCACCTGCCGGCCCCGTCGGCGGATCTCGTCGGCGACGAGATGCGGGGTCATGACCTCGCGGAGGTTGCCCAGGTGGATGGGACCGGAGGGGGAGAGACCGGACGCGACCACGACGACCGGGGCGGTATCGGGTGACGCCGTTTTGCCCGGGGCCCGACGCTCCGACTCCTCGATGACCTCGTCCGCGAAACGGGAGACCCAGTCGGTGGTCTCGGCGCTCTGAGCCACGATCGGCACGTCCTCTTTTTCTGAAGGAATTGTCTGGGGTACTGACCTTCCCCATTCTCCCAGACCACCACGCGCCTGGGAAAACCGCTTTACCCCCCGTGGGATACTGAGCGGGTCTATCCATTCCACGAGGAGAACGGCATCCATCCCATGGCCTCGGTCACGTCCCTCAGCGAATCCGTACAGCAGCAGATCGCGACGGCACTCTCGGCAGCCCTGCCGGACGCCGGTTCCGCGGACCCGCTGCTGCGCCGAAGCGACCGGGCGGACTTCCAGGCGAACGGCATCCTGGCGCTCGCGAAGAAGGCCAAGGCCAACCCCCGGGAGCTGGCGACGCAGGTCGTCGAGCAGGTCCGGTCGGGTGACGTCATCCAGGACATCGAGGTCTCCGGCCCCGGCTTCCTGAACATCACGATCGCCGACCGGGCGATCACCGAGAACCTGGCCGCGCGGTACGCGGACAGCGACCGCCTCGGCGTGCCGTTCGCCGCGCACCCGGGCACCACGGTGATCGACTACGCCCAGCCGAACGTGGCCAAGGAGATGCACGTCGGCCATCTGCGCTCGGCGGTGATCGGCGACGCGGTCGTCCAGCTCCTGGAGTTCACCGGCGAGAGCGTCGTACGGCGTCACCACATCGGCGACTGGGGCACCCAGTTCGGCATGCTCATCCAGTTCCTGGACGAGCACCCGCACGAGCTGGACCACAAGTCGGCCGAGGTGAGCGGCGAGGAGGCGATGTCGAACCTCGACCGGCTCTACAAGGCTGCCCGCAAGCTCTTCGACTCCGACGAGGAGTTCAAGACGCGGGCCCGGCGCAGGGTCGTGGACCTCCAGGCCGGGGACCCGCACACGCTCGCCGTCTGGCAGAAGTTCGTGGACGAGTCGAAGATCTACTTCTTCTCCGTCTTCGAGAAGCTGGACATGGAGATCCGGGACCCGGACATCGTCGGCGAGTCCGGCTACAACGACATGCTCGCGGAGACCTGCCGGCTGCTGGAGGAGTCCGGCGTCGCGGTCCGCTCCGAGGGCGCGCTGTGCGTGTTCTTCGACGACATCAAGGGCCCGGACGGCAACCCGGTCCCGCTGATCGTGCAGAAGTCCGACGGCGGCTACGGCTACGCGGCCACCGACCTCTCCGCGATCCGCGACCGCGTCTTCAACCTGAAGGCGAACTCGCTGCTGTACGTGGTGGACGCCCGGCAGGCGCTGCACTTCCGGATGGTCTTCGAGACCGCCCGGCGGGCCGGCTGGCTGAACGACGACGTCAAGGCGTTCCAGCTCGCCTTCGGCACGGTCCTCGGCAAGGACGGCAAGCCGTTCAAGACCCGTGAGGGCGAGACGGTCAAGCTGGTCGACCTCCTCGACGAGGCGGTCGAGCGGGCGACGTCCGTGGTCCGGGAGAAGGCCGAGAAGGTCGGCCTGTCCGAGCGGGAGATCGTCGAGAACGGCCGGTACGTCGGCATCGGCGCCGTGAAGTACGCGGATCTGTCGACCTCGGCGGTGCGCGACTACAAGTTCGACCTGGACCAGATGGTGTCGCTCAACGGCGACACGTCCGTCTACCTCCAGTACGCCTACGCCCGGATCAAGTCGATCCTGCGCAAGGCGGGCGAGGCCCGTCCCACCGCCCACCCGGAGCTGGAACTGGCCCCGGCGGAGCGGGCGCTGGGCCTGCACCTGGACCAGTTCGGCGAGACGGTGCTGGAGGTGGCGGCGAGTCACGAGCCGCACAAGCTGGCGTCGTACCTGTACCAGCTCGCGTCGCTGCTGACCACGTTCTACGACCAGTGCCCGGTCCTGAAGGCCGAGACCCCGGAGCAGATGGAGAACCGCCTGTTCCTGGTCGACCTGACGGCCCGCACCCTGCACAAGGGCATGGACCTCCTGGGCATCAGGACGCCCGAGCGGCTCTGACCGTTCGTGATCGGGCTGCGTGATCAGGTCTGGGGGAGCTCCCGCGAGTAACGACTCCGGGAGCTCTTCCAGCACCCCAGGCGGGCGCCAGGCCCGGCAGTTGTGGCATCAGCAGCCCGACCACGTCCACGGCGGCGAACTCTGCCGCCGTGTCGGCGTCCTCGAGCACGGCGTCCACCGCGTCGCCGACGTGCACGAACCGGCCGAGGAGCAGGGTCAGAAGGCGTCGTCGTACGGCAGCCCGCGCCGAACCATCCCGGCCTCCCCCAGCGCCGTGGCCAGTTCCTCCTCGGGGTCCAGCCCGGCGGCCCTGGCCACCTTGCGCACGTCCGTCGCCAGCTGTGCGTACGAGCCGCCCATGGCCCCGGGGGCGGCCGCCCGTCCGACCACGATGCCGCGGAAGGCCGCGACCCGCTCGGGCGTGGCCGCGCCCTTGACGCTCAGCTCCTTCGCCCGCGCCCGCAGCGCGGTCGCGGTGAGCGCGCCGGCCTCGGCGAATCTGGCGTAGCGCGCGTCCAGCCAGTCCTGGTCCATCGCCAGGGCCTGTTCGCGCTCGGCCTTGCGGGCGCGGCCGAAGTAGGCGGCGGCCACTTCCGGGACGCCTCTGGCACAGTCGCACAGATAGCGCTCGGCCATCGCGTCGAGGAACATCGGCAGCAGCTCCGGCCCGGACTTCTCCAGCTCCTTGAAGTACTGGTCGGTGTCCTTCTTGTGCAGGGCGAGCCAGCTCATCCGGTCGGCCTCCGCCAGGACCGTCTCCTCCCGCCCCGGCCACGCGGCGAGCGCGCGCTCGGGGAAGGGAAGTTCGAACGGCCGGTCCGCGCCGAGGTCCGCGGGTATGCCGGTGCGGAACCCCTCGACCCGCTCCCACTCGTCGTACGCCATCACCCGGTCCCGGTACGGCGCCACGTCCTCCCGCATCACCCGCACGATGCGCCGCCCGGTCACCGCGTGCGCGTACACCCGGGCGACCAGCCCGTCATCTCCCGTGGGCCCCTCGGTGACCGCCGCACCCTCCTCGGCGAGCACCTCCCGCCACACCGGATCACCCTCGGCCAGCGCCACCGGCACGGCGACCCCGGCGAGCGCCCACTCCCGGGCCAGCTCCACGCACTCCTGCCGGTGCCGTCGCACCCACCGGCGCAACTGAGCCATCCGCTGCACCTCGCGATGTCCCCGAAGCACGCCGGGCGCCTGCTTGAGCGCGCGCCCCCGCGGGTTGAGCCACACCCATCGCAGGTCCTCGTCCAGCCCGCCCGTGTACCCCTGGACGACAACACTCCACACCAGCACGACAAGCCCCCGTCCGCCTCACTCGTTGCCACTCTAGGAGTCGCCACTGACACTCGACGCTCAGCGCTCGGATCACCCCGCGGGCCGCCTGCACGCGAACTCGCACCACACCACCTTGCCGAGCTCCCGCTCGGCCACGCCCCACTTGTCGGACAGCGCGGCGACCAGCAGCAGCCCCCGCCCGCCCTCGTCCCGGTCGTCCACGATCCGTGGCACACCGGGCCCGCTGTCGTGCACCTCCACCCGCAGCACGCGCCCGTCGCAGCGCAGGAACACCAGGAAGTGCCGTCCGGGCGGCACCCCGTGCACCAGCGCGTTGGTCGCCAGCTCGCTCACACACAGCAACGCGTCGTCCCCGACCTCGGTTCCGACGAGCCCCCAGCCGTCCAGCGCCTCGTACGCGAACCGCCTGGCGGCGGGCACGGACCGGCGTTCACGGCGGAAGAACTTCTCCCTCAGGAGGGGGAGTTGGATCGTCTCGTTCACGACACGAGAGTTGCGGAGAGTCACTATCTTGGATCAGGGAGTGAGCCCGTACTGATTTTTTGTACGGGTTCCCACCGGATCGCGTACGGGCGGGTGTGGGGAGTCGGACCGGTATGAACTCCAGGAAAGCGCCGCGGAAGAAGAACCTCTCGGCCATGAGGATGCTGGGCGTCCAGGTCGGGACGGCCCGGCGGGCGGCGGGCCTGACCCAGCGCGAGATCGGCGAGCGGCTGATGCTCGACGAGGAGACCATCGCCTCGATCGAGCAGGGCCGACGGCCACTGAAGCCGGATCTGGCGGAACTGCTGGACGAACTCCTGGACACGCGCGGGCTGTTGGCGGCGGGGGTGGCGAACCTGCCGGAGATCGACCAGTTCCCGATGTGGGCAGAGCTGTACGTCCAGCACGAGCGGGAGGCCATCGCGCTGTCCTGGTACGACGCGCTGGTCGTCCCGGGTCTGCTCCAGACCCGGGAGTACGCGCGGGCGCTGCTGGCCGGCCGCGTTCCCGCCTACGACGCGGACGAGTTGGAGACGAAGGTCGAGGCGCGCGTCGGCCGCCAGGAGATCCTGCACCGCAAGGCCTCCCCGACGCTCAGCTTCGTCGTCTGGGAGCCCGCGCTGCGTATGCCCACGGGAGGCCGCGAGACGCATCTCGCCCAGTTGCGGTCCCTGCGCGAGCACTCCGAACTCCCAGGGCTCTCGCTGCAGATCCTCCCCCTCGACCGCACATCGCACGCGGGGGACGCGGGCCCGTTCACCCTCCTGGAGACACCCGACCACCAGCACCTCGCCTACACCGAGTCGCAACGCGGCAGCCAGTGGGTCTCCGACCCGGACGAGGTGTCCATCCTGGCGCGCAAGTATGCGATGCTGCGGACACAGGCCCTCACCGTCGAGGACTCCAGAAGCCTGCTGACCGGTCTGCTGGGAGAGCCATGAGCAACGCACTTGAGTGGTTCAAGTCGTCCTGCAGCGGCGGCGAATGCGTCGAAGTCGCCTACGCCTGGCGCAAGTCCAGCTACAGCAGCAGCGAAGGCGGCCAGTGCGTCGAGATCGCCGCCTGCCCGCACGCCGTCCACGTCCGCGACTCCAAGAATCCCGAAGCGGACGGCCCCACCCTCCTGGTCGCCCCCGCCGCCTGGACCGCCTTCACCGGTTTCGTCACCCGCTAGCCCGCCGCGCCCCGGCCCGCTGTCAGTGCCTGCACCTAGAGTCGGCGTCATGGCGACCCTTCCCAACCCGCTGCCCGCGCTGGCGGCCGACCCGAGCGGACGCTCGCTCGGGCTCCAACTCCCGCTGGGGAGACTGATCGACGCTACCGACGACGGTCCCTGGCACGAGCCGTTGCTGTGGCACGCCGAGCAGCCCGTGTCGGCGGGCAACTGGTCGGCGCTGGGCGCCCGGGCGGGGCGCGCGGGGCTGCTGCCGGTGCTGCTGGACCTCGGCGGCCGCCAGGGCGGGCCGCAGGAGTGGGAGCTGATGCCCGCAGAGGTGTCCTACCCCGGCGACCACGACGCCGAGGAGGTGCTCGCCGACTTCTGGGACGAGTACGCGGCGGCGGGCGACGAGTGGCCCGGTCTGTGCGCGCCCCCGGCCCGCACGGCCGATCCGGACACCCGGGCGGCCGAGGTCGCCGACCTCCTGGCCGAGGACCGCACCCGGTTCGAGGAACCGCATCTGGCGCTGGTGCCCGCCCGCCGCAGCGCGGACATCCCGGCGGCCATCGGCTGGACCGGCCCGCTGAACTACGAGGAGGACATCGCCGTGCACTGCGCGGTGCTGCGCTCCTGGGAGGACCGCTTCGGCATACGGGTCGTGGCCCTCGGCTTCGACAGCATGGTCGTCTCGGTCGCCGCGCCGCCCACCACCCCGGAGCAGGCCGAGGCGGTGGCGGCGGAGCACTTCGCGTTCTGCCCCGACACACTCGCGCAGGACGGTCCGGACGCCCTGCGGGACTACGCCAAGAGCCTGATCGCGGCGGAGACCTGGTACTTCTGGTGGGACTGAGAGGTCCGGACCTCTAGGACCGGCGGCCGGGCGCCGGGGTCACGCCTTGCGGCCGAGCGCCGCGTAGACGTTGATGTCGGCGTCCGTGACGTCGTTGATGTCGTGGTAGCGGACCTTGTCGATGGCGTCGAGCGTGGCGAGGTACTCGGCCTCGGGCTGCTCGGGGACGGGAGCCGCGTCGTCCGGGTGCCAGTGGTGCGCCGGGACGACGCCCGGTTCGGCGAGCTCCAGACCGCTGTCGGTGAAGAAGCGCTCGACCTCGGCCCGGGAGCGCAGCACGAAGGTGAACCCGCGCTCGGTGTAGGTGCGTTGCACGGCGCGGATGTTCTCGGGGTTGAGATCCTCGGTGAGGTGGCTGAGCACGAGCCGGCTGCCGGACGGCAGGGCGTCGATGAGGCCGCGGACGATCGGGTAGGCCTCCTCGTCCTCGACGAAGTGCAGGATCGCCACCAGGCACAGGGCGATCGGCTGGTCGAAGTCGAGTATCTTCGCGGCCTGTTCGAGGATCTGGGCCGGGTTCTTGAAGTCGGCGTCGATGTAGTCGGTGACGCCCTCGGGCCCGGAGGTCAGCAGGGCGCGCGCGTGCGCGAGCACCACCGGGTCGTTGTCGACGTAGACGACCCGGGAGTCGGGGATGATCCGCTGCGCGATCTGGTGGACGTTCTCGGCGGTCGGCAGTCCGGTGCCGATGTCGAGGAACTGGCGGATGCCGTCCTCCTTCGCCAGCGTGTTCACCGCCCGGCGCATGAAGTCGCGGTTGTGCCGTACGTCGAGGTAGCCGCGCGGGTTGGCGCTGAGCGCGGCGGCGGCCGCCGCACGGTCGACGGGGTAGTTGTCCTTGCCGCCGAGGAAGACGTCGTAGACCCGGGCCGGGTGAGCCTTGGTGGTGTCGATCCTCCTGCGCAGCTCGGCGGGGTCATGGCTGAGCGCGTCACCGGACATGGGCGTCTCCCTGGGAGAGTCGGTCATTTAACGGGCAACCAATCCTGAGGTCGCCAACAACCTAACTCCCCAACGGAGTTGATCGTGCCCATGTCCGGAAGGTGTTCAGCGCAGCGTGCGCGCCACCTCGGTCGCCCAGTAGGTGAGGATGTTCTGCGCTCCCGCCCGCTTGATGCCGGTCAGCGACTCCAGGATCGCCCGGTCCCGGTCGATCCAGCCCTTCTCGGCGGCGGCCTCGATCATCGCGTACTCGCCGGAGATCTGGTACGCGGCGACCGGCACGTCCACGGCGTCGGCGACCTTGGCCAGGATGTCGAGGTAGGGGCCGGCCGGCTTGACCATCACCACGTCGGCGCCCTCCTCCAGGTCGAGCGCGAGCTCCCGCAGGGACTCGCGGCTGTTCGCCGGGTCCTGCTGGTAGGTCTTGCGGTCGCCCTTCAGGGACGAGCCGACGGCCTCACGGAACGGCCCGTAGAAGGCGGAGGCGTACTTGGCGGTGTAGGCGAGGATCGCCACGTCCTCGCGGCCGATCTGGTCGAGCGCGTCCCGGATGACGCCGATCTGCCCGTCCATCATCCCGCTCGGCCCGACCACGTGGGCGCCCGCGTCGGCCTGGACCTGCGCCATCTCGGCGTACCGCTCCAGCGTGGCGTCGTTGTCGACGCGGCCCTGCTCGTCGAGGACACCGCAGTGCCCGTGGTCGGTGGTCTCGTCCAGGCACAGGTCGGACATCACCAGCAGGTCGTCGCCGACCTCGGCGCGCACATCGCGCAGCGCGACCTGGAGAATCCCGTCCGGGTCGGTGCCCGGCGTGCCGAGCGCGTCCTTCTTCGACTCCTCCGGCACCCCGAAGAGCATGATCCCGGAGATCCCCGCCTCGACCGCCTCCAGCGCGGCCTTCTTCAGGCTGTCCCGGGTGTGCTGCACGACCCCGGGCATCGAGCCGATCGGCACCGGCTCGCTCACCCCTTCGCGCACGAACGCGGGGAGGATGAAGTCGGCCGGGTGCAGCCGGGTCTCGGCGACCATGCGCCGCATGGCGGGGGTGGTGCGCAGCCGCCGCGGACGCGTACCGGGGAAGGATCCGTACTTCGTCATGCCGTCTACGCTACGCCCGCCCCGGATGCACCTTTGCCGACGATCCGTCGGAGTCCGCGCCGCCGCTCCTGCCCGGACCCGGGGCCGTGGGGCCGGGCCCGCGGTGCGCGGACCCGGCCTCCGGAGGGCGGTGCGGTCACTTGCCGGCGATGTGCGTGATCTTGTGGTTGCGGTCCAGGTCGACCACGAGCTGGGTGGGGTCCGACTGACCCCAGGTGAGGGTGACGGCGACCCGTCCGGCGGTGCCGGTGGCCTTGACCGTCCACTGCGCCGGGACGTTCTGGGCGTGCAGGACGCCGTCCGCCTGGTTGGCGGCCTCCCACTTCGCCACCTCGCCCAGGCCGCCGGCCGTGACGTAGAACTTCCGCAGTTCGGTGGCGAGCCGGCCGCCGGTCTCCGGGTCGCTCTTGGCGTCGATGTAGGCCCCGTAGAAGTCGGCGACCTGGGTCACGTTGTCGGACGCCGTGCCGGTGACCGTCGTCTGCGCCGCGGCGGCGGTGACCGCCTTCGCCGGGGCCGCCTTCACCGGGGTCGCCTGTGCCGAGGCGGTGAGCCCGAGCGGCAGGGCCACGGCGGCGACGAGGCCCGCGATCAGAACGGTGCGGCGGACGGTCTTGCGGGCGGTCGTGTTCTTGCTCATGAGCGTGTTCCCCGGTTTCGGTGGGTTCGGTGAGTTCGATGGATCCGTGAGTACGCCGCTGTGCGCGGGTCGGGATCGCGTCGCCAAGTGCGGGTTCGGCCCCCTCGACCCCCGTGGCGTGGGGGCGGATCCGGCGACACCAGAAGCATCGGCGGCCCCTCGGTCCGGGCACAACGAACGCCGGCGCACCCGCAACGGTGGAACCGTCCCAGGCCCTGTGACCTCTGAGTACCGAGAGTGCCTGGGATGCCGTCCTGGGACGCGAGACAGGGAGAACCGGTGCCGTCCCAGGACGAGGTGGAGGAGTTCGCGGCGCTGCTGCGCCGTCTGAAGGACCGCACGGACCGCAGCTACGCGGCACTCGCGCGCCGCCTGAACATGAACGCCTCGACACTGCACCGCTACTGCGCGGGGGAGGCCGTACCGCTCGGCTTCGCGCCCGTGGAGCGGTTCGCCGCGCTGTGCGGGGCCACTGCGGCCGAACGGATCGAGCTGCACCGGCGGTGGATCCTGGCGGTGGCGGCACGGCAACGTCCCCGGACGGAACCCGAGCCCACACCGGAAGCCGCGGAGCCCGCACCGGAGGCCGCGGAGTCCGTACCGGAGACCGCCGGGGCCCTCCCGGCGGACGGCGAGGCCCTCCCGACGGCCCGCGAGGATGCCCCCGGCGAGGGCGCCCCGGCCGCCGAGGACGCCCCGGCCCCGGCCGCCCCCGCACCCCCGACGGCTGCCGAACCCGCGCCCGCCCCCTCCCCCGGTAGCCCGAAGCCCCCTGAGACCTCTGAGACCCCAGAACCCTCGGAAGAACTCCTCCTCGGCTCCTCACCCGAGCACGGCGAACTGCCGCGCCCCGCCGCACGACCGCCCTGGTACAGACGTCGCGTCCCCCTCGCCGCGGCCGTCGTGACCGCGCTGATCGCGACCCTGGGCAGCCTGTCCCTGCTGCCGTCCGGGCACTCCTCGGCCACCGGCGACGACCGGGCGGCCGCGAAGGCGGCGAACACCCGGCACGGCACCCCGACCGCGCCCGCCTCCCCCACCCACGGCCGGCCGTCCGGCTCGGCCACGCCGCACGCGTCCGCCGCGGGCGACCGCTCGCCGGACCCGTCCGCGAGCCCGTCCACGGGCTCCGCCGCGAATACCACCCCCGTCGCACCGATCACCTGGACGGCGAACTCCCACCGCTGGGCGATCGGCTGCGAGCACGACTACGTCATCGACAAGGAACCCGCGCAGGTACCGCCGCCCCCGGCCCCGCAGGACGCCTCCCCGTGGGCGCGTTCGCAGGACGCGGTGCACGGCGGCCAGACCATGGTGGACATCACCGTGCAGGGGCGTACGGACGCGGCCGTGGTCCTGGAGGCGCTGCGGGTGCGTGTCGTGGGACGGGCCGCCCCGGTGAAGGGCAACGTCTACGCGACGGGCCAGGGCTGCGGCGGCGGCCTGGGCCCCCACTCGTTCACCGTCGCCCTCGACAAGGACCGGCCGATCGCCCACGCGGTCCCGGGCTACGAGGGCGAGACGCTCGTCCCGGCGATGAACCTGCCCTACCGGGTCTCCGTGACGGACCCCGAGGTGCTGACGGTCGAGGCCAGGACCGACGGCTGCGACTGCCGCTGGTACCTGGAACTCGACTGGTCCTCACAGGGCCGCACCGGCACCGAACGCATCGACGACGACGGCGTCCCGTTCCGCACCAGCGGCACCGCGGGCCTGCCGCGCTACTGGTACGCGAACGGCGGCTGGACCCTGACCTGAGCGGGGCGGTGCCGAGGCGCCCGACGAACAACGCCCCGCCGTCCCGGTACTGATCCGGGACGACGGGGCGTGCGCTTCGTGGGCGCGAGGTGCGGTCAGGTCGTGGACCGGCGCCTGCGCGCTCCCGGGCGGCGCTCGCTCGGGCGGGTGACCGGGTCACCGGCCTCCTGCGCGGAAGCCCTGCGCCGCAGCCCGAACTCGGCCAGCGCCTCCGCCAGCTTGTGCACCGACGGCTCCGGGGCCATGACGTCGACCCGCAGCCCGTGCTCCTCGGCGGTCTTGGCCGTGGCCGGGCCGATGCACGCGATCACGGTGACGTTGTGCGGCTTGCCCGCGATACCCACCAGGTTGCGCACGGTGGAGGACGACGTGAAGAGCACGGCGTCGAAGCCACCGCCCTTGATCGCCTCCCGGGTGTCGGCCGGTGGCGGCGACGCGCGCACGGTGCGGTACGCGGTGACGTCGTCGACCTCCCAGCCCAGTTCGATCAGCCCGGCGACGAGCGTCTCGGTGGCGATGTCGGCACGGGGCAGGAACACCCGGTCGATCGGGTCGAAGACCGGGTCGTAGGGAGGCCAGTCCTCCAGCAGGCCCGCGGCCGACTGCTCGCCGCTGGGCACCAGGTCCGGCTTCACACCGAAGGCGATCAGCGCGTTCGCGGTCTGCTCGCCCACCGCGGCGACCTTGATGCCCGCGAAGGCACGCGCGTCGAGCCCGTACTCCTCGAACTTCTCCCGGACCGCCTTGACGGCGTTGACCGAGGTGAAGGCGATCCACTCGTAGCGGCCCGTCACCAGGCCCTTGACCGCGCGCTCCATCTGCTGAGGCGTGCGCGGCGGCTCGACGGCGATCGTCGGGACCTCGTACGGCACCGCGCCGTAGGACCGCAGTTGGTCGGAGAGCGACGCCGCCTGCTCCTTCGTGCGCGGCACGAGCACCTTCCAGCCGAACAGCGGCTTGGACTCGAACCACGCCAGCTGAGCACGCTGGGCGGGGGCGGAACGCTCACCGACCACGGCTATCACCGGCCGGCCGCCGTCCGGGGACGGCAGGACCTTCGCCTGCTTCAGCGTCTGCGCGATCGTGCCGAGCGTGGCCGTCCAGGTCCGCTGCCGGGTGGTCGTACCCCCGACCGTCACGGTCAGCGGGGTGTCGGGCTTGCGGCCCGCGGAGACCAGCTCGCCGGCCGCGGCGGCCACCGAGTCCAGGGTCGTCGACACCACGACGGTCCCGTCCGACGCGCCGACCTCGGTCCAGCACCGGTCCGAAGCGGTCCGCGCGTCGACGAACCGTACGTCCGCGCCCTGCGCGTCCCGCAGCGGCACACCCGCGTACGCGGGCACGCCGACGGCGGCCGCGATACCGGGGACGACCTCGAAGGGAACGCCCGCGGCGGCGCAGGCGAGCATTTCGGCGGCGGCGTACGTATCCAGTCCGGGGTCCCCGGACACCGCACGCACGACCCGCCTGCCGCCCCTGGCGGCCTCCATGACAAGATGTGCGGCATCCCTCACTGCGGGGACACCAGCGGTTGTTGACGTGCCGTCAACGACCGTCAGCTGTGGCGTGCCTGCGCCCGGAACCGGATCCGACGAGGGATCCGTCTCCGTGTTCACGACGGCGACGCCGGGTCGGGCGTGCGTGCGTACGACGTCGAGCACCTCGTGCTCGGCGACGAGGACGTCCGCGTGCGCCAGCGCCTCGACGGCGCGCAGAGTCAGCAGTCCCGGATCCCCGGGTCCGGCACCCAGGAAGGTGACGTGCCCGTGCTCCGGACCGGTGGGAAGGGTGGTGGGGCTCACCGTGCTTGCTCCCCCATCAGACCGGCCGCGCCCTGGGCGAGCATCTCGGCAGCGAGTTCGCGACCGAGCGCCATTGCCCCGTCGTGCGTCTCGGGCACGGGACCGGTGGTGGACAGCTGCACCGTACGAGTGCCGTCGGGCGTACCGACGACGGCCCGCAGGCGCATTTCGTTGACAATCTGGCCGTCGGCCAGAAGGTCGGCCAGCGCGCCCACAGGAGCGCTGCAACCGGCCTCCAGGGCGGCGAGCAGTGACCGTTCGGCGGTCACGGCGACCCGCGTGAACGGGTCGTCGAGCTCGCCGAGTGCCGCGACGAGGTCCGCGTCGTCCGCGGAGCACTCGATCGCCAGGGCCCCTTGGCCGGGGGCGGGCAAAACCGTGTCGACCGACAGGAAGTCGGTCACCTCGTCGATGCGGCCGAGGCGGTTCAGGCCGGCCGCGGCCAGCACGACCGCGTCCAGCTCGCCGTCGCGCACGAAGCCGATGCGCGTGTCCACGTTCCCGCGGATCGAGACCGTCTCGATGTCGAGCCCGTGGCTGCGCGCGTAGGCGTTCAGCTGCGCGGCGCGGCGCGGCGAGCCGGTACCGATCCGGGCCCCGCGGGGCAGATCGGTGAACTTCAGCGCGTCGCGGGCGACGATGACGTCACGCGGGTCCTCGCGCAGCGGGACGGCGGCCAGCGCCAGCTCCTGCGGCTGCGTGGTCGGCAGGTCCTTCAGCGAGTGGACCGCGAAGTCGACCTCGCCGCGCGTCAGGGCGTCCCGCAGGGCGGTCACGAAGACCCCCGTGCCGCCGATCTGCGAGAGATGCTCCCGGGAGGTGTCGCCGTACGTGGTGATCTCGACGAGCTCTACGGGCCGTCCGGTCACCTGGCTCACGGCGTCCGCCACCTGCCCGGACTGGGCCATGGCGAGCTTGCTTCGCCTGGTCCCCAGCCTCAGTGCCTTCTGACTCATGCTGGCCCTCGGTTCTTGGCGTTCTTCTCGATGCTTTCCTCGGCCCGGGAGACGGAGGCCACCGTCTCCGGGTCGAGGTCGAACAAAGTCCGCAGCGCGTCCGCGTACCCGGCGCCGCCGGGTTCGGCCGCGAGCTGCTTGACCCGTACGGTCGGTGCGTGCAGCAACTTGTCCACGACACGCCGCACGGTCTGGGTGATCTCGCCGCGCTGCTTGTCGTCGAGGCCGGGCAGCCGTCCGTCGAGGCGCGCGATCTCGCTCGCGACGACGTCGGCGGCCATGGTGCGCAGGGCGACCACGGTGGGCGTGATGTGCGCGGCCCGCTGGGCCGCCCCGAAGGCCGCGACCTCGTCGGAGACGATACGCCGGACCTGGTCCACGTCGGCCGCCATCGGCGCGTCCGCGGAGGCCTCGGCGAGCGACTCGATGTCCACCAGGCGCACCCCGGCCAGCCGGTGCACGGCGGCGTCGATGTCACGGGGCATCGCGAGGTCGAGGAGGAAGAGGACCGGCTCGGGCCGCGGGGCCCCGGCCGGCTGCTCGGGCCTGCGGCGCTCGGGGACGCGGCCGATGGAGGCCGCCGTCGCGGCGAGCGCGGTGATCAGCTCGGCCTCGGCCTCGACCGCGCCGCGCTGCGCCTCCCGGCGGTCGACGGTGACCGTGCCCTTGTCGACCCAGGCCGCGTGCTGCTCCAGCGTCGCCGCGTCCATCCCGGCGACCGCGGCCTCCCCCATCACGGAGAAGCCGGACTGAACGGCGGCCAGGTCGAGCGGGCAGTTGTCGTCGGCGCCGACCGAGGCGGGCGGCAGCGGCCGCTCGTCCGTACGGGCGCTGCCGGACACGCCGGGGGCGTCGTCCGGGCCGGCGATCGCCGCGTCCGGCAGGCCGGGACGGCCCGCCAGCGCGGCGGCGATGGTCTCCGCGCCGAGCACGAGCCCGGTCGCACCGGTACACGAAACGGCGATATCGGCACGTGTCAGCTCGGCGGACACCGCGTCCATCGACACCGCGCGGGTGCGGACGTACGGGCCGTCGGCCTCGGCGGACCGCTGCCCGTACTGCTCCTCCAGCAGCTGGACGAGGCGCTCGGCACGGTCGGGGGTGCGGTTGGCGATCACGATCTCGCCGACCCCGGCCCGCGCGAGCGTCGCGGCGGCCAGGGAGGACATCGAACCGGCCCCGATCACCAGCGCCGACCTGCCGCGGACCCAGGTCCGTACGTCGGCGCCCCCGGACAGCTGCTCCAGGCCGAAGGTGACCAGGGACTGCCCGGCGCGGTCGATGCCGGTCTCGGAGTGGGCGCGCTTGCCGACCCGCAGGGCCTGCTGGAACAGGTCGTTCAGCAGCCGCCCGGCGGAGTGCAGCTCCTGCGCCTTGGCGAGGCCGTCCTTGATCTGGCCGAGGATCTGCCCCTCGCCGACGACCATGGAGTCGAGCCCGCAGGCCACCGAGAACAGGTGGTGGACGGCCCGGTCCTCGTAGTGCACATAAAGATAAGGAGTGAGCTCCTCCAGCCCCACCCCGCAGTGCTGGGCGAGCAGGGTGGACAGCTCGGCGACACCGGCGTGGAACTTGTCCACGTCGGCGTACAGCTCGATGCGGTTGCAGGTCGCCAGGAGGGTGGCCTCGGCGGCCGGTTCGGCGGCGACGGTGTCCTGGAGCAGCTTGATCTGGGCGTCCGCGTTCAGCGAAGCGCGCTCCAGCACGCTGACCGGGGCACTGCGATGGCTCAGTCCCACGACGAGGAGACTCATGCCGGCATCACGGCGGGTACGTCCCCGTCGGGTCCCTGCTCGGCGGAGTCCTTGCGGACGACGGCGGCCGCGGCGGCGCCCTCGGCGTCCGCGGCCTCCTCGCCGGCCTTGCGCTGTTCGTGGAAGGCGAGGATCTGCAGCTCGATGGAGAGGTCGACCTTGCGCACGTCGACGCCGTCCGGCACGGACAGCACGGTCGGCGCGAAGTTCAGGATGGAGGTCACCCCGGCGGCCACGAGCCGGTCGCAGACGGGCTGGGCGGCACCGGCGGGCGTGGCGATCACACCGATCGACACGCCGTTGTCCTTGATGATCTTCTCGAGTTCGTCCGTGTGCTGGACCGGGATGCCCGCGACGGGCTTTCCGGCCATCGCCGGGTCGGCGTCGATCAGCGCCGCGACCCGGAAACCGCGCGAGGCGAAACCGCCGTAGTTGGCGAGGGCGGCACCGAGGTTTCCGATACCGACGATCACCACCGGCCAGTCCTGGGTCAGGCCCAGCTCGCGGGAGATCTGGTAGACGAGGTATTCGACGTCGTAGCCGACACCGCGCGTTCCGTACGAACCCAGGTAGGAGAAGTCCTTGCGCAGCTTGGCGGAGTTGACTCCCGCCGCGGCCGCGAGCTCCTCGGAGGAGACCGTGGGCACCGAACGCTCGGACAGTGCCGTCAGAGCGCGGAGGTACAGCGGAAGCCTGGCGACGGTGGCCTCGGGAATCCCTCGGCTACGGGTCGCCGGTCGGTGAGTTCGGCCAGTTGCCACAGTGCTCCTGCGGGTAGAGCGGGGCTGTGGGCGGTCGTATGTCCCCAGACCGCCCCGTCGAATGCAGGCTATGTCTTTGTGAACGTGTGCACAAAGATGGTGTCCGATTTGCCCAGCCAACGTGACCGGGGTCACGCACCCGTGACGCAGGTGATGGAACCCGATGCACACGCAACGCTGTTCCTTGGTAACCGGGGGCAAAAACGCACACTCTCCTCACGATTCCCGCCCCCGAGACCTACTCACCATCGATCCTAAGCGACTTTCCCGGCTACTTGGACTAGTCGGTCAGTGCTTTGCGCAGCCTCTGCTCGTCCACGCGCCAGAAGGTGTGCTGCCGTCCGTCCACGAGGACGACGGGAATCTGCTCCCAGTACTGGTCGTGGAGCCCCTGATCCTGGGTGATGTCCTTGCGCTCCCACGGCACGCCGAGATCGCCGCAGACCTTTTCGATCACGATCTGTGCGTCATCACACAGATGACACCCCGGCTTGCCGATGAGCGTGACCACGCGCTCCTGGGGAGACTTACGCCGAAAGAGGGGACTCATGCCCCCCATTCTCGCGCCCTGTCGGCCGGTTCTTTAACGGCCCGGTAGCGGAGAGTTCACACCCTCCAAACCTCGCGACTCCGGAACCACCGAACAGAATGGCTATGCTCACGCCATGGCCGCTCTCGGATGGCTCACTCCCCGTAGGCGCTCCGCCACGGCGCGGAGCGTGTTGGCAGGCGAGGCCTCGGCGGAGGCGGCGCGCAAGTCGTCGCAGCCGGAGGCCTCCGCCCAGGAGCCCGATTTCCCCGTGCTCGGCGACGAGAAAGCCGCCGCGTTCTTCGACCTCGACAACACCGTGATGCAGGGCGCCGCCCTGTTCCACTTCGGCCGGGGCCTGTACAAACGGAAGTTCTTCGAGACCCGCGACCTCGCGAAGTTCGCCTGGCAGCAGGCGTGGTTCCGACTGGCCGGCGTCGAGGACCCCGAACACATGCAGGACGCCCGCGACTCGGCCCTGTCCATCGTCAAGGGCCACCGGGTCTCCGAGCTGATGTCGATCGGCGAGGAGATCTACGACGAGTACATGGCCGGCCGCATCTGGCCCGGCACCCGCGCCCTCGCCCAGGCCCATCTGGACGCGGGCCAGCGGGTCTGGCTGGTCACGGCGGCCCCCGTGGAGATCGCCGGGGTGATCGCCCGCAGGCTGGGCCTGACCGGCGCGCTGGGCACGGTGGCGGAGTCCGTCGACGGCATCTACACGGGCAAGCTCGTGGGCGAGCCGCTGCACGGCCCGGCGAAGGCGGAGGCGGTACGCGCCCTGGCCGCCGCGGAGGGCCTGGACCTCTCGCGCTGCGCCGCGTACAGCGACTCGCACAACGACATCCCGATGCTGTCGCTGGTCGGTCACCCCTACGCCATCAACCCGGACTCCAAGCTGCGCCGACACGCCCGGAGCCTCGACTGGCGTCTGCGCGACTACCGCACGGGCCGCAAGGCGGCCAAGGTCGGCATCCCCGCGGCGGCGGGCGTCGGCGCGGTGGCGGGCGGCACGGCGGCGGCGATCGCCCTGCACCGCAGGCGCCGGTAACCGCCGCCCGGACACAGCGGCAGTGCACGACCCCCGGGGCGTGGGGACCGGTCCGACCGGTCCCCACGCCCCGATTCGGTCACGACGCCCCGATTCAGTCACGCCCGCTCACGAACCGGCCATTCGCGGTGACGTACCCGTCCCCAGCCCCGCCCAGTCCTCGCTGCGCGACCCGGCCACAACACGCCTGGACCCACCCTCAACCCGAAGATTTCCGATCAGCAATCGCTCACTCTCCGGTACTCGTTCAGGCGTCAATCGGTTGCAGAAGCGACGTAATCGATGATTTGAGCAACTGGGTGTAGCAGTGCCTGCACGAAGCGTTATTCTCCTCAGACGCAAACCGGTACCCCTCCGTCGCTACGACGGGTGAACGGTCCCGCACTGCACGTGATGGAAGCTCTGCCTCTGGGAGTCCCGTGTACCCACACGTCGGGGTTGACGCCTCGGGCCTGGCTACGCTGCGCGCAACGGTCGCTACGGTCAATGATCTGTTGCGCGGCTTCGTCCCCACCGCGTACCCCGTCCCCGCCGTCCACAACGCCCCCGCCTTCGCCACCACCACCCCCGTCGGCCCCTGCTACGCGCTGGCCGAGGGGAGCGCCACGGTCGGCAGACGAGGACGTTCGGCGAGCGCCGGTACCGGTACCGGCGCCACCGTCCGCCGTCCGGCCGCCGACAGCGACAGCGCCCGCATGATGGACCTCGTGGAGCGCGCCCAGTCCGGCGAGACCGAGGCCTTCGGCCGCCTCTACGACCAGTACAGCGACACCGTGTACCGCTACATCTACTACCGGGTGGGCGGCAAGGCGACCGCCGAGGACCTCACCAGCGAGACGTTCCTGCGCGCCCTGCGCCGCATCGGGACCTTCACCTGGCAGGGCCGCGACTTCGGCGCCTGGCTGGTCACCATCGCCCGCAACCTCGTCGCCGACCACTTCAAGTCGAGCCGCTTCCGGCTGGAGGTCACCACCGGCGAGATGCTCGACGCCAACGAGGTCGAGCGCTCCCCGGAGGACTCCGTCCTGGAGTCCCTCTCCAACGCCGCCCTGCTCGACGCCGTGCGCCGACTCAACCCCCAGCAGCAGGAGTGCGTGACACTGCGCTTCCTCCAGGGGCTCTCCGTCGCCGAGACCGCCCGCGTGATGGGCAAGAACGAGGGCGCCATCAAGACCCTCCAGTACCGCGCCGTCCGCACCCTGGCGCGGCTCCTCCCGGACGACGCCCGTTGACCCGGCGGACACTCTCAGCAATCACCAACTCACGTTCAGTGAAAGACCGTTGACTTCGCGATCCGATCATCCGTCGTCCGTAACCCAAGTGCCGCGCCGCTCGTTGTGCGGGATGCAGGCTCCCTGTGGTCACTCCCTGGCCGACTTCGATCACTCGTTCGTATGGGCTTGGTCAGGGTGTGCAACCCTCAGGACCCCCTGGGGAGCCGACCGTCATGACGAGAGGAGGTGCCGCCAGTGATCGCGAACGTATCGGCGCACCGGCGGGCGAACGCCTTCGCCCAGGCCCTGGAGGAGCTGTCCGACCTGGGCACGGCGGCCGAGCAGTCCGAAGGACCGGCTCCGTCGTCCCCGGCTGCTGCGGAACGGACCGAGCAGGGTCAGCTGCTGACCTTCACCACCGGTCTCGGCGCACTGCCCAAACCGGAGCTCGACCCGGAGGTCAAGGTCGTCCAACGGGCCCGCTTGGTGGCCGCGATGGAGACCATGCTCCGCGAGGGCACGCTGGGCGGCGGGGCGACGGACACTGCGCTGCCCGAGCAGCGCTCCCGGTCGAGGGGCGCACACCGGGCGACCGGACTCGGCAAGTTCCGACCGCGTTCCCGCCTGGCCAAGGGCCTGACCGCGGGCGGGCTGAGCGTCGGCGTCGCCGCGGGAGCCTTCGGCGGAGTCGCCTCCGCGAGCTCCGACGCGCTGCCCGGCGACTCGCTCTACGGACTCAAACGCGGCATCGAGGACTTCAAGCTCAACCATCTGTCCGACGGGGACGACGAACGCGGCCGTTCCTACCTCGACCAGGCCTCCACCCGGCTGAGCGAGGCACGTCGGCTGATGGAGCGCGGCCGCAGCGGCCACCTCGACCACGAATCCCTCAGCGAGGTCCGCCGCACCCTGTCCGGGATGCAGCACGACGCGACCGAGGGCCACCGGCTGCTGCACGCGGCCTTCGAACGCGACCCCGAGTCCCTGGGTCCCATCCAGGCCCTCTCCACGTTCTCCCGTTCCCATCGGGAGGCCTGGGGCGCGCTGCGCGAACAGCTCCCGGTCCAGCTCGGGGACGTCAGCGACCAGGTGTCGTCCGTGTTCGACGCCATAGACGAAGAGGTCGCCCCGCTCCAGTCCATGCTCCCGCAGGCCCCGGCCCGGACCGGCGGAGGCCAACGGCAGAGCCCCGGCTCGACGTCCGACGGTTCGTCCGGCGCCCACCGGTCGAGCGCGCCCAGCACCGGCTCCGGCACCTCCGACACCGGCCACTCCGGCACCGGCGGGCCGAGCAGGTCGGCCGGCACCGGCAGCGAGGGCGACGGACTGCTCGGCGGCAGCACCGGCGGTCTGCTCGACCCGCCCAAGGACACCGGCAGCGCCTCCCCGTCCACGAGCCCGTCGGTCGCCGAACCCGACGTCACCCTCCCGCCGTTGCTCCCGGGCCTGCTGCCCGGCCTGGGCATCGACAGCCAGGACGCCGGCTAGACACGACGGCGACAGCGGTACGGCGATGGGGGCGGCCTTCCCGGGAAGGCCGCCCCCATCGCCGTATCCGGCTACGGGAAACTCAGAAGAACACCGACCGGCGCTGCACCAGCAGCTTGTACAGCGTGTGCTGGATCTGCTCCCTGACCTGGTCGGTCAGGTTGAACATCAGCATCGGGTCCTCGGCCGCCTCCGGCGGATAGCCGTCCGTGGCGATCGGCTCGCCGAACTGGATCGTCCACTTCGTCGGCAGCGGAACCGCACCCAGCGGGCCGAGCCACGGAAAGGTCGGCGTGAGCGGGAAGTACGGGAATCCCAGCAGCCGCGCCAGGGTCTTGGCGTTGCCGATCATCGGATAGATCTCCTCCGCCCCCACGATCGAGCAGGGGATGATCGGAGTGCCCTGGCGCAGCGCCGTGGAGACGAAGCCGCCCCGGCCGAAACGCTGGAGCTTGTAGCGCTCGCTGAAGGGCTTGCCGATGCCCTTGAAGCCCTCCGGCATCACCCCCACCACCTCGCCCTGTGCGAGCAGCCGTTCGGCGTCCTCGGTGCAGGCCAGGGTGTGGCCGAGCTTGCGCGCCAGCTCGTTGACCACCGGCAGCACGAAGACCAGGTCCGCGGCGAGCAACCTGAGATGCCGGCCCGCGGGGTGATGGTCGTGCACGGCGACCTGCATCATCAGGCCGTCCAGCGGGAGCGTGCCGGAGTGGTTGGCCACGATCAGGGCGCCGCCCTCGGCCGGGATGTTCTCGATGCCCTTCACTTCGACCCGGAAGTATTTGTCGTACAGCGGTCGGAGCAACGACATCAGGACCTGGTCGGTGAGCTCCTCGTCGTAGCCGAAGTCGTCGATCTCGTAGTCCCCGGTGAGGCGGCGGCGCAGAAACGCCAGCCCGCTCGCCACCCGGCGCTCCAGACCGCTGCCCGCGCCGTCCTGCGGTCCCTGGGAGGGCTGTTCCTCGTGCGTCACAGGAACATCATCCTGTCCGGCCGCGGGGGTGGGCAGGGGCTGGACCTGCTGGACCTCGCGGACCCTGGCGGGTTCACCGCCCTTGCGCCGGCTTCCCGCACCGCGGCGCCGCGACGGCCGCTGCACGGCGCTCCCGCGGGACCGGTCGTCGTCGAACGGAATGACCTTGGCGTCCGCCATCGTTGGTGCGCTCCTCAGTTGGCGCTCGGCGTCTGGGGGTGACCGCCGCCCGCGAGGGGCAGCGCGGCGATCCGGTCGACGGCCCCCGCGAGGGCCTCCGGCGGCAGCAGCCCGGGTCCCTGGCTGCGGGCGAAGTCCGCGAACGTCTCCGCGGTCGTGTACTTCGGCGTGAATCCCAGCGTCTCGCGCATCTGGTCGGTCGACACGACCCGGCCGTGGGTGAGCAGCCGGATCTGCTCGGGCGAGAAGTCCGTCATTCCCAGCGTACGCACCAGGGACCCCGCCCAGGTGACCGCGGGGAGCAGCAGCGGCACCGTGGGGCGGCCGAGCCGCCGGGAGCACTGGGAGAGCAGCAGGACGCCGTCCCCGGCGATGTTGAACGTCCCGCTGTTGAGGGTGCCGCGGGCCGGCTCGTGCGAGGCGATCCGCAGCACCTCGACCACGTCGTCCTCGTGCACGAACTGGAGCCGCGGGTCGTAGCCGAGGACGGTCGGCAGCACGGGCAGCGCGAAGTACGACACGAGCGGCGTGTCCGCGGTCGGGCCGAGGATGTTGGCGAACCGCAGGACGCAGACGGCCACATCGGGCCGGCGCCGCGCGAATCCCCGTACGTATCCCTCGACCTCGACCGTGTCCTTGGCGAAGCCGCCGCTGGGCAGCGACTTGGGCGGCATCGTCTCGGTGAACACGGCCGGGTCGCGGGGCGCGGACCCGTAGACGTTCGTACTGGACTTCACCACCAGCCGCTTGACGGTCGGGGACTTCTGGCAGGCGCCGAGCAGTTGCATGGTGCCGATGACGTTGGTCTCCTTGACCGTGGTCCGGCTGCCGCTGCCGAGGGCGGTGGCGGTGACGTCCAGATGGACGACCGTGTCCGCGTTCGTCTCGGCGAGCACCCGCGCTATGGCGGGCTGCCGGATGTCGGCCCGGATGAAGTCGGCGCCCCCGAGATGGTGCTCGGGCGGCACGGCGTCCACGGCGATGACCCGGTCCACCTGCGGGTCGCGCTGGATGCGCCGGACGAACCGGCCCCCCAATTGACGGGCCACCCCGGTCACGAGCACGACCTTGCCCAAGATCAGCGCCTTCCTTCCCGACCTCGCACCCTGCCCGGGTCCGTCATCTGCCCAGGCCTCGTACCCTGCCTGCGTTCCCCGTCTGCGGCCAACTTAGCGGGTCGATATTGCGCTGTGATGACCGCGCGATGCACGAAGCGACGGCGAGTGTCGCAAAACAGTGGTTCCGAACACGGGTTCCGGATAGGACTGTGGCCCCCCACCTATCGCGGTGGGGGGCCACAGTGACACGCTTTCGCGCTGTCGCCTACTTCTTGTTGCGACGCTGAACGCGCGTGCGCTTGAGCAGCTTGCGGTGCTTCTTCTTGGCCATCCGCTTGCGCCGCTTCTTGATAACAGAGCCCACGACTACCCTCGCTCACTTCTCATCACTCGGTGCTGGGCGCCATGGGCCCATACGACCTACGAGGGGCTAGCCTACCCGTCCGAGCGCTGAGGTCGTAATCGAGGTGTTTCCGGGTCTTCCCGGAACAGCCGTCAGGCCGTCTCCACCCCCACATAGCTCTCACGGAGGTACTCGTGAACCGCTTGCTCCGGGACGCGGAAAGACCTCCCCACCCGGATCGCGGGCAGATGACCGCTGTGCACCAACCGGTACACGGTCATCTTCGAAACTCGCATCACCGAGGCGACCTCCGCCACGGTAAGGAACTGAACCTCGTTCAGAGGCCTCTCGCCAGCTGCACCCATGACACCCACCTGAACCTTCCGCACTCGACGGCCACCGGCTTCCCCTTCCGGTGACTCTTCGTCGTTGCGTGCTCACTCCCCAGACTAGGGGCGGGTGATGCGAGTGGGGAAGAGGTGCACCCATCCGCGGCCTACTGTGACAGACACGCTCGATTGAGTACGTAGCGGGTAAGCGGACGGTAGTAATCGGATCGCACGGCGTCATCAAGTGGAACTACCACGGACACGGACCCCTCGGCCTCCCCCACGAAGAGCGCGGGGTCGTCGGTGTCGGCCAGACCGATGGCCTCGAACCCCAGCTGACCTGCCCCGCAGACCCATCCGTGGTCCCCGATGACCAGCTCCGGGAGGGGCCCGCCGGCGTCGGCCGCCCCGGCCAGAGCGGTACGAACCGGGAGCGGCGAGTGCGTATGTGCGCCCGGCTCACAACCGGGGCGTTCGGCGTCGGGTTCCCTTACGAGCGCGACCCCCTGTACGTAATCAAGGTTGTACGTGCGTAGACCGAACCGGGTCGTTATGTCGACACAGCGACCCTTCGCTGGGACGATGACGGTACATCCTGCCGCCGACAACGCGTCCGCAAGCGCGGCGTAGAAACCGAGCAGACGGTGCGGGTGCCCGGTGCCGAGGAGCACGGGAGCACCGCGCCGGGCGACCGCCGCGAGCCGGTCGGCGAAGGCGTCGAGGGCGGCCAGGGTCCGCTCCGGGTCGATCACATCATGGCCGGAGACACAACCGGGGTCGCCCGAGACCCCGCACTTGTCCGCCATCAGCCCGATCAGATCCCGCAGCGACCAGGACCATTCGGGATCGAGCCCGATCAGCACCCGGGGATCCCGGGCGGCGAACAGCCGATAGCTCCGCAGGCTCTCCTCCCGGGAGGTGGCCACGGGCCCGGCCAGATGCGCGGTCAGCAGATGGGCGCGCAGAGCGCCGATGCTCAACACGTGAGCGATGCTGACGGACCCGCACCACCCCCGCCCACAAAACCCCCGAACACCGCACTGTTGGCCTAACCCCGCCCCCCGCCACCAGGGCGCGGAGAACGGCGCAACCAGCCACGCCGAACCCGCAGGTCCCACACAACGCCAGCCCGACCACCCAGGGGCGCGGGGAACTCCGCAACCAGCCACAACGAACCCCGCAGGTCCCACACAACACCAGCCCGACCCCCCAGGGGCGCAGGGAACTGCGCAACCAGCCGCCACGAACCCCGCAGGTCACCCACAACACCCCCAGCGGAGCATGGAGCGGCTACGCCAACATCCCCCGCAACGGGAACACCGCCCGCCGCGTGGCAAGCACCGCCTGGTCCAGACGGTCGGCCGGGTCGTACCCGGACTCCCAGTCCGCCCAAGCCACCGGCCACCGCCCGTCGGTCATCCGCATCGGTGCCAACTGCCGTGCCCGCGCGAACACTTCCTGCCGCCAGCTCTCCGGAATCACCGTCTCCGGGGCGATCTCCCGGCCCGCCGCGATGCTCACCAGATGCGTCCAGGACCGCGGTACGACCTCCACCACGGCGTACCCGCCCCCGCCCAGCGCGACCCAGCGTCCGTCGGCGTACGTGTGCGCCAGCTCGTGACAGGCCGACTGCACGGCCCGCTGCGCGTCCAGCGAGACCGCCAGATGCGCGAGCGGGTCCTCGAAGTGCGTGTCGGCCCCGTGCTGGCTCACCAGCACCTGAGGCCCGAAGTCCGCGATCAGCTCGGGCACGACCGCGTGGAACGCCCGCAGCCACCCCGCGTCCCCGGTCCCGGCCGGCAGCGCCACGTTCACCGCCGTGCCCTCGGCGGCGTCCGCACCCGTCTCCTGCGGCCACCCCGTCTGCGGGAACAGCGTCCGGGGGTGCTCGTGCAACGAGATCGTCAGCACCCGCGGGTCCTCCCAGAAGGCCGCCTGCACCCCGTCGCCGTGATGCACGTCGACATCCACGTACGCGACCTTCTCCGCGCCCAGTTCCAGCAGCCGCGCGATCGCGAGCGCGGCGTCGTTGTAGACGCAGAACCCGGAGGCGGAGCCGGGCATCGCATGGTGCAGCCCGCCCGCGAAGTTCACCGCGTGCAACGCGTCCCCGCGCCACACCGCCTCCGCCGCCCCCACCGACTGGCCCGCGATCAGCGCCGACACCTCGTGCATCCCGGCGAAGGCGGGATCGTCCACCGTCCCCAGCCCGTACGACTGGTCCGCCGCCGCGGGATCCGCCGACGCGGCCTTCACCGCCTCGACGTAGTCCTCCCGGTGGACGAGCCGCAGGGTCGACTCCCCGGCCGGCTTCGCCGCGACCACGTCGATGTCCTTGTCGAGCCCGAAGGCGCCGACCAGGCTCCGGGTCAGGGCGAGCCGGACCGGATCCATCGGATGGTCCGGACCGAAGTCATAGCCCGTTACTGCCTCGTCCCACATCAGCTGTGCGCGGCCGCTCATGCCCGCCACCGTATCGGTCCGACCGAGCGGCGAACGACCTGGCGTACACCAGCGTCACCAGCACCAACACCATCGGTACGAGCATGGCCCCGCGGTAGCTCCAGGCGTCCCCGAGCGCGCCCACCAGAGGCGAACCGATCAGGAATCCCACGTAGTTGAAGATGTTCAGCCGCGCGATCGCCGCGTCCGACGCCCCCGGGAACAGCCGTCCGGCGGCGGCGAAGGTCTGCGGTACGAGCACACACAGGCCCAGACCCAGCAAGGTGAAACCGAGCATCCCGACCCACGCCCCGGGCGCCCCGGCCACCACGGCGAACCCGGCCGCCGCGACCAGCGCGCCCAGCCGCACCACCGCCGCGGCGCCGAACCGCCGGACGCCGAAGTCCCCGATCGTCCGCCCGAGCAGCGTCGTCACCATGTACACGTTGTACGGGACGGTCGCCAGCTGCTCCGAGCTCCCCAGGGTGTCCTGGAGGTACTTCGCGCTCCAGTTGGAGACGGTCGAGTCGCCGATGTACGCGAAGGTCATCACCAGACAGAGCGGAAGCAGCAGCTTGAACACCAGACCGCTCCCGGCGCCCGCCTCGGCGCCGCTCTCGCCGTCCACCGGCTCGGAATCCCCGTCGACGTACCACCGGCTCCCGACCAGCGCGGCCGGCAGCAGCACCGCCACGACCGGCAGATACGACACCCACAGCGCCAGGTGCCAGTGCGCGCCCACCCACGCCAGCGAGGCGCCCACGATCCCGCCCAGGCTGTACACGGCGTGGAAGCTGAGCATGATGCTGCGCCCGTACGCCCGCTGGAGGCTCACCCCGAGCATGTTCATCGACGCGTCCAGCGCGCCCACGGCCAGCCCGAACGCGGCCAGCGCGACCGCCAGCTCGACCATCCGGTCCCCGGCGCCGACACCGAGCAGCGCCAGCAGCACGACAGGCTGGGACCAGCGCAGCAGCCGGCTCGGCGGTATTCGCTTCACCAGCTGCTCGGTCGTCACACTGCCGACGCCCGCGAGTACGGGTACGGCGGCGAGGAAGACGGGCAGGAGCGCGTCGGAGACGCCGTACCGATCCTGGATGGCCGGGATCCGCGTCACGAGCAGGGCGAAGGCGGCGCCCTGGGCGAAGAAACTGAACGCCAACGAGGCCCTACCGCGCCGCAGCACATCTGTCATGGCGGCGAGCGTAGGGCCCCGGACTACCCGTGGGTAGATCAAGCCAAAGATGAATTTCGCTCAGCTTTACCTGGCTGCGGCGACCTTGGCGACGGCACCGCGGGCCGCGGCGGGCTCGGCCGGGGCGGAACCGCCGACCACCGCGCCCTCGGACTTGGCTTCGGCGATCACCATGTGCGCCATGGGACCCGCGGCCAGCGCCCCGCTGACCAGGAACCCGAGCACCATCGCGACAACCATGATCACCGAACCGAGCCAGACCATGGTGTCCACGGGCAGCGTGTACGCGCCCACGACCCGCACGGCGCACTCCGCGAGCAGCACCACACCCCACACCAGCGAGAAGACCCGCTCGGCCCGCCGGAAGGCCGGCGATCCCGCCTGGAGCCGCGCCCAGGCGGCCTCCCGCGCCGCGTCGCCCTTCACCAGCCAGGGCTTCATCCCGGCGGTCATCATCGGCTTCCCCATGACCACGGAGACCAGGATGCCGATGGCGATGACGCTGCTGACGCCGCTGTCCTTGGCGAGCATCAGCCGCGGGTCACCGGCGACGAAACTGAGCAGCAGCGTGACCACGTTGACGCAGAGGATCAGCAGGGCGAAGGCGTTGACCTTGCGCTCCTTGGCCACGCTCCACGCGGTGCGCAGGGCCGGCGCAACGCTGCTGAGGCCGAGCGCCATCAGCGTGCTCGTCCCGAACCCGTCCTTGAACAGGTAGTACGACCCGATCGGCACCGCCACGTCCACGAGGAGCGGCGCGAAGTTGGCGGCCTTGCTCTGGCTCTGGCTCTTGCTCTCGGTGTTCGTCGTCATGCCCTCAGCTTCCCGCCAGGGCCCGGTCCGCCAGTAGAAACGATCGTCCGGAGCTCCGCATGACAAATGTCAGCGCGCCGCGCTGCCCCAGGTCACACCAGCAGGTCAGCCAACTCCCTGTGGTCCGAGAAGAGTTGGGTGGCCCCGGCGAGCCGCTCCGCGGGTGTCATGGCGGTGAACCCGTACACGTCCATCCCGGCCGCGACGGCCGCCTGCACCCCGAGGGGACTGTCCTCGATGACGACGCACTTCTGCGGCGGGACCCCCATCCGTTCGGCGGCGTACAGGAACAGGTCCGGCGCCGGCTTCCCCCGCCCGACGTCCTGGGAGCTGAAGATCCGGTCCTCGTCGAACCAGCGGTCGAGTCCGGTCGTGCGGTGTCCCACCCTGATCCGTTCGTGGCTGCCCGACGAGGCGACGCAGTAGGGCACGGCGTCCGCCGTCAGCTGCGACAGGACGTCCGCGACTCCGGGCACGGGCTTCAACTCCCGCTCGAAGGCGGCGAACACCCGCGCATGGAAGACGTCGTCGAAGTCCGGGGGCAGCTGCCGGCCCGTGCGCTCCTGGACGAGGTCATGGATCCGGTGCATCGCGGATCCCATGTAGTCACGAATGGAGTCCTCGTACGAGGTGGGGTGCCCGAGTTCCGTCAGATAGGCCGCCAGGAGCCGGTTGGAGATCGGCTCGCTGTCGACGAGGACTCCGTCGTTGTCGAAAATAACCAGGTCATAGCGCATGGGGTCGAGCCTAAACGCAGAAAACCCCCGTGCCGAACGGCACGGGGGTTTTCTCAAAAATTGTTCGGCGGCGTCCTACTCTCCCACAGGGTCCCCCCTGCAGTACCATCGGCGCTGTGAGGCTTAGCTTCCGGGTTCGGAATGTAACCGGGCG